>NZ_JBFCVT010000011.1:0-1092081 GCF_040705235.1 Allomuricauda sp. ANG21 | reverse complement strand
ATTCAAAGAATATAAAAAGCGTTGTACTGAATTCATCGACAATGTGGAGAAGGTGGAGCCTATGATGGGAAAGCCATATCTCAAGATCAATATGGGCATCGGGGATTTTGAAAGTTTAAAATACCAATTAAGATAACAGCCATGTACCTTACCATATCGGCACAGAAAATGGGCAGTACCTATAACTCCAGTGTGGGGAACTATGTGGACTATCTGGAAAAGGAAAACAAGGATAGGTCGCCCGAACTTAGGGAAGAATTCTTTGATCAAGAAAATGACAGCGTTAGCCCACAAACGGTCGTCGATGAAATAGATGCCAATACGGCCAAACTAAGGCAGAAAGACCCAAAATTCTATTCAATAGTGGTCAGCCCCAACCAAAGGGAACTGAAGTCCATAGGCAATGACCCAAACCTGTTAAGGGAATACACAAGGAAGCTCATGGACGACTATGCCAAGAGTTTCCATCGCAACCAAGAGGTCAAGGCCGAGAACCTGAAATATTACGCCAAGATAGAACATGAGCGCACCTATCGGGGCTTTGACAAACAGGTACAGGAGAATGCTCCCTATCGAGGGGAGATAGCAAGGCTCAGAAATGAGATTCGCAAAGTGGAACGGGGCGAATCCATCGGCAATGTCAAAGAGCTTGAAAAAAGGATCAAAGAGCAGGAAAGAGTGGCACCCCATAAACAGAACGGGCAGCTTGTGGCCGCAGGAATGCAAAAGGAGGGGCCACAGACCCATATCCATATCATAGTCAGCAGAAGAGACGTGACTAACACCTATACGCTGTCCCCCATGGCCAAGCACAAGGCATCCGAAGTGGAACTGAACGGAAAGACCATAAAAAGAGGGTTTGATAGAGATAGTTTTTACCAAGCTGCGGAGAAGACCTTTGACAGGACAACGGGATTCAAACGGAACTATGTCGAATCCTATGTAGGGAGAAAGGCACATGCCAAGGAACCGGGGAAGTTCTTTGCCAAGGTAATGGGATTGCCCACGAAGAAAAAGGACATAGCCTTTAAACTCCTTAAGACAATGGGAGTCAAAGCACCCAGCATACCGACCAATAAAATGCAAATGGCGGTCAAGATCATCAAAGCACTTGGAAGGGGTATTGATAAGGCTAGGGGAGCGGGTGAGGATATGGGCTACTGAAACCCAAAAAGTAGGTTGCGGCCTATCGGGCTTTTGCTTTACGCTTATCTACCGGAACACTACAAAAACCCGATAGGATCCATGCGCAAAAGTTGGAGGTAAGTATTTGGGACGCTTGCAGCGCAAAACCATGTTTTGCTCGCTCTAATAAAATAAAAGCACTATGATCAGAATTTTAATTTGGTTTTGGTGGAATTGTTGAATTCTCACAATATGTAATAGTTAAGACTTAATCTGACAATCTTTATAAATTAACGTGAGTTCGATATAACTACAAAGGCAAATATAGCCGTTGTGTATCCACAAAGTTGTTTTTGAGCGATGGTTTTCTTAGTTCAAAGTTGTGATTACACAGGGTTCTGTCCATTGTTATCTGAACTTTACTTAATAATGATAAGTGGAAAAATGCTTAAGGCTCTAAAAATATTTATTTGACCCTCGTTCATATCCAATTAGCAGTCGCTCAAGAAAACTTCAACTGCAAGCCCACCCTCAGAAGTTTCCTTATACTTGGAACTCATATCCTTGGCGGTTTCCCACATAGTGCTAACCACTTTGTCCAATGGTACCCTTATATTCTCTGGCTTGGTTTGCAAAGCTAGCTCTGCAGCATTGATAGCTTTTATGGCCCCCATAGAATTCCTTTCAATACAGGGTATTTGTACCAGTCCAGCAATAGGGTCACAGGTCAATCCCAAATGGTGCTCCATCGCAATTTCTGCAGCAATAAGAACCTGTTCGGGAGATCCCCCCAATAATTCGGTTAGTGCCCCCGCGGCCATAGCTGACGAGACCCCGATTTCTGCCTGACACCCACCCATCGCAGCGGAAATCGTAGCCCCTTTTTTGAAGATACTTCCTATTTCCCCAGCAACTAACAAAAATTTTTTTACATGTTCAAAATTTGCCTTATGGTTGTCGATTACCATATAGTACATCAGTACTGCGGGGATAACCCCAGCGCTACCATTTGTTGGAGCCGTAACTACTCGTCCCAGTGAGGCATTAACTTCATTTACACCTAGTGCAAAACAACTTACCCATTTCAATATCTCGCGGAATTTCACTTTGGTTTTTCTGATACTCTGTAACCATTCTTCTGGAGTATTATAAGTTTTTTGCACTGTCATAAGATCAAAATAGAGGTCATAGGCCCTCCGCCTGACTTTGAGCCCTCCTGGCAAATTACCTTCTGTATGGCATCCCTTGTACATGCAACCTAGCATCGTATCCCAAATGCGTTTTAATTTAGCATCGATTTCTTCATCGCTTCGCAATGAGCGTTCATTTTCTAAAACTATTTCAGATATAGATTGTCTTTCTTCTTTGCAATGTGCCAGTAATTCTGTTCCTTTCTGCGCTGGAAATGGAAATCTTCTGAATACCTTTTTGTTGTGGCTTGTGTAAACCTGTTCTTCCTTTACTACAAATCCTCCGCCAATGGAATAAAATGTATCGGACAATACCGAGCCATCAGCAAATTGCGCCTCAAATTCCATCCCATTAGCATGAAAGGGGAGAAACTCCCGTTTGAAAATGATATGAATGTCAGGGTCGAACGGGAGAGGCAATTCCTTGGCAAGGGAAAGGGTTTTTTCGTTTTTAATCCTTGCCACGGTCTGATGGATATCTTCAACAGGGATATGTTCAGGATCGGCTCCCGAAAGACCAAGCATTATGGCATAATCCGTGGCATGCCCTTTTCCTGTAAGGGCTAGGGAGCCGTAAACATATACCTTTACAAACCTGGTTTTTTTAAATTTCCCGGCTTGTTTTAGTTCTCCCAGCCATCGTTCAGCCGCTCTCCAGGGGCCCAAGGTATGGGAACTGGAAGGCCCTACACCAATTTTTAGCATTTCAAATATGCTTATACACTCCATCCCTTGTTGGTTAATTCGATTTAAATTAGTTGTGGATTCATCTGAGATTTCAATTTTATTACAGTCATTCAAAATATCAACCAATCAGGATTGTTTGGAGCCAATTTCTCGAATATCTAATTAAAATGAACCCTTTGAATCTATGATGATAAATGATAATGATTATCAGTAGTAGAATATAATTATCTAACGTAGTCAAGCCGTTTTATTTCTCCTGATAAGCACAAATTGAATTACTTATCGGATTTTAAGTAAGAAATAAACTAAAAACCTTAATTTTTTGTAATATTTTTAATTGTCTCAATAGTTTTTGTGTTTCTAAACAAATCAATGCAATTGATTTAAGGCATGGATAGGTAAAGTTTATAATTTTCACGGTTTACTACATCCACGGGTAAATAGGAATGTGGTTTTACTTCTTTCCCATATAAGAAAAATTCTGCTAAATATTTGATTCCTAAATACCCTTGATTTTTTCGTTTTTCATGAATTAAAAATTGGATTGTTCCTTGTTCTAAAAATTCAATATTCTGTGGTATCAAATCAAAACCAACCAAAAACACGTTCAAGTTATTTTCTCTTACAATTTTTGCTACTCGATGGACATGAGACCCTGAGACAAAAATTCCCTTTTTACTGTCATCGCTTAAAACGAAATTATTAACTATCTGATCTAGGTTAGTGCTTTCCTTTTCTATGGATATGGATTCTATGGATTTTATAGAACGGCTTTTTTCCTCAAAATATTCCCTAAAACCTATTTCTTTCCTCTCCATATGGATTGGATTTTCAATTTCACCTTTGAGATTTAAAATTAATATGTTACCATCATCAATAAAACAATCAAATAAATTAGCTGCTACCCGGCCACTGACTTTACGTTGCGTTCCTACATAATAAGCCGTATCTATGCTTGGCAATTGTGTGTTGATGTAAACTACACGAATCTCCCTTTTTAAGCATTCTTTTATAAACGAAATGGATTCTTCCAACAAAATTGGAGCAATTAACACCGCTTCTGGAGAGCTGTCAAGAATGGCTTTGGCTTGCTCCTCAAAAACTTTGGTATTAGAGGAGGAATAATACGTTTCTTCAACACTGATACCAAAATACTGGAACTCCTCTGCTCCTTTCTTTATTCCCGTAACCACTTCCTCCCAATACTTAACAATGGTATGATCAGGGATAAAAACAGCAATTCTATAGTTTTTATTCTTTTTTAAAGCCCTGCCAACAATGTTTGGAACATAGTTAATTTCATTTAGCACGCCCATAACCTTTTCATAGGTAGCTGGTGAAACCGGTCCCCTTTTATGAATTATTCTATCAACAGTACCTCTCGACACACCCGCCAATCTCGCGATATCTTTAATGGTATATTGCATTGTTTTTATTTACTTTAACCCCTTTTTCAATAAGTTATTTTTACTAATCATTTGTTTACCGAAAACCCTTCCACTTCTATCCAATCTAGTCTGGAACAGGCTTCGGACCCACCACCTTTCATCAAATCGGTCCAACCAATTTCAACAACTTTGCTTAAATCAGGATTCTCAACCGGATTTTTTTCGCTAATTGTTGCAATGTCAAGCGACAGCCATTGAATATCTGTAAGGTTAAATTCCTTGACCCGCCAATCATTAGACCAAGAATCTGATTCTTTGCTAACCAACCAAGTTCCATCGGCTAAATTTAAAATAATGTGTAACTGCCTAAAACCCGATTGTTTTGATCTCCATCTTATCTTTGCCTGCTTTGAGAGGTCTACATTTTTACTTTTGTGTTTCAGTGTTACAGCCCAAGTGTCTTTGCATAAACCGGACCATACATAAAATGGGTCGTCATCGGGTTTGTCGTGATGGCTTTTTTTTATGGAATCGGCACCTTTGCCATACAGAGTTATAATAAGATTTTTATTCTCGATATGGTCTTGTGAAACAGGAATCTGAGCTGGTGTTTTTTTGAAATCTTCCCTTAAGAATAGACTGGGTCGCTGTAGTTGTGCATTGGCCAAATAGGGCAATGCTATCAAAATGTAAAGTATATATTTCATAATAAATTGTTTAATCGACTGTTAAGCCATGTAAGATGTAACCATTCTCCATTATATTTTAATTGTTGTCAAAATGACAAACAGTTATCTTTTGCCTTTCCAAGAGCATCTTGACCAATAACAAGGTTGAATATGAATCAACTTTTAAGCTCGATTTAATTTAAACCCATCCATTTATCAATATTGTCACTTACAAATTTATCATCATTCAATTCAGGATAAATGGAATATACTCTATTGATTTCTTCCTCTTGACCTATACTCAGAGACTCTTTAGGGTTTATGGTTGTTATGTCGTCTAAAAAACCTTGACGGACAAGAATTTTATGAACACCAGCTATTGATCCCACAAAATTGTTTCGCGTATCATAAATGGCAGCATTGGCATCTGTAATCTTGGCGCCTAAAGTCAATAACTTACCTATATCATTGGTGTTGACATTCTTTATTCTTTCAAATGTTTCAACTGCCTTCTTGGTCCAAACTGCCCAATGCCCTAACAAGCCACCAACAATTTCCAATGAAATGATGTTATCGCCAACCGGCACTTCATAAGTAGTCAACAAATCGGCAATAATATTATCATCGTTTCCTGTATAAAGTGCAATATCCCCTGCCCTGCCAGATTCTGCGACCCCCCGGATTACATCGAGGGTATTATAACGATCGAACGGGGCCATTTTTATTGCAACTACATTATCTATTTTAGAAAATTCCCTCCAAAAATCAGTATCGAGCACTTGCCCCCCCACTGCGGTCTGCAAATAAAACCCAATTAGAGGAATTATTTCGGAAATAGATTTGCAATGCGCAATGAGTTCTTGGTTTGATTGACCTTTTAAGGCAGTCAAACTTATCAGTGCTGCATGGTAGTTGTGCTTCAGTGCCATCTTTGCTTCATTTTTGGCTTGCTCTGAACGCCCCAAAACACCGGCAATTTTGATTATTGTTTTATTGTTTTTGGAAGTGAACACATCAATTTCTTCTGAGGCCAAGCGTAAAACCTCCTCATATATGCCAATATCCCTAATTTCAAACTGGCTTGTATGCACTCCTACCGCAACCCCACCGACGCCGGCATCCAAATAATATCTGCTTAAAGCTCGCTGTCTCTGATGGTCTAATTTTAAATCCTTTGTTAGCGCAGTTGGATGTGCAGGTATAACCACACCTTTCTTCAGCAATTCTTTTATCTCTCTTGGAAGTTCTTTTTTCATGAAATATCTTAGTAATTACCGCTCCTGACTTCAAAGCGTGTTGGCTTATTGTGGGTTTTCTTTTCTGCCAGTATCCAATTGGCTGTCCATACAATTATTTGATTGAGTGCTGTTTTTGGCTTACCCAACAGCTCATATGCTTGTGAACAATTGACAAGATATGCGGTCGTATTTTCCGAGTCTTTTACTACCACGTTCTTGTTCATCAGCTCGCCAAATTTGATGGCCACCTCCCGTACAGATAATGTCTCAGGACCACTTATATTTAAATATCTTGCCGGAGAGCCACAAAACTTTAATGCACGTAATATCATATCATTGGCGTCTCCTTGCCATATAACATTGGCGTAACCCATTGAAATGTTAATAGGTTCTTCATTATACACCTTCGTTGCAATATCTACCAAAACCCCGTACCGCATCTCAACAGAGTAATTCAGTCTAATTAATGCAACTGGGGTTCCGTGTTTGGTAGAGCCAAACTCAAATAGTCTCTCACGACCTAGGCATGACTGTGCATACTCTCCGACAGGTCCCACAAAATCCAATTCTTTTGACCCTCCACTTTTGACATCAACCAATGGGTATACACACCCGGTTGAGAAGGCCAAGATTCTGGAGTTTTTAAATTTCTCTGCCACAAGCCCTGGCAGGTAGGAGTTAATGGCCCAAGTACGTGCCTCATTTCCATCTGTACCAAATTTCATTCCAGCCAAAAAAATAACGTTTTGCACTTCTGGCAAAGAACTCATAAAATCTTTATCAAGTAAATCGCCTTTTATGATCTCAATCCCTATTTCCCCTAAATATCTTTGGGATTCTGGATTGCTAAAACGTGATACGCCAATAATTCGTTTAGGCAGCTTAGCTTCCAAACAGGCCCTTTTTGCCATTCTAGCCATTGATATCCCCATTTTTCCAGCGACTCCAAGAAACATTATGTCTCCCTCAATGCTTTTCATGGTTTCAATCAAGGCCTCAGAAGGTCTAGAAATAGCTTCTTCCAAAGCTTCCTCACATTCAAAATTCTCCTTATAGTTCATCAATATGTAATGTTGCATTATTTATTATTATTTCTTTATAAAGCTCTACCACCTCTTTTAATTTATGGACATAGCAAAATTCATCTGTTTGATGCGCTTGCGAAGGCTCCCCTGGTCCAAGTATTACTGTGGGAGCGTTCTTTAGCCATGGTGTAAGCACTGCCGCATCGGTCAAATAGGGGGCAGATTTGGGGCTTTCATCTTTGGATGGATCAATTCCACACACACTGTAGACCATTTTCACAAATGGATTGTTTTCATTAGTGGATATGGCATTTAAATCGACAATCTTTTCGATTTCAACATCAGGGCCAATTTGATTTTGTATTGCATTCATCGCATCTTCATTTTTAAACTGGGTAGTGGACCTGATGTCAATTGTAAACTCTGCATAATCTGGAACCGAATTTAAATTGAGCCCTCCTTCAAATTTGCCAATGTTAAGGGTGGGTGCCCCTAGAATAGGGTCTTTTTCTACATCAAATTCAATTTTTTCAATTTTAACTATGGCTTTTGCTGCCTTATATATGGCATTCACCCCGAGATGAGGCATAGAAGAGTGTGCCGTAACCCCAGTAGTTTTCGCCTTCATGTACAGCCCGCCTTTATGTGCAATTAACGGTTTGTTAGAGGTGGGTTCACCAACAACTATGGCACTGGCCTGTCCAATATCATAACCCGAGGCAAACAACTTTTTGGCTCCATGGCACCCCAACTCCTCATCAGCTGTAAAAATCAGTTTGATGCCCCCTATAGGTGTACTGCAAGAAAAAGCATCAATGGCTGCAATAATCATTGCTGCAACCCCTCCTTTCATGTCCGTGGCGCCTCTTCCGTATAATCTATCACCATTGATATCCCCCTCAAACGGACTGTAGCTCCAATCCTTTTCTCCTAATGGTACCACATCAAGATGCCCTGTTAAAATTATGGGAGGGACCAAGTCTGAAATCCCTCTACTTGCAATGACGTTTAGACGGTTTGCACAGTGCTCTGGATATTCTATTTCAAAACCATTTTCGGCAAGAATGTTCCCGATATATTTGGCAATGCCCGCTTCATTCCCCGGAGGGTTTATTGTATTAAAACGAAGTAGCTTTTTTGTTAACTTAATTACATTCATTATAAAGTACTAATATGCTGAATTAACTTATGGTACATGAAATAAACCATTATGCAAATCAAAAAGAATCCAACTATTGCAAACAGGTTCTCTTTCCAGTTATTCGTCTCATTCTTCATTATTTTTTTATTGTTCAACACCAGTATTAAACCAATGGCAATAAAGGGCACACCCAGAATGGAAGAAGCTTGGGCCATAATCATTGCGTAAATGACATTCCCTTTAAAAAAAACCGAAATTATCATACCTATAGTCAAAATAATAGCGGTGAATAGTCTTGGCATTTTGGTATTCATTGAACGGCCCATGCCTAAACTATCGGCGAGTAACCCTCCTCCGATAACGGCATTGATCATCAAAGAGGAAAATGCTGCTGCGCATAACCCAATACTAAAAATATACTTGGCATATGATCCAAAAAGCAATTCCAGTTGTAAAGCCATACCGGCGGCACTGTTTACCCTTATATTCGGATACAAAGTGGCTCCTGAGGTGATAACAATCATCATTGTTATTAAGGACAGTGTCACTACTCCCATGTTAGTACTAATTACCCCTTCTCTTAAATTATTGGTTCCCCAACCTTTATCCTTTACCAAATAAGCTTGGTACATTGCAGCAGGTAAAGCAAAGGTTGTCCCTACCAATGCGGTTATCACATTTAAATCTGTAAGGTCAGATTTTGATGGAATAAACCCTTTTGAAACTTCAAAAAGGTCAGGCTTTATCAGAATGATATTAACTGAAAACGACAAAATCATGATCAATACCATAATCATCATTAGTTTTTCCAATATTTTATATAGGTTTTTGGCATAAAAGATGAGGACTATCCCCATGGGAGTAAATACCATAGGCCAGACATATGCTTGTACATTTGTAATTTCGTGCATGGCTATACCTATTCCAAGATTGTTGCCAAATTGCCAACTTGCGGCTGCAAAGAATACAGCTAACCCAATAAAAACAGCAAATTTTTTACTGTAGTTATTGGCTACCGTCTGTAAAAAAGAAGTTTCATTTGTGAGTCCAAACCGAACGCCCATACTTGTATATACCACCATCAATAAAGTGGAAATAGCAATGACCCATAACAATTCATATCCTGATTCTGAGCCAACACTGGAAGCAACCGTGATACTTCCCGGTCCAATTACCACCGAGGCCATAATAAAGGCAGGCCCCACTGATTTTAAAATTTGAATTAGTTTCAGTTTCACTATTTTTTTAAATGATTTTTCGGTTTACGGAATCCCAGGTTACCCTTCTTTTCTCTTTAAAAGATTTGGTTGCCATTAAAATGGTTATCATCTCTTTTACGCTTAAATCAATATTACATTTTGTGTTTCCACCATGTCTTATTACGTTTAGCCAATCTTTAAGATGTAAGTAGGTTAAGTCTATGTTTTTTCCATTGAATGTAGTTTTGGATAAACCCCTATCCGCATAATATTTAGCCGTAGCCGAGGAAACCGCATCCATATCCGGTTCGTCCGGCCCTAGTTCGTATATTGGATTTAATAAGTCAAAATTTCCACTTTCAATATGTTTTTTATACCGGTCAGAGGATGGGTCCGCAGTAACAACCAAAGAACCACCGACATTCATAGTGGCGTCTCGCCCCATTATTACACGCCCTCTGGTATGGCTACTAGATAATGACAAGCTGTACATTAAACTTAAGTCCTTGTGAGGGTATTCAAAAAGTGCATTAAAGGTATCAGGGGTTTCTCTTCCGTCTTTCCAGAAATAGACACCGCCGGAAGCTACACAAGAACTAGGGGTTCCCAAACCCAACAATCCGTTTATGGCATCATATTCGTGTGAGAATAATTGTCCCCAAGGACCATTTCCATAATCGAACCATTTGGTCCACCCGTAATACCGGTCCAAGCTAAAAGGTATTTTTGGACTAGTGCCCAACCATTGATTCCAGTCTATAGAATTGACATCCCCTGGCTTTAAAGTCCCATTTTCATTTTTGTGTCTTATCCAAGCTCCGGAGGCAGTATTTCTATTAGTTGTGGTTTCAACCAACGTAACAGGTCCCAATATATTTTGGTCAATCAAGTCTTTCGCGTGTTTAAAAACAGGACTGTGTGTATACTGATGCCCCAATTGAAAAACCCTATCGCTACCTTTAACCACCTCCTCAACTTGAAACACCTCTTCTTCAGTCCTACACAATGCTTTTTCACAGTAAACATGCTTACCGGCTTGAATGGCATCAATGGTCATTTGTGCATGATGATGGTCGGGAGTAGCTATGATCACAGCATCGATGTCTTTGTTGTCGAGTAAATCACGGTAGTGCTTATAACGGATCGCTTGGTTCAACGAGGTTCCACCCTTGTATGAATGTCTAGAATTTTGTGAGGCATCGAGCGCTAGGTGGGCATGGTCGTCGAACACATCGCAAATACCAACCAATTCTACATTTAAATCATCATTTTGCACCCAATCTTCAATTTCGCCCATATTCTTATTTGACAACTCATCGAGCTCTTTTTTAGGCCGGTAACCAAGTGATAGCAATATTTCCATTCCCCTGGGGCCTGTTCCTATGATACCCATTCGAACCGTTTCACTACTATTGCCATTGTTATTTTCGCCAATGTCTTCCGAAACATTGTTAGTAAATCCTAACTCTGCCAATACATCTTTTTTTTCTGCCTTTTTAGGGGAAAGACTTTTGGAGAAGTTATACCCAAATGCCCCCAAAACTGAAATTGCGCCTATGCCCTTGATGATATTTCTTCTTGAAACAGGCGGCTTTACATCCTTTTCTTGAGCCTTCTTTTTATTCATGGATCTACTGTTTAATTACAACTTGGTATTTATAATGGTTATGTATTTTTCAATCTGGTTCTTATTTTTTGAAGAGAGAGTCGAAGATTCAAAGAATTGCTGGTAGATAGCATTCCAACGACAAGGAGGGCAGCTGCCTCAATTAGTGTTTTATTTACAATCATGTAACTGCCCTCCATAGGTATGGAATAATCTATTCCCACCAGAGGAGGCATTGCTATGTAATACAAAAACAAAAGTAAAGAGCCCATAAACGCCACTGTTCTTTGAAATATGCCAAGTATTAATAGTAAGCCAATCAATAACAACCCCCAAATGTTTACTATGTCGGTTACTTTTAAAAGGGGCTCACTTGCAGCAATGGTTCGAAAAAAACTCGAAAATATCCACTTACTTGAATTTAAAAAGCCATAAGAACTCCAGTTAGGGCTAATAAACTTAACTAGCCCTTCATATAACAAGTGCCATCCAATTAAAATTCGCAACAGGGCTATGGTAAATAATTGTTTGGTGGTGAAATCATTCATAATTACCTATTAAAAAATTAAGTCAAGCGCCTCTTTATACTACCGACAGATGGATTCTTTTGTCGATTCTTTAAGAAAATTGCTCGAGCACATTTTTCAAATGTATAAAATACTGAGAGAATTCCAAACAAAAATTTGCACGAGCACAAAAAAATGTGCTCGAGCAAAAATTTTTTTTAATATTTGAATGTTTCTTAATAAAAACTTAACGATTCTGTAATAAGGAATAAGAGTGTAAGCCAATAAAAGAAACAGGTAGATAAAAATTCAATTAACCATGTGTGACTTAATAATGAAAACACCAAAAAAAACCAACTCTTCACTAATACTGATATGCTGTTTTATTATAACCACTTCTGTATTTGGACAAGAAAGTTTGCCTTTTTCGCAGCAATTTGAAACAGGATTGGACGATTGGACACAAGTTAGTGTAGCAGGCAATTCGACTTGGATTCAAAACACCTACAGCGGGAATGGTTATGCAGACTTTAAAAGCTCGAGTGAAACTAATGAAGATTGGCTGGTATCCCCACAAATAGACCTGTCTACCGACCAAAACATAAAGATTGCCTTTCAATTATTATATAGATACGGAACTGATACTGCAAACCAACTGCAACTTATGGTATCGACCAATTATAGTGGTAGCGTATCGGCCTCCACCTGGGAGGAGTTGGTCTATGACCTCCCCTCCCCGGCCGCTTCCTGGAATGATCCTTATAGTACTTCTGGATGGGTCGATTTGAGTGATTATAAGAACCAACTGGTTCACATTGCCTTTAAAGCTACTTCCGACGGCTCTGCAAATGCTACAAGAAATTGGCGTTTAGATAATATTGAAATAAGTGAAATGGCTGCTTTGCCCCATTCCGAAGATTTTGAAGGGGGCAGTTTGGGTGATTGGACATCCGTACAGGTTAGCGGCGGGGCAAGTGTTTGGGAATATCGATTGGATGGTACTTATGGTCAGTTCGCACGTATAAATACGAACCAAAATCATGGTAGTGACACAGAAAATTGGCTGGTTTCCCCTCCATTGGATATGGAAACATTGGACAATGTGAGCCTTTCATTTTTATCGGCCCACAAATGGGGCACAGATGCCTCAAATGACATGACGCTTTGGGTAACAACCAATTACTCGGGAGATGTTACTACCACATCTTGGGTGGAATTGGCGTATACAGAACCCTCCACTTCGGATTATCAAAGGTACTCTTCTGGCTCAATAGACTTAAATGCTTATAAGGGGTCTGGTACGAGAATCGCATTTAAGGCCACCTCAGATGGATCATCCAATGCTACCCGCAATTTCCATATTGATGATATTAATATTACAACCTCTCAATATGTTGCCAGCCTTCCTTATAGTGAAAGTTTTGAAGATGGTTCATTGGGGCATTGGGCGCCTCTTGATCAAGAGGGGGTAAACTTTTGGTATCATAATTCCGATAGTTTTGGCAATTATGCAAAAATTACTGGGAATAAGGATGAAGGGATATCAAGCAAAGATTGGTTGATCTCTCCCGCTATTGATTTAGATGAGCCATACGATAGCGAATTGATATTTGACTCTGCGCGAAAGTATGGAACCGATAACTCCAACAGGTTGTCTTTATGGATCTCAACCAATTATAATGGAGATATGTATGAGGCCATTTGGCAGGAATTGACCTTTACTGCGCCGTCTACAAATGATTATTCGTGGTACAGTTCGGGTTTTATAGATCTTTCGGCATTTAAGGGTAACATCGTACATATTGCTTTTAAAGCTTCCTCGGATGGTTCCAATAATGCCACTCGCAATTTTCATGTAGACAATATCAATGTTAAGGAGAAACCCACATTGCATCAGTTAACCCATCTTCAGAATTTTGAATCTGGAAGCTTGGGTCAATGGGAGTCTGTTCGTACTAGTGGGAATGTGACCTATAATGAATGGTATTACAATGCCCCCACTGGACATAAGTTTGCCAAAATACAAGGCAACAAAGATGAAGGTGTGGTGAGTGAAAATTGGCTTATATCGCCACTTCTCGATTTGAATGTGGGCCAGGCCAGCACCCTCGACTTTCAAATGGCACAGCAATACGGGACCGATAATGCCACAACGTTTTCAGTTTTAATATCTCAAGATTATGAAGGGGATGTGAATGCCGCTACCTGGACCAGCTTGGGTTTTACCGAGCCAGCCACCAATGACTTTATTTTTTACCATTCCGGATTGATAGACCTAGATGCCTTTCATGGAGAAAGGGTGCATATTGCTTTTAAGACAACACACGATGGCTCTACGAATGCTACCCGGAATTATTATGTGGATGATATTCAGATAAAGGAAAAACCTTTTATTATCAATCCTCCTTACAAGGATGAATTTGACAAGGGACATATAGGGTATTGGTCAACGGCCAACATAAATGCCACAGTCAATGAGTGGGAATACCATACCTATGGCTTCCCACAAATACAAGGAAATTCAACAACGGCAAGTGAGAATTGGTTGATTTCCCCTATGGTAAACTTGGATATTACCGATTCGATTGCATTAAAATTTGTCTCGGCCTATAAAGATGGTGATGATGTATCCAATGATTTGAGCTTACATATTTCCACAAATTATGCAGGGAATGTCTCAACCGCTACATGGGCTCCCCTGTCCTTTTCCGAGCCTTCAGAAGGTGACATTAGCTGGGTAGAATCCGGAATTATCGATCTTTCGGCTTATCATGGTCAAACGGTGAATATCGGTTTTAAGGCTACGGCCAATGGTACGGGCAATGCCTTAAGAACCTATATGGTTGACGATATAGAGTTTCTTACTTTAACCCAAGCCAGTGGCGGGCCAAATATTTTGGAAACTTCTGTACCTTCAAACTGGACTACGACCTCAGGTTCAAGCCTGTCCATGAGCAATGACCATTTTAAAAAAGGCAGTCAATCCCTTAAATGGGATTGGCAGCAAGGGGCGGAAATAACGGTTGGTAATCCTGAAAACATTTCAGCAGGAGTTGACGGACTTAGGGGAGGGATGGTGCTCTGGGTTTACAATTCAGTACCAAACAATGATCAGTTGGCGTTTGAGTACGAAAGCAACACACAGGTTGAATATGAATTCACCTTTAATCTAGCTTTTGAAGGATGGCGTGCGATATGGGTTAGGTTTGATGAAGATATGTCAGGACCTAAGGCAAATGACGATTTGATCAACATGAAAATAAAAGCTCCTGATAGCGTTAGTGCGGGCACCTTATATTTTGATAAAATAGAATTTGGCGAGTTTGGTAAAAATAGTGCGGCGGGTTACGGAGGTATGAGTGCGCGGTTACTTGCAGATTACCAGATGCCATTTATCGATACCGATTCTACCAATCAATGGCTTAAATTATATCATTGGGACCAGTTGACCCCTGATATTCCTTTATCCCCAAGTGTTACAACCGAAGAGCAGAATGCTTTCGATTTGCTTGAAACACGGTATTTGGATGATTATCTGGCAGCCGCCCCCTCATCTGAACAAATCTCAGAAGCCAAGAATAAGTTCAATGAATTTAATATTGTTCGGAACGGCAACACCATAACTGGAGCGCCTCTATTCGCAATAAACGATTTTGTATTGGAAAGTACCTCAACCAGTTATGATCCAAGTGCATTTTCATTACAGCGAATTCATGAAATAATTTTAACGCTGGCCAAAGATTATAAAATCAATGGTGATACTGAAAGTAAGCAGATGTACCTCGATTTAATCGAGTATTTTATGGACCAGGGTTTTGCCGCTGGTAGTGCCATGGGCACTTTATCGCATATTGGCTTTAGCTTTAGGAATATCGCCTTTTCCATTCCTCTGATGAAAGATGAACTGGATGCTGCCAACCTGCTCGAAAAATTGCAAAATACGGCCCTATGGATCACAGGTATGGGGGAACTTTGGGAAACTCCACAATATGTTGGGGCAGATATTGATGCATTGAACACCACAATTCTTCCAAGGTTCTCAGTAGTCTTGGCACTCGATGATACCCCAGAAAAAGCGAGGTATTTAAAAGGTATTCAAAGATGGCTTAACAATGCCCTTACCAATGCTCCTGGCACTTTTGATGCCTTTAAAACAGACGGGTCAACATTTCACCATCATGGGTTTTATCCCGCATATGGTATTCATGGCTTTAATAATGCCGGGGCATTACTGTACTTTTTGAGTGGAACGACCTTTGCTGTTGATTCAGCCAAACACACCAATTTTAACACTGCATTGTATGCAATGAATCTTTATTCAAACAAGCAATGGGGTATGGCAATTTCAGGCAGGCATCCATTGGATGGATACGGTGTACTTGATGTAGAAAAGGCGTATAAATACATGGCTCTGGCAGGGGACCCTGATTCAGAAGACCCGGTCAATGATAAATTTGCCCGGGCATATGTCCGACTATGGGGCAGCACGCCCGAGTTTACCGCTTCCCCCGAGACTATACCCAATGGTAATTGGTCCTTTAACTACGGTGCGTTAGGCATACACCGCTGGCAACAAAAAATGGTGACCATAAAGGGCTACAACAAACATGTATGGGCCGCAGAACTTTATCAAAAAGAAAATAGGTATGGCCGCTATTTAAGCTACGGTACCATACAGGTAATAGATTCTATAGGCGAAAGTGGCAGTGGATTTGTAGAAAATGGTTTTGACTGGAACCGTATCCCAGGGGCAACAATAATCTATAAATCCATTGACAAATTGGAAAGTCCTGTAAAAAGCAGCTTTCTGGAAAGGTCAAAAGAAGCCTTTGCTGGATCGGTAAGTTTTCAAGGCACTTATGGAGCATTCGGAATGGTATTAAGAGAAAATGACAATGTAAACTATGATGAGAATTTTACTGCCAGAAAATCTGTTTTTTCCTTTGATGACAGAATCATATGTCTTGGTTCAAATATTAGAAACAATACCTTGACCTCTTCAACGGAAACCGTACTTTTTCAAGGTGCCTTACCATCCACCAACACGCCGACCTGGGTTAATAGCAGTACAGCCATTACGGCTTTCCCTTATAGTCAAGAAATAGCAGAACCTGCAGACAGTTGGTTATTGGATGCTTACGGAACCGGTTATTATGTGCGGGGTGATCAAACAATTCATATCAAGAGATCCTTACAGCAATCAAAGCATAAAGACACCAAGAGGTTTAATGAGGGCAATTACTCTGCTGCATGGTTAGATCATGGTACGGCACCAAGAAATGCCGATTATGAATATGCCATTTTACTGGATACGGATGCCACAGGAATTCAGAACTTTCATACCCAAATGCAAGATAGTGTTACGGCACTGTACAAAGTATATCAAAAAGATAGTCTGGCACATATAATCAAAGATGTGCCAACAGGCATATACGGCTATTCATTATTTGAACCTAACAGTAGCATTGCACATGGCGATTTGTTATCAACCAGTCACCCTGCCTTGGTAATGGTAAAGAATACTGGGAATGAGATGGTGGTTAGTATGGTAAATCCAGATTTAAATCTTCCCAATGATACGGGAAAAGGTACACCCGATGCAAGCGTTTTAGTAAAGGTTATACTTACCATTGCTGGGGAATGGGAGGCCAATGAGACCCCTGAAAAATATAGCATTGTTTCCAATACAACCAACACGGTTATAGAGTTTGATTGTGTTGAAGGCTTATCCGTTGAAGCCAATCTTATACCTAAAGGTAGTTCCAGTGCTAAATCTGCAGTCTATCTGCCTATAACGTTAAGTAATAATACTATCCATGAAAGCAAGCCTATCCGTGAAATAATAGGAGAATTAAGCATTGCAAATGATAGTGTTACAGCTTCAAAATTTAAGCTCATAAAGAACCCGGGAGAATCCTTTAAAATTGTTGGAAATAAACTGATCACCAACAAGGTGTTGGATTTTTATATATCTAATGAGCTGACTATAGAGGTCCAAGCCATATTAAAGCCTACGGATAAGAAAAGCAAACCATTGATTGACAGCCAGGTATTCACCATCAAAGTTTTGGAAGAAGAACCAGTGGAAACAGTTCCAGAAGAAATTGAACGTTTTATCATTTCACCCAATCCTGTTGAGAACGAGTTGTTGATTAATTACAATCCTGACAACTTCAAGGGGGTACTGAAAGTAGATATATTCAATTTGACGGGATGGTTAGTATTCAAAACAAAAATTAAAAAAAATCAAAATACACCAATACTCGATCTCTCAATGTTACCCCAAGGTATATATATTGTTCGATTGGAAAGTGGCAATACTATAGAGACTAAGAAAATTATTAAAAAGTGACATGATAAAATTACCAAAAGCTCTCGAGGGAAACAAAATAACGTACAACTGGGATGTATTGTAGTAAGTAATTACGAACAAATTTTACGTTGCCAAGGCTCATGAAAAAAATACCAAGAATAACGTTTTATAAGAATTACTAACTCTAAAAATTAATGAAATGAAAGATTACCCGTAAAAAATAAGTTTGCTCCAATGAAAATGGAACTTTCCTCGGAGACAAACTTATCATCAAAAAAGTTCAATCAAAGTATATCAACTAAACCTAAACAAAGGTATGAAATTAAAACTTTTTAAAACTGTCGCAATTCTCTCGAAGGTATGCATCCTACTAATGGTGTCCTGTTATTTTGCAATCGCAAGTGAAGGGAATATGATAAGTATTAAGGATACTTACCGAGATTGGGAATACTCCCATCAATTAAAGGCATTAAATATCCTTGATAAAATTGAGAACAAGTCTACACTAAAAGCTGTAGACAAGACTAGCAAGTTGCTATCGTCACAAGGCTTGAATTCCACTTCTGGTATATCCAACCATTCAAGTAGGGAAGCTTCTTCGAATTTTAACAAAATAAAGACCACTATTGAAGTTGTTTCCAAGCCTGAAAATATAATAGAAAGATCAGAAAAAGAAGAAACCCAAGAAGTGGTCAACGGAACGGTTGTCAGTGCTACTGATGGTTCTCCATTACCGGGGGTAAACGTTTTGGTACAGGGTACTACTAAAGGAACCCAAACCGATTTCGATGGTAATTATACTATTGAGGCAAGTGCTGGCGATGTGCTAATATTTTCCTATATCGGAACTAAAAGCCAAACAATAACCGTTGGTGCCTCATCTACCATTAATGTCGCCATGGAGGAGGATGCCAGCCAATTAGATGAAGTTGTGGTAACCGCATTGGGGGTTAAAAGGCAGAAAAAATCTCTGACATATGCCACCCAACAAGTGGAAACCGAAGGAATTGATGAAGCCAGGGCCCAAACCAATTTGGTAAACAGTCTTCAAGGACGGGTAGCAGGATTATCCATTCAAACATCGGGGAATGGTGTCAGTGGTGCTTCCAAAGTGGTCCTTAGAGGTAATAGGTCTATCGCTGGTAGCAGTCAACCCCTATATATAGTAGATGGTGTTCCTTTAGGGGGGGATATATCGGATTTAAGTCCAGATGATATAGCCTCCATTAATGTTCTAAAAGGTGCGAATGCAGCTGCGTTGTACGGAGCTAGAGCCAATAATGGAGCCATTATCATCACTACAAAGTCTGGTGTTTCGGAACGTCTTTCCATTGATATTAGCAGCACAGTGACGACTCAGGTCGGTAATATTCTTTTTGACTATCAAAATAAATATGGCCAAGGTAGCAATGGTGTTTACAATCCCGGGTCATTGGGTTCTTGGGGTCCGTCCCTAGACGGTTCTTTGGTTACCAACTGGTCGCCAAGCCCTGATATAACACAAGATATTCCATACTCCGCTCAACCAAACAACATAAATGATTTTATGCAAACCGGATTAAATCAGGCCTACAATATATCCGTAAGAACCGGAAGCGAAAATTCAAGTACTTTTTTCGGTTATACCAATGAAAGTAGAAAAGGTATTGTGCCTGGAAATGAAATGGGGAGGCATAATATCAACCTTAAGATAGACAACAAGCTACTGGACAAAAAAATGGACTTGAGTGCCAGGGTTAACTATATAAGAACCGCAATAGACAATTCTTTGGATACTGGCGAAGCCTTTTCCAATCCATGGCGTCATGCTTATAGATTACCAAGAAATATAAGAACTGAAGATGTAAGTGTGTATCAATATGTTGATAATGATGGTAATGTGAGACAAAATTATTGGGATCCCGGAAACAATGGAGGCGCAAACCCCTATTGGACCGTTAACAAAAACCTAAAGGATATCGTAACCAATAGGGTACTCGGTTATGTTTCGTTAAATTATCATATTACCGATGAGATAAGTCTACTGGCTCGAACCGCAGCTGATCAGAGAACGACCTTTAGAGAAGATAAATTACATAACGACTCGTATATCATTGCAGATAATGGTGATTATATAACTAGAAATGGTACCAGCTTAGAATGGAATTCTGATTTTCTCTTGAATTACACAAAAGAATTAAACCAAGATTTTGATCTGAGCCTGAATGCAGGTGGTAACCACCGCTATGCTACGGACAAGTACGTCCGTACCCAAAACAACGGTCTTAATGCTGCAAATATTTTTGCCATCAGCAATGCGCAAAACTTAACGGCCGAACAGGATATTAACAGAAAAAAGGTAAATTCCCTTTACGGAAATGGGTTGGTTTCCTGGAAAGAAGCTTTATTTCTAGATGCCAGTTATCGCAGTGATTGGAGTTCTACCTTACCCGAAAACAACAACCGTTTTGACTATTACTCCATAGGAATAAGTGGATTATTGTCGGATTTGGTAAAATTACCAGAGGCCGTCTCATACTTTAAAGTAAGAACTTCGTATGCAGAAGTAGGTAACGACACCGACCCTTTTAGGCTGACCAGAATTGCCAATCTCCAGCCAGGAGGGTTCATTCAATTAGGTACGGTGCTTCCTAACGAAAATCTAAAACCAGAAAGAACACGTTCTTTGGAATTAGGTTTTGATGCCAGGTTCTTGGATAGTAGGTTAGGTGTTGATTTCACTTATTATAAGACGAACAGTATCGACCAACTATTTGGTCAACAAGTGCCGACAGCGTCAGGAGTAGCCACGCGATTTATTAATGGTGCCGATATTCAGAACAAAGGTGTCGAAATCATTTTGACTGTAAACCCGGTGCGTACTTCAGATTTTAACTGGAATGCAACTTTAAACTTTACCAAAAACGATAGTGAAGTCTTGGAACTTGCAGAAGGATTGGAAACTTTAAGTTTTGGGGGAGATTTCTTTAGAAGGTTTGAATTAAATGTGGGTGATGAATGGGGCAATATGTATTCGAGAGGTTTTGCCAGAAATGACCAGGGGGAGGTATTGGTAGCAGCTGATGGCACTCCTGAAACCACTACTGGTCAAGAGGTTTTGATAGGTAATTTTAATCCTGATTGGTTAGGGGGGATTTTTAATGATTTTTCCTACAAAAATTTTAGCTTGACCTTTTTAATAGATATAAGGCAAGGCGGTGAAATTGGTTCCTTTACAAATGCAATTTTAGCTTCAGATGGTGCATTGACCAAAACCTTAGCAGGAAGGGATGGGGGCCTAATCTTTGGTGAAAATATTTTCTCAGACTTAGATGTTGTCAAAGCCGATGGCACATCCAATGACATCAATATTACCGCAGAACAATTTTGGGCAAAAATAGGAGGCCGTAACGCTCCTGTTGGCGAGGCATTCGTAGAAGATGCAAGCAATATTCGCATGCGAGAAATTACATTAGGATATAGCCTGCCGCAATCCATATTGGATAAAACTTTTTTGAACAGGGTTAAATTTTCACTAGTTGGTAGAAATCTTTTTTTCATATCCAATAAGGCTTCTGTTGATCCAGAGGTAATTACCAACACTAGTACTAGTGCTGACGGATTTGAATCCTTTGCGCCACCATCGACCAGGAGTCTTGGATTGAACGTAAAGATTGGATTTTAAAAATTGTAATTCTTAAAAGAAAACACATGAAAAACTTATTTATAAAATTAAGCCTTTGTTTAGTGTCTTCTAGTCTATTTCTAGGATGTACAGATGACTTTAATGAGTTGAACATAGACCCATTGGCCTTAGATTTAGGAAAATTGGAAGAAAGCCAGATTTTGCAAGGGCAGGCCTTTGCCCAGGCCCAGTATGTTTCCGTAAATGGATTACATTGGCGCTTCCAAATCACTCAGAACCTGTTCTCAGACATATGGTGTCAATATTTTGCTACGACGCATTCAGGATTCGACTCGGATAGATATGTTCAAGTAGGCCGTTGGGCAGATTTGGCATGGTCTTCTTTTTATGGTGAAGCTGCACCACAGATCAAGCTTGTTGAAGACCTCACCGAAGCAAATGGCAATGAAGTAGGAAATGCAATGGCAAAAATTTTGCGTGTCCACGCATACCATAGAATAACAGACTATTGGGGAGCTGTCCCTTATTCCGAATTTGGAAATGGGGAGCTATCCGTTCCTTATGATTCACAAGAGTCTATATATATGGACTTTTTCACCACCTTGGATGATGCCGTAGCCAAGTTAAAAGCAAATCAGTCGGGGTCATCTTTTACAGGAAGTGATAGAATGTTGGGCGGCGATGCATCAAGATGGTTGACCTTTGCCAATAGCTTACGCTTACGCTTGGCAATGCGGATTAAATATGTAGATCCAGCTAAAGCAAAAATTGAAGCGGAAAAAGCAATCAGCGACGGGGTAATAATGTCTAATGAAGATAATGTTTTTGTTGAAGTAGATGAAGTCAATAGAAATCCTTTGGAAACTATTACCGATTGGGGAGAATTCAGAATGAGCGCCCTTTCAGAGAGTATCCTTGAAGGATACCAAGATCCTCGATTGTCTTTGTATTTTGCCCCGGCCATTGATGGTGATTCAGATGGCGATGGTAGTCCTTATGAAGGCTTACTCAACGGCCAGCCCAAAGTTGCATTGGAAACAAGTCAGAATGCAAATCATTCAGATTTGGGAACTCAGTTTATTGATGTTGCCAAAGGGGGTATAAATCCGCCAATCGAATTAATGAATGCGGCAGAGGTGTTCTTTCTAAGAGCTGAGGGTGCATTGGAAGGTTGGGCCATGGGTGGAACGGCTAAAGAATTGTATGAAGAAGGGATACGTGCTTCACTTACCCAGAAAACTTCTGCCAATTCCGTTTCCATTGAAGCCTACATTAATAGCACAGCTACACCTGTCGCCTATGAGCCTGGTGCACAACCTACCAGTAATATTACAGTGGCCTTTTCAAATGATGCTGAGATTCAGCTTGAACAGATTATTACACAGAAATGGATTGCAATATACCCCAATGGTTGGGAATCTTGGGCAGAATTGCGAAGAACGGGCTATCCTAGACAATATACAAGGGTACAATCAGAAAACCCTGATGTTGCTGCAGATGAAATCATGAGAAGAATGGTCTATGTACAAAGTGAGTTTGACACCAATGGTGAAGCGGTACAAGCTGCCATATCACTTATGGCTGAAGGCGATAAGAATAGCACCAAGCTTTGGTGGGATGCAAAATAGTTGTTTGATTAGTTAGTTTTGAGTTCTAAAAATACCAATACGATTTTCAGTATTGGTATTTTTTCTCTCTACTTATCCTTTACCCAACATGGACACAATTGTTGAGGTAAAATAGCCATACGATAACTATGGAGGTGAAATTCCTTAATTAATACCTTGTTGTTACAATTCATTTCGGTTCTTATTTAGTTATGTGACAGGCTATGTATGTTCACAAAGTTGAATTGGTGTGGCGCCAGTATCATTTATTAATAAATTACACATAGGACTTCAATGTTCTTAAGTACCTCTATCCTAATTATAAATGGTAAAAGCAAATGCTGTTGGAACTATCAATAATGATAGGTTTTTGTATGTCTATCCCATTGGATATTTCAAGGGGAGTCTGGGACTATTGTTTCTTTAAAATATTCCATAAAGAATTTGAAAGAAGAAACAATAATCTTCTAATAGAAGATTTTCCATTAAAAGATTCACTTTTAGTTAGCTGAAGACAATGACGTTGTTTTATTTGTTGAAAACAACACTACTGTTAAAGCCCATAATTTGGATAAACTATCATAAAGAGGAAGGTTACTCAATTTAAAAATATAATACTAAAAATATCTGTAAGTGAAAATACAAATGCAACATACTATGGAACTCAGTGCCTTAGACTATGGCTTTATGATTGTTTTTTTTGTACTCGTGTTAGGAATTGGACTCTTTGTCTCCAAGAAGGCTAGTGCAAGTACTTCTGAATATTTTCTTTCAGGAAGAACTATGCCGTGGTGGTTACTAGGTCTCTCAATGGTTGCTACTACGTTTTCAACTGACACCCCTAATTTGGTTACTGATATCGTGAGAAATTATGGGGTTTCGGGTAACTGGAGTTGGATGTGCTTTTTGTTAACTGGAATGTTAACGGTTTTTATATACGCTAAACTATGGAGAAAATCAGGAGTAAATACTGACCTAGAGTTTTATGAACTGCGATATGGGGGTAAAATGGCAAGTTTTTTAAGGAAATTTAGAGCTATTTATTTAGGAGTTTTTTTTAACATTATAACAATGTCTGCAGTAACCCTTGCCGCTATAAAAATTGGAGGTATCATGTTGGGCCTTCACCCATGGCAGACTGTAGTCGGAGCTAGTGTTGTTACTGTGACATTTAGTGCTTTGGGAGGATTCAAAGGTGTGGTCTATACAGACTTCCTTTTATTTTTTGTGGCAATGGCCGGAGCAATTGGAGCCGCATATTATTTGATTAATCTACCTGAGGTGGGTGGTATACAGAATTTGATGAACAATGAAGTTGTCCAAGGTAAACTAAATATCTTACCTGAATTAAATGATAAGAAGGCTATTATAACCATTCTGATCATTCCTTTAGCGGTACAATGGTGGAGCTCGTGGTACCCTGGCTCAGAACCTGGGGGGGGAGGTTATATAGCGCAACGTATGTTGGCTGCTAAGAATGAAAAACATGCCATAGGAGCTACCTTCTTTTATAACATTATGCATTATGCCATACGACCATGGCCATGGATTTTAGTTGCTTTAGCATCTTTGGTGGTATTCCCAGATGTTGCTAGTATCTCTGAAGCATTTCCTGATGTACCTTCAAATAAATTAGGACACGATTTAGCCTATTCGGCTATGTTGACCAAATTGCCAAGTGGCTTATTAGGTGTGGTGATGACCTCTTTAGTGGCTGCATATATGAGTACAATTTCTACTCAATTAAATTGGGGGGCATCTTATATGGTTTATGATTTTTATAAACAACTGATAAATCCGGAAGCCTCAGAAAAAATGTTAGTTACCGTCGGAAGGATATCTACAGTTGTGCTAATGGCTTTAAGTGCTTTACTAGCTCTAACAATGCAGAATGCTATTCAGATTTTTGATATGTTGGTGTTGTTCGGTGCAGGAACAGGATTGATTTTCATTTTAAGGTGGTTTTGGTGGCGCATAAATGCTTGGACAGAAATTACCGCAATGTTTGCATCAATTCTTATGACTATTATTTTAAAGATAACACCTGTAGGGCCTTACTTATTTGATTCTGAAGCAGGTATATTTCCCAACTGGTTTGAAATTCCATTTGTAGTAATAGTTGTTACAATTATATGGATACTGGCTACTTTTTTAACACCCCCTGAACCCATGGAAGTACTCTATAGTTTTTATCAAAAGATTCAACCAGGTGGTCCTGGATGGTCAAAAGTTGTTAATCAGGCAAAATCTGAAAATGTCGAAATTGAGGAAACAAGTGAAAAAGGGCAAGTTTTAAAAGGGCTTGTAGCTATGTCCCTTGGTTGCGCTTTAATTTTTTCAATTATGTTCGCTACAGGTTACTGGATATATGGACATACTGATTCTGCCCTAATATTTACTGGACTTGCTTTTATTTCAGGATTTTTATTATTCAAAACTTGGAAACGTATGAATGGAATCGTTTTATAAAAATTTTGTAGATTTATTGGTGCATTGTTACAACTCTTTTCTTGAATCATGGGTTAGATGAGTTTTATTTAATATTCCGAGCGAGTTCGTTTGAAAGAGAATTTCTTTTCATATGATTGTAATATGCAGCTCTATGGATAGTCCCCATGAAATCAGGTTCATTTTACCGATTGATTCGTAATGCTTGATGTCGGAAACTATCTGGTTCTAGGAAGATTGTATTTTCTTCATAGTACCTGATTTTTGGGGAGGGCTACAGTAAGTTATACGGATAGGTTTAATTTATTGTTATAAATACTTATTTTTGAAGTGTTGAAACACATGAAATTTGTATTTAGAAGTTGTTTATTGCTTTCCGTGTTCTTAACGGGAATATCCTTAGGATTGCAGTGGTAAAACAATGATTTTCAATAATATAGAATTTTGTCGATGATTCAGTCATCCCGACGAGTCTTAATTTAGATAAACTTAAAAGAACTGTTAATCAATTGATTAACAGTTCTTTTTTTCGTTTAATACATCTGCTAATACCTCTTCTCTCCCTGCAATTTTTCTAAAATGAAGGATTTTTTGCAAAGATTAGTTTAGACCATTCGATCCCAAATCGTCCTCTTCGCCCAAGACCTGCTTTTTTCCGGTTAAGCCCAAAAGTTAGCTTAAAAGAATATTAAAATGCCCCATTTAAATTATAATCTCAAAATTCAATTTATTTCATTAAACAATTTCTACCTTAATCAAGGCAAATTAATTGATTTATGACTACCGAAATCATTCTTGTGTTTCTTGTATTGCTGACCACAGTGATCCTTTTTGCATTTGAGGTATTTCCGGTTGATAAGATTGCCTTTTTCATCATTGTTTCGCTTGCCTTATTGGGGCTGGTCACGCCTGAGGAAGCGATAAGCGGTTTCTCGAACAGTGCTACAATCGCTGTCTTGTCACTTATGATATTGGCCATTGCAATGGAAGAAAACGGGGTGATCAATTGGTTGACTTCGGGCATGGGAAGGGTAAAATCACTTCCTCTATATTTTATGGCACCGATTTTTATGTTCGTTACGGCGGGTATCTCAGCCTTTATTAGCACCACGGCGGTGGTTATCGTTTTTATCAAGATAACAAACCAACTTTCCGAAAAATTCAAAATCCCAAAATCCAAACTGCTGTTGCCTATTTCGTTTGCGGGAATCCTTGGAGGGTCGTGTACTTTGATGGGTACTTCAACAAATTTGATTGTCAATTCAGTATCTATAAATCTAGGTATGGAGAAATTGACATTTTTTGAATTCACACTTTTAGGTTTGGTTTTTCTCTCCATATCAATAGTCTATCTAACCCTTGCCTTACGATGGCTACCTTGGGGAAAAAGCAAAAACATTGATGAGGATTACGACTTGAACAATTATATAACCACTGTTCGAATCAATGAAGGATCGCAAATGGTAGGAAAAAAAATTGAAGAAACCTTTCTCTTCGAAAACCCAGAAATTTCATTGTTGAAGCTCACTAGAAATAACAAAGCGCACAATTCCCCTGGAAAATACATAACCTTAAAAACGGGAGATGAAATCTTGTTGATATGTGATCTGCAGAATCTGTCCCGACTCAACAAATCGGAAAACCTGAGTTTGCACGAAAAGAAAAACCTTTTTGAATCTTCACTCGAAGACGGACAAGAAAGGGAGAGTGGGTCAAACGAATGGGAGCAGGTCTTTGTACAGCTATTGATGCTTCCCGGTTCACCCTTCCTTGGGAAGACATTGGGCAACATCCGATATTCGATGTTACAAGATGCGATTCCCCTTGCCATAAAAAAACGGAAGACGCTCACTAATATAAAAGAGAGGTACATTCGTAGTAGTATGGATAAATTGGCCTTGAAACCCGGGGATAGGATATTGGTACAAGTGGAAAAGCAAAATATCCGTGCTTTGGAGGCTTTGGAAAATGTGATTGTTTTACAAGAATTTGAAACCAAGAACCAAGCTTCCCGTTTTAGAAGATATTTTTCCTTGGCCATATTGTTGTTGGTGATAGCTTTGGCCGCTTCTGGTCTTCTTTCAATTATGTTAAGTGCTTTGACTGGTGTCTGCCTTCTGTTGCTGACAAAAAACTTGGACCTGAACACGGTTTATAAAAAAGTAAACTGGCAAATTTTCTTTCTATTGGCCGGAATGATTCCCCTTGGTGTGGCCATGCACAATTCGGGTGCCGATGTTTGGGTATCCAAGGAGTTGTTGAACTTTTTAGGTGGCCAACCCAATTTTATGGCCATTGGCACCTTGTTTTTCGTGACCATGGTGATGAGTGGGGTGGTCAGCAACAATGCAACGGCCATTATAATGACACCGATTGCCATTTCCGTGGCTCAAGGCATGAACCTTGACTTTAAACCGTTTATTCTCGCTGTGATATTCGCAGCCAATTTTAGTTTTTTTACTCCGGTGGGCTATCAAACCAATACCCTTGTGTACAGTATTGGTAATTATAAATTCAAACACTTTTTGATCATTGGTGGCATCTTGTCGCTGTTACTTTGGATTGTGGCCACTGTACTTCTGGTAAAGATGTTGTAATTGATTGATATATTATTTGAAAGACAGGCGATAAAATTGACGATAATCGCTTGCAGAACAGTAAATCCATTAGTTGTGACTTGCTTGGCATATAAATACCCAATCTTTAGTACAGACTTCTGAAAATCTTTTACTATTATCAATCTGGTTTCTTGAACGATTACCAATTCGTCCGAGCACATATCTCAGTGTGTCAGAAAATATTATTTAGTACAGATACTATTGTAACTTTAAGCTATCATAATTATATTAAAAAGTTGTTTTTTTGCTCCCCGTGCTCTAAACGGGAATACCTTCAAGATTCATAGTTAAAACATTGATTTTTTGATAGAAAGATTTGTCGATGATTCGGTCGTATCGACAAAAAAGCTGAATATTTGTTCAGCTTTTTTAACTCCCCTTATTCGAAACTTTTTTTGAATACGGTTGAATTGGAATTTAATCTTTTGATTTGGTGTACACACTTTTGGAGAAAGAAAACCATGTTTTACCCTTATCAAAAGTTCCTTCCACCATATGGGTGAATTCATTACTTTCCACATGCATGTACGAAAGCCTAAAAGATAACTCTTGACCATCACCCATGATTACAGGTTTATCGGATTCAAGATTTGTGAAAACAAGTTTGTCATCTACCCATTCGCCAAAGTAAATATCCATGAGGCCATATTCTTTGTCCATGGCAGATAGCTTGTAGCCATTAATTCTGCTATCAAAACCTATATGGGTAATCATATTTATTTCCCCAAAATCAGTCAAATACTTCGCCTGCTCCTTGATAAATCTACCATCATGCTCCAAGATAATATTTGCCCAAGAAGACCCAATACTGCTCCAGCCTTTGTCCTTTTTATTTGAAAAATTCTCAATAGACCAAGTACCCTCCATAAAAGCCAAGTCTTTCATTTTTTGTGGAATTTCGGCATCTTGGGCTTTTACCAAAAAGATGGATAAAACAGAAAATAGAACAGCGAGTTTTCTCATGCAATTATTTTTTAATTGATGACTTTCAAATATAACCATGGTTCATGGATTTTGAACGGGCTTGCCTTGTTCATCAAAAAACGCAGTGCCCGTCCTCCTATAATATTCATCATACTGTATTTTTTCCACAGCGATGCCATTATCATTTCTGTTGATGAGTTTGTCACTCGTTCCCAAATACCGTTTTTCTGTAATCAGTCCTACCGCGTTCCTAACATAAACCACGCGGTGCATTCCAGCGATTTTATGAACGGTTTTTGCCCCGTCTTTATCAAAATAAGACTCTGAAACCAGATGTAGGCCATCAGAGGTCCATTCCGCTACGTATTTTGCGTATCCTCCATTGGCATTCATAGGTTCTCCCTTACTATTTTGAAATTCTAGAGAGGTTTTGTTCCCATATGCATCAATCTCAAAATGCCAACGCTGGGCACCAGACCAATGGGTCGCAGGATTTAATTCTTGATTGAAGAAGATGATATCCTTTAGGTCATACGGATACCATGTATTTTGCTCCCCAGAAGTATGCGAGGGTCCTACCGCACGTTGCCCATCCTTGTCAAAAACCTCCCAACGATTAAATCGACCTTGTTGGTCATAGAAGTATTGAAACACAGCCGCTCCACTGTCTGTATTGACCAGATTGCCCGTTGAATCTATATTCTGGATTGTTCCAAAATATCCTTGTTCATTGAACATCATCCTGGTACGTAGAAACTGGAAATCGCTCCGTAATGGAACAAGTTTTCCATCTTCATCCAAACGCTCCTCAATGATACTGCCATCAGGCTCATGTGTCCATGTATAACGAACCACCCCAAACCAATCAGCTGCCATCTCTCCATTTTCATCGGCAAAGGTCAAAGCTATGTTTCTCCCATGCTCATCTTTTTCATACGTTTTGCGATAAACGTTCCCCATTACAGCAATTTGATTCTTAAAACGGTCAAAAAAAGTATGAATTTCTTCATTCCCATGATAAACCATTTTGGTAAGTGGTGCATTGATATTAAGGTTTCCAAACCGGCCTTCAAATTCTTTATAATGATTACCAAGTTTAACGTGGGTGGCAATTACTTGGTTGTTCGCATTATAATCCACCTTCAGATGAATGCGTTTCAAGGCTTCTTCTTCGGTGATGGGACACGCTCCTTTTACAGGCTGATACGGTGATTCCCAAAACGGTAAAACCGCGTAATATTCACTTCTGTAATCATTTGGTTGATGCTGTGCTGAGCATAGGCCCATACCCATCAGCATGAAGATAAAAGTGATTCTTCTATTTGCTCGCATTAATTTCGACGTTGTTTTTGTTGATGATAAAGTGACTTCAAATATGATATTTCATCTGATCAATACTCTCTAGATTATTGGAAAGAGGACAATTATTTGGATAAATTTTAATGTTGATCTCGGTTCATGAAATCAACCTATATTGAAAAAAATATTGGTGTGTGGAGTTTTCATAATTATATTTCTTCTCTTGTGGTAAATTGATATTGGGTTAAAAGCGTTTTTAGTTTGACTCTAAACGTTCAAGGCATACTATATTCCTTTTCTTTTCCAATGAATTCCTTGGGCGAGCACCCAGTTTCTTTTTTGAAGGCACTATAAAAGGCAGAGGGGGTGTTAAAACCTACTTCATAAGCAACACCTTCAATAGTATAATCTGAAAGGACTTGGTTCAGTAATATGCGTTTTACCTCTTTAATTCGATATGAGTTTACAAACTCAGGGAACTTTTTACCATATACTTGGTTGATGGTATGCGAGACCACGTAGGTCGGTTGCTCTATAGACTTGGAAAATTCGTTGAGATTGATATTCGAATCAAGATAGACCTTTTCATGGGTAAAATGCTCTTCTATCAATCGTTTTACACGCTCCAACTTTTGTCGGGATAGAACAGCTTTAGTACCATTGGTTTTTGCTTTTTTCACCGTAAAAAGAGCTACCTTAAAAATCAATCCATACAGCACTATTGACGCCATTAGAGTCCCAAGCGTGTACATTTCAATTCCACCAGAGAAGATTTGAAACACAAATGTTGCCCATACAATGCTTACTGCAACCAAGAAGGATTTGGTGATGGTAACAGAGCTTTGTTGCACAGAATCCATTTGCCGCAAGTACTTCCACCAGGACACCGCAAGGTAAACACCCAAGATCAGTGTGCCGGACCAATACCCCAAAGCAAGTTCAGGGATGTTCAAGGCCCATCCTATAGTAATGGCGATAAAAGATGGTATGAAATGTAATAAATTCCACCCTCTCAATTTTGTGTTGGAATGGTTCGCTTTCATGTACAAGAACAACAGTGGACCTATGGCCAACTTTCCCATCAATCCAACCGAAATGGCAAACGATGAGATCTCTGGATACAAGTAGTAGAAGATGGACTTACTTACTCTAAGCGACATGGCCAATAACAAAAGGGCTAAAAGACCGTCCGCAGATGAATTGTAAGGCCTTTTCTTGAGCAGTAGAACCACCAAGAAAAGGCAATTTAAAATGGCCAAGGTGCAGAACGCAGCAATCCATATTTGCATGGGTGAATTTTCCATTTACAATACCCAGTTTTATATGAATGAGACCCTTACTCTATCCATTTGTTACAAACTTTAACAATCTTGGCCAAAGAATGGCAAAGTTTTCTAAAATACTGGGTATTGATGTTAAATCAAAACCTTTAAATAGACCATTTTGGCGAGAATGGTACAGTACTGGAAGGCTTTATTGAAAACTACCTTTGCCCGAAGGTAAAGGTGCCCTTTTCTATTTCGTCTGAGATTTCCTTTACCCGGGGTTTATAGCCTTCAGGTGCATTATTTAGGGCATTTTCCAAGAGTATGGTGGTTTTTCTACTCTTCTTTTTAGCAAAAAACTGGGCAATGGCATGGTTTAACTGTAGGAACCATGTATCGGGATGCAGCTTTAATGCATGGTTTGTCATGGACAACGCCTCGTCGTACAAGCCATTTCGCAATAGAAAAATACTGAACCCATTAAGGTCATACGGCGAGGCTTCCAAGGTAAGCGCATCGGTAACCGTCTCCTTTAACTCAATGGTTCTATTCAACTTTTGAAGCAAACGAACCTTGGTCTCTAGATTAGCTAGGTTTTTGTTGGCGGCAAAGCCATTAAATCCGCCATGTATGGAACGATTTGCCCATTCCAAAGCTTCCTCAAGATTGGTGTCGTGTTGAAGGCACCAAATGGCGGCATCGTTCCAGGCTTCCCAGCGGTATGTGTTCAATCCCCTAAGTTCATTCCTGAAACTTTCAACCACTGTTTTGTTTAAATCAACACTAACGGTAAAAGGAAGTCTTTGCTCACCCCATTCCAGACCAACTACAACGCTGTTTTCGGTCCGGTTTAAAAATTCATAATCCAGTTGCTCGGTTTTTGGGCAAGCTTCTGCTTCAACATCAACGCTGAGCGATATATCTTTTTCCAAATCCAGGTAATAACTGCCCCATTGATTGTTGTTATGGGCAAACAGTAAAGTATAGGTACCCTCCTTGGGAATTACATGGAAGCCATATGTACCAGCACTTAGAGGTTTTTCATTTATCAGTACATCTGTGCTAAATGCTATGGTGGTGTTCATATTGGCTCCGGCCCTCCACGCAATGGGCTCCCCATTTTGTGGAATAACATTGGGGTCGTTCCAAACATCTCGGTTATTTAGGGCTGGACTATGGTAATTGATTTTAATTTCAGTGATACCCAACTTTTGCATTTCAATAACCTGTGGACTTGCACTAGGAAAATTAAGGGTGTGGAATGGGTTGTTTTGGGCAAAACCCATATACCCTAACAGTACCAATGCTGGCAAAATAATTTTTCTCATAATACATTTTCAATTTTGCGAAAAGTACACGGATTGGTATCGTTTGCGTTCTTGATTTAAGAAAACTGGAGAAATTTAACCGATTAGATTTGTGCTTACAGCGGATAATACCAGTGATACCCGCAAGGAGATTTTTAGATTGGGCGTCAATGATTTGTTGACAAAACCGGTAAATGGGGCACTTTTGCTTTCTAAAATAAACAAGAATTTCCCCATAAGCATTAAAGTGGCTTAAGGAGAAACGTGTTGTTTTTCTATCTAAACAGTCGTTTGAGAAGGTAGGCAAATAGAAAACCTTTTATTGGGCTAAGAATTCGATTGGCCACGGTCAAGGGTTCAAAGAAGTCCTCGATGGCATTCTTGTTCGATTTAAGTGACTCTAAGTTAATGTCTTTCTTGAGCCGCAAGATTTTTAACTCCTGCTTAATTTCTTCCATGGATGCAAAATCGGTCCTACTCATCCCTTAAAATGGTTTTTGATAGTTTTTTAATGATTCTTTTTTCAATTTTCTTTCGGAACAAGGCGTAAATCACAAACATCAACACGATGTACAGAACGCCGGTGAGCACATAGCCCAAGGCCAAATTTTCGAGAACGTCGCCCAAATAAATGGCAAGTGCAATGGAGAATAGAGCAATGGCCATTATCCCCAAAATAGAGAAGAACGCCAACTTTATGCTGCCAATGCTAAGTTCGGCCGTATGCATGAACAGCTTCAATTTATAATACTCCCAAGAATGTTTAAGGTACTCTTGGGAGTTGTCAATTGAGTCTGTGGTGACTTTACCTATTTTTTTTAGGGAGCTCATTTATTTAGCGGCTGTTTGTAGTTTCTTGTTTTTGGCCTTTAGCTCCTTCAATTTAGCTTCCAATGTGGAAATCACATCATCGGCTTTATAACTTGCGGAGGTTACCAAAGATTCCACTTCATCCTCTAAAGAATTTTTTTTGGAACTGAATTGTTCAACAACTTGGTTTTTTAATTGCGTGGTACTTTGTGCCACATCATCTACCAAGCTATTGGACTGTTCCACCAATTTTTTTCTGGTGGCCGTTCCTTTATCTGGAGCAAACAAAATTCCTAGAGTTGCTCCTATGGCCGTTCCGGCCAATATTCCTAAAATTGTATTACTGCTATCGCTCATGGTTTTTAATGTTTTATTGATTCAATTCAAAACTATAAGCTTTCCCGGTGAGGTATTAGTGCAATGCAATTAATGATTGACTCAAATCAGTTTTCAGGGTAATCCGTACTGACTTAAGCCAATAATAGAACACGATTGAGATTATTGCTGCCTATTTTCAATACGATTATTCAAGGCCTGTCTAAAAGATGCTCCCAACGGAATTTTATGCCGATTTGTTAGAGTGAGTTTATTCACTTCTATGATTTCAACGGCATTGATGTTTACCACAAACGATTTATGTACACGTTGGAAAAGAGATTCTGGTACCAAGTTCATGACATCGCTCATGTTACTGCGAATCAATATTTTTTGGCCGTCCACCAAATGGATTTCCAAATAATTGCCATCTTTTTCCAAGTACAGAATGTCATTATAATACACTTTATGGGTCTTACTCCCCGATTTAAATAGCGAGTACGGGCCATCATTCGTTTTTTCGGATGAAACACGCTGTCCCGAGTGCAAGTTTGAAGTGGTATCTTTAGCACGATTCACGGCCCTCATGAACTTGTTGAATTCCACGGGTTTCAATAAATAGTCCACAACCTCAAACTCATAACTTTCCAAGGCATAATCAGAATACGCGGTGGTAATGATTACTTTGGGCCTGTGGCCTAAAATTTGAAGAAGTTCCAACCCATTGAGGTTGGGCATGTTGATGTCCAAAAAGATAATGTCAGGATTCCATTTCGGGATTTTGTCCAAAGCCTCCAATCCGTTCTGGCAGTAGCCTACAAGGTTTAGATAATCCACCTTGTCAATATAACGTTCAAGAACCTCTTTGGCTCGTATTTCGTCCTCTATGATTGCGCAGGTCATCATGTTTTGGTATGCAAAGTTAGTTTGGAGATGTAATGGTCATCCAATTCATACTGATTCAATTCATGAGCATTTGGAAAAAGAATTTTCAATCTTTTTTTTAAGTTGACAATGCCAATTCCACCCTCATTTGAGCGGAGTTTTTTTTGATTTCGGAATATCTTGTTTCTGACTTCAAACTGAATTTTATCATCCAAAACCTTCAAAAACACATCAATTTCTGAATATTTGGTGGTATCTACCCCATGTTTGAATGCATTTTCAAGAAATGGGGCCAACACAAAAGCTGGAATCATTGCTCTGGAGGTGTCTCCTTCAATGGTAAAGTCAACCTGGATTTTATGCTCATCCGTAACTCGCAATAATTGTAAATCAGCATATTGTTTTAAAAAGTCGATTTCTTTGGTCAATGGTATTTGCGATTCCTTGTTTTCATATAGCATATACCGCATAATTCCGGAGAGTTTAAGGATACCATCCGAGACCTCATCGGCTCCACTGGCCTGCGACATAGAGAAGAGATTGTTGAGTGTATTGAACAATAAATGGGGATTGAGTTGGTATTTTAAAAATGACAGCTCACTTTTCAACTTCTCTTTTTCCATTTGAAGGTATTTCCTGTCCAACAGAATCAGTTGCTCTATCACCAAATATGAAATGAGCAGTATGGAGAGGATGAGGTACTGCGTCATATTGGAGTTGTTCCAAATATCCAGGTGAATGCTTTCATAATTATTGGAATGGTCTATGATGATTTTTGCAACCAGCGACTCCACAAAAAATGCAACTCCTAATACTCCGAGCCCCATGAGTATAAAGCTTACCTTATTTTTTTGAAAATGACGCCGCACTATGCCATATAGGATAAAGTACACTGCCATGGCCTTAAAAAAAGCTCCAACAATGAGTAAGGGCAAGGGGTCTGCTGAGGTACTGCCCACCTCGTCCAGTACTCGATTTCCTAAATCTCCATAGATTTCTATGTTAGGGATGACCTCCAAAACCAGTATTTTATGGAAAAACAAAACCCAGCCCGTCCAGAAGAGCAGGTGCAGTATTATTTTGACCAAAGTACGTCTTGCCATAAGGGCCAACTACGAAAAACCATCTTAAAGTACCAAAAAAATGGGATGAGTGCCAATTTCTTGGTATTGGCAAATTCATTGATTTACATTACAATTGCTCCACTAGATCTGCAACAACAGCTGTTATTTCTTCAAAATTGAACTGGTTGTTGATGACCACCACTATATCGCCTGTGCTGGGAATATAGCCACAGTACGTTCCATAAGCAATGGTAAACCCGGAATACCAGTATATCTGTTTGCCCCCAAGGGTTTCTCTAAACATGCCCGCACCGTAGGTGACACCCCTTGTTCCAGGATGGAAGGTTGTCATTGCGTCCAAAGAACTGGCATTGATGATTCCTTCTTCAAAAATGACTTTGAACCATTTTGCCAAATCTGCTGGGGACGCCCAAATGTTTCCTGTATAGGTTCCCATGCTTTCTACGGCGGTACGGTTTAGGCTTTTTAGAGATTCTTCATTTACCCAACTGAACGCTTGATTGGGTTGTGCGATGGACGTTCCAATATAAGTGTTGCTCAGTCCAAGAGGATTCAATAAAACTTGACTTAACTGTGTTGAAAAATTGTTTCCTGTGATTTTTTCCACCATCAATCCCAAAACCTTAAAATTGGCATCGGAATAGGAATAAATCTCACCGGGTTCATTGTCAGGCAGGTCCATAAAGCTCACAAAAGTTTCAAACGTAATTTCTTCTGAAGGATTATTGATTACATAATTGAATAGGCCATCACTGCCGGGAAGGGGGTGGTGAAGACCCGAACTGTGGTTCAATAATTGCTCTACGGTAATAGTGCCCGGAATTTTATCGGTCACAATTTCAGGGACTATCTCGGCAATGGTCGAGGTTAGCGAAAGGTCGCCACTCTCAATCAGTTTATAAATCAAAATAGCCGTAAAAGTTTTACTTGTACTGCCAATGGCATAGCGCATGTCAACTTCTAGGGGGACATCCGGTTCAGATTCACCAATGGCTCCGGAAGTTACTGTTCCGTCAGCTTGCAAGATGTATGCTACGGCCCCTCCCTTGGTAAAAGAGGACTCATAATCATTCAAAATGACCTGCACAAAATTTACCTCGGATTCTTTTTCGCCATCATCAGAACCGGAACATGATAGCATTAACAAGCCAAGTGCAAAGACGAATATTTTAAAGATGTTTTTTTGATTTGATGTGTTGCGCATGATATATATTTTCTGGGAAATGAACCACAGCAGCTTATAATTCAAAAAAAGTTGGTATAAAAATGGGCCAAAGCTATGGCAACCATGCAATTTTGTGATTCATCCGAGCCAAAGACCCCAAATTGAAAAATGTATCATTTTAATTACATTTATCCTGATTGATTTTCGAAAATGAAATGGGATAAATTGCTTCTGAATTCTTGTGCTACTTTCGTTCTGATTGGGGTTTGCCTCACTTCATGCAATGAATCCAAGGCGGTAGATTTAATTATTGAGAATCATTTGGCCACTACCGGATTTGATGGAGACCTTGACTCCAAGGCATATTGTTTAAATGGAAATCTAGAAATAGAACGGTACGGCATCAATGTCCCTTTCTCAGTTTCAACTGATGGCAAATCGTATTATGTGTTTGACCAGATGGAACTGAAATCTGAATACCCGAGTGATTATTTGCCATCGTTCAGCAAACTCATGTTTGATGAGAAGGCTTTTTTGGTCACTAACTTCTCCTTGACCGATGAGCAATTGAAGAAACTGAAATCAAACAAGGATTTTGACGAGGACAAGATTGTTTTTTGGGAAGAGTTTCCCAAAGCGGTTTATGACAATTGGAAATCTACCGAGCTTACCATGGCCAATCCTGTTTTACTTCTAAAACAAACGGGATACAACTTTAAATTGGACGGGAAGACCCAATTCAACGCTCAAAACGCATATGTGGTAACCGCCTTCAGTCCAAGTTCTCAGATAACCCTAAAGCTATTCATCAACACAAAAACTTTGCTTTTGGAAGGAATGGTTTTTAACTCTTTTCACCCCCAAATGGGCGAAGTTGAAATTACTAGAAAAGTGAATTCATATGCCAACAACGGACCTTTCCGTTATGTTCAAAATTGGACGGATAGTAGAGCTGGAACCGAGGTAAATTATTCAGTTACAAACTTTGAGATGGTTGATGAGCCTACCCACATTGCACAGATCAGTAAGGCAACCAAGGTTTTTCCCTTGCCAAAGGCGGGTATTGAGGATGTAATCAACACCTATCTTGCTGAACTAAAAAAGACTTGTCCAGACAGTACTGTGGTGGCCAAAATAGAGCATGGGCTACAGTTGAAACTTTTGAACGGGGAATTTGCGGAGGAGCTTTCACCTGGAATTTTAGCAAGTAGACTCAATCGAGAGATACTGAATCTGACCGGGGAGCATCAGCACCGAATTTTTTACGACCCATTGGAATATATGTTCCTTCAAGAAAAAAAAGAAGTCAATGCCACAAACATATCAATATATCCAGAGGATGTTGGAAATTATATCTATTTAAGAATGGATAAAATCCCAGAATTGGCTGCCGTGAAACCAAACCTGGATACAATGATGTTGACTGCACAAAAGAAAGAAGCCCTTATTATCGACCTCAAGGAAAGTAGGGGAGGAGACCCTGAATTCAACAGATATATGATGTCTTTTTTTCTAACGCCAGACCAACCATTGTATACGAAGCAAACCATGGGGACTCACCTAACGGTTAAGGTGCCAAATAATCCCATACGGGTTGATCAAAATCTTGAGGTTTATGTTGTTATCAATGATGAAACTTCGTATGAAGCTGAGCAACTTGCTTATATGATGCAGACGTTTAAGATTGGTAGAATAATTGGGGAAACCTCTTACGGGGCAACCCAAAGTCCTAAACGTACCATTATTGGGGATGGAATCATTGCCGAAATTCCTATTTCAAAAGAAATCCATACGGTAACGGACAACAATTGGGATAATGTGGGCGTCATTCCAGATATTATCCAAAGTGTGGGAGATAAGGAAAAAATTCTAGGAACAATAGACTCACTTCGAATCCACCGATAACCACTTATTGCAGTTTTATGTTGGGCATGGATGGAAACCTTGCTATGGAACCCCATCCACCGAAAGATTCAGAGACTGCCAAAACAATTTCATTTTTTCCTTTCTTCAAGGGCAAGAACAAGGTGTCATGGAGACCAATTGTACCTAAAAATTTGTAATCCCGAGATTGCCAAACGTCACTGGCATAATACAGTAACTCTCCATTGAGGTATACCCTAACACGATCACTGAAACCAAATTCAAAGGGCAGGGTTTGTTCTTCACCTGATGAAACATCCAACTTTAAATAAACGGTGTTTTCGTCAGGCTGTCGTTCGGTATACTGCGCAATATTCAAAACCCCGGTTTTTTCTACGCTTACCGTTTTATAGCTTCGAGAGGCATAATCATTGGGCAATGTAGTGGTATTTTTAAGTGCTGATTCTGCAAAGGCAGGAGATATTTCCCAGGAGCTAACCGTACCTTCAGCCATGGCTTTTTCGGGTACCGGCGTACCCTTTATCATCACATCATCTGTAGGTACAACCTTTAAGTTGGCAAAATATGCAGGAGCAAAAGCATTTTTGAATCCCAATCCTCCATCAACGAACGCTCTTTTGAGTTCCACAGTATAGGTGGGTTCATCCACATGTCCAATGTAGATGTCCATGAGGTTGTTTTTGATGGCCAACTTAAAATGAACCCATTGTTCAAAAGGAAGTTCCACGGCTTTGGCGTACGATTCACCATAGTATAGTTGCCAACCAGAGAAGCCATTGTACAAAGGTGAGTATTGGGTTGCATCCGGATTTCCAGATAACCAGGGTCTAAGGTAGAATTCCTCATAGTTCTTATCATCTTCCCTATGAAAAAGTATACCCGGAAAGGACATTTCATCACTGTAAAACATATCAAATTCAATGATACCGTTTTCAAGTTTGATCCCTTTGGGAATTGCCACACCATCAGTGAGCATTAAACTTTTTTGTCCCTCATGTACAAGTATTTTATGGTCTTCAGAATCGAAATGCCAATTTGATTCATTTAAATCTATTTGTTGGGCAATTGAAATATGAGTACAGGCGATACTTAGGAACAGAAATACTTTTTTCATTGGTCTGACTTTTCGTCAAAAGAAATCTCCTTTTTTGGGGATAGAAAGGATATGGTATCAACGCTGCGAAAGAAATTACCAATACCACAATTATGGTATGCATCGGTCCAAATCACAGAAATCCAAAGTTGGGTAAGCTATTTGTTTGGTTGACGTCATGAATTTTAAATGGTTGATTTAAAAGCGTAACTATCTGATAAATACCAAAAAAGTGCAAAGAAGATTCTTTTTGGAACAAGTTGGTTGGGGACTTCCTACAATGTTGGCTACCAGTATTTTAGGATGTACCCAAGCAAAACCTAAATCAAAGAAACTGCTGGTGCTCGGGGGCACTGTGTTTCTTGGGCCAGCAATTGTGAATGCTGGCATAAAAGCAGGGTTCGACATAGCGCTTTTTAATCGTGGGATTTCAAATCCAGATTTGTTCCCCAACGTACGATTGATAAAAGGAGATAGGACCATTGGGCAAAAGGCATACAAGGATTTGATAAATGAAGATTGGGATTTTGTGATTGATGTTTGGCCCGAAGAATCCTACATGGTGAATGATGCAACCAAGGTGCTAAAAAGCTATTGCAAACACTACACTTTTATATCCAGCATTGCGGTTTACGATCATTTTCAAACCGTGGGTCTCGATGAAAATTCGAAAGTTTTAGAGCCCAGAAGTGACAAAGGCAAGTGGGAATACTACGAAGAAAAAGTGCATGCAGAAAGATTGGTCAGAAAACGGTTTCCGGATAGTCATACCATTTTAAGGCCAGGACCCATTAAGGGTTGGCGAGATTCTGAAATGGATCTGGCCTACTGGTTGACCCGAATTAAAAAAGGCGGTAAAGTACTGGCGCCAGGGAATGGTAATGACCCCATTCAATTTATTGATGTAACGGATGTTGGTAATTTCGCAATCAAATGTATTGCTCGGGGTCTAAAAGGCACCTATAATACTACTGGTCCCCGTCAAAAACTTATTTGGAAGCACTTTTTGGAACAATGCAGGGGTCATTATAATCCCAAAGCTGAATTGGTTTGGGTGGATGAAACATTTTTAAGGCAGAAAGGAGTGCAATCCATGAGAGATTTGCCCCTTTGGGTACCATTATCCGAAGACCCTGGTTTTATGCAGATCAGCAACGCAAAGGCTGTGGCACATGGACTTGATTTCACCAATATCCATAAAACCTTTACTGATACTATGGAATGGGTTGAACAAACTTTCAAAAACAAATCAGAAAATGTGGACTTGTTCACCAATGCAATTTCTTTTGAAGCAGAAAAGGAAATTTTAAACGAGTATATGCTTTTTAAAAAAGGGCAATAAAATCCCTAAAACTGCTATTTGCCTTCTAAAAATGGGTATTTCATCACACTTCAACCTTTTTTGATTGACAACCTTGTACTTTATCCATTCATTAATCATAAAACTATCGCAAAATGAATTTATCTTCCAAACTATACTTGGGTATGTTGCTTTCAGGCTTCAGTATAAGCTCCGTTCAGTCCCAAGCAGAAGAACCTACCTTGCCCTATGACGAAATCTACGCATACTGTCTGGATGGCACTGTGTCTCCTGCAGTGGAAATTTTAAAAAGGAAAAAGGAATTGAATTCAGAGGACGAAGAGTTCAAAACACATTTCTTGAAACGCTTTGAAGGTGAAATTGATTCCACAGAAATAAAAGATGAACGGATGAAGGAACTGGTTTCCTATTTTAGGGATTATTGGCACAAATCTCTTTTGAATAAGGGTCAGCAATATGAAAGAGAGCTAATGGGCAAGGTAATACCCCATTTGATGCAAAATTATCCTAAAGCACGGGAAACCAAGATAGGTCCTGATAATATTGGCACTATTTTGAGTGAATATATTCATTCTGAAGGATTGTATACGCGGGATAGGGTGAGCAAGTTAGATCCCTATGTGGATTTGGTAATATGGGGTGCGCAAAAAGATTCTATCTATACGGTTGTTTTGGATGGCAATGAATTTGACGTGAAGGTGGTTGGTCTGGATGATTTTGTAACCAAAGGTTGGACAGAGTATGCTACTTTGGGCTCCCATTTCTCTGGGGGGTGGACACAAGATGACGGAATTTATTACGTAGATGACAGCTACGACATACATTCTGAAGAATTTAAGGTAAGCCTTATTGCACATGAGGCACGACATTTTTTGGACCACCAAAAGTATCCAGATATGCCCAATGCCGAGATGGAATATAGAGGTAAGCTCACAGAGTTATCAATGGCAAAGGAAACTATGTATAACCTTATTTCCTTCTTTATTTTAAATGCTGCTGAAGAAAGTGAGGTTGCCCATTCTGTAGCAAACTATAAAGTGATACACAAGCTTTCCGAGGCTATGTTCAATGAAGATTTTGTAACCGATATTGAAAAATGGAAATCCAAAGATATCCATGCCATAAATCGGGCTGCTGCGGAACTGTTGAATTCATGAATGTAGCATTTTAATGGTACTCAGGCGGGACTTCAAAAAGCTTATTTTCAACAAGGTTACAGTCTCCAATTACGGAATTATGAGGGTTCTATGGTACGAAATGTAAGGTTGATCCGCGGTTTGTGAATAACTTTGGTAGGAGGGAGGCGGTGCAACCAATGTGTCTGTGTAGAGCCTTTCATCACCAACAAACTGCCATGTTCCAAAAGGAGGTTCACTTTTTCTTTGGTTTTTTTGTGCTTGAAGGAAAATTTCCGTTCGGCCCCAAAACTCAGCGAACCGATGGCACCATCCTTTTTAAGGTCCTTTTCAGCGTCGCTATGCCAGGCCATGCCTTCTTCTCCTGTGTGATACAGATTTAATAAGCACGAATTGTAGGTTTCCCCACTTGATCTTTCCACCAGTTGTTTCAACTCCAAAAGTTCTTTGGTCCAGGGCAAGGCCTTTTTCGTGTTTTTGGAATAGGTATATTCAAAAGGTTGGTCACCATACCAGGCCACCTTGCGTTTGGTTTCAATGCGTTTTCCGTAGATAATGGCCACATCGTTTTTCCATGTAATCGCGCGCAGCAGTTTTTCATAGAAGCTGTTCGCTGCATCAAAATCCATGATTGAACCGTGGTAATTGACTGTACCATCAAACGGTAACCAGTTTTTATTTGGGTCTATTTGACTGCTGAATAAATCCATTTTTCCACTTTTGATAGGCCTTTTTCATACAATGCCCACAGGGTCGATACCCTAAAGATAGGGCCTCTTTTTCAGAACTGAAGAAAACTCTATTTTCACGTTTCATACGCTTGCCTGAAGCACATTTCAGGGTGCCGTAAATCTTTAAATTTTTGTTGCCTCCGAATACTATTCTTTCATTTTTGATGCCAAGCCAAACGGTTGATTCACTTAAAAAGGAATGCTGTTCCATGTCAACTGGCGGCATCGTGAAAAATAATCCCTAATGCATATCGATTTCCATGAGTGACCTCGCTAACCCCATGTCTCATATTGACGCGGTAATACCCTTTTTGCCCTTTAATCGGTCTAAAGTTGGTAGTAAAGAAAAGTAAGTCGCCTAGTTTTGGTTTTAAAACAATGGCTTTGGATTGTGCCCGAGGGGTTTGTTGCGTCATTACAAATTCTCCACCAGAAAAGTCAACCTCTGGATTGCTTAAAATTAGTAGTGCCTGTATGGGAAAATAAACATCTCCGTACAAGTCTTGGTGCAAGGTGTTGAAACCTCCTTTCCCATATTTAAGAATCAAAGGGGTTGGCTTCATTTGCCCTTTCTCTTTACATTGCTCCAATAGTCCTTGATGGGTGGCAGGAAAAGTTTTGTCAATTTTCAGGGTCTTCATCCAAAGATTGGCAACAGGCACCAGATGGGGATAAAGACTGGCTCTGAGCATTTGGATTTTCTCGGGAAGTGGATAATCAAAATATTTGTACTCCCCCAAGCCAAAACGATAACGTTCCATCACTACCGTTTTTCGATACCCATCAGTTTCTTGATACAGTTGTACGAATTCCTCGCATTCTGTGGTACTCAAAAAACCTGAAACTGACGCATATCCTTTTTGGTGTAAACTGTCGTGTACCAAAGTCCAATCAATGGACTCCACTTGAAGCTGGACTTCCCTTGTATTTTCCATAAGGTTCATGGCTGTTATTGTGCAATGTTTATTTGTGCTGCCTCCCAACCAATAATGGCGTTCTTTCGGGTATTGCCCCACATATAGCCGCCAATTTGTCCAGAGGATTGAATCACTCTGTGGCATGGAATCAAAAAAGCAACAGGATTGCTTCCGATGGCTGTGCCCACCGCCCTTGATGCTTTTAGACTATCAATTTTCCGGGCAATGGCACCGTAGGTGGTTAAACTTCCTTGCGGTATTTTGAGTAGGGTTTCCCAAACTTTTAGTTGAAAAGGAGTGCCGCTGAGGTGCAGTTTAATTTGGTCCAATCGATTCCAATCGTGCTGAAAAATAAACAGTCCATCCTGTTGATTTTTATCCAACAATTGGTGGAACTGTGCATTCGGAAAGCGGAGTTTTAAATTTTCCAGTCCCTTCTTTTCATCGTCAATAAAAGCCATATGGCAAATTCCCTTCGGGGTTGAGGCGACAATTAAAGTACCAAAAGGACTTTCAGCAAAACTGTAGTTTATGGTTAGATTTCCACCTCCATTTTTATACTCTCCCGGGGTCATGCCCTCAATGGTGACAAAAAGATCGTGGAGTCGACTCGTTCCTGAAAAGCCCGTTTCTTGGGCCGTATCGAATAAGGTAGCCTGTCTATCCTTCAATAGCTGTTTGGCATATTCAAGGCTAATGTATTGCATGAATTTTTTTGGGCTTACACCTGCCCAATCCGTAAAAAGACGTTGAAAGTGGAACGGGCTCAAATGAACCGATTCGGCAATCTCATCTAAAGAAGGTTGCTCTTTAAAGTTCGAAGTAATGAATTCAATGGCCTTTGCTATCCTATTGTAATTGTATGTGGCTTGTGTTGTCATGGCGTACAAATCATTTTGATAACAAAAGTATGAGGCATCCAAGGTTCACGAAACCCGAATCTTGCTCATTTTTATCTTCGAGCAAGGTGCAAATTGCACCTTATTATCAAGATTTTAAGAATATAATGTTAATTTTTTTCAAGATGCACTTATTTGGAATCGGTCTTTGCCGAAAAACCCATAAATTCAAGGGAATTTTTAAACAACATGGCAACATTTACACTCAACATCAACGGAAAAACGCAGGAGGTGGACGTAGATCCATCCACGCCCATGCTTTGGGTTTTGCGAGACAATTTAAAACTAGTAGGAACCAAATACGGTTGCGGTATTGCACAATGTGGGGCCTGCACCATCCATTTGAATGGTACGGCCACAAGATCATGTGCGCTACCGATATCCTCTGTGGGCGACCAAGAGATTACCACTATTGAAGGATTATCGGAGAATGGAGACCATCCTGTACAAAAAGCCTGGATTGAAGAAGATGTGCCCCAATGTGGTTACTGCCAAGCTGGGCAGATTATGACTGCTTCGGCCTTATTAAAACAAAATCCGAGTCCCACGGACGAAGAGATTGAAATGGCAATGAACGGCAACATTTGCCGTTGCGGAACTTACATTAGAATTAGGAAAGCTGTTAAAACGGCATCAAAATCATAACCCTCCTATAAAACATACATCATGACGCTTATAAAGACAAAAGTTGGACGACGTGCCTTCATACGGAACACAGGTTTAGCCAGTGGGGGACTCGTTCTTGGATTTAACTGGCTAGCTTCCTGTAAAATGACTCCGGAGCAAGTTAACAGTATGCCCAAAGAGTGGTTTGAACTCAATGGATTTTTAAAGATTGGGGATAACGGTCTGGTGACCATCATGTCGCCCAACCCAGAAATAGGACAAAATGTAAAAACGGCCATGCCGATGATCGTGGCTGAGGAGTTGGACGTGGCTTGGAAAGATGTCATGGTAGAACAGGCTCCATTGAATACTGATATATTCACAAGGCAATTGGCCGGAGGAAGTCAATCCATTCGTCAAGGGTGGGAAGGACTTCGAATGGCAGGTGCCACTGCCCGACAAATGTTGAAGGAGGCCGCTGCAAAAGCTTGGGAAGTTCCGGTGGGTGAAATCACCACTTCGGAAGGAATGCTTACCCATGAAGCCAGTGGTAAATCTGCTGGGTATGGAGAAATTGCCTCCGCAGCAGCAGGAATCGAAGTGCCCGAAGAAGTCGAACTCAAAGACCCCAAGGATTTTACAATAATAGGAACCGACCGTAGGAATGTTGACGGCGAGAAAATTGTTACTGGAAAACCATTGTATGGTCTCGATGTGCATCGCGAAGGAATGCTCATCGCAATGATTGTCCATCCACCTGCCTTTGGTATGAAATTGAAGGGTATGGATGCCGAACCCATAAAATCGATGCCGGGAATCAAGGATGTGTTCCCAATTGAAGTATATCCCGAAGACCTTGAAAAACAATGGTCCGATGGAGGAGCCATTGCTGAATTGGCCGTAGTGGTCGGGAACAGTACATGGGAATGTATGCAGGCTAAAAAGGCGTTGCAGGTACAGTGGGAGGAAGATTCCAAACTGGAAAGTACTGCCTATCATGACGAGGCAATTTCTGAATTATTGAAAACCGCTCCAAAAGAAGCTGCGCGAAAAGATGGCGACGTTGATGCTGCATTCAAAACAGCCGCCAAAATTGTGGAAAGTACCTACAGTGCTCCATTTTTGGCCCACAATACCATGGAGCCCATGAATTTCTTTGCAGATGTTTCAGCAGACAAGGCGGAATTATTGGGTCCTATCCAAACTCCAGAGTTTTTAGAAATTACGTTGGCATCCAGATTGGGGTTGCCCAAGGAGAAAATTGATATTATGATGACCCGAATGGGAGGTGGATTTGGCCGTCGCTTATATGGTACTTTTGCCGTGGAAGCCGCCGTAATCTCCCAAAAAATGGGTGCACCTATAAAATTGGTCTATACCCGTGAGGATGATATGACCCAGGGCACTTACCGTCCTTCCTACAAAGTAAAGTACAAAGCTGGTTTGGATGAGAATGGTAATTTGATTGCATGGCATGTACGTGGGGCAGGAACCAATGACGACCTCGTTTTTGAAAACCGTTTTCCTGCGGGTGCGGTGGACAACTACCTTGCCGAGAAACATAGTTTGCAAACCAATGTTACCACAGGTGCGTGGCGTGCCCCACGCTCCAATTTTATTGCCGGGGCTGAACAAGCCTTTATGGATGAAGTGGCTGAAGCCGCAGGAAAAGACCCCATAGAATTCCGATTGGAATTGTTTGATCGTGCCATCTCCAACCCTGTTGGTGATCCTGAGCAAAATGATTATGATCCAGAACGTTATGCAGGCGTATTAAAATTGGTGAAAGAAAAATCCAACTGGGCAGACGGTACCAGCGGAAAATCCCGTGGCGTATCCGCGTACTATTGCCACAATTCTTACGTGGCACAGGTGTTGGATTTGACCATGAACGGAGATACGCCCAACATTGACAAAGTCTGGTGTGCTGTGGATTGTGGAATTGTCATCAACCCATTGAGCGCCAAAAACCAGATTGAAGGAGGAATTGTGGATGGTATTGGTCATGCTACCTATAGTGCATTGACCTTTAAGGATGGCGTACCTGAGCAGTCCAATTTTGATAAGTATCGCCTCATCCGAAATATGGAGGCACCAAAAGAAATAGAGACCTTTTTTGTGGACAATGGGATTGATCCAACAGGTTTGGGTGAACCATCGTTGCCACCAATTATAGGAGCCTTGACCAATGCAATGTACAAGGCTACAGGTAGACGACATTACAGTCAGCCCTTGATAAATGATAAACCGCCATTGGTGGGCTAAAGATATTTTTATAATGGGTCTTGTGTTTGAGTAAAAAATGCACTATAAATTTATCCTTTTGTAGCTGTATTTTTAGGTTTTGAACAAAGGACCCTTTTTGGTTTGATGCAAATTTTTTAAGATAAATTATTGATTTACAATCAATTGTATTGATAAATAATTTTTCATTAAAAAAGTTGATGTGTTTATTTTTTGTTTATGTTTACCCCTTGAATGAGTCCATACAAAAGGACGCATTGCCTATATCGTTGAAAAGTTTTTTCATGTTCGGGCTTTTGGGAATAAGGAGGTCTACCCAAACAGCCGTCTTACGGATAAGACACCGAATTCTAGGGCTGACTTCCGAAATGCACTCCGTAATCCGTGATTTCTCACGGAGCTCTTTCTTTGTGGCCTATACCGTATTCGAATTTCGCATCTGAGAATTAGCAGCAATCCGCTATTTAATTTTTAAAACAAGTTTATTACAAACGCGAAATATAGATGAAAACAAAATATATCGACTTGATCGATCAGACTTATGATTTTCCACAAGAGGAATTCCAACTAAAGGAAAACAAATTACAGTTTCACGGCATAGACCTTTATGATTTGGTGCAACGCTATGGAACTCCTTTAAAGTTTACCTATCTACCCAAGATTTCCAAGAATATTCAACGGGCAAAGGGATGGTTTGGTAGCGCCATGGCCAAACATGACTATAAAGGAAAGTACCACTACTGTTATTGTACTAAAAGCTCCCATTTTGAGCATGTTCTTAAAGAAGCCCTTAAAAACGACATTCATATTGAAACGTCATCGGCCTTTGATATCAATATCGTGGAGCAGCTAAAAAAGAACGGTAAAATATCCAAGAATACCTATGTGATTTGCAATGGGTTCAAGCGAGATCAATACATTCAGAATATAGCTCGATTAATCAATGAGGGACATAAAAACTGTATCCCGATCATTGACAATTATGAAGAAATAGAGCTATTGAGCGAAGCCATTGATGGTAAATTTAAGGTAGGCATCCGGATTGCTTCCGAAGAAGAGCCAAAATTTGAGTTCTATACCTCTAGATTGGGCATCGGCTACAAAAATATAGTTCCTTTTTACAACCAATCTATCAAAAACAATGATCAGGTAGAGCTGAAAATGTTGCATTTCTTCATAAACACAGGGATTCGAGACACAGCCTACTACTGGAACGAACTTTTAAAGTGTTTAAAGGTGTACATCAGCCTTAAAAAAGTATGCCCAACTTTGGATAGCCTTAACATTGGGGGTGGATTTCCCATTAAAAACTCTCTGGCCTTTGAGTATGATTATGCATATATGGTGGATGAAATCATTCATCAGATAAAGCAAGCTTGTGATGAAGCCGACGTGGAAGTGCCTCATATTTTTACTGAGTTTGGAAGTTTCACTGTAGGCGAAAGCGGGGGAACCATTTATGAAGTGCTTTATCAAAAACAACAGAACGATAGGGAAAAATGGAACATGATCAATTCTTCCTTCATTACTACCATGCCCGATTCTTGGGCCATTAGCAAAAGGTTCATCACCTTGGCCATAAATCGATGGAATGAGGAGTATGAACGTGTACTACTTGGGGGGTTGACCTGCGATAGTGATGATTATTATAACTCGGAGCAGCACATGAATGCTATTTATATGCCTAAGTATAAAAGGGATAAACCCTTGTACATTGGATTTTTTAATACAGGCGCCTATCAAGAAACCATTGGTGGTTTTGGTGGATTGCAGCACTGTTTGATTCCGCACCCCAAGCACATCTTAATTCAAGAAGACGAGAACGGTAACTTGAAGAGTTCTGTATTTGCAGAACAACAAACTGCTGAAGAATTCCTGTCCATTTTGGGATATGGACCAAAGAAAGATGATAATGGTCAATTGGACCACAAAAAAATGCTGGTTTCCAGTAAAAACTGAATACGAACGAGTTTAAAAAATGAAAACGAATAGAATGTATGCCGGTATTCCAAAGGAATATGGATCGGCTGAAAAGGCCAGAGTAGTATTGTTACCCGTTCCCTACGATGGGACAAGTACATGGGGCAAAGGTGCTGACAAAGGGCCAGAGGCCTTTTTGGAGGCCTCGGAAAACATGGAGACATATGACATTGAGACGGATAGCGAAGTCTACAAAGTCGGTGTTTATCTGGCGGATGCCCTTACTGATTTTGCTTCGCCCGAGTCCATGGTCAGTGCTGTGCATAAAACGGTAAAGGAGTACATCAACCGGAACAAAGTGGTAACAATGATAGGAGGAGAGCATTCCATTTCCATTGGTGCCATTAGGGCGTTCAATGAATATTATGATGACCTCACTGTGCTTCAGATTGACGCCCATACCGATTTGCGGAAAGAATACCAAGGTTCTAAATACAATCACGCGTGTGCCCTATATGAGGCCAATGAAACCACAAATCTCATTCAAGTCGGTATTCGAAGCATGGACCACTCCGAAACCTTGGTCATGGACCGGGACAAAGTGTTTTTTGCCCATGAGATGGTGACAGACGATTTCTGGATGGACAACGTTATCGATTTAATGACAGACAATGTCTACATTACTTTTGATTTGGATGCCTTGGACCCATCCATCATGCCATCCACCGGAACTCCGGAGCCAGGTGGACTTTTTTGGTATGAAACGTTGGAATTTTTAAAGAAGGTCTTTGAAGAACGAAATGTGGTAGGTTTTGATATTGTTGAACTATGCCCCAATGCAAACGACCGTTCTTCAGATTTTTTGGCGGCCAAATTATATTATAAAATGTTGAGCTACCGGTTCAACGAAAAAAATGAATATATCGAAGATGGGTTTGTTGGGGACGACGAAGATTTCAAGAAATCCAACACAATAACGGACGATTACGATGAGTAAAAAAGGAGAAATATCAAAATTTATTGAAAAATATTACCTTCATTTCAATGCTGCAGCCCTAGTGGATGCTGCAAAAGGATATGAAGCACAATTGGACCAAGGATCTAAAATGCTCGTTTCCTTGGCAGGCGCCATGAGCACCGCCGAACTGGGCAAGATTTTTGCCGAGATTATCCGTGCCGATAAAGTACACATTGTTTCCTGTACCGGTGCCAATCTGGAAGAAGATTTAATGAACCTCGTGGCACATTCGCACTATAAACGAGTGCCAAATTACCGGGACCTCACCCCCCAGGACGAATGGGATTTGTTGGAAAAGGGATTAAATCGGGTAACGGATACCTGTATTCCAGAGGAAGAAGCCTTCCGCAGGTTGCAAAAACACATTTTTAAACTTTGGAAAAAGGCCGAGGATGAAGGTAAACGCTATTTCCCCCACGAATACATGTACCAACTTCTGCTATCCGGAGTTTTGGAAGAATACTATGAAATTGACATAAAGGATTCATGGATGTATGCTGCAGCGGAGAAAAATCTTCCTATTGTGGTCCCCGGATGGGAAGACAGCACCTTGGGCAACATCTTCGCAAGCTACGTCATTAAAGGTGATCTTAAGGCCAGTACCGTAAAATCTGGAATTGAATACATGACCTTTTTGGCGGATTGGTACTCTAAAAACTCCGATAAGGGGATAGGGTTCTTCCAGATAGGAGGAGGAATCGCGGGTGATTTCCCTATCTGTGTCGTGCCTATGTTGTATCAAGATTTGGAGCAGACCGATATTCCTTTTTGGAGCTACTTCTGTCAGATAAGTGATTCCACAACAAGTTTTGGATCGTATTCGGGAGCCGTTCCCAATGAAAAGATTACCTGGGGTAAACTGGACATCCACACCCCTAAATTTATAATAGAATCAGATGCAACCATTGTAGCGCCACTGATTTTTGCCTACTTATTAAACATGTAATAATGAAAAACAGACAAACTTTGGCGCTAAAACGCGTAATTGTGGATTACAAGAAGTTGGATAACAAGGTCCTTAACCTCTTGGTAGAAAAATATCCAGACGGGTATGACGATGATGACATCGTTACCTACCGAAATGCGGATAATGAAGTGGTGGAATGCATTGAGGTGCGCACCGAGGACACTGCATATTTAATTAAAGTGAGCAAACGCTTGGTCATGGCTATGGAGGATTATGATGTAAATGACGACAATGATGACGAAAGCGATGAAGAGCGATCGTTGGATACAGAAGGACTGGAAGAAAGCGCAGAGGAGGAGGACTGATCTAACACCAAATTAAAAATTCAGAAGTAAAAGTGATAAACAATATGGCAATATGCCATAGTTGACTTAAATTGAGGTAATAATTATGGAAAGTGCGGGCATTGCTTGCACTTTCGCATCAATAAACCAATATGAAAAGAGTGGTCAAATCACGTCTGATTGCCTTACACAAGAACAAGGTGCTTGTCCTGCAAAAAGTGGGTAAACCATTGCGGTATACCTTGCCAGGGGGGGTAAAGAAAAAGAAGGAGACGGAAGAAGAGACCCTGATCAGGGAAGTGGGAGAAGAAATTAAACTGCGACTAGCGCCCGGTGACGTCCAGTTCTATTTGTCCCACATCAAAAAAGGGAAGACCGGAGCTATAATTAAAAATTATTTTCTCATTCAACTCCAACCGTCTGCCATCAAAGTAAAGGAAAAGCACAAGTTTGAAGCTGCCTTTTGGATGGATTGGAAAGAATCCTTGCCCTTTATGGATAAGTCGGACAGGTTGGCCGTAAGATCATATTTTAAAAGTTTTGGAAGAAAATCAAAGAAAACAGGAAAAAATGGAGGTCAAGTTCCATCTCGCCTTGCCATGTAAGGATATCACCGAGACCAAGACCTTCTATCAGGAAGTCATCCAGGCAAACCTGGGGCGTCATACTGAAAAATGGTTGGACGTTGACCTTTTTGGTCATCAATTGACCTTTACCCAATCGGGAAACTTCAACTTCGATTTCAAGAATTATCGGTTGGAAGATTACATCCTGCCATCGTTCCACTTTGGGGTCATTGTACCTGTTTCCCATTGGGCGGAACTGTACCAAAGGCTTTCCCAAATGGATTTGGAAATAACCACCGAGGCCACCTTTATGCAGGATAAGGTTGGGGAGCATCTCTCATTTTTTGTGCAAGATCCCAATGGGTATATGGTTGAATTTAAAAGCTTTAAACAAGCAACAGAGATCTTTGCAACAGAATAATGGACTTTAAGGCCATAGCACTTCACTTAGCAGGGAGTATAGATATTTCGGGCTGTAGGCAGGCGATTCATAAAAAGCTGCTATTTGGTGATCGGGATGAACTGTTCTATTCCGATGAAGGGGGATACGTGTATATTTTCAGATATGGCATTGTATCTTTTTATGGGCTGGATGAAGCATCGATTACCACAATTACCGAAGAACTAAAACCATTTTGTGTGGTTTGGCAGCAGTCAGAACTTACCGAAGAAATTGAGGTTGAATTGGCCAAAGGCAACGTAAAGCCCAAAGTAACCAATAATAAAATCATCTTGCCCGAATCGGATATAGAGGCCATGCGTTTAACGCTGTTGCATCTTTCCCAATCTGTGGCATTGGATTATTTCTCAGGTCTTTCGGACCAGATAATGAAGGAGACCCGACAGCATACCAATCATTTGGAGCTTCATGGGAAACTGGATCTTGGTGGCAAGAAATTAAAAAGACATATTGGGCGTGTGCTCAACATCAACAACCAAATTTCGGAAAACCTGTATATTTTTGACTCCCATGAAGTGACTTGGGAAGATGAGGATTTGGACCGATTGGACAAAAACTTAAAACAAATTTTTGATTTAAAGGAACGATATCGTACCATTAGGGAGCAAGGATACATTATAAAAGAGAACCTGAGCCTTTTTAAAGATATCATGGATCACAGGGAAAGCAGTAGACTGGAGTGGATCATTATTATTTTAATCTTGGTTGAGGTTATGGACCTATTTATAATGCGATTGATAAACTAATAATAGATTATTTTGGACAGTACTAACATTTTGGGCAGCGAGGAATGGTGCCGATTGGATGATATGAGCATTCCGGCCATCAAGGCCCGAGTGGATTCTGGAGCAAAAACCTCCTCCATACAGGCGAGCAAAGTAAAGATTTTTACTAAGGGTTTGGAGGATTGGGTACGTTTTGAGGTCAACCCAATTCAGGATAACCGCAGTATTTCAATACTTTGTCAGGCCAAATTGTATGATGTAAGGAGTGTAAAGAGTTCCCTAGGCATTTCAGAGGAACGCCCTGTAATAAAAACACCGGTCACTATTGGAGGAAACACCTTTGAAATTGAGCTTACCTTGGCCAATCGCGATACCATGGAATATCGCATGCTGTTGGGGCGGGAAGCCATAAGTGCCCGCTATCTGGTAGACCCATCCAAAAGCTTTTGTCAAGGTGATATCTCTTCGGATGAAATTACCAAAAAGTACCGTCCCTATATGAATGAGAAATCAGGATTGACCTTGGGGCTTTTGGCCAGTAATCCTGAATTGTACAGCAATAAGAGAATTATTGAGGCCGGGGAAATGCGTGGACACAAAGTGGTCTTTTTAAATGTGGAAAATGCCTACATGAAGTTGGATGCAAGTTCTCCTGAGATTCGCTATCGCGGAGGCAATATTTTGGACAAGTTCGATGCAGTAATTCCCCGAATAAAACCCGCTGTCACGTTTTATGGATGTGCCCTTTTACGACAGTTTGATACCCTTGGGGTCTATTGTTTAAATTCTGCAGATTCCATTAGCAAGTCACGGGACAAACTATTTGCATCGCAATTGTTCTCCAAGCATGACATCCATATTCCCATCACAGGTTTTGCCAAGTCGCCCATGGACACCAAAGACCTCATACGAATGGTGAACGGCTCTCCATTGATCATAAAATTGCTAGAAAGCACCCAAGGTAAAGGTGTAGTGTTGGCGGAGACGAACAAAGCTGCCGAAAGTGTAATCAATGCCTTTAAAAGTGTGCAGACCAACATCTTGGTCCAAGAGTTCATAAAAGAGGCCAATGGTCAGGACATACGTTGCTTTGTAGTGAACGGAAAGGTGGTGGCTTCCATGCAGCGCCAGGCACAAAAAGGAGAGTTTAGGGCCAATATCCATCAAGGTGGTGCGGCATCAAAGATTAAAATAACACCAGAAGAGCGGAAGCTGGCAGTTAAATCTGCCAAAGTCCTCAATCTGGATGTGGCCGGGGTAGACATCATCCGTTCAAATAGAGGTCCGCTGTTATTGGAGGTGAATTCATCCCCTGGTTTGGAGGGCATTGAAAACACAACAGGAATGGACATCGCCAATGTAATGATTGAGACCATAGAGCGCAAGTTGAAATATCATAATTGATTGATTCTAAGGAATTTCTTGTTAAATAATTTGCTTTTCTCATCATTTCTTTTATCTTACAAGGTATGGTTGGAAAAGAAATAGATGAACACAAAGACTTTTTAGAACGGGCTATAAACTACCTCAAGGAAAGAGGTTTTACCAATATAAAAACAGATTTGCCCGGTTATGAATCTCCAAAAACTTTTGTAAAGAAGAAGGGCGGAACTAATCTTTCGGCCGATATATCAGCACACAAGAATGGTAGAAAATATTTTTTTGATATTAGTCTAAAGTCGTTTGACCCAAGTAAGTTGAAATCAAAATGGCTGCTATTGGACACTGTGGCACGTCTTAGGTCCAACCGATTTAAAATAATCACTACCAAGGGACATTTCAAGTTCACCGATACCCTCCTAAGGGATGTGAATTTGACCAACAAAGAACCCATCAGAATATAAAGTTATTGAAACCTCCTAAAGGAGGTTTTTTTAATTTATTTCCAATCACACTACTTTTCTTTTTTGCTGTTCCCCCATATGTTTTAGTATCGCATAGGTAATGGCAGTTGTATTCCCCTACAGATTTTATGCATTTAGAAGTCGTTTTCAGGGTCATTTTAGTTGGATTTATACCGCATCAAAAAAAAGTATGAACTCAAAACGGGCATTCGTTAACAGATATGCCCCATTTATTAATTGGGAGCATATCTGAAAATAAATCATGGTAAGTTTACCCCAACAAAAGCAAAACTCTTTGTAGTTATAGCACAAACCTCCAGAAAATTAAGATGAGTTAACCGTAAGGTATTTTACCTGATCTTAACCTACTGTCTTTTTTGAAAGAGGTTCCCGTTGCGCCAGGGGGTTTTGAGGTTGAGCCCCTTGGTTGTAACGGTTTTTATGATCAAGCAATTTTTTTCATAACTTGACCTACTTATTTAACGAAAAAGAGCCTTTCCCATGGGCTCTTTTTTATTTTGCTCCAAAATTTACCGTTTTCGTTTTACATTGTTCACATCTTTTAAAAAAAACGATAGATATGCGACACGGTCTCTTTGTAAGGTTCTTTGCAAAAAACCTACTTTTGTAAGATAACAAACAGAGGAAGATTTTTGCTATGTCAGAACAAACGGAAAGAGTAAAAACATTGATTATTGGGTCCGGACCGGCCGGCTATACTGCGGCTATCTATGCGGCCAGGGCTGATTTGAAACCTGTAATGTACACGGGAATGGAGCCTGGTGGACAGCTAACTACCACAACAGAAGTGGACAATTTTCCCGGATATCCCGAAGGGATAGATGGGCCTACCATGATGATTCAATTGCAGCAGCAGGCTGAGCGATTTGGTACTGAAGTACGAATAGGAATGATCACCGCTGTTGAATTGAGCAATGAGTTTGGTGGAATCCATAAAGTTACCGTGGATGACGCTACCAAGATTGAAGCAGAGACTGTCATCATTTCAACCGGGGCTTCTGCCAAATATTTGAACATTCCCAGTGAGCAACGCTTGCGTGGAGGTGGGGTTTCAGCATGTGCAGTGTGTGATGGGTTCTTTTACAAAGGACAAGAAGTGGCCATTGTTGGAGCCGGGGATACCGCTGCTGAAGAGGCTTCTTACTTGGCCAATATCTGTAAAAAAGTGACCATGTTGGTACGTAAAGACTATATGAGGGCATCCAAAGCCATGCAGCATAGAGTTAACAGTATTGACAATATTGAAATAAAATACAACACAGAGGTTGATGAAGTTCTAGGTGACCAAGTAGTGGAGGGGCTTAGAATAGTAAACAATCAAACTGGAGAGAAGGAGGAGATTGCCATAACCGGACTTTTCATTGCCATTGGCCATAAACCCAACACCGATATTTTTAAAGGCCAATTGGATATGGATGAGACAGGTTACATCATAACCCAGCCCAAGTCCACCAAGACGAATAGACCTGGGGTTTTTGCCAGTGGGGACGCCCAAGACAAAATCTATCGTCAGGCCGTTACTGCGGCAGGAACCGGATGTATGGCTGCATTGGATGCAGAACGGTATTTAGCCGCTGTGGAGAGCAAGGAGACGGTGACTACGTAAACTTACTTCTTGGTATTTCAAAAAATAAAAAAAGGCACTGAACATATCAGTGCCTTTTTTGCTTCATCATATTCTCTTTTAATCAATGCGTTTATAATTTTCAGAGAAGGTTTTATTGCCGTCTTCGTCCAAGGTTATTTGACTGTAGGTGTCATTTTGTAAGTCAAGCTTAAAAACAAATTCAGTCAAGGTATCCAAGGCCTTCATCATTTCGGCATCGCCATAGATGATGGTTTCATGGAGTTCATCATCTGTGATATAATACGAACCATAACCAAATCTTCCATTGTTATCGTTGGGTACATATCTGGACCACATCACCTTTCCATTGTAATACATCTTTACTTGGCGGTACCCTTCGGCTTTGGGCATGGTATCGGAGACATTCACTCCATCATCATATCTGTAAAAACTTTCCAATTCCCATGTACCTTCAATCGAATGCATGGTTTCTGGTTTTGGAGCTGTAAATCTTGTGGCCGAGATTAAAATCAACATTAAAATGGCCAATCCCAATATTTTTTTCATAGTTGTTAGTTTAGCGTTAGACTACATTTCCCTTAATAAGATACAAATAATTTTAGCAAATAGTTAAAAATAGACCGATTAAAATAGAGATGTTTCAAAATGAAAAAGGCTTCGTAAATGATCGGACCTTTGGCTGTATGAAAATGAAAAAGTGCTTGTGTAAATTCGCTGCGTTAATCAATATTTATGAACGCTCCCAGAACCGAGTTATTCGTAATGTCCTACCTTTTAAATTGTCCATCTTAACGGTATAAAACAAATTTATAGTTAATGAGAAAATTAGTTTTCAACGAAAAAGCTGAATCTATGGTTTAACTGTGCTTTGCTAGTAAATAGGCAGGTGTGAAAATTTCATTAGTGAGTTGAGATATTTTCAAAAAAAAGCACTTTTAATGGATAATTATGGAATTCAAAAAAGAAAAACCTGTAAAAAATAACATTTATAAGTCACCATGTTTGATATGTAAAAAAAATTAAGCAAATTTCAGGTGAACTAACTCAAATAAAAATAATGAGAAACATTTATTTAACATGTATTGCAGTGTTTTCTTGTATTGCTGCCTTTGGCCAAACCATTTCGGGTACCGTATCCGATGTTTCGGGTACTCCGTTGCCTGGGGTTACAATTGTGGTGAGTGGTACAAGTAACGGCACCACCACAGATTTTGATGGTAACTATTCTATCAATGCTACCACTGGACAAGTATTGAATTTTTCCTATTTGGGAATGAAATCAAAAGAAGTCACGGTAGGTTCCGTATCAACGATCAACGTTGTTCTGGAAGAAGATTCAACACAATTGGACGAGGTAGTTGTAACTGCCTTTGGTATTACGCAAGAGAAAAAAGCTTTGGGCTATTCTGTGCAAAGTGTTGATGCAGAATCAATTACTAAAACAAGACAGGCCAATGCCGTAAGTGCTTTGCAAGGGCAAGTGGCCGGGGTGCAAATTACAAACTCGGGAGGTGCGCCGGGACAAAGTGCCAGAATAATCATTAGGGGAATCAACTCTTTAGATCCCCAAGCAGACAACCAACCTTTGTTTGTTGTTGATGGTGTGCCAATAGACAATTCCACGGTTGAAGCAGGTGCTTTCAATGGAAGTAGCACACCAAGAGGTTTGACGAATCGCGCTGCGGATATAAATCCTGCGGATATTGAGTCCATGTCAATCCTTAAAGGTGCTGCGGCAACGGCTTTGTATGGTGTTAGGGCTGCTAACGGAGCGGTTATCATTACTACCAAAAGAGGTCAGGCGGGCCAATTAAGGGTCAACATAAATACCTCTGTTGGGTTTGAAGAATTAAATCGATTGCCAGAGTTGCAAGACGAATTTGGCCAAGGTTTTAGCGGGGAGTATCAACCGGATAGTTTCTGGCCAGCCTGGGGGGCTCCAATTTCGGAGGTTGCTGAGACTGTTCCCGGACACAAATATCAAGATAACTGGAATCGTGCATTTGATACAGGAGTGCAAACAGACCATGGATTAAGCATTTCTGGGGGCAGTGAAAATGTCACTTTCTACGGTTCGCTAGGTAGATTTAAGCAAGAAGGTATTATTCCGTTCAGTGATTGGGATAGGACAACGGCAAAAATATCGGGTACAGTTAAACTTAGCGAAAAGTTCAATTTTAGCGGTTCGGTAAACTATTCCAACTCTGGGGGGAATCGTGTGCCCCATGACCGATTCATGGAGCGTATGATGTATTGGGCGGAAACACAGGATGTCCGTGATTATATCAATCCAGATGGGACCATGCGGACTTACGGAAACACCAACCCTATCTACGATGCACGTTTCAGTACTTATAAAGATGATGTTAATAGGATTATTGGAAACCTGAATTTAAATTATAACCCAACAGATTGGCTTATGGTTTCCTATCGTTTGGGAGTGGATACGTATAATGACTCAAGAACCGAAATTACACCGGGTCCTAAAGGGATTGATGGTGAAGTACCTTTGAGCTCTACAGGATTCATTGAGGAGACAAGGATTAACAGCAGGGATTTGACTTCCAATTTTTACATCACTTTAAAAAAGAAATTCGGTAACGACTGGAATACTACATTGCGATTGGGTAATGATATTTTTGAAAGAAGGTTCGACAGGGTTACCTTGAGAGGTGTGGATTTTGTGATACCTGATTTTTTCAATGTAAGCAATACCAGGCAAAATTTCAATAGTCAAGGAGAAAGCATAAGAAGACTGGTTGGATTTTATGGAGATTTACAGGTCAATTACAGCGACTATCTCTTCCTGAATGTCACAGGAAGAAATGATATTTCATCGACCTTGCCAAAAGATAACAATTCGTTCTTCTACCCTTCCGTAAGTTTGGGATATGTTTTCAGCGATCATTTTGAAGTTCCATCTTGGTTGAGTTTTGGTAAACTCAGGGCCTCTTGGGCACAAGTGGGAAAAGATACCAATCCCCATGTTTTGGGATCTTTCTTTGTTTCACCCAGTCAGTTTCCTTTAAATGGACAGGTAGGATTTAGTAGAGACAGTGAATTTGGTGATCCAGCGTTGAGACCAGAGCTAAATACATCATTGGAATTTGGAGCACAACTTGCTTTCTTCGACAGTAGATTGAATCTGGATGTTACGTACTATAAAAACAATGCCGAAGATCAAATTATTCCAGTGCCAATTTCTGATGCCACAGGCTTTTCATCCTTCATCACCAATGCTGGAGAAATTGAAAATAGCGGTTTTGAAGTAGTGCTTAGTGCTGATATCATAAGAGGAGAAGACTTCAATTGGACGACCACGGCAAACTTTTCAGTCAATAACAATGAGATAATAGCAATTCGTGAAGGGATTGATGAAATTTTTGTAGGAAGTCAATTTGGTTATGTCGGAAGTACGGTAAGTATGCGATTGATTGAAGGTGAAGCCTATGGTAACCTTTATGGTACCAGTTATCAAAGATTAGGCGCTGACGAAGATGCTATTTTCTTGGATAGGGGTTTACCCATTGTAATCGGAGAGAATGGATTTCCAGTACGTAACGGGGACCAATTGATTTTGGGCAACGCGGTGCCAAAATTCATAGGAGGTTTAAGAAATGAATTGAACTACAAGAATTTTGATCTAAGCTTTCTAATAGATTTTAGGGCCGATGTGGAGCAATATAATCAATTCGATAACTTTCTTGCTGCATTTGGTAAAGCGGAATATACAGCGGCTAGAAATGACTTTAGGGTTTTTGAGGGGGTATTGGAGAATGGATCTCCAAATACACAGGAAGTTTGGCTCGGACAGGGCGTAGGCCCAGACGGCGTAGACTATGGAGCAGGTTTTTGGAGAAACCATTACAGGGGTGTTAGTGAGAACTTTGTACAGGACGCAAGTTTTATCAAGTTAAGAAACATAACCTTGGGCTATAATTTTGACAAGAAGCTTTTGGACAAGACCCCTTTTACCACGTTTAGGATTTCTGCATCTGCAAATAATATTATTCTCTATACCCCATGGGACGGTTTTGATCCAGAATCGTTTTCCGCGGGAGCAGGTGGAAATGCTGTAGGGTTTACTGGTCTTGGATTCCCAGGGACACAAAGTTATTTCTTAACATTGAATATGGGATTGTAAATCGTGTGATCGCAATTCTAAAATGTTCATTAAAAAAATAGATTTATGAAATTTAAATATTTAGTTACTAAAATATTGAGTGTAGGAGGAATTTTTCTGATTTCGTCCTGTGACTCATATTTGGATGTCAATGAGAATCCAAATAACCCTGTCGATGCACCGATTTCAGGTTTGATGATCAATAGCTCCTATGAATCGGCTTTAAATGTATTCCGTGTGGGAGACATAACGTCTAATTATGTACAATATTTGGCTTCCCCAAATCCAGCAAGCGCTTCTGATACTATGGAGCCGCTAAGTTTCAATTCAACATGGTTTAATCTGTATAATGTCATGACAGATCTTACGGTATTGATTGAAAAATCTGAAGAACAGGGCGCCGGACACTATCAAGGTGCAGCACAAATATTGATGGCCCTGAATTTAGGCATGGGTGTGGATATTTTTGGAGATATGCCTTTTTCGGAGAGTTTCAATTTTGAGACCGTTACGCCGGCATACGATGAGGATACGCAGCTCTATGAACTTATAATTCAATATCTGGATGATGGTATCGCCAATCTTCAAGGTTCAACGACCTCTTCTTTGGGGGACGATGATTTCATATATGGCGGAAATGTGGAAAATTGGATTTCTTTTGGAAATATGTTGAAAGCCAGATATATGCTTCACTTGAGTGGATTGCCAGGATATGATGCCAATGCGCTTATAAGTGCATTGGACAATAGCTTTTCTTCCAATGCGGAGAATGCGGATGTTACCTTTTTTGATGAAGCTGTCAACCCCTGGTTTAATGTGGCAAGAAATAATGCGGATTTACTTTTGGGGGGATGGATATCCGAACAATTTATTGAGGCTACTGACGGTACCACTTTTGGTGTGGAAGACCCTAGATTGCCTCTTATGGTAGGTGCAACGGACGATGATGAATATGTAGGTACTGTAAATGGAGCAGGTAGGGGAGACGCACCTCCATCTGGCGCAAGATCTACGCTCATTGAAGGTCAATTTTATACATCGCTTGCCTCACCAGTTTTGATAGCGACCTTCAGTGAACAGAAGTTTATAGAAGCTGAAGCAACGTTTACAGCTGATAAAACAAGATCTTATCAAGCTTATTTGGATGGTATACGGGCACATATGGAAATGCTATCCGTTCCAGAAGTGGAAATCGACGCATATATTAACAATCCAAGTGTTGGAATGGGTGTGGCTGCATTCACCATAGACGATATTTTTAAGGAAAAATGGGTAGCTCTCTTTCTTCATCCTGAAGCTTGGAATGACGCCCGGCGGTATGATTATCAATACGATAATATGGATTTGCCCACCAATCTTAACCCAGATTTAAACGGACAGTTTATTCGTAGATTGGCATATCCTGATAATGAAATCAGTAGAAACGGAAGCAATGTTCCAGATGTTACGTTATTAGATCGTATTTTCTGGGATGTTCAATAATGTCTATGACAATATCTGCTTTAGTGGCATAGATGTATTGACCTAAACGGTTTCTTGATATGAAGGATTCACTTAAAGGAGTCAAGAATCCATAAAAATAAAAGGCCATCCGATCGGATGGCCTTTTTAATGGTACACTTCTTTTAAATTTAAAAAACGTCCTCTTCCGTCAAGTACAGAAGGCCATCATCCTTTTGGTTTAGGATACGCTTGGTTCTCAAGTACCGGTTGTAATTGTATGCATCAAAATTTTCGGAATCCTTGTCTACACTACTGATATGAACACTCCCAGCGGAATGAATAAATTCATTGTTGCCAATCCACATCCCCACATGGATAACCCGCTCTGGACTTGTTTTCGTTGCTTTTTCGCCAAAAAAGAGCAAATCACCTGGCACGAGTTGGTCAAAATCCCTGGAATCATCAACCAGAATACCTTCATGGATTTGTTGTGACGCATCTCTGGGTATAATCATTCCGTTCATAAAAAAGATGGTTTTTGTAAAACCGCTACAGTCTACACCCTTAATGGAAGTACCACCCCACAAATAGGGCACACCAAGCATGGTCTTGGATGTTTCCACCAATGTCTCCTGGGTCGGTTCCAAGGACGATTTCCAATTTTGGTAAGTTGAGGCTTCCGACTTTTTTACGAATGCTGTTCTGCCATCGGGATATTTTACCTTATAAAAGGCTTCAATATCTACCACCAAGCTTAAAATGTTTCCGGCCACTAAATCGGACACGACCTGAGAGGATTCATCGGCATTGGTATAGGCGTTACCGTATATTTTGGTGTAGATCAATTTCTCTACGTTCTGCCAAGCATCAAATTGGGTTTTATCCATCAATTCAACACCTCCACTGTCTACCCATCCCAAGTATTTATCCGGAGTTTGGATTTGATACCAACTCCCGTTTTTCTGATACACTTTCAGGGGCATGCCCAAAGTACCTTGCGTGACCATTTCGGCGGAATGTGATGGATTTGACCTAATATTCGCCACGGAAAGGGCAATGGCACCGTATATTTTTCCTTCCAAGTCATCGGCAGGAAGAGTTTGAATACTGTCAGTATAGGAAATCTGAAGCGAATCCAACATGTTTCGCAAAGTACTTATTGCTTCGGGCATATTGGTTTTTCCAATCAGGGTAAATTCTCCCGTATTTTCCTTTGATTGAACATCAAACAGGGCCACACGTTTATCGGGAGCATACATTGCCCGAACAGATGAAATAACTTGGTTCACATTATTCGTGTCTGCGCTTTTTTCCGTTTTACACGCCAAAACAAAAAAGGTAAACAACACGAAAGGGAATAGGCCATTTTTTAAAATAGAAGGCAGCTTCATACACTAATTTTATGGGTTTAACTATATATGATAAATTAATAAATTCATTAGAAATTCCAATCAACCAATAAGCGCATTCACACGCTGTGCCAAGGTCTCAATATCTTCGGTTGTATGATAAGCGCTGAGCACAATACGACTTATTAGGGGACCAGTGTCATCTGGGTAATGGAAATTGGTGAAAATAAAACGGTTATCTATTAGTTCCAGAGCTAATTTTTCATCTTGGAACTCAAAGGTGGGATGTCCTTCCATCTGCATAAAAAATGATACATTCCGAACTTGGGATTTGAAATGAACATAATTGTCTTTGAGTTTATCCATTCGCTCTAAATAGATGTTCTGTGCATCCAGCAAAGTGGCTATAAATGATGGCGATGCTGGACTTGCACCACCAAAAAAAGAGGTAGATCGTAGGGTTTTGATATCGTCGTTGTTTCCAAAAATGGCACCCGCCTGTATGCCCAACGCCTTTCCCAACGAACAGCAAACCAACAATTTGTAAGGGTTGAGTGCTTTAAGTGTGTTAAAACATCCATTTCCTTGATGGCCAACAACTCCAATACCGTGTGAATCGTCTCCTACCAAAATAATCTTGTCCAATGGAAGTTCTTTCAACCTCTTGAAGTTTGGATAGTGCTCTCCTGAAAAATCTATGGTGTCAAATACAACCACAGGAGACAACAAATTTTCACGGACAGTATTATTAATTAGTTCTTTCAGTTCTTCAAAGCCCTTGGTTTTTATTACGCCATGAGTAACCAGTGCAGCGTGGGCATTAGGTGCGGCAATAACCGGGTGACCTTTTTCCAAATAAATTTGCACCACCAATAGGGCGGCCAAGTATCCTGATGACATGGTCAAACAACTTTCACTGCCGACCCATTTTGCCAAAAAGTTTTCGGATTTGTCATAAATATCGAGGGATACGTTCGATTTTCTTGATGCACCATAGTGCATCCCGTATTTGGAAACATTATTTAGATACAATTCTTTAAATGGTGTATAATTTTGCAGTCCTAAATAGGCGGTTCCCCCAAAATACAGATGGGGCTTGCCATTAATTGAAACCGTTCTATCGGGTATGTTTTGGATAGGGTAGGCCATTAGAGCAATTCTATTCCACTACCAGGTAGCTCCGGAAATATTACTTTTCCATTGTTCAATATCCGTACTCCCTTAGCTAAATCTCTTTTTAGAAGCATGGCGCCATCCATATCCACATAGTCCAATTGTGGCAAAAGTTGTGCAATGGCTGAAATGCCAACGGTGGACTCCGTCATACAACCTACCATTAATTGGAGTCCAAGTTCCCTACCTTTTTTAATCATTCTTCTGGCCGGGGTCAATCCTCCACATTTGGTCAGTTTAATATTGACACCATGAAAATAAGGAGCACAAGCTTCCACATCACTTTCTATAATGCAGCTTTCATCTGCGATAATGGGCAAAACCGATTGTTCCCTTACCAAGGCCATTCCTTCCCAATCATCTGCCTTTAAGGGTTGTTCCAAAAACTCAACGCCAAGTTCTTTTAACAAGGGGGCATTTTTTATGGTCTCGTCTGCGGTCCATGCCGTATTAGCATCAATTCGGAATACGCTGTCTGTATGTTTGCGCAGCTCACGAATAATTTCCACATCTTCGTTGGTGCCCAATTTTATTTTGTAAAGTGGCCATGGTTTTTCCTTTAATTTGGCCACCATTTTTTCGATGGTATCAATGCCGATGGTGTAGTTGGTTATGGGATATTCATCAGTAGTGGTACCCCAGATTTCGTAGAGGGGTTTGCCTTTTAGTTTGCCATATAGGTCATTTGCGGCCAAATCTAAAGCACAGAGGGTGAATTTATGGAGGTTCAAGGTTTCTAAATGCGCATAAAAATTTTCTGGTGTATCAAAATCAAAGTCTTCAATTTGGTCTCTTACGGCTTGTATTTCGGCCATCATTCCTTCAATGGTTATTTTATAATAGGGGTTGGAGGTGGCCTCTCCGTACCCTGTTTTTCCATTAAGGGTCAAACCAACGATCAATGTATCTTGTTCATCCCTTGATTCTCTGGAAATGGAAAATGTGTGTGCCAGTGGAAGAATGTATTTCTTCAAGGTTATCTGCATAGGACTGTATTCATTCAGTTATGCGAATATAGGTTTTAGAGCAGATATATTAATGAGAAAAGCCCATTGAAAAAACAATGGGCTTTCAACAAATTTAAAGAGAAAAATGAATTAATATTTATGTACGCTCCCGGAAACGGATTTTTTGGTTTGCACACTTGCCTCTCCGGTATATTTGATATCCGCTCCGCTACTGGCGTCGGCTACCAAAGATTCTGAAACATTCACTGAGATATCTGCCCCGCTGCTGGCATCGGCATTGCACGTCTTGGCCAAAAGGTCTTTTGCCTTAATGTCCGAACCGCTGCTAGCGTCCGCATAGAGCATATCGGCCCTTCCGGAAAGCCGAATGTCGGCACCGCTGCTAGCATCTGCGGATACCTCCCGTGCCACAACTTCAACCTGTAGATCGGAACCACTACTGGCGTTCAATTCCAAAGTTTCGGACTCGATTACATTTTGCGCAATAAGGTCGGCACCACTGGAACTTTTTAACGCTGTTACCGTAGGTAAGGAAACGTATATCTTTTTGGTGGCCCGTCCAATGTTCTCAATGGCATGGATTTTAAGTTTTCCATCTTTGATATCTGTTCCGATTAAGTCTATGATGTTTTCATCAGCTTCAACGGTAATCTTATATTCCTTGTCTTGGGTTACAAAAACATCCAGGCCTTCCGAAGCTGATACTTCGGTAAAATCTTCTGAGATGTTTCTGGATTCTTCTACTACCTCACCGTTTCCTTTTTTGCCGTCGCCAAAGTTCATATCGAACATACAGGACGATGCAAAAAGTGAAAATAGTGCTGCGATTGCTAATCTTGCGAGTGTTGTCATGATTGTTGTTTTAATGATTGATTAAAATTCGTTTTTTTGATTTGTCTTCTAAATTAATGGTTGCCCAATTGTTGAAAAAAGGGTCTCAATTGTTATTTTTTTCTCCCGCTTTTACTTTAATGCCATCTTCATTGATTTTCATTTCAAAGGAATCCTCACGATCTTTAAGATTGATGTCCACACCATCTTCATTGATGATGATTTTTCCACCTTCTTCCTCTTCATCAATATCTTCGGGTTCATCGGGGCAGTTCTGGCACTTCAATTCGCCGTCTTCGCCCATTGTCCAAGTGTAGCCAATAATTCCACTTCGGTAATATCCTTTATCGTTAAGGATGCCACTGGACACATGACCCCTGGTGGATTCATCAAACCGAACTACGCTCCCATTGGGAATGTAGATGGTTGTGGTCACCTCTTGATCTCTGGCCTTATTGGAAACATCGGTGACCAAATGTTCATCAACAATGATTTCATTCCCGGCAATTGAAAAACCATAATCAATGGCTTTGGCCCGTTCCCGTGCCGCAAGTAAAGTACTTCCATGGGCATCTTTTCGGATGTTGATATTGATCATGGAATCCACAGACTTTCTCAATTTAATGTGGACGTCGTCTGAAATCAATATTTTGTTATCATTTTCGTCATAGGTGAAAGACATTCTTCCAAAATGAACGTTTTCCATGTTATGGTCATACGCAGACTCCTTCATTTTAATGATTAAAGTGTCATTTGGGTTCTCCAACACCATTTCTTCCCTCACATTAACACTGCCTACGTTGGCAAATTCAGCTGCCTGGCGAATACCAAGTGCGAACAAAGTTCCAACCGAAATCAGCCAAAGTCCCAAAAGTGAAAACTTGGCAATGTTTCCTATAGATTTTAGATTGTTGACCAAAATCTTTAATCCCAAGTAGAGAACAAAGAAGAACGGAATGCTAAAGGCGAAGAACAGCAGTATTGAAAGTACCCAGACAGGGACGCCTGTGGTGCCTACAATTTCATAAAAATCAACTCCTGGAAAATGTACGGCATTCAACAGTCCCACTGAAAACAGAGCAATAAACAATGCTATAAGTGCGGTTGCACCAACGATAATCAACAAAATGCCAATGAACTTGCCAAATACTTTAAACAGGAACATGATAATATCCCCTATGGCATCAAAAAAGGTCTTGGAGCTGCTTTTGACCTTGTTGCCCACTTTTTCGTAGTCAACGTTTTTTACTTTGTCGGCAACATCATCAAACCCCTCTTTAACCTTGCGTTCTATATTGCTGATGTTGACAGGCTCTCCCCGCATATCCAATTTTTGCGAGGTGGTGGCCGCTTCGGGGACCAAAATCCAAAGTAAAATGTAGGCTATCAGGCCAAATCCGGTGAAAACGGCCAAAAGGATAAAGATCAAACGAATCCAAAGGGCGTCAAAACCTAAATAATGTTCCAGACCGGAACAGACACCCCCAATGTATTTTTGGTCAATGTCCCTGTAAAGTTTTTTTGCCTTGCTTCTAGGAGCGTCATAGGTCTTTTTGGGTTCATCCTCAAAGATGTCCTCGTCCACCATGTAGTCTTCGGGTTGCCCCATGACATTGATGACCTCGTCCACCTGTTTTTGAGTGATGACCTGTCGTTCGTTTTCCATTTTCTCTAAAAAGAGTTCGGCTATTCGAGCTTCGATATCGGCAATGATCTCATCGCTTCCCGGAGTGCCGGAAAAAGACCGTTTTATGGACTCCAAATATCGTCTCAGCTTGTTATACGCATCATCATCGATATGAAAGAGCGTATTGGCTAAATTTATATTTACTGTCTTGTTCATTTTTGATACTTATTTTGTGTTGGTTACCAGATTGACTGCATTTCTTAGTTCGTCCCACGTTCCGTTGAGTTCATTAAGGAACAATTTACCGGTTTCGGTAAGGGCGTAGTATTTCCGGGGAGGTCCCGAGGTGGATTCTTCCCAACGATAGTTGAGTAAACCTGCGTTTTTCAACCTCGTCAACAAAGGGTATATGGTACCTTCCACTACTAACATCTTAGCGTCCTTAAGGGCCTCCAGAATCTCGGAGGCATACTTGTCATCATCTTTTAAGATGGACAAGATGCAGTACTCCAGAACCCCTTTGCGCATCTGTGCTTTTGTGTTTTCTATGTTCATAACTTCATGGTTCTATTAAATTAACTGTCCGTTTTTTTGTTTCCACTCCAGTCCCCTGTGATGAGCAGGGGAGTGGAAACGTTTTTTGATTGATGATTTTTGATTGATTGACCCTTCGACTGCGCTCAGGGCAAGTTTTTCGTTTTTTGATTGTTGATTAAACTCCTATTTTGATTATTTGATGAATTTTATGGTCAAGGGATATCGAAATGTCTCCCCTTCATTGGTTCTAATAGTGGCTAGAATGGTATATACAATATTAACAATGGCCAACCCAACCTGAATGACGCCGCTTATACCTACAGGCCAGAAAAAGCGACCAAATCTGAAATCATCGCTACTGATGCTAATGTTTATATTGTTTAGGTCACTCAATCGGTGAATTCCAAAAAAATCCCAATCCCATACATCGGGCCAAAAACCGATAAAGAAAGGAATGCTTATCAAGCCTGCAACAATGGAGTAAAGGAGCATGCTCATTTGAAAGTTGAGCGCCTGCTTCCCATTGTGATCTACAAAAGCATGTTCCTTTTTGTTGGCCGTCCACAAAATCAAAGGGAGGATAAAATTCCCAAAAGGAATGAACCACTTTGAAAAGGTGGACGCATGAATGATCGCGGATAAATTTCGTTCGTGTTTGGTTAATGTTGTAGCCATTTTTTTGATTGATGAATTACAAATTAAATTGGTTTGCCTATTAGCTTACGATGCAAATATATATCCAAAAGACAGTACTATGCAAAACAAAGTACTATTAATTAACATTTATTTAACATATTGAACTCGTTGTAATTTTACCTATTTTTAAAGCTCTTAAATTCACGATATGGTGCTTACACCCAGTAAAATCAATACGTTTACGTTTTTTAAACTACCGTCCGCATGGTGGTCTGGCGTACGACTCAAGGCTATTGATGAGAAGAGAGCAGTAACTACGGTAAAACACAAATGGTTTAATCAGAATCCGTTTAAATCCATGTTTTGGGCCGTTCAGGGTATGGCGGCCGAGTTGAGCACGGGAGCTTTGGTGATGAACGAAATTCAGAAAAGTGGCCGGAAAATCTCCATGTTGGTAGCCAATAACAAAGCCACGTTTACCAAAAAGGCGACGGGAAGAATCGTCTTTACCTGTGAAGAAGGACATCTAATTGCCGAGGCTATTCAAAAAACCGTTGATACTGGAGAGGGGCAAACCTGCTGGATGAAGTCGGTTGGCGTTAATGAAGATGGGGTGGAGGTGAGTACTTTTCATTTTGAGTGGACAGTTCTGCTAAAAAAATAAATAGATAGCATCTGTCATTGTCACTCTGAGCGAGGTCGAAGGGTTGAATGGACGGTGAAGGTAAAGGGGTGACCTTGGTGAAGGGTGAATGGTAATGGTTTTGTATTTAACCTAAACTGTAACAAAACCTCAAACCAACTAACATATAAACAAATCAACAGAAGAACGAATAACATGAACGCACACAAAATATACTACCATACATTAAGGCTGGTTGCAAGCCCTGTCAAATAAAAAAGCTAATGCGTAAACTACATTAGCTTTATATAATGTGTAAAATAGAGATTGGTTAAGGCAACTAGTCACCTTCACTTAACGAAAAGCTTCCATCCCCATTAAAATTGGTTACTATTATGGTAACAGTCCATATTCCTGAGACACCAGCGGAAGTAACGCCATCAATACTATCTGGTCCTGCGCCGCCTTGAATGGTTCTGTCCAATACAACAGTGGCTTCGGAATCCTCAACAATTATTCGAAAACTACCCTCAGACGTAGAAGTAATGTCGGCATTATAATCTGCAGTCGTAAGGTTGTTGTTCCAACTGAAAACCCGTGTGGCCGAACCCCCATTTCCTGTGAAGCTGGCATCAATATCACCATTAAAATCTGAACGGTCTCCAATGACAAAATCAGCTTGCGTGGTTGTTATCAAGCTCCCGTTTACCCTTACGTTGGCAAAGGTGTCATCGTCATCGTTACTACAACTGGTTAAGAAAATAAAAATAAAACTGAATACGGAAAATTTAAGTATTTGAGGAATCATCCTAAGGCTTGCCTTAAAAACGTTCATAGCGAAAAAATATTAGGTTATGCTCCATTATAACAAATTAAATAGTAAAAACCCTACTAGAATAGGAATGAATTACTATTGTTTGTAACAAGTTTAAGTAAATCAAGACCAATACATAAAATCAATAGTAATTCAATTAAATCTGATGAATAAATCAAACCACGAAATAGACTACCACATTTACGGTGAGGAAATGCAATATGTGGAGATAGAACTAGATCCCCAAGAGGCTGTTGTGGCCGAGGCTGGCAGTTTTATGATGATGGACACCGATATTAAAATGGACACCATCTTCGGCGATGGCTCCAATCAAGATTCTGGGGTATTGGGCAAACTGTTCTCCGCCGGTAAACGACTGCTCACAGGTGAGAGCCTCTTTATGACCGCTTTCCTTAATATAGGTCAGGGTAAAAAACGAGTAAGCTTTGCTTCGCCCTATCCGGGTAAAATTATTCCCATTGACCTTTCCGAAAAGGGAGGGAAGTTCATCTGCCAAAAAGATGCCTTTTTGTGTGCCGCGAAAGGTGTTTCTGTGGGGATTGAATTTTCCAAACGGTTGGGCCGTGGTTTTTTTGGCGGTGAGGGCTTTATCATGCAAAAACTGGAAGGTGATGGTATGGCCTTTGTGCATGCGGGTGGTACTATGGCGAAAAAAACATTGGCCGCAGGCGAAACCTTAAAGGTGGATACAGGCTGTATCATTGGGTTTTCCCAGACCGTTGATTACAATATTGAATTTGTAGGAGGCATTCGCAATACCGTTTTTGGTGGTGAAGGTTTGTTCTTTGCAACGCTACGAGGCCCTGGTACGGTGTACATTCAATCCCTGCCGTTTAGCCGATTGGCTAGCAGGGTTTGGGCTGCTGCCCCTAAAGGTGGTGGAAAAGATAAGGGTGAAGGTAGTATCTTGGGCGGTCTTGGCGATTTGTTGGATGGTGACAATCGATTTTAAACACAACCCTTGACCTACAAAATCACTTTTTATCATAAAGTAGTTAAAAAAGTTGGTGATAGAGAAATCTTTTGTTCCAGCAACGATTAATGGCTATATTGATTGAAATTCTATTTTTCAATCAAAGTAATTAATGGCAAACTTTAACATCGATGCCAAGAAGGACGTTACGTATGACGCTATCGTTATTGGTTCGGGTATCAGCGGCGGTTGGGCAGCAAAGGAATTATGTGAAAAAGGGTTGAAAACCCTTGTCCTTGAACGTGGTAAAATTGTGGAACACGTAGTGGATTACACCACCATGAACCTAGACCCTTGGGACATGGAACTTCGCGGCGGACTTACCCCAGAGCAAAAAAAGAAACATTATAAAGCCATCCGTTCTGGTTGGATTGGAACTGACACGGAACATTTTTGGGCTGATGATGCCGCCAATCCCTATACCGAGGAGAAGCCATTTTTGTGGCTTCGAGGCCATCAAATGGGTGGCAAATCCCTTTTGTGGGGAAAACAGACCTATCGTTGGAGTGATTTGGATTTTGAGGCTAATGCCAAAGATGGTCATGGCGTAGATTGGCCAATTCGTTATAAAGATATAGAGCCGTGGTATACCTATGTAGAGAAGTTTGCTGGAATAAGTGGAGAGGCGTTGGGACTTCCGCAGTTGCCAGATAGTCATTTTCTGCCACCCATGGAGCTCAACTGTGTGGAAAAACACATAAAATCAAGAATAGAAGAACAATTTAAAGGACGGAACATGACCATCGGTCGGGTGGCACACCTTACCCAGCCCCATAATGGCAGGGGTCAGTGTCAATATAGAAACCGATGCAGCAGAGGGTGTCCCTATGGAGCATATTTTAGCAGTAATGCCACTACCTTGCCGGCTGCGAATGCCACAGGAAATTTAACTATTCGGCCCTATTCCATTGTGCAATCCGTTATTTACGACGACAAAAAAGGAAAGGCCACCGGCGTCCGTATCATTGATGCTGAGACCAATGAGGATATTGAATATTCAGCCAAAATCATTTTTGTAAATGCATCGGCCTTGAGTACGACCCAAATCCTTATGAACTCCAAATCCAATCGATTTGAAAACGGATTGGGGAATGATAGTGGGGAATTAGGCCACAATCTTATGGATCATACCTACAGGGTTGGTGCCATTGGAAAGGTTGAGGGATTTGATGATAAATATTATAAGGGCCGAAGGCCCAACGGGATTTATATCCCTAGATATGTCAATATTGATGAAGCGTCCAAATCGGATAAGTTCGTGCGTGGGTTTGGTTATCAGGGTGGTGCGCATCGAGGTGGGAATCCGGCAAATGTAGAATCATTTGGAGCTGAATTTAAGAATAGCATTTTAAAACCGGGACCATGGGAATTCTTCATTACGGGCTTTGCGGAATGTTTGCCGTATCATGAGAACAAAATCACCCTAAATCATGAAGTTTTGGATAAATGGGGACAACCTACCTTGACCATTGATGCTGAATTTAAGGAGAACGAAAAAGCCTTGAACAAACAGATTCAGGAAGATGCGGTAGAAATGCTTGAAGCAGCCGGACTTAAAGACATTATTGGATTTGACAAAGAGCATCCACCAGGTTATGGCGTCCATGAAATGGGTACAGCACGTATGGGTAGGGACCCAAAAACATCGGTATTGAATGGTTTTAACCAAGTCCATGCGGCCAAAAATGTATTTGTAACCGATGGGGCCTGTATGACGTCGTCTTCTTGCGTAAACCCATCACTAACATATATGGCCCTTACGGCCAGAGCGGCAAATCATGCCGTTTCTGAACTCAAAAAACAAAATTTATAACCATGGACAGGAGAAAAGCATTACAAAAAACCGGATTGTTTGCAGGGGCCACCCTTATGATGCCAACCATGCTGTCCATTTTGCAATCGTGCAATGAAGAGAATCGATTGCATTGGACCCCGGAATTTTTTACAGAGGATGAGGCAAAAACGGTTTCTCTTTTGGTGGATATGATTTTGCCGCGTACCGATACTCCAGGAGCACTCGATGTGAAGTCGGACATTTTTATGGACAAGGTGATTGCACGGACCTACGATGCCGAAGGACAGGAACATATGCGCTCGGAAATCGCTGCTTTCAATGCCAAATGTGAGGAGCAGTATGGCGCTGCTTTTATTGACTTAGATGAAAGTGATAGAATTGCTGTTTTGCAGGAAGCCGAAGCGAATTCAGGTAAGTTCAATCCCGGAGTTTGGGGAACTTCAGTGGGAGAACAAGAACCCATCGGATTTTACAGAGGATTGAAATCAATGGCCATTTGGGCTTATTTTACTTCGGAGGAAATAGGTGAAAACGTGTTGAGTTATGATCCCATACCCGGCAATTATGAGCCGTGTAGACCGGTATCAGAAGTGGGAAACCGTTGGAGCCTGTAGATTAAAAAGCAACTGTGGAAAATCATCACATCAAAAACATAAAAAAGGAACTTCTTTCCGATAACTGGTATACCCTGAACAAGTTTACCTATGAGTATTTGCGTCCTGATGGCACATGGGAGACCCAACATCGGGAGGCGTATGATCGGGGCAACGGGGCAGCTATTTTGCTCTATAATGCCGAAAAGGGCAAGGTAATATTGACGCGTCAGTTTAGGATGCCTACCTATATCAATGGAAATGAAGATGGAATGATGGTAGAGGTATGTGCCGGACTTTTGGAAAAAGGCAATGCAGAAGAAACCATACGTATGGAAGTGGAGGAGGAGACAGGATATCAAATTGATGAGGTAAAAAAGGTTTTTGAAGCGTATATGTCCCCAGGTTCAGTAACTGAAATCCTGTACTTTTTCATTGGAAAATATGAAGACACTATGAAGATTAGTGAAGGTGGCGGTGCTGAGGATGAAACGGAAAACATTGAAGTTTTGGAATTAAAATTTCAGGATGTACTTCGGATGATAAAAACAGGAGAGATCAAGGACGCCAAGACCATTATGTTGTTGCAATATGCCCAAATTAACAAGCTATTGGGTCAATAAGTATTATGAATATCTTTGAGTGTGGCATAGATCATACTTCGTATTTGTGATGTGGGGACTTTAAAATGATTGTTCATAAAACTGAATATGAGCCATTTCCCTGATTTAGTCTTTAGATAACCGCTCAAGTTGTAATTGTTCCCCAAAGACCCTGACTTTGCAAAAATAAAGGGTTCAATAGAGGAGTCTGCCCAATATTCAACCGTTCCTGAAGCGTCCCACATGGGAAAAATACGGAACAAACGCTCCTCGGGAATTTCATTGTGGATTTTTTGAAGAATTTGAACAAAAGATTTGGGTGTGAACAAGTTGTATCGGGATAATCCGGAACCATCTACCCATCTCGGGTGCTGTTCCAAATCGTTTAGATGGTTTTCCAACATGTGATCAATCACTTTTTGGGTGCTTAAGGTATCAGAAAGCGTTGAAGAAGCCACCATCAACAATTGCTCAGCCAAAAAATTATCACTTTCAAAAAGCATATCCCTATAAATGGAATCTGTTTCCATGCCATAAAGGGTCTTCTTTTCAACTGACGGAAAACGATCGGTTAGAACTACAGTTGTTCCTAGCATGTCTTCCAATAGCTTTTGTGTAATGGAACCACTGGTGATAAAAGGAATTTCTAATGTGTCTTGTTCTGTGGGAGATATATAAAAGTGATTGGTAAACTCATCTCTTTTTAATGTGGTGTCTTTTACTTGAACTTTGTCCGCAAAAAAGTTTGGTGATACAACTAATTCATCATTAAAGTGGAGGGATACAACATTTCCAAACAATGGAAGGGTGCTTTTTTCTGGGGAAAAATAAGTGTCATAATCTTCCCATGCCCAACCTGGCCCAAAACGGGATTCGTTGGAATTTTGGGTGTACAGTGCAAGGGTTCCTTGATTTTTCAACCAACGAACGGCAGTACTGTCAGCCAAACGGGGGTGGATCCAAGAGGGGTCACCTGTTCCTTCAATATATAAAGTGTCATTGACAGCAGCATATTTTAAGGTTGGAATTGTACTGGGAAGTAGCTTTGTACTTGCATAAAAGGTAGCAATCTTGGTGTTGCTGGCGGGAGTAAAATAGCGATTTTCGTTATGTGCGTAAATTGTTTTTTTGGTTTCAGTATCAATGACCACCAACCCGTGAAAGGAATTTTTAAGTACATCCTCTTGCAGTTGACTTTTCACTATTTTTCGAATTGGAGAACATCCGGAAAGTAGGAAAAATCCTGCTATCACCATGATGGTAAGGAACTTAAATTTTTGAAAATGAGGAGGGTGCATACGGTCGTTTATCGAATTTAACACGAAATTATCCAATTTTTAACTGCAAGAAGAACCATCTAAACATGTTTTTTGCTAATTTAGTTGCAAGACCACTTAATCAATTTAATCAAATTTCTATGCCCAGAGCAATGTTAGATTACACCAAGACTATCCTTCAAAAAGTTAGTTTTGATGCTAGACTCTTCTCTAGAGAATTGAAAAAAGCTATTTCCCGGTTATTACCCAGCGAAATTGAAGAATTAAAAATCTGGTTACAGTTTTATATTGTGGACAAGCCAGAGTTACAACCTACATTACTACTATTAAAAGTTTAACCAAACATAGAGCCGCGAAAGCGGCTCTCTTAATTTTTGGCCAATGGGCTAATGATTTTCACATCTTGGAAGGCTATAGCTCCTCGAACAATACTGGAAATTACCTCTCGAAGAGCATCTGTTATTTGTATTTTTAGTTCGCTTTTATGATAAATTAAGCTGATTTCGCGGGCAGGGGACGGACTTTTGAAAGGTTTCAGGTTTCTTTTTTTGTTAGATTCCAGTTGTAATGTGTTCAAATAAGGGAGCAAAGTCATGCCCATACCTTCATCGGCTAGACTTACCAAGGTCTCAAAACTTCCGCTCTCAATTTTAAACTGTTCTCCCTGAATGTTTTTGGTGGATTTACAAAGATTGATGACACCGTCTCTAAAACAATGCCCATCCTGTAAGAGTAAAATGTCACTGACGTCCAGATGCTCTGTTGTCAATAATTGCTCACCGGATAATCTATGGTTCTGTGGAACGTACCCTACAAATGGCTCATAATACAAAGGTCGCTCCTTGATAAATTCAATCTCTAGAGGGGTGGCAGCAATGGCAGCATCCAAATGGCCATCTAAAAGATTCCTAATCAAGGCATCTGTGGGTTGCTCTTTGATGATAAGGTTGACTTTGGGGTATTTTTTAATAAAGGTGTTCAAGAACATGGGCAAGAGTGTGGGCATTACCGTTGGGATGATTCCAAGGGTGTAGTCCCCACCAATAAACCCTTTGTCCTGATCCACAATATCCTTGATGCGTTCCGCTTCGGCCACTATATTTTTGGCCTGATCCACAATCTTTTTGCCCACCTCGGTAATAGTGATGGGCTTTTTTCCTCTATCAAAAATCAAAACACCAAGTTCATCCTCCAATTTTTGTACTTGCATACTCAGGGTAGGCTGGGTAACAAAACTCTTTTCAGCCGCCAAGGTGAAGTTCTTGTATTCTGCAACCGCAAGGACATATTGTAATTGTGTTATGGTCATACACTATAAATTTGAACCATAAAAATATAAAAACCTATCAATTTTATTTATAGAAAATGAGACGATTATTGGATGGTGTTCAAAAAATAAACCCGCCGAGGCGGGTATTTTTACTATGTTTTTGTAGTTGACTTAGATTATTGCTGCATTTTCAGATAATAATCAGCTGAGTGTTTTCCAGACCCGTATAGAGCAAAGAAGACACAACCCAATAATAGTATTATGGCCATAATTAGATTGGTCCAATTCATTACTCCCAAAAAGTTGGTGATAATGGCACCAAATAATATGGGTAGCTGCGCAAGTACGGCCCATCTAGTGAGAAGACCGATTACAATTAAAAATCCACCTACAAAATGTGCAGGGGCCACATAGTGCAAAATAATCATGCCGCCAGGCATTTCCTGAAAGGGCCTAACTATCTCAGACATTTGTTCATAATTGGTCATGAACTCAATCCCCTTGATAAAGAGAAATACCCCAAGGGCAACACGTAGAATGTCCAAAGGATAGTAGGTGTGGGCGTTGGCCCATTTGTTCAGGTTTTTAACTGTTCCCATGGTTTCTGAATTTAAAATTTACTCTTTAATATACTCATTTTTAATGATGTATGAAAATGAAAAAGACAAAGCAGATTCATTGGGGAGTAAATTTCAAAATAGACTAAGGAACTTTTCCTTCCTATAATTGTGTGTTAAGATGGCTAGGCGCGAGATATGACCACATGGATTTGCTAAGAAGCGGATAGGGTCAACTCCATCTGAATATCACTACGTTCATAGGGCGAAGTGGCGCCCACGATCTCCTTGAAACCAAGTTTTTCATATAGACTGAGGGCGGGTTTTAGTATTCGGTTGCTCTCCAGATACAGTTTTTTAGCTCCTAAAGATTTAGCTTTTTCTATTATATGAAGCCCCAACAATTTTCCAATGCCTTTTCCTTGTGCTTTTGGTGAGACACCCATCTTTGCCAGTTCAAAATCGTACTCTTTTTTGTAGCTGGGTATAAGTGCGCATACGCCCACCGCTTCGCCGTTCAATAGGGCAACGCCAATATAGCCACCTTTGTCCAAGATATATTCCTTTGGATGATACAGCGAAATACGGTCCATCTCCTCCATTTTAAAGTATCTGCTTATCCATTCCTCATTAAGTGACCTAAAGGCAGCGGCATACGTATCTGAATAGGGAACAATGTTGATAGAATGGTCCATAGCTCGAAAAAGTTAACATAAGAAGTCGTAAAATTAGTGGGAATACACGAAAAAAAATACATCTAACCTGCTCTTTTCTAGGGGCAATACTCAATTTTTTTTGATTGTTTACGTTTAAGATAACGAGTAAGCCTGTTTTTCAACGAAAAAATTAGCGGTTTACCGATTAAATACGTAATGTTGTATATAATTTAAGTAGTAAAACTCTTACAAGTTCCCAAATCTTGCTAATGAGACCAAACAGAAAACATCCGCCTGCCCCAAACAGGTACATTAACCTACAAACCCCCATCGGCTATGGATATAAAACTACCTTTATTTTCCAAATACATACCCCTGCTTTCAATTGACCGGGCTTTTTATTTGATTTTATGTTGCATGTTATTGGGCCCATTGGCTCACGCTCAGGATAGCAACCCGTATGTAACTTATAACGTTCCTTTTCAGAACCTGTTAAAGTTTAATCGGTTCCTCATCAACCCCACTTTTTCTTCTGTCAGGGAGGATAAATCATACATTAACCTATTCCATAGAAGCCAAAGTGCCGATTTTGACAACAATAACCAGAATTATTTTTTGAGTTACAGTGGTCAGGTAAGTGATAGGATTGGTGTGGGATTCAGTCTATACAACCAACAAGAGGGAGTGATATCGAACCTAGGGGTAATGGCCAACTACGCACATGGTATTCAACTGGGTAAGGAAAGCAGTCTCACTTTTGGGGTCAATATTCCGTATTACGTGAGTAGTTTTGACCCGGATAGAGCGGTCACAATTGAAGAAGACCCATTGCTAAATGATACTTCCAATAATTCCATTATTTCGTTTCAACCTGGGTTGAACCTGTCTATTGGCAAATTTGATTTTGGGGTGTTCGCCCATAATTTATTGGATTATAATGTAAGTTCAGGGAAATCCCTGACGGATTTAAGTCAGAAGACTTTCTCTGGACACCTTCAATTTGCACAGGAGTTTACTAACGGCTCCGGGATTTTTGAAGATGGTCGATTGCTGCCCTTGGCGCGTGTACGACTTGAAGGAGACCAAGACCCCATTTTTGGAGGAGGTATTATTCTTGACCTTCCTAAACTGGGATGGATTCAAGGAGGTTACGACCAGTTTTACGGAGCTTCTGCTGGAACTGGATTCAATCTAAACAGAAGACTTTCATTTGGTTACAACTTCGAGAAAAATCTGAACAATGACTTTTTGAATTTAGGTGTCACCCACGAAATTTCAATTGCATACTCTTTTGTGCCGATGATGGCCAGAAATATTGTGGTGGACAATGATGATGACCCCAAAACTAGAAAACCCATTGAAGGTGGGTTGGTTGCGGATACCAAAAAGGAAAAAGAAGAGAAAAAAGGAAAGTTGGATGTTGAAACCACATTACGCCCTACGAACAAAGAGGATTTGGCCTTCTGGGAAGAACAAATAGCGATTTTAAAAGCACAACAAGAGAATAGCCATGCCGTGATTGATGAATTGCTTTTTAAAATGGACTCGATGGAGCAGAGCCGCGAAAAGGAGCTTGAAAAGCGTTTTGAAATGGTAATGCGTATGGTTAAGCGGCAGACGAACGATGAGCGTCCAGAGATTGAAGCAAAAGCCCAAAAATTGTTTCTGGCCAAAAATGAGGATTTGGACTCCATCTATAATTCCATTCAAAAGGACCAATTGGCAGACAACATTACCGCTGTCAAAAAGGAGCCCCAAGAAAAAAAGGGAACTTTCACTGGTGGTGCCTATAAGCCTATAGAAAAATTCATCAGTTTGGATGGGGTAGGAAAGGGGCATTATATTGTGGCCAATGTGTTCAAAAATGAACGATACTTAAAAAGTTTTATGGAAAAACTTAAGGCCCAAGGGTTAAATCCGCAGTATTTCAAGAACCCGGATAACGGTCTTAACTATGTGTACTTGGCCAAATACGACCAAAACAACGATGCCTATGCAGCTTATCAATCCAAAATGAAAGGCAAGTACAGCGATGAGATTTGGATCATGCACGTAGACAATCCCAGATATTCTAATTGGGCAGATGCCATATTCCAAGATATAGAATAGTATCTTACGGTTTTCTGTTCTTCATTTCTGAGGCTATTGATTTACTACCTGAATCCCGTTCTTCGAGTTCCGAAATGATTTTGGCATGGTCCTCGGTTCTAGTTTGGGAAAGTTTGTAGGTGGCCTGAATGTCGCTTATCTCAATTTGAAACCCAACCACTCCTTTCACTTGTCGCAATGTTTTGGGCGACATATTTTTAAGGGAAATAGGGTGTTTTGAGCCCTGTTCGTACTTCTCCACCAGTTTGTGCATAGAGGCCAAGGTTTCTTCTTCCGATAAGATTTGTAGCTTTCCATACACGTGAACGGCAATATAGTTCCAGGTAGGAACTTCCTCTTCCTTGTACCACGAAGAAGAGATATAGCTGTGGGGTCCATTGAAAATACAAAGTACCTCTTGGTTTTCTGAAAAATGTTTCCATTGCGGATTTGCTTTCGCAATATGTCCCACTAGAATGTCTTTACCGTCATCAGTTTTATCCAGTTCCAGCGGAATATGGGTGGCCCAAGGTTTACTATCAACCGTATTGATCAAGATGCCAAAACTGTTGTTGACCAAGAATTCCTTTATTTCGGAAAGGTCTTCATTCTTATAATGTTGAGGTGTGTACATGAAATATTTTGAAGAAATAAAATTACCGCGCTAAAGATAGGACAAATAGAAAGGCCCAATTTAATTGGGCCTTATGGAATCAAAATATTATTCAAAAGTGTACTGGGTCTTTATGGTCTCCGTGACCCGAAAATACCCGTAAGCAATATTCTCTGGGTTATCGATATTCACACAATTGCCTACCAATGGCACAGGAGTGGGACTAAAAGGGTTTCCCGCAAATTCATATTGGTCCACCAATAGGCGCAGATAGTCGTGGTATTGTTTAGAAATCCCATGAAAACCGATAGCAACTGTCTCGCCAGGCTGAAACTCTTGTACATCACCTTCTTCATCCCCGATTTTTTCATAGTAAATGGTAAAATCGTTTCCATCAATAAACTCATCTTTGATGTAATACAGCTCTGGGAAGAGGTCAGCATCACTCTGGAAGCGTAAAAAGTAATAGTTCTCTATTCCAGCAGGATCTTCAAACGTTACGTTCACTTCTAAGGCATCTTCATCTTCCCCACCTTCTGTGGATTGAAACACATCAACAATAGTGCTGACCGGAACCAAGGTCTCGGTGGCAGTATATAGTTCATCATTATAAATAACCTCCAATGAATAGGTGTCACCAAGAACGGGAATAAAGCTAGAGGTGGTATATTGACCGTTGTTTTGGTCTTCAAAAACAAAATCGGCCCCTGAATCGGTATTGGTTACCCGAACCGATGCTCCCAAGACGGGAGCTATCTTCTGTTCCGCAAAATAAGGGGTTGAAGTACGCAACAAAATAGTCTGATTGTTTCCAGTCGTACCTCTTTCCCAATCCAAGGAAGCTTCAACGGTAAGTCTGGGCGGCGCCTCGGGCACATCAACATCAATGACATCGGTACAGGAAGCAATCGAGAGCAAAAGAAAAAAATATAGGATATAAAATGGTTTCATCACTTTAGAATTTAAAATTATACGTTACAGAGGGCACAATGCCAAAAATGGCGGTTCGGGTAGCTTCATTGGCACCGGTCTCCAAATTTTGACCAAAGGAGATGGAGGCCGCATTTTTTCGATTGAAGACATTATAAATACCGAATACCCATTCACCCTTCCATCTTTTCTCAGGCCTTCGGTTAGGTCGATACGTGGCAGATACATCCAAGCGGTGATACGCTGGCAATCGGTCTGCATTGCGTTGCGAATAGCTGGCAATGGAAACCCCTTCATACTGATATTGCCCATTGGGATAGGTAACAGGCCGCCCCGTTTGATAGATGGCATTGGCACCAAAACTCCATTTCTCATTCAATTGATAGGCTCCTGTTACGGATATGTCGTGGGTGCGGTCATACGGTGTGCTGTACCAATCCCCATCATTTATTCCAGGTCCACCGGCATCGCCTCCAGGGGTTCGTTGTTCAGATTTGGCTAGGGTATAGGCGACCCATCCCGTGAACGCCCCTTCATTTTTACGTAGCAACACTTCAAGTCCGTACGCCCGGGATTCTCCTGAGAGTATTTCACGTTCAATAGTATTGTTGCCGATAAGGTCGGAACCGTCAACGTAATCAATCCGGTTTTCGACTGTTTTGTAGAAAGTTTCCACTTCCATGGAATACGTTTTATCCTTAAAATTTCTGAAATAGCCCAAGGCATATTGGTCAGAGAGCTGTGGTTTGATGTATTTGCCACTGGGCGTCCAAACATCAATGGGGGTCACAGCAGTGGTGTTGGACAATAAATGGATGTACTGTGCCGCACGGGAATATCCCGCTTTCACCGAAGAGAACTCATTAAGTTGGTAAGCCAAGGAAACCCGTGGCTCAAAATTGCTAAAGGTTTCAATGCTTTCACTTTTTGAGTACACCGTCTCACCAATAGGGTCCTGTCTTTCGTAAATGCGGAGGGTGCTATTGTACACCAATGGGCGATCATCCAAATAGTCATTCAATGGTTGTCCTCCCATTCGATTAAAATGGCTGAACCGAATACCATATTGGGCGGTTAGATTGTCGGTGAGCTTGTGCTCCGCGTTGATATAAGCAGCGCTTTCCAGTGCTCTTTTTTTATCCAACTGCAGTTCATTAATAGCAGAGTTTGGACCTGTGGGCTTTATCCGTCCAGGATCAAACTCATACTTTATGGTGCCAACCCCAAAATCCAACTTAAAGGCATCGTTGAAATAATACTTCAGATCATACTTGATATTATAGTTCTGGATGGAGGACACCCAATCAAACTCAAAGTCGTTGATGTTGAGTTCGTAGTCGTAATTGCTGTAAATCAGTGATAGGTTGGAAAAAAGACGATCATTGAAAATATGGTTCCACCTTAGGTTTCCTGATGCGTTACCATAACTACTGCTGAAGGAACCCCCTATATCAAAAAGGTCACGCCCAAAATAGCCAGATAAATAAAGGCGATTATTTTTGTTGAGGTTGTAGTTGGTCTTTAAATTGAGGTCATAAAAATTGGCGCTATTGTCTTCGCCAGCCAATTTTAAGAAAAGATGGGCATAGGAGCCCCTTCCGGCAATCAAAAAGGAACCATGTTCATTGAACATAGGACCTTCAAGTGCCAATCTACTGGAAATGGCCCCAATACCTCCGGTCATTTCAAAATTTTTGCTGTTCCCGTCTTTTTGTCGAACGTCCAAAACAGAGGAGACTCGACCACCAAATCTGGCTGGGATACCGCCTTTGTATAGTTTGAGGTCCTTTACCGCATCGGCATTAAAAACCGAAAAGAAACCCAAAAGGTGGGAGGTGTTATAGATGATGGCCTCATCCAGTAAAACCAAGTTCTGGTCCACCGCACCGCCACGTACATGAAATCCGCTGGAGCCTTCCCCATTGCTGGTAACCCCAGGGAGAATCTGTAACGACTTAATGATATCCACTTCACCTAAGACCACGGGCATCTGTTTTACCGTCTTAATATTGAGTTTGGATACACTCATCTCGGGTTTACGGAGAACAGCCCGTTCTGGTTCTTCTGCAGTGACCTCAACTTCATCCAATTGCGTGGAAAACTCCACCAGTTCCATATCCAAGGTCATATTCTGGTACAAAACCACTTGTTTGTGCACCTCATTAAAGCCCATATACGAAAAGATAAGGGTATAAGAACCCGGTGGGGCACTTATGGAATAGAAGCCATATTCATTGGTTATGGCACCAATATCAGTTCCCTGCAAAAAGATGGAAGTGCCAAAAAGCGTCTCCCCATTGCTTTGGTCGGTGACTTTCCCACTAATGGTAAAATTGTTCTGGGCCTGTAAGAATGATGTGCCCAATAGAAGGCTTAGGACCAAGCCCCAATGGGCAGCCCTGTTCCCTTTCTTTTTTTGTTTCATTTGATGATTTGATTTAAGAATTAGGTATTCGTTTTTTGATGTATTCGTCTTAATGACAAATCAAATGATAGAGGGTTGCATTTGGATCAAAAAAAAGAAATTGACATGGGAAGAAGTCTGTTCGTTTGGGCAGAGACGTTGTTCGTCTAAGTTTCAGAGGGGCGACGAAAAAGATTCCCTAAATTTCCTTTAACACATAATTACAAACCAATGAACAGATTCCTTTTAGTGATGGCTTTGGTGCTATCCTTGACAGCATGCACAGAGAAAAACAAAATTTCGGTTTACGCTTGGATTGGAGGTCCGGGTGAGGCAACCGATCAAGAATTAACGGAACAATTTTCAGATTTGAAAGAGAAAGGTGTGGATGGGTTGATGTACAATGGAGGCCATGATCCGCAAACCTATAAGCGTGTTGGCAAGTTGGTAAAAGAAGCCGGGATGGAGTTCCATACTTGGATTCCTACCATGGTGCAGGGTGAGAATCCCAAGTTAAAGAAGGAATGGTACGCCATCAACGGAAAAGGGGAATCAGCTTTTGATAAGCCGGCTTATGTACCTCATTACACTTTTTTGTGTCCTAGCAAGGAAGGGGTATATGACTTTTTGGCCGATCTCTATGGTAGCGTAGCTGAAATAGATGAGGTGGATGGCATCCATCTGGATTACATCCGTTTTCCTGATGTTATTTTGGCCCGAGGACTTTGGGACAAATATGGTTTGGTCATGGACCGTGAATATCCGCAATTTGATTACTGCTATTGCGATGATTGCACATCAGCCTTTGAAGACAAAACAGGGATTGATATCAATGAAGCGGAAGACCCTGCCGAGGTTCCAGAATGGAAACAATTCCGATATGATCTTATTACCAATATGGTCAACCGTTTGGCAGATGTGGTGCATTCCAAAGGAAAAAAGATAAATGCCGCTGTTTTCCCGGGCCCCTCCATAGCCAAAAAATTGGTTAGGCAAGACTGGGGCAAATGGAATTTGGATGCTATTTATCCCATGAACTATAACGATTTTTATTTAGAAGGTCCAGAATGGGTGGGGGAAATGGTAAATGAAGAAGTGGCTACGGCAAAAAACGGAACTCCGGTCTACAGTGGTCTGTTCATTTGTCCTAAGCCAGAGAAAAAGGGAAGTGAAAAAGACCCAGAGAACCATGGGTTGCTTCCTGAAGAGATTGGTGAGGCTATCAAAGGCTCCATGGAGAACGGCGCAACGGGAATTTGTTTGTTCACCCCGGGGAGAATGACTGAAGCCCATTGGAAAGCCTTTGATGAGGCTATTCATAAAGCGTATGAGGTTAAATAGTAAATAGTTTAATTTTCAAGTGTTGGCCCGGCAGCTATTTGGTTGTCGGGCTTTTTTGTTTACAGTTCGTCCAGTAAAATCCACAATTCGGTACTTCTTTCTTTTCAAAAGCCTTTTTTCTGAGCACTTTTGGAGCATCAATCAAGAAATCATCAGTCAAGACAATGAAAAGGGCGTTAAAACTTTTTGCTAATTTTAGCAATGATACGCCCTTTTTGATGTAAATAGAGGGAGTGTTAATGATACCGGGAATGGACAAGACGATTAAATATATAGGCAAGCTACTGTCAGTTGCTATACTCGTAGGCCTTGTATTGGCCATCATCTTTATTGGGCTGGAAGCCCTTTCGGGAAAAGATGTGGCCTTTGATTCCAACCTTATGCGTGAGGTGGGATATTACATTTTCTACTCCATTGTACTTACGTTTTTGAACAGTTTCTATTATGACTATGTGAACCAAAAGGTTACATGGAAACGATATGCCAAATATCGGCTGGTCATTAGTGCTCTAGGGGGTGTTCTGGTTACCATGTTGGGGATTTTATGGATTAGAATTGTTGTAGGGTTGGGTTTTGAGGGAAAGGACTGGGATACCTTCGTAGCGGGTGAGGAACCTGCATTCTATGTGGTAGCCCTGTTAATTACCATGGTGGTCTCGGTATTTTTCCATGCTGTCTATTTCTATAAAAATTGGCAAGAAAAACGGGTAAAAGAGCAAAAAATCATTGCAGGCACCGCTTCGGCTAGGTTTGATGCGCTCAAGAACCAACTGGACCCCCATTTTTTATTCAATAGCTTAAATGTACTCACCAGTCTTATTGAAGAGGACCCAGACCAAGCCCAACGGTTCACAACTTCGCTGTCTAAAGTGTACCGGTATGTTCTGGAACAAAAGAACAAGGATTTGGTCACTGTTGATGAAGAGCTCAATTTTGCACGAACGTATGTGCGACTTTTAAAAATGCGGTTTGAGGATAGTATCATTTTTGAAATTCCGGAAAATTGCTCCCTCCCAGATGCCAAGATTGTTCCACTTTCTTTACAATTACTATTGGAAAATGCGGTGAAGCATAACGTAGTCACTGCATCTAAGCCCTTGCACATTAAAGTCTATGAGCAAGATGGAATGTTAGTGGTGAGCAACAATCTTCAGGAAAAGCAAGTGGTGAAGAAAAGCAGTGGAGTGGGACTGCAAAACATTAAACAGCGCTACAATATCTTAACAGATCGCGAGGTGGTCATCGAGAAATCTACGTTGGATTTTCGTGTGGCGCTGCCTATGCTCACCCAGCAAGTATCATCAGCGGTTAGCCAGAAGAGTTATATTGAGGAAAAGCGCTACGCTAAAGCCAGGGAACATGTAAAGGCTATTAAAGAATTCTACAGCAATTTAATAGCCTATTGCATAGTGATACCATTTTTATGGTGGATCAATTTAAAGACCACGGATTTTCTCTGGGCATTCTTCCCAACCATAGGTTGGGGTTTTGGAGTATTGGCACACGGTATGGAAGCTTTTGGGTACAACCCGTTGTGGGGCAAACGTTGGCAGGAACGAAAGATTCAGGAGCTTATGGACAATGAGGATTTTTGATTTTTCAGACTAGAGACTAGAGACTAGAGACTAGAGATTAGAGACCCACCTTTAACCCTTCATTATTGACCCAACTCCATTAACCCTTAACCCTTAACCCGCCAAGACAACTCATCCCTTAAATTCAACAGTTCGCGAAACTACTTTTCCCCATGCGCTATCATATTCCGAATTTTGAGTTGTAATCAAAAAACAAAATCCGGACACCATGAAAAGTGCAGACGAAATAAGATATAGTAAAGCAAAGAATAAGGTTGAAAGAATCAAATCCTTTTATTCGAGCTTGTTGGCCTATTGCGTTATCATCCCAATTTTGGCATACCTAAACTACAGGACCACCAGTTTTCCTTGGGTGGTGTTTCCAGCCGTAGGCTGGGGAATTGGACTTGTATTTCTTTGGATGTGTGCCAGAGGGTACAATCCCATTCTAGGTAAAGATTGGGAGGAGCGAAAAATCCAAGAACTAATGAACGATGAAAAATTTTAACAATACTTATATTTAAGTGTTCTATCAAAACCAGAAGACATGGAAAATTTAGATAAAGAAAGCAAATACATGAGAGCGAAGGAGCGGGTTGATGTACTTAAAAAATTCTACGCCAACCTGTGGTCTTATATACTGGTGATATCTGCCTTGGCATTGATCAATTACCTTACCAATGGATTTAGCTATATGTGGTTTCTATGGGCTGCATTTGGTTGGGGCATAGGCGTCTTTTTTCATGCCGTAGGTACTTTTAACTTAAATCCTTTCTTTGGGAAAGGTTGGGAGGAAAGAAAGATAAAGGAGTTTATGAAAGAAGATGAAGAAGCAAAAAAATGGAGGTAATCATGGAAAATTTGGAACAAGACAAATACAAAAGAGCCAAAAAGCGTGTGGAAGAAATAAAAGGGTTCTACATTCATCTGGCCATTTATACGGTAATCAATGCATTTATTTTGGTGAACATATACCTTCATTCCGATTACTTTTGGCAGTGGCCCCACTTTATTACTCCTTTTGCTTGGGGTATTGGTCTAGCGATGCACGGAGCAAAGGTATTTGGGTACAATCTGGTTTTTGGGAAAAACTGGGAAGAGCGTCAAATCCAAAAATATATTGACAAAGACAAGAAAGACGCAGATAAGTACGTGTAGAAATTGGATATGGAAAATCTAGAGAACAATAAATACAACAGAGCTTTGCAGCGGGTCAAGGAACTAAAGGATTTTTTCAGGCATCTAATGATTTTTTTCGCCGTAAACATCGTTTTGTATCTATTTAGATTTGGGGTGTTGCAGCCCTACCTGCCAGATGAATTTCAACTAAAACCTTACTATTTTACATGGGTGGACATCCATTTGGTGATATGGTTGGTTATTTTGGCGGTGCATACGGTCTATTTATTCCGATATAAATTCACCTTTTTGAGAAAATGGGAGGAGCGCCAAATCCAAAAGTATATGCAGAAAGACGAAGAGGAATTGAAAAAATACAAATAACCATGAAAAAGGAACCTATCACATACGAGAGGGCCAAAAAACGTGTATCGCAATTAAAGGCTTTTTACTCACACATTGCACTTTTCGTTGTACTTAGCACTATCATTATCATCATTAAAACAAGGATGTTGAATTTTATTGTGCAGCATACCCAAATTGCGGATGATCATTTTATGGAGTGGTTGGATTGGAATATTTTATCCATTCCCATTATATGGGGCGTTGTCTTGTTGGTTCATGGAATCTGTGTTTTTGGGTTACCTTTTTTAAAGAAATGGGAAGCAAGACAGGTTCAAAAATTTTTAGAGAACGAAGAAAGCACTTTCCGTAATTAATAAATTCTACCTGTAATGAACGTAATCATCATAGAGGATGAAAAACCAGCCGCAAGACGATTAAGCAGATTGTTGGCAGAACTGGGCGTTGAAGTGTCTACCATGTTGCACTCCGTGGACGAATCCATAGAGTGGTTCCAAAACAACCCACAGCCTGATCTTATTTTTTTGGACATTCAATTGTCAGATGGTCTATCTTTTGAAATTTTTGATGTTGTCGATGTAAAAAGTGCCATCATTTTCACTACCGCTTTTGACGAATATGCACTCCAGGCATTCAAGTTAAATAGCATTGATTATTTACTGAAACCCATCGATGATGAGGACCTTGAAAAGGCCGTTAAAAAATACCGAAATTTTAAACCGGAAAACCAAAAAATATCGGTCGATTTTAATGACATTAAAAAGCTCTTGGCGGACCCCTTGGATCGTGAGTACAAAAAAAGATTTACGGTGAAAGTGGGGCAGCATCTAAAAATTGTAAATGCAGATGATGTTGAATGTTTTTATTCCGAAAACAAGGGCACCTATGCGGCAACTTCGGAGGGAAGAAATTATTTGTTGGATACCACTTTGGAGCAGTTGGAGGAGGAACTTTCCCCAAAGGTCTTTTTTCGGGTGAGCCGAAAGTATTTTGTAAACGTTAGTCATATAAACGACATTATTTCCTACACTAATTCTAGGCTTCAAATTAAGATGAAGCGCTATAATGAACAAGAAATCATCGTGAGTCGGGAGCGGGTAAAAGACTTCAAGCTTTGGTTGGAATAAATATATTTAATGACATGAAAACCAAATCATAGAATAATTTTAAAACTCACTATAAATTTTTCTTATAGTGAGTTTTTTGGTTGAAAAAGGCTAATCTTCCTCAATACGATTATCATCAAAGGCGGATGGTAACAATTTTGGAATCAATTTGATAAAAATAGGCAATAAAACAGCTCCGCCCGGTAGCATAAATATGGCTAGGGAGGGGATACTTTTAAAAATATCCACCAATTGATTTTGAACCTTTTTCTTCTCTTTCGGGCTTAAATCTTTGACGGTGGATTTGGATAAGAGTGCCAAAAGTTCTCGACTTTCCATAAGCTCTTTTTTGAGTCTTTTGCTATTTCTGAGAATAAGTTTGCTCACATTTTTAGACATACCGTCATAGAACTGGGCGGCTAAATTTTTATCATTTAAATAGGCAATTTTGTCCTTATTGTTATCAAAGAATTTCTTTACAAAATTGAGCTCGGATTGCACCTCTTTTTCTGACTTACCAAGGTCTTTTCCAAGGCCGAAAATATAATCAGATTCAGTGTAGTCCAACGACTTGTCTTCCCAGATGGTCAAGCAGGCCATATCCAAAAAATAATCTTTTTCAATTTTGGTGAAATTCTTGCTGAACAAGTCACGATAGCTACCATCAAATTTGGCTTCATCCAAATCGACGTAGGTTAGGGAAGAGGCTAAAAGTTGCAACAATTTGGCATCTTTTTCATGGGTCTCTTTGGAGTTTAGGGCATGATATGCAATGTTGATGGTAACATATTCCAACAGCTGGGCATGCTCCATCATGGGTATTTTGTTTTGTAGATACACCCTAAAAATGAGCACATCAACATAAAGCAAGGAATTGGTTAGGCTATTTCCAAAGGCACGATTGAATGCATTCCCTCCCAAATAGATTCTGGAATCAATCAGTTTTTCCAATTGCGATTCCGTTTTGGAGCCACTCAAAATTTTACTGATAAAGGAAATTCGCCCTACTTCCAAGGCCTGATAATACTCGAAAATGGTATTGACGAATTCGGTAAAATTCGAATCTTTCTTTTCAAATTGAAAGGTAAAATAGAGTGCTGTGAGCAAATTGATCTTGGCAATTTCATCTTCACTGAGGGTATGCTCCACTTCAATAAAAGGAGCTATATCCAGATGCACCCCATACACAAAACCATTCCTTTTAAGCTCTTGGTACAAGCTCTCGAAATCAGAATAAATCTCGGTTTCCTTATCAACAAGGTGCCCAAACTTGTTGATCCATCCAGAAGCTGAAGGGTTCATTGTATCCTATTTGCAGGTCAAAGTAAAGCAAATTATGGGACTTTTTATGAACCATGATCAAAAGCCACATTATCGTTTCATTAAGAATTTTTTAACATTTTAAAACCAAACCGCTCTTTAGAAGGTTCCGTAGGTAGGGGTGTAGGAATCATTTAAAACAGATAAAATGAAAAAAACAACAAAGATCGCAATGGGATTGGGCGTATTGGCGCTTACAGTCATTGCATTGGTATCAGCAGATCACATTGATGCACCCTCAGCAGCAGGCTCCACAGCGGACATAGCTGATTTTTATGCCTTTGAGCCCAGCGAGGGCTCAGACAATACGGTATTTGTGGTGGATGTACAATCTGATGTGCTTCCCGAACTGGCCTATGGCTCTTTTGATGAAGATGTACTCACCGAGCTCAACATAGATTTAGATGGTGATTTGGTAGAAGACTTGGTGATTCAAGCTATCGCAAGAGATGATAGAATGTACTTTTTTGGACCAATCACGCCAGATCAAACCGGATTAAACAGTCAAGTACTTGTGGATTATCCATTGGGAGATGTGGAAATTTCAGGTTCAACTCCAATTGTAGAGACCACATCAGACGGAGTATCATTATTTGCAGGCCCCAGACAGGACCCTTTCTTTTTTGACTTTTTCCAGTTCAATGCGGTAATCTCTCCTGAAACAGATTCAGCTCCAGGTGGATTTCTTCCACCAGAAGAGGCAGCTGACACTTTTGATGGTGCAAATACCCTATCCATCATAGTAGAAATCCCCAATAGCATGTTAGGTACGCCTACAGCTACCAACGCCTTGGGACTTTCGGTGTACAAAACTTGGGTGACCACAAACAGAAAGCAATAAACCTCTAAAAAATAAAATAACATGAGACTAAAACATATAACATATTTAATGGCCTTGATGCTAACCATAGGTTTGGCAACAGGATGCAGCAATGATGATGGAACTCCAGATGGCATGGGCATGGATGATGACATGATGATGGATGATGACATGATGATGGACGATGATGACATGATGGGCATCGATTTTACTGGAACCTATGCGCAGGTTGATCATTTGGGTCGCCCGGGAATCAACACCACCCTAAGCTTTGACATGGAGGGTGAGCCCAGCGTAAAAGATGCGCACAACACCACTATTCCATCAGAGATGGGAACTACTTTTCAGGCTGGTTTTCAAGCCAGATTGGAACAGTATCATGATGTTTACGCCCTAAAATTGGGACTTGACCCAGCGGACGTCAATTATGAAAACAACATTCTGGGATTGGATGCAGCTACGCTCACCACAGTTTTGGCGGCCGATGTCTTGGAAGTAGCTCCAGATTTACCCACTACATACTTTGATCCAGGTACAGATTTTGACAATGACGGCAGAATTTTGGTGCCAGATGGTGATGAAGTGGCCCTTACTGGTAGACATCCCAACGATGACATTATCGACGTCTCGCTCATATTGTTCTTCGGTGGAGCAGAGGGCGACCGGTTTAGCGGTCAGGATTTGGATGATGATGGAATGGCAGATTTGCCAAGACTTACCTCAGATGGGGTTGGACTTACAGCAAACATTTCTACAACTTTCCCTTATTTGGGAGATCCTGAGTAATTGCTATGAAAGGGAGTGGGGAGAGGCTTGTCCTCTCCCTTTTTTAAAACAACAACATATAGTATTATGAACACACTAAAATTAAAATACACACTGCTTTTTTTGATGACAATTGTTTTGCTGTCATGTAAACAAGAAATGGGGTTTAAAACCAATCATGAAGATTATGATCGCTATTTGGCGGCTGAACCCGTAAAGACGACTTCGAAATATTATGAACTATGGGACTCAAAGATTAAATCAGATAGCTTGCAGTTGTTGAGCTTGGGTAACGTAGCCAGTGAGTACAATAGATTTTTTCAGGGAACTGGTGATATCAAATACTTAAAGATGGCAGAGCAATCACTGCAAAAGGCAGTAGATATTGCAGCCGTGGGAAAAGCTGGATATTATAGGGCTCTGGCACGAAATTACATTTCCCAGCATCGATTCAAGGAAGCCTTACAATTAGCTGAAAAGGCCAGAGAAATGGGAAGTGGGGTCAATGATACCCAAGCCCTCTTCTTTGATGTACATATGGAACTGGGCAACTATGAGAAAGCCCATGCCTATTTGGACAGTATTGGCAACATGTCAGACTTTGGATATTTAATACGGTTGGCAAAATGGAACGATCACAAAGGTGATTTGGATACCGCCATCCGTTTCATGGAAAAAGCAGCAGCAAAAGCAGAATCTTCCAAAAATAAGAGTATGCTCCTGTGGTCATATACCAACCTGGCTGATTTTTACGGTCATGCTGGTCGAATAGAAGATTCATATCAACTATACCTGAGGGCTTTGCAGTTAGACCCTCAAAATGCATATGCAAAGAAGGGAATCGCTTGGATTGTGTACTCCCATGAGCGTAATGGGGAAGAAGCTTTGCGGATTTTGGATTCAACTCTCATGAAACACCAGTCCCCAGACTATTATTTACTGAAAGCAGAGATTGCAGAATTTATAGGCAACGAAGTGCTAAAGCTTGAGGCATTGGACAATTACTACAAGAAGGTACAACGAAAAGATTATGGCGATATGTACAATGCGTACAACGTAGATTTTTACATTGATATGGAGGTACATGAAAAGGCAATGAAATTGGCCAAAAAGGAAGTTGAAAACAGACCTACTCCAGAATCCTACGGGCTATTGGCATACAGTTACTTTGCAAAAGGTGAAAAAGAAAAAGCACTGGAGATAGTTGAAAAGCACATCGCCGGAAAAACATTTGAGCCGGGGATACTTTCCAAAGCTGCCGAAATTTATAAAGCGAATGGCAACCGTGATAAGGTAAAGGAATTGAAACAAGAATTGGTAGGTGCCATCTATGAGTTGGGGCCGGTAATGGAACCCGAAATTTTAAGATTATAAAACCAATAGCATTCTAGATTGTTGAAAACAAAGCGGTGGTTCATGCTATTGCTTGGTTGTTGTTTTGGATACGCCATGGTTTTCCGTGGCGTATCTCATTTAATCTTCGAAGGTTTTTTCTGAAGTTTCTTCCTCCTCGTCATCATGCTGAAGAATTTCTATTCCCTTTTGGATGACCAAATTGGTGGGGATAGTAATTCTACGTCCATCATCTGTCCGCATAAAAAGATAGAAACCACTGATGTCTTCCACTTTTCCAGTCCAGTCAAAATCCTTATCCTGTACCCGTATGCGGTCTCCCAGTCGTAATGGGTGGCTAAAAAACAAGATCACACTGGCCGTTAAATTGGAAAGAATGGACCATTGTGCTACAAATCCTATGCCCACAAAAGCAAGGATAGAAGAAAGAAAAAGGGAAAATTCCTGTAAGTCTACGCCCCAAATCAAAGAAATTCCTACCAAAGCCATTCCATAGAACAAAAGGTTGCTCAGATAAAAAATAATCTTTCTACTGTTCATATCAATGGAACTGGTCCTGCCAAATCTTCGTATGGCCCTTTTGCTGAGCGTGTTAATGCCTATGATGACCATTAATAAAATTACGGTCACCAAAATCTCGGTTTTAAAGGACATTAGGTCTATCATTGGGAATACTTGGTAAATTTGAATTAACTTATACTCTAAACTACAAAGAACGTATTTACTTTTACTATAATGGCAACAGATTTCGAAAATAATACATGGGTCATTAACTATTCTTTTGACAACTATTACAACAAGAAGTTTTCTTTGGAAGATGACAGTACGCTTTCCAAAAAGGATAAGACCATTACGTGGATCAACACGTATGGGCTCGACTATATGGATGAGTTCAGGTCTATGGTCATTAGCAATGAATTAGATGATTTTTTGCTTCGACTGTTCGCTAATCAAAATTTGGGCAACAAGGTAATTGAATTGGAGGAACAGCTCTTTATCGCCGTTCGTATTTTAAAAACAGAAAACCACAATTTGGAGTCAGAGCAGATGTTCTTTGTGGTCGGCAAAGATTTTATATGGTGCATTCAAGAGAAATGGGGCGACCATTTTGACTGGATTCGAAACCGAATCTTTGAAAACAAGGGCATTATCCGTAAAAAACGGGCCGATTACTTACTCTACTTTATTTTAGAGACCATAATTTCTAATTACAAGGAGAAATACGAAGAGATTGTTCTCATGGAGAATATGTTGGACAGGGCCACCCAATTGGAGCCCACTCCTGAGTTTATGTTTGAGGTGGAACAGAACAAGGCCATGATTCATCAATTCAAGAAAGCGTCACATGGTCTTAGAGATATTGCAGTGCGATTGGAGCGTGTTGAGGTAAAGGGGTTTCATACCAAGTATTTTAGTGAAATTAGGGAGCAGGTCAATGGATTGACCAATGATATTGATTCGGATATCCAAGAACTGGAAAGCCAGATAAATCTCTTTTTCAGTATTCAGGGACACCGACTGAACGAGGTAATGAAAACGTTGACCATCTTCTCGGTAATATTTATACCCCTCACTTTTATGGCCGGTATCTACGGAATGAACTTTGAAAATATTCCAGAATTAAAATGGCACTATGGCTATTTTATCCTTTTAGGCTTGATGTTGGTGGTCACCTTGTTTTCCATTATTATTTTCAAAAGGAAAAAATGGTTCTGAAAAAGCTAGGTACATAGTTCTTAACTAAATATACACTATGCCCCCACGGCGCCCAAAGTGTACAATTGCTCTAGGGTAGGGGTCTCGCTTCCACCTTCGGGTTCCAAAGTAATTCCAAATGCCTCGGAAGCATTTGGGTTTTCCAGCGTATATAACTTAGTATCATCCGATGCCAAATCATCCAGTAATCCTAAACTGGTAGGGGTCAAAGGTTCCAACTCTAAGGACCAGACTTGGTAAGTGAATCCAGGTGGTGGGTCTGGCAGCCCTTGGGCATCTATGATGACCTTCTGTTCTTCTCGGTTCCAATAGGCTTTTGCATAGGAGTTTGGAGAGACGGTTTGGCCACCAAGTGCCACTACGGTAACATTTCTATCCCGAAGTTCCTGTAACAAATTTTCTTTATCGGCAACCTCATCACGGGTGTTGGAAATAATTTCCTCCAGACTTTCTATTTCCTGATTGGTGATTTCAATCTCAGATTTCAAGCTGGTGTTCTGCAGATACATCCAAAGTGTGCCCGCGGCAAACAAAACGGCAGCGGCCCAACCCAAATAACTGCCCCAGGGTGTTTTCTTTTCAGATGATGCAGGCATAAATGGAATCACATCATCCAATTCAGCCTTAATTTTTGAAAAAGCATTTTCGGGCATTTTCGGTGAGGCTGCCTTAGTAAGTTTCAGCATGGCAGCTTCTATGGCCTCGATCTCCTTTTTTATTTCAGGATATTCAATGGCATAATGCTGCACCTCCAAGTTTTGCTCGGGACTCAATGCCCCTGCCACGTAGAGTTCCAAAATTCCGGATGCTATGTACTTTTCTACTTCCATTCTTATGCCATGTTTTTCCGTATTTCGGAAATACAGCTTCGTATTCGTGTTTTAATGGTACCAATTGGAGTTTTCAATTCCTTGGCGGCCTCTTTTTGGGTATACCCTTTAAAATAAAGCATATCAATTAAAAGTATACACTTGTCCTTTAGCCCTTTGAGCAAGGACTGAAGCCCAATAGTATCAATTTTTCCATTTAGGTCTTCGCTATTTTCATAAATACCTACGAGAGAATCAACAGCTAGGTTTTTCTTTTGGTTTTTATGGGATTTTGAACGCAGTTCATCGATCGCAGTATTGCGCGCAATATTCAATATCCAAGTGAAAAATCGGCCTTTGGAGGCATCATATTGGTCAGACTTGCTCCAAACCTTCATAAACACATCCTGACAAAGTTCTTGTGAACGTTCTGGGTCTTTGAGGATTACGTTGATGACCCCACAAATATTTTCCGCATACATATTGTACAACGTCTCAAACGCGACCTTATCCTTCTCTTGAAATTGTTGTATGAGGTTATCTAGATGCATAGCAATTGAGCTAAAGATATAAAAAATAGAGTTGCTTCTTGATTTTTATGGGTTTGGGACAAAAGAATGAAAGGAGATGTCTTTTGGCATTGTGATTCTTGATTTTAATAGGGTTGCAATGGCATGTAGTGAGTAGGCCATGCGTAACCTTAAAAAATAGAAAAGTTTACATTGCGAATCACTCGATATTGATTCCCTTCATCACCAATTCTTTCCATTGGGGATGTCGTTTTAAATAAACTGCTACAAATGGACATAAGGGAATCAAGGTCCAATCCTGTGCTTTAATATGCTCCAAAGTCTGTTTGATCAATTCGGAACCAATACCCTTGCCTTCATAAGAAGCTGGGACTTCGGTATGGGTTAGGTAGATTTTTTCTTTGGCTTTGATGTATTCAATCTTTGCGATGGCGTCACCCAAATCAAATTGAAATTGTTTGGCATCTACATTATCAACCAGTTTATATTGCTTTTCCATACTACTGTATCCGGTTTTCAGTATAACTCAATGCTCCAGAGGGACATTTGGACACCTGTTCCTTTAATTCCTCGGTAGTGGCATTTTCAACCTTTATCCAAGGCCGTTCCTTAGGGTTGTAGACCTTTGGGAGCATTTTTACGCAAATGCCTGCGTGCTCGCACAGTTCGGGCTTCCAGATTACGCTGATTTCATCATTGGAATAGCTCTTCTCTTTCATAAAATCCGTTTTGAGGTAAGTGAAAAATAAAAAGCTGCCCTTTCGGACAGCTTTCAATACTATTTATTGAATGATTCCAGTACAGGAAATCCGGGCACCAGCGGCACCACTGGGCTGTGAGGTAAAATCATCCACACCTTGGTGAACAATTACGGCTTTGCCCAGAATATTCTTGGTCTCGTCATCACAGCCAATGCACCACTCGTCAGTTTTAAACTCAACAGTGGCATTTCCATCCGCATCCGCAGTGAAATTACCGATATCTCCTTTGTGATACCCTTCTTCAGCCCCCCATTTACCATGCGGTTGGAAAGTTGGGTTCCAGTGTCCACCGGTAGAAGTACCATCCGCTGCGGAACAATCAGCTTTTTCGTGAAGGTGGATAGCGTGTTCGCCTTCGGAAAGGCCTGAAAAAACGGCTTTCATTGCTACTTCTCCATCTCCGGTGAAAGTAACCTCTCCACTAACTCCACTATCGCTTTTGGGTTCCATTGTAAAGGTAATGACCGTTGGCTCTGCTTTTTCAGCCATTTGGTCAACAGCTTCCTCTATCTCTTCGGAAGTTTCTTCCGCTTCTTTTTTTGCTTGCTTACAGCTAAAGGCAGTAACCAAAACCAACCCAAGTGCAAGTGCTTGTAATTTTTTCATCGTAAGTATTTTTAGGTTTAATCTAAGGTACTTAATATTTGGAGTGATGTCAATAATTTAGACCATCAATCCAACTTTTTGATTTTTATTTAGGACCATACGATTTTTTGAGTTGAATCGTTATTAAAATATATCCAGTTTCTATAACCCTAAAGCACAATAAATTGACGCATTTAGCCTCAAACTATATCAACTTTATGATTTATTGCAAAAAGCGAAAATCTTTTTGTAAAGGCTACCGTCGGTTAAAACAAAATAAATTAAAGGGGTATATCAATCAAAAGGATTACGTAAAGTCTTTACGTAAAATATACAATGCCACCATTGAGTTGGAATTGGATTATTTTGATATCCGCCACATGCGACTTTAAAATTTAGTCACTATCCCCGTTGTTCTTTTTGAAGAGCCCCCTTAAATCAGGATTATAAAAGAGCCCGATTTGAAATCGGTCATAAACGGCATTGGTAAATTGATTTCGCAAATACCCCACTTGAACACTACTGTTCCCCGATATGTTTATGCCAAGAGCACCATAAAGTCGGTTTTGACCGAACAAATCATCCTGCAGATTAATGAACAACTCGTCATAAAAATTCAAGAAAAACGTATCGGTCAAGGGCAAGGTCAGTTGAATGCGGTAACGCGCTCGATGCTGGGTATCTGTGGCATCACCGAAATCGAGGAAGCGTTGTTCCAATCGGTAACGATGCTCAAAGAGAAATTCCCAGACCTTGTTTTTTAGAATAAACTGCTGAAAAATCCGGTGTTCCTTACTATTGACTTCATCAGGAAATTCCTCAAATGTACCATCTGTTGAAATAAAGGCATACCCTCCAGTGGCAATGGCATTGGGATTGATATGGTAATTAAGTCCGGTTCTGAGCAAGAGTTGGTTAAAATTGCTGGCGGTCTCATAATACCGAAACTGTGCCTCGGTGTGAATACTGAACCGTTCCGCAATTTTATTGGCGCCAAAGTACATATACCAAGCTCCCATTTCATCTTCTCCATTGTTTTGTGCATTTCCAATGGTAACAATCAACACGACCAAAAGGGTCGTTACTCTTTTTGATATTCTATTCATTAATCTAAACTAAAGGTTTCGGTTTCTTTGAAAGGGGACAAATCCAACGATTCTATGGACTCCCGATAGGGCTTCCATTTCTCACTAAAGAACAAATTGGTTTTGGCCAAGGCGTTTTTTAATTCCTCCTCAGCAAACTCCACTAATCTGGTTTCTGTACTGGTAATCCCTGTTTTCCTTGAATTAACGTAGGATTCAGCCGTATTTAAACGCAACACAACCGAAGGTTCTGGGTTTCGGGTAATGCCTTGGCGTTTGTCCTCTTTTCCAAGATACAGGGCTATCACAGAATCGATTTGTTTGGCTATGGTTTTGGAAGCCTCAATCTGTTCTTTGAATTTTTCTTTGTCCAAGTTTTTAAGTTCATTTTGATACTTTTCAGCTAGATTTTTGCTTTCCACCAACTGCTCAACGGCATTTGCGGCGGTCTGGGTGTGCTTTTCCAACCGTTTGCCCAAAGCGTACACTTCATTGATCGATGCCATTGAGGTGTTTAACCTAGGGTCTGTTTTAACGGTTATTGAAGTGGAGTCAGATGTTTCCCCATAGTTGATTTTTACTTTGTAAGTGCCTGGTTTTACATTGATTCCTCCAGACTCTGTTTTGCTTTTTGAGATGGTCCGTGATGGCGAATCGGGACCTTTTTCATCCAAATTCCAATACACCCTATGAAAACCAGGCTTTTCAGGGGTCTTGTATTTTAGGGTTCGAATCAATCTATCCCTATCGTAAAATTCAAAGAAGATGGAATCTTTGGTTTTTTCCTTTGATTTTTCTTCCGTTTTAGAGGCTTCATCACTTTCCTCTTTCTTCTCAGGTTCTGTGTCTTTTTTGTTTCCTTCTTTCAAGTAATAGGTAATCATAGCACCAGAATCCCTGTTCTCCCCGTTGTAGAGGGCATCACCTCCAAAGCGACTTCCTGTGGGCTGTTGATAGGCGGCCAAATAGGCATCGGGACTTTTAAAAAGAGCTACCTCTTTTTGCAAAATACTGGTGTTGCCGGCCAATTCACGAAGTGGGCGAATATCATCCAGTACCCAAGCAGCCCTTCCGAAAGTTCCTATGACCAAATCCTGTTCTCTGGGATGAATGGCCAAATCCTTGGTGGATACCGTTGGGAAGTCTTTGTTCCATTTTTGCCATTGAGTTCCAGCATCCAAAGAAACATAAAGGCCATCGTCCGTTCCCAAAAACATCAAATTTGGATTTTTTGGGTCTTCTATGATTGAAAGGGTATAGCTCTCCACATCGTTTTGGTCAACAATTCTGGTCCAAGTCTTTCCATAATCTTTGGTTCGATAGGCGTAGGGCGTATAATTAAACCTTCGGTAATCATTGGCGATCAATAACGCTTCACCCTTATTGTTATGGGATGCTTTGATCTGAGGTATCCAGCTGCCTTTTGGCAAACCTTTTATGTTATTGGTTACCTCGGTCCATGAAGCTCCACCATTTTGGGTATAATGTACACGGCCATCATCGGTTCCTACCCATAGCATATCCTTTTCAACCAGGGAAGGTTCAATGACAATGATGGTGCAATGATTTTCAGCTCCAGTGGCATCCATGGTGAGCCCACCGCTTTCACTTTGTTTTTGTTTTTCAGGGTCATTAGTCGTTAAATCTGGAGAAATCACTTCCCAAGTCAGACCTTTATCGGTTGATTTATGTACAAACTGACTTCCAAAATAAACCGTACTGTTGTCAAAAGGGTCTTGTCCAATGGCCGCATTCCAGTTGAAGCGAAGCATGGTATCCGGGTCTGGCGGGGTAGGTCGAACGGTGTAGTTGTTCCCTGTTATCCAATCGTATCGGCTCACATAACCTTGCTGGCTCATGGCATAGCCAAATTGACTATCATCTAGGTCGGGAACTACATCAAAACCATCGCCAAAGGCAATTTCTTGCCAATAGCTGTTTCGTATACCCTGCGCTTTCCAGACGTAAGCAGGTCCGCGCCAAGAACCATTGTCTTGCATGCCACCATACACATTGTACGGAAATTCGTTGTCGGTACTGATATGATAAAATTGAGCCACCGGTAAATTCCCAATAAAACGCCAAGTTTTGCCTCCATTTTTGGTAATGTTGAGCCCACCATCGTTCCCATCCAACATAAATTGACCATTCTCTGGGTGAATCCACCACGCGTGATGGTCTGGGTGGACACCATTGCTTACGCCATAAGCTGGCATCAATTGGGTAAAGTTTTTACCACCATCCTCAGAGACATTAATGTAGGTGAAAACAGAGTAGACTCTATTTTCATTTTGGGGGTCAACATATATTTCGGAATAATAAAAGGGACGGTTGCCGATATCATTCTTATCATTGATTTTCTCCCATTTAAATCCACCGTCGGTTGATTTGTAAAGGGCATTTTTCTTTGCTTCGACCAAAGCGTAGACAATATTGGGTTTGTTCCGGGCGATGGCGACACCAATTCGTCCCAGCTCACCTTTGGGCAATCCGTCTTCTTCGGTAATTTTTTTCCAGCTAGTACCACCATCATGGGTCATGTACAATCCGCTGCCTTCCCCACCGGACTTAAAGAACCATGGGTCGCGTTTGTGTTCCCACATGGCTGCAATTAATTTATTGGTATTGGTAGGATCCATGACCAAATCGGCTACACCAGTTTTGCTATTGACGAACAATACCTTTTCCCAGGTCTTTCCACCATCTGTGGTCTTAAAAACACCGCGTTCTGGGTGTTCACCCCATGGTGAACCGATAGCACCCACATAAACCACATCTGGATTGGTGGGGTCTATAATGACCCGATGGATGTGTCGGGTTTTTTCCAATCCCATGGATGTCCAGGTTTTACCACCATCCAAGGATTTGTAGACACCGTATCCACCATTGAGACTATTTCTGGGATTGCCTTCACCCGTTCCCACCCAAATAACGGAGGGATTGGATTGTTGAATAGCCACAGCTCCAATGGAGGCAGTTACTTCATTGTCAAAAATAGGTTCCCATTTAATGCCACCAGATGTGGATTTCCACAATCCTCCAGAAGCAGTACCCACATACATGACATCTGGGTTGCTATGAAGTACATCGATAGCGGTAACACGCCCGCTCATTCCGGCAGGACCGATGTTTCTGGGTTTTAGGTCTTGGAGCAAGTCCATTGAAAATTCTTGGGAAAATAGGGATACCGATGCGAGAAGCATCAGCAGGAAAAGAGGCTTTTTCATTCTTAGCGTTAATTAGTCGCCTAAAGATACCAAAAACCGAAAGTGGATTTCTTAAAGGGATGTTAACTCAAGGGCGATGGACGTATTTAAGAACTGAATAATATTAGGATTAACAGTTTTGTTAAAAGGGCATTCTCATCTTTGGTTTCTGTATTTTACATTTTGGGCGGCCAAGTCCACGATTTCTTGAATTCGTTTTTGTCGGGTTTCTTCCCGTTTGGCCTGATTTAGCCAATAGAGATAACTTTTCCGCTGTCCATGGGTGAAATTTTCAAAGTTTTCAAGCGCGGTTTTATCCGCTTTCAATGCTTTTTGGAGTTCTTTAGGGACCACCCCGTTTTCCACGTCGTCCAATGCCTCCCATGAACCGTTCTTCTTGGCCACCTTTATGGCTTCCAGTCCACTTTTGTGCATTAATCCATTGGATTTCAATTCTTTGATATGCTCCTTGTTGACCTTGCTCCAAACGCTTTTGGGTTTTCTGGGGCAGAAGTATTGCCGTCGTTTGCCATTGCCCAAGCTTTTTACCGTGCTATCTATCCAGCCATAGCATAAGGCTACACGTACGGCTTCTTCCCATCGCATACTTTCTTTGTGATGCTCCACCTTATAAAAAATAAGATGTATACCATTAGAAGTATCGTGGTTTTCATGGAGCCACTCGCGCCATTCTTCATCATTTTTAAAGTAATGTTCGGGAAGATGGTCCAAATCAGATTTTTTCGGTTTCTATCAAAAAGTTTTTATCAAATTTCAGCTTGTCATTTGCCAGTTTTTCGGTTTTCCATTCGGAATTGGGAAAAAGCCAATGTTGCTTTTCGCCAAGAAAGACACGAATGGGCATATCAAAATCCTCAACAACATCCACATAGCGATAGGTGATGGTGTCACCTTCCAGTTTATATTCCAATTTGGGAATCATAACGGTCCTAAGATATTGGTTGAAGAAGGCCGTTAAGTCCTTTCCTGTTTTTTCACTGAGATAATCTTCTATTTGTTTTGTGGTCACTGTTTGGTGATAAAAATCAGCGTTCAACCCGCGAAGAATAGTGCGCCATAAATCGTCATCTTCAATTAATTGTCGCAGCGTATGTAGGATGTTGGCCCCCTTGTAGTACATGTCCCCAGAACCACTGGTGTTTACATCATAAGGTCCAATAATGGGAATATCGTTTTGTATGTTGGCTTTGGTTCCTACAACATATTCAGATGAGGCTATTGTACCAAAATGATAATCTAGGTATAGGTTTTCGGAATACGCTGTGAACCCTTCGTGAATCCACATGTCTGCAATGTCTTTATAGGTAATGTTGTTGGCAAACCACTCATGACCTGCTTCATGGATGATGATAAAATCAAATTTTAAGCCCCAACCGGTGCCTGACAAGTCCCTTCCCAAATAACCGTTGGTATATTGGTTTCCGTAAGTAACGGAACTTTGGTGCTCCATACCCAAATAGGGAACTTCCACTAGTTTGAACCCATCTTCATAAAAGGGATAGGGGCCAAACCAATGCTCAAAAGCTTGAAGCATCATAGGTACTTGAACAAACTGCTCCTTTGCTTTTTCAAGATTTTCAGGAAGCACGTAGTAATCTAGATCTAACATTCCCTTTTCACCTTCATACTTTTCACCAAAATGAACATAGTTGCCTATATTCACATTTACGCCATAGTTGTTGATGGGATTGGCCACGAACCAGTGATAGGTTCTGTAATCTCCATGTTCATCCACACCTTCCAATTTTCCGTTGGAAACATCCATTAGATCTTTGGGAACCGTTACGTTGATGCGCATGCTGTCCACCTCATCGTACATGTGGTCTTTATTGGGCCACCAAACACTGGCGCCAAGTCCTTGGCAGGATGTGGCCACAAAAGGATTACCTTTAGCGTCTTTTTTCCATGAAAAACCGCCATCCCAAGGTGCCCTAACTGCTTTTTTGGGATTGCCTGAATATTCAATCTTGATTTCATTGAATTCTCCGGGTACCTGGTTTTTTTTTAATTTGATAAAATGGGCAGCGCCTTCGGAGGTGAATTTCAATTTTTTGCCATCTTGGGTCACGGAAGTGATTTGCATTGGTTCTTGTAAATCAATCTGAAGCACATCTGACGCCTCCAGTACCTCATATCGAACCACATTATGCCCAGAAATGAACTCTTTTTCGGGTTCTACCTTTACATGAAGATCGTAATAGTTCAAATCCCACCATTCCCGTTCTGGGGTGATACTTCCTCTAAGCGTATCTTGGCGTGTAAAGCTTTGGGCTGATAGGGTGCATAGCCCAAGCACAAATGCAACTAGCGTAAACTGTTTCTTCATATATAATCAATTAGACTTCTCGACTGCGCTCAAAGTGACAAATTATCTAAAAACTTTGTTTGGAAACACCACTGGACTTTCATGTCCGTCTTTGCCAACGGCAGCTACCCCAAAGAAAAAATTATCAATGACAATGCCCTCTAAAGTATGTTCGGTAACATCGCCCACATACCTAAAATTATCCCAAGTAGGGGAGGTGGTGTCCCTCCAATAAATCTTATATCCCATGGTACCATCTACTTTACTCCATCTAAGTTTGGCATTAGGTTCAACAATACCGCCAATTTCAACAGTTTCTGGAGCAGGGGGAGCCCACGCTATGGACGCAAGTGAAATAGCATTTACAGAAGTAAGTTTTTTGGCATATTCAAAGTTTACATGTTCAAGTACATCACCATAAGCAATACCGTCCTCCACCCGAATGTCCTGATGTTGTTGGGTATAGTTCTCATGGGCTTCCATGATGCGAATACCAGCAAACCCTGCATCATTGAAGGGTCTGTGATGTCCACCACGGCCAAAACGGTCTAAACGATAAATGAGCATGGGATTCATTTCTGGCATGTAGGTTTTGGTAGTTTTGTAAACATAGCGTGCCAATTGCCGGGAAATACCATCTACCTCACCGCCATAAAACCGACGAGCATTCCGTTCTTCTTCGGTTTCGGTGGGGGGAACAGGTTCCGAAAAAATACGGAAGTCGCGATTGCTTACCACACCATCAACCCCGGTAATGTTTCCAATCATATCGTTGTTGAGGATACCAACAATATCCCAGTTGTTTTTTTTGGCATAGGCTGCCAATCCTTTACCGCCATATAGTCCTTGTTCTTCTCCTGAAAGGCCCACAAAGATAATGCTGCTTTCAAAATCATATTTGGAAAGAACACGTGCGGCTTCAATAGTACCAGCCATGCCACTGGCGTTGTCGTTTGCTCCGGGAGAGTCCGAAGTGAAATTTGTGGGGTCGCTCACCCTAGAATCGATATCCCCACTCATGATGATAAACCGGTTTGGATACTTGGAGCCACGTTTAATGGCAACTACATTCACAATCCAAACATCCTTAACGATTCGGTCGTTGTCCCCTTTTTTGATGAAATCCTTTTGATAGAAGACCTCCAAACAGTTGTTGCAAGCTTTGGAAATGGTTTCAAATTCCGATTTTATCCAACGCCGAGCAGCACCAATACCACGGGTTTGGGAGATAGTATCGCTTAAGGTGTGCCGTGTGCCAAAACTGACCAATTTGGTCACATCATTTTCAATGCGCTCAGCAGAAACGGAATTGATGATATCATATAAACGCGTATCAGTTTGCGCAGTAAGGACCGATATGCTTAGAACGCTAAATAGCAGTACGTAAAACTTTTTCATGGGTATGATTTATTTTCCGATGAGCTCAATGAACAACCCATCAGGGTCTTGAATTAGTATAAAGTTTCTGCCATCTGGCAGTTGTATGGGTGTATCGCCCAGGGTTTCAATGTTGTTATCTTTGATTCGCTGCAAAACTTCAGCCGTGGACTTTAGATAAATGGTTATGTAACGCACACCGTTTTTGTCCTGGATAACCTTACCGGATTCCTCTTTTGGATTGCCAAACGACGCCAACTTGAATTCCGTGGAGTGGGGTTCATCCAAGAGTTTTAAGATTTTGACATCATATGGAGTTCCACCGGTCAAACCTGATTTTTCACCAAAAGATCCATCGATACTGAAACCTCCGGTTTCGACCATACCGATGATATTGGTATAAAAATCGTAGGACGCATCCATATCTGATGCAATCATGGCTATGGAAATGGAAGGATTGTCAACCTCGTTTTGTGCTTGGCATAAACTTAGCGTACACAGCAAAAAAACAAGAGTAGTGAAGAGACGTTTCATTATAGAATTAGTTGAGAAATATTAGTCCGCATGAAAGTAGCAAAAAAGGGTCAAAATAAAAACCAATAGGGCAATTGGAACTACCCCTTAATTTATGAATGTCACCTTCACAATTTCACCATTTTGCACCTCATAAACGGCCACAGCACTGATTTTTGAACCATTTACAGTAACATACTCTTCATCAATGACCTTATTGCCAATAACGATCCTGTTTTTGATTTCACAATACAGGTCTGGGGTATTTTCAAAAAAAGTCTTGTAGTGTTCCCGCATTTTGCTTTTTCCTTCAATGTGGAGCTTATTGGGAAAATTGTAGAGTTTGATATTCTCTGAATAGGTATCCATAAAGGCGTCAATATCACGGGTGTTGTAGGCTTCCAATTGTTTTTGGACAACGGCCTCGGAATCGTTGGTGGGGTTTGTAGGGAAAATAAAGGACATGGATTGGATGATTCCTTTTTTGACGTCATAAATGGCCACCTGATGCCCTTCCCGACCATCAACTAGGGTCTCTTCTTCATCAATAACATAGTTCCCCAAAACAATTCGTTTTATAACTTTGACCGAAGTGTTTTTGGTGTTCTGGAAGAAACGTTCGTAGCTGTCCATCATCTTTTCCTTACCCAAATACATGGTGTCTGTTGGAAATCGTGTGGCCAATACGTTGTCGGCATAGCAGGAGAGAAACCCTTCCAAATCACGTTTGTTGAAGGTTTCCACCTGTTTTTGTACAATGGCCTGTGGCGATTCTTCGGCAACAAAAGCCAAGCGATTTCCACTGGGATTCAAGACTATCCGCGATATTTTATATACTTGGTCTTTATTAAAAACATGAAAATTGTTCCAATTGCTATCCCTTTCAGAATGATACATGGCGATTCTATTATTGTCAGGAACCAAAATAGTTCTGTCTGGCAACCATGCCATATCCTCGATTGGAAAATAAGCGTTAAGGATTGTGTCTATTTCATTGGTCGATACATTTAATGATTTAATTTGCCATAGTCCTTTTTCAGATAATTCTTTACCTATAAAACTTATCAAATCTGTTCCGGGAATTTTATGCAAAGAACGCCCCACATTTTTTTGAACGGTGCGATTTGAACCGTCTTCAAAATTGGTGACGACCAAATCCATTCTATTTTCAACCAAAACGGAGGAAACCAAAACATCGTCGTTGTACCAAACGTGATAGCCAATTTTTAAATCGCTCAAAAGTTCTGAATCTCCAGTGGCAATATCATATTCGTAAAGTCTTTGTAACCCATTCATATCCAATCGAATAGCAGAAACGTTAGCGGAACCTGGGATACGTAAGGGTGAATATTCACTTCCAGTGGGCGTATTACTAATCCATTTGGTGGTGCTTCCCTTTGTAATGTTAAACTGTTTTATATCCGTCTGACCTGTTCGAGTTGATGAAAAAAGTACCGTGTCATCATCCCAGAAGGAGGGCTGGTTATCATACCCATCGTTATTGGAGATGTTCTTAGGGTTGGATAAAATTGGACTCCCATTCTCTAAGGATAGGTCAAAAAGATAGACCTCCGTATTGGCTTGACCGTGTAAAACAGATACGGCCAAAAAACATAAATGAATGAATAATCGGTGCATCATGGTTTTGCAAACCGTTTTAAAAGTTCCCGTACCCGTTTGGTGTTTTCAACATGGTATTTGGCTTTGGTTTTCTTGAGTCCAACCTTTACCGTTACTGCAGAATCTGGTAGGTCTTGGAACATAAACTCATCGGTCCAATCATCGCCAATGGCAAATACAAAGTCGTAATCATCTTCGCCCAACATTCGAGTGGCAGCCCTTCCTTTGTTCACATTGCTGCTTTTTACCTCCATGACCTTGTTGCCATTAAGCACGCTAATATCGTCATTACCTATTAAACTGGTCAATACCGTATTTAATTCCGTAGCTCTTTTTTCGCCAAAATCTGGGTCGGTGTTTCTATAATGCCACGCCAAGGAGTAATTTTTTTCCTCAATAAAAGAGCCTGGTGTCCGGTCCACAAAAGATTCCAGAACGGGACGAATTTTGTCCATCCACTGTCCTTTCACCTTTTCCAACATCTTAAATTCCTCTCCATTTCTTGAAATCCATACCCCATGTTCCACGATCATATTGTATTTTTTTGGGAGGAACCATCGGCTAAAAGTCTGTTTGTCCCTGCCACTTATTAAAAACAGGGTGGTGTTTTCTTGACTGTTCAATTGATCTAAAAGATCATATAATTCATCATCGGGAGATGCTTTTTGTGGGTCTTTGTGAAAACCAGAAAGCGTACCATCATAATCAAGGAATAAAAGCCGTTTGGTTGCAGCGGAATATTTCTTCAGGATTGTGTTCAAACGGTCATCTGTCATTTTTTGGGAGATAAAAGCATGCCCCAATTCAGGTTTCTGGTTTAGGGCATTCATAAATTCATTGGCCCAAACCTCAACGTTGTAGCGCTCCAATCGATTTTGCAAAAAGGTGTTTCGCGATATTTGTTCCTCGGTAGGCATGGTGATTGCTTTCTGCAATGTATCCGCCTGTTCCTCAAAATTGTTGGGGTTTATTAAGAGTGCTTCGTTCATTTCATAGGCTGAACCGGCCATTTCACTCAAAATCAGGACTCCGGTTTTGTCCGTTCGTGTGGCTATGTATTCCTTGGCCACCAAGTTCATACCATCACGAAGTGGCGTCAACCAAGCAATATCACTGTTGGTATATAGGTCAATGAGGTTTTCAAACGGCATGGAGCGGTAAAAATACCAGATGGGTGTCCAGTTTACCGTAGAGAATTCTCCATTTATTCGTCCCACCAATTCATCAATCTCCCTTTTAAGAAGCTGGTATTGAGGCACATTTGATCTTGATGGAACAGCAAGAATGATTAATCGAACCTTTTCTTTATATTCGGGGTATTTGTTCAGAAAGTATTCAAAAGCATTGAGTCGTTTTGCTATTCCTTTACTGTAGTCCAATCTATCAATGGAGAGAATGAGTTTGGTATCTGGGGCAGAAGCTTTGTGACTGTCCAATCGCTTTTGAAGATCACTTTGCTCTCCTTCGTTGTTTTGCTGATGGGACTTTGCGGCATTTTTAAATTTTTTGTAATCGATTCCCATGGGAAAAGAATCAACCTTTATGACCCTATTCTCCATAAAAATCTCATTGAAGCTTACTTCCAATCCCAAGAGCCTTCGGACCGAACTTAAAAAATGTCGTTCATAATCGTAGGTGTGAAAACCAATAAGGTCGGATCCCAGTAATCCCTCTAAAATTTCTTCACGCCATGGAAGCGTTCTAAAAATTTCATAAGAAGGAAAGGGAATGTGCAAAAAGAACCCGATGGTGGTGTTCGGACGTTTCTCTCGAACCATTTGTGGCACCAACATCAATTGGTAATCATGTACCCAAATGGTATCATCTTCACCTGAGTTTTCAATTATGGCATCTGCAAACTTTTGGTTTACCGATTTGTAGGTGTTCCAAAAATCCAGTTCAAACTCGGAGTACTCCAAAAAATAATGAAAAAGGGGCCAGACCGTCCTATTGCTGAATCCGAAGTAAAAACCATCAATTTCTTGGGCATTGAGCCTCACCTTGGAGCAACCATTTTTTTTGAGGGCCTTATCAATATCATTCTCAAGTTCCGGAGGAATATCCTCATCAGTCAGTCCGGACCATCCTATCCATAAACTTTCACCACCACTGTGTACTGATTTCATGCCTGTGGCCAACCCGCCCACACTTGGCACTGCATTGATGCCTCCATTATTAATTTGTAATTGAACGGGTAGTCGATTTGAGATTATGATAGTTTTGCCCATAAAAGGATGCTTTTTGTCAGTATTACTATTTTGTTTCTTTAAATTTCGGGAAATTCGAGCGTAAAACCAATTCGTACGAACCCTTTTGAGGATAATTGATCTATGGACAACCTGAATTACGGAATTATTGGAAATTGTAGAACCGCCGCCTTGATTTCAAAAGCAGGGTCATTGGATTGGTGCTGTCTGCCCCAATTCGACTCAACCTCTGTATTCGCAAAGATTTTGGATGAGCAAAAAGGAGGAAGTTTTGAATTCATTTTGGATGATGGATATGATGTTGAACAAAAATATCATCCCAACACAGCTATTTTGATTACTCGTTTTTCCAATGGTAAGGATATTTTTGAAGTGCATGATTTTATGCCCAGGCACCACAAGCTGAATAATGGGAAATATAATGCTCCGCCAGAAATCGTTAGGTATATCAAATATGTGTCTGGAAAACCCAAGTTTCGAGTAAAGTATGACCCAAAGCTTGAATATGGGCTTGGGCAGACCAAGCATTATGTAAAAAAGGACTTCATTGCCAGTTTAACTCATAAGCAGAAGTACGACACGCTTTTTCTCTACACCTCTTTTAACAAAAATGCCGTTATGGAGGGAAATGAGATAACCCTTACTCAAGATGGCTACTTTTTAATTTGCTACAACGAAAAAATATTGAAGGCCACTACGGATAAAATGGCCCTTGAACTTGAACGCACCAAGGTGTATTGGTTGGATTGGGTGGACAAGACCCCAACCTATCACAAGTTTGGCGAGCAAATTATTCGAAGCGCCATTACCCTAAAGTTATTGACCTTTGATAAGACTGGTGCCGTGTTGGCGGCGGCCACCACCTCACTGCCAGAGACCATTGGCGAGGTCCGCAACTGGGATTATCGTTTTTGCTGGATTAGGGATGCTTCCATGGTGATAAAGGTGGTATCTGAGCTGGGCCACAAGAATTCCGCTAAAAGGTACCTGCAGTTTATTATTGATTTGATGCCAGATAAGGATGAAAAACTCCAAATCATGTATGGTATCAATAAAGAAAAGACCCTTACTGAGAAAACACTAGATCATTTGGATGGGTATCAAGGCTCAAAACCTGTGCGTATTGGAAATGCGGCCTACAAGCAACGACAAAATGATATTTATGGCATTTTGATGGATGTTATCTATGAGCAGTTAATGAAATTCACCAATGATATTGAAAATGGCGAAGAGCTTTGGAGCATTACCAAAGGTATTGTTTGGATTGTAGGCAAGCACTGGAGGGAGCCAGATAAAGGAATTTGGGAATTCCGTGGGGAGGACAAGCATTTTACTTTCTCCAAAGTACTGTGTTGGGTGGCTTTAGATCGCGCTATTAAAGTGGCGAGAATTTTTGGGAAGACCCATAAAATCTCAAAGTGGACTGCTTTGGAGCAGGAAATCAAAGAAGATATCCACCATAATGCTTGGAACAGTGATATCAATGCGTTTGTACAGTCGTATGGTTCGCGTCATTTGGATGCCTCGGTACTACTGATGGAGTCCTACGGATTTATACATGCGAGAGATCCTAAATATGTAAGTACTGTACGTGCCATAGAAGAGGGTTTAAGTAATGATGGATTGCTCTATCGCTATAAAAATGAAGATGATTTTGGATTGCCATCATCTTCATTTACTATTTGCACCTTTTGGTTCATAAACAGTCTCTTTAAAATAGGGGAAGAAGAAAAAGCTTTGGAACACTTTGAGAAGTTGTTGGGCTATAGCAACCATCTGGGCCTTTTTAGCGAGGACATTGATTTTAAGTCCAAACGATTGTTGGGTAACTTCCCCCAGGCTTATTCTCACTTGGCACTGATTGAGTGTGCCATTAACTTCTCGCGCAAACAACGTGAGGAGCGTATTTTGGAATCTATAGGCTGATTAAGGTTCAATAAAGCAAAATATGCCACCTCGATCGCAGTCGAGAGGTCTCCAAAATCTGAAATATGAATTAGGTCTCGACTGCCTGCCGAAGGCTAGCGCTCGACCTGACATAGTATATGTATAAAACAAAAAACGCCCCAAAATGGGGCGTTTTCAATTCAGCTTTGTTTCAGCATTATTTGAATTAGTCGAAGGTATACCCATTATCTGCAGCTACTTTATCCGCAATTTGGGTGCGGAGTGCCACAACATTGGGTTGATTTGTATATTTCGTGAAACGTTTTAGTCCCATCAACATCATGCGTTGCTCATCGCCTTCTGCAAAAGAAACAATGGCTTCTTTTCCTTTTTGGTTAACAATGTCCACAGCTCTGTATAAATAGAGTTTGGCCATAGCGATTTGGGTGGCTTGATTGTCTTCTCCAAATCGTTTTGCATTTTTCTCGGCCCTAAGGATTGTAGATTCCGCCAAGTATACCTGAATTAAAATATCTGCGGCGGACATCAACAACATTTGGTGCTCTTCTAAATTTGGGCCGAATTTTTGAACCGCGCTTCCAGCGACCATCAAGAAAACTTTTTTCAATCGAGCTACCATATCCTTTTCTTCAGAAAGCAATTCTGAAAAATCGGGCGTGTCAAAAGATGGAATGCCCATCAATTCCTCGCCAACAGCTGTGGCAGGTCCCAATAGGTCTACGTGTCCTTTCATGGCTTTTTTCACCAACATGCCCACGGCCAACATTCGGTTGATTTCGTTGGTTCCCTCATAAATTCTAGATATACGTGCATCTCGCCAAGCGGATTCCATAGGAGTATCCGCACTAAAACCCATACCTCCAAAAATCTGAATGCCTTCGTCGGTTGTATGTTGTACATGTTCGGAAACCGCCACTTTAAGGATGGAGCATTCAATGGCGTACTCTTCAACGCCTTTGAGCTCTGCTTCTTGATGTGAATTTCCATCAGCCTGACGTATGGCGATTCTGTCCTCAATATTTTTGGCTGCCCTATAACAAGCTGATTCATCTGCGTAAGCATTCGTGGCCATATCAGCGATTTTTGCTTTAATGGCCCCAAAATTCATGATTGGTGTCTTGAACTGTACCCGTTCATTGGCATATTTTGCTGCCTCATTCAAGACCCTCCTTTGCGCTTCCAAACAGGCGGCTGCCAGTTTAATTCTTCCCACATTTAGAGCGTTCATGGCTATCTTAAATCCATTGCCCCTTTCGGATAACATATTTTCAACGGGAACCTTGGTCTCATTAAAGAATACCTGACGGGTAGAGGAGGAGTGGATACCCAATTTCTTCTCTTCATCGCCCAAAGAAATCCCATTCTTAGGGTCGTTTTCAACAATAAAACCAGTAATGTTCTTGTCGTCTTCAATTCGGGCAAACACAATAAATAGGTTGCAGAAACCCGCATTGGAAATCCACATTTTCTGTCCGGTGATGCTGTAATATTTTCCATCTTCGGACAGAACCGCTTTGGTCTTTCCTGAATTGGCATCTGAACCAGCACCCGGTTCGGTTAAACAGTAGGCGCCAAACCACTCGCCAGAGGCCAGTTTTGGCACATATTTTTGTTTCTGCTCTTCAGTGCCGTAAAGCGTAATCGGCATAGTTCCGATTCCTGTGTGTGCTCCAAAAGCCGTACTGAAAGAACCTGTTGCTCCTGAGATATAATCACAAACCAACATTGTGGAGACAAATCCCATACCCATACCGCCATACGCTTCAGGAACGGCAACGCTTAAAAGTCCCAATTCACCAGCTTTTCGCATACATTCTTCAGTGTAGGCGTAGTCTTTTTTCTCAAAACGCTCCCAATGGGCCCAAAGCTCGCGGTCCACAAACTCCTTGGTGCTTTCGCGCATCATTTTTTGTTCTTCATTGAGGTCTTCCAAGGTAAAAACGTCTTCACACTTGGTTTCCTTGACCAGAAATTGGCCGCCTCGTAATATTTCTTTTTCTGCTGTTTCCATTTTGATTAAGATTTAAGAAGATAGAAAATAGAGAAAAGACTTATTTCAATCCATTTTGAAATCCCATGGTCATCTTTTGCCATTCTTCTATTTTATCTTCAAGGGTATTTAAACTTTCTGGGTTAATGTAATTTCGGTGTTTAGCAATTAAGAGTTGAGTTCCAAGTTCAAAGGATGACCCCAATGCAATGTCTATGAAATGCTTAAAAGATTTATCCGTTCTGGAAGACCCTTCGGCTATATTGCTTGGCATTGAAATTGAACATCTGCTTATTTGGGAGCTTAGGTCATATCGTTCATGCTTCGGAAACTTAATGAGCAAATCAGAAATCTCATTTGCAATCTCTAATCCTAGCAACCATATTTTCAATCTTTTATAGTTGTGTCTTTTCATTGGTACATCTCTTCTCTCTAATCTCTTTTCTGACTTCTTAAGATAGAAACTCATAAATCCCCGCGGCACCTTGTCCTGTACCAACGCACATGGTCACCATTCCATACTTTCCTTTCATGCCGCGTTTGCGCATCTCATCAAAGAGTTGAACTGACAATTTTGCTCCCGTACAACCCAATGGATGACCCAAAGCGATGGCTCCACCATTTACATTGATGATTTCTGGATTCAAGCCCAATTCTCGGATAACAGCCAAGGATTGCGAAGCAAAGGCTTCATTCAATTCGATAAGTTCCACATCATTTTGGTTCAATCCGGCTTGCTTCAACGCTTTTGGAATCGCCTTTACAGGTCCAATTCCCATAATTCGGGGCTCAACACCAGCTGCAGCATAATTTACCAAACGGGCAATGGGCTCCAGATTCAATTCTTTTACCATTTCCTCGCTCATGACCATGACAAAAGCGGCTCCATCGCTCATTTGTGACGAGTTACCTGCCGTAACACTGCCCCCCTCAGCAAAGACAGGTCTCAATTTGTTCAGTGTTGGGATGTTGGTGTCCTTTCGTGGTCCTTCATCCTTGTTGACGGTGTAGTTTTTGGTTTCCTTTTTTCCTGCTTCGTTCACAAAAGTGTGCTGCACTTCAATAGGAACAATTTGGTCCTGAAAGCGGTTCTCCTCTTGAGCCTTCAAGGCTTTCATGTGAGAGTTGTAGGCAAACACATCTTGATCTTCGCGGGAGACTTTGAACTGTTTTGCTACCGCTTCGGCCGTAAGCCCCATACCCCAATAATAATCTTCATGCCCTTCTTTGGCGGTGGCGTAATCTGGGGTAGGCTTGTAGCCCCCCATAGGGATGTAACTCATGCTCTCCGCACCTCCGGCAATGATGCAATCGGCCATTCCAGACTGGATTTTTGCAGTGGCGATACCGATGGTTTCCAATCCCGAAGCACAATATCGGTTAACTGTCACCCCAGGGACATCCTCAATATCCAATCCCATTAGGGAAATGAGCCGGGCCATGTTCAACCCTTGCTCAGCTTCTGGCATGGCGTTGCCCACAATTACATCATCGATACGTTTTTTGTCGAGCTGGGGTAATTCCTTCATCATGTGTTCGATGGTCTCCGCAGCCAGTTCATCTGGTCTCTTGAATCGAAACAAACCCCGTGGTGCCTTACCCACTGCCGTTCTATATGCTTTTACGATATATGCTGTTTTCATGTTATTTAGATGTTAGAAGTGAGACGTTAGATATTAGACTCACTTGGAAAACTTTTGAATTAATGAATAGTTGATTTTTTGAACTTCAATCAAATCGTTTAAGATTAGAGCTATTTTTTCCTTGGGTACCAGTTTTAATCTGTGGCACAATTCTAATTGGGTATACATTTCGTTGGATGAACCGCTGGCTATGCCCAGAAAATGCTTGAATTCATTATTTGTATTTCTTCCAGCTCCCTCAGCAATATTGGAAGGCACAGAAATGGCACTCCTCCTAAGTTGACTTTTCAGACCAAACTTTTCATCCTTTGGAAAAGAGGTTGAAAGTAAATAGACCTTTTCGGCAATTGTCATTGCCTTTTGCCAAACCAATAATTCTTGAAAATTATGCATTGTCTACTATCTTGAATCTCATATCTTATGTCTCTTCGCAACTAGTTGCGAAGCGGTTTCCCTGTTTTCAACATATGCTGGATGCGCTCCAAAGTCTTTCGTTCCGTACATAATGAAAGGAACGCTTCCCGTTCTAAATCCAACAAGTATTGTTCACTTACATAGTTGGCTTCAGATAAATCCCCACCGGCCATCACGTAGGCCAGTTTGTCAGCAATTTTCTTGTCGTGTTCCGATATGTAATGTCCGGCTTCCATGGAATCGGTTCCTACCAAGAACATTCCAAGCGCTTGTTTACCCAAAACTTTCACGTCTTTTCGTGGTATGGGTTTAGTGTATCCTGCTTCCGCTAGTAACTGGGCATGGGCCTTGGCCGTAGCAATTTGCCGGTCTTTGTTCACGACCACTACATCTTTTCCTTTTTGAAGAATGCCCAAATCAAAGGCCTCATAAGCTGACGTGGATACTTTGGCCATTCCAATAGTCAGGAAGTATTCTTGTAGAACATTAAGCTCTACATCGTTTTTTCTGAATGTGTCCGAGGCACGAAGCGTCATTTCCTTGGAGCCACCGCCACCAGGAATCACCCCGACGCCGAACTCCACTAATCCTATGTAGGTTTCCGCAGCAGCCACTACCTTGTCGGCATGCATGGAAAGTTCACAACCCCCACCCAAACACATACCGTGCGGTGCTGAAATAACGGGTATGGAAGAATACCGCATCCGCATCATGGTATCCTGAAAATATTTGATGGCCATGTTCAATTCATCATATTCCTGTTCTACGGCCATCATGAAAATCATTCCGATATTAGCGCCGACAGAGAAATTGGCAGCTTGGTTTCCGACCACCAATCCTTGGAAATCTTTTTCCGCTAGGTCGACCGCTTTGTTCAGTCCAGCCAAGACATCTCCGCCGATGGTGTTCATTTTGGATTGGAATTCGCAGTTCAAAATGCCGTCACCCAAATCCTCGATGACCACCCCACTGTTTTTGAACACTTCATTGGACTTTCTGATGTTGTCCAAAATGATAAAGGCATCCTGACCCGGAACTTTTTCCATAGCCTTTTTTGGAATATCATAAAAGTAGGTGGCACCATCTTTTACCGAATAAAAGGAATCAATGCCGGCTGCCTTCATTTCCGCAACCCAAGGAGCGGCTTCCAAACCTTCAGCTTTGATGAATTCCAAACCTTTGTTCAGTCCCACAGCATCCCAAATTTGGAATGGACCGTGTTCCCAGCCAAAGCCAGCTTTCATGGCATCATCAATCTTATAAAGCTCATCGGTGATTTCAGGAATTCGATGTGTAACGTAGGCAAACAACGCCCCGAAACTTTTCCGATAGAATTCCCCGGCTTTATCCTTGCCATCTACCAAAACGGGAAACCTATCAATTACCTTATCAATGGTTTTGGTAAGCTCCAATGTGGCAAATTTTGCGCTCTTTTTAGGCCGATAGTCCATCGAGTCTAAATCCAGCGTAAGGATTTCGCTCTTGCCATCGTCTCCTTTTACCTTTTTATAAAAGCCTTGTCCGGTTTTACTTCCCAACCATTTGTTTTCCATCATGGTATTGATGAAATCTGGGAGTTGAAACAGTTCATGACGTTCATCATCCTTGCAGTTTTCGCTGATACCGTTGGCTACGTGCACCAATGTGTCCAGTCCAACCACATCAACCGTACGGAAGGTGGCCGATTTTGGTCTGCCGATTACAGGTCCGGTAAGCTTGTCAACTTCTTCCACCGTCATGCCCATTTCTTTGACCGCATGAAACAAACTCTGAATACTGAAAATACCGATGCGGTTACCAATAAAGGCCGGTGTATCTTTCGCCACCACCGCGGTTTTTCCCAGATATTGTTCGCCATAGCTATTCAAGAATTCCAAAACTTCAGGGGAAGTTTCAGGGCCTGGAATGATTTCAAAAAGTTTTAGGTACCGGGGCGGGTTAAAGAAGTGGGTTCCGCAGAAGTGTTCCTTAAAATCCTGACTCCGGCCTTCATTCATGAACTTAATGGGAATACCTGAAGTATTGGAAGTGATGAGCGTGCCAGGAGTTCTATGTTTTTCGAGATTTTCAAAAACTTGTTTTTTAATGTCCAAACGCTCCACAACCACCTCAATGATCCAGTCCACCTTGGAAACTTTGGCAATGTCATCCTCCAAATTTCCAGTGGTGATGCGGCTCGCAAATTTTTGATGGTAAATAGGGGAGGGTTTTGACTTTAATGCTGCGGACAAGGCGTCGTTCACCAAACGGTTGCGAACAACTTTGTCTTCTAAAGTGAGACCTTTGGCCTTTTCCTTTTCGTTGAGTTCCCGCGGAACAATATCCAGCAATAAAACCTCGACGCCGATATTGGCAAAATGGCAGGCTATGCCACTTCCCATAATACCAGAACCGATAACGGCAACTTTGTTGATATGCCTTTTCATTGATGTGTTTGTTTTAATTCGTTGTTTTTATATACACTTTTTTGTCTGAAATCAATTTGTTGATGATATCCACGGTCTTGAAGAATCCGTCTAAATTTTCTTCGGAAACATGTTGCTTGACCACTTCATTGAAACGGAGCACCACATCTTTGGATTCTTTACGCTTTTCCAGCCCCAATGCAGTAAGGTGAATCAGTACGCCCCTTCCATCATTTGGATTAGGTTTTCGTTGAATGTATCCTCTTTCCTCAATATTTTTTAAGATCCTGGATAAGCTTGTGGATTCCATCCCCATTTTAGGACCCAGAGCGGTGCTTGGAGTTCCCTCTTTGGGGTCAATGCTCAAGAGCGTAAAGCCGATGGCCATGGTAATTCCATAATTCTTGGCCTCTTCATTATACATTTTGCTGACGGCTTGCCAGGTGGCTCTTAAGGCATAGTCAATGGTCAAATCTTTCATAGAACAGTTTGGTGTCCTCAAATATATGAAAATTTATTATGCATGCATAATAAATTAATGTCAAAATATCTATGAAAATTATTTCACCAGGATTGGGGTGGTGGGTTTGCTATTTTAGTTTGATGGTCAAAGAATCAATACCCATAAATCTCATTATAAAGGGCCATATATTTTTCCTTTACAATTTTACGCTTTAGTTTCATAGTAGGGGTAAGATGGCCTTCCTCCACGCTCCAAACATCTGGAGTCAACCGAAACTGCTTTACTTTTTCCCATTTGGCAAAGTCTTCATTGGAAAGGTCTACCTCTTCTTGAAAGCGGGCGATGACCTTTTCATTTTTAACCATATCCGAATTATCTCCAACGGTTATGTTATGTCTTTTGGCCCATTCCCGAACAAAATCAAAATTGGGTTGAATTAAAGCAGCGGGCATTTTTTCGCCTTCGCCCACCACCATGATCTGTTCTATAAAACGGGATTGCTTAAATCGGTTTTCCAACAATTGGGGGGCCACATATTTACCCCCCGAGGTTTTGAACATCTCTTTTTTACGGTCGGTGATTTTTAGGAAACCATCAGCATCCACTTCGCCAATGTCGCCAGTGTGAAAATAGTCGCCTGTCATGACTTCTGCCGTTCTTTCAGGGTCTTTGTAATAGCCCATCATTACGTTGGGACCTTTGCAAAGAATTTCACCATCTTCCGCAATTTTCACTTCCACATCATCAATGATCTTGCCTACGGTACCTATTTTCCACCCTCTGTTGCGTTGGTCATTCACAGAAATGACAGGAGAGGTCTCCGTAAGACCATAGCCTTCCATGACGGGCATACCGGCTGCGGCAAACACACGGGCCAATCGGGGTTGAAGGGCGGCACTGCCCGACACCATGCATGCAAGATTTCCACCAAGTCCGGCCTGCCACTTGCTGAAAATTAATTTTCGGGCTATGCCCAGTTGAAATTTGTACCACCAACCATTGGCATCATAAGGCTCAAACTTGAGTCCGAGTTCAACGGCCCAAAAGAAGAGTTTCTTTTTAATACCATTTAGAAGGGTTCCTTTCGCAATGATGGCATCATATACTTTTTCCAACAATCGCGGTACCACCGTCATGACATCAGGTTTTACTTCCTTGACATTATCACTGATTTTATCCAATCCTTCCGCAAAATGGATTTCAATCCCACAATATTGATAGAGATACAGGATCATTCGCTCAAAAATGTGGCAAACGGGCAAAAAGCTGAGCGCGGTTCCTCCTGCTTCAAAGGGTACTCGTACTTCGCTGGCAATGACGTTAGATACAATATTATTATGGGAGAGCATTACACCCTTGGGTTTTCCCGTAGTTCCCGAAGTATAGATCAGTGTGGCCAAATCCATCGGCTTAACCGCTTCTTTCAATTTTTCAACTTCGTCTTGATTGGAATCATCAGCTCCCAATTCCATAACCTCTGTCCAATTCTTGCAATTTCCAAGCTCATCAAAGGAGTAGACTTCGTTTAATTTTTTAAGATTGGAACTAATGGACAGCACTTTTTCCATCACCTCTTCACAGGAAACAAAGCAATATTTGGCTTCAGAGTGATTTAAGATATATTCATAATCGTCCTCGGAGATGGTGGGATAAATGGGGACATTCTGTGCGCCCAATTGCAGGATTCCAATATCCACAATGTTCCATTCCGTGCGGTTGGTCATGGAGATGACCGCAATTTTATCATTGGGTTGTACACCCATCCGGAGAAGGCCTCGGCTCACGGCATTGGCCTTATCTAGGTATTCTTTTGTTGAGGTTGCTACCCATTGGCCGTCTTTTTTGGTGACCAATGCCTTTTCGAGGGGGAGTTTTTCCATTTGGTAGTATGGAAAATCGAACAATCGGGTAACTGTTTGCATAGTAAGTTTCTATTAGGTAATTGCAAAATAGGGAAAGGAAACGGTATTTTAAAACGAGGTATTCAAAAACTGGTATAAATTCCTGCTGATATTACATAAAATGCAATTTCATGCCTTCGTGAGAATTAGTAAATCCCAAGGATTTATAGAATGCCAAGGCTTCGGGTCGCTTTTTGTCAGTGGTCAATTGTACCACATGGGCTCCTTTTTCTTTGGATTTTGAGATAGCCCATTGGAACAATTCTTTTCCAACGCCCTTTCCCCGATAATCCTCGTGGATCCGAACCGCCTCTATTTGCGCCCGGATTCCACCTTGATAGGTAAGATATTGAATGAAGCTCAATTGAAGCGTTCCAATGACTTGGCTTTCTTCGTTTTCAATGACCACCAATTCTTGATTGGGATCATTGAGGATGTTTTCAAAGGCTTTATAATAGGTGTTGGGGAGAGGATTTTCGTAATTTTCCCGAAGCTTGCCCAATGTGTCATTGGCTAGCATTTGCACTATGGCAGGAACATCTTCTTTTTTTGCAACCCTAATCTTCACGGTTTACGTTTTCAATCCATTCCCTAGCATTTACAAAAGCTTGCAGCCATGGCGACACTACATCGGTTCTATCCTTTGGATAGTGCGCCCAGTTCCATGGAAATGTAGACCGTTCAATATGTGGCATGGTCACTAGGTGGCGTCCTGTTTTGTCACAAAGCATAGCGGTGTTGTAATCACTGCCATTGGGATTGGCAGGATAGCCTTCATAGCCGTATTTGGCCACAATATCGTACTCGTTTTCGGCATGAGGTAGACTGAACTTACCTTCACCATGACTAATCCAGACACCGAGCGTAGTACCTGCCATATTGGAGAGCATAACAGAATTGTTTTCCTGAATTTTCACCGAAGTAAACCCGCTTTCATGCTTGTGCGACTTATTGTAGGTCATTCTGCCATGGGTTTCATGCTCTGGATTGATCAAATCCAATTCCATAAACAATTGACAACCGTTACAGATTCCGACAGACAGCGTATCGGGACGGGCAAAAAAGTCTTTTAGGGCTTTATTGGCTTTTTCATTGTACTTAAAAGCTCCGGCCCAACCTTTGGCACTTCCCAAAACATCAGAATTTGAGAATCCACCCACAGCACCAATGAATTGGATATCCTTCAAGGTTTCCCGGCCCGTGATAAGGTCGGTCATGTGTACATCTTTCACATCAAATCCGGCCAAATACATGGCATTGGCCATTTCTCGTTCGGAGTTGCTTCCTTTTTCGCGAAGAATTGCGGCTTTTGGTCTGTCATTGCCTCTCGACTGCGCTCGAGGTGACAATATCCCGTCAAAACCTTTTGGAAAAACATAGTTTAATGGCTGATTCTTGTAATTTTCAAAACGGTCTTGGGCGAGTCCATTGGAAGTTTGTTTGCTGTCCAACAAAAAGGAGGTTTTGAACCAAGTATCCCGTAGTGATGTTATGTTAAGTCCTATCTCAACCCCATTATTTTTGATACTCAAAGTGCTTTCCGAAGTGACACTGCCTATTTTATGGAATGTAATTCCAGCATCATTCAATACATTTTCAACGGAAGCATCTTTGGCCTGAAAAACAAGTCCAGCATTTTCTGAAAATAATAGTTTTATGCTGTCCGATTCTCCAATGGAGTTCAAATCTAGTTTTGCGCCAAGATTATTGTCTGCAAAGCAGAGTTCCAAAAGCGTGGTAATCAATCCACCTGAGGCCACATCATGACCTGCCAAGATTTGGTCATTTTTAATCAATCCTTGCAGGGTATTGAAAACGGTTTTTACATAATCAGCCTCCAAAACCGAAGGTGTTTCATCTCCGATGCCATTCAATATTTGTGCAAAGGAAGAACCACCCAATTTGTGACTGTCCTTAGAGATGTTGATGTAGTAAATGTCGCCTCCATCCTTTTGGAGCACAGGTTCTACCACCTTAGTGATGTCATCGCAATGTGCCGCAGCGGAAACAATTACAGTCCCTGGAGACAACACTTCGGCATCCTTGTATTTTTGTTTCATGGAAAGAGAATCCTTTCCTGTGGGTACGTTTATCCCCAATTCAATGACAAAATCAGATAAGGATTCCACTGCTTTGTACAATCGGGCATCCTCACCTTCATTGCGGCAGGGCCACATCCAGTTTGCGGATAGGGATACGGATTTCAATCCATCTTTTAAAGGAGCCCAAACCATATTGGTCAAGGATTCCGTTACACTGTTTCTGCTTCCAGCTACGGGGTCTATCAAAGCGGAAACAGGCGAATGCCCTATGGTGGTGGCAATTCCTTCCTTACCTTTAAAATCCAAAGCCATAACTCCGCAGTTGTTCAACGGTAATTGCAATGGTCCCGCACATTGTTGTTTGGCCACATGGCCACCCACACAACGGTCTACTTTGTTGGTGAGCCAATCTTTGCAAGCTACGGCTTCCAATTGCAACACTTGCTCCAAATACTCATGGAAATGTTCCAAAGAGTAGGAGAGGGGCGGATAGGTTTGTTGTGTGGATTTGTCATCCATAATGGTTTTGGGTGAGCTTCCGAACATATCCGAAAGTTCCAAATCCATTGGTTTTTCACCAGATTTTTGCGACTCAAAAGTGAAACGATGGTCACCCGTTACTTCGCCCACGTTGTACATGGGGGAGCGCTCACGAGCGGCTACGCGATTCAGTAAATCCAAGTCTTTTTCACCGATGACCAAGCCCATTCGTTCTTGGGATTCGTTGCCTATCAATTCCTTTTTGGAAAGGGTAGGGTCGCCGATAGGCAATTTGTCAGTATCGATATTTCCTCCCGTTTCTTCCACCAATTCTGATAGACAGTTGAGATGTCCGCCAGCGCCATGGTCATGGATGGAGACAATGGGGTTATCATGACTTTCCAATAATCCACGAACAGCGTTCGAGGCTCGTTTTTGCATTTCTGGGTTGGAACGTTGTACAGCATTAAGTTCGATAGCAGAACTAAATTCACCCGTATCGGCACTGGAAACTGCTGCACCACCCATTCCAATGCGGTAATTGTCACCACCTAGAACGACTATTCTGTCTCCTTTTTTTGGAGTGTCCTTTAAAGCTTGGTTCGACTTTCCATATCCAATACCCCCAGCCATCATAATCACCTTATCGAAGCCTAATTTTCTGACTTCTTCTTGATGTTCAAACGTTAGCACAGAACCTGCAATGAGTGGTTGTCCAAATTTATTTCCAAAATCGGAAGCACCATTGGAGGCTTTGATTAAAATGTCCATTGGGGTTTGGTACAACCAATCTCTTTCTTTCATTCCTTTTTCCCATGGGCGATTGGCTTCCAAACGAGAATACGAAGTCATATACACTGCAGTTCCTGCCAAAGGCAATGACCCTTTTCCACCCGCCAAGCGATCACGAATCTCGCCACCTGAACCGGTTGCTGCCCCATTGAATGGCTCCACAGTAGTTGGGAAGTTGTGGGTTTCGGCCTTTAGTGATAAAACGGAATCGAACTCTTTTTCTTCGTAAAAATCAGGTTTATCTGCACTTTTTGGCGCAAACTGAATCGCCTTCGGCCCTTTTATGAAGGCTACGTTGTCTTTGTAGGCCGAAACAATAGCATTGGGATGGGCTTCGGAAGTCTTTTTGATCAATTTGAATAGGGAAGAGGGCATCTCTTTCCCATCAATCACGAAAGTTCCGTTGAAAATTTTATGTCGGCAGTGCTCCGAATTTACCTGACTGAAACCAAACACTTCGGAATCCGTCAACTTACGTCCTAATTTTTGAGCGAGTCCTTCGAGGTAGGCCACTTCTTCATCACTCAAAGCCAAACCTTCCTTTTGGTTGTAGGCGGCTATATCCTCAATCTCCAAAATGGGTTCAGGCACAATGTTGATGGTGTAAATATCCTGACCCAGTCCCTTGTATTTTTGGGAGAGCATGGGGTCGTAGTCCGTAAAGTCCTCGGTAACGGCATGGAACTCCTCAATCCGGATAATTCCAGTAACGCCCATGTTCTGGGTAATCTCAGTGGCGTTCGTACTCCATGGGGTGACCATGGCGGCACGTGGCCCAACAAAAAAGGCGTCGAGTGACGCCGCTTCAATCTTGGGTTGGTTGCCGAACAACCATGTTAACTTTTCATTATCCTCCTTACTGATTTCCTGAATGGTCTGGACGGCAAAAACCTTGGTAGCCTTGTCCCCAAAAAAATGGATCATACAATCTGAGCGTTGAACGGTTTAAGAAAGTGCAAATTTACGATTTTGGGTTGGATTTTCGGCATAGCTTGTTTTGAGTTTTGAACTATCCTTGTTAATAGTTGATTTATAAATTCAGGGCCCTCATCCATAAATTCATCAATTAGAAAGAGGCATATTCCGCTTACTTTAAAGCATTAATTTGCTCTAACCATGGAAACTGGAAGAAAAAAAGTCACAAAGCGTTTGGTAATTTTTGCAGCACTGCTATCTGCCATATTGATTTTAGCCATCAATTGGGATGAACGGGATTGGATCAATCTATTGAGACATGCAATAAAAAATATACTTCGGAATATAATTTGAGCTTACCAGCAGTAACTTGACTCGGGGTTTGATAAATTTCAAATCTGGAATGATTGAAAGACTGGAAACATCATTTATTTGTGTGATATTTTGTAGAGTAGTAAAAAACCAAAAGACTTCTGTGTGTTGAGTTGGTTGTTCTTGAACTCTTTTCCTATCTTAGAAGGATTAACGCTAATTCAAAATCCAACCGTATGAAAACTGTCAACACCCTATTGACCGGGGTGCTTCTTTTTTGCTGTATCGCAGCAACAACCGCCCAAAAAAAGTACTCAAAAAAACAAATTGAAAAACTAAAGACCGAGGTAGCCCAGATTGTGGAAGATCATAAAAAGCAGTCCCAAGTGATGGTGGACAAGATTTTTAGCTTTGCTGAACTTGGTTTTCAAGAGGAGGAAAGCTCAAAATATCTTACGGGTATCTTGGAGAGTAATGGATTTTCAATAGAGCACTCCATTTCTGGAATTCCCACGGCTTGGTTTGCTACATGGAGCAATGGGGAGGGCCCCACGATTGCGCTTGGCTCTGATGTGGATTGTATTCCCAAGGCTTCACAATATCCCGGGGTGGCCTATCACAAACCTATGGTGGAAGGAGCGCCCGGTCATGGCGAGGGACACAATTCCGGTATTCCATTGAACATTACATCAGCCTTGGCGGTAAAAGAAATCATGGAGCGTGAAAATATTGGTGGTACCTTGATTCTTTGGCCCGGGATTGCAGAGGAATTGGTCGCTGCCAAAGCATGGTACGTGCGTGATGGTCTTTTTGATGATATTGATATGTGCATCTTTACCCATGTTGGGAACAATTTTGGTGTTTCTTGGGGTCCCACACGAGGAACTGGACTCATTTCTGTCGAATACTTGTTTGAAGGGGAGGCGGCCCACTCCGCGGGTGCCCCGTGGCGCGGAAGAAGCGCTTTGGATGCTGCTGAATTGATGAACATTGGGTGGAACTACAAACGTGAACATTTACATCCTCTAAAACGATCTCATTCCATTTTTACCGATGCCGGAGACCAACCCAATGTGGTTCCTTCCAAAGCAGCTATTTGGTTCTATTTTAGGGATATAAAATATGAAGGTATCATGGAGATGTATGCCGAGGCCAATGACATTGCCAAAGGAGCAGCTTTGATGACCGGAACTACCATGACCTCAAGGGTCTTGGGAACAGCTTGGCCTAGACACTACAATAAAGTCATAGCTGAAACGATGTATGAAAATATAAAGCAAGTAGGTTTGCCTACGTGGTCAGAAGCCGACCAAACCTTGGCAAAAGCGGTCCAGACCGAGGTGGGTTCTGATGAAATTGAAGGTCTTCCCACCGAATTGGATGAAATTGGTCTTCCCGTGTTGGAACCTATTAGTGGTGGTTCTGATGATATTGGGGATATTTCTTGGAAAATCCCAACGGTCACAATGCGTTTTCCCTCTAACATTCCCGGATTACAGGGGCACCACTGGAGCAATGCCATTGCCATGGCCACACCCATTGCCCACAAAGGAGTAACAGCAGGTGCAAAAGCAGAGGCCATGACCCTAATGGATTTTTTGTTGAAACCTGAGTTGCTAAAGGGCGCTTGGGACTATTTCAACAATGAGCAGAGCAAAGAAACCAAGTATCAGCCTATGATAGCTGCGGATGATATGCCACCTATCTATTTAAACAAGGATAAGCAAGGTGAGTTTCGTGATAGGTTGGAGAAATTCTATTATGATGAGACTAAATATGACACCTATTTGGAGCAGTTGGGGGTTGAATACCCTACGGTGAAGGAGTAATTTTATTCTTGTTCATTTTGTCTTGATACAAAACGAACCAAAAAATAAAGAAGATTTCTAGGAAATTTTTGTCAGCACGACAAAACCGTTCCAGTCTATCGCTTCACGCTCTTTTTCGCTTCGCGAAACGCATTTCCGCTTGACTGGTCACTATTTCTTGGAAATCTTCATTTTTTAAAAATGTAAAAATAAAAGAGGAAGGAGCTATTTTTTCTTTAGTAAAGCCATATAAAAGCCATCAAAACCACTTTCTGAGGCATAGACGTTTTTCTCCTTGATGAACTCAAAATCCTGTCCCGCTTCGGATGCCAAGAATTTATTGACCTGCTCTGTGTTTTCTTGAGGTAGAATGGAGCAAGTGGCATACACCATTTGTCCACTTTTTTTGAGCATTTTGCTGTAATTCTGAAGAATATCTTGCTGTACACCCATAATTCGGTCTATAAATTCGGGCTCCAATTTCCATTTAGAGTCGGGATTTCTTTTTAGCACACCTAGACCGGAACAAGGAGCATCAAGCAAAAGCCTATCAGCACTGTTGTGCAATTTTTTTATGACTTTGGTAGAATCAATGGCTCTGGTCTCAAAATTGTGGACCCCATTTCGTCTAGCTCTGATCTTGAGTTTTTTCAACTTACTCTCATAAATATCCAAAGCAATCAATTGCCCTTTGTTTTCCATTTCAGAGGCCAAATGCAAGGTTTTCCCCCCGGCGCCGGCACAGGCATCAATGACGCGTTGTCCTGGTTTCACTTCCAAGAATGGGGCGACCAATTGGGAAGAAGCATCTTGTACTTCAAACAGTCCATCTTTAAAGGCCTGTGTGGTAAAGACGTTCTTTCGTTCCTTTAATCGTAAGGCATTTGGATATCCCTCCAAGGCTTCGGTTTCAATATCATCTTTGGCCAAAAAGGATTGTAATTGTTCTTTCTGTGTTTTTAAGGTGTTGACACGGAGGATAACATCGGCCTGTTGGTTTAAGGCGGCAATTTCCTTGGTCCAAAGTGCATTGCCCAACGCTTTTTCACCCAATTCATCCATCCAATCAGGTATGGACTCTTTATACTTTCTGATTTTGGAAAGTTCATCAAACCGACCCTTTAGACGACGCTCTGGGGTACCTTCCAATTGCTTCCAATCTGGGATTCTAATCCCCTTTAACACACACCACACCGAGAATAATCGGAACAAATGCGGGCGGGTGTAGGGCTCATTTGCTTCGGCAATTTCGGTGTAAAGTCGTTTCCAACGTACAATGTCGTATGTGGTTTCAGCAATAAACGCTCTATCCCGAGCGCCCCAACGTTTGTCGTAGCGCAAAACCTTCTCAATTACCTTATCGGCATATTCCCCTTCATTGAAAATCATATTCAGGGCATCAATAACGGCAAAAACAAGATTTCGATGTAAACGCATGGTATAAAATAAGGTTGCAAAGGTATCATTTCTCCTTACTTTTACGGAAAATATATGCAATGCGATTCTTCATTTTCCTTTTGTTGGGTTTAGTTTTGTTTTCTTGTGCCGAACAGCAACGCTATCAGCCCTTCCAAACCGTATCTATAACTCCAGTTTATGAAGACTCGGTCAGTATCAGGGCCATTACGTTTTTGGATGGTAGAACCTTGGCCTTCGCTGGTAGTAAAGGAATTTATGGCACGGTGGATGTTGTATCTCATAAAGTTAGGGCCAATGTTCAACACTATGACTCCATTACACCTGCTTTTAGGGCGGTAGGAAATACCTCCAACGACTTCTTTATGCTTTCCATAGATAGTCCGGCGTTGCTTTATAAAACAGGGGACCAAGGTAAAATGGAGTTGGTATACAAGGAGGAAGGTGCAGGAGTGTTCTACGATTGCATGGCTTTTTGGAATGATACCGAAGGTATTGCTGTAGGTGACACGGTTGATGGATGCCTGTCCATCATTATTACCAGGGATGGCGGAAACACATGGGCCAAAATCCCATGCACGGACTTGTCTGAAGGTATGGAGGGGGAAGGAGCTTTTGCAGCAAGCAACAGCAATATTGCCTTGGTAGGAAACCAAGCTTGGATTGGAACTACAGCAGGACGCGTCTATCATTCCATGGATAAAGGGGCAACATGGACCGTACAGCAAACGTCCATTGTTCACGAATCGGAGACTCAGGGTATTTACTCCATGGCTTTTTATGATGAAGACACCGGATTTGCTATTGGCGGGGACTACACCCAACCCGAATCCAACAAGGCCAACAAAATTATTACCCATGATGGTGGAAAAACATGGAACTTGATAGCGGATGGGCGGGAACCCAATTACAAAAGTTGCGTGCAGTTTGTTCCCAATTCAGAAGGAAAAGGTTTGGTAGCTTTGGGTTTTACGGGAATTTCATACTCAGGGGATGGAGGGGAAAACTGGAAAAGTTTCAGTGATGAGCCGTTTTTCACCCTTCGATTTTTAAATGATTCAGTAGCCTACGCGGCGGGAAGCAATCGAATTGCGAAATTGGTTTTTAAATAGTGAAAAAGTGCAAATGGTCAAGGGTTTTACCCTCCTCCCTGTTTCCTTCTATACTGTTGTAAGAGACGTTTTTTGAAGTCATCTTCTGCTTTCAGCAACAACAGCACCTTTTTGGGTGAAATCACTTCTCTTACTTTGGAGATAAAGAGTTGGTCGGCGTTGTGTTTTTCAGTTTCAAGCGCAATAAAGTTGTCTAAAAGAGCGGCAGACTCGCTATCGGAAAGGCCTTGAGCTGCAGAAAGTCTTGCTTGCACCTCTTTTCTTCTGATGTTCTCCATAGCATCTTCATGTTCGTTATAAATCGGCCAAAATTGTTGGGCTTCTTGACTGGTTAAACCAACGCGTTCGGTAATAAAGGCAACTTTTAGGGTCTTTATACGATCTCTAACAGGACCTTGGGCGTGTAAGAAGGACATTCCCATTAGAAAAACAAGTAGTATAAGTACTCTTTTATTCATAATTGCTGTAATCTAAGTTTAAATCTTCAATATCTTCAACGGTTTCATCTAAATATTCCAAGATATTCTCCGCTTCAATATCATTTTCCAAAACATCGTTCAGTTCCAAACTCTCCAAGGGCACCAATTCGGCCAACTCGTACGTGCTTATATCAATTTCAGTGCTTTCAAAATAAGCATCAATCTCAGTATTGGCCAAATCATCAAAACCTATCGGGGCGTTTGATTTCCAATTGAGTCCAAAAACCAATAGGAATAGAGCTGCAACTGCGGCGGCGGCATAATAGAATTTACGGTAGGATTTAAGTTGGATGACTTTCCCGTTATCCTCCACGGTTTTGGAAAGGACTTTAGGGGTCACTTCATCAAAATACCTTTCAGGTACAGTGAAACCATCCGATTTTGGAATGATGGACTCCGGTTGACCTTCTTCTTTGTTGATTTTGTCCATGAGTCGGTCATGGAAGCTTTCGAAGTAGCCCTCCGGGGTATTGAAACTATTTTTTTTGTCCTTTTTCATTGTTACCTATAGACTTCAAATTAGGCCAAAGGTTTAATCTTCTTTAAGATACGCCTCAATTTTCTTTGATGCCAAATGATAGGAAGTTTTTAATGCGCCTACCGAGGTTTCCAATGCTTCCGAAATTTCCTCATACTTCATTTCCTGAAAATACTTCATGGTAAAGACCAATTTTTGTTTGTCAGGAAGGGTGGCTAAAGCTTTCTGTAATTTCAATTGGATTTCATCGCCTTCAAAATAAACATCAGATTGCAGATTTTCAACCATTCGGTTTTTGAGTTCCTCGTCGCTGATTCCCATTTTTCGGGATTTTTGCTTTAAAAAAGTCAGCGACTCGTTGGTGGCAATCCGATACATCCAAGAATACAATTTGCTCTCCCCTTTAAAGTTATCTATGTTTTTGTACACTTTTATAAAGGTGTTCTGAAGCACATCATCCGCATCATCGTGGTCCAAAACAATCCTTCGGATATGCCAATACAACCGCTCTTTGTAAGTGTTGACCAACACCTCAAAGGCCTTTGCTTGGCTTTCCTTTTGTTTAAGCTCGTTGATTAGGGTTTCTTCCGCAATCAATTGGTAATGCAATTTGGTGCTTTGACTGTTCTAAAGGTAAAAGGTTTAAAGCAATGGACAATTTTTAATATACAATAACCAGTGAAGAGTCAACAATGAACCATTGAATTGTCATTCTGAGCCTTTTCGACAGTACTCAAGATAAACTTCGCGAAGAATCAATTGATTTGACACAAATTTCACCAATTCTCTCGAATGCTCTCACTCAGAGATAGAACATCCCTCTGCTTGAGGATGGGATGCCGAAACAAGTTCGGCATGATGTTGCTTTTATTATTCTGAGCCTTTTCGACAGTACTCAAGATAAACTTCGCGAAGAATCAATTGATTTGACACAAATTTCACCAATTTTCTCGAATGCTCTCACTCAGAGATAGAACGCCCCTTTGCTTGAGGATGGGATGCCGAAACAAGTTCGGCATGACACTACTTTTATTATTCTGATTCTTTTCGACAGCGCTCAAGATAAGTTTAGTGAAGATTTTTTTAATAGGATTACGCCGTAAACGACTGCATTTCCACCAGCTTTTTGTAGCCTTTTTTGGATTTCATGAGTTCCTCATGGGTGCCTTGCTCCACAATTTTCCCTTTGCTCAGTACCACGATGGAATCTGCATTTTGAATAGTAGACAATCTATGTGCAATGACGATTGAGGTCCGGTTTTTCATCATTTTTTCCAAAGCGTCTTGCACCAGACGTTCACTTTCGGTATCGAGGGCAGAGGTGGCCTCGTCCAAAATCATGATGGGTGGATTTTTGAGCACGGCACGGGCAATGGACAGGCGTTGCTTCTGTCCGCCACTCAATTTGTTTCCGCTGTCACCAATATTAGTATCGTATCCATGGGGCAGGTCCATGATAAAGTCGTGGGCATTGGCCACTTTGGCAGCCGCTATGATTTCTTCAGTGGTGGCATTTTCCTTACCCATGGCGATATTGTTCTTCACCGTGTCGTTGAACAAAATAGAATCCTGTGTTACCAGTCCCATCAGTCCGCGTAGTGACTTTTTGGTAATATTCTTAATGTTCGTGCCATCTAGCAGCAGTTCACCTTCGTTGACATCGTAAAAACGGGTAGCCAAGTTGGCCACGGTACTTTTTCCACTTCCAGACTGACCAACCAGAGCCACAGTTTGGCCTTTATCAACCTTTAGGTTGATATTTTTTAGCACGTAATCATCTTCATATTTAAAGGAAATATTTTTAAGCTCAATGCTTGAAGTGAAATCGGTCTTTTCGGTTGCACCTTCCACATCCTTGATTGGATTTTCAGATTCCAAAATCTCCAAAACCCGTTCGGCAGCGGCATTTCCTTTTTTGACACCGTAAGACGCTTTGCTGATGGCCTTTGCCGGAGTCAAGATATTATAGGCCAACCCCATATAGGCAATAAATGAGGAGGCATCCAAAGTCTTGTCTACCAGTACCATTTTTCCACCGAACCACAGCAGTACGCCAATCACCAAAATCCCCAAGAACTCACCCGTAGGCGAGGCCAAATTTTGCCTGTTCAATAACGAATTGGAAAACCTGAAGAATCGTGTGGTTGAAGTTTTAAAAGTGTTGTAAAACTTGGATTCTGAATTAAAGGCTTTGATGACCCGGAGTCCGCCCAAGGTTTCTTCCACAATGGACAAAAATTCTCCCTGTTCCTTTTGCACCCGGTCCGATTTTCGTTTTAGGGATTTCCCGATTCTGGAAATCAACATTCCGGCTATGGGAATGAAAATAAAAACGAAGAGGGTCAGTTTGGCACTGATTCCGAACATCACTAAAATGGTAAATAAGATGGTCAGTGGTTCTCGTACAATCAATTCCAAAATGGATAGGAAGGAATGTTGTATTTCCAATACATCGGAGGTGATTCGTGCAATGACATCGCCTTTTCGCTTTTCCGAAAAATAGGAGATAGGGAGGTCTACTATCTTTTTGTACATGGTGTTTCGGATGTCTTTCAACACTCCGTTTCTCAAAAAAGTGATGAAATACATCGCCAGATAGTTGAATACATTTTTTAAAAGGAAGAGTGCCAATACCAAACTGATGACCAGCACCAACCCTTTCATGTCATCATCCCCGGAATATGCGGTTACCCGATAGTTGATATAGTCCTGCAAGTAATCCTTTGATTTGGAAAAACCTTCATAAACAGGCTTTATGTAGACCTTCTGCTCTGGTTTAAACAACACATCCAGCATCGGAATCAACGCAGCAAAGGACAGGGCACTAAAAAGCGCATAGAGAATATTGAAGAAAATATTCAAATAACCGTATTTGCGGTAAGGTCCCGCAAAACGGAGAATTTTTTTAAAGTAGTTCATTCACCTACAAATTCAGTTCAGAAAGGATGCCGTCTAGTTTGGTATCCAACTGCGAATTTACGGATTTATACTCCTCAGCCTTATCTAATTTTGCATTGGTGCTAATGTAGAACTTCACTTTGGGCTCGGTACCACTAGGTCTGGCTGCGATTCGGGTGCCATCCTCAGTTTCATAAATCAATACGTTGGACTTAGGGAGGTGAATTGTGCGTTCTTCTCCAGTTTGTACATTTTTGGCAATAGAGGTGTTGTAATCCTCAATCCACAATAATTTTGAACCTTGTACGGATTCCACCGGATTTTCCTTGAAGTCGATGAGCATTTGCTTGATTTCCTCAGCACCGCTCATTCCTTTTTTAGTAAGGGAAATGAGTTTTTCTTTATAAAAACCAAACTGGACGTAGCAATCAATCAAATCTTTATAAAAGGAACTGCCATTTGCTTTGGCATTGGAAGCAATCTCGCAGGCCAGTAGGGTAGAGGTAACGGCATCTTTGTCGCGGACGAAGTCGCCTACCATATAGCCAAAACTTTCCTCGCCACCCCCAATAAACTTGGAATTGGGAAAGTCTTTTATCATTTTTCCAATCCATTTAAAGCCAGTCAATGCAGTTTTAAATTCTACACCATACGTTTTGGCCATTTGTTCCATCATGGGCGTGGAGACAATGGTTGTGGCGATAAACTCGTTGCCCTTAAAGCCTTTTTCCTTGTATTGGTCCAAAAGGAATTTGGTCATCAGCACCATGGTCTGGTTACCGTTTAGGAGTTCCATTTTGCCTTCCAGGTTTCGAACTGCTATACCCAGCCGGTCACTATCAGGGTCGGTTCCCACTACCATGTCGGCCCCAATTTCTTCTGCTTTTTCTATGGCCATGGCCAAAGCTTCGGGTTCTTCGGGATTGGGTGATTTTACCGTCGGAAACCCTCCATCGGGCTCTGCCTGCTCTTCTATAATGGTAACATTGCTGTACCCGGCACGTTTCAATACTTCAGGAATAGCTGTTATGGATGTGCCGTGAAGCGAGGTGAAAACAATCTTGAAGTCATCCTTTCCCTTGGCATTAAAACTTCCATTTTTTACCGAAGCTTCAAAAAAAGCTTCGTCAACCTCTTCATTAATAAGGTGAATGAGGCTTTCATCAGCATTAAATTTAATGTCCTCGAAAGATAGTGCATCAATCTCAGCAATGATTTCTCCGTCTTGTGGGGGCACAATCTGTCCGCCATCGGCCCAATATACTTTGTAGCCATTGTATTCTGGCGGATTGTGGGAAGCGGTCAAAACAATACCGGCATGACATCCTAAATACCGCACTGCGAATGAAAGTTCTGGGGTTGTTCTGAGTTCAGAAAACAGGTGTACCCTAATGCCATTAGCAGAGAAAACTTCTGCCACGGTTCTGGCCAAGGTATCCGAATTGTGTCGGCAGTCGTAGGCGATGACCACTTTTAAGTCAGTGTCCGTGTATGATTTCTTAAGGTAATTGCTGAGCCCTTGGGTGTTCTTGCCCAAGGTATACTTGTTGATTCTATTGGTGCCAACACCCATAATGCCGCGCATACCCCCGGTACCGAATTCCAAATCTTTGTAGAAACGCTCCTTGAGTTCCTCGGTATCGTTTTCTATCAGATTTTTAATCTCCTTTTTGGTTTTTTCATCAAAAAAATCGGTTAACCAAGATTGCGCTGTAGAAGTGATGGAATCCATATAGAATGTGCTTGTTTAGTATGGTCTAAAATACAAAGAATATCAGTTTTAGGGGTGCTAAACATTTATTTTGTCTGAAATGGAATAGCGGACATCATTTTTTCTGGACCGAACCATAATCTCTCCGATAAAACCTGCTAAAAAAAGTTGAGTCCCTATGATCATGGCCGTTAAGGAAATGAAGAACTGAGGGCGTTGGGTAATGAGACGTCCGGTGGGATGCAAGAACAGCTTGTCTATGCCCAAATACAGTGCAAATCCGAAACCTACGATAAACATGAGTACGCCCAAGGCTCCAAAAAGGTGCATGGGCCGTCGACCAAACTTGGAAACAAACCAGATGGTTATCAAATCTAAAAAACCGTTGATAAAGCGCTCTGCCCCAAATTTGGTTGTGCCATACTTTCGGGCTTGGTGCTGTACCACTTTTTCACTGATGTTGTTAAAACCTGCGTTTTTGGCCAAAACGGGGATATACCTGTGCATTTCACCATGAACCTCAATATTTTTCACAACTCTGGAATCAAAAGCTTTGAGTCCGCAATTAAAGTCATGCAATTTTACACCTGAAGTTTTTCGGGCCGCCCAATTAAAAAGCTTAGAGGGGATATTTTTGGTGATAACGGAATCATACCGCTTCTTTTTCCAGCCGGAAACCACATGGTCTCCATCTTCCTTGATCATTCGGTAGAGCTCCGGAATCTCTTCAGGGTTGTCCTGAAGGTCGGCGTCCATGGTAATTACCACATCGCCCTGGGCTGCTTTAAAGCCGGCATGTAGGGCTTGTGACTTGCCGTAGTTTTTTAAAAACCGGATGCCTTTAACGTGTCCATTTTTTTCTGAAAGTCCTTGGATGGTCTCCCAAGAGCCATCAGAACTGCCATCATCTATAAAAATGATTTCATATAAAAAATGATTGGATTGCATTACACGTACAATCCAATCATGTAGTTCGTTAAGCGACTCTTGCTCGTTGAGTAAAGGAATTACAATGGAGATTTGCATTGTTAGTTTCTCGAATTCCCTTCAAAAGTAGCATTTTTTGGTTTAGAATTCCGGCTTGGATTTTTTTAATATAAGTCCGCTAATAAGACCCAGAACCAATCCAATGACACAACCAAATATTAATCCTATGGGATACCGGAGCCAACCCATACTTTTTTGCATGGCCACTCCTTGTTCCCATTGTTCCTCTGTCATTGAAGGATTTTGTTCAAATGCCTTTGGTTTGGCAATTTCAAAGGCCTTGTCCATAAAATCGGGTTCAATGAAATTGATGAGCAGGTATTGATAAATCAAGGAAATAATTGTGGACACCAAGGCAATTCCAACAGCAATTTTCAGTGCTTCCGATATTTTTAGAAACCCTCCATTAGCTTTTTTATACGCATTCGTGCCCAGGAAAATAGCAGCCGCTGTCAATAAGATGGATATAACGATTACAGGCGTGCTCATTTCATAATGCATCTTTTGCGTATAGAGCATTACGTTGAAAACTATTGATACCAGACCCAATATTAGGCCATAGTTCAACATAAATTTAGTGGCTTTTGGTTGTTGTTCTTCCATTTCGTTATTTTTAGTGTTGATTATGGTTTGTTAGTGAACCAAGGGGAGATTTTGTTACAGTTAAAGGTAGTTTTTTTCTTTTTTTCTTTTTTCAGTTGGAAGAATCAAAGAAATCCTTAAATTTGCACCTCGAAAAATCTGAGATTAAGTAGTAAAGACGATGAAAAAAGGTGTACACCCAGAGAATTATAGATTAGTGGCTTTCAAAGACATGTCCAATGACGATGTGTTCATTACCAAATCCACTGCAGAGGCAAAAGAAACCATCACCGTTGATGGTGAGGAGTATCCTTTGGTAAAGTTGGAGATTTCAAGAACTTCGCACCCTTACTACACCGGTAAAACCAAATTGGTGGATACCGCTGGTAGGATTGATAAGTTCAAGAACAAGTACAAGAAATTCAGCAAAGAAGAGAAGAAGGCCGAGTAGGACCATCTTTTTAACGAAATATATGGACGCTCCTGATGGTTTTCAGGGGCGTTTTTTATTTTTATACCATCAACACTGAGCCATGAACTACATTCTATCCGACGGAACAAGCAGAGAATCCCTTTTTCCATTCACATTCACTAGGCCTGTGGCTGAAATACGGGTAGGCATCCTGACCATTCGGGAAAAATGGGAAAAATGGTTGAACGCCTCGGTAAGTGTGAAGACAGAAGACTATTTGGCTGCAAAATTCCCGTTGAATTCCGCTGCTGAAAATGTAGTCATCAATGCGAGTTACCTTCCTGACGCCGATTTGGTGAAGGCCATTCAAAAGCTAAGAATGGGAGAGGCCTTGATGCATGGGGAAGAATATATTGCCTATGTGAGCGGTGATGTGGAAACACCCTTTGATTCGACCAATTTTAAAACGGTTCAACATCAACCCAAAGGGTTGACGATTAAAAATACCTGGGATATTTTTTCCAAAAACGGGGATGCACTCCAATCGGATTATAACATCCTGACCGCCGGGCGGAAGAGTCAGCCTATTTCCAACACCAATCAAGTGTTGCATCCAGAAAACATTTTTTTGGAAGAAGGCGCCAAAGTGGAGTTCAGTATCTTAAATGCATCTACGGGGCCCATTTATATTGGCAAGAATGCTGAAATTATGGAAGGCTGTATTATCCGTGGTAGTTTTGCCCTCTGTGAAGGGGCCATTGTAAAGATGGGAGCCAAAATCTATGGACCTACCACTGCCGGACCCGGATGTAAATTAGGGGGCGAAGTCAATAATTCGGTGTTGTTTGCGTACTCCAACAAGGGCCATGAAGGTTTTTTGGGCAATTCTGTGTTGGGCGAGTGGTGCAATATGGGTGCGGATACGAACACCTCGAACATGAAGAACAATTACGCTCCCGTTCGTTTATGGAGCTACCAAACCGAAGGTTTTGCCAGAACCGGACTTCAATTTTGTGGATTGATGATGGGCGACCACAGCAAATGTGGCATCAATACCATGTTCAACACCGGAACCGTGGTAGGGGTGAGTGCCAATATTTTTGGTAGTGGGTACCCCCGAAACTTTGTCCCCAGTTTTAGTTGGGGCGGCGCCTCTGGTTTTACGGAGTTTCGGACCAACAAAGCCATTGAGGTAGCAACCGCTATGATGAAACGCCGAAATGTGGAGTTTAACGATACCGAAGCACAGATTTTGGAGCATGTTTTTGAACTGACCCAAAAGTGGCGGAAGTATTAGGGTAGGAGTGAAAGAGAGGAATAGTCCAAACTCATATTTCCCCTAAACAAAGTAAAATTCTCGTAAAGTATTTTTGGTTTTAGTTTATGGGTTCTTAATCTCTTTCACTGTTTTGGCTAGGTCATTTACTTTGCCAAGGACACTATCCAAAGTTTGTTTAAGCGATTCAGCATATTTATCCGTTGGATGGTTAACTTGTTTTGCATTACCAATTGTATCATCTATTTCCATAAACATTTCAGTAAGTCGTTTATTGGTAATTTTTTTCAAATCTCCATCTTGGCTTACTAGTTGATTTATATATGTTGCACCACCACCTAAAAAATTATCCAAATGGGTATATTTTAAGTGTAGAATTTGATGAAGCTTAAATTGTTGGAAAAGGAAATAGGACAAGATTGCTAAAGAAGAAACAGCACCGAGTCTTACTAGAATCTTTTCATAGAATTCAAGGTTTTGAATATAATCAAGTTTATAACTGAAAACTAAAAAACATGCAATACCAATCAAGGAAAAAATAAATGCTATTAAAAAACAAAATTTCGTAACATTTGAAACTCTTCTAACTACTTTTAAATTATCCGCGAAGTTTTTTTGTAAACCCAATTCTGATTTTAAGTCAAGAACATTTGCAATTCCAGTATTGATTTGCTCAAGGACATCGTTTTTAAGAGAAATCATATCTTCATCAATTCGATTCAAGACATCTTCTTTTAAACTTTCTACTTCATCCGAATTTAAATACTGTGGTTTAATTGAACCTACTTCCTCTTCTAATTCCTGAAAGAAGGAAAGTGCACTCTCAAAATAGTTTTTTAATGTATTAATATTGCTTGATCTTAAAATACTATTCCATTGCTTGCTCCAAGGGTTAAACTTATCTTTATCAAATAAAATCAATCTCTCATTTAAAGTAGTCCATTCCTCAATGTCCGAAATACTGTTTCTTAAAGTATGGAAATAAGATCTGCGGAAATCAAACCTTTGTTTGATTTCTTGAGCCTTTTGTTGGATGTCATTACCTGAGATATTTTCAAACTCTTCTGGGCTATATATATATTCCACGATGTTATTTTTGAGTAATCATAATTTAAATTATTTATCAAACTTCCATTGGATGGATAATTTAAACAACTAAACTAAGTTAACAGAAAAACACCTACAAAAGCCTACGGTTTCCTGTAATCATCAACAGATTTATCAACATAACTTGTTGTTTGCGAGTGATTTGGTGTATGTAAAACAAAAAAGCCAGCAGTTAACTCACCACTGGCTTTTTAAAAATTGTTAGTATTAAACTCATTCTTTTACTTCTGGTTTTTCCGTAAATGGAGTTATCCCAAAGGCAGGGTAGACCTCCGTTGGGTAGTAGAAGGTACCGCCCTTGGACACTAGAGCGATGGTCTTAATGGCCTTAATATCCTCTACTGGATTGCCGGGCACCAAAAAGAAATCGGCCAGTTTTCCGGGCTCAATACTGCCCAAATCTTCCTTACCCAAATACTCGGCCATATCGTATGAGGCCAATTTTAGAAGTTCGGCCGGGGTGTAGCCCAATTGTTGGTTGTACAATTCCAACTCGCGGTGCAAATTAAACGCGCCGCCTAAATCGGTCCCAGCCACTATTAGGATGCCTTTGTCCTTCATCATATTCAGAGTTTCCACAATTTTGGCATACGCTTCGCGATAGGCTTTATCCTCTTCTTCATCTGCTATTTGTGCCAGAGCCACTTTTAAGCTACGTTGCTCGTTGGGTGGCATATGGTCGATATAATCCACAGTTCCAGGTGTGACCTCTCCATTGCGGGATAGCATCAACATTTCATGGATGGCCAGTGTAGGGTCAATGGCGGTTTTGTTGGTTACGAACAAGTCCATGGTCTCCTGTACTTTTGGACTGTTCAAATCCAACTCAGGGAAACGTTTCATGGCGGTAAGCCGCAAAAGGGTTCGGGTGTCCTCCTCAGGCTCCAAGACCCATCCCAACATGGTTTGATTAATGTGTGTCATTTCATCAAAACCGGCCCTTAGCATGGCATTGGCATTGGAAAATGCAGGCACGTGCCCTGTAACAAAAAGGCCTTGGTCATGGGCTTTTTTTACAATGTCCGGGGCCCAATCGCCATTCATGCTGTTGTAGAGTTTAACACCATAAAATCCAAGACTGTCATAAGTGTCCACAGCGGCCAAAGCTTCTTCCTTGGTTTCCACCAAAATGCCATTGTTGCTGTTATACGGACTCTTACCCTCTATAAAACCCAATCGGGTTATTCTTGGACCCGCCAATACACCGGACTCAATTTTTTCAATGAGATTGCTCAAAACCTCGGTATCATTCCCCATATCCCGGAAGGAGGTCACCCCAGCCAATACATTCAGCAGGGCACCTTCGTCTCCGGTATGGGCATGCATTTCAAAAAGCCCTGGCACCAATGTGCCTCCATTGCCTTCAATTGCTACTTCACCCTCTGCTGAAGCATCTGGAGCCTCAATAGCTGAGATTTTATCACCTTCCACCACAACAGAAACGGGGTCGGTCAGCGATAAGCTCTCGGGGTTAAAAACCCGCACATTACGGATTCTGACTTTACCGTCGTAATTGTGGGCAAACTCTTTTTGCAGGTTCTCATAGCGTTCTGCTGAATAATTTTCAGACAATTGGCGCATGTCTTTTTCCACGGCTTCGTATCCTTCACGAATTACAATGTATCGTGGGGTTATGGATGCGAAGAATTTTTGCGAATCATCCAAAATAAAATAGGAGGGATTAAGTTCCGCGCCGGATAGGGCATAAGTGGTAAGGGCCAATTCGCCATCACCCGAAGGATTGGGAACACTCAAGCTTTCCATTTTTGTTAGTGTAAGGTTGCCCGCTGGAAGTACAGGCATTGTGTTTTCCGGGGCATTCAACAACAGTCTAGCGGCCAAAACGGATGAGTAAGGGCTTCCAAATTGATTCACATACAATTGAGGAGCATCCACGGTGGTACTTCCTGAACCTGTCGCATCGGTCCAAGAGGCATTTTCACCTTCCAAGGTAAAATGCTCATCCACGGCATTGCCAAACGTAGTGTTTCCCGTGATTTTCCAATCTATTGGGTAACCTTCGGCATTGAGCACAATGGTTTCCTTTAAAGTTGGGCCACGGCCATTATTCTTATAATCGTAATCAATTTGGATGGTATCACCAGAAATTTGGGTTTTTAGATGGCCCACTTTGTTTTCACCAACAATTACGGTGTACGTCTCATCACCTTGATGATTGGCAAGCGATGAAGTCTGCTCTTTTTTGCAGGAATAGCTAGCTAGGACAACAAGGCCCAGTAGCAGTAAACGGAGTTTCATATAAGTCGGATTTTAGTATTGGTTGAAGTTATGGATTTTTAACCAATGCCACCGATATTTTATAGGGAACTAGTGAACTGGATAGGGTATGGTTCCGGTTTTGTAGAAGTCGATGATGTTCTGTGCGGACATACGGGCCATTTCGTTACGGGCTTCCACGGTTGAAGAGCCAATATGGGGCAGTACGGCAACATTTTCCATTTGGAGTAAAGGGTTGTCCGGCTGCATGGGTTCGGGGTCGGTGACATCCAGTCCAGCGCCCCAAATGGAACCATTTTTCAAGGCTTCAATCAAATCAATCTCATTATGGACCCCACCGCGCGAAGTGTTGATGAAAATAGCGCTATTCTTCATTCTGTTGAATGCTTCCTTGTTGAATACACCTTTGGTTTCCTCGGTTAAGTTACAGTGTACCGAAATGATATCGCTTTGGCTCAACAATTCATCAAAAGAAACATATTGCGCACCCAACTTTTCTTCAGCTTCTTGATTTTTAGAGCGATTGTGGTAGATAATATTCATGCCATAAGCGGCTTTGCAACGTTTGGCCATGACCCTACCAATGGTTCCCAGTCCAAAAACGCCCAAGGTTTTGCCATCGAGCTCAAAACCAAGGTTGGCCGTGGGAACAAAATGATTCCACAGACCCTTTTGAATGGTTTTGTGCATATGAACCATTTTGCGAGAAACCATAATCATCAATCCAAAAGCCACATCGGCGGTGGCTTCCGTCATGGCTCCCGGGGCGTTTCCGATGACAATCCCATTTTTTTTGGCGGCTTGTACATCGATATTGTCATACCCCACAGCAAATTGGGATATAATGTCAAGGTGTTGGCATTGCTCCAGAAAATAGGTATCAATCTTATTGGAACCCGTACTTAAAAGGGCATCATGTTCTTTACAGATGTTGATTAACTCGTCCTGTGGAATGGGATTGTTGCTTTTGTTGATGGTGATGTTGAACCCAGCTTTTTCAAGCATATCAATGGCGAGCTGGGGATATTTTAAACTGAGGAATACTTTTTTTGGCATAGAGGCTCTTGGTGCGGTTTACACCTAAAGGTACATTTTTTACGTTTTTTGAATTCCTCTGATAATGGATTGGAACAAATCGGAAACGATTCGTTATAATGCCCAGTTTAAAATTCCAAGGCACTCATTGGGGCGCTCCAGTTAGACCATCACAGCCTCTTTTCTTTGCTGCCTTTTTATTATGAAATAAGCGACAGCCAAATTGGGAACCCAGCTTAGCCAGCCAACAATAAGATAGGCCGAAATAAAATCTCCAGTGATTGCCATTAAGAGGGGGAGCCAAATTCTTAGGGTCACTGCAGAAAAGCAGACAGCATAGCTGTAAATCATAAAATTTTGGTGGGCTTTAATGTTTCCATTCTTTACGGCATTGTAAGCCAGAAGAGTAGTGATCAACCAAACAATCCCACTCAATGAAAACCCTATTACGTTAGTGATTCCTCCAGTAGCGAATTGGGCAATGTAAATTCCGCAAACACCACTTATCAATACCGTTACCACATAAATTTTCCCAACGGTTCTATGTAGTCGCATCCTTTTTCTTCTAAGTTTTGAGCTAAACTGCATCCAGCCAATCAACAATGCAATCCCTCCCAAAACAATATGTCCGTAAAAACCAATATTCCATAGCTGATCGGCCAAAAGTTCCTGCGTTTTGGATGATAATAACCCAAAATGTCGGTCAATTAAGAAGTAGATTGCGGGATAAAGCCCTACCAAAATACAGAGACTGGCAAATATCCACCATGTGGTTTTATGGATAATTTTCTTCATTTGTAATGGGATTATACTAAGAGGGATTCAAAATTTTTATGAGTCATTCTGTTGATAAGCTCCTAATTTAAGATAAAATAAGTGTTGTTTCAAAATAGGGTGTATATGTTAACCGTTGACTTACATAATTTTGACATACGCCGACACATTGTCACAACTCTCAACAAATCACTATCTTTGCGGCCCTGAAACAAGAAGTGGTTCAATGAGCAAGAAAGTCGCTTTTTATACGCTGGGTTGCAAACTCAATTTCTCCGAAACTTCCACGATTGCCCGAAGTTTTGAAAAGGAAGATTTTGAGCGTGTGGACTTTTCCGAAAGAGCGGACATTTATGTGATCAATACCTGTTCGGTTACGGAGAATGCGGATAAGCGTTTCAAAACCATTGTAAGACAGGCCCAAAAAGGTAATCCAGACGCCTTTGTGGCTGCCGTAGGCTGCTACGCCCAATTGAAACCAGAGGAACTTGCAGCTGTGGATGGGGTAGATTTGGTACTGGGCGCTACCGAAAAGTTCAAGATTACCGATTACCTGAACGACCTCACCAAAAACGATGGGGGAGAGGTACATTCCTGCGAAATAGAGGAAGCTGATTTCTATGTGGGCAGCTATGCCATTGGGGATCGCACCCGGGCTTTTTTAAAGGTGCAGGACGGATGTGATTACAGATGTACCTATTGTACCATTCCATTGGCGCGTGGCATATCTCGGAGCGACTCTTTGGAAAATGTTTTACTGAATGCCAGGGAGATAGCGTCAAAAGACATTAAAGAGATTGTGTTGACAGGTGTAAACATTGGGGACTATGGCAAGGGAGAATTTGGCAATAAAAAACATAAGCACACTTTTTTGGACTTGGTGAAAGCACTTGATCAAATCGAAGGTATACATCGACTTCGTATATCTTCCATTGAGCCCAATCTGTTAAAGAATGAGACGATAGATTTTGTGGCCCGGAGCAATTCCTTTGTGCCACATTTTCATATTCCTCTGCAAAGCGGGAGTGATGAAATCTTAAAGTTGATGCGTCGTCGCTATCTTTCCAATTTGTATGTCGACCGGGTAAAACGCATCAAGGAAGCCATGCCCCATGCTTGTATTGGAGTGGATGTGATTGTGGGATTCCCAGGCGAAACTGATGAACATTTCTTGGAAACCTACCATTTTTTGAACGAATTGGACATCTCGTACCTACACGTGTTCACCTATTCTGAACGAGACAACACTTTGGCCGCAGAAATGGACCAAGTGGTTCCTAAAAAGGTGCGGAGCAAACGAAGTAAAATGCTCCGAGGACTATCGGCTAAAAAGAGACGGGCTTTTTATGAAAGTCAGTTGGGCGGTGTAAGGACTGTGTTGTTTGAAGGGGAAAACAAATCGGGATACATTCACGGTTTCACCGAGAACTATGTAAAAGTAAAGGCGCCTTGGAATCCGGAGTTGGTCAACACCTTGCACCAAGTGGAACTTACCGAAATTGATGAGGATGGTTTGGTGCGGTTTCAGTTTGTTTCTGAATCGGTGTCGGCATAAAAAAAACCTCCCATTTCTGAGAGGTCCAATGTCTTTTGTAAGTGGTCTGGTTAGGTCAGATTCGGATGCCTACGGGCAGCATCTCTTTGTATTGTCTGTTCTTTCTCAAAAAACCAGCTATGTGTGGGCTTGTAGGCACTACCCTTAGGTTTTTCTCTTGAATCTCGTTTAAAACGGCTTTGATAAAAGTTTCTTTAAAGCCCTCTTGGGTGATTTCTTCTGGAATTACCAGCTTGGTCAAAAATACCTTACGCTCTTGGGAAGAGTATTCAATTTTGGCTAAATGCCCATTGACCCTAGTTTCAAATTGGCGCAAGAAACTATTGTCGTTAATTTCCATTTCTGTCATATAGTACTGTTTTTAAATTGATACCGTACGATTACCAAAACGGTAATTTGGTGTCCCCTTGTTACAAAATATGTTCAAATAGGTGGGGTTAGTTATAAAAGGGATACAAAATTAGTCAAAATATTGTTAATTTCCTAGACCTTGTCGATATTTGGTGTGAAATGTCCGACAAGAAAATCCATGTCTACTTCATGCCCGGGATGGCAGCCAATCCATCCATTTTTGATGGAATAAAACTTCCCGAAGCTACTTTTGAGACCCATACGCTGGAGTGGTTTTTGCCAGAAAAAGGGATGAGCCTTGAGCACTACGCCCAACAAATGTGCAGTGGAATAAAACATAAAAACCCTGTACTTGTGGGGGTTTCTTTTGGGGGATTGTTGGTGCAGGAAATGGCAAAGATCATTCAGACCAAGAAAATCATAGCCATTTCATGTGTGAAATCCAAGAATGAGCTCCCCAAACGAATGTTATTCGCCAAGTATACCAAGGCCCACAAGTTGTTGCCCACGGGCCTAGTGAACAATGTGGAACTTTTGGCCAAATATGCTTTTGGGGAAACCGTTACCAAACGATTGGATCTATATGAGAAATATCTTTCGGTCCGAGATAAGCATTACATCGATTGGTCCATTGACCAAATCGTGAATTGGGCGCAAACCAAACCACCAAGAAATCTGGTGCATATTCAAGGTGAAAAGGATGCAGTTTTTCCCATTGTCAATATAAAAGAATGCATCGGCGTAAAAAATGGTACCCATGCTATGATTATCCACAGGGCAAAGTGGTTCAATGAGCATCTCCCCACAATTATTTTAGAATAAATTCGTCTTTATAATAGTATCTTTACAGTACTCAAATAAATTATTTTGCTATGAAATACCTAAAAAATATATTGGTTTTAATAGGATTGGTCGCTGTGGTGAGCACACTAATTTTTGCCGTACAGTCGGATGAAGTTGAAGAAATCCCTACCGTGAAGGAAGCTGTTGCCAAGGATAAAAATGTAGCTGATACCTATCAGATAAGCGCCATAGACATTCCGGAAGATTTAAACTTTGCAGGTGAACCTGTCCCTCAGGAAGACCCAGAGATCATGGAACGCGTGGACCGCGAGTTCTTGGTGAACACGTATTGGCAATCCAATGCCCTTTTGTTGATGAAGCGCGCCAACAAATACTTTCCCATTATTGAACCCATCCTCAAAAAGAATGGTATCCCTGATGATTTTAAATATTTGGCCGTGGCCGAAAGTGGTCTTGAAAATTTGGTTTCTCCAGCAGGAGCAACCGGTTTTTGGCAAATCATGAAAGGTACCGGAAGGGAGTACGGATTAGAGGTGAACGATAATGTGGACGAACGTTATCATGTTGAAAAATCTACCCAGGTGGCCTGCGATTACCTGAATAAATGGAAAAAACGTTTTGGCAACTGGACCTTGACCGCTGCTGCGTACAATGCAGGACCAGCCGGAATTCAAAAATATATGGGCATTCAACAGGTGGATGACTACTACGATTTACTATTGGGGCAAGAGACCGGTAGATATGTGTTCCGTATTTTGGCCATAAAGGAAATTCTGTCTAATCGTGATAAGTATGGTTTTCAGTTAGAGGAGGAAGATATGTACCAAAAAGTGCCCACGTTTACGGTAGAAGTGGATACAGCTGTGGCCAATTGGGCCGATTTTGCAGAACTTTACGAAATCAACTACAAAGTTTTGAAACGCCACAACCCTTGGTTGCGTGAACCCCATTTGAACAACGCCTCCCGAAAAAAATACACCATTGAAATCCCGAATAAAGGGTATTATAGAGTTGGGAGTGCTGGGCAGTAGTTTAAAAACAGATAGGGGATTATGAATACGCATTCTGGATTCTCATAAACCAAGCACTAAGCTCCAAGCTCCAAATTCCAAAAAAAGGATATTGGAATTTAGGTTTTGTAATTTGGGATTTTTTACCTCTAGATTTTCTTCATCTGCTGCTGCATCATCTTGATCTGTTCGGTAAGCATGTTGTTTTTGTCCAACTTTTTGGCTTCCTGCAGCAATTGGGTGGCCTCGCGCTTTCTTCGCTTTTGCATGGCAATGCCCGCCAAGCTCAATTTGGTCATGGCCACATCATAATCCATGGTTAGGCCGAATTTTAGAGCCTGTTTAAAGTATTTTTCCGCTTGGGTGAGGTTCTTTTGGGAGTAGATGATACCGTGCAAGTAGTTATAGTAGCCTTGTTGCTTTTTTATCAAGGCAGCGGATGGATTTTTGATTTTGTCCAGCCACTTTTGGGTGCCTTCCATATCCTGTTTTCGCATCCGAAGAAAGGCCAACAAAATCATTTCGTTTCTAAAATAAAGGAAAATGAAGATCAATGAAAACAGGATCAAGGCTATTCCGTTGCCAATATACCCTTCAATAAACTGGTAAACGGCATACCCAATAATCAATGCGGCGATAACAAGTTTGATGTTTTTATTGAACATAGTTGCGAGTTGATTTATACCTTTTGTTTAGCGCTGGCAAAAGTACTAAAAACTAATTTAAATATTTTTGGGGTTGACTTGTCAAAATAAAAAGTCTTTGTATATTTGCGCCCAGAATTTTTCGGGAAGAAATTACCTTCCCACAAACAAAATCCATTAAAAGAGTTCCGAAATGAAAAGAACGTATCAGCCGTCAAAAAGGAAGAGAAGAAACAAGCATGGTTTTAGGGAGCGCATGGCGACTGCCAATGGTAGAAAAGTTCTTGCGAGAAGAAGAGCCAAAGGAAGAAAAAGATTAACAGTTTCCTCTGAGCCAAGACATAAAAAATAATGACTGTATTTTAGTTTTATATCTAAAGGTGTTACTTTTCCAGTAACACCTTTTTTTTGACGTATCAACAAAAGAAAACGAGTAACACCCTATAGAAAATGCCTAAAAGAAAAGATTTAAAATCCATTTTGATTATTGGTTCTGGCCCCATCATTATTGGTCAGGCATGTGAGTTCGATTATTCTGGTTCCCAGGCCCTACGGTCCTTAAAAGAGGATGGGATAGAGACCATTTTGATCAACAGTAACCCTGCCACAATCATGACCGACCCCGTGATGGCGGACCATATCTATTTAAAACCGCTTACCACCAAATCCATTATTGAGGTATTGAAAAAACACCCCAATGTGGATGCCGTGCTGCCTACCATGGGCGGACAAACTGCATTGAATTTGTGCATTGAGGCGGATGAAAAAGGAATTTGGGAAGATTTTGGAGTGGAAATCATTGGTGTGGACATTGATGCGATCAATATTACTGAAGACAGGGAGAAGTTTAGGGAACTCATGACAAAAATAGGAGTGGGAATGGCACCACAAGCTACTGCTACTTCGTTTTTAAAGGGAAAAGAAATAGCCCAGGAATTTGGTTTCCCCTTGGTGATACGGGCTTCCTTTACGCTTGGAGGTGCTGGGGCAGGGATTGTATACGAGCCAGAAAAATTTGACGATGTACTGAGCCATGGTCTGGAAGTTTCGCCCATCCATGAGGTAATGATTGATAAGGCCATGATGGGCTGGAAGGAGTACGAATTAGAGTTGCTTCGCGATAAGAATGACAACGTGGTCATTATCTGTACTATTGAAAATATGGACCCGATGGGGATTCATACAGGGGATTCCATCACTGTGGCACCTGCAATGACCCTTTCGGACAGGACGTTTCAGCGCATGCGCGATATGGCCATCCACATGATGCGCAGCATCGGGGATTTTGCCGGAGGGTGTAATGTGCAGTTTGCGGTAAGTCCGGATGAAAAAGAAGAGATTATCGCCATTGAGATCAATCCTAGGGTGTCACGATCTTCAGCCTTGGCTTCAAAAGCAACGGGGTATCCCATTGCTAAAATCGCTGCTAAATTGGCCATTGGGTATACCTTGGATGAGTTGGATAACCAAATTACCAAGTCTACTTCAGCCTTGTTTGAGCCCACGTTGGACTATGTCATCGTAAAAATTCCAAGATGGAACTTTGATAAGTTTGAAGGGTCAGACCGAACTCTTGGCCTCCAAATGAAATCTGTTGGTGAGGTGATGGGCATTGGTCGTTCGTTCCAAGAAGCCTTGCACAAAGCCACACAATCCCTTGAAATAAAACGAAATGGTTTAGGTGCTGATGGAAAAGGGTATAAGGATTATGAAAAAATAATCCATAAATTAAAGGTACCCAGTTGGGATAGAGTTTTTGTAATTTATGATGCCATTCAATTGGGGATCCCGTTGAAACGCATCCATGAGATTACCAAAATAGATATGTGGTTCTTAAAACAATATGAAGAATTACATTTTTTGGAAATGGAAATTTCAAAATATACCATTGAAAGTTTGCCAAAAGCCTTGATGTTGGAAGCGAAGCAAAAAGGTTTCGCCGATAGGCAAATTGCACATATGTTGGATTGTTGGGAGAGTGAGGTGCATAGCAAGCGTATGGAATTGAAAATCAATAGGGTCTACAAACTGGTAGATACCTGTGCCGCTGAGTTTAAAGCGGTAACTCCCTATTACTATTCCACTTTTGAAGAGGAAATTGAAACTCCGAATGGTGACCGCTATGTGGCTAACGACAGTGTAGTGACCGATAAGAAGAAAATTGTGGTGCTGGGCTCAGGGCCTAACCGGATAGGGCAGGGAATTGAGTTTGATTACTGCTGTGTGCATGGGGTCTTGGCTGCTTCGGAATGCGGTTATGAGACTATAATGATCAATTGTAACCCCGAAACCGTTTCAACAGATTTTGATACGGCGGACAAACTTTATTTTGAGCCCGTTTTCTGGGAACATATCTACGATATTATTCTTCATGAAAAGCCCGAGGGTGTTATTGTACAGTTGGGAGGTCAAACTGCATTGAAACTGGCTGAAAAGCTGGATAAGTATGGTATCAACATCATCGGTACAAGCTTTAAATCCTTGGATTTGGCTGAAGATAGGGGTAGTTTCTCCACCTTGTTAAAAGATAACGACATCCCTTATCCCAGATTTGGAGTTGCAGAAACCGCTGATGAAGCCCTGGATTTGGCCGAAGAACTAGGGTTTCCACTTTTGGTAAGACCTTCTTACGTTTTGGGAGGTCAAGGAATGAAAATTGTAATCAATAAAGAAGATTTGGAAGCCCATGTAGTGTCGTTACTTCGAAGTATACCCAACAACAAATTACTTTTAGATCATTATTTGGATGGTGCTATTGAAGCGGAAGCGGATGCTATTTGTGATGGGGAAGATGTTTACATTATTGGAATTATGGAGCACATTGAGCCTTGCGGTATTCACTCAGGGGACTCCAACGCAACCCTACCACCTTTTAATTTGGGGGAATTTGTGATGCAACAGATAAAAGACCATACCAAAAAAATTGCTCTAGCCTTAAACACGGTAGGATTGATCAACATTCAGTTTGCAATCAAAGATGATACGGTCTACATCATTGAGGCTAATCCCAGAGCGTCTAGAACGGTTCCTTTTATTGCCAAGGCTTACGGTGAACCATATGTGAATTTTGCCACTAAAGTGATGTTGGGCGAAAAGAAAATCAAGGACTTCAAATTCAACCCACATTTGGATGGCTATGCCATAAAACAACCGGTATTCTCGTTCAATAAGTTTCCGAATGTGAACAAAAATCTAGGACCAGAGATGAAGAGTACCGGAGAAAGTATTCTGTTCATTGATAGTCTTAAGGACGATGAGTTTTACAATCTGTATTCTCGACGAAAGATGTATTTGAGCAAATAAAGAAAAATGTCGATAAAAAAAGGGCCGCTAATTAACGGCCCTTTTTTATTCTATTTATTTGACGTTTTTTCAATTTTATCCAATCGGTCAGAAAGGGTATTGATGAGTTTGTTCTGTTCGCTCAGAGTTTTATTGATGTTCTTAAGGCTGTCGATTTCTTTTTGCTGTTGAATGGTATGCAAGGTCAACTCTTCAATCTTTTGGAGCAATTTCGCGTCCATTAGCCCAAGGTCAACCCCGTCTTTTTTAATTTCTTCAGCACTGGGTACATTAGGAAGATGCCCATTCTGTATTATGTAGGCCTCAATTTCCTGTAAGCTAAGAAGGTCATAGCTTTTTGCAAAAACAAAATCTGGCCAATCCTCGCTCAATAAAACCGTTACACCTTCAGCAATCATGGTACCGTCAACAGCTACCATGTAACCCGCTGGAACAGTTGTTGTACCGATACTTACATTTCCAGTGGAATACGAAATATCATTTCCAGAAGTAGTCCAAGGAGAAAGGTCTCCTGCGATGGAAGATCCGTTTAAAAAGATATTAGTAGCATTCAAACTACCGTCTACATCCAGTGTATAACCTGGAGTGTCCGTTCCAACACCAATATTTCCTGTATTGTAATAGACATCGTTTCCTGAAGTTTCCCAAGGAGAATTCTGTAAAGCGGTCCCGTTAAGGAATATACTTGTTGCGTTAAAGGACCCATCAACATCCAATAAATATCCTGGAGTATCTGTGCCAACACCAACATTACCAGAGTTAAAATAGGCATTACCACCATTCAGGCTCCACAAAGGAGTGGACAGAGCCGCTCCGTTCAACAAAATATTGGTGGCATTCAAGGTGCCGTCCACATCCAAAGTGTAGGCAGGACTAGCTGTTCCTATTCCAATGTTTCCTCCTGAGTAAAAGGCATCATTCCCAGAGACGGTCCAAGGTGAACTCTGTACTGGAGCCCCATCTACTACCAGGTCCGTAACGAATAGTTGTGAGGCATTTATTGAACCTACAACGTCAAGGTTGAAGGCAGGGGAGAGAGTCCCAATTCCTACATTTCCTGAAGCGGGAAAAGAATTCTGTCCGTAAGATGATGTACAGATAATGAACATCAGTACAATGAGTGGGGTAATTTTTTTCATGATCTATTTAAAAATTGATATGTCGAAATAAAGACGTAACACTTGTTTCTTGGAGTATACAGCTGAATTATTCGTACTCCCTTAATTCAAATGATAAATTACTGAAATTATCCGCAAAGACATTGATTCCATTTTGAAGTTCCAATCGTACTTGGTTATCACCCACCAGTTCTCCACGAACACCGGTATGACTACTAGGCGTACTGTAAAAGATTACGGTTTTCCCAATGTCTATGGACCTGTCTAAAGTTCCTAAATATATACCTTGGGATTCCCTGGCCCACGAAATTGAGAGGCCCAATGAATTTTCCACCACAGTGGCCACCGGATTGTCCGTGTCCGTTTGGTTCAATAATGAGACATAGGTTTGGTAGGTGAAACCAGTTGGGTCGGCATTGCATAGATATTCGGAGCTTTCCACTTCCCCGGCCTCAAGTTCACCATTGTCGTTGGTGTCCAATCCAACATCAATTCTGTAGCCACCATTAGAACAGTTTACTCCTGGTTGTTCTATTACCGTGGTTATTAAGCTGTTTAATCCATCCGCACCGTCAATACCATCATTACCATTGATACCGTCCCTCCCATCCAGACCATTGGTGCCATCTTCTCCACTGCATGACAGTAAGGAGAAGAATACTAAAATAAACATAGGGATTACAAAAGATAGGCTTTTTCTCATGGGGTTAAGTAGAATTTAGGTTTTAAACATATAAAGGTAATAATCCATTCATTATCACCAACCGATATCAAGATGGAAGGTGCAGAAAATCGGATGAACTGCATGGGAATGATATTGTTTTTCACAACCTTAATTTTACCCTAAGTTGATTAAGGTTTAATCAATAAGTTCAAAGGACTTGACTATTTTTAAGAGTGTATTTTTGTGTTCTTGCTTTCTATGCTTCAAGGTCCATGACATAATCATATAAATCTTGTCATTTCCTTCTGCAAAGGTCAGGAAATAGGAGAGTTCATCTTCAATGTTGTCTACTTTGCCATCCAATTCAACTGATTCCGCCTTCAATCCTGAAATCATCATCGGTTTAAAATCAGATTGATGCGTAATGTTCATTCTACTTGCAAGCCTTTTTAATTGTATATCCCGATAAAGTCCAATATGGTATTTTTCCTTATACCCCAGCTCTTCCAATGTATCCAAAAACTCTTGTTTAGATTCATCAATTACTATAGTATAAATTTCTTTATGAATGTTTTGGTATTGCAAGGAAGCGTCACTATTTAAAGCGGTGGTCTTTTGCATAACCTTGGGGACACTGATGCTGTACTCATCCTTAACACGTACTTTAACGAAATCTTGGATGCTATTGGTTTCTTCGGAGCTTTCTTTTTTTACATCTAGGCAGGAACATAAGGAGACAGTAACACACAGGATAAATAAAAGATAAGACGTTATTTTCATGGTTCAGGTTTGATTAAAAGTAAACAATTTGAAAATCAAACAGGGAATAATGCTGAAAGGCCCCATTTTGTGGGGCCTTTTTATCATCTGTTACAATTGTAAACCTTATCTATCAAGGGGTTTGTGGGTACTAATGGCAATCCGGTTCCAAGCATTTATGGTCACCACGGCCATGATGATTTGAGCCAGATAGTTCTCACCGAACAATTTCATGGCTTTTTGATAAGTCTCGGATGTTAAGCCATTTTCATGAATCAGTGTAACTTCTTCCGTGATCTTAAGTACAATTTGTTCCTCTTCAGAATAGAGTTCGGTGTCCCACCAGGCGTCCAATAAAAACAAACGCTGTGGATTCTCGCCCAGTTTTATGGCCTCCTTGGTGTGCATATTTATACAAAATGCGCAGCCATTGATTTGGCTGGCCCTAATCTTGATAAGCTCGTAATGTGTTTTACTTAATTTTCCCTCTTGCATATATTTTTCCAGCCCAAACATGGCATTGAAAGCTTGAGGTTCTAAGACATCAATTTGAATTCTTTTTTCCATTTTTTAATTGTTTTTTGAATGTAGAACGAAGGTATTCCAAACGTTGTCCAAAAAACTTAAACAGGTTTAAGAACGCTTTTTTGCACGTATCTCGCTCACATACTCTGGGGTGAGACCTAAAAATGAAGCAATCAAATATTGGGGGACACGTTGGGCAAAATCGGGATAATGTTCGGTAAAGTGCAGATAGATTTCTTCTTTGGAAAAATCAAAAAGATATTTCATTTTCATGATGGAAGCCCCGTACCCAATTTGGTACATAATCCTAAAATAACGTTCGAGCTGCGGAAATGCTTTGAGCAGTTGTTCTTGCTTTTCAAAACTGATGGAGAGTAACTTTGTGTCTTCGGACGCTTGTATATTAAAATCGGTTCTGGTTCGGTTCAAATAGGCCAAACAATCGGTCATCCACCAATTGTCAATGGCAAATTGAACAGTTCGCTCCATTCCCTTTTCATTGGTATAGTACATATGGAGGCAGCCTTGTAGCACAAAATAATTATAGGCGCAAGATGTTCCAGCTTCCATCAAAGTCTTTTTTTTGGACACATTTTGGAATTCAAAAAAACTGCTGATTCCTTCAAAATCTTCATTACTGATGGGAACATATGTATTGATATGGGAAAAGAGTTGTTCTGACATAGTTGTTCAAAAGTAGGAAGAAAGCAATTTTTTAACCCAATTGGAGTTGATAAAAAAACCACAATCACATAGTAGTAAAGTGGACTTCCCATGTTTTAGCAAATGGCCTCAAAGTACTATCCTTTTGACTTCTTTAATTCATCGTAGGCTTCTTGGTTATCAAACTCTTTGGCATAATCAAGTGCTGTTTTGCCTTGGTTACATGTTGTTTTTGAATCAGCTTGGTTTTTGATGAGCATTCTTACAATTTCTATATTGGAAGTGGCCGCATACATTAATGGGGTTAGGCCAGCTCCATCTTTTTTGTTAACGTTTGCACCGGCATTCACGAGCAATTCACTACTTTGTTGAAACCCCATTTTGCAAGCAGCCATTAATGGTGAAAATCCTGAGGGAAGTGAATTTTCGACATCACCTCCTGCTGATAAAATTATCTTAAGGAATTCTGGATCATCCTTAAGGGCAGCTTCAAAAATAGGATTGTTACCATCATTATTTTGAAGATTGACATCAGCTCCCTTTTTAATAAGGTGTTTGAATGTTTTCTTCATCCCTTTTTTAATGGTCTTCATAATAGCGGTCCAGCCCTTATAATCTTGGGCATTGATATCCAAGCCGGAATCAATCAAAAAATCGATGAGGGGTGAAAGGTCTTCATCTCCTTCAGCATTATCAATTACAATGGAAAAGGGAACACTACCATCAGGCTCAAAAGGGTTGATCTTGGCTCCTTTTTTCGATAAATATTGGGATATGGAAAGATTTCTATTGATTAAGGAAATACAAATTGGGGTCAATCCTTGATCCTTTGAAACTTGGTTCACATGTGCCCCTTTTTTCACAATTTTCCTTACTAGGCCAAGGTTGTTCAAATCAATTACCTTAAAAAGGCAGTTTTCATTTTGGGCATCGAGGTGATTAACATCTGCACCTGCCTCCAAAAGCATTTCAATGATAGGAATATTACCATGATAGATGGCTCTATCCAAAACATTCCAGCCCCAATCACTATTAAAAACCGTGTTTGGGGCTGCACCCTTGCCCAATGCTTCTTGCACCATCTCAACATTTCCGTTATCTACCGCTTGAACCAGCATATTGGTCACGTCTAAACTTGCACTCATTATATTGTTTTAAAAGTTACATTATGGCATAGCAATGCCAGTGTTTGGTTGTAGCATGGTGAAAGTAAAAAAGAAATAAAAGTATTGCTTCGCGATCTGACGAATGCCCTTTTTGAAATGTTGGATGAACTATGTGGGGCAATAGCTGCTTAAAAGTAAAAGCCCGAATTACACTTGTAACACGGGCTTTTAACCAGTCGGTTACTATAATTACTTTTTATATTTCTCAAACCACGCCAAAACACTGGCAATTTTGGCAATTAAATTGCTGGGCCGATTCGCAATCCCGTGCGATGCTCCAGGAATACGAACCATGGCGGTTTCCACATTTTGCAATTTTAGGGCAGCGTAAAACTGTTCAGATTCTGCAATGGGGGTGCGGTAGTCCTCTTCACCGGTCAACAACATGGTGGGTGTGGTCACATTGCCCACATAGGTCAGAGGAGAGCGGCGCATATAGTTTTCTGGGTCTTCCCATGGTTTTTTACCAAACCAATATTTGGAGAAGAAGGGTAGGGCATCGGCATATAGCACAAAACTGGTCCAGTTGATGACGGGTTTGGCCACAACGGCAGCCTTAAATCGGTCTGTTTTGCCCACAATCCATGCGGTGAGCACTCCGCCACCGCTACCTCCGGTTACAAAAAGGTTGTTTTCATCCACATAACCTTTGGCCAATACCGCATCCACACCAGACATAAGATCTTCGTAATCGTGGTTGGGGTAATCATGGTGGATAAGGTTCCCAAACTCCTCTCCGTAGCTCGTGCTTCCTCTGGGATTTGTGTAGAACACTACATAACCCTCTGCTGCATATGCCTGAATCTCTGCGGAATACACCGAACCATAGCTTTGGAAAGGCCCTCCATGAATCTCTAATATTAATGGATATTTTTTGGAAGGGTCGAAATCTGGGGGCGTAACCACCCAACCCTGAATTTTACGTTGGTCATAGGACGACTCCCACCAAATCTCTTCAACATTGCCCAATTTTTTGAAGGCAAAAAGGTCGTCATTCAATGCGGTGAGTCGTTTTTTGTTCTTTTTGATATCCACCACGGCCAAATCCGCAGGGTGCTTTGTGGTTCCGTAGGTGTATGCAAATTTGCCATTGGTCGATGCTGAAAAACTGGCCCCGTTGTAAGGTCGCCCTAGGGTAAGACCGCCCAGTTCGTCGGTGATGTTTTCAACTGAACCCGATAAACTAATTGAAGCCAATTTGCCCATACCCTGGTCGGTATAACTGAAATAAAATCCATTGCCCTTACTGTTCCAGGCCATATCCTCCACATCGCGGTCAAAATTTCCTGAGATGAGTTGGGAACCACTGCCGTCGGTATTCATGACATACAATTGGGTCAACTGATAGCCTTGAAAACGGTCATCAAATCCCAAATAGGCAATTTTGGAACCGTCGGGGGACAAAACTGGATTGCCATCTGGGCCAAAACGGTCGGTTAAGGGGGTAATTTTCCCATCAGTCACACTAATGCTATAAATTTCGCCGTTGGCGGGTTCAAATTCCTCATCCTTGTGGAAGTTAGCACTGAAATACAAATGGGAATTGTCTTTGGACCAAATGGGTCCACCGTGATCAAAATCGGTAAAAGTGAGTTGTTTTGGCGTACCTCCGCTGATGGGCAAGGTGAACAATTGCGTGTTTCCACCTTTCAAATAGCCTTGCCCATCGCCACGATAATTCATTTGGTCAATGTATTTGGGCGGGTCGTTCCATTTGGCGCCTTCAGGTTTGGCCGGAAGCTTCACGATAGATGGGTTTTCCTTGGGAACGAACATTGTAAAAGCCAAATGCTTATCGTCATGCGACCACGAAACCTGTCCAGGAGTCTGCGGCGTATTGGTCAGGGCCATGGTTTCCTTGGTGTCCAGCCACATGAGGTACAGTTTCATTTTGTCATCAGCCATATTAGACTTAAAAATGATTTTGGAACCGTCATGCGACCATCTTGGGTAAAAATCATTCTGGTTTCCGGTCGTCAACGGGCGATGGTTGGAACCATCAAAATTCACGATCCAAAGATTAGATAGGTTCCGGTCTGTCATCACATCTTTAAAATTTCGGACATAGATGATTTTAGAACCATCCGGTGAAATTTGTGGGTCAGAAACGTATTCCATGTTAAAGATGTCCAAGAGTTCCAAGTTGGACTCTACTTGGCCGTATCCCAAAGGGATAAGAGCGACCAAGAGCATTGAATTGAGTAGTTTTTTCATAGTATTAATTATTAGGTTTGCTAGTGTTTTTTGAATACCATCTATTTTTTTAAATTGGTTCAAAGATTATCCACCTAAGCTTGTTTCAACTTCAGCTTTTAAATCTTTGGTAAATTCCTGCGTAGCTGAGCAAGAATTACTCCAATACGATTGACGTTCAAAAGGTTCTAATTCACGATCAAGAAAGGGGGGAAGGAAACTACCCTTAGTTCCAAAAATCATATAGGTTTCACCAATGTTAAGTTGTAAACCGCAAGCACTTGGCTGACTAGTAGTATAAATAAATACTATTTTATCCTGTCTAACACCCTTGTAAGCTTTTGATATTTGTATTCCGTACTTTTTTAAGAGTAATTGCTCATTTTTTCCGGAGTTTCCATTGCGAATACTCTTTGAAATTATATTTTTTTTCACCACTTCCCCAATAACCACTACATCGGAATTTTTCACTGCCATGGGAATAGTGTCACTCTAGTCACATTTACAGTAAGGGGCTTTTGTATGATTCAACTGTAAAACAAACATCAAAAAAAACAATCCTATTTTCATGACAGTTGTGTTTTGGATTTACTTTTCCCACTCCGTATGGAAAATCCCTTCTTGGTCCACACGCTCGTAGGTATGCGAACCAAAATAGTCGCGCTGCGCCTGAATCAGGTTCAACGGCAAACGACTGCTGGTATACGCATCAAAATAGGTGAGAGCATTGGAGAGTCCGGGTAGCGGAATGCCATTCGTGGCACCATAGGCAACCAATTCACGGGCTGCCGCCACGGTTTCCTGCACTTTTTCCACAAAAGAGGGCGACAACAATAGGTTCTCTAAATTTTCATTCGCCCGGTAGGCTTCGGTAATGTCCGCCAACAAGGCCGCTCGTATAATACAGCCCGCCCGCCAAATTTTAGCAATTTCCCCAAGTTCCAGTTCGTAGCCGTACTCTTTGGAGGCATCAGCCAATTGGTGCATGCCCTGCGCATAGGTGATGATAAACGCAAAATACAAAGCCTGCTCCGATTTGTTGGTAAAATCCACTTTGTCCACAGCTTTTGGGGTGGGTCGGTCATACAATTCATCCGCTTTGATACGCTCGTCCTTGAGGGCGGAAATCTCACGCATGCTCACAGCAATATCAATAGTGGGAACAGGGATGCCGAGGTCCATCGCGTTTTGGGAGGTCCACTTTCCGGTCCCTTTCTGCTTGGCCTTGTCCAATATTTTATCCACCAAATGTCCATCACCCAAATCATCTTTTTGCTCAAAAATTTCTGAGGTGATTTCCACCAAAAAGGACTGTAGTCTACCCTCATTCCAAGTGGAATAGGTTTCATGGAGTTCTTCGTTGGTGAGTCCACCTGCTTTTTTCAAGAGGTCATAGATTTCTGAAGTAAGCTGCATCAACCCGTATTCGATGCCGTTGTGTACCATTTTTACATAATTCCCGGCCGATTTCGGACCCAAATAGGCCACGCAAGGTTCGCCTTTGTATTTAGCGGACACCGCTTCAAAAATGGGTTTTACATGTTGATAGGCCTCACGAGAGCCTCCAGGCATAATACTTGGTCCCAGGCGGGCACCCTTGGCACCTCCAGAAACCCCGGCCCCAAAGAAATTGATACCTTTTTCTTTCAGATACGCTTCGCGTCGGTCTGTATCCGTAAAAAAGGAGTTTCCACCATCAATGATGATATCGCCTTTGTCGAGATGGGGAAGAAGCCCATCAATAACAATATCCACCACTTTCCCAGCAGGGACCAGCAGCATAATTTTTCGAGGCGTGGCCAATGCATCCACAAAAGTCTTCACATCTGTAGTGGCATTCACTTTGTCTGTATCGCCACCTTCAGAAATCAGGGCGTTTACTTTTTCATCATCCAAATCATTTCCGAATGCGGTGAAGCCATTATCGGCCACATTCAGAATAAAATTGCGTCCCATTACGCCAAGGCCAACCAGCCCAAAATCATACTTTTTTGTCATGTTCTTTATTTTTAACCCCTTACGTTAAGACAACAATAAGTAAGCTATTTGTTGAAATCTGAACCTAAAATAAACCTTATATTCGTTACGCTCAAATAATAATGACCTCATCCGAAAAGGAAGTGTCATTTCAATGATTCATGTAGCAAAATCAAGTAGCTATGAAAAAGACCGACAACCAGATGCTTGTAATTTTTGGGGCATCAGGCGATTTAACCGCCCGAAAATTGATTCCGGGACTCTTTAACCTCCATTTGGCAGGACATCTTCCGAAGAACTTTGTTGTTCTTGGGGCCAGCCGGAGCGATTTGAGTGATGATGATTTTAGGGATCGGGTGGTGCACAAAAGCCCATATCTGAAAGATAAAATAAAAGATGCTGGGGATGCCAAAACCAAGGCATTTGCCAATAAACTCTATTATGAGGATTTGGGCAAAGATTACGATACAGACTATGGCGATTTGCGCAAGCGGGTGGAAGAACTCAAGGATAAACATGACACTTCTGGAAACATCATCTATTACCTTTCCACCCCTCCCACATTATACGAAACGGTGGCAAAGAACCTTGCCGATGCAGAAATGAACACCCAAAACCATGGTTGGAAGCGTTTGATTGTGGAAAAGCCCTTCGGGTATAGTTTGGAGACGGCCAAAAACTTGAATAAAGGTTTGCACCGTTTTTTTGAGGAACACCAAATTTATAGGATTGACCACTATTTGGGCAAGGAAACCGTGCAGAACTTGTTGGTGACACGTTTTGCCAACAGCATCTTTGAACCACTTTGGAATCGGAATTACATACATCATGTGGAAATAACCAACGCTGAGAGTGTTGGGGTAGAAAAACGAGGAGGGTATTATGATAAATCGGGAGCGTTGCGCGATATGTTTCAGAACCATTTGTTGCAACTCGTTTCTTTGGTGGTGATGGAGCCGCCCATTGGGGATGACGCTGAGGAAATTCGGAATGAAAAAGTGAAAGCCTTAAAATCCCTTCGGGTGATGAAGGATGAACAAACCTTGTATGACAATACTATTCGAGCGCAGTATGTGGCCTCAGAAATTAAAGGTGAGAAAGTCAAAGGCTATCGTGAAGAGGAGGGGGTTGATCCCAATTCCACTACGGAAACGTACGCGGCCATTAAGTTTTATGTGGACAATTGGCGCTGGCATGGGATTCCGTTTTATGTGCGCACAGCAAAGCGCATGCCCACCAAGGTGACGGAGATTGTAATACATTTTAAAGAGCCCCACCATCAAATTTTTCAGGAATCTGGGATGCACCGCGATAATAAACTGGTCATTAGAATTCAGCCAGATGAAGGTATCCTAATTAAATTTGGTGTAAAAGTGCCCGGTCAGGGTTTTAAAGTGGAACGTGCTAATATGGACTTTTACTATTCCAGTTTGGCCGAAACTTATGTCATGGAAGCGTACGAGCGACTTTTATTGGATGCCATGCAAGGCGATGCCACCCTGTATGCCCGTGCTGATGAGGTAGAGGCCGCTTGGGAATTTGTGGATCCTATTCTAAACTACTGGAAAAGCGGAAAGGATGTACGCATGTACGGCTACGCAGCTGGAGTGTGGGGGCCTGAAAATGCCGATGATTTAATAGATGATAGGGGCATGTGGCGTAACCCCGGTGAAAACTTGGCGGATGATCCTGGATATTGTGTAATTTGTTAGGAGTTAGGAGTTAGGACTGAATTGAAATTACTATGGATTTAAAAATATATAGAGACAAACAAGAAGTAGCGGAACAGTTTTCGGCCTATTTTGTAGAGAAAACAAAAACCGAAGGGACATTTCATGTGGCTCTTTCCGGTGGAAGCACTCCCAAAATTGTGTTTGATGTGTTGGCCAAGAACTTTTCCGACAAAGTGGATTGGAGCAAAGTACATTTTTATTGGGGTGATGAGCGTTGTGTTCCCCCAACCGATGATGAAAGCAACTACAAAATGACCGTGGAGCACTTGTTTTCCAAAATTAAGGTTCCAAAAGCCAATATCCATAGGATTAGAGGAGAAGAAGAGCCAAAAACGGAAGCCATTTGTTATGCCAATCTGTTGGAAATCAATTTGGAGGAGGTAGAAGGTACACCCCAATTTGACCTGGTCATACTGGGTATGGGTGATGATGGCCACACGGCATCCATTTTCCCGCATCAAATTAATTTATGGAATGTGGAAGACCATTGTGTAGTGGCCACGCATCCCGAATCTGGTCAACAACGGGTGTCCATCAATGGAAAAGTCATCAATGCGGCCAAAGAAGTCGCTTTTTTGGTCACGGGAGCCTCAAAAGCTGAAAAAGTAAAGGCGGTTGTGGAAAAAACCGAAGGGTCACAAGCCTATCCGGCAACTCTGGTCGACCCAAAATACGGAAATCTGGTTTGGTTTTTGGATGAACCTGCGGCGGCTAAACTTAATTAATCCAAATCCATCTTAACGTTTTCGCCCTCTAAGAACTCCAAAAATTCGTTGACCTTAAAGTTGGTAGATTCGTATTTGCTATCCCGATGAAAAGCAGATTGTTTCCGTTCCTTACTGCGGGCAAATCGGCGGATATCCTGTTTGGTTTTCAGAATTAACCCAGGAACCCTTTTGTTTTTGCCATCCTTCCCTTTGGATACCATGGTAAAATAGGAAGAATTACAATGTTTTACTTCTCCCGTGGTCACATTTTCAGATTCCACCCGTACCCCGACCACCATGGAGGTTTTTCCAGTGTAATTTATGGAGGCTTTCAGCGTGACCAATTCCCCGACATCAATGGGATTTAAAAAATCCACGCGGTTCACTGAAGCGGTTACACAGTAACTCTGCGAGTGCTTGGACGCACAGGCAAAGGCAATTTGGTCCATAAGATTGAGGATGTGTCCACCGTGGACTTTCCCTCCAAAATTGGAATGGGAGGGAAGCATCAGCTCGGTAATGGCAACTCTGCTTTCTCTGGACGATTTAAATTTTTTCATTGATTTCTAAATAGTGGTGACTTCTCCATTTGTACCTCGGTGATAAAGTATTTGGTATCGCCCAGCCAGAAAAAGGTGGCATACCGCTCCTTGTACGTCACTTTGACGTAATTTCCTTGATATTCCTTCATTTTTTCAATGATATCCGCTTCCTTGTCTTCCACCGAAAACGAAAATACATTGATTCCGGATAGCCCTTGACTGATTTGTCCTTCCCAAGTCTTTACCAAAACCCCTTTTCGGCTGAATTTGATAAGTTCCCCAGAACGGTACCCCTCGCTGTAGGGCACATAGTAGATAAAGGCAAAATAGCCTACTATCCCAAGGACAATAGCTGAAATGGTGATGAATAGAATCTTTTTCACAGGTTATAGTTCAAGTTTTGGATTGTCATCAGAATCATCCTCTAGGGCACGTTTCAATAGTTTATCATCAATACTCTTGCTTGCTTTTGCCCCTAGCGCTTTCAAATTCTCTACTTTTCTAATCAAATTTCCACGACCTGTCAATTTTTTCATGGCACTTTGATAGGTATTTTGGACTGTCCCGATTTGATTGCCAACTTTCAAGAGATCATCTGTTAAATTGGTGAATGAATCGTAAAGTTTACCTGCTTCAGTGGCAATCTCTATGGCAAACCTTTTTTGTTTATCATTCTTCCAAAGGTTGTCTACCAATTTTAACGCCGCTAAAAGCGTGGAAGGGGTCACAATAATAATGTCCTTTACAAATGCATCCTCATATAAATTGGGCTCAAAAGCCGAAGCTATCGCAAAAGCGGGTTCTGTAGGGATGAACATAAAAACCGTATCTGGGCTTTCTTCTATCAAAAGCTGATAGTTTTTTTTGCTAAGTTCCTCCACATGCCTTTTGATGGAATCTATATGCTGTTTTAGGTAAAGCTCTTTTTGCTTTTCATCCTCCTCGGAAACATAACGTTCAAAATGGACAATGGAGACTTTACTGTCCACAATCATTTTTTTGCCATCGGGCAAATGAATCAGCACATCAGTTTGATGTCTCTTGCCCTCCTCATCTTTAAAACTGTCCTGAAGGGTGTATTCCCGGTCTTTTGTCAACCCGGATTTCTCTAAAATCCTTGTCAGTATCACCTCGCCCCAATTTCCTTGCATTTTGCTGTCGCCCTTTAGGGCTTTGGTCAGGTTTTCCGCTTCTTGGGTGATTTTGAGGTTTTGACTGCGCAAGTCGAGCAGTTGCTGTTTTAAAGAGGAGTGCAATCCAAAATTTTCCTTTTGGGATTCCTCTACCTTTTGTTCAAATTCCTTTATTTTTTTATTGAGCGGAGTTAAGATATTTTCAATGCTCTCCTTATTGCTCTTGGTGAATTTCTCGCTCTTTTCGTCCAAGATTTTGTTAGCCAGGTTTTCAAACTCTTTGGTGAATTTTTCCTGTAATTTTTCCAGCTCCTCCTTTTGCTCAGAAAGTTTTATTTCCAAATTACCGGATTTGGCTTCCTCTCTTGCCAATGCTACTTCAAGATTGGATTTCTTTTCTTGAAGTTCTTTTATATCATTCTTCAAGACAAGTTCCTGCTCCTTGGCCTTGGTTTCCAATTCTTTCCAGACGGTTTCGTTGGATTTTGTCTTTAATTTTTGGATGTAAATGCCCAGAAATAATCCTATGACAACGGCTAAAATTCCAACAATAAGGTATATCAATTCTGCACTCATAACGATTTCTACAGGCTAAAGATAACGGATTCCAACTGATGCGAGGACGGGAAAATAAACTTACTTATTCACTTTAAACGAACCGGTCTTGGCATCAAACTGTACCATTTCCGAAGGAAACAGTCGTTCAAAATGCTTTTGTTCAATCAGTTGGCAAGGGTCGCCAAAGGGATTGGCGTCACCGTCAAGAATCAGGATTTTATCACACAGTTGAATGGCGAGGTCAATCTCATGGGTGGTAAATATGATGGTCTTTTGGTTTTGATGCGCCAGTTGTTGGAGCAATTTCAAAATTTGAACCTTATGGAAGAGATCCAAATGGGTGGTAGGTTCGTCCAATAAGATCAGAGGTGTATCCTGCGCCATGGCACGGGCAATCAACACCCGCTGTAATTGGCCATCACTTAACTCATGACATTTCGAGAAGCGAAGTTCTTCCAGCAAAAAGGCATCTATACTTTTTTGAATGTGTTCTTTGTCTGCTGAAGTCAGTGTTCCAATCCAATTGGTATACGGTTGTCGCCCCAAGGCAATCAATTCTTGAACGGTCAGGTTTTTAGAGGCAGGTTGCTCTGTGAGCACCACACCCAGTTTTTGCGCCAATTCTGAAGGCGAATGGCTTTCCAGTGGCTTGTTTTGGATTTCAATACCACCGCTTAATTTAGGTTGAAAGTTGGCTAAGGTCCGCAATAAGGTGGATTTTCCGATGCCATTGACACCCACAATGCCGCAAAGCACGCCCGGCTCCAAGGTGAAATTGATGTTTTTAGCAACCACTTTGGAACCGTATCCAACGGTCAATTCTTTTACTGCGATTATGGAATTTTTCTGTTCTGCCATTAGAACATCATTTTTCGTTTTCGAACCAAGAGCCAGATGACGACCGGAGCGCCCACCAGCGAAGTGATTGCATTTATGGGAAGCACATTGGTCGAGTTCGGTAATTGTGCAAGTGTATCGCACAACAACATCAAAATAGCACCATATAAAAATACAGCTGGAATGAGGATACGATGCTCCATGGTATCAAAAATCTGACGGGTGAGATGGGGTACGGCCAAGCCTACAAAAGCTATGGGGCCGGCAAAAGCGGTTACACCCCCTGCCAAAAGGCCGGTGGCAATAATAATGAGCAATCTTGATTTTTTCAGTGAAACCCCTAGACTCAATGCGTAATTTTCACCCAATAAAAAGGCATTTAGCGCCTTGATGGATAAAATGCAAAGGAAAATCCCCAAGAAAACGATTCCAGCTAAAAGCAAAACTTGTCCGGAAGAGAGATCACCCACACTGCCAAAGGACCAAAAAATAAAGCGCTGGAGGTTTTCTGCACTTGAAAAATAGGCCAAAACACTGACCAAGGCTGAGGTGATGCTTCCGAACATCAATCCAATAATCAGCAAAGCCATGGTATCCTTGATGCGTTGTGCTGCCAACATCACCACAAGCAGTACCAAAAAACTCCCCACGCTGGCCGCAATGGCCAAAGAAATATCACTTAAAAAAGCGAAGGAGCTCAATCCAGTAAGCAGTGAAGCCCCCATCAGCAAAAGTGCAGCACCTAAACTGGCCCCAGAGCTAATCCCCAAAACAAAGGGTCCTGCCAATGGGTTTCGGAACAGGGTCTGCATGAGCAACCCGCTCAAAGATAATCCACCACCCACCAAAATGGCGGTAAAGGCTTTGGGAATGCGATATTCCCAGATAATGTATTGCCAAGAACCGATTTCCACGGGTTTGCCCAATAAAATGGAAATGGTGGATTTAAACGGAATGGCAACTGAACCTGAGCTGATGTTCAATATCCATGCAAGCAGTAAAGCCAATGAAATCAGTACAAACGAAAGACGATATGATCTTGATTTCAGCATTTACTGTAAGGGCCTATAAAAATGGGGTTCATAATCCTCCAACAGTCCGGGGTGTAAAATGGAAATGAGGTCTTTCAGCACCAAGTCGGGGCGTTGGGGGGCCAATTCATAAAATACCAATCCTCCCGTTGCTCCTTTTTTTATGGCATTGGAATAGACTTTTTTATTGGAAAATGCTGAAAATTGAAGGTAGTGTGCATTGGCTTTTTCCAATTCAGCATAGCTGGTGTGCAAGGAAGGATTCAACCAATAATCTGCTTTTTGGGCCTTTTCCAGAACCGCTTCCAAACTCAAACCAATTCCTCCAGTCTCTTCGGTATCGGACCAAATATAATCAGCATTGGCATCGGCTAAAAACCGGGCCATCCAGCTTTTCCCACCTGAAATGTACCAAACATCCTTGTAGAGTCCACCCGTGAGGACAGTTGGTTTTTCCATTGCTCGTTGCGCTAATGCTTTTGCTTCTGTATAAGCGGTTTCAATTTCCTCGAAAATACGGTCTGCCTCTTTTTCTTTTTGGAAGAATGGAGCAAAAAACTTAATCCATTCTGCTTTTCCCAGTGGGGTCTTTTCCACCCAATCGCCATTATAGACCACGGGAATCCCAGCCCTTTTGATGACATCATAGGCTTTATTGGTATCGTTTATGCCAAACCCCATGATAAGTTCTGGATTGAGCTCCAAAACTACCTCGGTGTTTATGTTTTCATTGGTGCCCAGTTCCTTAATAAGACCTTGGTCAATTCTTTCTCGGGTGGGGGGAGATGAAATTAAATCGGTATTGGGGAAACCGACCACGGACTCCAATACACCCAGAGCATCCAAAGATGGGATATGTGTTGTAGAAGTAATTACGATTCGTTCTACCGGGGTGGCCACGATTGCATCGTAGGCATCGCTGGGCAATGTAATGGCTGCCAAGTTCTCCCTGGGCACCAAAGCATAGGTAAAGTTCCTTTCAGAGCCAGGCCAGGCTGATGTAACCTTAATCTCGGTAAATTGTTGGTTTTTTTGGATTGTAAATCCAGTGGCGTATTCAATTTGGGATTCTTGTGTGGAAATAGGATTTGATTGGGTTTTCCTTTTTTCGCCACAGCTTATAAGGATGGACACGCAGGCCATCCCAATAAAGAGTTTGTAGAACTGTTTTTTCGACATGGATCAAAAGTAATATTATTTAACTTTTGTAAAAAAAGATTAAACAGATTGATTACTTTCGCACTGAATTTTGGTTCGCATGACGTTTTTTTCATGTGATTAAAAGGGAATCCGGTGTAAATCCAGAGCTGTTCCCGCAACTGTAAGTTTATGCCAAATCTACCTGTCGGCAGACAGGCTTGGATTTGGCACCCATTAGGGATGTTGTTTTCTTCAATACCACTGTCCGCCTGAAGGATGGGAAGGTGAAACTTCATAAAATAAGTCAGGAGACCTGCCAAATTCAAACAAACAATGTTAAACTTTCGGGATAAAAGTTTGCGTATAAAATCATACTACGCTCCCGTTTATTGATTTAAACGAAATGAAAAAAAATCATTTATGGTTATGTGCCGCTTTATTGGCGGGCAAGGGACTTTGTGCCCAACAACAGGATTCGCAACAGTTGCAACAATTGGAAGAGGTTGTGGTAAGCGATTCAAAATTTGAACTGAAACGAGAGAACTCAGGTAAAACGGTCATTAAGATCACTGCTGAGGAACTGGAACGGAAACAAGGACAAACCGTGGCCCAGATCATCAACACCAAAAGTGGAATTGAGATTACTGGAAGCCGTGGAAGGGACGGTGATGTCTTGGGTGTTTTTGCTCGAGGAGGAAGGGGCAGACAGGTTTTGGTGGTCATAGATGGAGTAAGGGTATCCGACCCATCGTCCTTTGCACAAGAATATGATTTGCGTTTGCTCTCCACCGCATCAATTGAAAGTATTGAGATTATCAAAGGGGCTGCAAGCACTTTGTACGGTACCAATGCGGCCACAGCCGTAATCAACATCACCACCAAGAAAAGTTCCAAGGAAAAGATAACCGGGAATTTTCAATCCACAGTGGGGACCAATCAGACAGCGGAAGACCAAAACTATAACTTGGGCAACATCAGCAATTCAGTTTCTCTGAACGGTAGCTTGAACAAGTTCAATTATGTGGTGGATTTTTCCAACCGGAGCAGCAAGGGACTTTCTGCTGCAGTTACCCCGGAGAACGAAGAAGATAATTTTTCCCATTTCAGTACCAATGTGAAGTTGGGATACCAATTTTCTGAAGATTTTCGGTTTTCGGTCTACGGAAACCAGACCCAATATTCCAACGAATTTGATGCCAGTCTCATGGAAGCGTCAAACCGTTCCAGAGTGGACCAAAAGCGGGCTGGGATTTCTTCATCGGTAGGATATGGTAAAGGGTCGCTACATTTGAACACGGCCTATACCGATTACGAAACGGACTCCGAAAGCACTTTTGGGGAAAGTGTATCGGTTGGAAAGAATTTGGTACTTGATTTTTACAACAAATACGTCATAAATGATAAATGGCATACCATCTTGGGGGTAAACTACCTGAAGGATGAGGCCACTTTTTCCAATGAGGTGGATTTTACTATGGTGGATCCTTATGCCAACGTTGTATACGTTTCCGATTTTGGGCTGAACTTGAACGTTGGTGGACGATGGAACAACCACTCTGAATATGGCAGCCATTTTGTATATAATCTCAACCCATCCTACGTATTCCCCTCTGCCAATGGGTATGTGAAATTGTTGGGGTCTTATGCCACATCGTACATTACTCCCAATTTAATACAGTTGTTCGGTGATTTTGGTTCCAATCCAGAGTTGGAACCCGAGGAGAACCGCACCATTGAAGGGGGTGTGGAGTACAAGGTAAATGACAAATTGCGCTTGAGTGCATTATATTTTAATAGAAATGAGAAAAATGCGATAGGTTTTGATCAAAACTTTACCAGTATCAATATTTCTGATGAAATAGACGCAAGTGGAGTGGAAGTTGAACTATCTTGGAAACCGATTGGTGCATTGGATGTGAATGCCAATTATACCTTTACAGAACGAAAAGGGGATAATGCAATTCGTATCCCCAAACATAAAGCGAATTTGGAGCTGGGCTATAGAATATGCGAGACCACGCATCTTTCTTTGGGATATGCCTATACTGGAGAACGAATTGATACAGATTTTACGACCTTTACTGATGAGGCTTTGGAACCATTCTCTTTATTGAATCTTTATGTGGAACATCAATTGCTTCCCAATCGGTTGAAAGTTTTTGTCAACGGCTTTAATTTGCTGAACGAAGAATATACCGAGGTCATTGGTTTTACCACAAGGGGCAGGAATGTTGCCTTTGGATTAAATTTGAACCTGTAAGCCCAAATACATGCTAAAAGTTTGCTCTTTTTTACCGGCTGTGACCCAGATGCTTTATGATATGGGTTTGGACGGACATTTGGAAGGAATCACTTTTGAATGTCCCGAAAGGGCCTTGCGGGAGAAGAAACCCGTGGTGCGGTGCATCTTGGAAGGCAAGAATCTGTCCAGTCAGGAAATTGATTCGTTGTTCTCGGCCAGTAAAAACCAAGGCAAACAGTTGTATTATGTAGATGAGGTACTATTGGAAGAAATGGCTCCTGACATCATTTTCACACAAGATATGTGCGATGTTTGTCAGATAGATACCGCTTGCACCTCTGCCGCCGTGGCGCATTTGAAAAAGCAGCCTAAACTGATTTCCATTAGCCCGGAATCCTTGGAAGATGTTTTTGAGTCGGCCATTACCATTGCCAAGGCCGTGAATAAAGAAGAGGTGGCTTACCGGTATTTGGACGGGTTGCATAAGAGGATGGATAATGTTGTGGACCAACTCCGATCGGTCAGGGCAACGCCTAAGCGTGTAATGCTCATGGAATGGATACAGCCTATTTTTAATTGTGGCCATTGGATTCCGCATCAAATAGCCTATGCCGGTGGTGTGGACATGCTTTCCAATCCTTCCGGGGACAGTGTGGTCACTCCATGGTCCAAAATAGTAAAGTATGACCCTGAAATAGTGGTAATAGCTCCATGCGGGTTTACTATTGACCGCACCTTGGAGGAGATACATCTTTTGACGAAACAGGAGGGCTGGGGCAAACTAAAAGCTGTAAAAGAGAACAAAGTGTTCGTTGCGGATTTTGATATGTTCACCCAATCTTCTGCCAATACCTTGGTAGATGGGATTGAAGTTTTGGCAGGACTCTTTCACCCTGAAACAGTTAAAATTCCAGACGAGTTGAAAGGAAAATACACCCAATTAAACTTGCAAAAAGCCCAGCATTAGAAAGAAAAGCGGCCCAAAAATCAATTTTGATTTTTGGGCCGCTTTTTATATTCGATTGTTTAATCATTGATTTGGTTAAAGTCAATATGCAAAGGCTTGTCCAAATACATATTGTCTTTAGCCGGCGTTAAGAATCTTGAGCTGGCAAACGACTTGGCAGGCATTTGCGCTGAAAAGCTGACTTTGCTTGTAACTCCAGTAATTTCTTGTAGGGCTCGGGCCAAAAGTGGCTCATTGACATCACCAAGCACCCCAAGATTGGCAATATCCTCCAAAAGAGTGATGTTTGGCGCAAGACCATTGGTATAATCAAAAAAACCATCTGCATTTTCGTTTCGCCCTACCAAAGGTTGTAACCCCCAACTGTTATCTGAATTGATATTGTTTTCTCGGTCACTGCTGTATACAAAAGCGTTTCCGGGATCATCTACCAGAGTAATTGAAAATTCATTTTTCCCTCTAGTAGTTTCCCCAATGTGGATGACATCTACATAGGGTGCCAATCCGTTCATTACCAATTCGCTGGCAGAAGCCGAATCGTTGGTGGCTATTACAAAAACCCTACTAAGATTGAGTGAATTAATGGCGGTGGAACCGGTGGAGCTGGCAAAATAATCCTCTAATTGTTCATCATCGAGTTGTTCTTGAATTTTAGCATTCCAACGCTGCCTAATGTACAAATCACTCGTATTGGTGCCATATACCATACTGGCCAAGAGGCGGGATGTATTTACGGAACCGCCAGGATTATAGCGCATGTCCAAAACGAGCTCGGTGGCGCCATCGGCAACAAATTCGCCAAAAGCAGCATTGAGTTCTTCATTGAAACTGCTCAAGAACCGATTGTACATTAAATAGGCGACTTTGGTTCCATTGATATCCAACGTTTCGGCCACTAAAATGGGATCTTCAACTTGATTTTCTATTTTCGTTAGGGTTACTTCGGTATCATTGTCCACAATTTCATTATCCACAATATCGGCCATGCCAAGTGTATAGGTGGTATTGCTTCCAAACAAGAGGTCAATGTAATTACTAAGGTTGAGTTCTTGTCCATCTACCCGGGTGAAAATATCCCCACGTTGGATATCCTTTGTGGAAGCATCAGAATCTGGAACAATGTAAATTACGTAACCAAAAACCCCATCACCTTCAGCAAACTGCACTAAATTAAATTCCAATCCATTGCTTCGGGATACTCCGGAGAGATTATTGACGAGTTCGGTATAGTCATCATTCAAAAAACTGAAGCGGTCTTCATTAAAAAGGAGGACATCATTGTAAAAATCCGCAGGGTTTGGGTTTTGCTCCAAAAATTCGGTGTACTCTTCATCAGAGCTAAATCGGGTATCGGACAAAACACCCACTTCACCTTGCCAGAAATACCAAAGGTTCATGGCCTGCCACATAAAATGTTGAATAACCGCATCAGAGCCTGGGGTTACATCGGGTGTTTCCCCATTGGTAATTTGATTGTCATCATTGTTACATGAAGATATGAGCAAGGAAAGGCCCAAGAACAGAAAAACATATTTTTTCATAGCAAAGTTTTTACGGAATACCTCAATTTTCATTCCATTGTAAATAAAAGAGGTTGGTAGGTTAGGCGGTGATTTTTAAAAATTCTTACGAATTTCGAGTACAAAATAGGCACATAAAAGCAGATTACAAATTTTTTGTAACAAATTTCGATATGCGTCGTCGTGATAATGAAGGTCGATGGATTTGACCTGAAACAACGAAAACAACCAATGAAACAAGCTGAATTTTTAAATGTGGTAATGCCTTTTAAGGACAAGCTCTACCGACTGGCAAAGCGCTTGCTGGTGTCACGGGAGGAAGCAGAGGACGCCACCCAAGAAATTTTGCTGAAGCTATGGTCAAAAAACGAGGTGATGGGCACCTATAATAACGTGGAAGCCTTTGCCATGACGATGACCAAGAATTTTTGTTTGGACCGTTTAAAATCCAAGCAAGCCGGAAACCTGAAGTTGGTGCACAGCAATTACAGCGATGAAAGCACATCGTTACAACGCCAGTTGGAAGCTGAGGACAGTGTAAGCTGGATGGAACGCATTATGGAAGAATTACCGGAGCAGCAGAAAATGGTATTGCAACTGCGTGATGTGGAGCAATACGAATTTGATGAAATATGTGACCTGCTGGACATGAAACCCACCGCAGTAAGGGTGGCACTGTCCCGGGCGCGAAAAACAGTAAGAGAAGAATTGACAAAAAAACATAGCTATGGAATTGGATAACATAGAAAAATTAGTGGAAAAGTACTTTAAGGCCAACACAACAGTGGCCGAGGAGGAACAGCTCCGGGACTATTTTTCTCAAGAGAAAGTGGCCACACATCTTGAGCAATATAAGCCCGTGTTCAACTACTTTTCCATTGCCAAGGAAGAACGTTTTACCAAGCAGGTTCCATTAAAACCTAGCGTAAACTATTACAAATGGATTTCCGTTGCAGCGGTTGCAGTCTTGACTTTTGGCATCTATTTTGGTAATCAATACCAAGAAAAGAAGAAAGCAGAGCACGCCTACCAAGAAACCATGAAAGCCTTTGAACTCCTAGCGGAGAACTTTAACCGAGGCACAGAAAAAGTGGCGTATTTGAAGGAGTTTGAAGAAGCAAAGCAAAAAATTTACAACAACAATTAAATCGTAAAAAATGAAAAGAAATATTTTAATCTTTTTGATCGCCGTTCTACCCTTATCGGGATTTTCGCAGTCCTTGTTCGACAAGTTCGAGGATATGGACGACGTAACCTCAGTGGTAGTGAACAAAAGCATGTTCAACCTATTGGCTAAAATTGATGTGGAAGTGGACGACCCGGAGGCCCGGGATTTCATGGACATTGCCAGTAGCCTTAAAAGTTTGAAAGTGTTTACCACCGACAACGAAAAAATAGGCTCAGATATGAAATCTTCCGTGGATAATTATCTGAAATCTTCAAAAATGGAAGAGCTTATGCGTGTGAAGGACAAAGAGGCCAATGTAAAGTTTTACATTAAGCAAGGCAGGGATGATGACCATGTGAGCGAACTGTTGATGTTGGTTTCTGATCTAAGCAATATTGAGGCTGATGGACGAAAAATCGAGACTGTTCTGTTATCCCTCACCGGAGATATTGATTTGAACAAAATCAATTCATTGACCAAAAAAATGAACCTTCCCAAAGAGTTGAACAAAGCAGGAAAGGATAACTAAGAAGTGTAACGGTTGACAGTGATTGGTTGCGATGTAACAAAATACATCAAATAGCTACCCATTACTGTCAGCCGATTTGTAATAAAGCAATCAATCAAAAAAAGTACAGATGAAATATATTTTTAAAAGTGTTTTGGTGGTAGGAACCATTTTGTTTGCTTCCTGTTCCTCGCAACAAAGCCTACAGGAATACTATGTGGATAATTCGGAGAACCCGAATTTTATCTCCATAGACTTACCAGCCAGCATCCTTAAAATGGACGCTGTAGATTTGAATCCGACCCAAAAAGAGGCTGTGGAATCCTTACGGAAATTCAACCTATTGGCCTTTAAAAAGGATGCCGACAATGCATTGGAGTTTGAAGCAGAGAAGAAGAAAGTTCGGGAAATCCTAAAAGGCGATGACTTTGTGGAGCTGATGAAAATCAATTCCAAATATGGTAAAGGTGTGATTAAATATTTGGGTGATGAGGATGCCATTGACGAGGTCATTATCTACGGTGATAGCGACGATAAAGGCTTTGCCCTGGTCCGTGTGCTGGGCAAGGACATGAACCCAGCCCATATTGTGCAATTGATGCAGGCCATCCAAAAATCGGATTATAAAGGAGAAGGACTGGGCGAAATAGGTGATTTCCTAAAAGGATAAAGACAATCCATCAATCAATAAACAACGAAAGGGGCAACAAATGTTGCCCTTTTTTATTTCCCGAACTTCCCTTTTACGGTTTTTTGTGACCTTATTTTTATCTTAGTGTCTCATACTAAGACCACTAACACATTAAATCAATACAATCATGGAAAAAGCAGAAGAATGGATGAACTACGGTTTAGACCTAGCCAAGGATTTTGGGCCAAAACTCATAACAGCAATTCTCATTTATCTGGTGGGAATGTGGGTCATCAAAAGAATCGTTAGGGGTACCTGCAAAGTAATGTCCAAAAGTAAGTATGATCAATCCTTGCAGAAGTTCTTGCTGAACCTTTTTTCATGGGCACTAAAAATATTTCTGATCATCGTGGTAATTTCCCGCTTGGGGGTTGATGTGACTACGTTTGCAGCTTTGATAGCCGCCGCAGGTTTGGCAGTGGGTTTGGCCCTCCAAGGTTCGCTCTCCAACTTTGCGGGAGGAGTATTACTTATGATTTTCAAACCCTATCGCATTGGGGACCTGATTGAAGCCCAGGGTGTACTCGGCACGGTAAAAGGCATTGAAATTTTCACCACTAAATTGGTGACGCCCCAAAACAAACTCGCTATTGTACCCAATGGGGCCATGGCCAATGGAAACATCATAAATTATACTGCAGAAGGACGTATGCGAGTGGATACAGTTATTGGAGTAGGGTATGATGAGGACATCAAAAAGACCAAAGAGGTACTGTTGAAGGTACTCACGGACAACCCAAAGGTGTTGAAGGACCCTGCTCCCTCCGTAAATGTAATGGAATTGGCGGATAGCTCCGTGAACTTTGCCGTTCGGCCTTTCTGCAAACCCCAAGATTATTGGGATGTGTACTTCAACACCTATGAAAATTGCAAACTGGCATTGGATAAAGCGGGAATTGAGATTCCATACCCACATCAAGTAGAAATCCAGAAGAAGGGGTAATTCTTGAGCCGCCTGTTAACTCGACGGTAGCTTGCGATCAAGAAACCCATGATTAGATTTCTCACATCCTAAAGTCAGTTCGCAATGACTCCCGCGCTTTGATTATTGTATACCAGCAAGCTGTTTGTCATTTCGAGGGGAGCTTACGACCGAGAAATCTAGGAATTGGACTTCTCAATTCATGCTTCGCATTTCATTTCAATATCACCTATTGAATTGCTTTGAGGTCAACTAGTTATTGATAGGGGATAAGCCAAAAAACAATGACTGCACTCCTGTTTATTGAGAGATAGATGTTTAGCTAAAATTTCCAAAAACTAATGAGAAATTAAGTCAAGCCTTGTCTTTGGGCTTGTACATGACAATAATCTGGATTAAAATGGCCAAGAAGACCAAAAAGTAAATCTCAATTTGAGTGAATAACTCCACTGTATCAACAGCACGTTTGCTAATTGACATTTGCCGACTTCCTTCACTGAGTTGAATCTTGGACAAATCATTCAGATTATCCTTTAACTCATCAATATGATTGACAATTTTGGGATTATTACCGTAATCGGAGTTTGAAACCTGGCGTTCAACCGCTACCAACGATTCAATATTTTTCTTCAAGTCAGAAAAAACCTTTGCTTCCTCAGATGTTAGTTTGGTTTCCTCAAATCTGGAAACCAAAGCTTGAAGATTATCGTTGATTTTTGGATTTTGCGTTTTAAAAAAAGTGGTGTCGGAGACTGATAAGGCCAATTCCTTCTGATGAACCGACGTAAGCATTTCAAAAATTAAATCATTGGCCACTAACCGGTCTTCGTATATGGTGACTACTGAATCACGGACCCGAACAAAATTATTCTTATCAATTAGGTTGGTTGAGATGATCAAGACAAAGATCAATAGTATTCCAAGTATCCATTTAATTTTATTGTAGAACGCCATATTCACTACTTTTTAGAGGTTAACGTCGAAATGCAATAATACAAAAAACGCTGCGCAACATGATGTGTATCGTATGGCATTGGAATGGGCTACAGGCGTAATCCCTTTGATTTGTGCTCTCTGGCTTTGTGGAGATTTGATGGGTTCTAAAGTTTTTGGTGAAAAAGAATAACTTCACGCCTTGTTAGCTGATAGGCAGGTATCTGTGCCGAATTTGTTTCAGTATCGGTCGATATAATTCACTTTGTACTGAGCTCAGGCGAAGTATTAAAACGATTCATATCTTTAAACGTTGCAAATTTTTGGAAATACCTTATGGAAAAAAGAAAAATTATTTCGTTATCACTTTTGTTGGTTGGGGTTGTTTTAAGTTTTGCTTTTGTATTAAGGATTGAATTTCCTGAAGGATTTGAGGCCTATTTTAAGAGGGAGTATTATAATCAATTTGGTCCTTTGGCCATAAGTATTGAACTTGTAATAGCAGGGTACTACCTTTTAATAGGGCATAAAAAAACGAATTTCGCTTTAGCTCTTTTTGGATTTACAACCCTGCTAGACCCTCTTTTTGACCAATTAGGTATTTTCGACAGCATCGTACCTTTATATGGGACAATAATTTTATCGATTTGTGGCCTGTTAAGTATCTGGCTAGCATTTGCAAACCCATTTGAATTAAAACCTTTATCTCGTTTGGTAGCCATATTAAGTCTTGTCCTTGGTACTTTTGTTGAGCTGTTCTTTAACAAATTCTGATAAAATCATTTGCCAACAACGACTATAATTCATTTTGGTTTCGTGCCACACCAAAATATAAAGTATAAATCAACGGCTGATTGCTAATCAGAATAATTCTGCGGGTGTTTTGCTTACACCAGTTCGCTTTACTCGTGTTAGAACCAAATCATGGCCGAGTAGATACGAGAAATCCAAATCGCTTTTCAAAGAAAAACCAATCTAAACCCCTGTATAATTCGCTGGGGTGATTTGTTTCAGTTCCGTTTTAATGGTATCAGACACATCCAAGGTCTCAATAAAATCAGCAATGGATTTTTGGGAGATTTTTTCGTTGGTTCGGGTCAAGCCCTTTAGGACTTCATAGGGATTGGGATACCCTTCACGACGTAAAATGGTCTGGATGGCCTCGGCCACTACGGCCCAATTGTCTTCCAAATCCTGCTCAAATTTATCTTGGTTTAACACCAATTTGTTCAATCCTTTTAGAGTTGATTGAAACCCAACCAAAGTATGAGCAAAGGGTACGCCCACATTACGTAAGACGGTGCTGTCCGTTAAATCGCGCTGTAGTCTGGAAATAGGCAGTTTGGCAGATAAATGCTCAAAAACAGCATTGGCCAACCCCAAATTTCCTTCGGAATTTTCAAAATCGATAGGATTTACCTTATGTGGCATGGCCGAGGAGCCCACTTCCCCTTTTTTGATTTTCTGCTTAAAGTAATCCATGGAAATATACGTCCAGATGTCCCGGTCCAAATCAATCAAAATGGTATTGATGCGCTTCAACGTATCAAAAAGCGCCGCCATGTGGTCGTAATGCTCAATTTGGGTGGTAGGGAAGGAGTGGTGCAAGCCCAATTTCTCCTGTACAAATTGCTTTCCAAAGGCTTTCCAATCGGTTTGAGGGTATGCTACCTTGTGGGCATTATAATTTCCAGTGGCACCACCAAATTTGGCTGCACTGGGAATATCGTTCAATAAATTGAACTGCTCCTTGAAACGCTCCACAAACACCTCAATTTCCTTGCCCAAACGGGTAGGGGAGGCGGGCTGTCCGTGTGTCCGTGCCAACATGGGAATGTTCTCCCATTCCTTGGACAGTTCCTTTAATTTTTCAAACACCTCAAAGTACGAAGGCACGTAAACATCGTTCATTGCCTCTTTAATGGAAAGTGGAATGGCTGTATTGTTGATGTCTTGGGACGTCAATCCAAAATGGATGAACTCTTTGTATTTTTCCAACCCCAATGCATCAAATTGCTGTTTGATGAAATACTCAACAGCCTTTACATCATGATTGGTAACTTTTTCAATGTCCTTGATGGCCTGCCCATCTTCCGAAGAAAATTTTTTGTAGATGTTCTGAAGCTCAGGAAATTGCTTTGCATCAAAATCGGCCAATTGGGGCAATGGAATTTCACAAAGTGCAATGAAATACTCAATTTCAACCTGAACACGGTACTTGATAAGCGCCTCCTCAGAAAAATAATTCGTTAGGCTTTTGGTCTTGTTTCTATATCGGCCATCAATGGGAGAAATGGCGTTGAGTTGTGTTAAGGACATTTTTGCGAACGATTTTGAAAGTTGCAAAGATACTCAAACTCGTAGAGTTTAACGGCCTATTTGGGCCAACTTGTCCAGGGTTTTTTTGGCCCGGTTTTGATAGCCTGTGCTGCCCGAAGCGTAGCTGTCTTCCAGAACTTGGCGCAACTCGGGATGGACCCAATCAAATTTTTGCCCCAAATAATAGAGGCTGGTCATGGAAAAGACCTTTGGGGCCATGTTCATTTCACTGATGAGCCAATCAAAACAAGCCGTCATGATTCTTTCCAGTTGCTCATCGCTGATATTCTTTTGGAAAGCAGGGTCCTTCTTTTTAAAATAGGCCACACATACCATTTCACACACACAGGCCATGGCCCTAATGGTGGATTCGGAGGTCAAATTGCCCAGTATTTCAGTGAAATCGTCAAAAAAAGGCAACAAATAATCCAATTTCTTTTCAATAAGGTGCCGAAACGTCCAACTGGCATTATAGGTACCTTCCTTTTCTTCGTTTAAAACCTCTTTTAGCAGTGGTCCGACCATGTTGGGCTGAAGGATAAGTTTGTCTACCAGTTGGTCCACATCATCTTTAAAAAGTCGTCCCGAGTGCAGGGCTATATGTAGTTGTTGTTCGGTCATGAATTTGTCACCAATTGCTCTACCAGTTTGGGCACGCCCTTGGCCGCCGTTTCCGCAATGACCGTGAGATTAGCGAAATCTGAAGAGCGTACCGTGGGTTTGGGGTCCACAAAATACATAGGAATGTGTTTTGGGGCATAATGAATCAATCCTGCGGCGGGATACACCTGCATGGAAGTGCCCACAACAATCAAAATATCGGCCTGTTGGGCAATACGTGCCGCCGTATTCATCAGCGGAACCATTTCCCCAAACCAAACAATATGGGGACGCAGTTGATGCCCTTCTTCATCCAAATCTCCCAAGACCAAATCCTTCGTCCAATCCAGTATATAGGTTTCATCCCGGGTGCTACGCACTTTGAACAGTTCGCCATGAAGGTGCACTACATGCGAACTTCCAGCTTGTTCGTGCAGATTGTCCACATTTTGTGTGATGATGCTTACGTCAAAATGCTGCTCTAGGGTAGCGAGTGCCAAATGCCCTGCGTTGGGACTCACCTGTAACAATTGTCGCCTCCGCTGATTGTAAAAATCCAAAACCAGCTCGGGATTACGGGCAAAACCATGGGGAGAAGCCACTTCCATAACATCATGGCCTTCCCACAGTCCATCGGCATCCCGAAAAGTCTTTAGGCCACTCTCGGCACTCATTCCGGCTCCGGTCAGTACAACTATTTTTGGTTTGGGCATTTTTTGTAATTGCTTTATGGTGAAAAAGTATGCTTTTCGGCCATAAATGGTTTCACTTTTCCACGGATTGAAAAAAACGACTTAGTTGGAATACAGATTGAAAAATTCCGTTGCGTCTTTTATGTCCTGTATGCCTAAAATCCAACAAACTTCGGATAGATCGGAGAAGTCCAACCCTCCTGCCAAAATGGCTTCGTTGTTATAGCGTCCTTCTTTTCCATTGTGGGCATCGGAGATTTCAATGGCCCGTTCCCATATTTCAATCAATTTTGGTTCGGAGATATACGCATTCCAATTGTCGAACTCAGGGTCTCTAAACCCAGGGGTTCCATTTCCAACGGCATTACCATCAGGAATCTTTATATAGTCTGAATGTTTCTTGACGAACGCAAGACTTTCAGGAGAAGTTACTTCCTCGTTCCAGTCGCTGTGCTGCACTACATGAATCCGTTCCAAGGTATTTATGTCAGGGAAATCAGCATGGACAGCCTTGATCAGTGACGCGGTGAAATCCGATTGTCCAGCTTCTGCTATCCAAACATCACCTTGTTGATCAAAGGTTGATTTAACAAAGGATTTGACCTGATTAACGGCAGCAGCTACATTGTTGTGGGCATCTGTCCAATTATCGCCAAAAGCAAGTTCAAATAAGGGGTTTGGTGGAACGTACAGCCCTTCTTGAATCCCATAAGTGCCGGCAACAGCATGGTAATTAACCGTCTTAAAGCGCGAGTTGGAAAATAAAGTGACAAAAGCAGCAACGGTATGCAGGTCGTCTACATCAGTTTTGCAGTCAAACTGTCCCAACAATAGGTCTTTCTCCATATTGAAGCCTTTGTCCTCCTGGGAATTATCAGGGGTCATTTTTTCTGTGAAGGACAGTGAAATAACCATGGAGCCAACCAATAAGAATAGTCTTAAAATCATTGTCTTTGGGTTGTTCGTTCGTAGTGTTGATTTCATTTTTTATGTGGTATGATTTAGCCCTAAGATAACAAAATCGATACATCAAAAACCTTCATTTTTAAATTTTCCTATCTTGCTTTTTATGTTTAATGACGATTTGCTCACCTATTTGGAAACGTATCTCACCGAAGAGCGAAAACAGCGTTTTTTGGACGTACTGCAAAACCGCACCCGATGGCTCACCGTGGCCCTGGAGGATGTTTATCAAATGCATAATACCAGTGCCATAATCCGGAGCTGTGATGTGTTTGGCATCCAAGATGTCCATGTGGTAGAGGACCGTTTTGGAAAACGTTTGGACAAAAATATTGCAGTGGGGGCAGAGCAGTGGGTCGATGTGCATCGGTACCGGACTACGTCTGAATGTCTCGATAAACTTAAAAGCAACGGCTACCAAATCATTGCTACCACACCCCATAACGATTCCCAATTGCTGGAGGATTTTTACCCCAAGACCAAAACAGTTCTTTTTTTCGGGACGGAAAAAGAAGGCTTGAGTGAAGAAGTGGTACAACGGGCAGATGGGTTCCTAAAGATTCCCATGATGGGTTTTTCGGAAAGTCTGAACGTTTCCGTCTCTGCGGCCATCATCATTCAAGAACTGACGCAAAAAGTTAGGGACTCTTCGCTGGATTGGCATCTTTCCGATATTGAGATTCTGGAAAAGCGATTGGATTGGACCAAAAAATCCATCAAAAGTGTGGAGGGGATTATTGAACGGTACTTTTCCAAATAAAGTTTTTTGTACATTTAGTTCATAACCAATTCACAAACAAATGGCTACACTATTGTATATCCTCGCAGGAATTGTCATGCTCGTTCTTATTTTGGCAATGATTGCACCAAAAACTTATAATGTCTCCCGCTCAGTAGAAATTGCGAAACCCAAATCTGAAGTTTTTGCGTATTTGAGGTCGCTCAAAAAGCAGAATGAATGGTCGCCATGGAGCAAGCGAGACCCCAAGATGCAACAAAAATTCACGGGAACGGATGGTGAGGTCGGCTCCATGAATTACTGGAATGGGAACAAGGAAGTAGGTGAAGGAGAACAGGAAATCACCAGAATTGTGGATGGCGAACGTATTGAATCCGAACTTCGTTTTTTAAAGCCATGGAAATCCACTTCGGATGCCTATATTACCACTGAAGAAGTGGATGCGAATACTACCAAGGTAACGTGGGGCTTTTCAGGGAAAAACAAATTTCCCATGAGTATTATGATGCTGTTTATGAATATGGACAAAATGATTGGAAAGGATTTTGAGGAAGGGCTTGCCAGCCTCAAAGAACGGTTGGAATAACTAAATATTACTCCACCAATTCCAAAAGGGCAATGTCGAAATCATTTTCCAGAATGACCTTTCCATTGGCCACGGTGACTTGGGTTTCGGAATAGGTATCATATAATTTAGTGCCATCACCAAAGAATCCCTTAACCCACAACGATTTTTTACCTTTAGGTAAATCAAGCCCGACCACTACTTTGTCCCGATAATCGCCATTTTCATAGGTTCGTGAAAACACGTAGGGCGATTTGGCCAAACGTTTGTGTTTTCCAGCTCCAACAGCAGGGTGGTTTCTTCGGAATTGCCCCAGTTTTTGCCAGTGTTTGTGCACTTTTTGGATTTCAGGAAGGCTATCCAGTTCTTCCCAGTTCATAAATGAACGTAAAGTGGCATCCCCTTGGGTACCTTCAATGATAAGGCTTCTGGAAGTTTCATCTCCATAATATACTTGGGAGGCTCCAGGTGTCAACAAAAGCACATTTGCAGCACGATAGGGCTTTTTTCGTTCCTTGTCATAAGGCGCACCATCATCATGTGAAGTCAAATAGTTGAGCACACTTTTATCCTTTAATTTGGTGTGAAGTAAACCGCTGTATTTTTTAAAAATGGTCTCATAGCTTTTGTCTGCATCGGTCTTCAACTCAAAATTGATAAGACTTTTAAAGCCATTGTTGAAGAAATCCACCTTTTTATCCCCAAAATCATACTCTCTGCCGCCGGAAATGCCGTAATTGTAGACTTCCCCGACCATGTAGAAAGGGTTATTGTCCAACACATGGCTTTCGTGCTTTTTCTTCCACATTTCAAAGGCGTAGACCGCTTCTTTGTGTAAGTCTTCCCATGCATTTTCATTGACGTGTTTTACGGTATCCACCCGAAAGCCGTCCACACCAAAATCATTGATGTAATCGGTCAACCACTTAATAATGTAATAGCGTGGTGCCCTGGGATATCCAGTACGATCAAAGAAGAGTTGCAACTCGTCTAATTCCTTGCTCAAACGGCCCTCCTCTTTCCATTTGGCCAATAAAGCATCGGGAAGCTCCACGGCTTCATCGGACTCTGTAAGAATATCGGGCAGATTTTCCACCAAGGTGCAGGCTGTGGTATTTTCATAGGTGGTGAATTCGCATGTAGGACCTGTGCGTACCCAATCCTCGGGCCAAACTGGGTCTTTGTCGGTAACAGGGCCGGTATGGTTGAGCACCACATCCAAAAGAACCCGAATTCCTTTAGCGTGGGCAGCTTTCACCATATTCCCCAAGTCTTTTCTAGTGCCAAAATTGGGATCAAGAGACGTCCAATCCTTGGTCCAGTAGCCATGGTATCCGTAAGTGTTTCCCGTTCCTTCATCCGTGGCACCGTGCACTTGTTCCACCAATGGGGTGAGCCAAATGGCGTTTATCCCCAAATCCGTAAAATAGCCTTCTTCAATTTTCTGGGTTACACCAGCTATATCGCCCCCTTCAAAACCGCGAAGTACTCCGGTTTCCTTGGTTCTTTCAAAATTAATATCGTTATCAGGGTTTCCGTTGTTGAAACGGTCGGTCAAAAGAAAATAGATATTTGCACCCTCCCAAACAAAAGGCACCTCTTTTTTAGGGGTCTCTTGTTCAACTACTTGCACTGTTTTTTGCTGCTCTTTTTTAACTTCCTTGCAGCCTATAAAAAAGGATAGGATAGACATGACAACAAGTAGTTTTTTCATGTTTTGGGATTTTGTTTAAAGCTATAAAATGAATACGGAATTCTAAAATTTATTTAGAGCTTCGCACTTTCGACCCAAAAATTGAAAATTTAGTTTGATTTAGTTTCTGTTCAATACTTTATATTCCTCGTAGCAACTAGAAATGGCATCCAAAATCTGGAGGTCATTTGCGGTGTTGATAAAGGATTTTGAGTAATTGCAGTTGTTGAGGATATCTTCAATATCCACTTTTTCCAACTGAAGGAGTTCGGTAAGCACCTCGCGGTCAAATTTGGAAGCCAAGAGGTTTTTAATCTCATCATCTTCTTTCATTTGCCGCAATTTGCGCATTTGCCTTGGCTTTTTTCCGAATAGGTTCCGCAAGAGGTCAGCCGGATTTAAAATAGCGCCCAAAACTTTAGTGACCGCACTCGGACTTTTGCTGCCGGCTTCATAGCTAGCGTTCAGCCCCGAAATACTATACTGATATGCATTGTTTACAGGAAGGTTCTTTACATCGATTTCAAGGTACCCCGTGAGTTGATAGGGCGTTACAATTACTTCTTCAAGGGCATACGCCAACTCAGTCAGGGCGATTTTAGTGTCCTTTATTTTGAACATATCGTTGGTGACCCGAACCTTTTGCGCTTTAAAACCTAAGTAACTGAGATAGAGGGTGTCGTTTACCGCAGCTTCAATAGTAAATTCACCTTTTTGGTCGGTAATGGTGCCTTTTACCTGTGTAAGGTTGATGACGTGCACACTTTCCAAAGGAAAATCCGTTTGCGCATTTACCACGGTAAGTGTCAACTCTTCCAAAACAGGACTTTCATCCTCGTTCTGGGCCAAGCCTAGCAAAGGGATAATGGAAAAAAGTGTAAGTAAAATTCTTTTCATGCAATCTTTGTAGGTATAAAAGTACTAAACAAAGAAAAATAAATAGGAGCCCCTTACCATTTAATATAGAATTAACTAATAAAACCCCTGTCTTTTTTTGCCTCCTTTTTTACCGTAACCTCCTTTTTTGCCTCCTTTGAACGATTTGTTGCCACCGCCTTTACGACCACCACGTTTACGGTCTCTTTTGCGGCCTCCCTTGCCTTGACCTCCTGGTTTTGTAGAGACTTCCACATTGATGAAGCGCCCATCTACCTTAAATTCGGTAAAAGTTTGGAGGATAAAATCCGTGAGCTGTGCATCAGAATTGAAGAAGGAGAAACTATCCTTGGTGTCCACGTTGTAGATATCCTCTTTTTCAAGGTTTAAGGTGTCTCTAAGAAAGTCCTTGAGCGACATCCAATCGTAACCGTCCCGTTCCCCTATGTTGATGAAATAGCGAACAGAACCACTGGAGTCACCCGAATTTGAAGCTCCTTTTTGTGAGCTTTCACGGCCACTTTCAACCGTATTAAGGTCCTTGGTCTTGCTATAGTAGTTGGAAAACTGTGTGAACTCCACCGAAACCATTTTCTTGATAAGCTCATCGCGGTCTATCCCTTCCAAAACATCATTGATGGCAGGCAAATAGGCATCGATTTCCTTATTGATTTTGGTATCCTTGATTTTGTTGGCCAAATGATAGAGCTGAATCTCGCAAATTTCAATACCCGTTGGAATCTTTTTGGCGATAAACTCCTGTTTGACGATTTTTTCAATGGTCTTGATTTTCCGAAGCTCGGAACGGGTAATAATGACCATGGAGATTCCTGACTTTCCCGCTCTTCCGGTACGCCCACTACGGTGGGTGTAGGTTTCAATCTCATCAGGTAGTTGGTAGTTGATAACGTGGGTTACGTCGTCCACATCAATACCACGGGCGGCAACATCTGTGGCCACCAACATCTGCACTTGTTTTTTTCGGAAGGCATTCATCACCAAATCACGTTGGTTTTGACTCAAATCGCCATGCAGCGCACCAGCATTGTAACCATCCTCAATCAATTTTTCAGCAACACGCTGTGTATCGCGTTTGGTTCTACAGAAAACAACGGAAAAGATCCCGGGGTTGGCATCGGCCAAGCGTTTTAGTGCAGCATAGCGGTCACGACCACCTACTACATAATATTCGTGCTGAACCGTTGATGCTCCAGCATTCTTGGTGCCCACGGTAATTTCAACCGGCTTGTGCATGAACTTTTTGGCAATGGAAGCCACTTCCTTTGGCATGGTAGCAGAAAACAACCACGTCAGTTTCTCTTGGGGTGTGTTGGAGAGGATGTCCTTGATGTCTTCATAAAAGCCCATGTTCAACATTTCATCGGCTTCATCCAGAACACAGTAATCAATTTTGGAGATGTCCACCATCCCTCGTCCAATCATATCCTTCATTCGGCCAGGCGTAGCAACAACAATCTGCGCGCCACGTTTAATCTGTTTGGCCTGCTCCGTAATACTGGCACCACCATATATAGCCACGGTGCTTAGTCCTTTTACGTATTTGGAATAGAGTTTAAGCTCGTTGGTGATCTGCAAACAGAGTTCACGGGTGGGAGAGAGAATCAAACCTTGTGTGGTTCGGCTCTCTGCATGTATTTTTTGGATCATAGGAAAACCAAAAGCAGCGGTTTTTCCAGTTCCTGTTTGGGCCAAGGCCACCAAATCGGTGTCTTGTTCCAATAAAATCGGGATTGATTTTTCCTGTACTTCGGATGGAGATTCAAATCCAAGATCGGAAATAGCATCCAATAGGGGTTGATCTAACCCCAAGGCTTCAAATTTTGTCATAGCGGTGTATACCTTAAATCGCAAATATGTTGTGTTGCATAGAGCGATTCCTGTATAACCTTAAGCCCAGCGCAACACCTTGCCCATACCGGCGGCGTTAATAAAGCGGCAAATGTACGCTAAATTTAGACGGTGGCTACTATAAACTCCTGTTTTTTAAAAAGTTTACCAATTTTTGAATGGCCCTGCCTCGATGGCTGATGGCATTCTTGGTTTTAGGGGGGAGTTCCCCAAACGTTTTATTGTATCCATTAGGCTGAAAAATGGGGTCGTAGCCAAATCCGCCCGAACCTTGTTCTTTATGGGTAATAGTGCCCTCCACAATGCCATCAAATGTGTGGCTTTGCCCTTCAAGATTCAAATGGATCACTGTCTTAAAATGAGCGTTGCGGTTTTCTTTTCCGTTTAGTTCCAATAGGAGTTTGCCCATATTGTCTTGGGCATTTTTTTGCTCTCCGGCATAGCGGGCTGAATACACTCCGGGACTGCCATTCAATGCATCAACCAAAAGTCCGGTATCGTCTGAAAAACAATCCAAACCATAGGTTTCGGTAACGAAATCGGCCTTTATTTTGGCGTTTTCCTCCAAGGTTTCGCCTGTTTCGGGGATTTCATCAAAGCATTGAATATCTTTTAGGGATAAAAGCTCAATGGAGTCAGGGAGAAGTTGTTGAACTTCCTTTAATTTATGGTCGTTATGGGTGGCAAATACGAGTTTCAAGATGAAAGGGTTCTTATTGAGTTTCAAAAGTAGTAATTTCGATCAGCAAGTTTTTTTCTATGAGACTAAAAGTACCACCGGTCTTGGTAACCATGATTTTTGGAGGATTGATGTATTTGCTGGACCGATTTTTACCCGTCGGGGAATTCGATTTCTTCGGGAGAAAAGAACTGGCTTGGGTGTTATTTGGCTTGGGTGTGTTGATTGCGATAATTGCCGTGGCTCAGTTTGCTTTTAAAAGGACCACTGTGGACCCCTTAAACCCGAAAAAAGCAACCCAACTGGTAACTTCAGGACTGTACAACTACAGTAGAAACCCCATGTATTTGGCTATGTTGCTGGTTTTGTTGGCATTTGGATTGAAACTGGGTAACGCCTTCAACACATTATTGGCTGCGGGTTTTGTGTATTGGATGAACTATTTTCAGATAAAGCCAGAAGAAGAAGTGCTGCTGGAAAAGTTTGGTAAGGACTATACGCTCTACTGTAAATTGACACGTAGGTGGTTTTGATACTTTTTCAAGAGCCAAGACTCAAGTTCAAGAGTCAAGACCAAAAAATTTAATAATCATAAAATCATCCAGGTTGACTTCATAAAATCATTCGTGAAGATTAGTGAAATTCCTGCCTGCGGCAGGCAGGCGTGTCGTTATTGAATTTAGAAAAAGTACTTTCACTTGAATTCATTCTTGCACTTACACTTGATTTATTGATGGCTCCTACTTGCAAAAAAGTGTGATTTGGGTGCCATTTGAAACAAATCGTAGTGGATTTTTGATTTATCCGCAAATGTGTAAGGTTTTTGATAAGTTCCGATTACAAGGATGGAATTTATGTGTAATTTTACGCCTTAATTTTTTTCAAGATGTCCATGGTGGAAACGGGTCGTAAATATGTGTTCGATTTTGATAGTACCCTTACCCGGGTAGAGGCGTTGGATGTGTTGGCCGAAATGACGCTGCAAGGCAATCCCAAAAGAGAGGAGATTGTTGCTGAAATTCAACATATTACCAACTTGGGGATTGATGGTGACATTTCTTTTACGGAATCCCTTGAGCGAAGAATCCGGTTATTGAAGGCCAATAGAACCGATTTGGAGAATTTGGTGGTGGAGCTAAGACAGAAAATCTCCAAGTCCATTGCTGCCAACAAGGACTTTTTCTATGAATTTTCAGATGATATTTATGTGATATCCTGTGGATTCAAGGAATTTATCGACCCTATTGTTGCCGAGTACAACATTCCTTCGGACCGCGTTTATGCCAATACCTTTACCTTTGATGAGGCCGGAAACATTACCGGATTCGATGAGACCAATGTGCTGGCATCCCATAACGGAAAAATAGAATGCTTAAAACGACTTGATTTGGACGGAGAGGTTCAGGTCATTGGTGATGGCTATAGTGATTATGTAATGCGCGAAGCTGGAATAGCCCACAAGTTTTTTGCTTACACTGAAAATGTGCACCGAGACAAGGCTGCAAACAATGCGGACCATGTTGCACCTAACCTAGATGAATTTTTGTTTGTGAACGATTTACCAAGAAACCTATCCTATCCCAAAAACAGGATCAAAATCCTTTTGCTTGAGAATGTGCACCCAGCCGCTTTTGAAAACCTATCCGAAGAAGGCTTTTCTGTTGAACTGGTAAAGCATAGCCTTCCTGAAGAAGAACTTATTGAGCGTATTAAGGGCGTGCATGTGTTGGGAATCCGCTCCAAGACGCAAGTGACCCAAAAGGTGCTGGATGCCGCCAATAAATTATTGGTAGTGGGAGCATTTTGCATTGGGACTACGCAGATTGATTTGGAATACAGCAAGAAAAAAGGAGTAGTTGTATTCAATGCTCCATATAGTAATACCCGTTCTGTGGTTGAACTGGCTATAGGACAGACCGTCATGCTTATGCGTAGCATTTTTACCCGTAGTACAGAAATCCATAATGGCGAATGGAACAAGACTGCGGCCAATTCACGCGAGGTCCGAGGTAAGAACTTAGGGATTGTTGGTTACGGAAATATTGGCAAGCAAATGTCTGTATTGGCAGAGGCCATTGGTATGAGGGTCTATTACTATGATGTGGCCGACCAATTGGCATTGGGGAATGCAATAAAGTGCAGCACTCTAGAAGACTTATTGTCCATTTCTGATGTGGTGACACTTCATATTGATGATAACAAGGCCAACAAGAACTTCATTGGAGAGCGTGAAATCAAACAAATGAAGGATGGTGCCATGCTCATCAACCTTTCCAGAGGATTTGTGGTGGATATTGATGCGCTTGCAGCTGCACTAAAAAGCGGAAAGTTAGGTGGAGCAGCCATTGATGTGTATCCATCTGAACCACGGAGCAATGGCGAATTCTCAACACCGCTGCAAGGGTTGTCCAATGTTATTTTAACCCCACATATTGGTGGAAGTACGGAAGAAGCCCAGCGTGATATCGCGGATTTCGTTCCCAACAAGATTATGGATTATATCAATTCTGGGAATACTGTTGATGCTGTAAATTTCCCAAATATCAGATTGCCCAAACAAAACAAGGCACACCGATTCTTGCATATCCATAAAAACGTTCCCGGAATCATGGCCAAAATCAACGAAGTGTTGGCGAAATACGGCTTGAACATTTCAGGACAATATCTTTCCACTGACCCAGATGTAGGCTATGTCATCACCGATTTGGATAAGGAATATGATAAAGAGGTGGTGAAGGCGCTTAAGAATGTGGAAAATACCATCAAGTTTAGGGTACTTTATTAAATCTAAGATGGTTTGAACCAAGAGTCGGGAGCCAAGAATAGGTCTTGAATCTATAATCTAACAGCGAAGCGGTCTTTTATCTAATTCATTGATGATGATACGGCTCGTTCCGTAAAATGGTGAAGCCCCTATATAGCTGTTCCACTAAGAACAATCGAACCATTTGATGGGAAAAAGTCATTTTGGAGAGGCTGATTTTTCCATTGGCACGTGCGTAAATTGCATCACTGAATCCATACGGACCACCAATCGCCAAAACCAAATTTTTAATACCGCTGTTCATCTTCTTTTGAAGGAATTGGGAGAATTCAAGTGAAGTATACTGTTTTCCGCGTTCGTCAAGAAGTATCAAGACATCGGAAGACTGCAGTTGACCCAAGATCAGTTCACCTTCTTTTTCCTTTTGTTGAACTTCCGAAAGATTTTTACTGTTTTTGATATCAGGAATGATTTGAAACTGAAACTTTATGTAATGTTGCAATCTTTTATCGTATATCGATATAAGTTGTTCTAGATCAACACTATCCGTTTTTCCAATGGCAATCAAGGTAATCTGCATACCCAAAAATAAGGTTTAAAGTAATTACAACACTATGGGATTCGTGGAGAAGGAACAATGTTTTTATTATTTTCGTTAAAACCCCAAGTGGATGATATCCGAAGCACAATTTCAGAAAGAGCTTGACTTAATTATTGTCAACGCCATTCGAGAAGATGTAGGAGACGGCGACCATAGCTCCTTGGCATGCATTCCTGATTCAGCAACTGGAAAGGCAAAATTATTGGTCAAAGATGAGGGCATTATTGCCGGTGTTGCATTTGCAAAGCAAGTGTTCCAATATATTGACCCTGAATTGCAGGTTGATGAATTGATAACCGATGGTAGTTCCGTAAAATATGGAGATATTGTTTTTTATGTGGAAGGAGACTCGCAAAGTATCCTAAAAGCTGAGCGATTGGTGCTCAATGCCATGCAGCGTATGAGCGCTATCGCTACCAAGACCAAGCAATATGTGGACCTTTTGACGGGAACGGGGACCAAGATTTTGGATACGCGCAAGACCACGCCTGGAATTAGAGCCTTGGAGAAATGGGCCGTAAAGATTGGAGGAGGAGAGAACCACCGTTTCGCGTTGTACGATATGATCATGCTCAAGGACAACCATATCGATTTTGCAGGGGGCATCACCAAGGCTATTCAAAAAACGCAACAGTACTTGAAAGAAAACAAAAAGGATTTAAAAATTATAGTTGAAGCCCGTAATCTGAATGAAGTCGAGGAAATTCTTCAATCTAAAGGTGTTTACAGGATTCTATTGGACAATTTTAATTACGAGGACACCAGAAAAGCTGTCAAAATGATTGGTGACCAATGCCTGACCGAGTCGTCCGGCGGGATTAATGAGGACACCATCCGAAAATATGCCGAATGTGGTGTGGATTACATTTCCTCTGGGGCGTTGACCCATTCCGTGCACAATATGGATCTAAGTTTAAAAGCCGTTTAATGTCCGAAGTTATAGAAGAGCAGTTGGAAAAGATACCTGTCATTAATTGGGTGGTCCGATTAATGAAAAAGGTAAAACTCAAAGCGTTTGAGGGGCTCTCTCTATATGATCTAATAGAGATGTATCTTCTGGGAATCGTGCGCGGTGCTCTTTCCACCCGTGCCAGTTCCATTGCTTTTAGTTTGTTCATGGCATTGTTTCCATTGCTTATCTTCTTTGTAACGATGATTCCTTTTCTTATTCCGTTGGTCCGTGTGGGAAATGAAAATTTTGATGCGCAGTTCTTGGCTTTTTTGGAATCATTTCTCCCTTCGGCCACTGGTGATTACTTTGGGGACATTTACCAACAGATCAAAGACCAAAAACAAGGTGGATTGTTATCATCGGCGTTCTTGGTTTCCATTTTTTTAATGGCCAATGGCGTGAATGCCATTTTTGGAGGGTTCGAAAATTCATACCATGTGGAGTTGACCCGGAACTTTTTCCGTCAGTACGCCTACGCCCTCATGGTGGGATTGATTCTTTCCGTTCTATTGATTGTTGGAGCTGTGGTTTTTGTGTATTTCGAATTCTATATTGTGGAATATACGAGTGAATATCTTGGAAAAACCTTTGGTTATGATGTGGAAAAAGGAGATGCTCTGGGCATTCAAATTGCTAAGGTGGTCTTTTTTATGTGCCTCTCTTATTTTACCACGGCAATTCTCTATTATTTTGGAACAGCTGAAGGTAGAAAAGCACGATTCTTTTCGGCGGGTGCATTGATGACGACCTTACTGTTCTTGTTGACCTCATACCTTTTTGGAATTTATGTTGAAAAATTTGCGAGGTACAACGAACTTTACGGGGCTTTGGGGGGATTATTGATCTTAATGGTTTTCATTTGGTTAAATTCCAATATTCTTTTATTGGGATTTGAACTAAATGCAACCCTAAACTCATTAAAAAAACAACATGAGAAACGCCAAGAAGTGCAATAAGTGGCTTCTGCCGATATCATTTTTTTTGATTCAGGTGGCAAGTGGTCAAACTGTGGTCGGAAAATGGAAAACGGTGGATGATCGAAGCGGAATAGAAAAGGCTATTGTAGAAATTTACAAAGAAAATGGGTTGTTACAGGGAAAAATCGTAAAAATTCTGGAAGAGGGAAAACAAGATGCGATTTGTTCAAAGTGCGACGACGAATTCAAGGACAAACCCATATTGGGGTTGCACATTTTTAAAGACCTTAAAAAAAGTGACAAGAATGAATATAAGGGCAATGAGATGTTGGACCCGGAAAATGGCATAAAATTTAGGGGGAAGTTGTGGCTGGACCCTGATAATGAAGACCAGCTGAAAGTAAGAGGGTATTTAGTGTTTTTGTACCGTACGCAAACTTGGTACCGAGTTAAGGAGGAATAAATATGGATTGTTTTCTGGACGTTGTGCTGCCCATTCCACTGGAGCGCCTTTTTACGTACAGTATTACCCCACAAGAGGCAGATTTTCTACAGCCCGGTATGCGGGTGGCCGTTCCTTTTGGCAAATCCAAGATTTACACCGCTTTGGTATATCAAATCCACCAGAATGCTCCAACAGCCTATGAAGCCAAAGAAATTTATCAGATTTTAGATGAAACACCTTTGGTTAATTCGGTTCAGTTGAAGCATTGGGAATGGATTGCCCATTATTACATGTGCACTTTGGGTGAAGTAATCCGAAGTGCCCTGCCCAGCGCTTTTTTATTGGAAAGTGAAACTTTGGTGATGCCCAATAAAGAGGTTGAAATTGATGAAATGGAACTCAAAGACGATGAGTTTCTGGTCTACGAAGCACTTCAGCATCAAACCGCACTTAAAATTGGGGAAATCAGTGACATTGTAGACAAGAAACATGTACTTTCCTTGGTTAACCGATTGGTGCAAAAAGGTGTGGTCAACCAGAAGGAGGAACTTTACGAACAATACAAACCCAAATTGGTTCGGTATGTAAAGCTTTCCGATGTCTATGACAATGAAGTCCAACTGGAGGAGCTGCTCAATGAACTTTCCCGCGCACCCAAACAAAGTCAAGTAGTGCTTTCGCTTTTTCAAATACGGGCCAAGAACAACAAGCCCATCCTCATTGATGATCTGGAAAGGGAAAGTGGTGCATCAAAGGCGGTCATTAAGGCATTGATTGATAAAAATATTCTGGAAGAATACCACATCAGAAAAGACCGGGTAGATTACCGAGAAGAATCATCAGCATCAGAAAACATTGGGTTAAATGAACATCAGACCAAAGCTTTGGAAGATATCCACGCTGGATTTAATCAGAAGAAGCCTGTTTTACTTCATGGCGTAACGTCATCAGGAAAAACCGAGGTATATGTAAAACTGATCCAACAATGTTTGGAGGAAGGTAAACAGGCTCTTTACCTTTTACCTGAAATCGCACTGACCTCACAATTGATCAATCGATTACGCCATTATTTTGGACATAAAGTATCCGTATACCATTCAAAATATAGTATTCATGAAAGGGTAGAAGTCTGGAATAATGTTTTAACGAAGGCCGAAAAGGCTCAAATTGTCATCGGTGCCCGTTCTTCCTTGTTCTTGCCGTTTTCAGATTTGGGTCTAGTAGTGGTAGATGAGGAACACGAGAGCTCTTTTAAACAATTCGACCCAGCACCGAGATATCATGCCCGTGATGCGGCCGTTGTTTTGGCTTCCCTGCACAAATCAGATGTGGTTTTGGGCTCTGCTACGCCCAGTATTGAAAGTATGGACAACGCCAAGAAAGGCAAATATGGATATGCCTCCATTCAACATCGCTATGGAAATGTGCTGATGCCGGACATCAATTTGGTCGACATTAAGGAAGCTACCCGAAAGAAACGGATGAAAGGTCATTTCTCAGAAATCTTGCTGAAGGCGATTGAAGAGGCTTTGGAAGAAGGGGAACAGGTGATTCTTTTCCAAAATAGACGAGGGTTTGCCCCGGTGGTGGAATGCACTACCTGCGGTCATGTGGCCCAATGTCCCAACTGCGATGTTAGTTTGACTTTCCATCAGCATAGGAACCAGTTGCGCTGCCATTATTGTGGCTACCACATGGCGTTACAACAAGCTTGCTTGGCTTGCGGAAGTGCTACTTTGGACAATAAAGGGTTTGGTACAGAACAGATTCAGGAAGAGCTCAACCAACTATTTCCCAAAATTTCGGTTGGGCGGATGGATTTGGACACCACGCGAGGAAAATACGCCTATGAAAAAATCATTTCAGCTTTTGAAAATCAGGAGATGGATATTTTGGTGGGAACGCAGATGGTAACCAAGGGATTGGACTTTAGAAATGTGAGTTTGGTGGGTATCATGAATGCAGATTCTATGCTCAATTTTCCGGACTACCGTGCCCATGAGCGCAGTTTTCAAATGTTGACGCAGGTAGCGGGTAGGGCAGGGCGTACACAAAAAAGAGGAAAGGTGCTGATTCAGACCTACAATCCCTATCACCAAATATTGCAGCAGGTCACTACGAATAATTACGGCAAAATGTTTGCGGAGCAGGTCTATGAACGGGAGCAGTTTAAATATCCGCCGGTGGTACGTATCATTAAAGTGACCTTGAAGGACAGGGATTTCAATAAATTGAACGAGGCGGCCCAATGGATGGCCGATTCTCTGCGAAATGTGTTGGGGAACCAAATCTTGGGGCCAGAATACCCTCCCGTGGCTCGCATCCGAAGGGATTACTTAAAGAACATTTTAATCAAGATTCCGAAGAAACAATCCTTGGCGCAAACAAAAAATAGCATTAAAAGAATTGAAAAATCCTTTAATGCTATTTCAAAGTATAAAAGTGTAAGACTGGTCTACAATGTGGACCACATATAATTATTATACGTTAGCCAATGCTTCGGCCAATTCTGTCTTTTTATTTCTACTCAAAGGAATCTGTCTTCCCCCTACCTCAACATTTTTACTGTTGAACTTTTCAATCTTCTCCAGATTCACAATATAAGATTTATGGATACGTAGAAATTTTTCGGCGGGCAATTGCTTTTCGAAAGATTTCATGGTGGAAAGGATTACAATATTGGCTTCATCAGTAACCAATTTAATGTAATCTCCCAATGCCTCTATCCATTTAATGTCGTTTAAGATAACCTTACGTTTTTTAAGGTTGCTCTTTACAAAAATGTGCTCTTCATCCTCATCAACACGATTCAATTGTTCGTATTTGGCCACAGCTCTTTTTACTGAGGCTTCAAAACGGGCCAATGTGATGGGTTTGTGAAGGTAATCGGTTACGTCGTAGTCAAAAGCTTTGAGCGCGTAATCAGGTTTCCCTGTAATAAGGATGACCTGTGGTGGGTTCTCTAGGGCCTCTAAAAGGTCGAACCCACTGATGATGGGCATTTCAACATCCAAGAAAATCAAATCGACTTCATGGTTCTTTAGGCCGTTTTTGGCTTCAATGGCGTTGCTGTACTCAGCAACCAAAGCAAGATGTGGATGATTGTTGACCAATTTAGCAACGGCCATCCGCTGCATGGAAGAATCGTCTACAATTATACTTTTTAATTTCATAGAATGGGGTGATTTGTAGGGTTTTAAATCATCGGCAAATTACACAAAAAAGACGTTTAAGAGCAACAAAAGATGTAAACATGGTCTATTTTGTTGTGTATATTACCATATACGTTATGTAGATTTAAAGGGTTCATTTCTGTTAATAACTCTTGTACTTTAAACGAAGTTTTTTTGGTTTTCTTGCAAGGTGAAGGAAATATTACTAATTTTGCGCTCCTTTAAAATATAATATATGAACCATTACGAAACTGTTTTCATTTTGAATCCCGTTCTGTCTGAAACACAGATAGAGGAAACAGTCAAGAAATTTGAGGATTTCTTGATTAAGAATGGTGGCAAAATGGTCTCCAAGGAAGATTGGGGACTTAAAAAATTAGCCTATCCCATTCAGCACAAAAAAAGTGGCTTTTACCACTTGTTTGAATTTACCGCTCCCGGTGAGGCCATTGGGCCATACGAGTTGGAGTTTAGAAGAGATGAGCGCGTTATGCGTTTTTTGACCGTTAAATTGGACAAGCACGCAATTGCTTGGGCAGAGAAAAGAAGAACCAAATTAAAAGCTAACGCATAGGGTTATGGCATCTATTGAACAACAAGCAAAATCAAAGAAAGACGGGGAAATCAGATATTTGACCCCGTTGAACATTGAGACCAGCAAGCAAAAGAAGTATTGTAGGTTCAAAAAATCTGGAATCAAGTATATCGACTACAAAGACCCAGATTTCTTGATGAAGTTGGTAAACGAGCAAGGAAAATTGCTTCCAAGACGACTTACGGGTACTTCACTGAAATATCAAAGAAAAGTGGCACAAGCGGTTAAACGTGCACGCCACTTAGCGTTAATGCCGTACGTTGGCGATATGTTGAAATAAAAAAATACCGAAGAATGGAACTTATTCTAAAAGAAGATGTACAGGATTTGGGATTTAAGGATGATATCGTTTCCGTAAAGAACGGTTACGGCAGAAATTTTTTGATCCCTCAAGGATTGGCCACCTTGGCCACGCCTTCTGCCAAAAAGGTTTTGGCGGAAAACCTAAGACAAAGAGCCCACAAAGAGAAGAAAATCATTGATGAGGCCAATAAAACAGCGGAAGCCCTTAAACAATTGGAAATCCGTATTCCAGCTAAAGTTGGTGCAGGTGATAAATTGTTTGGTTCTGTAACCACAATTGACCTTGCTGCTGCGTTGGATAAAGAAGGACACCAAATTGATAGAAAATTTATCAATATAAAAGGAGGCGCCATCAAAAGAACAGGACCGTATGAGGCCATCATAAGACTTCATCGTGAAGTTATCGTTGAATTTCCTTTTGAGGTTATCGCTGAGGCATAATAAATACAAGCCTTTACTACAGAACTAAAAAAGAGCCATGCTTTGCATGGCTCTTTTTGTTATGATATTATTGGTATGCTGAGTTTATTGGTCTTGCAGTTTACTTTTTAAGCGGCCCTGCAGTTCGCTATCAGTCTGCAATGCCATGGCTATAGCTTGGTAACGTTCAATACTCATGCCTTCATTGCTGATGATTTCTTCGATTTGCTCAGTGAAGCCAACTTGCATTTGTTGCAGTTCGCTCATCAATTTGCCAAATCTTTGTTTTTCATCGTCAGTGGCATCCACTGATTTTTCTGGAGACGCGGAAGCTTGGTACATTTCATTGAATCTATCCACCTCAAAGCCGTTATCCTTAACCGTTTCCATTACTTTTTCTTGTGCCTCCATGTTTACTTTTTGGATATCTTGGAAAGCAGAGGCAATCTTATTCAATTCGGCATCGGTAACTTCAACCTGATCTTGGGCATTGACCAATGAAAAGGTGCTTACTCCCATGGTTACAAGGCAAACGAATATTGTTTTAACTAGCTTCAAAAATCTCATTCTATACGTGTTTTGTGTAAATGTTATTTTCCGAAACTACAATAAATTAAGGCGCTTCCCAAACTATGGTTGTTAACTATACCTTAATGAAAAATGTATCGATTTAACCGCGTACATGGTTTTTAAGGCAAAAAACAGGGCTTTTACACAGGATGAATTCATCAACTTAAAGGAGGCGCCGTCAAAAGAGTAATTCAGTATTAGGCCGCCATCAAACACCTTTTTGAAGTGGTTATGGAGTTTCCGGTTCAAGTGAATGCCTAAGCAAAATAAACATTATTTCTTCGTTAATAACTTGTTAAGAGCTATGCGTGCATAGCTCTTTTTTTTGTCTATCTTGCCGACACTCAAATAACTTAAACTCAACACGTATGAAGAAATTTTTACCCTTGGGAGTACTGTTTCTTATGGTATTCACCTCAGCAATCTCACAAGTCACTACCTCAAATATTCGGGGAACCGTACTTGATGACCAACAAGAACCACTACTTGGGGCCAATGTGGTGGCCGTGCACACCCCAACCGGAACACGTTATGGGTCTATAACGAACGAAGAAGGCCGTTACAATCTATTAAACCTTAGGGTGGGTGGACCTTATGAAGTAACCATATCATATGTGGGTTACAAGACCAACACTCAAACCGATATTTTCCTGACCTTGGGTAAAACATTCAATCTAGATGTGGTGCTTGTTTCGGACAGCCAACAATTGGATGAAGTGGTGGTCGTTTCCGATCAGTCCGGAACCTTTGGCAGTGACCGTACAGGGGCAGAGACCAGTGTGGGTCGGAGGGAACTCACCCGATTACCTACAATCACCAGGTCCACCAATGATTTTACCCGTTTGGAGCCTACCGCTAGCAATGGGTCTTTTGGAGGACGAAATGATCAATTCAATAATTTTTCTCTGGATGGGGCCATTTTCAACAACCCGTTTGGATTGGATGCCGCCCAACCCGGTGGACAGACCGATGCCAACCCCATTTCCATTGATGCCATTGACCAGATTCAGGTCACTACTGCACCTTATGATGTTACTCAATCCGGTTTTACAGGAGCTTCGGTGAACGCCGTAACCAAAAGTGGAACCAATGAATTTTACGGAACGGTTTATGGTTTTTATCGGAATGAAGATCTTACCGGAGGTAAAATAAAGGGCGATGATGTGTTCAAGGCCGATTTGAGCCAAACGCAATACGGAATCAGTATTGGAGGGCCCATAGTAAAGAACAAACTGTTCTTCTTTGCTAATTTTGAAAAAGATGATCGTACTGATTTGGGAAGTGCTGGTTTTGTGCCCAATCGCGGAACAGGAAGCATTAATGAGTCCAGAGTTTTAGCATCTGATTTTGAATTGGTATCCAATATCTTGGGTCAAGTATCCATTGGTGATGGGCAATTTTACAATCCCGGAAGGTTTGAAGGGTTCAATTTTGACCAAGAATCCACAAAGGGAATCTTCAAACTGGATTGGAACATCAACGAAAACAATCGATTGGCTGTAATCTATAATTTCTTGGACGCTTCCAAGGAAAAGCCAGCACACCCAACGGCATTGGGTTTTAGGGGGCCGAACCTGACCACCCTTCAATTCGAAAATGCCGGATACGAAATCAATAATAAGATTCAATCTGTTCAATTGGAATTGAATTCAACACTTTCCGATGAGGCCATCAATAAATTACAGGTGGGGTACACCCATTTTGATGATTTCAGAAATCCGAAATCAACCCCTGCGCCCACTATCACTTTGTTGGATGAAAATGGGAGCTCCAACTATATCATTGCGGGGCATGAACCCTTTTCCATCAATAATAGATTAGATCAAAAAGTATTTCAATTGACCAATAATCTCAACTTTTTTAAGGGAGACCATACCTTCACCGTAGGATTCTCTTTTGAAAAATTTGAATTTGACAACTCCTTCAACTTGGGAGCTTATGGAGCCCAGGGCGTATTTTTCCCAACGGGATCAATAGCAGACTTTAGAGACCCGAGCAACGAAGCGAGCTTGGTGGCATTTTATCAAGATGCTTTTAATGCTGCCATTGCAGCGGACAATGCCCTCAATGCTGCAGGAGAAGGCAACCCAGGTGGATGGGCCTTGGCCGAGACCAATGTGGGCCAATTGGCTTTTTACTTGCAGGATGAATGGAATGCTACTGAAAACTTTAAACTTACCTACGGTATACGATTTGACAAGCCGTTGTATTTTGATTCTTCGGAAAACGCGCAAGATGTTATAGATGTTGCACCAGCATATGTTCCAGATATTCCCTATGTCAATCCCAATAATGGTGAGACGGTATTTTTTGATTCCACCAAAATGCCAACGGACCAATGGTTGATTTCGCCAAGAGTTGGATTTAACTGGGATGTACATGGAAACAATTCCTTTCAACTAAGAGGTGGAACCGGTATTTTTACAGGAAGGTTCCCTTTTGTGTGGCTAGGAAACCAGATAGCCAACCCCAATGTTTTCTTTTACCAAGTGGTTGATCCAGATTTCAAATGGCCACAAGTTTGGCGAAGCAGCCTTGGTACCGATTACCGAATGGAGAATGGTGTGATTTTGACAGCAGACCTGTCCTACACAAAGGATATCAATGGTGCCCACGTACAAAACTGGGGTCTGCTATCTCCTTCGGAAACCTTGCAAGGCGTAGACAATAGGCCGGTATATGGAGCAGACGATTTAATTAACAATGCCTATGTTTTTTCCAATTCAGACCAAGGAAGAATTTGGAATGCCGTTTTCAAGGGACAGAAAACATGGGATAATGGCCTGTATGCAAGCTTGGCCTATAGCTATTTAAATTCCAAGGATGTAAATTCCATTGAAGCAGAAATTACAGGTGACGCTTTCGTTGCCAATGCTATTTCTGCAAATGCCAATGATGATGTGTTGTCATTTTCCAGATATGGGGATACCCACAGATTTGTGGGGGTTATCTCCAAAGCCTTTAAAACGGGAACAACGGTTTCTACTTTCTTTGAGTATGCTCAAGGAGGACGGTACAATTATTTATACGGAGGCGACATAAATGGCGATGGTTCTAGTATCAATGATCTATTGTACATTCCCACTGCGGCAGAGGTAAACCAAATGACGTTCAGTGGTGCTGGACAAGCAGAGGCATTTGAAGCTTTCATTCAACAAGATGATTATTTGAGTGAAAATAGGGGGCAATATGCAGAGCGTTATGGGGCTTTGGCACCATGGCGTGGCCGTTGGGACCTTAAAATCCTTCAGGATATTAAATTGGCCCCCAAGAACACCTTGCAGTTGAGTTTGGATGTACTAAATGTGGGCAATTTAATCAGTTCGGATTGGGGTGTCATTGAAATCCCAACTAACCAACAGGTCTTGGGGGTTACTGTGGATGAAAACAGCAACCCAACCTACACATTTGATACCAATTTGACTGAAACCTTTAGTTCAGACACCAGCTTGTTATCTAGATGGCAGGCGCAATTTGGAGTGCGTTACATTTTTAACTAGCACAACAGAAATACTATGGAAAGGCCGCGCTATTGCGCGGCCTTTTTTATTTTTGCACCATGAAATACAAAAGACTTTCAAAAGAGCAATTGGAGGAACTACATCCTGAATTTATCAACTTTTTGGCGACCCAATCCATTACTGCAGAGGAATGGAAAACCATTAAAAAGGAAAAACCTGAAGTGGCCGAAGAGGAAATCGATGTGTTCAGTGATTTAATTTGGGAAGGTGTGCTCTCCAAAGTAGAGTATTTGGAAAATGTATCGGAACGACACATGCACTTATTTCACTTGACGGAGAAAGAAATGAAACTTCTTTCTGTAAAAGTGATGAATCCAGAGATTGACCTACGCACCAAAGTGGGCTTTGACTGGTTCAAACGCAACTTTCAATCCGATTTTGTGGAATACCTCACTGCCTCAAAAGCCTATGGCGATGACAAAAATGCAGACAAGTTTGAAATCATAAAGCAAGGAGGTGTAATTACTAAAGGTGAGTTGTACCAGTGGTTTGAGCAGATTATGGAGTAGTTCAAATGCAGATATTAGATTTTAGACGTAAGACTTAAGAGTCAAGAGTCAAGAAACAAGACCAAGCTCAAGCTCAAGCTGAAGTTTAAAAATTACAAGTGCCAAACCCCAAACCTCAAACCCCAAACCCCAAACCATCATCTTCTTATCAACCTTCCTCATTATGCTTTCACCCTTCACCCAACACCCAAATTCCGAGAACAGAGACCCAAGACCCAAGAATCAAGAAAATAGATCAAACATCTTTAACCGTTTACATTTTACCCTTAACCCTTTACCCCAAAAAGAAAAGGCCCCCTTCCGGAAGCCATTTCTCATTTGTAATGATTATAGATATAAAGATTAGCGTGTATGCTAAAATTTTATTGGTCTAGTCCAAAATAACGCGCTACTTCTTTATAATCACTGATATCTACGCCTTTTGCCTTTAAAGAAGACTTTACATCCGCTTGGGATTTAAATACGATTGGGGTTTCTTCTGTACTGGTTGGGATAAGGATGACATGCACCTCAGTAAAAATAGTATTCCACCCTTGACCACTATACTCTCTTATTCTCAATTCACCTACAGTTATGAATGTTGAGAATTCATATTCGGTTAAAAGGTTTACTTTACCAGGTATAGAATAGTAGCTACTACCATCACTTAGGTATGCTAAAACTACATGAGTGTCTAGCACTTCTTGGGTCATTTCAGGAACGTTAAGGGTTACCGGATTTTCACCTCCAGCGTTACCAGAAGTGTCTACAATAATACGCTCCGCTGTAGTTCCTTGTCCATCTTCACCTTGGCAATCCAACGCATCAAAAACCTGATCGCCATTAATGTCTTCTTCGGGATCGTTTACACCATCACCGTTTAAGTCCCAGCAATTAATGCCGTCAGCACCATTAGCTCCGGCAGCTCCCGTAGGTCCAGTGGGTCCAGTGGGTCCAGTGGGTCCCGTAGGTCCAGCCTGTCCAGTGGGTCCAGCAGGTCCTATGGCTCCGTCCGCTCCATCTTCTCCAGAGCAAGATGTAATAAAGGCCATGGCGGCTACCATGCAGCCCAACATAAAGATTCTTTGTAGTTTCATAAATTTTAATTTTTTGTTTAATATTTCTTTCAATGATGACACGAATATAGCAGGGGCATTTGCCATATTTTGGGACTGATTGATGAATGCGCATTATGGATTGATAAATGACTGATATCTGGAAACGGATTAAAACATGAAAGGTTTTTCTTATTAATTGTGATAAGATGATAAAACTCAAAAATTCTTAATATTCCATCATATTTAACCCTTAACCGAGGAATCTGGAACCAAGAACTAAGACCAGGTTCAAAGTAAAAGCACTATGCTCAAGTTCAAGAACCTAGAAACAAAACTGGAGATGATGGATAAACAACAAGAGACAGTAATGCAATAACTGAATAACAAAGAACCAAGCATCAAATCCCAAGAACCAAGTTCAAGTATCAAGTTCAAGAATAATACACATGAAATTCCAAACTCCAAACCCCAAACTCCAAACCTGAAACCATTAACCCTTCAACCTTTTACCCTTTCATCCATCACCCAAAACCGTATATTTGCACGAGAATTTTAGATTTCATGGCACAAAAACCATCCATACCCAAGGGAACCCGAGATTTTTCACCTGTTGAGGTGGCCAAGCGCAACTATATCATCCAGACCATAAAAAAGCATTTTGAAGCGTATGGATTCCAGCCTATTGAGACACCATCTTTTGAAAATTCAGAAACCTTGATGGGTAAATATGGGGATGAAGGGGACCGTTTGATTTTTAAGATTTTGAATTCTGGGGATTTCATCTCCAAGGTTGATGATGTGACCTATAGCTCCAAAAATTCAGCTTCACTGGCACCGATAATTTCAGAGAAGGCGCTTCGCTATGATCTCACCGTACCTTTCGCGCGTTACGTGGTGATGCACCAGAATGAGATTGACTTTCCCTTCAAACGTTATCAGATTCAACCGGTTTGGCGAGCAGATAGACCGCAAAAAGGGCGTTTTCGTGAGTTTTACCAATGCGATGCCGATGTGGTGGGAGCAAACTCTCTCTTACAGGAGGTGGAATTTGTGCAGCTTTACGATGCTGTTTTTACAGATTTGGGGTTGAAGGGAACTACCATCAAAATCAACAACCGAAAAATTCTTTCCGGGATTGCCGAGGTCATTGGAGCCAAACATCTTTTGATAGATTTTACCGTGGCCTTGGACAAACTTGATAAAATAGGGGAGGAAAAGGTTAAGGCCGAAATGTTGGAAAAGGGGATATCCGAAAGCGCCATTATCAAAGCACAACCCCTGTTTTCCATGTCGGGCTCGGCATCTGAACAAATAGATGAATTAAAAACATTACTGTCCGAATCTGAAATAGGCCTCCAAGGTGTTGGCGACCTGGAAGAAATCATCACTACCATTGAAGCTATTGGGTTGCAATCAGCAAATCTTCAACTGGATGTCACTTTGGCCCGTGGCCTCAACTACTACACTGGGGCCATTTTTGAGGTTGCGGCACCAGAGGGCGTCAGTATGGGGTCCATTGGTGGCGGTGGACGTTACGATGACCTTACTGGGATTTTCGGGTTAAAAGATGTAAGCGGTGTTGGAATTTCCTTTGGGCTGGACCGTATTTATTTGGTTTTGGAAGAATTGAACCTATTTCCCGATACTTTGGATACTTCCTTGGATGTACTCTGCCTCAATTTTGGAAAAAGTGAAGGCCTTGCCGGGCTGCAATTGGTATCATCCTTGAGGAAATTAGGACTACGGGCGGATTTATATCCTACGGATACTAAGGTGCAAAAGCAGTTTAAATATGCGGATAAGCGAAGGATTCCCTATGTGATTCTTTTAGGAGAGCAAGAACTTGCCGAAGGTAATTTTGTAGCAAAAAACATGAAAACTGGTGAGCAAAAGGCCTACAAATTGAATGAAGCGGAGCAGTTTGTTGAATCGGTTAAAGCCGCTCTTTAATTTCCTTTATGATGGTTTTGTAGTAAGGTGTGCCGTGGGGGACATATTTCCCCGTGTTGGCCATGCCCCAGGTTTCATCAGCAAATCGGAGTAAGGGAACCAAATCCAAGGCATCCACTTCACTGTCTTGTTTAGTTAGATGGTTCAAGGGCTCTTTTAATTCACACAGAAAAACATGATGGAATTCAGCATCGGTAAAATCTTTTGAAATCCTGTGAACCGCCTTAAAAACACTGATGGGTTCTAGTTCCTCTCGCGAAATGGTAAGACCAACCTCTTCTTTAACTTCGCGTACCGCTGCCGTTTTTACATTCTCTCCAGATGCTACATGTCCAGCCACTGACACATCCCAAAGGGATGGATGGGTCTCCTTGTGCTTTCCACGCTGCTGAATGAGAATTCCACCATCTTTGGTGTAGAGCCAAACATGAACGGTAGGGTGAAAAAGTCCTTTTTGGTGCGCTTCGGATTTTAAACAGGATTCTCCCGTTGGTTTTCCGTGCTCATCCAAAATGTCGACATGCTCTTCCATAATGGATACAAAATCGTCAATTCGAGTGGTTTTTCGAAATGAAATAAAGAAAAATTGTATCGAGAATAGGTTGCGTTTTCAAAATTGCCAGTTCTCGATATAAAACTCCTTCGGAATCCCACTCGAACTGACATATTCGCACCCTGAACTTCATTCAGAATCACATAGGTATTAAGCCTTGTCATTTCGAAATGAGATACGGCGTATCGATTGAGAAATCTAAGGGTGAGATTTCTCACGTTTGTTCGAAATGACAATATAATTTGAATTTAATCACATCGAGCGCAGCCGAAATGCGCATTAAGCCCTATACCAAACTCGAACTGACTTCAGCGTTAATCAAAATAACTAAAGGTCTCACCATCTTTGATGGTCAATAGCGTTTCATAAATCAAACGTATCACATTTTCCACATCGTCCTTATGAACCATTTCTACTGTAGTATGCATATAGCGCAACGGCAATGAAATCAATGCAGAGGCTACACCACCATTGCTATAGGCAAATGCATCGGTATCCGTTCCGGTATATCGGGAAGCCGCCAATCGCTGGAAGGGTATCTTTTTAGCTTCCGCAGTTTCCAAAATACGTTCCCGAAGCTTGTTCTGTACCGCAGGAGCGTATGAAACCACTGGGCCAGAGCCAATCATGGTTTCCCCTTCTTTCTTTTTATCAATCATAGGGGTAGTGGTATCATGGCATACATCTGTCACGATGGCTACATTGGGCTTAATGGTCTGTGTGATCATTTCGGCACCACGCAATCCAATTTCTTCCTGCACAGAATTGGTAATGTACAGTCCAAAAGGCAGCTTTTGTTTGTTCTCGTGTAGCAGACGGGCTACTTCGGCAATCATAAAGCCACCAACACGGTTGTCCAACGCACGGCAAACAAATTTGTCCTTGTTCAAGATGTGGAATTCATCGGGGTAGGTGATAACACACCCCACATGAACTCCCATTTTTTCCACTTCTTCTTTGTCTTTGGCACCTATATCAATAAAAATATTCTCAATTTTTGGGGTTTCCTCTTTGGCCTTGTCCCGGGTATGGATGGCTGGCCACCCGAAAACTCCCTTCACAATGCCATTTTTGGTATGGATATTCACCCATTTGGATGGTGCAATTTGATGATCGCTACCTCCATTTCTTATGACATAGAGAAGTCCATTGTCAGTAATATAGTTGACATACCAAGAAATCTCATCGGAATGGCCTTCAATGACCACTCTGTATTTTGCATCAGGATTGATAACAGCAACCGCGGTCCCGTAGGTATCCGTAATGAAATCATCTACGTACGGTTTTAGGTACTCCATCCAAATTTTTTGCCCTTCCCATTCATAACCTGTAGGAGAGGCATTGTTTAAGTATTTTTCAAGAAACGTAAGCGATTTGTCATTGATAATTTTTCCTGCTGCCATGTGATTGATTTAGTCCACAAACATACTAATATTCACTTTTATTTAATAACCAAATCTTAGCTTTATCCTTACTTTTGGCAAGACTTTTGAGAAATGGAACAGATGCGAAGCACAATTTTTCTTGTTGGTTTTTTGGTATTTCAGGCCATTGGATTTTCGCAGGAGATTGAAAATGATTCTGTTGTAAATCCAAACGATTCCATTGCGGATTATTATGTGCGATTTGAGGGGGATTCCATTCTACATAGTTCCATTGAATTGGAAGAAGTCTATCTTTTTGGTAGATTGGAATTTGCCAACCGGGATGAAAGAATTCGGTACCTTATCCTTAAAAGAAAGACGTTGAAAGTATACCCCTACGCTAAATTGGCTGCTGAACGATTGGTTGAACTCAACGATAGTCTGAAGCATATTAAAAAACGACGGCACCAAAGAAAATATACCAAGAAGGTTCAAAAATTCATTGAAGAGGAATTTTCTGAAGAGCTCAAAAAACTCACACGCACCGAAGGTCAGATTTTAGTGAAGTTGATATACCGTCAAACAGGAACTACCGCATTTGATTTGGTAAAAGAACTTCGGAGTGGGTGGCGTGCTTTTTGGTACAATACCACAGCCAGTTTGTTCAAAATAAGCCTTAAGGAAGAATTTCATCCAGAAAGCATACATGAAGACTACTTGATTGAGGATATTCTACAACGTGCCTTTGCAGCCAATCGGTTGGAACGGCAGAAATCTGTACTGGATTACGATTATGCCCAGTTGAGCAATAAGTGGAAAAATGCTTCTTCGGAGTCGAAAAACTAGTTCTTGGATTTCTTTTTGCCAAACACCGAATCCATGACAATGTTTACGGACCGGAATCCTAAATAAATGGCTAAACCTCCAAACAGAATTCCCAAAATCAACACAGGAATGAAAAGAGGGTTATCTTCATTTCTAAAGGCCTGGTAGATTAAAAATGGACCTAAAAACATGGCGGCCACAGTGTAACCAAACGATTTTAAACCTTTTACCAAAAGTTCCTTGTCTGTTCGCTTCATGGGACCAAAGTAGGAATATTAGCTTATATTTAGCGGGTATCGTATAAAAATTGACCATGGAACTACTCGTTTTGGGCGTAGTGGTGCTTTTTATTATCGTGGCAACGGTAAAGTTTAAAATGCACCCTGTTTTTTCCTTGACCGTTGCGGCCGTTGCTTCTGGATTTCTATTGGGACTTACTCCCAAGGATATTATGAACACTATTTCAGAAGGGTTTGGAAAAACGCTATCTGGAATAGGTTTGGTCATTGCCTTTGGAACCGTTATTGGTATCTATTTGGAGAAAACAGGAAGTACCCAAGTCTTGGCCAATAGCATTTTAAAGCTTATCGGTTTAAGGCGTTCCCCTTTGGCCATAAATTTTGCCGGATTTGTAATTTCTATTCCGGTGTATTGCGACTCTGGGTTTATTATCCTTTCCTCCTTGAACAAGGCTATCAGTAAAAAAACGGGTATTCCGGCCACAGTTTTTGCCATTGCATTGGCCACGGGGTTGTACTCAACCCATGTGTTTGTGCCACCCACACCCGGACCTTTGGCTGCTGCAGCCATTATGGAAGCTGATTTAGGTGTGGTAATGACCTTGGGGCTTTTGGTGGCCATACCGGTATCTATCTCGGGGTATTTTTGGGCACGATTTATTGGAAAATCCCTCAAAGAGGATGAAACCTCCGAAGCCAAGGAAGAAAAGGATGAGGTCCAATCTACGGTTAAACCGTTCCAAGCTTTTCTACCCTTACTGGTTCCCATTATTTTGATAGCCATGAAATCCCTCGTTAATTACCCAACCTATCCCTTAGGAGGGGGTTGGTTGTTTATGGTATTTGATTTTTTGGGAAGTCCCATTATTGCGTTGTTGGTTGGGGTGTTGTTCGCTTTTTCCCTTGGTAGAAGCTTTCCCTCTAAAGAAAAGCAAGGGTGGGTGACGGAGGCCTTCAAACAGGCGGGTGCCATTGTTTTGATTACGGGGGCAGGTGGTGCTTTTGGTGCCATTTTACGGACTATTGATGTGGCCTCCCTCATCAATTTGGAATCGGGTTCTGGGGTAGGCGGCCTTTTGATAGCTTTTGTGATTGCAGCCGTCTTGAAAACCGCCCAAGGTTCTTCCACAGTCGCTATCATTACTACCTCGGCCATAATAGCTCCCTTATTGGAAACATTTGGATTATTGTCCATAACCCACAAGGCACTGGCCGTTTTGGCTGTTGGGGCAGGAGCCATGACGGTTTCCCATATCAACGACAGTTATTTTTGGGTGGTATCCCAATTTTCCAATATCAATGTAAAAACTGCGCTGCGGGGCCATACCTTGGGAACCTTGGTACAGGGTATTACAGGCATTCTAATGATTTTGGTATTGTATTTTGTGATGTAAGGACGAAAGCTTATTCAATGGTGATGCTCTGGGAATATTCTTGTACCACGGCAAAATAGCCCAGCGCAAATTCATTGGGAATGTTGACATTGTCAAAGAAGTCGATATTATCCAATTCTGTTACATCAAATATGTTTCCCCGAACTGTTGCCACAGGAGTTTCAAACACCCCAAAATTATCTTCAGTTTGTTCAATGAGTAGGTTCATATAATTGTAAAATGACTGGTCTGCACCCAATAAACTAATGGTAAGCTCCTGGCCTGGCTCAAATTTTTGTTCATAGAAGTAGGAAAGCTTAAATTGTTGGCCTTGAATAAATTGATCATCCGTGGTAACGAAATTCCCAAATCCCATATCGAACACGTAATAGTTGGTCCTATCTGGATTGTCTGTAAATGTTATGATAACCTCAGTCTCATCCTCATTGAACAATGTTTGGTCACCAATCTCAATACCGTCAATGGGCACGGCGGGTATATAGGTTGTGCTGGCATAGTAAAGTTTGTCCTCCCAATCGATTTGCAATAAAATTTCTTCACCTTCAAGACCTTCCATGAAGTTACGTGATCGTACAGCTTCATAAACCCCAGAACCGGGGTTGTCAGTGTCAACTAGAATAGCACCGGCCAATGTAATTTGTTCCAAGTTGGTCACGGGTATTTCACCGAAGAACGAATTGGAGAGACTAACCTTTACCCGTAGGTTTACAAAATCTGAATTGGGATTGACACGCACCAGGGCATTTACAATAAGCCTAGGGTTTTCTTGCGGAACATCCACTTCAACAACATCTTCGCATCCACAAAAGAAGAGGGTGCCACAGATTACCAGATATTTGAAACGATGGTTTCGCAAAAGTTACTTATTGAATAATCAGGTTACTTGAAAATTCTTGAACCACTGCAAAATAGCCCAAAGCATAGTCATTGGGTCGCTCTACATTGTCAAAAATATCGATGTTGTCCAGTTCAGTGACGTCAAATACGTTTCCCCGAACAGTGGCCACTGGCGTTTCAAAAACACCACCATTATTCATAGTCTGTTCTACCAATAGATCAATGTAATTATGAAAATCTTGATCAGCTCCCAAAATGCTTACCCTTATCTGTTGACCCGGTTCAAGTTCATTGTCGTAGAAGTAGGAGAACGCAAATTGTTGTCCCATAAAAAACCTATCATCCAAGGCTTGAAAATTACCAAAACCAAAATCAAAAACATAGAAATTGGTGTGGTCCGGATTATCGGTTATAGTCACAATTACTTCGGTCTCATCTTCGTTAAAAAGGGTATCATCCCCTTGTTCCAAATTGTCAATGGGTACCGTGGATGCATATTCGGTTCGGGCGAAATAGGATTTGTCCCTATGGGAAATCTGCAATATAAAAACGGTTCCGGGTTCAGCACTTTGTGTCCTTATGCGCTGGTCCGATGAGAAGTTGGGGTCTGGGACATAAATTCCGGTACCAGGTTCTTCCTCGGCGAGAGAGGAGAATGCTAAACTATCAAATTCCCCAAACTCATTGGGAATACCATAGGCAATTACGGCACTTTCCACTTGCGTGGGCGGGTTATCTTCAAAAAAATTGCTGGTTTCCCGCATGGCTATCCTAACATCAATGAACTCTTGGCTTTTGTTTACCCGTAAAAGTCCATCAACAATAAGCCGTGGCTCAGTTTCTGGTAGGTCAACATCCACGACATCTTCACATGAAGTGAATATTAAAAAAGCCCCTATAATGACGACTACTTTTTTCATGCGCTAGAATCTAAAATTATAGGTTACTGCTGGAATTATGCCAAATATCGAAGTTCGAATCGCTTCGTTTCGCCCCGTGTCCTCGTTCTCCCTAAAGTTAATGGAAGCTGCATTTCTTCTGCTATAAAGATTGTAAATACTGAACACCCATTCGGACTTTACTTTTTTACGCTCATTTCTTTTTGGGGTCAATATGGCCGATACGTCCAGTCGATGGTAGTCAGGAAGTCGCTCTTTGTTGCGAAGCCCGTAGTAGGGTGCTGTCAGTCCTTCGAACTCAAATTGCCCAACCGGATAGTTGGTAGGTTGTCCGGTTTGATAAATGAAATTGGCATTAAAGTTCCATTTCTTATTGAGGTTATAGCTTGCGTAAACGGAAAGGTCGTGCCTTTTATCATAAGGTGTGCTGTACCATTGACCTTGATTGATTCCTGTCTCCAAATCAGAGCGACCAGTGTCAATTCCGAGGGCCCTAAGATCTCTTGGAGGGGTTCTTTGTTCCGATTTTGACCATGTATAGGCTAGCCATCCGGTCAACCGTCCTTCATTCTTCCGAATCAAAAACTCAAGCCCGTAAGCGCGAGCTTCACCGTTTAATATGACCCGTTCAATGGCTTTGTTGGCAATAAGATTTGCGCCATCAATGTAGTCTATTCTGTTCTGGATATCCTTATAAAAAGCTTCGGTTTCAAAACTGTAGTCACCATCTTTGATATTTCTAAAATAGCCCACGGCAAATTGATCTAACAATTGCGGATCCACAAAAGGGCCGCTAGGGGTCCAAACATCCAAGGGCGTAGGCGAACTGGTATTGGATAGCAAATGAAGATACTGAGCCAAGCGTGTATAACTGGCCTTGATGGAACTTTTACCCTTAAAATTATACGAAGCGGAAATCCTTGGTTCTAGGTTGAAAAACTTCTTTAGGGTACCACCTCTTCCTGGATTGATGGTGTCTATCGGCGTGGCTTCTTGGTAAACGAGCGTGAAAGGGTCAAACTCAACTGGATTATTATTTTCATATACGTAGAACTCATCCTGTCCCAATCGGTTAAACTGACTGGCCCGTAACCCATATTGCATGCTAAGGTTTTCGGTGATTTGGTGTTCGATATCGATATAAATGGCATTTTCATTGGCGTATTTCTTGGTGATTTGTTCTTCCACAATGCCAGAATCGGGGCTATTCGGTTTAATCCGTCCCGGATTGAACACGTAGTAGGTGTTGTTTAAACCATAATTAAGTTGAAGCTTATCGTTGATGTAATGTTTAAGATCGTACTTTAGGTTGAAGTTTTGAATACCTGAATCCCATTCAAATCCCACAAAATCAAGCTCTAAGCCATAATAATAATCGGAATAGATAATGGACAGGTTCGAGAACAATCTATCAGAAAACAAATGGTTCCAGCGAAAATTTCCAACAGCGTTCCCATAAGTATTTACAAACCTATCACTAATGCTGAACAGGTCACGTCCAAAATATCCTGAAAGAAAAATGTTGTTCCTATCATTGATCTTATGGTTGATCTTGGCATTCAGGTCATAGAAATATGCCTTGTTGTCGACATCAAAAAGTGGAAGGAATAAATGTGCATAAGATGCTCTTCCCCCTACCAAAAAAGCGGTTCTGTCTTTTTGAATGGGTCCTTCCAGCAATAATCTACTGGCTACGGCTCCAATGCCCCCGTTAACCTTAAAATCCTTGCTGTTTCCTTCTTTTTGAAAGATTTCGAGTACAGAGGAAACCCTTCCACCGTACCGTGCTGGAATACCGCCCTTAAATAGCTTTACATCCTTAATGGCATCTGGGTTGAAGACCGAGAAAAAACCAAATAAGTGGGATGTGTTAAAAACGGTGGCCTCATCCAATAGAATGAGGTTTTGGTCCGCTGCGCCACCCCGTACATTGAATCCAGATGAAGCTTCACCGGCATTGGAGACTCCTGGTAAAAGCAGGAGGGATTTTATAACATCTGCTTCTCCAAGCACCACAGGAATTTGTTTGATGGTCTGCACGGCCATGGTGTTGACGCTCATCTGTGGTTTGCGGATATCCAACCGTTCCACATCATCGGTAACAACAACCTCTTCCAGTTCTTCGGCTTCTTCCAACAAGTTAAAATCGCGTTTGATATTGGAATTTAGGTTGATGGTCTCGCGAATATCCTGAAAACCCAAATAGCTGACCACTAGGGTATATTCCCCTTCAGGGAGCGTAATGGAATAAAAACCATATTCATTTGTGGTAACACCTGTTTTGAGTTCGGGAAATGCAATAGTGACACCTATTAAGGTTTCATTGCTATTGGCTTCTGAAATGGTGCCACTAAGTGTAAACTTTTGTTGGGCTTGGGCAAAAACACCGAAAAGGAGTAGGCCAAGGCTGAGGACAAAATGTCTATTCGGCATTTTTTAGATTTTCCTAAAAATACACATTAAATATTGAGTTGGAAAACCTAAATAGCCCAGTACAAAATAAAATTTTGTACTGTGGGCTAAAGTTACTTTTACGCTATGGATTCAAGTATTTTGTTCAAGGTTTCACTGGGGCGCATTGCTTTGGAAGCCTTGTTGGTTTCTGGTATATAATAGCCTCCAATTTCCACTGCTTGCCCTTGGGCATCAATCAATTCTTGTGCAATTTTGGCTTCATTGGCGGATAACGCTTCATACACTTTTCCAAAAGTGGCTTTTAATTCTCCATCCTCATTCTGATTGGCCAATTGTTCCGCCCAATAGAGCGCCAAATAGAAATGACTACCCCTTGTGTCCAATTCGTTCACCTTTCTGGAAGGAGACTTATCGTTGTCCAAGAATTTCTCGGTGGCCTTATCCAAAGCATCGGCTAGGACCAATGCCTTTTTGTTTTTGTTCTTTTCGCTGTAGAACTCCAAAGAAACTCCCAATGCCAAGAATTCACCTAAAGAATCCCAGCGCAAGTGACCTTCTTCCAAAAACTGTTCAACGTGTTTGGGGGCAGAACCTCCCGCACCGGTCTCAAAAAGACCACCACCATTCATTAGCGGAACAATGGAGAGCATTTTTGCACTGGTACCCACCTCTAAAATAGGGAAGAGGTCAGTTAGATAATCACGTAGCACGTTTCCAGAAACAGAGATGGTATCTTTCCCATCCTTGAGGCGTTTCAAGGTAAATTTAGTGGCTTCAATAGGGGAGAGGATTCTAATGTCCAATCCAGAGGTATCGTGATCTTTCAGGTACAGATTTACTTTTTTTATCAACTCAGCATCGTGAGCACGGCTATCGTCCAACCAGAAAACGGCAGGAGTATTGGTGGCTTTTGCACGTCCGACTGCCAATTTCACCCAATCCTGAACCGGGGCATCCTTAACTTGGCACATTCTCCAGATATCGCCTTGTTCCACTTTGTGTTCAAGCAAAGTATCGCCCGTTGACTGACTCACCACTTTGACAACTCCATTGGTTGGAATTTCAAAAGTTTTATCATGGGATCCGTATTCTTCAGCTTTTTGGGCCATGAGCCCTACGTTAGGAACCGTTCCCATGGTAGCAGGGTCAAAAGCACCATGCTCTTTGCAGAAATCAATGGTGGCTTGGTATACGCCAGAGTAGCTGCTATCAGGAATGATGGCCTTGGTATCTTGAAGCTCTCCATTTTTATCCCACATTTTTCCGGAATTACGGATCATGGCAGGCATGGAGGCGTCAATAATAATATCGCTGGGTACATGTAGGTTGGTGATTCCTTTATCGGAATTTACCATGGCCAAATCAGGTCCATTTTCAATGGTTTTCTGAATGGCACCTTTAATTTCTTTATGTTGATTTTCGGGAAGCTTTTCAAGTTTGTCAAACAAGGTTTCCAGACCATCGTTGGCATCCACCCCAATTTTGTCAAGAGTTTCCCCATATTGCTTGAAGAGTTCTTCAAAATACACTTTTAAGGCATGTCCAAATATGATAGGGTCGGAAACCTTCATCATGGTTGCCTTAAAATGGAGCGACAAGAGTAAGTTGTTTTTTCTTGCATCGGCAATTTCTTTGGCCAAAAAGTCAACCAATGCTTTTTTACTCATCACGGTAGCATCAATAACCTCACCTTTCTGAAGCGAAAGTTTGTCCTTTAGCACCTTTGAGGAGCCATCAGCACTTACCAATTCAATCCTAACCTCATCCGCATTGGTCAGAGTCATGGATTTTTCATTTGCTCTAAAATCACCATGGGACATAGTAGCCACATGGGTCTTGGAGTCAGAGGACCATTCACCCATAGTATGCGGGTTTTTCATGGCGTAATTTTTTATGGCCTTGGGAGCTCTTCGGTCTGAATTACCCTCTCGGAGTACAGGATTTACAGCACTTCCTTTGATTTTGTCGTACTTGGCCTTAATGGCTTTTTCGTCATCATTTTTGGGCTCATCTGGATAATCGGGAAGGTTGTATCCTTTATTTTGTAATTCCTCAATGGCTTCTTTCAATTGGGGGATGGAAGCACTAATGTTCGGTAACTTAATAATGTTTGCTTCTGGAGTCTTTGCCAACTCACCTAAAATGGCCAGGTCATCTGGGACTTGTTGGTCTTTGTTGAGAAATTCAGGAAAAACGGCTGCAATTCTACCCGCCAAGGAAATGTCTTTGGTCTCGATGGTAATATTTGCAGTTTCGGTATAAGCTTTTACAATGGGTAGGAAGGATAATGTAGCTAAGGCTGGTGCCTCATCTGTTTTCGTATAAAAAATTTTGGCCATTTAAATGTATTTGTTTGAGCGGTGCAAATATACAATTTATGGATGGTGAACTGGTAATGAATTTTTTAAAAGTAAGCGTCAAATCTTGAAGAATATTTAAAAAACAAAAGCCATATCCATGTGCGAACATTGATATGGCTTTCCTAAAAGGACTAAAAGACTTGTCTTGTGTTGCTACAAAACCGCAATCCTAAGATTGCATCTGTTGCCCTTTAGACGTTTACTTTGCTTTATCCATTCGGTTTTACAACCCAATTTCAATCCACAAAGTTTCCTGATAATTTCCTAAATCTTATCAAAACGGGAAATTGCTCTCCCATCCGCACATAAAATTTACGAATTCTCCTTGAGGCCCGCCGAAGCGTCTCCCCAATTTGAAATTCCTTTTGTGATCAGTAGTGTTACCAATTAAAAGGGAAATTTTCAGTTTTTAAAGAACGTCCACTTTAAAACGAAATATGATTTTGACTTGCATCACTCTCATATTTCTTTTACTAAAGTAGTTTAAAGAATTAGAAAAACAAATTTTATAACTGATTTAAAATCAACAATATATGAACCGATGTTATTAACAATTGTTCATAAAAAAAGCACCTTGAAAAAGGTGCTTTTTTGTATGCTTCGGGATGCTGAATTATCCCCTAATCTCTTTAATACGTGCCTTTTTACCGGTAAGACCTCTAAAGTAGAAGATTCGTGATCTACGTACTTTACCTTTTTTGTTTACTTCAATTCGCTGCAATGTGGGCATGTTGATTGGGAAGATTCTTTCTACCCCAACGGTACCGGACATTTTACGAATGGTGAACGTTTCAGTGGCACCGCTACCTCTTCGTTGGATTACAACTCCTTTAAAGAACTGGGTACGGGTTTTTTCACCTTCCTTAATTTCATAGTACACGGTGATAGTGTCTCCTGATGAAAATTTTGGAAATTCTTTCTTTGGAACAAATTCGTCTTCAACAAATTTTATTAGGGATTCCATGGTTTGTTTTTTAATGTTTAGCAAGACCAACTTTCACGTATCTCGTCAGAGGTTGATTTTGAGATTGCAAAAGTAATGCAATATTTAGAAATAGCAAGGTGTTTTTTATTTTTTGAACCACTTAATCATCATGTTACCGCTTTTTTACCTGTTTTGCGGCAAACAACAGCAATCCAATGGCAAAAAGGATATAGGGCAGGGGGTTTAAAATACTGCCGAGCGCATTGACTTTTACAATTGATTGGGCCCCATTTTGGGCAGAGAAGGTGGTTAGGAGTAAAGTGCCCACGGAGAATATAATGGATAGCACACTGCCTAAAAACATGAGTAGGGTACCTGAGTTCCGTTGCTTGGACAGCAAAATACCGGTGGCCAAAACCACAATCAGTTTACCAATGGCGTTTAAACCGCCTCCAATCATATAGTAAGCTTCATAATTTTCCATAGCTTTTATTGTAAAAGGTCCGGTCTTCTTTTTTGGGTTCGTTCCAAGGCTTGCTCCTCCCGCCATTTTTCAATTTTTGGGAAATCCCCGCTCAATAGAATTTTTGGAACTTCCATCCCTTTGTATTCTGATGGACGGGTATACACGGGAGGTGCCAATAGATTGTCCTGAAACGTATCGGTGAGGGCAGAGGTTTCATCATTCAACACCCCGGGGAGTAACCTGATTACCGCATCGCATAAAACTGCGGCTGCCAATTCGCCTCCTGAAAGTACGTAATCCCCAATGGAAATCTCACGGGTTACATGCATATCCCGTACCCGTTGGTCCACACCCTTATAATGACCACATAAAATTATGAGGTTTTCTTTCAAGGAAATCTGATTGGCTATACCTTGATTCAGCGATTCCCCATCAGGGGTCATATAAATGACCTCGTCATATTCTCGTTCAGCTTTAAGATGGGAAATACATTTATCAATCGGCTCTATCATCATCACCATTCCTGCTCCGCCACCAAACTGGTAGTCATCTACTTGTTTGTAGTTGCCAGAAGTGTAATCCCTAAGGTTGTGAAGATGTATTTCAACCAAATCCTTTTCAATGGCTCTTTTTAAAATGGAGGCCTCAAAGGGACTCTTCAATAACTCTGGCAATACTGTGATGATATCTATCCGCATGGGTATTGTTGAAAAATGCTTAGGCTTTTGAATTTTTCCAAAAGTAGTGAATGTAGTTGGGATCATTTTCCCACGATAAACGCTCGTACAGCTTTTGCGCAGGATTGTCCGCAGCAGTTTCCAAAGCCAGTCCTTTATAGCCCATTTCTTCACAATGGTATTTGGCTTTATTCAACAAAGCTTCGCCAACGCCTTTTTTCCGATGGTTTGGAGACACATAAAGGTCATTTAAAATATAAGAGGGTTGAAGGGATACAGACGAAAAGGTCTCGTACAGTTGGGTGAACCCTATAGGCTCTTCATCTTCCAGAGCGATAAAAATTACACTCTCATTATTCGCAAACCGTTCTTTTAAAAATCGGCGAGCCAATTCAAAGTCTGATTTCTGTTTGTAGAAAACCCGATAGGCATCAAAAAGCGGAACAATGCGCTCCAAATCTGAAATGGTTGCCTTTTTGATGTTCATAGGGCCACATTTTAAAAGGCTCCCGTTTGGAAGCCTTGCTATTATTTTTTCTGTTTGTTAAGTTCATCTTGCAACTGGCGGCTTATTTTTTGCTCACGCTCCAAAGCTCTTCGTCGGTGTTGCTCGTATTCTTGTTCTAGGTCGGCCAAGGCAGATTTGGCCTGTTGCGTTAAGAAATTGCTGTTTTTGAATCGGTAAATAAAGAACAGCAGGAACAACAACAGCGCAAAAATAATGGACCATAGAATAAAATTGTAGGTGCCTTTACTGATCAGGGCGCCAAAAAATGAAATACTGTCCTTTTCTTCGGTAACGGTATTCAGCTTATTGGTGGTATCTTGCAGCTTGGCATTGAGGTCCTCTATTTCGGCCTTATTGGCGACTATGGTGGCCGATAAATCTTTTATGGCTTTATTGGCCGTGTTTATGGTATCAAAAATGTTGCTTTTTACCTCATTTAAACTAGCCAACCGAATCACTTCATAAGGAACACCATTCCCTGACCTGTAATTGGTGGACTTCCGTTCCATTTCTTCAAACTGACCCTTAATGGTCATATCTTGATTTTCGGAAGTTTCCTCTTCTTGGGCAAAGGATGAAAAGTAGGGTGCAAGTAGGGCTAGTGCAATTAAAAATCGTAAATGCTTCATGGTCAATATGTTCTCGTAAATAATTTAGATTAAGGGTAAGGCGAAATTACACCAATAAACCTAAAATCAAAAGAAAAACCCATTTACTGGACTTGTGTTCGCGCTTTTCCCAAATCTTTAATAATAGGTATAACGCCTAACCTTGGCAATATATTTCGCCAAACGAATAACTTGATGGGAATAGCCATACTCGTTATCATACCATATATAAAGTACTACACTTTTTCCATCAGCAGAGACAATGGTGGCCTTGCTGTCATAAATTGATGGGGCAGAGGTGCCTACAATATCGGTGGAAACCAATTCATTGCTCAGGGAGTATTTGATTTGCTCCACCAAATCCCCTTCCAGTGCATATTTCTTTAAAATGGTATTGATGCTCTCTTTGGAGGTTTTGTTCTTTACTTCTAAATGTAGAATGGCCAAAGAACCATTGGGTACCGGTACTCGAATGGCATTGGAGGTCAATTTTCCTTTTAATTTTGGAAGGGCTTTTGCAACGGCGGAGCCCGCACCAGTTTCGGTAACCACCATGTTCAATGCAGCAGCGCGGCCCCTTCGATACTTGCTGTGCATATTATCTACCAAATTTTGGTCATTGGTATAAGCATGGATGGTCTCTAAATGTCCTTTTTTTATGCCAAGGGAATCCTCAATCACTTTTAAAATAGGGGTTATGGCATTAGTTGTGCAGGAAGCTGCAGAGTAAATTTTGGTCTTGTCCGGATCAAAGTCAGTATGATTGACGCCGTGAACAATATTGGGCACCTCTTTTCCGGGAGCCGTTAAGAGAACCTTACTGGCTCCTTTGGACTCCAAATGTCTGGAAAGCGCCTCCTTGTCCCTAAATGCTCCAGTATTGTCAATTATCAATGCGCTATAGATCCCATACTTGGTATAATCGATATCTTCGGGTTTATTGGCGCTGATAAACTTTACAGTGGTACCATTAATAATCAAGGCTTGGTTTTTGGCGTCCACATCCACAGTTCCCATGAATTGGCCATGAACCGAATCTGTTTTTAATAAGGCAGCACGTTTTTCCAAAATTTCCTCGTTTAATTCCCCTCTTACCACTACGGCCCGAAGTCTAAGTTGACTACCTCTTCCAGTTTTGGCCATGAGCTCACGTGCCACCAATCGGCCTATTCGACCAAATCCATAGAGCACTACATCTTTAGGCTTGATTTCCTTGGTCTGCTGCGCATCTTTAAGCTTGTCCACTACAAAGGCCTTAACGTTGAGATGCGTATTGTCATCGGAGTGATATTCATAGGTTAGCTTTCCAATATCCAATTTGGCAGGGGGCAAGTTAATGTCATTGATGGCCCTTAATATTTCAACGGAGTCGAAAATGGAAATGGGCTTTTGTACAAATTCACCAGCATACTCATGAAGATTGATAATGTCGCTGACATTTTTATCGATGATTTGGTTTTTGAAGAGGACCACTTCAATGGCCTTGTCGTACCAGAGGTCACTTATGATTTTAATGAATTCGGTGGTTGCCTTTCGCCTATCGGCCTGAAAAGCAAGTTCTTTCTCATAGGATTTGATGTCTCCCATAGTTTTTGTTTGAATTTGTTTAGTAGTTGCGGGGCTAAATTAGTTATTTTCAAACGTTTTCGTAAACGAATTTAAGTACAAAAAAAGCACCCGAATTCGGGTGCTTTTAAGTGTGATTTCGTCACTTTAACTAGAAGATCATATGTTCCTTTTCACCATTTTCATTGATCATGGTAAAGCTGGTTCGTCCGTATTGTGAAACTTTGCCAAACTCTTCTTCGGCATCCTCAATATTGTCGATATCGGTATCGTTTACCTTAACAATGACTTTATTGCGCAGATCATAACGACTGTAGCGTTCTGGGACATCAATGATTTTTACACCTTTTGAAACACCGAATTTCTTTTTGTCCTCTTTGGAAAGGTTCTTCACCAAAAATCCGGTTGCAGGTAGGAGAACGGTCATTTGCTTTTTAAGGGTCACATTTTTGGTCATGTTCTTGCCGTCCCTGTCAATAATGACTTTTACAACATCTCCTGGTCTTTTTGAAGAAAGGTAGCCAGACAACTGAGAAAATTTATTCACCGTAATGTTATCCACTTGTTTGATGACATCCCCGGATTGTAGACCGGCCTCTTCAGCTCCTGACTCCTCTGTAACATCTGATACATAAACACCTTCTAAGTCATCAATACCTAGCTCGTTGGCCACTTCTGGGTTAAGATCGCCACCTCGTATGCCCAAAAGTCCTTTTTGAACATTTCCATACTCCATAATGTCCTCGACCACTTTTTTGGCCGTGTTGCTGGGCACGGCAAACGCATAGCCCACATAAGACCCAGTCTGCGAAGTGATGGCCGTGTTAATACCGATTAAATCACCATTTGTGTTGACCAAGGCTCCGCCGCTGTTTCCAGGGTTTACAGCAGCATCCGTCTGAATGAAGGACTGGGTTCTGCCCAACGAACGCGCTTTGGCACTTACAATACCGGCGGTAACGGTTGAGGTCAAATTAAATGGATTCCCTACGGCCAGCACCCATTCTCCAATCTTGGCATTATCAGAATCCCCAAAAGCCAAATAAGGTAGTGCGCCTTCTGCATCAATTTTTAGCAAAGCAATGTCAGATTCGGAATCAGCGCCAATGATTTCTGCCTCGTAAGTTTTATTATTATTTAAGGTAACCTGCAATTGGCTGGAGTTGGCAATTACGTGATTGTTGGTCACAATATAACCATCAGGGGAAATGATCACACCAGAACCTGAACCCACTTGAGGGGTCTGCTGGCGTTCAAATCCATAAAAGAAATCAGAAAGGCTACTTGGCCCTTTGCTAATGGTAAGATTTTTAACGTGTACCACCGAGTTTACCGTTTTTTCTGCGGCCAAGGTAAAGTCCACCTCATTTATACCCGCTCCACTGGCCGAGGTCGGCAGATTACTTGTGGTGATGAACGGATTCTCCTGTTCTGAGGTTACTACTTTAAAATTGTCTTTTTCAAAAAATAATTTATAGGATCCCAATGTAATTGCGCCTGCAAATACAGACACTAGGAGCAAACTGGCTATTCTCTTCATAATTCAATATTTTTTTAACATTCAGTTTGAACAAAATTAAAAGAATTCATTTTTTGGCTTTGTCGGTTTAACGCCCTTTTAACTGCAAAAATTTCCTTAAAGAATACGCTATCTTTGTTCCTTTGTAGCGAATATGAAATTGCAGTTTTTCAAATATCAAGGAACGGGAAACGATTTTGTCATCATCGACAATCGCCAGGATACATTTCCCAAAAACAATACCAAACTGGTGGCACAGCTATGTGATAGGCGTTTTGGAGTGGGAGCTGACGGTTTGATTCTGTTGGAGAATGACAAAATGTCGGATTTTAAGATGGTCTACTACAACGCGGATGGAGGTGAAAGCACCATGTGTGGTAACGGTGGGCGGTGTTTGGTGGCCTTTGCCCATTATCTTGGTATTATTGGGGGCAAGACCACTTTTACCGCTGTTGATGGATTGCATGAAGCCACGATAGAAGGTGATCTAGTGAATCTTAAAATGGTAGATGTTGAGGAAATCCGTGAAAAACCAGCATATACTTTTTTGGATACGGGGTCTCCCCACCACGTTCAATTAGTTGAAGGGCTTCAAAAGTTTGATGTCCATAAGGAAGGCGCAAAACTTCGCTATGGGTTATACGGAAAAGCGGGGAGCAATATCAATTTTGTAGAGCAACAGAATGCAGATACATTTCAAGTACGTACTTATGAAAGGGGTGTGGAAGACGAGACCTATTCTTGCGGCACGGGAGTTACCGCTGTGGCTGTCGCCATGCACAAATTGGGAAAAACTATCGCCAAAACTGTGAAAATCAATACGCCTGGTGGGGATTTGTCCATCAGTTTTGAACAAAACAATGGAAATTACACCAATATATATTTAAAAGGACCGGCCATTCTGGTCTATAAAGGAGAGATTGAATGTTGAACCTAAAAGGGAAACAGGTTTATCTTAGGGCTTTGGAGCCCACTGATTTGGAATTCCTATACCAATTGGAGAACGATACATCCATTTGGGAGATCAGTGGCACCCTAAAACCGTATTCCAAAAAGGTGCTGCAACTATATTTGGAGAATGCCCATCGGGATGTTTATGAGGTAAAACAACTGCGTTTATGTGTTTGCAATAAAGATGATGTCTGCATTGGTTTGATTGATCTATTCGATTTTGACCCCAAACATCGCCGAGCAGGAATAGGAATTGTCATTTCCAATCCTGCTGACCGAAATAAAGGAGTAGGGGCAGAGGCCATCCAATTGATGTGCGATTATGCTTTTTCAACCCTTGACCTGCATCAGTTGTACGCTAATATTCTGGAAGAAAACAAACCCAGCATCCACCTTTTTGAAAAAATGGGTTTTGAAAAAATTGGAGTAAAGAAAGAATGGATTCGGACAAGTTCAGGATTCAAAAATGAAATCATGTTTCAAAAGATACATACCAATGAATCTTAAAAAAGTACTTTGGGCCACCGCTATTTTGGGACTTATTATCTGCGGTTTTGTCGCCTACCAGATTTATAGTGCGATTTTTAGCCCCAACACTCGGTTTAATAATGAGGAGGCTTATGTTTTCATCGCGTCCGATGCCACTTTTTCAGAATTAAAAGAATCCCTGGAACCTTTGTTGGAAGATTTGGCCACTTTTGAAGCGGTTGCCCAACGCAAGGGATACATTGGAAACATAAGGGCGGGAAAATATGCCTTGAAAAAAGGGATGAACAACAATGAGATCATCAATACCCTCCGTAGTGCCAACCTGCCTGTAAATGTATCGTTTAACAATCAAGAATCATTGGCATTATTGGCAGGACGTATATCAGAGCAGATTGAAGCAGACAGTCTTTCTTTACTGCAGGCATTCAACGACCCTGGTTTTTTGAATGAAACCAGCTTTGATGAGGACACCAAACTGGGAATGTACCTGCCCAATACCTATGAATTCTTCTGGAACACCAGCGCAGAAGAATTTAGGGATAGAATGTTGAAGGAATATCAACGCTATTGGACTGAAGAACGGTTGCAAAAGGCCAAAAACCTTGGTTTGACACCTTCCCAAGTGATTGCGTTGGCTGCGGTGGTGCAAAAAGAAACGGCTAAAGTGGACGAGCGACCCCGAGTTGCTGGCGTATACCTTAATAGAATACGAAAAGGTATTTTGTTACAAGCCGACCCAACCGTCATATTCGCTATTAAAAAGCAAACGGGAAATTACGATACCATTATAAAACGAGTTTTGTACCGTGATTTGGAAATGGACTCCCCTTACAATACCTATAAATATGCAGGTGTTCCACCGGGTCCGATTACCATGCCCGACATTTCATCCATTGAGGCTGTTTTAAACCCCGAAAAACACGATTACCTCTACTTTGTAGCTGATGTTTCCAACTTCGGTTATCACAAATTTGCCAAAACTTTGGCGCAACACAACCGAAATAAGGCACAGTACATCCAATGGTTAAATGCTCAGAAAGTGTTGCGATAATGTGCTTTACCGTTAATTTTCAGCACTTTGACGGATTTTAGGCCTTATTTAAGAAAATCTTAGGAGCTTTAAGGGAACCGTTAACATTACTCCCCCTATCTTTGCCGGCCAAATTGATTTTTGATACGTATATAGTATCGAGATCACAAATATGAACATTATGAAAAGATGGATAGGTTTTATACTACATCTTGCCATGATAGTAGTTTTGACAAGTTTTGGTACGTACACCGTAATGAAAAAAGTGGATGTGGAAGTTCCGGATGCACTAAAGGTGACCACGGACTTTGAAACGCCCGCTCCCAAGGATTCGATTGTAATCTCTGGTGAAGCACAAATTACCGCCCCTTTTTTAGGAAAAGCCTATAACGGGTTTAAAGATGCCCTGGCTTTTAAAGAATCCCAAGGAAAATACCATGTAGTGAACACACTTGGTTATTTAGGGAAATATCAGTTTGGGGGGAGTACCCTAAATTTGATGGGGGTTTATGATGTAGATACTTTTTTGAACGATCCCATACTTCAGGAAAAAGCTTTTGATATAAATGTGGCCAGAAACAAATGGATTTTGCGACGTGACATCAAACGCTTTACCGGAAAACGTTTTGGGAACATTGAAATCACCGAATCTGGTATTCTGGCGGCGGCACATTTGGCCGGAGCCGGCAATGTAAAGAAGTATTTGCGCTCCTATGGGCAAGAAGATGTTTCAGATGCGTACGGAAGTAGCATTTCTTACTACATGAGAAAATTTGCAGGATACGATACTTCCAAAATTCAACAACGGAAGAATCCAAAACTATAGTGGCAAGGTAAAAGTTAGCTAAAAACCCAGAATTCAGTTCTGGGTTTTTTTATGCCTGAATGATATAGATGGTGGGCCTTTTGTCCAAATCAATATTGATTTCGCTCCACTCATGGGCACTTTTTGTCTGAATGAACTCGGTAGGTAGTGTAATGTCGCATGCAATGCACAAACGGGTGTTTTTGTGCAATATCTTGATAAGTTCCACGAGCAATTTGTTGTTTCGATAGGGCGTCTCCATAAATATTTGCGACTGTTCCTTTTCACGGGAAAGATGTTCCAGATTTTTCACCATTGCCTTACGTTCCTTATTGTCGATGGGTAAGTAGCCATTGAATGCAAAATTTTGGCCATTCATTCCACTGGACATCATCGCCATCAAAATAGAGGAGGGGCCTACCAAGGGGACTACTTGGATTCTTTTTTCGTGTGCCACACGGACTACCGAGGCACCTGGGTCCGCTATGCCCGGACAGCCCGCCTCTGATAAAACGCCAACATCATGTCCGTGAATACAGGGGTCTAAAAAAGATGGGATGACCTCGGGCTTGGTGTATTTGTTCAAGCTTTGGATGTGAAGGTTGGGCTGCGGTTTGCTCGGACTCACCTTTTTGATGAAACGCCGGGCCGTCTTTTCATTTTCCACAATATAATGGTCAATCTTCTCAATGGTTCCCTTTAGGGAAATCGGCAAAACCTCCAAGGGAGCATTGTCGCCTAGTGTCGTTGGAATCAAGTACAATTTTCCAACAACTAAGCCGGGCTTCTGTTGTTCCTGTGTTTCTTCCATCCGATCAATTTAGTTTTTTCGCAATTGCCTCGCAAGCCAAATCAATCATTTGGTATACATCTTCAAAGCCTTGTTCTCTGCCATGGTAAGGGTCGGGAACTTCTTGGATGCCAACATTGACCTCACTCAACAGGAGCTTCACTTTTTCAGCTTCTTGGTGATTCTGGGCCAAACTTGCGATATCCGAAAAGTTACTTCTATCCATCACATAGATCAAATCAAATTCCTTAAAATCTGTTTGGGAAAACCGTCGACACTTTTGAAGGCTGATATCCAACCCATGTTTTTGGGCCACTGCAACCGATCTTGGGTCAGGAGGATTGCCTACATGGTACCCAGCAGTACCTGCTGAATCCACAAAAACGGCATCAGTGTTCACCTTGGACTGAAGAATACCTTCTGCCAATGGTGACCTGCAAATGTTTCCCAAGCAGACCATCAAAACTTTGGTTTTCATTAAATAAAAAGGGGTTAGGAGAACTTCTTGTTGAGGTCCTCGATATATTTTCTAAACTGTTTATCGGTTTCAGCGAGATTGTCCACCGTTTTACAGGCATGAAGAACCGTAGCGTGATCGCGTTTTCCAATCTGTGAACCAATGCTGGCCAAAGAAGCTTTTGTGAATTTTTTGGCAAAGAACATGGCCAACTGTCTGGCCTGAACAATATGTCGCTTACGGGTTTTGGATTGCAGGGTGGCCACGTCCATCTCAAAGTAGTCAGAAACCACTTTTTGAATGTAGTCAATGGAAACCTCACGTTTGGTGTTCTTCACAAATTTCTCAACCACTTGCTGAGCCAACTCCAAAGTCACCTCTCGCTTGTTGAACGAGGATTGAGCAATCAATGAAATGATGGCACCTTCCAGTTCACGGATATTGGTCTTGATGTTCTTGGCCACATGGTCAATGATATCTTCGGGCATTTCCACACCATCCCGGTACAATTTATTCTTCAAGATGGATACGCGGGTCTCGTAATCTGGACTCTGCAATTCCGCAGAAAGTCCCCATTTAAAACGAGACAACAATCGCTGTTCAATATCCTGCATGTCCACCGGCGCTTTGTCCGAAGTCAAAATAACCTGCTTGCCATTTTGGTGCAGGTGGTTGAAGATGTGAAAGAACACATCCTGGGTTCCAGATTTACCGGATAGAAACTGTACATCATCAATAATGAGCACATCTATCAGCTGGTAAAAATGGATAAAATCGTTACGGGTATTCTTTTTTACCGATTCTATATATTGTTGGGTGAATTTCTCCGCAGAGATATAGAGCACCGTTTTTTCGGGATACTTATCCTTGATTTCCACACCAATGGCATGGGCCAAATGTGTTTTTCCCAAACCTACGCCCCCAAATACCAATAGCGGATTAAAAGATGTTCCGCCGGGTTTGTTGGCTACGGCCATTCCAGCAGAGCGTGCCAATCGGTTGGAATCTCCCTCTAAAAAATTGTCAAAATTATAATTGGGATTGAGTTGGGACTCGATCTTAATATTGCGAATCCCGGGAATCACAAAAGGGTTTTTCAGCTCAGGACTCTTGGAGGTGATGGGCACATCCAATTCCTGAGGTCCCACGGCAGTACGGTTGGCACTTGGAATCTGTTCGGTGAACGGTTCCTTGTTTCCGTACTTGTTTTCCATTTTTATGATATAAATGAGTTTTGCATGACTTCCCAATTCACGGGTCAAAGCCACCTTCAAAAGCTTTACATAATGCTCTTCCAACCACTCGTAAAAAAACTTACTGGGAACCTGAATGCTGAGTGCCTTGTCTGTTAACTTGATGGGCTTAATAGGTTCAAACCACGTTTTGAATGCCTGCGGTTGGATGTTATCCTGGATAAAAGCCAAACAGTTGTTCCATACGGAATTAGCAGTAACACTCATGAAGTTTTTCCTTGTTTTTGTTGGTTAGGTTAATGTTTTAGATTAAACATCCTGGGGGTACTTAGATGCTTATTGGATGCGACAAATATGTGAACAAATCTTTTAAAAAAAAAATGAATTTGTCGTTGAATTTTCTGTTTTTTTTTCGCATGTTACCCGAATGTTAACCAAGCCATTAAATATATAATTTTTCACGTAAAGTATGGGGTTAAATTTGCATTCTTTTCGGGTTCGGTACTCAGAAACCGACCAAATGGGGGTGGTTTACCATGGTAATTATGCCCAATACTTGGAAATGGGTAGGGTGGAATGGTTGAGAGCCTTGGGAGTTACTTATAAGAGCATGGAAGATAATGGAATTATGCTTCCCGTAATATCGTTGCACATTGACTATAAAAAGTCTGCACTATACGATGATTTGATTACTGTGGAAACTCAATTGAAAAACAAACCCTTGGTTAAAATTGAGTTTGATTACAAAGTATTAAATGAATCAAAGGAACTTTTGGCGACGGCCAATACCATATTGGCATTCATGGATAAAAACACCGGAAAGCCTATAAAATGTCCGGATTATATTTTGGAGAAGTTGGATTTTTAGGAGACAGGAGACAGGAGACAGGAGACAGGAGACAGGAGACAGGAGACAGGATGCAGTGATTAGTAGACAGTGGTCAGATGGTTGGGCTCATAGATTCTTAGATATTTTGGAATTTGGTCATTGTTAATTGCTATTGTTAAATGAACACTGTCATTCTGAACGAGCGCAGCGAGTGAAGAATCTCTAGTTTGACAAGAATTTCAGAATTCCCACAAATACTTCAAGCTTAGTGTTTGCTCCTTACCCTTTTTTCGAAATATTCACCCCCTGCATTTCCTCAACTAATTGCTGAATCTCTTCCACTTCACGTAATCGGACTGAAATCACCAACTCGCAATCCAGTTCCATGTTTTGGGACACGATGTTCAGGCTTTTTTGTTTAATGGTCCGCATCACCTTGTCCATGTCAGGGTATCCGAATTTGAGTTTGAATTGCGATTCGATTACCCGTTCCACAATCGTGGAGTTTTCAAGGGCTAATTGCGCTGCGGTTCGGTAGGCCTGAATCAACCCGCCAACACCCAATTTCGTGCCACCAAAAATGCGGGTGACCGTTACCAATATGTTGGTTACATCAAAAGATTGGATTTGCCCATAAATGGGCATTCCAGCGGAATTGTTGGGTTCGCCATCATCATTGGCGCGATAGTAGCGGTCCAGTTCGCCCAGTTGCCAGGCATAGCATACGTGGTTGGCGGTGTGGTGTCTTTTTCGTAGTTCTTCAATGATGGGCTTTACGTCATTTTCCGAAGCAATGGGGAAAACCTGGGCAAAAAATTTGCTTTTTCGGTCCTTGTACAGTATTTCTTCCGAAGGCTGGGCAATGGTTTTGTAGTTATCATTTTTTTCCATTGGTACAAAACTATCGATTCCAATTGAGAGGTTGGGTTTCAGGAGTCAGATATCGGAAGGTTGGATTATTGGGGTATTGGATTGTTGGAATTTGATGATTGGAATTTTGGTGATTTGGTTGCTTAGGTTATTGTCTATTCTGTCTAGTTTCTTGAACTTGTTTTTTGGGATTTGTTATTTGGTTACTTGGTTATTGAGTTGTTGTCAATTGGAATTTGTCATTCTGAATGAACGAAGTGAATGAAGAATCTCTATCTTGACACTAATTACACCCCTGTCTGCGGCAGGCAGGAATTTACACGAATTCTTATTGGGTTGTTAGGTTACTCAGTTATTGAGCTAATGTCTTGTTTCTTTGCTCTTTCGTCTTGTTTCTTTAATTTGGATTTGCTCCTGAGCTTGATACTTGAATTTCAGGCATTGGATTTCCCAATTGACGCTTTGCATTTCATACCGAAATGACGGATTGCCTATTGTGGTCATTTCGAGTACAGTCGAGAAATCTCTTTTTGGGATTTGTGCTTGGTCCTATCTCTTGTCTTTCGTTTTGATTATAGGGTCTAGGTTCCTGAACTTCAACCTGAACTTGTTTTTTGATTTTGGTGTTTGATCATTGTTAATTGCAAATTGGGGTTAGAATAGTGCCACCAAAACAATGCTCAAAACAGCCAAGGCCACACCACCCCAGTTTTTGAGGGTCAATCGTTCTTTGAACAATAAAATGCCAGTCAGTGTGGATGCCATAACAATGGCCACATTGTTCAACGTGAAAATGGCGGCACTGCTGAGTATATCAGAACGCAACGCAATAATCAAAAAATAAATGGAAAAATAATTAGGTACCCCAAGGGCAATTCCTCCCAAAACATTCCTATAGTTGGCCTTGATCGGCGTTTTTTTAGACCGAATACCAATGAAAATAAGTCCAGATAATGCGGCGCAGCCAAAAACCATTGACGAAAAGATGGGGACTTCTGAATCGGTCAGATGCAGTTCCTCAAAATATTTGATGCTCGTGTCAATAATGCCCGACCCCAGAAATACCAAAAAAGGAAGTACGAGGTCTTTTTGGTTGATTACAATGTGTTTTTCCTTCAAGGAAGCCAAGTATACTGCAACCAAGGCTAAGAGGATACCGACTACCTGAATCCATGATAAACTTTCATTGTACAACCAAATCCCAAAAATCACAGGAATCACCAGCGACATTTTGGTGGCCACTGAAGCCACAGAAACTCCAGCCACTTGAGCGGTTTTGGCCATCAGGTTAAAAATGGTGATGAATAGCATTCCCATTAAAATTGGCCCCCAAAACCATGAGGTATTAAACAACTGCCCAAACTCAACCGAACCGTTGTATAAGAAAAATCCGGTGGCACAGGCAACGATGTAGTTCATTACAATGGCATATAGGGTTTGCACCTTGTATACATCGTACAATTTAAAGACCACAAAAATGAGGGTGGAACTGAGGATGCTGAGGGCTAGGGCTATCATTTACAAGAACCGGTTTAGTTGTATGATATCTTCTTGACCCACTTGCAAGTTCCAAACATGAATGCCTAAATTGGAGGCTGCATCCGTGTTCTCCTTTACATCATCCACAAACAAGGTTTCATGGGCGGTTAGCCGATTCTGTTCCAGTGCAAATTCAAAAATCTCCGTATCTGGTTTGCGCATTCCCATTTCGTAGGAGAGGTAAAATACTTCAAATGACTTCTTAAACCGATTGAACCGCGGCATGCCCATCTGTTTTTTCACATGTTCAATATGAAGGTCGTTGGTGTTGCTCAAAAGAAAAAGTCGGTATTCATTTGTTTTGGCCAGATGTTCTAGAAAGGTCAAACGTTCCTCTGGAAAATCCAAAAGAATCGCATTCCAGGCATGCCGTAATTCGCTTCTACTGGCCTTTGGAAATTGCCTTGAAACGGTGTCCAGAAAATGATCGGACGAAACCAATCCCTTTTCATAATCTTTGAACAAGTTGTCCAACTCTGGGGTGATACCACTAAATCCAAATTTCAACATTTCCCGAGCCGTAGCTGGTTTGTCCAAATTGATGAGTACATCGCCAAAATCCAGAATAATGTTTTTAATCATGGGTGTAGATGGATAAAGTGTCCGACAAAATGGATTCTTCACTCCGAAGCTTTCCTTGAATACGGGGTGCTGCCAACCCTTTGACAAAGAATTTTTGGGCCTTGAAAATTCGGGCTTCGTCCCACAAACCTGCATACATAAAAGTTTGAAGGGTCTGTGCTCCTCCTTCAACAATAACAGAGGTAATGGAATGGCGGTACAATACTTCACAAATTTGGGAAGCAATTGGTTTGGAAAAATCAATCATTTCATAATCAATTCCATCAAAATACTTAGACTTTTCCTCAATTTGAGTTATCACCAAGGTTTTAACCGAACGGTCCATGACATGAAAATGGGAATCAATTTTTAGATTTTTGTCCAAAACCACTCGAACGGGGTTTTTTCCTGCCCAATTGCGAGTATTCAACTTTGGATTGTCCTCCAAAACAGTGTTGGTGCCCACCAAAATAGCCTGTTCCTGACTCCGCCATTGGTGAACCAGTTGTTTGGAGTAGGGATTGGTGATCCAAAACGGTTCAGGGTTGGTTTTTCTCATGTTGGGGTCTGGAGCGATAAAGCCATCGGCGGTTTCAGCCCATTTTAGAATGATATAGGGCCGTTTTTGCTGTTGATAGGTTAAAAAACGCTTCAAATGCTCCCGACACTCATTCTCAAGAACGCCTATGGTGACTTTGCAACCTGAAGCTTCCAGTTTTTCAATGCCTTTTCCGGCCACCTTGTCATGAGGGTCTTTTATGCCGATGACCACCTCGGGAATCTTGTGCGCAAGGATTAAGTCGGCACAGGGTGGCGTTTTTCCGTAATGCGAGCAGGGTTCCAAAGTTACGTACAGGGTGGCTCCAGACAGTAAACTTTTGTCCCTAACAGAATTAATCGCATTCACCTCGGCATGTGGGCCGCCATACGGACTCGTGTAGCCTTCCCCAATAATTTTTTCATTGTGAACAATCACACAGCCGACCATGGGATTAGGAGCTGTTGAGCCAAGCCCCTTTTTGCCCAGTTCAATGCTCCTAAGGATGTATTTTTGGTGTATATTCACCTCGCAAAAATAGAACAATAAACGCAACATGGAAGATACAGTGATTCGCGAAATCACACCCGAAGACAATGCCCAAGTCGCACAAGTGATTCGGAAAGTTTTTGAGGATATGGGCATTGCCAAGGTGGGTACTGCTTATGAAGACAAAGCCTTGGATGATATGCATGCGGCCTACGACGTGCCAAAAGCCACCTATTTTGTGGTGGAACACCAGGGCCGAATCATTGGTTGCGCAGGAATTGCCCAGCTAGAGAACTTTGACGGCAATGTCTGCGAGTTGCAAAAAATGTATTTTCTGGAAGAGGCACGGGGTAAAGGAGTCGGTTCGCAGATGATTTCAGTTTGTCTAGAGAAAGCCAAGGAATTTGGGTTTGAAGCCTGTTATTTGGAGACCATGCCCTATATGAAAGCTGCACAAAAGCTTTATCAAAAAAATGGGTTTGAATATATTGATGCTCCCATGGGCAACACGGGACACTACTCTTGTCCGGTCTGGATGCTTAAAAAATTGTAATGCTGCTTCGGGAAATCAAGAACATATTTCATACGGAGTTGGATACTTTATTTCCAAAAGAGGAGGTCGATGCCTTTTTTTATCGCTGTGTGGAGCATTATTTGCAACTGGAACGCTTTGTTTTGGCGGTTCGGCCCGAACTTACATTAACTAAGGAAGAAGAACAGCCGTTGTTTGGAGCCCTCTCCCAATTAAAAGAAGAAAGACCCCTGCAATACATTTTGGGTGTGGCCCATTTTATGGATTTTGAACTGAAGGTCAACGAAAATGTGCTTATCCCTAGACCTGAAACCGAAGAATTGGTGCAATGGATTTTGGATGATACCGAAAGTCAGAAGTCAGATATCAGATATCAGAAATCTGAAGTCACCATTTTGGATATTGGTACTGGAAGTGGGTGTATTGCCATTGCCTTGGCCAAATATCTTCCGCAGGCGAAGGTTTACGCTTTGGATGTTTCTGAAGAAGCCTTGGAAGTGGCAAAAGAGAACGCCAAAAACAACCAAGTGGACATCACTTTTATTCAGCAGGATATCCTTAACCCTGAACTTGAACTTGAATTTGACCTCATCGTTTCCAATCCGCCCTATGTGAGGGAGTTGGAGAAGTCAAAAATCAAAAAAAATGTAAAGGAATATGAACCTCATGCGGCACTTTTCGTGCCAGATAAAGATTCTTTGCTTTTTTACCGGGCCATTGCCCAATTTTCCAAAAGACATTTAAAGAAAAAGGGCAGTTTGTATTTGGAAATCAACCAATATTTGGGAGTGGAGACCAAAGGTCTTTTGAAAGCCCATAATTTTTCGGAAATTGAACTGCGAAAAGACCTTTTTGGGAACGACCGAATGCTTAAAGCAACTGTCCCCTTGAAGGGACTTTAGGGGTGTTTTTCATCTTGAAAAATAAAAAATATGAACATTGAACAACAGATACGCTCTTTAAGGGATGAGCTCCGTGAGCACAACTATAACTATTATGTGTTGGACCAACCTTCCATTTCTGACTATGAGTTTGACATGAAACTCAAGGAACTTCAAGAACTGGAGCAAAAACACCCTGAGTTTTATGACGCTACCTCACCAACCTTGCGTGTGGGCGGTATGGTCACAAAGAATTTTGAGACGGTAGTTCATGAGCACCGCATGTATTCCTTGGACAACTCGTATTCCAAGGAGGATTTACAAGATTGGGAAAAACGTATCCAGCGTATTTTGGGCGATGTAGAGGTTGAATTTGCCTGTGAGTTGAAGTATGACGGGGCCTCCATCAGCCTTACCTATGAAAATGGCCAATTGGTGCGGGCGGTTACCCGTGGCGATGGATTTCAGGGTGATGACGTAACCAATAATATTAAAACGATAAAGTCAGTCCCGCTCCAACTAAAAGGAGATTATCCTCTAAAATTTGATATTCGAGGAGAAATCATTCTTACCCTGGAAGGTTTTGCCAAAATGAACCAAGAGCGGGTTGAAGCGGGTGAAGAACCTTATATGAATCCCAGAAATACAGCTTCGGGAAGTTTGAAACTGCAGGATAGTGCCTTGGTTGCCCAACGGCCGTTGGAGTGTCTCCTGTACAGCATTGCAGGTAGTAATCTAGGTATTTCTACCCAATTTGAGGTTTTGGAAAAAGCCCGCTCGTGGGGTTTTAAGGTCCCAGCAGTGGCCAAATTATGCAAATCCACAGAAGAGGTGATGCAGTTTGTGGAGCATTGGGATGTCAATCGGCATAACCTACCATATGAAACTGATGGGGTTGTGGTGAAGGTGAACAATATTCAACACCAAGAAGAACTGGGCTATACGGCTAAATCTCCCCGGTGGGCCATGGCCTATAAGTTCAAGGCGGAACAGGCCACCACGGTCTTAAATGAGATTACCTACCAAGTGGGACGTACGGGCGCCATTACCCCAGTGGCCAACTTGGAGCCCGTTTTGCTGGCTGGAACCACTGTGAAGCGTGCTTCCTTGCATAATGCCGATCAAATTGCAAAATTGGATATTCGCGTTGGAGATACCGTTTTTGTTGAAAAGGGAGGTGAAATCATCCCAAAGATAATGGGGGTTGATTTTACAAAACGCTCAATGGATTCCATTCCCACCCAATACATTACCCATTGTCCGGAATGTGGCACGGAGCTGATTCGGAAAGAAGGAGAAGCCCAGCATTTTTGCCCAAATGATACGGGGTGCCCGCCTCAGATTACGGGGCGAATCCAGCATTTTATTTCACGGAAGGCGATGGATATCGAAGGTCTGGGGAGTGAAACAGTGGAACTGCTGTTCAAGGAAGGGTTGATTTCCAATTATGCAGACTTATACACTTTAACTAAGGAAGATGTTATTCCGTTGGAGCGCATGGCGGAAAAATCCGCAGAAAACCTGGTAAACGGTGTGGCGGCTTCCAAAGCCATCCCCTTTGAGAGGGTGTTGTTTGCTTTGGGAATTCGCTATGTAGGGGAGACGGTAGCAAAAAAGTTGGCAAAGGCCTATAAAAATATTGATGCATTGATGGTGGCAAGCCATGAAGAATTGATTGCGGTGGATGAAATTGGCGAACGGATTGCAGATAGTGTCATACAATTCTTTTCAGAACCCACCAATGTGGAAATTGTGGAGCGATTGAAATCCTACGGATTGCAGTTTTCACTTTCGGAAGAACAACTGGAAAATCAGACTGACAAACTAAAAGGCCAGACTTTTGTGGTTTCTGGGGTATTTGAGACCATCAGTAGAAACGACCTTAAAAAATTGATTGAGGATAACGGCGGCAAAGTGGCTTCGTCCATTTCATCAAAAACCTCCTTTGTTGTGGCTGGCGACAATATGGGCCCCAGTAAAAAAACCAAGGCGGAAAGTTTAGGTGTGCCCATTATTTCGGAACAGGAGTTTTTGGGAAAATTGCAATCGTGATTGCATCACGAAATCATCAATTGACAATTACCAAAATAAATTCAAGTTCAAGAATCAAGAGTCAAGAGCAAGTCTCAAGTTCAGAATTCGAAGTTCGGAGTAGAATAACAAATAACCGAATAATCAAATCAACGAATTCCAAAGCCCGAATTCCAAAAAAACAAGTTCAAGTCTCAGGACAAGAGGTGAAAGGTAAAGGGTCATTTCGAAATGAGATGCAAAGCATCGATTGAGAAATCTGATTCCAAAAACCAAAAAAGTTCAAGAGCAATTTCAAACTCAAGTGTCAAGTTCCACATTGATTTGTAAAAATTCGAGCAATTCGTGTCGAACTGAAAAGAGAGATTCTTCGCACTCCCTTCGACTGCGCTTAGGGTAATAGCTCAGAATGGCAATGAACAATTTCCAAAATCCAAACACCCAAATTCCAAAAAACAAATTCAAGTGCAAGAATCAAGAGTCAAGACAATATCCCAATAATTGATTAACTCAATGCCCAAATAACAAATCAACGAATAAGCAATCCCATTACCACCACTTTACAAAAGATAGACAATTTTCATATTTTAGGCAGACCATGAAAATTACACCCAAAACCTATCAAGTCTTTCAAGAAACGTTAAGTTTAAATCAACCTCCTCAAGATTGGCCCGAAGCTCTTCGCGCTTTGTGGTACGATGCCAAAGGGGATTGGGATGCTTCCCACGACATTGCCCAGGATATCCCTTCAGCAATCGGCAGTTGGATTCACGCATATCTCCACCGCAAAGAAGGGGATAAATGGAATGCGGGATATTGGTATCGACAGGCTGGAAAATCGTTTCCCGACTATTCGTTGGAGGAAGAATTGGAGGTTTTGGTCAAAGCCATTATTGAATAATGGATGTTAAGATGACAAATGCAGTTCCCCATCGTCGTCGATGATATACTCGTAGTAGAACCATTTCTTTTTATCGGATTGTTCTTCAAACTTAAAAGCGGTAATCAATCGCTCCCCGTCCGTTTTTAGATACACGGCACCATACACATCCACGTTGGTGCGACCTAAGTGAGAAATCTTGTCTTTTATGGCCTTAATCATTTCTTCAGAAGGTTCTTCAGCTGCAGCGAGTTCATCCACGTTCTTTTTCAATTCCTCAACTTGTTTTTCGTCTTCAAATTCCCGGGTGGAGCGTTGCAGTTCCGTGGAAAGAATCACAGGGGAGGCACCCCTGCCAAACTTACCCAGTCGACCTAAAAGGTCGGGGCGTGGATGTACATGCCCTTCCTCGTCACCCGAAGAAATCACAAAGCACGCTGGGTTAACCGCCATCATAAATTCGTCCGTAACCTTGTCCGAACCGTGGTGGCACACCTTCATGATTTCAGATTTGAACCAAAGCGCAGCTTCGGTCAACATTTTGGCATGATTTGGATTCGTGGGTCGAGGGAAAGAGTCCAGTTTGGAATAGTGTTGCAGCAGATATTTTTCCGCAGGAACATTAAGGTCTCCACCAAAAAGCACCTTGTATTTACCATAATGCAATCGTAAAATCACGGAATGCCCGTTCTTGGTCTCACCATAATTGCTACTGATGCGTTTGAGCCTCGGTTTGTTATTGGTGTCGTATTCCACTACGGGGCCAAGTACTTCTATGCTGTAATCTCGCCCAGCAACAGGTTCAAAATTAGGCATATAGGCCCTTCCGTTTTTATGTACGCTGTGATTGGGGTCAATGGAAAGCATTTTAAAATCGAGCACTTTGGGATTGTTCAGTGCATTGTGCATAATGGGTGGAAACATTTTTCGTCCAAAAGCGCTGCTGTCACTAAAAAGGGCTTCAATATCGCTTTTGTCAACGGCCAAATCTTCCATGTAGTGATCACCGGTGATGGGGTCCTGCACAGTACCTCCCAGTTTTTCAAAAGTCCCGCTAACGGGACGCTCTACAAGACCATTTTGGTACACCGTTTTAAAGCCAATGTCATGGTCGGAAAAAATATCCTTGAAACCTAGGTAATGGTCCTTGTCTGGATGGGTAATCACCGCTGCTTCAAAATCAAAGCCCCGGTAGGCCTTGAATCGCCCGTTGAGAAACGCTGCCATATTACTGCCTTCACCAGCATCAATCACAATGATTTTTTCATTTTCATCGTCTTCCGGGGTGATGAGAACGGCTCCGTCCCCTTGACCCACATCCAAAAAAATGATTTCTAAAGGCCTCCTGTCGGAAGTATGCTCAGTTTTAATGTAGTAAATCTCCCTTTTGGTCTTAGGTGCCCAGATAATAGCCGTCCAGCCTGGTCCAACATGGGTATAATCGTGATTGTCATCTACTTTTAACCAATCGCCCCAAAGCACCTGTTTGGCTTTTTTCAGTTCCTGACCATTCTCATCATACTTGTATAGGTAGACTAATTCTCCGTCCGTACCGAGGTTGACATAGGTTTGGCTCATGGCGATGGTTTTATGTCCCTTTTTCTTCTAGGGACGATTATAGAATCCGAAAAAAAAGCATGGGGGAATTTGGTGGAGAGAACCAACTCGAATATACGAAATTTCTGACTTGGTTCAACAGAGTGATGTAAAGGAAATGTTATGGGTTTTATTTGAAATTTCAAATCCAAAATTCCAAAAACAAGTTCAAGAGACTAGAGTCTAGAAAAAAGAGAAAAGACAATAACCCAGTAACTGAATCACAAATAACAAATCACCAAATTCCAAAAAACAAATTCCAAACACCAAAAAGAGATTTCTCGACTGCGCGTGTCTGCCGACAAGAGGCAGGCTCGAAATGACATAAACAGGCATTCCGTCATTTCGACATGAGATGCAAAGCATCGATTGAGAAATCCAATGCCTGAAATTCAAGAATCAAGCTCAGGAGCAAATCCAAATTAAAGAAACAAGACGAAAGAGCAAAGAGACAAGACATTAGCTCAATAACTGAGTAACCTAACAACCCAATAAGAATTCGTGTAAATTCCTGCCTGCCGCAGGCAGGGGTGTAATTAGTGTCAAGATAGAGATTCTTCATTCATTTCGTTCATTCAGAATGACAAATTCCAATTGACAATAACCAAGTAACTAAATCAACAAACTCCCGAACTTTCCGCAAGAATTAAACCAAAATACTCACTCCACTAGCTGAAGCATTCTTAGTATTGTCAAAATAAAAATCAATGCGGCCCAAGTTGAGGCCATAGCAACCCACCTGGTTCACCAACACCGAATCTCCATTTTTGTTGATGCGTACATCGGGTCGCTCCAAAAAGGTATGTGTGTGCCCACCAATGATTAGATTGGTATGGTAGGTTCGTTGCGCCAATTGCACATCTGAAGGTCGTTCTGGATTTTCATAACTGTAGCCTAAATGCGATAGACAGATAACCAAATCGCACTGTTCTCCCTCTTTCAGTTGGCGTTCCATGTCCACGGCAATCTCAAAGGGATTCAAATACCTTGTTTCTTTGTACAATCGTTTGGTGACCAAGCCATCAAAGGCAATGCCAAGACCATAGACCCCAATTTTTATACCATCCACCAAATAGAGTTTGTAAGGTTTTACAAGCCCCTCCATAACCGTGTTGGAAAAATCGTAGTTGGCAGAAATCATGTCAAAAGTGGCATGGGGCATTTGCGCTAGGAGCCCATCAATTCCATTATCAAAATCGTGATTGCCAATAGTGGAAGCATCGTAGTTGAGCTTACTCATCAATTTAAACTCCAGTTCCCCACCATAAAAATTGAAGTAGGGAGTGCCCTGAAAAATATCCCCGGCGTCAAAAAGCAGTGTATTTGGATTCTCATTTCTGATTTGTTCCACCAACCTTGCCCTTCGGGCAATTCCCCCCAAATTGGGGTATTGTGAATGAGAGGATGGAAACGGATCAATATGGCTGTGCACGTCATTAGTGTGCAAAATTGTTAACTTTTTTGCCTTCGAACCTGAACAGGAATTAAGGCTGAGCCCACCCAGACCGACCAATGTGGAGGCGGCTGCTGTATGTGTTATAAAATCCCTTCGTTTCATCTAATTAATTTGAATAAAGCGGTCATCCACCGATGCTTTCAACGTGTCGGTTTTTTTAAAATAGTCGATAATGGCATTTCGTATGAGATAATCAATATGCGTTGTGGAAACCGTGTCCTTAAAAAAACCAATGCTGGGGCCGCCCTGTACCAGATAATCCGATGTTCCCACAAAATAGTTTCTATTCTCATCAAATGGTTCTCCTTGAATGTCCACAGACTCCAAAGAACCATTTTTATCCAATACAATCTGCATTCCTGCAATGGGATGAACCCGGTCCGAACCCATCAAAAAGGCAATGAGTTCCCTAACGGCAGATCCACTCATTTCCACAACGGTGATGTAATTTTCGAACGGCATTACCTCATATGCGTTTCGGGCAGTGACATTTCCCGAAGAAATAATGGAACGGACCCCACCGTAGTTGAGCACCACAAAATCCAAATCGTTTCCGGTTCGGGATTTAAAGATGGGTGCAGCTTCGCTCAGTACAATATCTGCCATAAGGTTTCCCATTGAGGTATTGTGCTCACCATCATCCAACAAGAAGGGTTTCGGGGCATAGGCCAAAGTGCTATCCAATACCTGATTTATGCGATTTCGGTAGGGTTCAACAAAATGGGCAATGGAGTCAACTTCTTCAAGCGAAGCATCAATGGAAACTTGTTTTCCATCAATTTTGGAAAGTGTCCCGGTTTCCTGTTTACAGGAGAATAAAAAACAAAGCGTTGTAAATACAACAAATTGTTTGAATTTTAAACCAATCACGTGCGTATCTTTGTTAAGTATCTTGGTAGAATATTTACCTTTGTAAAAATGCATAAAAATATGTTTATAAAGGGGCTCCAAGATAAATTTAAGGTTAAATCAGGGCTTAAATATTTAAAGGAGGAAATGGAAAAACCTTCTTCGCCCATTGCCCGGGAAAAGGGAATTACCAGCGTTGGCTGTATTGTTGATGTGGATAATTTTCAGAATGCCGAGGCCTTTTATGATTTGATTGATGAGTTTTCCTTGAGACCCAACGCCATTAAAATCATTGGATATAAAAGGGAGTACGATAAAAACTCACCCTATGCCATCCAGATTTTTTCTGATAAGGATTTAGGTTGGAAGGGACAGGTAGAGAACGCTTATGTACTGGAGTTTTTAGGACGGGAATACGACATGTTGGTCAATTATTATGAAGAGGACAATTTAATGATGAAATTATTGTCGGTTAAAACCCCAGCCAGGCTAAAGGTCGGTTTGGGTGCACAGGACCCAAAGGTGAACGATTTAATCTTAAATACCAATATGAAGGATTTTACACTCTTTAAGAGTGAATTGAAAAAGTATTTAAAGGTTTTAAAAGAATTGTGATGGAAAAATTGATAGGTACAGGTGTTGCATTGATAACCCCTTTCAATGAAGATTTTTCAGTGGATGTGGAGGCATTGATTCAAGTTGTGGAGCACAACATTCGAGGAGGGGTGGATTATTTGGTGGTTTTGGGTACCACAGCGGAATCGGCAACTCTTACCAAAATGGAAAAGCAATTGGTTGTGGATACCGTGATCAAGACCAATGCCGGACGTTTACCTTTGGTGTTGGGCGTTGGTGGCAATAATACAATGGCCGTTGTTGACGAATTGCAAACGTTGGATTTGTCTGAGTTCGATGCGGTCCTATCTGTATGCCCCTATTACAATAAACCTACTCAAGAAGGTATCTATCAGCATTTTAAAGCAATTGCCAAAGCTTCGCCAAAACCTATTATTCTCTACAATGTGCCTTCTAGAACTGGAGTGAACATGCTGCCAGAAACTACCTTACGACTTGCACATGAGGTGCCCAATATTGTGGCAATCAAGGAAGCCTGTGGGGATATGGTACAAATCGATAAAATCATAAAGGAAAAACCAGAACATTTTATGGTGATTTCTGGAGACGACTTCACTGCACTACCTACAGTTTTGGCCGGTGGGGCAGGGGTAATTTCCGTTTTGGGGCAAGGATTGCCTTCCCAATTCTCTAAAATGATGAATTTGGGACTTCAGGAAAGTTCAGATGAAGCTTATAAAATCCATCACCAACTGTTGCCGTTGATGCAATTGATTTTTGAAGAAGGCAACCCAGCTGGAATTAAGAGTGTCTTTGAAAGTTTGGGACTCTCCAAAGCAGTAGTACGTCTGCCTTTGCTGGAAGCCACGCCATCTTTGAAAAACAGAATTGGTAATTTATTGAGGGCCTTGGATACGGCACACGCCTAAATTTCGTTAAAAGTTGCCCAAAACCTTGGGCAGTTGGTTTTGCACCCGTTACTTTTGGATGGTAAAATGTTTTTTTAAATCCGTTCATTATCACTAATTTTGCAAAATGTTTTTGAAAATGAGGTCAATACTCCCTTTATTAGCTGTATTTTTTGTCCTAATGTCTTGTAGTGAGTACCAAAAAGTACTTAAGACCGAAGACATTAAGCCTAAATATGATATGGCTGAGAAGTTCTATGAAGAAGGTGATTACAAAAGGGCAAAACGTTTGTATGAACAGATTGCTCCTAAGTATGTAGGGAAACCTCAAGGGGAAAGGGTGATGTTCTTTTTTGCGGATTGTTATTTTAAAACAGGAGATTATTATCTGGCAGGATATCAGTTCGAACGATTCATTAAGTCATATCCACGTAGTGATAAAATTCAGGAAGCCGGTTTTTTGGGGGCAAAAAGTTATTATGAACTTTCGCCGCGTTATTCTTTAGATCAGACCGATACGGACAAAGCTTTGGCAAAATTGCAAACCTTCATAAACACCTATCCAGAGTCGGAATATTTTGAAGAAGCCAATACCATGGCCAAGGAATTGACCACAAAGAAGGAAAAGAAACAATTGGAGATTGCCAAACAGTTCAATAAATTGGGGAAGTTCAATTACCCCATTTTGATTTCGGCAATCACCGCTTTGGATAACTTCATTACGGACAACCCCGGTTCTGTTTATAGAGAAGAGGCCTATTACTATAAGATAGAGGCCACTACAACTTTGGCACTGAACAGTACGGAAAATAGAAAACAAGAACGTCTGGAAGAAGCGCTTGATTCGTATAACACACTATTGCGTTACTTCCCAGAGTCACAATTTAAGAAAGAGGCGGACGATTTGCACGACAAAATTCAAAAAGAATTGAGTGCGTACAACACCGTTGCCAGCACCACTAAATAAAAGTTTTTTAAAACAACTGCATATGCAAGATTTGAAAAATACCAAGGCCTCAGTTTCCACCGTTACCGTTAACCGAAACGAGTTTGACGAAAAAACTGAAAACATCTACGAAGCCATTTCCATAGTGGCTAAACGCGGTATCCAAATCAACTCCGAAATAAAGAAGGAGCTGTTGGAAAAGTTGGAAGAGTTCGCCACGTACAGCGACAGTTTGGAAGAGGTCTTTGAGAACAAAGAGCAGATTGAGGTTTCCAAATTCTACGAAAAATTACCTAAACCCCATGCTTTGGCGGTTCAGGAATGGTTGGAAGATAAAATCTACTACAGGAACACAGAGAAAGACGCCTAAGAAATGCTCGGCGGTAAAAATATTCTTTTGGGAATCACCGGGGGAATCGCCGCCTACAAGACCACATTTCTGGTTAGGCTATTGATAAAAGCTGGTGCCCAGGTCAAGATTGTAATGACCCAGAGCGCCAGCTCTTTTGTTTCCCCACTCACCCTGTCCACCTTATCCAAGAATCCTGTATTAACGGATTTTGTCAACGAAGAGGATGGCAGTATCTCTTGGAACAACCATGTGGAACTTGGACTTTGGGCAGATGTAATGCTTATTGCCCCAGCTACTGCCAATACGCTATCCAAAATGGCCAATGGCGTATGCGACAACCTGTTATTGGCCACGTATCTATCCGCAAAGTGTCCTGTTTATTTTGCTCCAGCGATGGATTTGGACATGTACCAACATCCATCTACCAAAGCTTCCATTGAAAAATTGGAATCTTTCGGAAACAAAATGATTCCTGCTGAATCTGGGGAACTCGCCAGTGGATTACATGGCGAAGGACGAATGGCGGAACCTGAGAACATTCTGGAGTTTCTTCAAGAAGATTTGGCTAAAGGACTGCCTTTGAGTGGTAAAAAGGTGCTCATTACGGCTGGTCCAACCCAAGAAGCCATTGATCCAGTCCGTTTTTTGGGAAACCGTTCTTCCGGCACCATGGGTTTTGAACTTGCTAAAAAAGCAGCTGGTTTGGGAGCAAAAGTCGTTCTGGTCTCTGGCCCTACTGCATTGGATGTCAACCACAATTCCATTGAATTGATTCGGGTGATATCTGCACAAGAGATGTATGAAGCTTGTCATAATCACTATAACAACACAGATATTGCCATATGTGCGGCGGCAGTTGCGGATTATCGCCCTAAAAATCCTGCCCAAGAAAAATTAAAAAAGAAGGATGGCGACCTAAATATCGAATTGGAACGAAATCCGGATATTTTGCTCTCGTTGGGTGAGAAGAAAACCCATCAGTTTTTGGTAGGATTTGCTTTGGAGACCGAAAACGAAGTGGAAAATGCCAAGGACAAATTGCAACGTAAAAATCTAGATGCCATCGTTTTGAATTCCTTAAAAGATGACGGTGCCGGATTTGGGGGAACCACCAATAAAATTACCTTCATTGATAAGAATTTGAAGATAAAAACGTTTGGATTGAAGACGAAGCCTGAAGTGGCTTCCGACATTTGGGAAGAAATCATCTCCAGAATTCATGCGTAACACTCTATTGCTCATCCTTTTGCTTATTTTCACTTTGGCAGTCCCCGCCCAAGAACTCAATTGTGTGGTTACGGTGAATTCGGACCAAGTGGGACAGACCAATCAGCAAATATTCAAGACCTTGGAGCGTTCGTTGAATGATTTTGTCAACAACAGCAAATGGACCAATAGGGTTTACAAAGAGAATGAACGCGTAAATGCCCGAATGTTCATCACCGTAACGTCCTACGAGTCAGATAGGTTCGAGGCCAACATCCAAATACAGTCTTCACGACCTGTTTTTAATACGTCGTATGAAAGTCCCGTATTCAACTATAAGGATGATGCCTTCAATTTTCAGTATCAAGAATTTCAACCGTTGGTGTACAATCCAAACTCGTTTGATTCTAACTTGGTGGGGGTCATTTCCTATTATGTGTATGTAATATTAGGTTTGGATGCGGACACATTTTCCTTGGAAGGTGGCGATGATCAGTACAGAAGGGCGCAGAACATTGTAACCCAAGCACAGGGGTCCAACTTTAGCGGTTGGAGTCAGGAGACCGGGGAACGTACCCGATTTGAGTTGGTGGATAACCTGCTCAGCAATTCTTTTCGTGAGTACCGTATAGCTATGTACAACTATCATCGCAAAGGATTGGATGTTTTGGCGGACAACAACAGCACAGGAAAACAGGTCATTGCCGGGAGTCTTCGGTTGTTTGAAACCTTGATCAATCGCCGACCAAACGCCTTTTTGATTCAGACCTTTTTCGATGCCAAATCTGAAGAAATCCAGAATATCTTCTCTGATGGCCCTAAAGTGGACATTGTAAAACTTAAAGAAACCCTCAACAAGGTGGCTCCATTTTATTCCAGCACTTGGAATGAGATAAATTACTAGTGCAGTTTTCTAAAGAGATTTATCTTTACGGAGAAAATCTATAGAATTGCTAGCAAATCTTTCCATCCAAAACTATGCTTTAATTGATGACGTAAACGTTACGTTTTCCAATGGTTTTACCACAATTACTGGTGAAACTGGAGCGGGAAAGTCTATTCTTTTGGGCGGTCTTTCTTTGGTTTTGGGCAAGCGGGCAGATTTGACCTCCCTCAAAAATACGGAGCAGAAATGCGTCATTGAGGCGGAGTTTGATATTTCCAAATACAACTTAAAACCATTTTTTCAGGAGAATGATTTGGATTACGAGGACCGTACCATTTTGCGACGTGAAATTTTGCCTAGTGGAAAATCGCGTGCCTTTGTAAATGATACCCCAGTGACTTTGGATGTGCTCAGGGCTCTGGGAGATCAATTGGTGGATGTGCATTCCCAGCACCAGACACTCCGCCTTACCGAAAATGATTTTCAATTGAAAGTGGTGGATGCGTTGGCCAATAACTCAGAGCGCCTGAATACCTACAGAGCTTGTTTGAACCGTTACAGAAAAGCTTCAAAAGAGTTGCGGGAATTGGAAGATTTTCAGAACAATGCGGACAAGGAGCACGATTACAATAGCTTTTTGTTGAAGGAATTGGAAAATGCCAAGCTCAAGGAAGGGATGCAGGAGGAGTTGGAGGCGGAATATGAGCAGTTGAGCAACGTAGAGGAGATTATGGAGCAGTTGGCTGCTGGGCATCAGTTGTTGAATGATGAGCAGTTGGGCATTTTGGGTCGATTAGGTGAATTAAAACGTGCTTTTCAAGGTTTGACTGATTTTGGACCGGTATACGCTTCGTTGAATGAAAGAATTCAATCTGTTTTAATTGAGACTGACGATATTGCTTCAGAATTGGAACAATTGAAGGATTCTGTTGAAGCCAATCCAGAACGATTGGAAGCTGTAAACGGTCAGTTACAGCAATTGTATGACCTTCAGAAAAAACATCATGCAGCATCTGTTGGGGAACTAGTGGTGATTCGTGAGGAATTGTCCAAAAAGGTTGAGGCAGTCGCCAATATCGAATCAAAGATTGCAGAAAAGAGGGGAGAGGTAACCCAACTTGCTGATGAGACTGAAAACGTTGCTGAAAAAATTCGTGATGCCAGAAATTCGGTCATTCCCAAATTAAAAAGTATGCTTCAAGAGAACTTGTATGCCTTGGGAATGCCTTCGGCCAGCTTTAAAATTGAGGTGAATCCGTCAGAAACGTTCAAACCTAATGGAAAAGATGATTTGGTATTCTTGTTTTCGGCCAATAAAGGTTCAGACTATGGCGAATTGAAAAAAGTGGCTTCGGGCGGGGAGCTTTCCCGTATCATGCTGACCATTAAATCTATTTTGGCAACCTATGAGCACTTGCCCACCATGATGTTCGATGAGATTGATACAGGGGTTTCTGGAGAGATTTCAAACCGCATGGGGGAAATCATGCAGCAAATGAGCCAAACCATGCAGGTGTTTTCTATCACCCATTTACCGCAAGTCGCTTCCAAAGGGCAACATCAATTTAAAGTGTTCAAGGAAGAAGGTGAGGAGGGCACAAGCACCCGAATGAAAGAACTCACCAACGACGAACGTGTGCAGGAACTGGCGGAAATGCTAGGGGGTAAATCCGTGTCAGAATCCGCGTTGGCCCATGCCCGGCAATTGTTGCAATGACACCTTCGTCACCCTGATCCTGTTTCAGGGTCTCATTCGAACAGAATAAAAGTATGCATGGGATGCTGAAACAATCCCGATGGCTATCGAGAAAGCAAGACTACAATCTATACTGACATCAATAACGAACAATCAAAATAGAATAAATATCTTTGCAACAGAACCAACAATAGCAAGAAAACTATGGCATACAATCTTTTAAAAGGTAAAAAAGGAATCATTTTTGGCGCTTTGGACGAGAATTCCATCGCATGGAAAACCGCAGAACGTGTTCATGAAGAGGGTGGTACATTTGTATTGACCAATGCCCCCATCGCCATGCGAATGGGCCAAATAAAGGAATTGGCGGCCAAGACCAACTCTGAAATCATTCCTGCGGATGCCACCAATGAGGAAGAACTAAAGAATCTTGTGGAGAAATCCATGGAAATTTTAGGTGGAAAATTGGATTTTGTACTTCATTCCATTGGGATGTCGGTCAATGTTCGAAAAGGTAAGCACTACACGGACGAGAACTATGACTTTACAGCCAAAGGATGGGATGTTTCGGCACTTTCTTTTCATAAAGTATTGCAATCCTTGTACAAAGCGGATGCCATGAACCCATGGGGCAGTATCGTAGCCCTGACCTACATGGCAGCCCAACGAACTTTCCCGGATTACAACGATATGGCCGATAACAAGGCATATTTGGAGTCTGTGGCCAGAAGTTTTGGGTATTTCTTTGGGAAGGAGAAAAAAGTTAGGGTGAACACCATTTCGCAATCTCCAACACCAACAACCGCTGGTCAAGGTGTAAAAGGTTTTGGCGGGTTTATCAATTATGCCGAAAAGATGTCTCCATTGGGCAATGCCACTGCGGATGAATGCGCAGATTACACTGTGACCCTATTTTCTGACCTTACCAAAAAAGTCACCATGCAGAACCTGTTCCATGATGGAGGGTTCTCCAACACTGGGGTAAGCCAAGAGGTAATTGATGAATTTTCTGAATAGCACAGATAAATAGCATTGAAAGCCATCCTATTTTGGGTGGCTTTTCTATTTCATATGAACACTTTCATTTCCATAGTAGTGCCGGTGTACAACAGACCCGAAGAGATTCGGGAACTGTTGGAGAGTTTGGAACGTCAAGATTTTAACGCCCCCTATGAAGTGGTCATTGTGGAGGACGGCTCTTCTGAAAGTTCAGAGGAGATTGTAAGACGATTTCAAGACAAGCTTCAGATTTCTTACTACTACAAAGAAAATTCAGGTCCTGGGGATTCCAGAAACTTTGGGATGCAAAAGGCCAAAGGAAATTATTACATCATTTTAGATTCTGACTGTATCCTCCCCAAACAGTATCTCACAGAGGTTGATAAAGAACTGAAACGTGAATTTGTACACTGTTTTGGAGGTCCGGATGCCGCGGATGCCTCGTTTACAGATGTGCAAAAGGCCATCAACTATGTAATGACCTCCTTTTTTACGACAGGAGGCATCAGAGGGGGTGCAAAATCTGTTGGAAAATTCCAACCCAGAAGTTTCAATATGGGAATTTCCAAAGAAGCCTTTGAAAAGGCAGGTGGATTTGGAAGGATTCACCCTGGGGAAGACCCCGACTTGACCTTCCGCATCTGGAAGACAGGGTTTGAAACACGACTTTTTCCAAAAGCTTTTGTCTACCACAAAAGACGCATCGATTGGAACAAGTTCTATATCCAAGTGAACAAATTTGGCAGGGTTCGTCCTATTTTGAACAAATGGCACCCCGGAACAGCACGTCCTACGTATTGGTTCCCTACTTTTTTTATGATAGGGCTGTGTGTATCCGTGCTTTTGGCCTTCGTAGGAATTCCGTTGCCATTATGGTTATATGTCGCATATTTTGTTGTGCTGTTTTTGGATGCGTTATTCAAAAACCGAAGCATAAAAGTGGGCTTTTTGGCAATTTTTGCGGCCTTAACACAGTTTACAGGATATGGAATTGGTTTTCTGAAGTCCACTTTCTTGCTTAACTTTAGTAACAAGGAGCCAGAAGAGCTGTTCCCAAAACTGTTTTTTAAACGCAAGTAAAGGTGTTCAAAAAGGTATTGCACGGCCTCAATCAAAAGAAAGTGAAGGTGTTTTCACTGTTTTTGGTATGTTCTTTTTTGGCTTGGTTCTTAAGTAACTTATCAGAATCCTATGAGGCAAGGTCCAACTTGGTTTTAAACTACAGAAATCTACCGGATTCCCTTTTATTGGGGAAAAATTCGGAAAATGTAATTGAGGCAAAATTGCGGACCAGTGGGTTTCAGTTTCTGTTCTACAACTTTGTTAAGAAACAAATTGACATTGATGTTTCTGAGGTTGAATATCAAAATGGACAATATGTTTTAATGGATGATGCCCTAAAAAAGCAAATAGACCTACAGCTTTCACAGAACATTTCCCTTTTGGACTTGGACCGAAGCCGATTGGTGGTGGATTTGTATCAGGTGGCATCAAAAGAAATACCCATTACAGCGAATTTGGATTTGAAGTTTCAGCAGAACTTCATCATGGAAGGCGAGCCTAAAATTACACCGGATAAAGTTGTGGTCAAGGGCCCTGAAAGTGAAATTGATACACTAGATGAAATTCAGACCGAAAGTATTCAATTGACCAATTTGTCGGCTGACTTTTCAAAGGAGGCCGCTTTGATTTTTCCAAAAGGATTGGATAACAGTATTTTTTCCATTGGACGGGTAAACGTTTCAGGTAAGGTGGTCAAATTTTCGGAAGAAGTTTTTGAAATACCCATTACCGTCATCAATCCGCCAGAAGGCTATCAGGTAAAAACGTTCCCAGATGCCGTTACCGTACTTTGTAAAGCTACAGTGGAAAGGCTGAAAGGAATATCCTCCTCGGATTTTGAGGTGGAGGCCGACTACGTCCAATTGAACGGTAGCAACAAGAATACCTTGCTCCTGGCCATTACCAAAGAGCCAGAAAATGTTTACGATGTAAGGCTCTCCGAGAAGACCGTTAACTTTGTACTGGAACAACAATGAAGATAGTTGGGTTAACAGGAGGAATCGGCAGCGGAAAAAGCACCGTTGCAAAAATGTTCAGGCAGCTTAATGTACTGGTCTATGATTCGGACAAAGAGGCAAAAGCCTTGATGGTAACCTCTAAGGAGTTGAGAAAGGACATCACGCAACTATTGGGCAAAGAGGCGTACAAGGATGATGTTTTGAATAGAGCTTTCATCGCAGAAAAGGTATTTAAGGACCCTAAAATGCTGGAAATGTTGAATGCGATTGTACATCCGGCCGTTCGAAAACACTTCTTGGAATGGGCCCGTAAAAAATCCGTACCTTATGTAATACAAGAAACTGCCCTGATTTTTGAGAATGAAGGGCAAGACAAATATGACTACACCATACTTGTTACCGCGCCAGAAGAAGTCCGCTTACAGCGGGTAATGGAAAGGGATGGTGCAACTAAGGAACAGATTCTGCAACGGATGGCAAACCAAATGGCTGATAAAGAAAAAATACCCCTTGCCGATTTTATAGTGGAAAACATGGAATTGGGAACTACCGAGAAAAAGGTAAAGGAGCTCCACGCCAAACTATTAGCCTTGTCCACCCCATAATTTTAACATTTTTGTTAAGGTTAGGTTAAACGGTAAAAGGCCTAAATGTTAAATTTCTAATTTTGATTCAATGAACAAGAAGCTATTCGTTCTTCTCGTCATTCTAATGAGTTTATCCCTAACGGGGATAATCTTTGTTCAGGTTTACTGGATAAGAACCTCCATTAACGACAAGGAAGAACAGTTCTCAAGGACGGTCACGGACATATTGGACAAAGTGGCAAGCAGGGTGGAGAAGAGAGAGATGAAGGATTATTCAGATCGTTTGGCTTCACTTGTAGATAGTATTGGTCAACCCAAGAGCACACAGTTCAGAAATTTTTTGTTCGTTGACCGGGATTTAAACTCCGATGAGATTCTTTTTTATTCCCACGGGATTCTGGAAGAGGATTACAATATAACATCTACGTTCTTTGATAATATAGACGGAGGAGAGGATACCACCACCATTAAAAATTATACCAGCAAGCGCACCAAAGCCATTTATAAGGAGGAATATGGCCTGGATGGAAAGACGTATAGTTTAACCCCCATCCAAAGAGCTGAAAAGATTGGTGGTCTGTCCAGTATGGAAAGGGCCGCTTGGGAAGATGTGTTCATGGAGGCCGCTAAGACAAAGCCCATCCACCAACGGGTGTCAAATCAAGAGTTAGAGTTGTTGCTCAGCCAAGAGTTGAAAAACAGGAATATTGATATTGACTACGAATATGGGGTGTACAGTCAAGGGTACCCAACCAAGGTAAGGTCTAAAAAGTTCAAGTTTTCAGGAACCAAAATGTACAAAGCGCCTATTTTCAAGGATAGTGAAGGGGATAGTACTTTTTCGTTGTTGTTGACCTTTCCAAGCATGAAAAAATTCCTTTTCAGGTCCATCATGGGAATGGCATTGTTGTCCTTGATTTTTACTCTGGTTATCATGATTGCGTATTCCAGTGCCATTTATCAATTGATACGGCAAAAACAAATCTCGGAGATAAAGTCTGACTTTATCAACAATATGACCCACGAGTTCAAAACACCCATCGCTACAATAAATCTTGCGGTGGAGGCTATTCGAAACCCAAAATCCATTGAGGACAAGGAAAAGGTGCTTCGCTATTTGGGAATGATTCGTGATGAAAATAAGCGGATGCATGCCCAAGTGGAAAATGTGCTTCGTATCTCCAAGTTGGAAAAGAACCAATTGGATATTACAAAGGACAGGGTTGACCTTCACGATATTGTTGTAGATGCCATCGCCCATATTGAACTGATTGTGCAGGACCGTGGCGGTTATGTGAACTCACATTTGGATGCAGAAAGGTCGGAGGTTTTGGCCAATGACATGCATATGACCAATGTTATTGTAAATATTTTGGACAATGCGGTAAAATACTCTCCAGAGTCTCCAAAAATAGATGTGTACACTGAAGTGGTAAAGAACAATATCATCATTAAAATACAGGACCAAGGTGCTGGAATGAGCAAGGCCGTCCTAAAAAAGGTATTTGAAAAGTTTTATCGGGAACATACGGGTGACATACACAATGTAAAAGGCCACGGATTAGGTTTGGCCTACGTAAAACGAATTATAGACGATCATCAAGGCGAAGTTTATGCTGAAAGTGAAAAAGGAAAAGGAAGCACTTTCTTTATTAAACTCCCTTTAATTTAAAACAAACTATGGAAACAGAGAAAAAGAAGATATTATTGGTAGAGGATGACCCTAATTTTGGGATTGTCCTAAAGGATTATTTGTCCATGAACGACTTTGAGGTGGTTCTGGCCAAAAATGGTATGGAAGGTTTTGAAAAGTTCAAAAAGGACAATTATGACGTTTGTATATTGGATGTTATGATGCCCTATAAAGATGGATTTACCTTGGCCAAGGAAATCCGAGAGAAGAACGAGAACGTTCCCATTATTTTCCTTACTGCCAAGACCATGAAGGAGGATGTACTCAAAGGATACAAAGCGGGTGCTGATGACTATTTGAACAAGCCATTTGATTCCGAAGTACTTTTAATGAAGCTAAAAGCTATTCTCCAAAGAAAGGCATCCAGTACTTTGGCGGACAGCAAACAGTTCGAGTTCCAGATTGGAAACTTCCATTTGAACTCAAAGCTTCGCTTTTTGAAATATAAAGAAGAAGAGCCGATTAAATTGTCACCAAAAGAAAATGAGTTGTTACGTTTATTGGCCTTGCATGAAAATGATTTGATGCCAAGAGAACTGGCACTGACCAAAATATGGAGAGATGACAATTACTTTACGTCCCGAAGCATGGACGTTTACATTGCCAAGTTGAGAAAATACCTCAAAAAGGACGATTTGGTTGAAATTCTGAACATACACGGAGAAGGATTTAGATTGGTAGTAAAGGCAGAAAATCAATAAATTATACCCTATTAAGTATAAAAAAGCCACCGGAACGGTGGCTTTTTTTATGTCTTTTCCCTTAGAATCGGCTATGATTTTATCTGCGCCACAATTTCCTTGATAATTATTTCCGGTTCTTTGGTCACCGATACCTTAATAGCCCTGGTGGGCGGTTCCAGAGTCTCAAATTGTGATTTAAGCAATTCAATGGGCATAAAGTGGTCTTTTCGAGCTTCCAAACGGGATTTAATCAATTCAAAAGAGCCGTTAAGATAGATGAATTCCATACACGTTCCCACTCCTGCACGTAGAAGACTGCGGTAATTTTTCCGTAATGCGGAACAACAAATAACAGCCCCACTATGTCTATGTTCTCGGGCCAATTGGTTCAAGCGTAACAACCACTCCTTCCTATCATCATCATTGAGCGGGTGGCCTGTCTTCATTTTTTCAATGTTCTCTTTGGGATGAAAGTCATCTCCATCAAAAAAGGGGTACTTTAAACGATGCGCCAGAAGTTTTCCAATGGTGGTTTTCCCAGTACCGCTAACGCCCATTACCACCAATACCTTTTTACCGTTGGGCATGAATTAGGGTTTTAAGTTGTTCGTTTAGTTTTTTCAAAATTTGTTCAGTGTTGGTTGTATGGTCAACCCAAAGGATGTGGTCGTTTTTTCGCAACCAGGTCAATTGTCGTTTGGCAAAACGTCTAGTATTCTTTTTGATTTCTGAAACGGCAACCTCCAATGAGCAATGTCCGTCAAGATATTCAAAAAGTTCTTTGTAACCAACTGTTTGCAACGCATTCAAATTTTTATGTGAATGCAATCGATTGGCCTCTTCCAGCAATCCGTTTTCCATCATTTGATCTACCCTAGCGTTGATACGTTCGTATACGACTTGTCTGGGCGCATCAATTCCCACATATAGATGCTTAAAAGGTCTTCCTGGCTTATTTTGAGACAGAAAAGAGGAATACGGACGGTTGGCAGTAATGGAAACCTCAAGAGCTCGAATGAGGCGATGCGGATTTTCCAAATCCACCTTTTTATAATACGTTGGATCTCTTTCTTTAAGTTCTTTTTGAAGATGATCCAACCCTTTTTCCTGTAACGCCTTAGTAAGGGACTCCCTTAGTTTAGGATCAACCTTAGGAAATTCGTCCAGCCCATTGATCACTGCATCCACATAAAGCCCACTACCGCCCACCATGACCACCACATCTTTTTTCTGGAATAAAGTGTCTAAAAGCGACAAGGCATCTTTTTCAAAATCCCCTACGGAGTAGGGATCAAAAATGCTTTTGTGTTGAATAAAATGGTGCTGAACAGCTTTTAGCTCTTTGAGAGAGGGGACGGCCGTACCAATTTCCATTTCCTTAAAAAACTGTCGGGAATCTGCTGAAATAATTTCTGTCTCAAAATGCTTGGCCAATAGAATGCCCAAAGCAGTTTTTCCAATGGCGGTAGGACCCACCACAGCTATCAATACCTTATTGTTCATAACAAATGTCCGCAGTTATAACAATGGGTGGCATTGTCCCGGTGTCCCTCTACGGAACAATTGGGACAAGCTTGGGTGTTTGTATGTATCCTTCGCCCTGGATTTTGTTCACCTTTGTTGCTTCGGGAAAACTCAGCGGTGACAATTCCTGTGGGTACAGCAATAATCCCATATCCCAATACCATGATCACTGTGGCCAAGAATTGTCCCAATGGGGTCTGCGGTGCAATATCGCCGTAACCCACTGTGGTCAAGGTGACGATGGTCCAATAAATACTTGTGGGGATACTGGTAAATCCGGCCTCGTCCCCTTCAATCAAGTACATAAGGGTGCCTAGAATCACCGATAGAATCAAAACTACATAGATAAACACTGCGATTTTAGTTCGACTTGCCTTTAAGGCAGATTGTAGTTGTGATGCTTCGCCGATGAATTTCACCAACTTCAATATTCGAAAAACCCGCAATAAGCGAAATGCACGCACGGCCAAGAGTACCTGGGACCCGGCCAAGATGTATGATAGATAAAGTGGAATGGTAGAAACAAAATCAATAATGCCATAAAAACTGAAAATATATTTCCAGGGTTTTTTTATGCTGATGATTCGGGCAATGTATTCCAAGCTAAAGAAAATAGTGATGATCCATTCCAGGATCAAAAGAATCTTATGGTGCTCAGCATCTATATGGTCCACGCTTTCCAACATGACCAAGATTACGCTTAGGATGATCAACACAAAAAGAACAATGTCAAAAAGCTTTCCCGCAGGCGTGTCCGCCTCATAAATGACCTCATGAAGTTTATGTTTCCAGCCAGAATGTGCTTTTTGTTCTATCAAGGGGCAGCGTTTAGTGGAATGACTTTGAGCCTATTGTTTTTTCTGAGATACGACTCAATAATAAATGTAGTGTTTTCATCACTTGGTATTGTGGTCATTATCGACTCCAAGATATGAATATTATTGATTTGATGGTTGAGCTCAACAAACCCAAACCCTTTAAGTTTGCCCTGTTTAATCAGAATAAAACTTCGCTCTCCAGTTTCCCTCCCTTGATCTAGAAGTGCAATGTTTTTTCCGTGGATGCTGTACTTATCAAAAGCTGATAATACTTTTTCATTACAAACTGCCGCATCTGTTTCTTCAACACGCTCTTGGGAATTTGCATGGGAAGGTAGGGAGCAGGGACATATATCAAATTCTGAAGTAATTTTGTCCAAAAAGCTTTTGGCCGATGGAACCCCGTTAAATCCAATTTTCTTGGTAGGCTGTGATTTACTCTTTTCAATATCTAAAATGATGTGCGCTTCACCATTTTGCTCAAAATTGATGATGTGGGAGAACAATTTCCTTCGTGCAATGCTGTTATGTTTGGGCCTCGTACGTCGCAGTTCTTGATATTCCTTCAGAAGAGCAACCAATTCGCTTCCGGTTTCTTCATAGGTAACTTTCTTGGTCTCTTTTTGGAGTTTTCGGGCCAAGCTGCCCACATTGGTAAAATGTTGGTTCACCCTTTTCTTGATGTTCTTGGTCTTTCCCAAAAAGATGATTTCCCCATCCTTGTTGTGCATGTAATAGACGCCCGTTTCCGAAGGAAGGTTAAAAACCATGTCCAGTTGGGTGGGGGAGAGTTCACCGTGGGACTCTTCCCTGACCACACTTTTAATGATGCTCTTATCCGAATCCTTTCCCAACAACAGTTTAAATAATTTTAAAGTAGCTATGGCATCTCCATTGGCCCTGTGTCTATCACTCATGGGAATGCCCAGCGAGCGTGCCAATTTTCCCAAACTGTGGGATTCAGCCTCGGGCAACATCTGTTTGGACAGGTCTACGGTGCATAAGGTTTTGCGTTGAAAATCGTACCCCAACCGCCTGAATTCAGTTCGGAGGATACGATAATCAAACTGGGCGTTGTGCGCCACTAAAGTGGCCCCTTCAGTGATTTCCACAATCCGCTTGGCCACTTCATGGAATTTTGGGGCGGAACGTAACATTTTATTATTGATTCCGGTGAGTTTTGAAACAAAAGGTTGAATCTCTCGTTCGGGATTGATCAGGCAGATAAATTTGTCCACCACTTTGCGGCCATCAAACCGATGAATGGCAATCTCCATAATACCCTCTTCATTGTATTTTCCTCCGGTACTTTCTATATCAAGTATGGCGTACATGAAAAATTTGCGTCGGTTTTACTTATAGTTTCGTTCCCCAAAGATACTACTTCCAATGCGCACCATTGTGCTGCCTTCGGGAATGGCAATTTTATAGTCCCCACTCATACCCATGGAAAGTATGGAGATTTCGGGCAATTTTTGTTGAAGTTGGTCAAAAATGGATTTCAAATGAGCGAACTCTTTCCGAACCTGGTTTTCATTCTGAGTGAAGGTGGCCATCCCCATCAATCCCACAATTTTTACATTTTCCATGGCCTTGAATGCTTCAGATTGAAGTAATGCCGACAGTTCAGAATCATCCAGACCAAATTTGGTATCTTCTTCGGCAATATGTATCTGTAAAAGGCACGGGATCACACGTTCGTACTTTTTGGCCTGTTTGTCTATCTCTTTCAACAATTTAAGGCTGTCCACTCCATGGATCAGAGAAACAAACTCGGCCATGTATTTGACCTTGTTGCGCTGCACATGACCGATCATGTGCCATTCAATGTCCTTTGGCAACTCCTCCCATTTAGCCACCATTTCTTGTACCTTGTTCTCGCCAAAGATGCGGTGTCCAGCGTCGTAAGCCTCCAAAATGTCTTCGTTGGGTTTGGTTTTGGAAACAGCGACCAAGGTGACTCCTTTTGGAAGTTCATTTTTAATGGATGTGAGGTTATCTTTTATTGACATTTTAATATGATTTGCATTATGATGTTTTTTTATCCAAAACCGTCAATTCGAGTGAAATTTGTCAAAATTTTACCTTCCTGCCGCAGGCAGGTATCGAGAATGCGGTTTTGATGAAAGAATCCAGTTCTCGATACCCATTTTCTACACTTTATTTCGAAAATGGACTCGAACTGACAAACTTTTACACTAAAAAGCACAATCTATTGAGTAAATGGATTCCTGACTTCGCACGAATGGTATAACAATTTTCACAATTCATAAATTGCCAGTCCACTACGTAATTTAGGTTCAATATACGTGCTTTTGGGGGGCATTACCAAACCGGCATTGGCAATGGCCTTGATTTCTTCAATGGTGGTTGGTAAAAGACTGAATCCAACAGCAAACTTACCTTTGTCCACATTGTCCTTCATTTGAATGAGGTTATTTTTTCCGTGTCCATAGGAAATCCTTTCATCATTTCTAAGGTCTGTAATGCCTAGAATCGGCTCTAGGATTGTCTTGTAAAGAATTTGGGTGTCCAATCGACTCAGTGCATCCGAAAAGATGTAATTGGTTCTCAAGTATAGCGAATAGAAATCACCATCCAAATACATGCTGAACTGATGTTTCTTAGAAGGTTTAAGGGGGGCTTCTTCTTGCTTTTCAATCCGAAAATGCTCATCAAGTTGAATAAGGAATTCTTCTTTGGAGTACCCATTTAAATCCTTGACCATGCGGTTGAATTCGTATATCCGTATCTGCGATTCTGGAATAAGGTAGGCCATAAAATAGTTATAGGGCTCATTTCCGGTGTGGCCTTTGTTTTCCGATTCCATTTGTTTCGCCAGCAGATTGCTCGAAGCACTTCGGTGATGTCCATCGGCAATATAGAGGGCATCCATTTGAGCAAAAGCGGTTTCGAGCCTAGTCAGTGTTTTTTTGTTGGAAATCTTCCAAAGGCTATGGTTAAAGCGGTCTGTTGTGGTAAAATCATACATGGGCTTTCGTTGGATTTCTTCCTGAAATATCTCCCAAACAGCAGAATTGTCAGCGTAGGTCATCAATACCGGTTCTGCGTTGAAACCCACGGTATGGAGGTAATCCGCAAATAATTCTTCCCGTTGTTTGATGGTGTCCTCATGCTTTTTGATGATATCGTTGCGATAATCGGAAACACTGCAGGCACAAAAGAAGCCGAGGCTTTTAAAATCATCCTTTTCAATTTGATAGAGATAAAAACTGGCCTCCTCCTCTTTTTGCAGGGTATTCTCCTCTAAAAACTCCAAATAACGGTTGCGGACCAAATGAAAACGGTCTTTTCCGGTGATGCTTTTGTGGAACTTGAACCCCGGATTAATGATATGCAAAAAAGAAAACGGATTGTATTGAAGTACCGATTTCAACTCCTCGTCTGAATACTCCTCGTAGGAACGCGAGGCCACAAAAGAAACCTTGTCCCGGGTCGGGCGAATTGCCTTAAAAGGTCTTACGACGGCCATTCGGGTCTATTTAAATTGTGTCGAGACTTTTTCTGCTTTTCGGGATTCTGAATAATCGTAAAATCCTTCTCCCGATTTCACGCCCAGTTTTCCGGCCATGACCATGTTCACCAACAAAGGGCAAGGGGCATATTTTGGATTTTTGAAACCGTTGTACATCACGTTCAAGATTGAGTGGCAGACATCCAACCCTATAAAATCCGCTAATTGAAGAGGACCCATAGGATGTGCCATGCCCAATTTCATCACTGTGTCGATTTCCTCAACACCAGCCACGCCATTATAAAGTGTTTCAATGGCTTCATTGATCATTGGCATCAAAATTCGATTGGCCACAAAGCCGGGATAATCATTGACTTCGGTTGGGGTTTTACCCAGTTTTTTGGAAAGTTCCATGATGGTTTGGGTCACTTCATCAGAAGTACTGTACCCACGAATGATTTCCACCAATTTCATAATGGGCACTGGGTTCATAAAATGCATACCAATGACCTTTTCAGGGCGTTGTGTAGCCGCCGCAATTTGGGTGATTGAAATGGAGGAAGTGTTGGTGGCCAAAATGGTTTCTGTTGAACACACTTCGTCCAAATCCTTGAAAATCTGAAGTTTAACATTCAAGTTTTCTGTTGCAGCTTCAACTACCAAATCCACTTTGGAGACTCCTTCCTTAAGATTTGTAAAGGTTGAAATGTTACCCAATGTAGCTTCCTTTTTAGCTTGATCAATAACTTCTTTGGTCATTAAGCGGTCCAGGTTTTTGGTGATGGTGGCCAGGCCTTTATCCAAAGAAGCTTGGGCTATATCAATTAAATGAACATGAAATCCGGTTTGTGCAAAAACATGGGCAATTCCGTTCCCCATGGTTCCTGCACCTATAACTGCTATTTTTTTCATAGTATTTTGATTAGGGTTTTGCCATCCTCGTCTGCATCTCGACTGCCTGCCTGCCGCAGGCGGGCGCTCGATGTGACACGCCCAAGATGATAGCTTGAACTGACGACCATGCTACTTTTTAAATGATTCAATAATCTGAAGGGCCACTTGCAATGCCTTGGTTCCTTGCTCCAAGGACACCACTGGGGTTGTATTATTGTTGATGGCATCTGCAAAGGTTTCCAGCTCGTCCAGAATGGCATTGTTGATTTCAATTTCGGGATTTTCAAAATAGATTTGTTTTTTCTCACCTTCGGCATTCTGGAGGATCATATCAAAATCGCCCGGTTGTTCTGGCGCATCCTTCATTTTGACCACTTCCACCTTTTTCTCTAAAAAATCAATAGAAATGTATGCATCTTTCTGGAAGAAGCGAGATTTTCGCATGTTTTTCAAAGAAATACGGCTTGCGGTAAGATTGGCCACACATCCATTCTCAAATTCCACGCGGGCATTTGCAATGTCGGGTGAATTGCTAATTACGGAAACTCCGCTAGCATTGATTTGTTTTACTTCGGAATGAACAACGCTCAGTATGGCATCAATATCATGAATCATTAGGTCCAACACCACAGGAACATCTGTACCCCTTGGATTGAATTCGGCCAAACGGTGGGTCTCAATGAACATAGGGTTTTCAATCTTGTCCTTTACGGCCAAAAATGCGGGGTTGAAGCGTTCCACATGACCAACCTGGCCCTTTATTCCGTGTTTTTGCGATAACTCCAACAGCTGTTGGGCTTCTTCAAAAGTATTGGTGATGGGTTTTTCAATGAAAATATGCTTTCCTTTTTCAATGGCTTTTTTGGCACAGTCAAAATGGGAAAGGGTGGGGGTTACAATGTCCACTACATCCACTGCGTCCATCAAGGTATTGATGTTTTCAAAATAGGTGTATCCGAACTCGGCCGCCACTTTTTTGGCATTGATTTCATCGGGGTCATAAAAACCAATGAGTTGGTACTGGTCGGACTGGTTTAGGAGCCGAAGGTGAATTTTTCCCAAATGTCCTGCGCCCAGGACACCAACTTTTAACATATCTCTGTTTTTTTCAAAAATACGGATATGGAGCCACTCTTCATAAAAATAACACGCTAACTGTCCGTAAAGTTTTTGAAGAACTTTTTAAATTCGTGTACCAGACCAAAACCATGAAGGATACACACAAGCATAGGGGTATGCGAAATAAATTGGCGGAATTGTTGGAAGCCAAAGGAATACAGGACAAAAAGGTGCTGAGCGCCATAAAAGCGATACCTCGACATTTATTTTTGGATAGCAGTTTTGAGGACCATGCATATCAAGATAAGGCATTTCCCATCAGTGCCGAACAGACTATCTCGCAACCGTACACCGTGGCGTTTCAAACTGAATTATTACAGGTAAAACCCAATGACAAGATTTTGGAGATTGGTACAGGAAGTGGGTATCAAACGGCGGTATTACTTCATTTAAAGGCTAAAGTGTATACAATTGAGCGACAATTGGAACTTTTTAAAAAAACGCGATTGTTTTTCAATAAAATGCACTACCGACCTAAAAAACTAATATTTGGGGATGGTTATAAAGGTCTTCCAGAGGAAGCTCCTTTTGACAGTATCATTGTTACTGCTGGTGCACCTGAAGTTCCAAAACCCTTGATGTCTCAACTCAAAGTGGGAGGTAGGCTTGTAATTCCTGTGGGTGATAACGAACAGGTGATGACGCTTTTTGTACGTAAATCCGAAAAAGAGTTTGAAAAAAAGGAATTGGGTGCATTCCGTTTTGTACCGCTGCTTGAAGATAAGAATTGATTAGGGCTCAAGTTCTAGCTCAAGCTCAAGTTCAAGAATCAAGAAATAAGAAATAAGAAATAAGAGGAAAGACAGTAACTAAATAACAAAATAAACGAATAACCAAATCAACAAATTCCAAGAACAAAAACAAGTTCAAGTTCAAGAATCAAGAAAAAAGATAAGGGTCAGTAACCTAATAACAGAGTAACCCAATAACTGAATAACTAGCTAACCCAATCAGTTATTGAAACTCTTTTTAATTCGAGCTAGATTACGTTTGCTGTCGCGATCTTTGATGGTTTCCCGTTTATCGTACAGTTTCTTGCCCTTCGCGAGACCAATATTCATTTTGGCAAGCCCTCTGTCGTTGATGAAAAGATTTAAGGGGATAATAGTATTTCCGCTTGTGGTGACTTCTTTTTGAAGCTTTTTCAATTCCCTACGGTTCAGTAGCAGTTTCCGTTCCGCTTTGGGTTTGTGATTATAATGGCCGCCGTAACTGTACTCATCAATCTGCATGTTGATGACAAAAAGTTCTGCTTTGTCATTGAACTCACAAAAACTTTGGGATATGGACGCTTTCCCCAAACGAAGAGATTTGATTTCGGTACCCCCTAGCACAATTCCAGCGGTATAGGTATCCAAAATCTCGTAATCGAATCGGGCCCTTCGGTTTTTTATGTTGATGTTTTTTTGCATTGTGGGCAAAAATATAAACTCTTTGCCAAGAAAATTGTAATGTTAGGGGAGATTTTACGATTATCTATAAAAACCAAACCATGAAAAAAGTCTTAGCTTCCCTCATCTTGCTTTTGTCTTTAGCTTGTAAAGAAAAACCAAAAGCTCCACTTACCGCCCAGCAAATTGTAGATAAATCCATTGAAAACAGTGGTGGAAAGCTATATGAAAACCACTCAACCTCTTTTGAGTTTCGGGACAGGAAGTATGTTTCTGAAAATAGCAATGGTAAAAAGGTGCTTAAACGTATTTTTCAAGTGAATTCGGTTACCATCACTGATGTAAAAACAGGAGATGAGTTTCGACGTTTTATGAATGATTCCCTAGTGGATGTTCCGGATTCCATCGCCAATAGATATGCCAATTCAGTAAACTCAGTGCATTATTTTGCTCGACTTCCGTATGGCTTAAACGATGCTGCAGTGAATAAACAGCTTTTAGGAAAGGAAACCATTGAGGGCAAGGAACATTATAAAATCAAAGTTACTTTTGACCAAAACGGCGGCGGAGATGATTATGACGATGTTTATGTGTATTGGATTGATGTGGAGGATTTTAAACCAAGCTATCTAGCGTATAGCTTTCATGTGGATGGAGGTGGCCAACGTTTCAGGAAGGCTTACAACGAGCGTTACGTAAATGGAATCCGTTTTGTGGATTACGACAATTACAAGCCTAAAAATGAAGATTCTGACATTTTAGAAATCGGAGAACTGTTCAATAAAGGCGAGTTGGAACTTCTATCCAAAATAGAACTTACCAATATTGGAGTAGAAGCGGATTAATCCATTTTTAGACGAATATCTGTGGGGACACCATCAATGATACGCACGATAAACAGACTGCTATTATCGTCATCGTCCATGGCATTATATTTTTCAACCCCAATCACTTTATTCACAAAAGCAGGCGTGGTGTTGCTATGGCCTACGACCAAAACATTGAGCCCTTCATTTTCTGCTTTGAATTGCTCGATATCCACAGTATCGGGGTCATAATATTTCACATCAATGTTCTTTTTTACCGATGTCGGGGCAGCCGTCATGGAGGTGCGTTCGTAATTGGTGGAGTAAATCACGTCGATTTCAATCGGGTCAAAGACTTCTGCCCAGCGGATAGCCCTATCCAGACCGTCTTGATTTAACTCAGGATCGGGATTATCAGGGTCGGTTCGATCCTTTTCAGCATGTCTTATAAAATAATAAGTGGAGACCACTGGGTCTTCTACAATTTTCGTATCTTTTTTGCAGCCGATACTTCCAATAATAATTGCAAATGCAATTAAGAGTTTAGTTATTCGCATAGTATTTATCTAAAGTTTCCCTTAGTTCATCTAAATCTCATTTAAAAGTAACGTTTAATTTTCTATTTTACTGTATGCTTAGATTTTTGCTTTGTTCACTGTTGGGATTCTTGTCTGTTGTTGGATGGGCGCAAGAGCCAGATTTACCACCCGATTTCCGTCAACATGCACTGACCCAATTCAATGCAAATCTACTGAATGCCACTTATGCTTCGGATTGGAACAACCCCAATTCATTTTCCATTTGGACGCGTTGGCAATGGCAGTCCATTGATGGGGACCCTACTACTATTTTTGCCAATTATTCCCATCAAATTAATACTACATCAGCTGTTGCAGTAGGGTTTCTACAGCATAATACAGGGATTTTCTTGAATACAGGGGCCAACCTCAACTACGTGCATACTTTTACTCTGGATGAAGGTGTTGAGCTTTTGGCGGGGATGAACCTATTTGCATTCCAGAATACATTGGCTGATGACCGTTTTGTGCCTGACCAAGATATCGACTTGCCTGAACTACAAAGTAGAAAGGATTTTATCCTTCAGTTTTCGCCAGCAGTTCGATTAAATGTCAACCAATTTAGTGCGGGCCTTGCTTTTGAAAATGGATTTGGATTCAATTTATCCGAAAGTCAGGATAGCTTAGAAAATTTTCAAATCGTAACAGGGACATTGAGCAACGATTTCAATGTGGGATTATTTCCCGCTTGGGGGACCAGTTTTGTGCGTCCATTGGTGTATGTCAAATCAATTGCAGGTCAGGATACCCAATTTGGGCTCAACACCTTGCTATCCACCCCAAAGTTTTGGGTGCAGGGTGGGTATAACAGTTTTTATGGAGCTTCTGGAGGAGTAGGCGTGACCATTGCCAATACTTTTTCCATTGGAGGATTAATGGAATTTGGGACGGATGCTGATTTGAGCGGAGAGAACTCTACCATTGAGTTGGTTGCTTCCTATCAATTTGGAAGAACAGACAATAGAGCCAAAGTGGTTGGGTTTGATATTGAAAAAGACATTGCTTCGGCTAAAGAACGAATGGAGGAAGAGTCTAGAATGCAAGAATTAAAGGAACAAGAGGCTATAAAAAAGGAAGAGGCACAGAAAAAACTTTTTAGGGAAGAACAAAGGGCGAAAGATTCCATTGCCCAAGCGCAATTAGCTGCTTTGCGATTGAGGGAACAAAAACAAAAGGATAGCTTGGCCAAGTTGCAAACCCAGGAGGTTGAGCTACGACCTAATGAACGCTATGAGGAAGTAGCCAAAGCAGAAGGTTTAGAACCTGGTTTTTATCTTATAGCCAATGTGTTTGGAACCAAGAAGTATTATGAAAGTTTTATGCTCAGCCTTAAGGCCAGAGGATTGGATCCGGGGTCTTTTTATCGAGATACGAACAAGTTCAATTATGTGTACTTGCAACGGTATGATACAATGGAAGAGGCTCGAAAGGCACGAGATAGCCGATATGGGGGCAAATACACGGAAAAAACATGGATTTTTAGGGTAAGGGGTAACTAGTCACCTATTTTTTGATTTCCCGATTCACCAAATGTTCCAAATAGGTAATGGTGTTGATGAGGTACTTGCGATCACGGGTCATGGTGCTCATAGCAATGGCTCCTTGTACCATGGTGAACAATTGTTTCGCAAACTGTAAAGGAGGGACGGGTAGGTGAATTTCGTTTTTATTGACCCCATTTTCCAGAACAAGGGCTATTTTTCCTTCAATCTCCTTAATGGTCTCTTTTACCGCAGCAGATAGAAGATTGTTGTTGCTTTGCGCATCCACGCCTACATTGAGAATGGGGCAACCTCCCATGGGAAGTGAAAACACATCATACTGCTTATAAAAATGCATTAATGAGAAAAGCTTATCCAAAGCGGTTCCGTCAACATTCAACTTTTCATCAATCGCTGCCAATAATTGTTTTTGATTGTATTCAAAAGCAGAAAGCGCAAGAGCCTCCTTGTTTTCAAAATTCCCATAAATGGCCCCTTTGGTAAGCCCTGTAGCTTCGGTGAGGTCGCTCATACTGGTGCCCACGTATCCAAATTTATTGAATATGGGCGCGACCGTCTCAATGATATATGCTGTGGTACGTTCTGCTTTTTTGGTCATGGTGGCTGGTCGGTGTTGGGTGGAACTAAGATATAAAAAAACATATACTGTTTGGTATCCTCGTCCTGTAAAGCCACTATTTTAACAGAGTTAGGGCTTTTTTTATGCTCACGCCCAATTATCTCCAGACTCTTTTTAAGAAATTGATGAAGTTCTGACTCGTGATTTTCTGAATATCGGTTTCTGAATAACCTCTCTGGGACAACAATGCTGGGATCTTCTGTAAATCCGAAATAGTATCCACATCATAAGGTCCTTGCTCTGTACCGAAACCACCATCCAAATCGGTTCCGATACCTACATGGTCGGTGTTTCCGGCCAATTGGCAAATATGGTCCATATTGTTGATCATAATTTCCAAATTGACGCCCATTTCTTTTGGGTCTGATTTTCCTCGTACCCAATTCGGAACCATCATCCAGGCATCCAGCGCAATTCCAATTACCGCTTTTCTTGAAATTAACTCCTTGAGTTGCTCATCCGAAAACTGACGGTTGTGGTCCACAAATTTTCGGCAAAGCTGATGACTTGCCCAGACCGGACCATTGTAAACATCCATGGTTTCCCAAAAGCTCATGTCGCACAAATGCGTAGCATCCAAAATAAGATTGAGTTCCTCTATTTTTTTCAGCAGTTCCCGTCCTTTGACACCAATTCCACCAACAGAATCCGTGCCATGGGCATAAACTCCTGGACCGTAATGTGCTGGGCCGATAGCCCTCAACCCAGATTCATGCGATTTCTCCAAATAGCTTAAATCCACAATGGAATCAGCACCTTCAAGACTTAAAATGTAGCCAATGGCCTTTTTTCCTTTGTTACTTTCCCACAATTTGAAATGGTTTTCCAAACCTTCTGTATCTCTGATTTGAACCATTTCCCCTGCTTTTTCCATGGCTTTGTACCATGCCAATTGTCCTTGGGTCTGTGCCCACGCCTGATGCTGGGAATGCCAGCCCGGAAGTGGATTTTCCTTTTTTACATACCGAGCAATCTGTGTGGCTACGCAAAGTCCAACATTGCCTTTTCGCATAGCTGGGAAGGAAACAGTAGTATTGCCGCGGTCCGGTTTATCCGTTTTTCCTTTTTCTCGTTCCCGGATTTCTGAAACGGGCAAGGTAAGGTCGCGGTTCCACTCCATGGCATTCATGGCAAGATCTAGGTGTGCATCAAATATGAACATGGTTTAGTCTTGATGAAGTTCAAACATGGCTTCAATCTCAACGGGGATGTTCTCTGGAAGCATCATGCCTACGGCGCTACGAACCCCAATACCATTTTCTTCTCCGAATACGTCGGCCATTAATTCACTAAAACCATTGATGACATACGGATGTTTTCCAAAATCTGGGGTGCAATTGACCATTCCCAGTACTTTGACCACTCTTTTGATTTTATCCAAACTACCAAAATGTGTAATGATGGTCGATAGCATGGTTAATCCCACTTGTCTGGCCGCCAATTTTGCCTGATCTGCATCCAAGTCATCCCCAGCGCGCCCTTTCATTAGGGAACCATCCAGATTGACGGTGCCTTGTCCTGAAACATACAGAAAATTATCTACGACCAATATGGGTCTATATACTCCAGCAGGTGGCGGAGCAGGTGGTAGTTGAAGTTCCAATTCTTCAACTCGTTTTGAAGGTGAAGTATTCATGTTTTGTTAAATTATCATATTTAAAGCAAGTACGCCAAGGAGGCCCATAACCCCTACCAAGGTTTCCATAACCGTCCACGTGGACAGGGTTTCTTTTACCGAGAGATTGAAATATTCCTTGAACATCCAAAATCCGGTGTCATTGACATGTGAGAGCATTAAGCTTCCCGAACCAATTGCCAAAACCATCAATTCGGGGCTTGTTCCCGTGCCTGATGCCAAGGGAAGCACAATTCCCGCCGCCGTCAATCCGGCAACGGTAGCTGAACCCACACTCACCCGAATGGCGGTAGCGATCAACCAAGCCAAAACCAAGGGCGATATGCTGGAGCCTTTGAGGCTATCGGCAATATAATCACTTACATGGCTGTCAATCAACACCTCTTTCAGTGCTCCTGCACCGGCAATAATCAACAAAATCATGGTGATGCTGGAAACAGAGGACGAAATGGAATCCATCAGGTTTGACATGTCCTTGCCTTTGGCCAATCCCAACGTATAGATGGCTAATAAAACAGAAATCAACAATGCAATGACCGGGTTTCCAATGAAGGTTAGGATGTTTCTCAAAAGACCTTCTTCCAGAAAATTTTCGGCTGCAATGGCAATTCCAATCAATAAAATTGGAGAAAGTGCGGTAAAAATACTTGTAAAGGTGGATGGCAATTCTTCCTTTGGAATGATATTGGGATTGTAAAATTCTTTAAGGGGTTTTGCTTCAATATTTTTAATGGTACGGGCAAACAAAGGACCGGCAACAAGAATGGCAGGCACCGCAATTATAAGTCCATATAGTAATGTTTTTCCAATATCTGCATCAAACATAGCTGCTATCGCCGTGGGTGCAGGGTGGGGTGGAAGGTACCCATGAGTCACCGAAAGTGAGGTAAGCATTGGCAGTCCCACATACAGTAATGGTAGCCCAGTTGAAATGGCTACTGTAAATACCAAGGGAATCAGAATAACAAAGCCTACGGAGTAGAACATTGGGATTCCGACAATAAAACCAGTCAGGACCATGGCCCATTGCACATGCTTTATTCCAAATTTATTTACCAACTGTGTGGTAATCTGTTGGGCAGCACCACTATCGGCTACCAGTTTTCCCAACATGGCACCAAGGCCCAAAATCAAAACCAAAAACCCCAAGGTGTTTCCGATACCCCTTTGAATGGAATTTACCAAATTGCCCAATTCCATCCCTTGAAAAATTCCTACGAAAAGACAAACGATGATAAAGGCGAGGAAGGTGTTAAGTTTAAATTTGGCGATCAAAAGAAAGAGCAGAAGAATACCTAGAACGGCAATTACGATTGGCATATTTGGATGGTTGTTTGTAGTTGTGAGCTGTAGGCTAAAATAAGGATTTAAACCAAATGAAGGATATTGGTTTTTGATTTCAAACTGCAAGCTCTGGGTTTTAAGAAAACAAAAACCTCCCCCGCAAAGGCGGAGAAGGCTTTCCTGAATAAAATTATGTTGAAAAATTATTCTATCAACTCCCCTTGATTTCGAAATACAAGTTCATCATCGAAGGAATCCAAAAGTACCACGCTATCCGATGTAATGTTTCCTGAAAGCAGTTCTTTGGAAAGATTGTTCAACACTTCTTTCTGAATCAATCGCTTTACAGGTCGCGCACCATATTGGGGATCGTACCCCTTGGCAGCCAGATAAGCGATGGCCTCTTGGGTGGCATCTAGCGTAATGTGCTGCTTGGACAACAGCTTCTTCAATCCATTTAATTGAAGTTCCACAATAGCCTTGATATCAGCCTTGTTCAATGGAGCAAACATAATAATGTCGTCTATTCGATTTAAAAATTCGGGACGAATGGTCTTACGCAACAACCCCATCACTTCAGCCCGGGCTGATTCCGAAGCACTTTCCATATCCGAAGCATCTTCAAACTTCTCTTGGATAATATGACTGCCCATGTTGCTCGTCATAATGATGATCGAATTCTTGAAATCGGCCACTCGGCCTTTATTGTCGGTCAACCTTCCTTCGTCCAAAACTTGCAGCAAGATGTTGAAGGTATCAGGGTGTGCTTTTTCAATCTCATCCAACAGAATCACAGAGTAGGGCTTTCTGCGAACCGCTTCGGTCAACTGACCGCCTTCGTCATAGCCCACATACCCTGGAGGTGCTCCCACCAATCGGCTAACGGAGTGGCGTTCTTGGTACTCGCTCATATCTATCCGGGTGATAGCATTTTCATCATCAAACAGATAAGCCGCAAGGGTTTTGGCCAATTCCGTTTTACCCACACCGGTAGTCCCCAAGAAAAGGAACGAACCAATAGGTTTTTTCTCGTCTTGCAATCCGGCTCTGCTTCTGCGAATGGCATCTGAAACAGCTATAATAGCCTCATCTTGACCAACCACGCGCTTATGGAGCACATCTTCCAGTTTCAAGAGTTTTTCACGCTCACTCTGCATCATTTTGGTTACGGGAATTCCGGTCCATTTGGCCACTACCTCTGCAATATCCTCATAAGTCACTTCTTCCTTGATCAATGTACCCGCAGTTTGCTGCTCTTCAAGTTCATCTTCCAATTTATCCAGTTTTTCTTGAGCCTCCTTAATCTTTCCGTAGCGAAGCTCGGCCACTTTTCCATAATCACCGTTTCTTTCGGCGCGTTCAGCCTCCAATTTATAATCCTCAATATCCTGTTTTGTCTTTTGGATATTGTCCACCACGGTTTTTTCACTTTCCCATTTGGCGAAAATTTCTTTGCGGTCTTCCTTAAGATTTGCCAATTCTAAGTTTAAGGCCTTTAACTTGTCCTTATCATTTTCGCGTTTTATGGCCTCAATCTCAATCTCCAACTGCATGATTTTTCGGTCCAAGACATCCAGTTCTTCGGGTTTGGAGTTGATTTCCATGCGAAGTTTGGAAGCAGCTTCATCCATAAGATCAATGGCCTTATCGGGTAAAAACCGGTTGGTGATATAGCGTTGTGACAACTCCACAGCGCCAATGACGGCTTCATCTTTTATACGAACCTTGTGGTGTGCTTCATATTTTTCCTTGATTCCTCGCAAGATGGAGATGGCACTTTCCGTATCGGGCTCATCTACCATTACTTTTTGAAACCTACGCTCCAAGGCTTTGTCCTTTTCAAAGTATTTTTGGTACTCATCCAAAGTGGTGGCTCCAATGGCACGAAGTTCCCCTCTAGCCAAGGCAGGTTTCAAGATGTTGGCAGCATCCATGGCACCCTGTCCGCCTCCGGCACCCACAAGCGTGTGGATTTCATCAATAAAGAGGACAATATTACCATCTGAGGAGGTGACCTCCTTGATAACGGCCTTCAAGCGCTCCTCAAACTCACCCTTGTATTTTGCACCGGCAATCAAAGCACCCATATCCAAAGAATAAAGGGTTTTCTCTTTTAGGTTTTCTGGGACGTCCCCTTGTACGATTCTGTGCGCCAAACCTTCGGCGATGGCCGTTTTACCTACACCCGGTTCACCGACCAACATGGGGTTGTTTTTGGTTCTACGGGACAAGATTTGCAAAACCCTTCGGATTTCTTCGTCCCTACCAATTACGGGGTCCAACTTGCCGCTATCAGCTAGTTGGTTGAGGTTTTTGGCATATTTATCAAGGGAATTATAGGTTTCTTCGGCGCTTTGTGAAGTCACCTTCCCACCTTTGCGCAATTCTTGGATGGCAGTGTTGAGGTCTTTCTCAGTAACACCTTGATCTTTGAGAATTTGGGAAACTTTACTTTTTGATTTGAAAATGGCAAGTAGCAAATGCTCCACGGACACGAATTCATCGCCCATGTTTTTTGCAACGATACTTGCTTCGTTCATGGTTTTTCCAGCTTCCCTGGAAAGCATGATTTCACCTCCAGACACTTTGGAAAAGCTCTGAAGTTCCTTATCCAAGATTTGGTTGAGAAGATTTACGTTCACATTTAATTTCTTCAAAATGAAGGGCAGTACGTTTTCATCGACCTCACCAATGGCCTTGAACAGGTGTTCGTTCTCTATTTGTTGATGGCCAAATTCTTGGGCCAATTGTTGTGCCCTCTGAACTGCCTCTTGTGATTTTATAGTAAAATTATTAAAGTTCATAGTCTTTGTTTTCTGGATAGGAGTCAACAACCTTACCATTGCTTAACAACAGTCAAAATGTCTGTTAAGTCCCAAAAAATACAGGACATTTCGTCAGTCTGTAAGCTTTTTCGGGGTTCCCGACATAAGCCTTAAATTTGCACCATGGGAATATTTGACAGTGTCTTCGGAAAGAGGGAGAAATCGGCAGAGGAAAAAAACCAATTACCTTGGATTCATTTAGAGTCTTTGAGGCAGTTGGATGAGCTTGTAGAAAAATCGAAGAAAAAAGCCCAAGTCATATATAAGCATTCCATGACCTGTGGCATTAGCAGCATGACCTTACGGATGTTCAGTGATGCGTATGAGATGGATACGGATTGCGATTTGTATTTTTTGACCATACAATCCCACAGAGATATTTCAAATGCCGTGGAATCCCAATTTGGAGTGCGGCATGAATCCCCACAATTACTTATCATCAAAAATGGTAAATTAATTTTTCATACTTCGCATGGGGCGATTGCTGAAGTAAATCTAAAAGACTATTTATAGGAGAATGGGAAATTGTCAGTTCGAGCCTGCCTTTGTCGGCAGACAGGCGCAGTCGAGAACATTTTGCATCTCGACTGTTCTTTCGACTGCGCTCAAGATGACAGCTCGATGCGACATTAAGTTTAATTAAACTGATTTTTTCCAGTATCATTTTTGAGAGATTTTTCCTTAAAGAAAAACCCCGGAAATATTAAGGTTTTTCCGCAATGGCATTAAAATGAATTTTTTTAGCTTGCAATTGCAGCATCCCCAATCTAACATTTTAACACCTACTTATCATGAGAAAGTATGCTTTCCCAAAGTTTGCTGCAACCTTATTTTTTGTTTTATCCCTACTTTTTTCCTGTGAAAAGGAAGAACCGTTGGTTCTGGAAACCAATCAAGATGTCAACGCTAAGGAAGGTCCTTACAGCCTGAATTCCGTTGACATGGAAGGAATCCCAAAGATTACGGATTTCCTGAGCTCCCGCGCGGGCAAGGATATTTTTAAAGCCTCTGCCAATGGAAAAGATGATAGCGCCACTATTGCCGAGGAAGTAATTAGGGTCAATGATTCCCTTGGACAATCCAACTATTCGTTCCACTTTACCCTACCCAACAGTGCGGAAAATGAATTTTACAATCTGGTAGTGGGCGAGTCGGTGGACGGCCAGCCACAGGAACCCGTGGTCTTTCATTATGTCTGCGACCCTGAATACTATGAAGCATTTGAAGAAAGTGGATTTGACCCCTTGGCGTTTGTGGGTACGATAAGCATGTACCCCTTTGACCAACTTTTTGGTGACGGTTCCCTTTCCAAAGATATCTGTGCCGAACATGACAGCAATGGTGACCCCATTCCATGCATCCGGACAAATGTTACAAATGGTTCCAGCAGTAGTGGTGCAGGGGGTAACAGGGGCGGTGCACCAAGCAGTGGCGGTCTTCCAAGTCCAACCACGGCCTCGTACACCATTTCGGTGACGGTGTACCATGTGGTGCCCGATGGCAGGACCTTTACCTACGGTAGTGGCAGCAAATGTGAGCATCCCGGGGAGTGCCAAATTATCTACGAAGTCTCTACCAAGGCGGACAACAAGGCCACAGACAGGGGCTGCACCAAATGTCCGGGTGCTCTGGGAGGGGTGGCCGCCAACATGGCCAGCCGTACAAAGCTGCTTGTGAAAAGTCTTACTATAGAAGTTGGACTAACACAATCGCAGCAGAACGTATTGAACATTTCTAAAAATAGAGTATTTGTAGAAGAACTTTCAAAATATTGGAGATCCAGTAATAAAAATGAAAGAACAAAGTCTTTTATAAAAGAATTTATTGAATTGCTAAAAGTACCAACAAGTAATTCTTTTGATGAAGAACCTGTAAAAAATTATGTCGGTGTAATCTCCGATTTCGTAAACTTGTTAGACAATAGTCCAAGAAGGGTTGGTAAATACAAAGGTAAGCAAGCTGGTGATTATTTGAAGAGCTTAGGTGAAACTGAATTTAATTGGAAACAAATGCGGCCTTTACCTACACAAACGGGCTATTTTAACAACAAAAAAGGTAGATATATTTATACTAGGAAAGGAGGTTGGATTGATATGGCTCATTTTATGTTTTATGCGGGAAAAGCTTATAAATACAAATTGGATGGAAAATCTAATCCAATAGGAGAAGCTGTACAGGACGGTTATCGTCAAGAAGCAAGTGACAGACTGGTTGCAAGTCATTCTGCTTATAGTTATGAAGATTTACCCAGTGACAAATATGGAGCTGTATTTGCTGTTGAATTTTTCAATGAATCCAGCAACAAAACTTTTTCAGAACAGTTGAAACAATTCTTTACGGATGAACTAGAGACTACTACTCCTAATTTGGCACCAAATTATTGGAAACTACCTCAAGCTGATTCCAAAAATAAACCTTCAAGAACGAATGAAACTACAACTCCAGTTTATATTTCTACAAATCCATAGGTATGAAGAAAAAAGTAATAATTTCAATAGGTATTGCTATCTTATTATTTATCGGAAGCATCTTTACATTTAGGATATCCGAGAGAAATGACCATGAAAGAGAAGGAGAGGCACTCATTCTAAAAATTGAAGCATACAAGAAAAAAAATGATTCGCTCCCAGAAACAATAAAGGATATAGACCATTCAAATGTAGAAATGGGGGAAGGGCCGTATTATGAAAAAATTACTGATACGGATTACCGCATCTATTTTAACATAGGTTTTGACAAGCAATTGATTTTTAGCTCTAAAACGGGAAAATGGGAAGATGAACCATGATAAAATAATGTTATTGGGAGATAGACAATAATCTTAACAAAAATCCTCAGCAATTTTGCCGGGATATTTTCCTTTAATTAAACTGATATGATATTGCGATACAATGCCTTTCAGCCGTGCTTTAAGGTCTTCTCCGGCATAGTCATCAGGATATAAAGGGACTATTGAAATTCATTTCAATAGTATTTGGTCAAATAACAGAGTGGTTAAATTTCAATAATATGAAAGAAATAGATATTTTTTCTGAAAGATATTCCGACTTTTTTCCATACGACGATGAAACGGTAGATTATTTAAATAAAATTGGAATACCCTTGATTATTCCGAGGAAGATTTAAAATATCCAAAAGCACGGAAAGAAGTTTTAGATGTAATAAGAGAACTGTTAAAATTGGATATTATACATGTTATTCATTGGGGTGAACATCACGACTTAATTAAAAAATTAAACTTAGATGTTAAGCAAACCACAATATTTATCAAGGAGGTTTGGCCAGAGAATATGGAATATCCAGATTATTTTGGATTCATAAGTTTAGGTTACAAAAGTTGGTATATGAAAAAAATGGATGAACTTGGATATGTTCAATTTAACACAGATTGGAAAACCTTCGTTAAGGAAAAGATAGGAAACCTAGAACAGTGGATAGAACAAAACAGGCCCAAGGAATAAATGGGTTCTTTTGTATTGTATCTACAAAAGTTTTGATAAGGGACTGTAGCTATTTTTAATGGAATTTATCGTTAATTTGCTACTATTCCCCGCAGCATACCCCCAAATTTTACGGTTTTAATCCAACAATTCAAATTTTGTTCATGAAACCCTCTAAGGGTTTTCAAACAGAAAAGGAGTTGTTAAAAGTACTACTTATGCAAAGCAGAAATAGAAATTGTATGGCAAGGGTTTGGGTCATTTTTATCTTTGGAGTGTTCCAAACCACTGTCTATGCCCAAAACGCGGGGCAATTGATCAAAGGCAGAGTAACCGATGGCGTGGATCCTTTGCCTAGGGTCAATATTACCATTGAGGGTGCCGATACGGGAACACAGACAGATGCATTGGGAAACTACTCCATTTTGGCATATCCACGTGATGTTCTGGTTTTTAGTCATGTGGGGATGAAATCCGTTGAAATCATTGTTGAGGATGTCACCTCGGTTTTAAATATTGAATTGATGCCCGTTATTCAGGAGTTGGATGAGGTAGTGGTAGAAAAAAGAAGAAAGAAAACCAGAGAGGAACTGGAGTTGGAATATGCATCCAACAAGCGTCTGGTAAAATCGACCTTCGGTATCCTGGATGGGGAACGCTCGGGATTTTCATTGAGGGTGATTGATGGTTCAGAAATAAACCTGGTTGCGGGCAGTATTGTAAATGTAATACAGATGGAGTTTCCCGGGGTTCGGACACAGAATTGGACCAATCCACGAACGGGGACTTCGGGCCCTGCCATTTTTTTGAACAGGACGGCATCTTTTGGGAACGCAAAACCAGTCATATATGATGTTGATGGGGTGATTTTCGAGGACGCCCCACCAATCCCCATTGATAATATCAAACGAATAGCTTTAATATCCGGAGTTTCTGGCACCACGCGATATGGAGCCATAGCTTCTGGCGGTGTGGTCATCATAAACACAAACCAAGGAATTTATGTTAGAGAGCCGGGAACCGATAAGCCTTATGACATGGCTAAATTGAGGAATAATTTTTTTGAGGAATCCAATGCCAAGGAGTACAAAAGGGATGCCCTGCCTAAATATCTAGAAGAATTGCTGGCATCCAACACTTTTGAGGAGGCCAAGAGCATTTTTGAGAACCACCGGAAAGTCTACGGAGGCTCACCTTATTTCTATTTGGATGCATTTTCCTATTTCTTGGATGTTTGGCAGAATAAAGAAGTAACTTGGGAAATCAATGACCATATTCGGACAAGTTTTGGAGACAATGCTTTAATTCTAAAAACACTGGCTTATTTGCTGGGAAAAGCGGGCAGGGGAGATTTAACCCTAGAAGTATATCTTCAGGTCTTTAAGTTAAGGCCAGCTTACGGGCAGTCCTATAGGGACTTGGCCAATGCCTATTCAGAAATGGGTGATTACAACAATGCTTTAAAGTTTTATGCTCGGTACGTTGAATCAAGAAAATTAAGTGAAACGACTGCTCCATCTATGGGTATAGATTCCATTGTATTGACGGAATTGAATCAATTGCTCAAGAAAAGGTCTACTGAATTGGAGGAGGCCCATATTCTCTCCAACGAAAATGCCATATATGGAACACGATTATTATTTGAATGGTCAAATAGTGAGGCGGAATTTAAGATTCAGTTTGTAAATCCACAGAAACAATACTTCATTTGGAACCATACGTTGGAAGAGAACCATGATAGGATAAAAGATGAAAAAATAAAGGGATATTCCTCGGAGCAGTTTTTTATGGATGAAAATCTTATCGGTAACTGGCAAGTGAACCTAGAATATTTAGGAAATAAATCCTTTGACCCCACTTACATGAAAGCAACGGTTTGGACGAACTATGGTACATCTTTTGAAGACAAAAAACTGTACTTTTTTAGATTGTCTGAACAAAATGTAAACCAAAAAATATTTTCTGTCACAAATAATCCAATGCTGGAAAGTGCAAGCAAAAGATAAGGAAACGGTGATTTCTAAAATATTCTATTTCATATCTTATTGAACTTAGAAAAAAAACAACAATCTTAACAAAAATCCCCCGCCGCTGCCGGGGATTTTTATTTAATTAAACTGATATTGTGATACAATGCCTTTCAACCTAGCTTTAAGGTCTTCGCCTGCATCGTATACCATTTGTTCATTGGATGGAAAGGGAACCTCCCTGGCATTCAAATAAATCAAAAGGTCATCTTCCAATGCTCTTTTGTCTCCCTGAAAGTTGGCAAATATATGCTCAAACACAAACTGACTGGATAGGGGATAGGCATTGATTTCCTGACCATTTCTTAAATCGGTGAATCGAACCTTGGCTCCAATTTGGGCGACTTTGCTCTGTGTAAACTGAAAGAACTTACAGGTCACTGTACGCATTTTGTCTACCTTGATTTTGTTGCCCAGACTGTCCTTTACCACATTGCCTTCTCTGTCCAAAAGATATTCCCAACCATCTTTTATTTGTCGTTCTTTTATGATTTGGGTTTCGTTGACGCGTTCTGGAGAAACATTTATTTCCATAAAGTCCAGATTCATGGCATAATCGTATTTTACATTGGTCAAAGGATTGGTGTGGTATTGCAACCAAAAATTATCGATACCGAAGGCATTGAAATCCAACAGCTCCTGTTCCAATCGCTCGGGAATAATTTGCTCAGTCTGATTGGCAATTTCAACACGAACAAATTCCAGACCCTTGTTGTAGGCCTCGTCCATTTTGGCAACGGTTTGCTTGTATCCTGGGTTGATTTCCTGCAAATATTTCAAATCATCGTAAGCAGCTCTGTAATCCGCTTTATAGATGGCATTGGCCAAAAGATTTGATGCATTTTCATACAAATGCTCGGACAAATCGTCTTTTGTATTTAGAATTTTGTTGTCATAGTTCACAAAATTGAACCGGGCATCCCTGCCTTCATCATAAATGGTGAGGGGCAACAAAGGCCTAATGCGCTGTTGAATGTTTTTCAGCCCCAAATACTTGTTGTAGATGGTCTCCAAATTGGCCGGATTGCCATCGTTCTGCAAAAAAGCAATCTCTTGTTGCTCCCGCTCTGCGTTCTTGGCAAAAGCCTCTTCAAGCAGGATGATGTACTCCTGATTTCCTTTTTTGGCCTTGTTTTCAGCCAAATTCTTAATGGCCTTGTTCATTGCGGTTTGGTAATTACCTTTATTCAGTGCTTCTTGGGTTTTTTTGACCCCTCCACAGGCAGTAAGTAAAACCAATACGGTGATGAGTAGAAATTTTTTCATGGTTTTTTGATTTATTGGTTATGGTTGGTTTTTCAATTGCTGTGCCAAAAACCAATATTTTTATAACGAAAAAGGTTGAACGGTAGTATGATATCGATAAAATACTCAAAATAAGCTCATTTCCAAGATCTTAGTAAGAATTAAAATTGTTAATTGCCGTTTGATAAAATGAATCATCCACGTGTATTTTATTGGGGATAATCGATATGCAATTCGTAATTTTGGCCTTTGTTTAATTTAAAGCAGGATGCAAAGAGACCACAAGATTTTTGAACTAATAGCGCAAGAAAAAGAAAGACAGATTGAAGGTATTGAACTAATAGCTTCGGAAAATTTTACCAGCCCACAGGTTATGGAGGCCGCGGGTTCTGTATTGACCAACAAATATGCAGAAGGGTACCCCGGAAAGCGCTATTACGGGGGTTGTGAAGTGGTGGATGAAGTGGAGCAGCTGGCCATTGACCGCGCCAAGGAATTGTTCGGGGCAGTCTACGCCAATGTGCAGCCCCACTCAGGTTCCCAGGCCAATGCATCGGTTTATCATGCCTGTTTAAATCCTGGAGATACCATTTTAGGATTCGATTTGTCCCATGGAGGGCATTTGACCCATGGTTCTCCCGTGAATTTTTCCGGAAAACTCTATCGACCCGTGTTTTACGGAGTGGATGAGGAGACCGGAACCTTGAACTATGATAAAATTCAAGAGATTGCCGATAAAGAAAAACCGAAATTGATTATTGCAGGTGCTTCTGCCTATTCCCGTGATATGGATTTTAAACGGTTCAGGGAGATTGCCGATAGCGTTGGTGCCATTTTGGTAGCAGATATTTCGCACCCTGCCGGTTTGATCGCCAAGGGTATTTTAAGCGACCCTATTCCACATTGTCATATTGTTACCACCACCACCCATAAAACGCTACGTGGGCCGCGAGGTGGACTTATTTTGATGGGGGAGAACTTTGACAATCCGTTTGGTATCAAATTAAAAAATGGAAACTTGAGAAAAATGTCAGCCTTGTTGGACTTGGCAGTTTTCCCTGGAAATCAAGGTGGACCCTTGGAGCATATCATTGCTGCTAAGGCCATTGCCTTTGGTGAAGCACTTTCCGATGAATACCTGCACTACATGATTCAGGTGAAGAAAAATGCAGCGGCCATGGCCAAAGCCTTTATGGATCACGATTATAAAGTAATTTCAGGTGGAACGGACAATCACATGATGCTCATCGACTTAAGAAACAAGAACATCACGGGTAAAGATGCTGAAAAAGCGCTTGAAAAAGCTGCTATTACTGCCAACAAGAACATGGTTCCGTTTGATGATCAATCTCCGTTCATTACATCAGGCATACGTTTTGGAACCCCTGCCATCACCACAAGAGGGCTTAAAGAGGCCGATATGGAAACCATAGTTGGGTTTATTGACGAGGTCATTGCAGACCCCGAAAACGAAACTCAAATTGCTGCCATAAAAAACAAGGTCAAGGACTTAATGAAGTCCAGACCGTTGTTTAATGCGTAGTGATTGGTTATGGGTTTGATTTTGCCACTTTGATATAGGTTACTCTAAAAGAAACAAATCTTCGTGGCAGAGTTGCTTGTCACGTAAGGAGTAGATCATTACTTTGTGATGAACGGAGTCTTCAAAATAAAGACCCCAGAAATCAAAATAACTGCTTTGACTTTTATTGGGTTCAAAAACATTTTGGCCCCTTCCTTCGTAAACGGGCACAAAAACCTCGTACGGCATTTCAGTAAGTCCTTTGGTAAAATATACAAAGTGTTCACTTACCTTGGATAGTATGGCTCCTATTTGCTGTGGAATACTAAAATCACTGGTTCTGGAAATCACTATAGAGGTATCCTTGTAATGAAAGGAAGCTTCAACAATATCCAACGTATGACTATTCTGTGCATTTAGGTTTTCGAGTGCCCCGGCGAAAAGAGAAGACATTCTTACTTGACTCTCCAAAGGATAGCAGGTATTGCCCCAGTCTCCATCGTTAAAATGGCGCAGGGTCTCGGTAAGTCCAAAATTGAAGTACAAATCCAGAATTAGCTCAGCTTTGTTATGCGAGCTATTAAAATGGCACTGCATCTTGGCTTCTGCAAAAAATTCGCGTTCCAGAATTTTCAGAAACTCATCCACTCCATTTACGGCCTCAAAAACCTTTGCGCCGCTAAAGTGGAAATTAGGGTTACTTTTTCGTTGGGATGACATGGTTTTCAGCGTTGTAATTTCGTATCATTAAAGTTAGGAGGATTCTTTTATCTTGGATTGAAGGAAAACCTTAAAAATTCTGTGGGTTTCCCTTGGTTTGTAGGGATTTTACCTCAAAAAGAAATGATAAGAGTTACGATTGCTGAAAATACGATATTGGAAAACCAAAGGTTTAAATGAAACCTCGGTTTTTGGCCGCTAGGATAAGGGCTAAATCATTCTCATTTTCCGTCCCGAAAAGGGTTTTTAAATGACGCTTTCTGTTTTCAATGGAAGAGGGGGAAAGCCTGATGAATTTTTCCAAATCCTTGTTCTTGGTGCCTTTGGAAAGATGATACAATATCTGTTTGTCCTTTTCGTCCAAATCTATATCGTTGGACATTTTTTTTCTTATAGCGCCAAGTGCTTTTGAAGAATAATAGGGAGGATTCAATACAATGGTCTTTACGGCATCTTCCAACGTTTTAGGGTCTATATCCGTTTTTACCAGATATCCGTCTGGGTCCACCGTTTTTAGAATACTGTTGATTCGGTAATTGTCGCTAAAGGACGACATGTAGACAATTTTGCTTTCAGGCACTATTTTTCGCGCCAAAATCCCCAAGTCTTCTCCTGTATAGGGCTGGTCTTCATTGGGGGCGTATAGTTGTACATCCAAAAACAGAATATCGTATTTGAATGAGTTGGCTGAGTCTTCTATTAGCTTCTTGCCAGATTCATAGGAATTGGCAGTGTCCACAATGACGGTATATCCATCAAAAGCAATGCGCTCAAGGATAAACTTGTATCCCAGCATTGTCATTTCGTGGTCATCTATGGCCAATATTCTAAGCGTACTCATATTTTGGTTTTGTGGTTATTAAGATTCAGGTATTTAGAACTTGTTTCTGTGCTGCATCGTTGCGAACGTTTTCCGTTTCAATATAGTTACAGGGTATGGTAACCGTAAGGGTGGTGCCTCTCCCTTTTTTACTATCAATGTCCAAGGTGCCTTTTACTTTTTTCACCCTTGATATGATATTCCGAAGGCCGATGCCTCGCTTCCCTTTATTGGTATCAAAACCGATTCCGTCGTCAGAAATGGTCAATTTTAACTTTTCGCCATTTAGGCCAAAGGCTATGTCCACCCGTTCACATTTGGCGTGCTTTACACAGTTTTTAAGTGATTCTTGGACTATTCTATAGGCGTTTATCTTGATGTCGCCCAAGAGGTTGTCCCAACTCACTTTATTGTCATACGTAAAAGAACATATTACCCCAGAAGACTTTTCAATGCCCTCCACTAAATCCTCCAAGGATACAATAAAGTTATGAAATTTTTCATAAGACGCATGGTTCAGTTCATGCGAAATGGTGCGTATTTCCTCTTCAACTTCTTGAAGGCGCTCAATGAGTCCGGCGCGCTGTTCCACAGAGGCCATATCATCACGGTCATTCAGTCCGCTCAATATTAGGCGAATCCCCAGCATTTCACCCAAAATTCCATCATGTAGTTCTTCTGAAATCCGTTTTTGTTCCAATTGTTTGCCTTCCTCAAACTTGCCCTGCTGCGAAAGCATTAGATTGTAGATCTCGAGGTTGCTCTCTTGCTGTTTTTGCCGGTACTTGAGCCTGTTGTTGTGGATGTACTGCGATACAATGATCAGAATGGCCATACCAAAAATGATGAGACCCAATACAGCTCCGGCCCAGATTTGTTTTTCACGGGATAGGATTTGGTTTTCTTGAATCACTTGGTCGGTTTCTAAGCGGATACGGGCAAATTTATCCCGTTTGGTGCGTTCCTCTTCTTTTATAGTTTCATTGAGGTCGTAGTAGGTATCTGAATAGGCAAGGGCGTTCTTTGGGTCCAGTTTGGTGAGTAGTCTGAGCACCTCGGTCAACCGTTCGTTGTTATAGGTCTCTTGCGCCAATGTCCTAGATTCTTTGGCATATTCAAGGGCTTTTGCGGTGTCGCCTTGCTGGGCCAAAATTTCCGCATAAAACTGTTTGGCCCGGGGTTGATCTGCGGAATAATCGATACTGTCGTTTAGTTTGATAGCATCATCCAACAATTTGGCCGCAGCATCATAGTTCTTTTCTGATTTTAGGATGGCATAGGCTTGACTGGTGAGGGCCAATGATTGTAGCTCTAAATCTTCACCTTGTGTATCGAGTAACTTGCTGAAAGCGAGCTTCGCTTGTTCAAAGTCCTCTTTTTTTAGAAGCTCGTGAGCAATGTTGTTCTGGTTTTGTTGTGCATATCTCGCTTTATTGTCTTCGTCAAATTCTTCTATATAGGACTTGGCTTTTTCAAAATACTCCAGTGCCAATTCGCTATTATCCATACCACTGGCAATAATGCCGAGTACATTGTAGCAATTATAAATTCTTTTGCTGTCCTCCAAATCTTCGAAAATCCGCAGTGCCGAAGTGATACTGATTTCAGCCCCTAAATAATCTTTGTAAGAATCTTGTATACGCCCCATATTATACAACATTCTTCCTTCGAGAGAGTTGGAAGTTGAGTCGGTGGGAAGTTCCTCAAAACTTTTTAGAGCTTTTTGGTAATGGTAAAATGCACTATCCAATACACCATGGGAACTAAACAGGTATGCCATATCCCAATGCGAATTTCCCAAAGCGCTATGAATATTTGCTTTATCGGCCAATTTCATTACCTGTTGGTTGATTTTTCTAAACATAAGTGAGTCTTTCAGACTTTTATACGCTAGAGAGATGTTGGAAAGCTTTTCAACTCCAAGACTATCATTGGCTAAGGTAAATGCCTTTTCTTTTGCATGCTTTAAGAGGTTCTTGCGCTCTTGAATAGGCATCCCTAAACTATCTTGTGCTATAGTTATCCATGAATCAATTAATTGAACTTCAGGGTCAACTACAACAGATTGCTTTTTGGGATTTTTGGTACAACCCAAAATGGCAATAGAAAGGATGATAAGAAAACTCTTTTTCAATATTCAGTAGGTTAATATAAAGTTACTCCTAAGACAAGGTAACAAAAAAGCCCCAAATCTTTATTGAAGTGGGGCTGATTGTATTTTTACTTTTTTGGATTAAAGTTCTCTGTTTTCATCTGCAAAGGACTTTAACTTATGTGTTTTACCACGAACCTTGTCCATCAGATAGATTTTTTTTTGAATCTCACTTTCTTTATAGGTCAGCGTTTCTATATTGAGTTTGCTTTGCTGTTTCTTGCAAGATATGATCCAAATTGAAGAAAGTGCCAAGAAAAAAAGAACAATCTTATTCATTTTACTGAGGTTATTTTCAACGAGAATACACTATCCGTTGCCACGTCCTTCATCGCCATCAGAATGCTTCCCATCAGTGGCTTGGTCCTGGTCCAACTTTAGGGTTTTAATCATAGCTTCGGTGTCTTGTACATCAGTTTCTGGTTCACAAGAAAACATTCCAACGGTTAGTAGGGCAAGTGCGAAAATACTTAGTGCTCTTTTCATAATATTAGGTTTATGGTTTAATAAATAGGTTTATGCAGCTAAGATATTTAGGCACACTAGGGTACGGCACTATGCAACAAATGTTTTAGTGAATGGCACAATTCTGCTAGAATTTTGCCTAATTGCGTTAGAATTTTGCTAATTAACCGCCTTTACCGCAGTTTTGGAGAGCATTTCCTTTAAGGCATCTATTTTGTCCTTATAAGTTTTGGAGAAGGGGAGTTCCTCTTCATGGTTGTGGTGCAATGTGCAGATAGACTTACCATAATTGATACGGGATACATACCTACTATTTAATATGTAGCTCTGGTGTATCCTAATAAAACCTTTGGGCAATCTTTCCTCAAAAGATTTTAAGGTTTTAAAAGCACTGATCACGTTGCCATCGCGCATGTAAAAATCCGTGGTATTGTTGTCCGATTTTAGATATAGAATATCCTTGGTGTCCAAATACCGGTAGTCGTTGTACGATTTTAAACAAATGGTTGAGGGCAAGTGATGTTTTGGGTGCTGTTTGCGAAGCCGCATAATGGTCTTGCGGACATCGAATTCATTGTGCGGGAGTATCCAATAGTCGAAAAAGCCACTTTTTATGGCATTGTAAGCGTATTTTTTGGTTTTGGAGTATCCTATTATAATAGGTAATGAGGGCATATACTGATTTAACTCCGAAACCATTTGAAAATAATCCATCCCATCTTCACCCAAATTGATGAGTACCATGTCTGGGGTAAACTTTAAGATGGTGTTTAGTCCTTCAGATGGATTGGTGGCGACACCAGCACACACGAAATCCTCATACTCCTGTAAGTAGAGCTGTAATTGCAGCTTAGAGGCTGCACTTGAATCGATTATGGCGTAGGTGTAATCCATGTGCAATTTACTGATTGCAAGTTACTAACGCACAAAAAAAACTCGTTGCAGTTTTCCCTTAAAAAAACTATGGGTTTTACCGTAAAATGGTTGCTTTTCCTACAATTCTCCTTAAAAATTCGTTAAAAGCTAATTATCTGTAACAAATTCATAAGCACCAAGGTCCGGATTTTGGGTTCTATTGATTCCTAAAATGTCAATGGGGACAGTCAAAGATACGTTGGGGTCGGCAAGGTCAATAGCAGCGGAGTTTTCATTTATGTTCAGTTGGTTTTCAGTTGGTTTATTAAAATCAGGGTCTTCGTTGAACACTATGTTACGGTAAAAACTGCTATTTTCAAAATTATAAAGGGGGTTTTCGACAACCAAGTCATCGTCCAAACTCAATTTGAGAAGGCAATCGCTGAAACTAAAATTGAAATCTGCATTTGAATCTTGTTGTAATAAAAGTTCCGTGTCCATGCTTCCGAAAACAATGCAGTTGACAAAATCAGCATTTTCCATAGGAGCTACCTCCCTGTTGCCGGCTTCATTCATACGAAAATTTCGCAGCGACACTGTTGTGCCGTTTCTAAAGCCGTGAGGCCAATAATTGGCCAAGGTAGAGTGAGTAAAACTATATTTTCCACCCAATTCGCCAAGGAAGGATGAACTTCCTGCACTTCCCAATACTGTATTTTCAGCAGTAATATAGGCACCCGTGCTCCAGATGTTGTGATTCTGACTGTTGTAGATTTGGGTGTTTTGTAGGGTCAAGGTAGGGGAATCCAAAGTGTTGTCTCCCTCAATCCGTAAACCCACTGTGGCATTTTTGAGCGTTAGATAGTTTATGGTATTACTGGAACTACCTTCCCTAATCCATAAGGCACCCCATTGTCCGGGCTGGTCGGCATAGAAGGGCTCAAGCCGATCTCCTTCAAAGACCACCTCATTCTCCAAGACATCCGGATCTTCACTCAGGGTGCCATTTATGGAGATGGAGGCGCCTGTATCAATCAAGATACCGGAGTTGTGATGAAAGTGCACCCGAGTCCCCGGTTGCATGGTCAGGGTATTTCCTTTCGAAACAGCGGCATAGCCATAAATTACGTAGGGTTTTTCATTGGAGAATAGCAGCTCGTTAGGTTCTAAATAAAATCCTTCCACCTTGATTTCCGCTCCATTTTCATCCATACCGAGTACCAATGATTCTTTGGTTCCATCAGAAAGTGTTCTTGGATAGAGAAAAACGGCATCCCGCACCAGCGTAACCAGCTCCACTTTCTGGGTCATGGGACCCGTGCCAAAAAAAAGGCTCTCGGTATAGAGAAATTCATTTTCCGAAGTTTGGGAAATATCAAAAGTGGTCTCGATAAAAACATAAAGACTGTCCTTGGCCAATAAAGGCACGTCATTGAATTCTTTGCCGGAAAGGCCATCAACGTTCAGTCGATAACTACTGTTTTGGCCAGATTCCAATCCCACATAAGGGATATATATGTCTTCGTCTGAGCGGTTGTATACTTTTAAGGAGTAGGTGCTACTCCCGATGTTGGTAAATACAGTATCCAAAAAAACGGTGTCTTTGGAGAATTTCAGGTTACCAGTGCTTGGCACATATTCAAAATCCTTACGGCATGAGGCTATGGCTATGACAAGCAACGCCAGAGATGTGGCAAAAGACCATTTTAAATACCAACGGCACACTATTCAAAGAGTTTTTGAACGGATTCTGGGATGCGTTTGGGACGAAAGGTCTTCGCATCCAAAAGACACCATTCCGTATGGGCATTAACCAAAAGTTGCCCTGTTTTATTGTCCTTGATTTCAACCACGCGGGTAGAAATGGGTCCCTTGTTGCTCTTAATATAGGTGTTCATTTCGATGGAGTCTCCCAAAACCGCGGATTTATGATAGGAAATATTGTGATTTTTCACCACCCAGACCATATCCTTTCGAATCTCCTCGGTGGTAACGTCCTGCCAATGGTTTTTAGAGATTTCCTGAATCCATTCCACATATCGGACATTGTTTACATGGTTTAGATCGTCTAAGTCTTGCAATCGTACTTCAAAGGATTCGGTATAGGTTTGCATCAGTCTTTTTTACGGATTTTCACCTCAAATAATTTGTCCCAGTTTTTCCCTGTGACAAAAAAGGTGCCTTTTTCCTTGTGGTAGGCAACACCGTTCAATACGGAATTGGTATCGTCCCATTCAGGACCTCGGTTTACTTTGCTTTTGAGACCGCCAAAATTAACCACTCCTTCAATGGCTCCGGAGGTGGCATCAATGATCATCATGCTTTCCTTTTGGTAGACATTGGCATAGATCTTACCATCCACATATTCCAGTTCGTTGGCCTTATTGAAGATGGATTTGTTGGTAGCGGTCTCTATATGACCCTGCTCTTGAAGCGTCTCGGGGTCCAAGAACCATATTTTTTCCGTGCCATCACTTTTGTACAACTTTTCGCCATCGTTGCAGAGGCCCCAACCTTCTTTGCTTTCACCATAGGTGAAGGTCTTGATTTGCTCCAGATTCTCGGGGTTGTAGACAAAGCCCATTCCGCTTTGCCATGTAAGTTGGTAGAGTTTATCGTTTAGAATGGTGATTCCTTCCCCAAAAACTGTATTTTCCAATGCTATTTTCTGAAGGATCTCACCTGTTTCATAATTTACTTTCCGAACGGTGGAGCCACCTCGTTTGCCTGTACTTTCATAAAGCACACCATTGCTGAATTCCAGTCCTTGGGTGTACGCCGTGGGGTCATGTGGGTAGGTATTGATGATATCGTAGGTATAGATTTCTGGGGCAGATGGCGCCAAAAGGCGGAGTTTTTCTTCAACCTCAACAGGTTGATTCTCAATAGTGAACTTGGCTGTGAGGATTTTGTTGCCCAAGGTGGGTACATTTAGGGTTAGTTTGCCATCTTCGAAGGGAATTTCCTGCCCATCCATAAAATAATGAACCTCTGAAATGGCAATGTCCTTTTTGTTCTTTAGGACAACACCAACTTCTTGGTTTTGCTGCACATTCTTATCTTCCAACTGAATGGAAAAGTGCTTGGAAGGGTCAGCTTCCCCTCCGCAGGCTAGAAAAAAAAGTAAAAAGCCAGAAATGGAAAGCAGTTTAACCATAGTTTTTAATTGCTTCATGCTATAATGATCCTTGATCTTCGAAATTAAGGATGAATTAGGATTGTGACAAATTTAAAAGGTCGTATATTTGCATCTGGCAAGTCCTACACGACCAGCTCCTGCAGAATCCCCCAGGGCGGGAACGCAGCAAGGGTATGCGGTCGTAGCGGTGCGATGTAGGTAGCTTGCCTTTTTTTGTACCCTGAAATCAGCTAAAATGGATAAAAAAGTTGTACTGATCACCGGTGGTTCCTCCGGCATCGGCAAATCCATTGGAAAATTCTTGACTTCCAAAGGGTATGTGGTGTACGGTACCACCAGAAACCCAAATAATTATCCTGATTTTGATGAATTCCCATTGGTTCAGTTGGATGTGAAGGATGTAAAGAGCATTCAAAAGGCGGTTTCCCATATTGTTTCCAAGGAAGGTCGTTTGGATGTCTTGGTGAACAATGCTGGCGTGGGCATAACCGGTCCTATCGAAGAGACCCCACATGAAGAGATTTTGAATGTGTTTGAGACCAATTTGCACGGTCCGGTTCACATGATGAAGGCGGTTCTTCCGCAAATGCGCAAACAGGGAGGGGGTGCCATAATCAATATTACCTCCATTGCTGGCTATATGGGGTTACCTTTCCGAGGATTTTATTCGGCCACTAAAGGGGCTTTGGGTCTCATCACAGAGGCCTTACGGATGGAAACCAAGGATTTTGGAGTTATCGTGACCAATGTGGCTCCAGGCGATTTTGTCACCAATATTGCGGCGGGAAGATACCATGCCCCGGTGTTGGATGGATCACCTTATGAGGATAAATACGCTCAGACCATCGATGCCATCAATAATGACGTGGACGGTGGGGGAGACCCGATTAAAGTAGCTGAGGCTGTTTTTAAGATTATCAATCAAAAACAACCCAAAGTCCATAATCCTGTTGGGGCTTTTTTACAAAAGTTTTCACTTACCTTAAAGAAGATTTTACCCGATAAAGTCTACGAAAAACTATTGATCAACCATTATAAGTTGTAGTTTTACACTTCTTTTAGTACTAATCAAATTGAAAATAAGAGAGCATGAAGTTTTTTATTGATACAGCAAATCTAGAACAGATAAAAGAGGCTCAGGAATTGGGGGTTTTGGACGGCGTTACCACCAACCCTTCACTTATGGCCAAAGAAGGCATAACAGGGAAAGACAACATTTTAAAGCACTACGTGGACATCTGCAACATTGTTGATGGGGATGTTTCTGCCGAAGTTGTTGCCACAGATTTCGACAATATGGTGAAGGAAGGTGAGGAATTGGCCGAATTACACGAGCAGATAGTAGTAAAAGTACCCATGATCAAAGATGGCGTAAAGGCATTGAAATACTTCTCAGATAAGGGAATACGAACCAACTGCACCTTGGTGTTTTCTCCAGGACAGGCGTTGTTGGCTGCTAAGGCTGGAGCCACTTATGTTTCCCCGTTTTTGGGACGTTTGGATGATATTTCAACGGACGGTTTGAACCTTATCTCTGAAATCCGATTAATTTATGACAACTACGGATTTGAAACCCAGATTTTGGCTGCTTCCATCCGTCACACCATGCACGTGATCGATTGTGCCAAAATTGGTGCCGATGTTATGACAGGCCCACTTTCTTCTATAGATGGTTTGTTAAAGCACCCATTAACGGATATAGGCTTGGCCAAGTTCTTGGAAGACTACAAAAAAGGGAATTCCTAATAAGACAATAGAATAAAACGTAAAGACCCTGAAACTAAGTTTCGGGGTTTTTTAGTTATAAGGAAGAGTATAAATCGCCAAAGCCATCAACAATTATAGTGTCCTGGGTAATTACACATTTGTTGATTTTGTCGATGACCATTGCCAACTGAATTTCCTTGAAGTTTTCGCCGTAGAACTGGCTACTCTTGTCCAGCCCATATTGGTCCAAAAGCGCATTCCATTGCGAAAAACTGGTCTTTAGGTTGATACCGACAAAATTATGCTTTGGATATTTCTTTTTCAACTCGGCAATGCGCTGGCTCGTATTTCTGAATTGCCTTTCTTTGGCAGCTGTCCAAAAATAGATTACCGTATTCTTCTTTCTGCCCGCTATGGTTTTAAGGGAAATATCTTGTCCGTTGGCGTCCTTCAACACTAAATCGGGTAGTGTATGATTGGATTGAAGTTGTTGGATGCTCCTGTATAAATCGTCTATTTCTTTCTTATGCTCCCCATTGGACGATAGCATATTGAACTTATTGATAAAGAGTTGGCACTCTGGGTCTGATTTGTGCTCCTTAATTAGGTAGTCCACGGCAATGTTCCTAAAAAGCACATCCCTGATATCTTGCTCATCCACCAGACTATCCACCAAATGGAGTTTGTGTTTGTTGAAATGCAGGTGGTTGCTTCCGACTTGTTCATCTCTATTGCAATCCTCCATGCATTGCATATAAGATAAATTACCGAAATGCCATTTCATAAAATCAAAGTAGGGTTTAAAATACGTTAGGTCCCTATCATTGAAATTGATGCTATCCCTGTACTTATAAAAAGTGTTATCAAAATCGTGTACAGTTTCTTCCCCTGTTTTTCTCCTATGAAAAAACGGATATTTTTCCTTGTAGATGTAATTATTGTAGTCTACGGAAGCTTTAATCAAATTGAATGCGCGGTCAGACATTTCAACATCTGCAAGCATTTCATTCAAATGACTAATTTTCATGTGTCTAAGCGAATCCACTTTATTGCTGAAATCATCTGGGTCAAGTCCATAGTAGTTGTAGACCAAAGGCTCCTCAGACTCATAGGCAAGGAACATTTCCATTAAAAAATTGTTCACTTCACTTCCTTTTCCGGAGAATACAAGGGATTCATCAAACTCAACAGTGTTCAATCGGGCTAGAAGACTATCGCCTTCCTGCAAGTAGATATATTGAAGTTCGGGTTCGTGGTTAAAATGGTAAAGTCCCTCATCAATCCCTTGGAGGGTAAAGGAGAAACGGTTGCTATCATCCAATCTTACCGAATCCACATAAGTATCGTTTCGGTAAAGAACAACGTAATCACTTGTGGGATTAACAATCTCACCGCCAAAGAAGACAGAGGCACATTCTCCACTCTTATTTGCGCAACCAAAAGACGACAATACGATGAGGCCGAGTAAAAATCTAACCATATAGGGAACCATACGTTTAACAAACAAAATTAAGGATCCCTGTTAGCTGAGCTTGTTAATGGCTAGTTAAATGTTGTAAAACTGTGTTTTTATGATACTTAATAATGTGCTCTTAAATTGGAATTACGATGTGCTTTTAGCTACTTTTGCAAAAAAATAAACCAATTGCATGTTATCAGTATCCAATTTATCCGTACAGTTTGGAAAACGAGTATTGTTTGATGAGGTAAACGTAACCTTTACCGATGGAAATTGTTATGGTATCATTGGAGCCAACGGTGCCGGGAAATCCACTTTTTTAAAGATTTTATCCGGACAGCAGGATCCAACCTCGGGGCATGTCCATCTTGAACCTGGTAAACGGATGTCCATACTGGAACAGAACCACAATGCGTATGATGAGTTTCCGGTGCTCGAAGCTGTGGTCATGGGGAACAAGCCCTTGTATAAGATCAAAAAGCAGATAGACGCTCTGTATGCGGATTATACGGACGAGAATGCAGAGAAAATAGGGGAGTTACAGGTAGAGTTTGAAGAAATGAACGGTTGGAACGCCGATAGCGATGCAGCTGCACTGTTGTCCAATCTGGGTATTACTGAAGATTTGCATTATACAACCATGGCCGATTTGGATTCCAAATTGAAGGTGCGGGTATTGTTGGCCCAGGCCTTGTTCGGAAATCCAGATGTGTTGATCATGGATGAGCCAACCAACGATTTGGATTACGAGACCATTAACTGGTTAGAGAATTTCTTGGCCAATTATGACAATACGGTTATTGTAGTATCGCATGATAGGCACTTTTTGGATGCCGTTTGTACGAGCATAGCCGATATCGACTTCGGAAAAATCAATTTGTACTCAGGTAACTATACATTCTGGTACGAAAGCAGTCAGCTAGCTGCACGCCAACGCGCACAGCAAAACAAAAAGGCAGAAGAAAAAGCAAAAGAACTCAATGAGTTTATTCAACGTTTTAGCGCTAACGTGGCCAAGAGCAAACAGGCCACTTCCCGTAAAAAAATGCTGGATAAATTAAAGGTTGAGGATATTAAACCTTCAAGCAGAAGATATCCAGCCATTATTTTTGATCGTGAGCGTGAAGCCGGGGACCAAATATTGAATGTGGAGAAACTTTCCGCCACTTCGGAAGATGGCGATGTCCTATTTCAAAATGTCAACATCAACTTGGCAAAGGGTGATAAAGTCGCCATTCTTTCCAAAGATTCAAGGGCCTCTACGGCATTTTATGATATTATCGCTGGAAAGACCAAGGCCGATTCAGGTACTTATCAATGGGGCGTTACCACCACCCAGTCCTATTTGCCAGCGGACAATTCGGATTTTTTCAAAGAGAATATCAACTTAGTGGACTGGCTACGTCAGTGGGCCAAGACAGAAGAAGAACGCGAAGAGGTCTACATCCGTGGATTCTTGGGCAAAATGTTGTTCAGTGGGGAAGAGGCCCTAAAAAAATGTACGGTGCTTTCCGGTGGGGAAAAAGTGCGGTGTATGTTGAGCCGAATGATGATGCTTCGCGCCAATGTTTTGCTTTTGGACGAGCCCACCAACCACTTGGATTTGGAAAGTATTACAGCTTTCAACAACTCGCTTAAAAACTTTAAGGGTACCATATTGTTGACAACCCACGACCACGAGTTTGTACATACGGTTGCCAATAGGATTATTGAGTTGACACCAAAGGGCACAATTGACCGTTACCTCACTTTTGATGATTACATGTCCGACAAGTCAATCAAAGAGCAGCGGGAAAAAATGTATGCCGTTACTGCGTAAACTTTAGGCGTTGTAATATTTACTGTTCCAAATGGCGGGGTTGAAGTTCTTCCCTAATGCAAATCCGTAAAATATTACCACGGAGGCCACACATTTGAACATAAAAAAGAAAATAATCCAAAATTCCGCTGCGCTGCTATGCTTGGAGAACAGACCATCCGGTACCATAAAGGTCACCATAAAACTTATCAGCAGCACAAGAAATGCCAGGTTCACTATATTCTTAAAGGGCCACACCAGTAATTTTCTAAGGGGGTGTAAATCACTGCCCCATTTATGCACCAAATAGAAATAATCGTTCCCAATTGGTGCGAAGAGTAAGGGGTCATCCTTGTCCTCTAATTTGAAAAGTTTGGATGGTGCCATAATCTTATATCCTTTAATTTCTGTGTCATGGGCAGATTCCAATCCCTTTATTTTGGAAAGTGCGCTTTGCGGAATCTTCCCCTTGAAATAGGCGCTATCCAAAAAACGCAATCTGTAATCAATGCAGATTTCTTTGATTTGGTCAATGTGAAAGATGTTGTCAGTTTCCAAAAGGTCAAAAATAAATTCGTTGGTGTCTGACCTGTTTTTCGAAATAAGCTCCTTTGAAATTTTGGTCTCCCTGAGAGAATCTTTTCTCAAAACTTCTTTGACCTCATCTAAAATTTGATGCTCTTTTAACTGCTTCTCCTTGATTTTATGAAGCTTATGCTCAATGTTGGTTCCTTTTAATATCATATCTTTTTTCTTAGCAATACTTTCAAAGTTAAGCAATTGAGATGTTGATTTTAAATAGGGTGCACAAAAACCTGAGGTTAACATTTCGTTAAATCAATTTTGGGACGAAAAAAAAGATTGGTGTTCTGTTAAAAAGATGTATCTTATCGAAGTTTTTGACACTTAATCGTAAAACCATACTAATCGAAAATCACCCAAACTTGAAAACCACCCCATGAAATCCCCCCTTCCCAAAATCCTACTTGGACTTCTTATGGCGTCCTGTGCACTGACTTTTGCGCAAAGTACTGGCTCATCCAATGCATCTTCATTGAACAAAAACACGATTGGCTCCGAGCATCATAAGATTTTAGCCGCTGCGGTTGAAGCCACTCAATTGGATGACATTTTGGAAAATGCGGGACCATTTACAATATTTGCGCCATCGGATGCCGCATTTGAACGATTTTCAAATGAGAAAATAACAGAACTCATCAACTCTCAAGATAAAAGTGCTCTAAAGGCATTGGTAGCCTATCATATTGTCGCAGGTCATTTAACTGCATCCCGAATTCTTCGCGCCATGTGCCGAGGAAACGGGAAAGCAAGTTTTACCACCATTCAGGGGAAAAAATTATTGGCGCATTTAGATGGGTATGATATCGTACTTACAGACCCCATGGGCAATACTGCACGGATTACCACAGCAGATGTTAACCAAAGAAATACGGTCATTCACGAAATCGACAGTGTGATTCTTCCCTCACAAATGTAATAAGCACTAACGAAGTTCTGCTCCCAACTCCTTTTGATATTGGGCCAATAGTTTGCCCATAATCTTGTCAATCTGCTTGTCGGTCAAGGTTTTCTTTTCATCCATCAACGTAAAACTTACGGCATAGGATTTTTTGCCTTTAGGAAGATTTTTGCCTGTGTACACATCAAATAAGTTGACTTTTTTCAAAAGTTTTTTCTCTGTGTTCCAGGCAATGTCATATACTTTTTGAAATGAAGCCGTTTCATCCAGCAAGAGGGCAAAATCCCGTGTTACTTCAGGAAATTTTGGAATTTCCTGGAAGGCCGCGTTTTGGGTACTTATAGATGCTAGAATTTCATCCCAATTAAAATCTGCGAATAGAACATCTTGTTTAATGTCGAACTTTTTCAGAATACCCTTGCTCACCAACCCATAAGAAGCTAAAAGAGTATTGTTTTTACTGCAAGATAGGCCTTCGGCAAAAGAAGAGTCTGAATGCGGCTCTGTCTCTATGCCTTTCAACCCCAAACGTTCAAATAGGGTTTCAACAATACCCTTTAGGTAGAAAAAATCAGTTTTCTTTGATGCTGCTGCCCAGCTATCATTGGAACGGTCTCCAGAAATGAACAAGGATAAATGCCGCTTTTCCTGATTTTCTTTTCCAATTTTATGGTAAGTCTTACCAAACTCAAAAAGTTTAAGATTGGTTTTTTGTCTGTTGTGGTTAAAACTCACGGTTTGCAAGCCCGAAAGCAGCATGGAGGTTCGGAGTACCGACAAATCAGTGCTTAAGGGGTTCAACATGGTCACTGCATCGCCATCGGCTCCAATCCCTACAGAATCTGCAGCCACAAGGCTATTGGTCATAATTTCGTAGAACCCTTGGGCGGCCAACATGTTTCCAACAACATCCTGAATCCTGTGGTTCTCATACCTAGAAGTCTTGGCAATTGAAGCGTTCAACTTCTCTTTGTAATCAATGTTGTTATAGCCATAGACCCGTAATATTTCCTCAATTACATCCACTTCCCGGGTCACATCAACACGATAAGTGGGAATGGTCAACCCAAGCCCAGATTCGGTTACGTTGTTGATTCTTATTTCCAACGATGACAATATGGATTTGATGGTATCTCTAGGAATTTCTTGTCCAATCAAAGAATTGATTTTATCAAAAGTGAGAAATACTTGTCGCTCCTGTGGTTTTTTAGGATACAGGTCAATGACCTCTGAAGTGATGTAGCCTCCCGCAATCTCGCGAATCAAAAGTGCAGCCCGTTTCAAGGCGTACTCGGTCATGTTAATGTCAATGCCCCGCTCAAACCGGAAGGATGCGTCCGTATTCAGGCCATGTCGTTTGGCAGTTTTTCGAACGGACACCGGGTCAAAATACGCACTTTCCAAGAAAATAGCAGAGGTGTGCTCTGTGACCCCTGAATGGATTCCTCCAAAAACCCCGGCAATGCACATAGGTTTTTCGGTATCGCAGATCATGAGGTCGTCCTCATGAAGTTCACGCTCCACATCATCCAGTGTTCTGAACTTTGTTCCCGCAGGGAGGGTTTTTACCTCGATTTTGTTTCCCTTTATTTTGGAAGCATCAAACGCATGAAGGGGTTGCCCCAATTCATGGAGCACATAATTGGTGACATCCACCACATTGTTGATTGGGGATAAGCCGATGGCTTTTAAGCGGTTCTTCAGCCAATCTGGTGATTCCTGTACAATGAGATTGCTGATGGTTACACCGCAGTATCTGGGTGCTCGAAGGTTATCCTTTACTTCTACATCGATTTTAAGTGAGCGGTTGTCAATGGAAAAGTTGCTCGTGGATGGGGTCACCAATTCCTTTTGGATTTCCTTTTGTTCCAAACCTGCCTTTAAATCGCGGGCGACACCGAAATGACTCATGGCATCGGCTCGATTAGGCGTCAATCCTATTTCAAAAACCTCATCATTTTCTATTTCAAAAACTTTGGAGCAAGGAGTCCCAGGTTCCAACGCTTCGTTCAAAACCATAATACCATCGTGGCTTTCTCCGAGACCAAGCTCATCTTCGGCACAAATCATACCTTGACTTTCCTCACCACGTATCTTTCCCTTCTTAATTTGCCAAGCCTCACCTTCTTTGGTATATAGGGTGGTCCCTATGGTAGCCACCGGGACTTTTTGACCGGCTGCCACATTGGGTGCCCCACAGACAATCTGTAATGGGGTTTCTTGGCCAACATCAACAGTGGTCAATTTTAAGCGATCAGCATTGGGGTGTTGCACGCAGGTAAGTACATGACCGACTACAACACCTTTTAAGCCCCCTTTTACGGATTCAAAACTGGCAATGCCTTCAACCTCAAGACCCAAATCTGTCAACAATTCTCCAGTTTTCTGTGAGTCCCAATCAATCTGCAAAAACTGCTTCAACCAGTTATAAGAAATCTTCATACCCCAATTTTAGAGTCGACAAATATAAAACAATGGGGGGACAGATTCAACGTAAATAACCGCCTTAAGTCGAATGGAGTTGTAAGTTTTGGATTGTAATCCCTACATTTAAGAAAAATCTTTCAGGGTATGAGAAGAATTTGTGTGCTGTTGGCTGCTGTTACACTGTTTATTACGTCATGTAAAAGGGGAGAGGATAAAAAGCTGGCCTTAGGGGATTGGTTGGGTAAAATGGAGGTTTCGGACTCACAAATATTACCGTTTAACTTTACACTTTCAAGGCTTGAAGATGGGAACTACCTCATGAAAATATATAATGCGGAGGAGGAAATTACCGTCGATGAAATCAGCATTGATGGCGACTCCATACATATACGCATGCCCATATTCGACGGGCTTTTAACCGGAACATTTACTGAGAACAGGATGCAGGGTAACTTCGTTGAGGAAAGCAAGGAGCGCACCGTACCCTTTACCGCGGTGCATGGAGATAAGGACAGATTTCCCGTAAACGAGGATGCTGCTGTAAATATTTCCGGCATTTGGGAAACCTATTTTAAGGTCAATACCGAAGGTGAGTACCCCGCAAAAGGCATATTTATGCAAAATGGCAATGATGTCAAGGGTACTTTTAGAACAAAAACTGGCGATTATCGCTATTTGGAAGGAGTTGTTACGGGAGATAGCCTAAAATTATCTGCTTTTGATGGCTCACATGTATTCCTGTTCATGGCACAGGTCACCGATAGCACATTGGATGGTACATTTTATTCGGGAAGACATTCTGTTGAAGAGTTTTTGGCTGCCCGAAACGAGGCTTTTGAACTACCCGATGCCGACTCATTGACCTATCTTAGAGATGGATACGACAGATTTGATTTTTCTTTTCCCGACACTTCCGGTAAAATGGTAAGCCTTTCAGACCCACAGTTCAGGGGCAAGACAGTTTTGGTTCAGATTATGGGCACATGGTGTCCCAACTGTTTGGATGAAACACGATTTTATGTTGATTTCTTGGAAAAGAATCCAGATTTAGAGGTGGAACTGGTGGCCTTGGCTTTTGAATACGCGAAAACCGAGGAAAAGGCATTTGAAGCAATCAACCGACTTAAAGATAGGACAGGTGCCGACTATCCCATTCTTTTGGCACAGTATGGAACGTCCAATAAGCAGAAAGCCAACGAGAAACTACCCATGTTAAACCACATTTTATCGTACCCCACTACCATATATATTGATAAAAACGGTGATGTAAAAAAAATACACACAGGTTTTAATGGCCCGGCTACCGGAGAAAAATACGAACAGTTCAAAAAACAGTTTGCTGAAACCATTGAGAAATTAACCCAAGAAGAATCAGGAATTTCAGCGGACTAAATAATGGTGGATTTTCCTAAATCAATATTCTCATCATTCATATTGAAGTCATCCTCAATATCAACAATATTGTGGGCTATAAAATCGCCAACTTGATTGGTGCCATATTGACTTTTTGCCTTTAAATCTGGGGTGACGATGCCCTTTTTCAAAGCCTTGTCCACGGCTTTTTTGATAGCGACCGCTTCTTCGGATAAATTAAAATGTTCCAATAGCATGGCCGCAGAAAGGATGGATGCAATGGGATTGGCAATATCTTTTCCCGCACCTTGTGGAAATGAGCCATGAATAGGCTCAAACAGGGCGTTCTCTTCCCCAACCGAAGCTGATGCCAACAACCCAATGGAACCTCCAATGACACTTCCTTCATCAGAAATGATATCCCCGAACATGTTTTCGGTAAGAATCACATCAAATTGACTGGGATTTAAAATGATTTGCATGGCAGCGTTGTCCACAAATAGAAAATCCAAGGTTACCTCTGGATAACTTTCCCCAATTTTGGCCACCACTTTGCGCCATAGTCGGGAAGATTCCAAAACATTGGCCTTGTCCACCAATGTTAGTTTCTTTTTTCGACTTTTGGCAGCTTTAAACGCCAAATGCGCAATACGACTTATTTCTTCTTCGGAATATTCACAAAGGTCAGAAGCCACTGTGCCTTCCTCATTTAATTTCTTCTCTCCAAAATAAATACCTCCAGTCAATTCTCTATAAATGACAAAATCGGTACCTGAGATAATTTCCTTTTTTAAAGGAGATCTGTCAAATAAGGCTGGGTGTGCCAAAACAGGTCTAATATTTGCAAATAGGCCGAGCTCTTTGCGTAATTTCAATAGCCCTTGTTCCGGCCGAACCTTGGCATTGGGGTCGTTATCATATTTTGGGTCGCCAATGGCACCAAATAGAACTGCATCAGCCTCTTTGCACAATTTTAAAGTATGGTCTGGCAGGGGGTTGCCCTTTTTTTGTATGGCAATGGCACCCACAGGTGCTTCTTTGTATACAAAATGGTGATTGAAGGTCTCTTCAACTGCCTGTAAACATTTTACCGCCTGGGCCAATACCTCGGGTCCTACACCATCTCCAGGAAGCAATGCAATGTTCAAATTCATCTAGTAACTTTGATTAGATTTAAAGGGAGTCGAAAATTAGGCAATACTTTGGATGCTGATATTGCTGGTCTCCACTATTTGATGAATATCTTCGTCCACAATTTCTTTTTTAACATCAGCAAACTTCAAGAAATTTTCATAGACCGCATCCAACTGGATTTTGGTAAGCTCGTAACCTACTTTTTTAGCGCGGTATGCCAATGCGGCACGACCACTTCTAGCTGTTAGAACTATAGAGGATTCATTAACGCCAACATCTTTCGGGTCCATAATTTCATAGGTCTCCCGTTGTTTGATGACCCCGTCTTGGTGAATTCCAGAACTATGAGCAAAAGCATTGGCTCCAACAATAGCTTTGTTAGGCTGAACTGGCATTCCCATTTTTTGGGAGACCATTCGGCTCGTATCCCATAGCAATTTGCTGTTTACACCGGTATCCAAATTTAGGTAGGGGTGTTGTCTCAATATCATTACTACTTCCTCCAATGAAGTGTTTCCTGCACGTTCCCCGATACCATTAATGGTACATTCAATTTGTCGGGCCCCGTTGACCACTCCAGCGATGGAATTGGCCGTGGCCAAGCCCAAATCGTTATGACAGTGACAAGAAAGAATCGCTTTGTCAATGCCATTTACGTTTTCTTTCAAGTATTTCATTTTGGCGCCGTATTCCTCGGGAAGACAGTATCCAGTGGTGTCTGGAATGTTGAGTACGGTTGCTCCCGCTTTTATCACAGCTTCACAGACTTGCGCCAAAAATTCATTGTCCGTTCGTCCGGCATCCTCAGCGTAAAACTCAACATCTTCCACAAAAGTTTTGGCATAGGCAACGGCATCTACCGCACGTTCTATGATTTTTTCACGTGTGGAGTTGAACTTGAATTTAATGTGGGAATCCGATGTTCCAATTCCCGTATGTATTCTTGGTTTATTTGCTTTTTTGATGGCCTCAGCGGCCACTTCAATATCTTTCTTCACGGCGCGGGTAAGTCCGCAGACCGTTGCATTTTTGACCAGCTTTGAAATTTCCTCCACAGACTTAAAGTCACCAGGACTGGAAATCGGGAAGCCAGCTTCAATCACATCTACGCCCAAATCATCCAGACGTTTGGCGATCACCAATTTTTGCTCCGTGTCCAACTTACAGCCAGGAACTTGTTCTCCGTCTCTCAGTGTCGTATCAAAAATTTGTACCTTATCTTTACCCATTATTTTTGTCTGTTTCTTCAGTGTACTACGAAAATAGAGAAGGATATGGGAAGAATAAAAAGGGGCTGGAATCCTTTACAATGTTAAATTGTATTCACTATACTATAATATATTGAAATACAAATAGTTAAATTATATTTTTTACGATGACAAATGCCAGTAAGGACGCGTTGTTCGTGTTGATAAAATCGCTTTCCAAATCGGAAAAACGTCAATTTAAGCTGTATGTGGGCCGTTTAGGGGTCAATACGGATGCAAAATTTTTGGCGCTTTTTAATCTTTTGGACAAAATGCGGAAGTACGATGAGCGCCAAATATTGGATAGTGGGATTGTGAAAAAGGCACAACTTTCCAATTTAAAGGCGCATTTGTACAAGCAAATCTTAGTAAGTCTAAGATTGAACCCCGTGAATCAAAATGCACGTGTGCAGATAAGGGAACAGTTGGATTTTGCAACCATTCTCTATCAAAAAGGACTCTATAAGCAGAGTTTGAAGATTTTGGATAAGGCCAAAACCTTCGCCATTGAGCATGAAGAGAAAAACGTGGCCTACGAGATTGTGGAGTTGGAAAAAGTTATTGAAACCCAATATATCACCCGAAGTATTCCAGATAGGGCAGATGAATTGGCCGTACAGGCCAAAGAACTTTCGGCACAGAACGTAATGACGAGCAAGCTCTCCAACCTTTCTTTGCAGTTGTATGGAATGATGCTAAAAGTGGGATATGTGCGAAGTGATGAGGACCTTCAAAAAGTAAAAACCTATTTTGAAACCCATTTGCCAGCTTACGAGTTGGACAAATTGGGGTTTCGGGAAAAGTTGTGGCTGTACAAGGCACATTTGTGGTACAGCTTGTTGATTCAGGACTTTTTGTCAGCCTATAAATATGCCAGTAAATGGGTGGATCTTTTCTACGAAAATGAAGAAATGATTCCATTGAACCCAGTGTTCTTTTTAAAGGGAAATCATTATCTATTGGAGTCACTCTTTTTTGTTAAATATGCCTCGCAGTTTAGGGAAACATTGGACCGCTTGGAGGCTCAGGTAGAGCACCCGGATTTTCCCCAGAATGACAATATTGCTTCCCTGGCATTTCTGTACATTAACTCCAATAAATTGAACCTTCATTTTTTGGAGGGGACTTTTGATAAAGGTTTATACTTGGTCAATATCATTGAATATGGCATCAAAAAGCATAGGGAACGGATTGATGAGCATCACATTATGTTGCTTTACTACAAAATTGCGTGTTTGTATTTTGGCAATGGTGACAACAAAAACTGTATTGTTTATCTAAAGAAAATCATTTCCAACAAAAACCTTAAAATGAGGGAAGATCTCATGTGCTTTGCACGGGTTTTGAGTTTGGTGGCTCATTATGAGGCCGGTATGGATTATCATCTGGAAGTACAACTTAAAAGTACCTACAAGTTTTTGCTGAAAATGAACGACTTACATGCCGTTCAGAAAGAGATGATCAAATTTTTGAGAGGTCTTGGGGAAATCTACCCCCATGAACTCAAAAACGAGTTTCAAAAACTGTACAATGAATTGAAAAAATATGAGAACCACCCCTATGAGAAACGGGCATTTTTGTATTTGGATATTCTCTCATGGTTGGAAAGTCACTTGGAAAACAAACCTGTTGGTCAGATTATTAGAGAAAAAGCACTAGCCGTCACCCGTTAAAGACAAGCGTTCCAAACGGGGTCATCTGGTGGTGGTGCCTCAAAGCTGATGATTTCCTTTTGAACCGGATGTTCCAGTTCCAAACTACGAGCGTGCAAGTGTATGCCGCCGTCTTTATTGCTTCGGTCCGCGCCGTATTTTAAGTCGCCTTTAATATAACAACCTATGGCGGCCAATTGTGTCCGAATTTGATGATGCCTCCCTGTCTTTAAATCAATTTCCAAAAGATAATAGTTGTCCAACTTTTTCAGAAGTCGGTACTCCAAAACCGCCTTTTTGCTGTTGGGCACCTCTTTATCGTGGGCGTAGGATTTATTCTGTTTAGGATTGCGTACCAACCAATGGGTTAGGGTTTCTTGCTGGTCTCTGGGCGCATTCTGCACCACGGCCCAATAGATTTTTCGGGTATTTCCTTCAGAAAATAATTTATTGAGTCGTGGTAGGGCCTTGGAAGTCTTGGCAAAGAGAACAATGCCAGAAGTAGGCCTATCCAGACGGTGCACAACACCCAAATATACATTTCCGGGCTTGTTGTATTTTTCTTTGAGGTACTGTTTTACAACCTCGCTTAATGGAGTATCCCCAGTTTTATCTCCTTGGACAATATCGCCCACACGCTTGTTGATGACAATAAGATGGTTGTCTTCATACAGGACTTGAAGATTGGTGGGATTGGATTTACTGGATTTTTGGTCTTTTGGATTGTTAGAATTCACTTTAACGAGGATTTGAATTTGGAGGTCATCTTTACAATAGAGTTTAATTTAGCCAATAAGAATTCCAGTCTATTGTCTGATAAAAATCCTAAATCATTTGAGATAAGCAGTTGTGTTTCTACTTCGTACATGGAACCAATGGCTATTTCTAAAAATCTTGAAAAGTCCTTATTCGATTTTCTGGAACATCCTTCAGAAATGTTTGAAGGAATGGAAACCGCTGCTCTTCTGAGTTGATTGGAAATTCCGAATTTTTCCGTTTCAGGAAAACTCCCAGTTACTTTGTAAATCTCTGAACAGAATTCTCGACTTAATTTCCATATGTCCAAGTCTTTAAATCGATGCATAAGTAGGAATTGGTTGGAAGAAAGATATCAAAATATCTAATAATCCAAAATTCCAACAATCTAGTATGACTCCTCATCATTAGGGAAATCCCGACTTTTTACATCATCCACATACTGTGAAATAGCGTCACTCATATCATCATAAAGATTCATATATCTTCTCAAAAAGCGCGGATGGAACTCGTGGGTCATGCCCAACAGATCATGCACCACCAAAACTTGGCCATCCACTCCGTTTCCAGCTCCGATGCCAATGACCGGAATGGAGACACTTTCGGCCACTTCTTGGGCCAATTTAGCGGGTATTTTTTCCAAAACTATGCCGAAGCACCCCAACTCTTCCAAAAGTTTGGCATCTGATTTCAACTTTTCAGCTTCTTCCTCTTCCTTTGCACGAACGGTGTAAGTACCAAATTTATAAATGGATTGAGGTGTAAGCCCCAAATGGCCCATCACTGGAATACCCGCTTGAAGAATTCGGCTGACAGATTCCTTGATTTCAGTGCCGCCTTCCACTTTTATGGCATGGGCGCCACTTTCTTTCATGATTCGGATGGCGGAACGAAGCGCCTCTTTGGAATCACTTTGGTAGCTTCCAAATGGGATATCCACCACCACCAGGGCTCTTTTTGCTGCGCGCACCACGGAACTGGCATGATAAATCATTTGGTCCAATGTAATGGGCAATGTGGTTTCATGCCCTGCAATAACATTACTGGCGGAATCCCCGACCAAAATAACATCCACATTGGCGGCATCCACAATTTTGGCCATGGAGTAGTCGTAGGAAGTGAGCATGGAAATTTTTTCCCCACTTTGCTTCATCTCAATCAGGGATTTCACGGTAATCCGTTTGTATTCTTTTTTAGCGACAGACATTAGGTTTGCTTTTATGTGCTAAATGTAAGCAGATTTGTTTAATTTGGACTTCAATCAAAAAACTACAATATCATGAGAACTTTGTTCAGCTTAGCACTTTTTTGTCTTGTTTTGTCCACAACGTATTCCCAAGGCCTCAACCCCCCTGAAATTGAGGCGCAACAACAAATAAAACAAGTTATCGAAACCTTTTTTGATGGATTCCACAAGCAGGATTCCAGTATTATCAAGAGTACGGTGGCCGATAAGGTGGTCCTTCAAACCACGGGAAAAGACCAAGAGGGGAAGACCCGGTTTCGAGAAGAGCAGTTCGCTAAATTTTTAAACTCAATATGCAGTATTCCCGACAGTGTCAAGTTTGAGGAAAAACTAACATCATTTTCCATTCAAGTAGACCGAACCATGGCCAACGCTTGGGTGGGTTATGAGTTTTGGTTGAATAACGAATTCAGCCATTGCGGTATCAATTCCTTTCAGTTGGTTGATTTTGATGGCGAGTGGAAAATTATCTATTTGATTGATACCCGTGGCAAGGCTGGTTGTATGAAAGAGTAAGCCTTGATACAATTACTTGGTTAAGGTTTTTATGGCTTCGATCAGTTTATGGATTTCATCTTTGTTGGTGCCATCATATACGCCGCGAATCTGATTGCTCTGGTCTACGAGAACAAAATTTGGAGTATGAATAAAATCTTGTAAACCACCATCTCCATAATCCACCGTAGCAAAGTAACTTTTACGGGCCAGGTTATAAATAAGCGCCTTGTTGCCTGTGGTTATGTTCCATTTTGAATCCATAACCCCATTTCTAAGGGCATATTGTTTTAGAACGGAGATGCTATCCATTTCAGGAGTTACGGAAATAGATAAAAACATTACATCCGGGGTGTCACGAAAAATCTCTTGTAGCTGTGCCATATGATTTGTCATTATTGGACATATACTGGGGCATCTTGTAAAAAAGAAGTCGGTAACGTAAATCTTGTCAGCATAATCTTCTTGAGTAATGATTTCCCCATTCTGATTGATCAATTCAAAATTGGCAACTCTATGTGGTGCCCCATTTTTTTGTAAGCTGATGTCTACCAGCTCCGAACTGAAATCTTTTGGTCCCAGAACAGGTAATTCCGAGTTTTTTTTGAAGATTGTATAAACAGCTGCCAAAATACCAAGTACAATGAGCACCATTGGTATTTTGGAGCCGTTTTGATTTAATGATGAAGGTTTTCCCATTTATAAGATTGAACTTTCAATGGAGATGTCCGAATGCTCCCAAGCCTTGTCAAACTCATCTTTTATGGCCTGTGCTTCTTTCATTTTGCCTTGGGCCTTCAAGCTGTTGTGCAGCCCCATTAATGACCAACCATTTTGTCTGAGGACGCTTAAATCTTCTCGATAGACCTTTTCAGCTTCTTGGTATTTTTTGGCATTCATCAAGACTGCGCCTAAGTTTTGTCTAGTGGGAATGTGCCAAGCAGCAGGCTCTGTATAGGTAAGTGCATCTTCAAACTCAACCGCTTTGGTCAAGTGTTCAATCGCGCTGTTGATGTCTCCGTTCAAGGCGGCCAGTTCACCCGCGACCAGTTCATAAGCAATGTTGGCGGCATTAACTGATGGGTTGTGTGGTGTCGCCACAAGGGTTTCCAAATCAGGGTCATTTTTTAAGGCCTCTAGGGCATCCAGTTCTTCCTGCGCTTCTTTTTTGTTCCCTTTTCGAACAAATGCCATTCCCCGGGCATAGTGTCTGATGAGGTTTAGGTGCTTTATGTTTGGGTTGGGTGCGGGGATGGTCAAGATTTCATTCCATTTGCCAAAACGCGTATAGGCCAGCATCGGAGTGGAGGCAAAGTCTTGGAGAAACGGCATGGTGATAAATTCGCCCACGGGAACTTTTTCAGCCGTTTTCTTTGCAGCATCGATGGCAATATCGCTATCGCCCAACAAGCTGGCTGCGGACCATAAAAAATGGATGTTGTGTGGATAATACCCCAAAGGATACAGTCCTTGCGAATAACATTGTGATATATAATCCTCATCTGCTAAAATAGCCGCTTGATTGGCCTTTACAGCGTCTAAATAACGCCCAACCCGAATGTAGATATGGGAGGGCATGTGCACAATATGGCCGGCTGCGGGCATAAGTTTACCCAATTTATCCGCACTGGCCACGCCCAAATCAGGCTTGGGCAACTCCACCATATGAATATAGTAATGGTGAGCCCCTGGGTTGTTTGGATTGATTTCCATTGCCTTTTCCAAAGCAGCCTTCGCTTCTGGAATGTTGGGCGATGGATTTCCTTCTTGGTCCCAATAGTTCCAAGGAACCGTGTTCATTACTGAAGCTGCATAAAGAACCTGTACCTCGGCATCTTCGGGATACTTTTTCAACACTTTTGCCATTTCGTTCATATAGGCCATGTTCAACTCCGCGACATCTTTAGTGAGATCTTCACTATACCTTGCGGTAAGTGCCTGAATTAACGCCTGCTCTTTAGGGGTGGCCGAGGCCATAAGACTTTTAGCCTTTGCCATGGCTTCGTTGGTTTTTATTTTTCGGTCTTCTGGGGGCAAGGGGTCGTTGATGTTTGGTCCCAATGCGTATGCCTGCCCCCAAAATGTCATTGCCGAAGTTGGGTCTAATCGGGATGCTTCCATAAAAGATCGGTGTGCCTCTGCATGGTTGAACGCGTAAGTGAGACGGAGACCTTGATTAAAAAATGTCTGGGCTTTTTCATTATTGGTAGTAATGGTGTAACTCAAATCGCCTAAATTATCAAAAAGAGGGGCGATTTGTTGGGTTGAATCCAACACATCCAAAAGGTAAGTGGTAGGGGTGCATTTAATAAAGCTGAATGATGCTTTTTGTCTGCCCTTGTTCACGATTGATTGGGTTTGATCGGTAGTAAGGTGAATAGCCATTAGCACCGCAAGCGCCAAAATGGCCAAACTCAGTTTAGTTTTCATGATATGGTATTGTGTGTTAGGTCTGTGGCGCTCAGAATTTATTACGCCATTTGGGGGAAGTAATCAATTGAGTTCCAAATGAAAATGGAACCGACTGTTGTGTCAATAAGTGCTAAAGTAATTAAAATTAGCATTTAAAGAAAGAAAAAAGAAGCGATATGGATGGCTTTAAACCTAATCCAGTTTAACAATCGCTGAGAAAAACACCTACGGCTAAACCACCTTCCGAGGTTTCCTTATACTTTGAGCTCATATCCTTGGCGGTTTCCCACATGGTATTCACCACCTTGTCCAGAGGAACTTTAGTTTCTTTTGGGTCAGTATCAAGAGCCAATTCTGCGGCATTGATGGCTTTAATGGCTCCCATGGCATTTCGTTCAATGCAAGGAACCTGAACCAATCCACCGATTGGGTCACAGGTTAAACCCAAATGATGTTCCATGGCAATTTCCGCAGCGATCAACACTTGTTCGGGGGAACCGCCCATGAGTTCGGTAAGCCCAGCTGCGGCCATGGCCGAAGACACCCCAATTTCTGCCTGGCACCCGCCCATGGCCGCGGAGATGGTGGCTCCTTTTTTAAAGATACTCCCCACTTCACTGGCCACAAGTAAAAACTGTCGGACATCATCAAAATCTGCATCGTGGTTTTCAATGACCATATAGTACATCAAAACTGCGGGAATAACCCCCGCGCTGCCATTGGTTGGTGCGGTAACGACCCTGCCCAAGGAAGCATTGACTTCATTCACACTGAGTGCAAAGCAACTGACCCATTTAATGATCTGTCGGAATTTGACTTCAGTATCCCGAATGCTCTCCAGCCATTCCTGTGCATTGGAGTAGGGGACATCCCCTTTTAATTTCTGATGCATTTCAAAGGCACGGCGTTTTACATTGAGTCCTCCCGGAAGTTTGCCTTCGGTATGGCAACCCACGTACATACATTCCAGCATGGTGCTCCATATATTTTGCAATCCATGGTCTATTTCCTCGGGAGTGCGCAGCGAAAGTTCGTTTTCCCATACAATTTCTGAAATGGATTTACTGTGTTCTTGGCAGTGTTGAAGCAATTCATTACCAGTCCTTACAGGATGGGGAAAGGTCTTAAAAGTCTCTTTGTTTTCTTTTGAGTGGATGAGTTCCTCCTTGACCACAAAACCACCACCAATGGAGTAATAGGTCTCGGTGGCCCGTTTGCCATTTGTTAAGTGGGCTTCAAATTGAATGGCATTGGAATGAAAAGGTAAAAATTCCTTTTTAAAGATAATATCCGTTGCAAAATCAAACTGAATTTCGCGAATTCCCCCAAAATTCAATTTTTTTTCAGCTTTTAGTTTTTCCAGTGCAGTATCAATGCTCTCAATGGGAACGGTTACCGGGTCTGTACCCAGCAATCCCATCACCACGGCAATATCCGTAGCATGCCCTTTTCCAGTTAAGGAGAGGGAACCGTAAAGATATATCTTGATTCTGGCGACATCATCAAAAATGTCTTGGTCTTTCAACTCGCTTATCCATCGCTCCGCAGCCCTCCACGGACCCAGGGTATGGGAGCTGGAAGGCCCCACTCCGATTTTAAGCATATCAAAAACACTGATACATTCCATATAAGCAATTTGCTGTTTCAAATATAACAACCTACATGATATAAAATCAGGATTAACACAAAAGGAATTGCAAAGAAATTACGGTGACATTCCTGCAATTTTGCCGAATCTCCCGCCAATTCAAACCAAATAGCTGACACCTTGTCAGATTCTTTTACGTGGCATAATCATTGACCTTTATTGGGCGAGCTTAAAAAGAAACTGTAAATAGATATAACTTTAGATACAATGAGCAAAATTATAGGTATTGACTTGGGTACGACCAACTCCTGCGTCTCTGTAATGGAAGGTAACGAACCGGTGGTGATTCCAAATGCCGAAGGTAAACGTACCACTCCTTCTGTAATTGCATTTGTGGAAGGTGGAGAGATAAAGGTGGGAGACCCCGCCAAAAGACAGGCGGTTACCAATCCGCATAAAACGATTTACTCCATTAAACGATTCATGGGTAACAAATACTCTGAATCCAGCAAGGAAGCGAAACGAGTGCCTTATAAGGTGACAAAAGGGGACAATGACACACCGCGAGTGGATGTGGATGGTCGTTTGTACACCCCTCAAGAACTTTCGGCCATGATTCTTCAAAAAATGAAGAAAACTGCAGAAGATTACTTGGGACAGGATGTGACCCGTGCGGTAATCACCGTTCCTGCATATTTTAACGATTCCCAAAGACAAGCCACCAAAGAAGCTGGTGAAATTGCCGGTCTTACTGTGGAGCGAATCATCAACGAGCCAACCGCAGCCTCTTTGGCTTATGGACTTGATAAAAAGGACAAGGACCAAAAGATTGTGGTATTTGATTTTGGTGGTGGTACACACGACGTTTCCATTTTGGAATTGGGAGATGGTGTTTTTGAAGTGTTGTCAACCGACGGTGACACACACCTAGGTGGTGATGACGTTGACCAGAAAATCATTGACTGGTTGGCCGAGGAATTCAAGAAAGATGAGAACATGGACCTTCGTGAGGATCCTATGGCGCTTCAGCGTTTGCGTGAAGCTGCGGAAAAGGCAAAAATTGAGTTGTCATCTTCTGCACAGACAGAAATCAACCTGCCTTATGTAACAGCAACTTCATCCGGACCAAAGCACTTGGTAAGAACACTATCGCGCTCCAAGTTTGAACAACTGATTGAAGACTTGGTGAAAAGAACCATTGCACCCTGTGAGAAGGCATTGAAATCTGCAGGTCTTTCCAAAAGTGATATCGATGAGATTATTCTGGTAGGTGGTTCTACCCGAATCCCAGCGGTACAGGAAGCTGTTGAGAAGTTCTTCGGTAAAAAACCGTCGAAAGGCGTTAACCCAGATGAGGTTGTGGCCATTGGTGCCGCTATCCAAGGGGGTGTATTGACAGGGGATGTAAAAGATGTACTTCTGTTGGATGTTACGCCACTTTCATTAGGTATTGAAACTATGGGAAGCGTGTTCACCAAATTAATTGAGGCGAACACGACTATTCCTACCAAGAAGTCACAGGTATTCTCCACCGCGGCGGACAATCAACCTTCGGTTGAAATCCACGTGTTGCAAGGAGAGCGTCCTATGGCAGCGGATAACAAAACCATTGGTAGATTCCATTTGGATGGTATTCCACCAGCGCCAAGAGGTACGCCTCAGATTGAAGTGACCTTTGATATTGATGCCAACGGTATCATCAAGGTTTCAGCAACCGATAAGGCCACTGGTAAGTCTCAAGATATTCGGATTGAAGCTTCTTCCGGTTTGACCGAGGAAGAAATCAAAAAGATGAAAGCTGAAGCGGAAGCCAATGCCGAAGCTGATAAAAAGGCGAAGGAAACTGCTGATAAGTTGAATGAGGCTGATGCCATGATTTTCCAAACTGAAAAGCAGTTGAAGGAATTCGGTGATAAATTGTCCGATGACAAGAAAAAACCAATTGAAGATGCTTTGGAAGAGTTGAAGAAAGCTTATGAGAGCAAGGATCTTGCAGTAATTGAACCTGCTTTGGAGAAAATCAACGAAGCTTGGAAAGTTGCCTCTGAGGAAATGTACAAAGCGCAAGCCGATGCAGCCCAAGCCAATGGTGCTGATGCAGGTGGAGCCCAAGGTTCCGCAGGAGGTGATGCCAAAGAAGGCGATAACGTTGAAGACGTTGATTTTGAAGAAGTAAAGTAAACGTCTAAATAAATAGAGTAAAAAAACCCTGACTCACCGTCAGGGTTTTTTGTTTGCTTGATTTTGGGGATTACGCGGCATTCAATTGCCGCATTTCCATTTCCCGAAGCTTTTGTAGGGCCTCGGATTTTGAGTTAACATTGAGTTTTACGTAAATGTTCTGGATGTGAAAATTCACCGCACTTGGTGTTACACATAGTCGGTCTGCAATCATTTTGTACGTGAACCCTTGTGTAAGGAGCTCAATGATTTGGTTTTCCTTTCGTGAGAAGGAATCAAACGTCTTCACCTGAAAGGAACTGATGATTTTCTTGACCAAATCGTGCTCCAAGGCCACGCCATGTTGGTCCAAAGCTTCAACAGCAGTGAACAGTCGTTCTTTGGTCAACGGCTTGGTAAGATATCCGCTGGCTCCTTTTTTAAAGGCTTCCTTGATGAGTTTAAAATCGTTCTTTTTGCTCATCATCAAGACCTTGAGGTCTTCGTCCTTTCTAAAAAGGTATTCCAGTCCGTCAATACCGGAAACTCCAGCTAAGGAAACTTCCGAAATCACAATATCCGGATTGGTACGTCCAAAATTGGACAATAGGTCGTGCACGGATTTATAGATGCCGTGCAATTCATACTCCATCGCATTTTCAAAATAAAACTTATAGATGGGATATAGGCTCGCATCATTGTCAATGATTGCAATTTTTAAAGGTTTAGTTTTCATGATAAGAAAGATTTGGGGGTCTGACTCTTTTACATAATTCGCCTTCCATTCCGCCCAAAACTGGGCAAAAGGTATACCGTTCGAAGTATTTTCAAGCTTGATGGAACGACAAAGTCTTAGGCATTTTCCGCGTTAAGTAGGTATACGGAAATACCGTTGGCGTATATCAAAATTGAATATACCGATTATTAATCCCAATGGGATTACATCAAAAAAGTAGTTTAGAGAAGGTAGTAGGTTACCTAAAAACTGAGGTTGAAAATGGGTTTAGGAATCCCTTTTTTCCGAGAGTTGTAGTTCTTTTTCATGACTAATAGATTTGGGTTTGTATTATTTCAAGAATTAAAGTAGAGATTTTTTTACTGTATTAGACGAAATTGTAGCTTTTTTCGTTCAAATGCATTCTTGCATTCAGCCTGAAAAAGGGTGTATTTTGATGTTAATAATCTGTTGGTCAGTATATTGAATAAAAAAACAGGGTGCTTTTTATGGCACCCTGTTTCTGCTGAAAAAATCGGTCAGATTGAAATAATACAACCCGCTTTCTATGATAGACTGTCAGTTCCCCCTGTCTTTCTTATCATGGTCATGTGTGTTTCGATCTCGGCTATGAAATGGAATCAAATGACACCTCAGGTAGTTGACCGATTAAGTGTTTATGTTTTATTTATTTGTCTTCGAATGAGTTGCTGGTATATTCCACACCGTCATTCATCGCAGTCTGTAGGCTGGTTCCGTTATCGGCAACATTATCATACCTGTTTTCGGTTTTCTTACTATTCCCGTAAGCTACCGTATATTGAGAGATGGTTTGGTTTTGACCTCTGTTGCTCACCACAAATCCCAATCCTTTCTCTGGGCTCAACTGAATGGCATAATCATCGCTATCGCTGTTGATGTGGTTACCCAAGTTAACAGACGGGGTAAGAGTGTTCATCACCACCTGGGTAGCGTAAAGGTCCAAGCCGCCGTAGCCATCACGCCCCTCTGAGGCAAAGAACAATAGAGTTCCGTTATATAGGCTTGGGTAAAGTTCATCCTCTTTGGTGTTGACCTTGGGTCCAAGGTTTTTAGAAACACCTAGGCTTCCATCAGCCTTGATATCGGCTACATAAATATCATATTTACCATAGCTGCCCCGCATGTTGGAAGCAAAGAACAAACGCTTTCCATCTTCAGAGATAGTGGGGTGTTTGGCAGAGGCATATTTTGGGCATACTTCCATTTTGGTAATGTTTTTCCATTCACCATTTATGTTTTCTGCTCTGTAAATTTCGTGAATAATCTCTTTTTTGGAGAATACTCCGTATAAAGGCTTTTGTTCTGAAGTTTTACTAAAGTAAGCCGTTTTTCCGTCTTTAGTGATGGTCATGGAGGGAACATACCCATCAATAGTGGATAGGTTACCATCCAAAGTTGTACTGACTAAGTCTTTGGTCATTTGGGCCTTGGCAGTTGCACTGCAAAAAATAATTCCTGAAACAAGTAGGCTGTAAAAGATTGAACGTGTCATGATATTAGATTTGGGGGTTAATAACATCACAAAGATCAAAAAGATTCAGAGGGAATACTTATGAATTTTTCATAGGTTTTCAATTTTAACGGATAAAAAGTGCATTTCATCGAAAAAATTTGAGCAAATTATCGATTATTTTGCCTTAACATGCTGATAAACGGAAATATTAGGTCGATAAACGATGTATTTTTCCTTTCAAATAAATCAGCTTCTTCCTTAATAGAAGTGAATTTTTACAGGTTTATTGCTGTTTTTCAGTAAGATGAACCTTGAAATTCCTCAGTTTTGGGTTAAAATCAACCTAGATTCATTTGTGACTTGATAAATTAAAGACACTGTACTATTTGTTATTTCTAAATCGAGTATGTACATGCAAATCATATCATTTGCCGTAACTTCGCCTATGTTTGAATTAGTCTATAACAGCTGAAAAAGCTACTGTGAATCAATGGAGATTACAATAGAAAATATCATTTTGGTGGGGTCAATCCTTTTGCTGATCAGTATTATCGCAGGAAAGACAAGCTATCGTTTTGGAATTCCCACGCTATTGTTGTTCTTGACCATTGGCATGCTTGCTGGTTCTGATGGAATAGGGGGCATCCATTTTGATAACCCAAAGATTGCGCAATTTGTGGGTGTGGTTTCCCTTAACTTTATTTTGTTCTCTGGTGGGTTAGACACCAGTTGGCAATCCGTTAAGCCCGTTCTTAAGGAGGGAATTATGCTTTCAACCCTTGGAGTTTTGCTTACCGCAGTGGGGCTGGGCTACTTTGTTTTTCTTATCACTGATTTCAGTTTGTATGAGAGTTTGTTGCTGGGTGCCATCGTTTCTTCTACCGATGCCGCAGCCGTATTTTCAATTTTACGGGGTAAAAACCTAGCACTCAAAAAGAACTTGAGACCAACCTTGGAGCTGGAAAGTGGAAGTAATGACCCCATGGCCTATGTACTTACCATTGCTTTTTTGTCTTTGGTTCAGTATCCAGAAAGCAGTATACTTTCGGTTCTCCCATTCTTCTTTTTGCAGATGGTAATAGGTGGTGTGTTGGGGTTTCTTTTTGGAAGGTTGAGTAAAATCATTATCAACAGAATTAAACTGGACTTTGAAGGACTTTACCCAGTGCTGACCATTGCTCTGATGTTCATAACTTTTTCCGCAACAGATTTTATAGGCGGAAATGGATTTTTGGCCATATATATCTGTTCCGTTTACTTGGGCAACCAAAACCTTATTCATAAAAAGACCATCATGCGAATGTTCGATGGAATGGCCTGGCTCATGGAAATTGTTCTCTTCCTAACATTGGGGCTGCTGGTTTTTCCATCGGAGATAGTTCCCTTCATTGGTATAGGTCTGTTAATTGCACTCTTTTTGATTTTTGTAGCCCGACCACTCGCTGTTTTTATCTCTTTGATGCCATTTAAAATGAAACTCAGGCGTAGGTTTTACATATCCTGGGTCGGATTACGGGGAGCTGTTCCCATTGTATTTGCGACCTATCCGCTTTTGGCTGGAATAGATAAGGCCCATATGATATTCAACATTGTATTTTTTGTGTCCATCACCTCTGTGCTTATTCAAGGAACTACCTTATCCATGGTCGCCAAATGGTTACATGTGGGGCTTCCGCAGAAAGCAAAACCACTTTCTCCTACGGACGAACTGCTTTCGGAACACCCCAAAGCCCTTATGAAAGAAATAAAAATTGAGGAAGGCTGTCCTGCAGCGGGATTAAAAATTGTAAACCTTAACTTTCCGAAGAAGGCCATCATTGCCATGATTGAGCGCGACGGAAATTACCTTACCCCAAACGGGTCAACGGTTATTGAGACAAATGATAAGTTAGTGGTGCTTACGGATAAAGTTGAAATTTTGGAAAAAGTCTATGATTCGCTGTCGCTAAATGGGAACATTTTCCAAGAACAAGACTAATTTCCCGTAAACGGTTTGAATAGCTTTTTGACCACATTGGGCGGTTCAAAGCGATAACCCACATATAGCACCCCGTAAAACCGGTCATTCTCAGTCCGTGAATTTTGCTCTTCATTGTACCAACTGGCATTAAAAGTAAGGTTGGCACCGAAGATGACCTTCTTTGAGCTGTATCCCAAGTTAAGCCCAGCGGATACAGAGCGGGTTAAATAACTTTTGGTTTCAACCTCTGTTGTGGTTCCATCAAAAGAGCTGCTTTTTGAAAACCGTATGCCCAAGGAGGGGGAAAGGTTGCCGGAGGCAAACCAATTTTCGTGCAGCACATAGGTGTAATAATAACTTGGAGCAAGCCGGATGTTGAAGAACCGTTCCTTACTGTCAATATCCAGCTCATTAAAAGCAAAGGTGTTGTAGTCATAAAACAAGGTGCCCACAAAACTTCCACTGCTTTTCTTTTGCCACTCATTTTGATACACAATATTGCGGTATGAAAAGTTGGGATTGAAGACGTACGAGGTGGACATACCATATTTTGAGCTGGTAAGGTTGCTAAATTGAAGATAGGGGTCTACGCCCTCGGTCCAATCAGGGACAAAATCTCCCGTATTTTTAACATAATAACCCGATACTTTGCTGTATTCCAAGGACTGAACCCATTGGCCAAGAAAAAAACGGAACCGGTAATCGGTAAATGAAGATTCACCCTTTAGGTCTTCATCAGAATTGGCGCCTAAAAATCTTGGGACAATGCCCACACTGACGCCCAGAAACTCATAATCCAAAGAGAGAAATAGTCTGTAAACGTTATTGGGAATCAGATGTATTCGTGTGCGATCATCCTCGTTTCGGTACTGGTATTCATCAGTCTGGGTTTCCAGATTGGCCTTTACTATGATTTTATCCAAATAAGGAACAAGATAAGTGCTGTCTACCTGTTTTATATTACTTTGTGAAAAACCAAATGATGTCAAAAAGTAAAAGCAAATAAAAATCAGTCCTAATTGAGGGGGAAAATCTGGTCGGAATTCAAAGTTAGTGCTCATCTAAACACAAGATACACAGCTTATCCGATTCTTGTTCCGTTTTTTACTTTTCTTTCTGGTTGGAGCAAAGTGATCTCCTTATGGTCCCCAACACACCCAAGAACGAGGCATTCACTCATTAAATTGGCAATCTGTTTGGGCGGAAAGTTAATTACAGCTACCACTTGTTTGCCCACGAGCTTTTTTGGATTGTAAAGCTTGGTGATTTGTGCCGATGTCTTTCGGGTGCCCAAGTCGCCAAAATCAACTATCATCTTGTAAGCAGGGTTTCTAACTTCTTTGAACTCCTCAGCAGAAATAATAGTGCCGACGACCATTTCAACTTTCATGAATTCATCCCAAGTCAAGTCTTGGGCCATTTCTTTTTCCATGGAATTTATTTTGACACAAAAATACGGACAACTAGATGGAACAAAAGAAAATACTGGACCGGTTACACAAAAAGTTTATTCAAAATAGGGATTTGATGACGATGCTTCCAGGTCAAAATACCACAGAAAACAAAAGTTGTCAAGGCTAGGACAAACAGAGTTCCTCCATCATTTTGTACAACAACGCCCAGTTTAGTAAGGTGCGAAACAATGGCACCTACCATTAGTCCTAGGCCTAGAACAGCACCCAGCCACGTAGTTTTGGGAATAAATAGGAGAATGGCGGCAATCAGCTCAAGAATTCCAATGCCAATACGCCCAATCGGTTCCAGTCCCAAAGTTTCAAAAATATAAACCGATTCCGGTGCTGCGGAAAACTTAAAGAACAAGGTCTGCAATAAGATAATAGCAGGGACAGCTTTTAGTAAAAGTGGAAGAATAGATTTAAGATTCATTGTCGGTAAAGTTTTAATTATGTGCCAATTTGGTCGCAAAACTTTGATTTAGTTAACTTTGATTCGTGCATTTTAAAAATACCTAACCCTGCTAGTTGTAAATTAGCCCGTGGAACCCAAAGAATTACTTTTAAAGCATTTACTGGAAACCATTACACTGGGTCCAAATGATGAAAATTGCGTTTTGGACAGTTTTACTGAGTTGAAACTTCAAAAAAAAGAGGTGCTTCTTTTTGCTGGCGATGTATCTTCCCATATGCGTTTTATTGCCAAAGGCTGCCTTCGGGCATATTATATGGATGAAGCGGCCAAAGAGCATGTTGTACAATTTGGTGTTGAGGGTTGGTGGGTCAATGATCTATATAGTTACCTTACCCAGACCCCTGCCAAACAATTTGTACAGGCTCTGGAACCTTCCATCATTCTTCAAATTCATAGAGATGCCTTGCGTGATTTGTACAACAAAGTTCCGGCAATGGAGCGATTTTACCGTCTAAAGTTTGAAAATGCCTATGTAGCCCTTCAAGATAGGACCATCAACGCCATGAGTAAATCTGCAGAAGAACGCTATTTGGAATTTCGAACCAAGTACCGGGGCATAGAGCAACGAGTTCCACAGTACATGATTGCTTCCTATTTAGGAATGACACCAGAATTTCTGAGTGCGCTCAGAAAGAATTTACGCTAAACAACGGTTCTTAAGATAGCTTAAGATTTTTATATTTCTCTTCAAATAAGTTTGCACTGTAATCTACAAATCAGTGCAGTATGAGAAGAATAATCGCATTCACGGGTAGTAACAACCCCAATTCAATACATGAAAAATGGCTAAGGCATATCATTGCCCAACATCCCAAAGAAGGAATTGAGTTCTTGGATTTAAAGGCATTCAATGTACCTATATATAGCCAAGGAATTGAAGAACTGGGCATTCCACAAAAAATGAGAGCACTTTTTCAAGTTTTCTCAGAAGCCGATGGGTTTATTATAGCGTCACCAGAACACAACGGACTCCCTTCTGCTTTTCTAAAGAACATCATTGATTGGCTTTCTCGGATAGATCAGCGTTTTTTCGGGGAGAAACCCATACTACTATTGAGTACTTCACCAGGGGTGACGGGAGGGCGCACCCATTTGAACCTGCTTGCAGGATTGGTCGGTAGATGGGGAGGTGAGCTTGCGGGGCAATATTCTTTGGGTAGTTTTCACCAGAACTTTGACATGAACCAAAATGTAATAGTAGATCCTGAGGTGCGAATACAAATGAGAAGTGCGATAAGCGCACTGTTGAATAACAAGAAACTGCTAAGCACCCTATCATGAACAAAGCGATTATTGAACATCTTTTTACTTTTTGGAGCGAGATTGGTCGACTTGGTGGCTTTCTATATAGCGAAGAAGGGATACGGCACACATTGGCTCCTGAGAAATCATGGCCTAGTAAAGTTTTTGGATTGGGACCTAGTAGAATAGATGAAAATCAACTTTTGGAGAACATAAGAGTAGGGGCATGGCCCAATTCTGTTGGTATTTATGAAGATGTAGAAAGTAAAAACTTGTTGGTCAACAATGGCTTTAAATTAAGTTCTACTGTAAAAGCAATGGCCTTGAAAGTCTCAAATGGATTGGATCAAATAGTGGATTTAGGGACAATTGCCCCTGTAAAATCTGATGCAGAAGTGCAGGCTTTTGCCAAGATTGCTTCTATGGCTTTCGGGTATCCGGTGCTAACGGAGACTTTGTCTCCATTGCTACAAGCCTCATCATTTCAGTTGTTTTTAGGCATTCATGAAGATGATTATGCCAGTTGTGGCATGGTATTCACAGACCATGATGGTATTTCTGGCATACATATGATAGGAACCCTACCTGAATTTCAGGGATTGGGACTGGGGAAAAAGATGACTCAATATTTGGTGAAAAATGCTAAAGAGAAGGGAAGCATCTATGTGTATTTGGTGGCCTCACAAGCTGGTGAGGGAATTTACGCCAAGATGGGCTTCAAGACATATGGTGTATTGGAAAGTTACCAACTTCCAGATGGTTTGGAACACCAACATTCAACAGGGTCATGAAAATGCTTGTTCAATTTTTAATGCTCGTTGCTGTTCAAGGGCTTTTGGGTCAAGAGCTATCCTTTTCTCCTGATATGGTGTTTGGCCATCGGTCCGTAACCTACAAGCATACCATCGGGTATGCATTTTCACCAAAGGTTTCCATTAACAATCTTACACTGTATGATACGGAATACAACAGTGATATCAACAACATTTATTTTATAAGGAGTGGGATTGGACTGTCTTTCGGAAAACTTATGACCAATCTGGCCATTGGCGTAAAAAACCCGGGAGCTTTTGCCACCTTCTCCCTGGGAATAAACAATAGCGGTTCCAGGTTTTCGTATAACTATTCTATGGGCACCACCTATCAAGATGGATTTTCATTGGAGCAGACCCTGATATTGGATTACCAACCCAGACTGAATGATTCTTATTTGGGTTATGTAAACCTATTAGCTGTAGGAAACCTGAATGGGGATGGTTATATACGAGGCTTGCAACAGTTGAAACTGGGTATCAAAAAACAGGAATGGATCATGGGATTGGCTATCAACCTCGACCAATTTGACAACTCAAAGAAAAGGCTAAAAAATCTGGGCTTTTTTCTCAAACACAATTTTTAAATCAAAAAAAATAAAATGAAAAAAAACAAACATTTGGGGAACTTATTGATACGGGTCAGTATTTCATTTACCATGTTAATCTATGGGATAGACAAATTGTTGCATGGTATGGAATACATTGATGAATTGTTGTCAAAGCACGGGCTGCCCTCTTGGATTTCCAACGGAGTTCTTGTAGGGGAAGTCTTGGCTCCTTTGATGATTATAGTGGGGTATCGTACACGATTGGCAGGACTCATCTTCGCATTTAATTGTCTGGCAGCCTTTATTTTGGCGCAAACCCAAAATCTATTCAAGCTTAATGAAAAAGGGGGGTGGGCATTGGAACTTTTGGCCATTTACCTTATAGCTGGATTAGCGTTTTACTTTATGGGAGGGGGAAAGTATGCAGTATCCAGATTGAACAAATGGGATTAAACAATACATAATAAATCTTTGAGACCAATGCACGTTATAATCTATGAATTTGAGGTAAAGACCGGAGTTGATAATAAGTTTAAGGAAGCTTGGGAGAAGCTCACAAAAGCTTATCTGGACCATGCAGGCAGTTATGGTTCCAGATTGCACAAATGCGATGACGGAAACTATATTGCTTATGCACAATGGCCCAGCAAGGAATCCCATGCAATTGCTCGGAGAAAATTGACCAACAAGTCAAGGCCATTGTTAGATGAGTTAAGATCTACATGTAGCAATGTTAAAATCTTATCTCAATTGGAGGTTTTAAAGGATTATCTGATGCCTTCTTAAGATATCTTAAGTATTAGGCGATGAATGGCAACTAATTTTGAGTAATAAACAAAACAAAAAAATGAACAACGGAGTGACTGTTTTACTGGCTATACTTGGAGGTGTATTTTTGGCCATGCAAGGTGGTTTGAATGCCAAACTCGGAATCCATTTAAAGAGCCCTGTTTTGGCTTCCTTGATAGCTTTTGCATTTAGCACTCTCTTTGCCCTAATACTGGTCTTGGCAAGTTTACGTACTTCTTTTGATGTGGGGTTGATGCGAAAAATACCTGTATATCTTTGGTTTTCAGGGGCATTCTTTAGTGTATGCGGTATTTGTCTGTACTATCATACCATCCCAAAACTGGGAATTTCTTCAATGATCAGTCTTGGACTCTTTGGTCAACTACTATTTTCTACAATTGCAGGGCATTTTGGGTGGTTTGGGCTTCCAGAGGAGCCCGTGGCCCTTAAAAAAATAATAGGAGTATTAGCCATGACAGGTGGTATAATACTAATCAATAAAAACTAAACTTATAGAACATGAAATTACTAGAGCATTTACAATGGCGGTATGCCACTAAAAAGTTTGACCCTTCTCAAAAAATCAACCAAGATGATTTGGAAAAACTGAAAAAAGCGGTACAGCTTTCCGTTTCATCATACGGATTGCAACTGTACAAGGTTTTGGTCATTTCCGACAAGAAGATACGGGAAAAATTATTGCCATTTTCGTGGGGTCAATCGCAAGTTACTGAAGCTTCACACCTTTTTGTTTTTTGCAACTATACCGAACACAAAGAAGAAGATGTTGACGCATATATAACTTCAACCTCCAAAATACAGGGAACACCCTTGGAAAAATTAGAAGGTTATGGTGATTTTATAAAGAAAAGCCTATCCCGCATGAACCCATCTCAATGGCGGGTCTGGTCAGAAAAGCAAACATATTTGGCTTTGTCCAACCTATTAACGGCCTGTGCAGAACTTAAGATTGATGCTTGTCCCATGGAAGGGTTTGATCAGCAAGACTATAACAGAATATTGGATCTAGAAGATCGTGGCCTCAACGTAAGCATAATTGCGTCTATTGGCTATCGTTCCAAAAATGATCATTCGCAGTTCAGACAGAAAGTACGTAAACCTATCCAAGAAATTTTTGAAGAGTTATAGTTTTCAATAAACTGCTACTTTTTATTCAAGTACTTTAATTAGTTACAAAAAATGCACTTTCACCATAAGGTTGGGAAGTTGAAACGAAGTATGCCGTGCATGGCCTACATGGCTGAAAAATAAAGAGTTGTACTTTTTGGAAAAATGAAGTCGTTAGGAAATAGGATGGTATGTGCCTATCTGCCTGATTAAACAACAATGATCAAGGGGGCTTTATGCCTTCATGTACTCGCGGTACCATCTAAAAAATGTCTTCAATAATAAACTCTCCCTAGAAATCTTATAGGGAATAGGTTGGTTCTTCGAATTATTCATAGAGTATTCACAGGAAAATTCAATTATTGTCAATATAATATCAAAACTGGCTAATAATCTTGGAAAACTTGATGTAGATAATAATACTTTTATGGATGGTTGTTTCCACGCTGATTCAGTTCGCCCTGATTGCCATTTGAATGCAAAGATGGCAATTATATGTTTACTGAATGCGAATAGGATTTAACAATCCAACAAGGGCTTCATCGCTGTTCAAACCAACCCCAACCCCTATGGAAAAGTATATTAAATTGTGTTGCCTTATTATTTTCATGAACTTTCTATTGACCTGTCACCTTAATGCGCAGTCATTAGATAGTATGGTTATTGACTGTGAGGATTTTGAAATGGAATTCAACCGAAAGGGAATATCCAGTTTTTGGTCAAAATCTGATGAGCATAGGGCTAGTATCGTTGGAAAAAGAGGGGAGTGGGGCGATGTGGATGTAAAATATCAGGTAGCGGATGGTGACTGGCTCAATATATATAAAGGGGCGACCTCACGGGAGATTCTATCTCCGGAGAAGGTGAAATATACCGACTACAAGGAGGGTGTGGTTTTAAAAATGGAGCGTACTTTTGAACGTGTACGAAATGGCATCGACTGGACCATTAGGCTGGAATCCATGTTTGATTATCCCATTACCATCGGTGACTTTTCCGTTCCAATTTCTTGGCCCCGACCGTCTGGAGAAGAACCCAATTATATTTTTGAGGAAACCTTTATTAAGCACCAGTATATAGGTGGCAACAGTTCGTTCATTTACTTTTCTAAACCCTCTGGGGAACCACCATTTTTGGTATTGATGACTAAACCGGGTACCAAGTTGGAATATTTTGATTCCGCTTCAGGATATTCGGCTCACATACATTCTCAATGGGCCGCCGCCCAAAAGGAGGGGAGTTGGCGAATGGAAAATACAGCCTTGGAACTCGCACCCAAAGGAAAACCGGGCAGTAGTATTACGTATGGTTTTCGCATGCAATGGGTAAACAGTTATGATGAATTAAGGGATGTGCTTTACCAAAATAATCTGTTTGATATTCGTGTGGTCCCTGGAATGACCCTTCCGCAAGGATTGAGTGCTAAGTTTTCTTTACGGACCAAAAACAAAATCGATTCCATTTCAGCTGAATTTCCCAAACAGACCAAGATAGACTTCATCAAAGAAAAGGAAAAAGACCTTTACATTTATGAGGTACAGTTTGAACGTTTGGGAGAAAACAAACTCACTATTCATTACAACGGGAATCAAAAATCCATTTTGGAGTTCTTCTCCACTGAGCCCGTTGAGACCTTGATCAAAAAACGGACTGACTTTTTAACCCAGTCCCAACAACACACAGACCCTTCAAAATGGTACAATGGGCTGTACTCAATTTGGGATATGAGTAAAGCCGTGCTTCGTGGACCGGACAATACCGATGGTTTTGATCATTGGTGGGGCTATGTTCTGGCCAGTGATGATATTGGTCTGGTAAAGGCTCCATACATCGCCTCCAAGAATGTTTATTTTCCTGAAGATGACGAAATAGCTTCAGTAGAATACCATATAGAAAATTTTGTTTGGGGAGGGCTTCAGCGTACCGACAAGGAAACCAACCCATATGGAATTCATGGTGTTCCCAACTGGCGAGAGGCTAGAGACCCATTGTTGAGAGCTAGGTCTAGGGACTACAATCTGGATAAGATAAAAATTTGGCGTTCCTATGATTATCCCCATATTACCAAAATGTACTACCACATGTTTCAGATTGCCGAGTTCTATCCTGATAAAGTCCAGTATTTGGATGCGAAGGGCTATTTGGAGCGTGCATTTCAAACAGCCAAGGCCTATTTCACCTATCCCTATGAAATCCTACCTTGGTACGATACCTATAAATGGGGCTGCTATAATGAGCTCATTATTATTCCACTGATCAAGGATTTGGAACGATATGGGAGAAAATCCGATGCAGATTGGTTGCGACAGGAATGGGAGAAAAAGGTGAAATATTTTGTTTATGATGACAAATACCCTTTCCGTTCAGAATATAGCATAGACCGAACTGCTTTTGAATCCAGCTACGCTTTTGCCAAATATGGCACCCTTAACAAAATGAAACCGGATGAAAAGCTATGGTATGATGTTAATCTTGAAAAATGGTACTCACATCCTAGCGTAAAACAGGAAGATAGTCGGGATTTTATGGATAGGCAGAATACCGCAGGACTAGCTGTCCGTGGCTGGGTAAATCCAACCTACTATTCCCTGGGTTCTGATGATTCAGAAGGAGGCGGGCTGAGTTACATGGCACGGATGGGTGGATGGAGTATTCTGGATTATGGGCTGCACTTTGCCGAAAAACCTTATGACTGGATTCAGTTAGGCTATGCCTCCTATTTAAGCTCGTATGCGCTCATGAATACTGGTACTAAAGAGAGCAATTATGGCTATTGGTTTCCAGGAAAGGAAAATGATGGTGCCTTGGGTTGGGCTTTTAACTCACAAAAGCATGGCCGAATTTGGCTCCAAGGCCGAGAAATTGAACGTGGCCCGTGGAACTATGATGGAGAGGCCGATTTAGGTATGGGCGCCATTGGGCATACTGCATCTACTGTTCTAGTAAACGACCCCATTTTTGAATGGTTCGCTTACGGCGGAAACTTGGATGAGACAACTAATGGCTTCGCCATTGTCCCAAAGGATGGCCTAAGAACACGATTTGCTATTGTAGCCAATGGCACTAGGTTTCAGATGGAATTGGAACGGGATGGATTTGCCAAGAATAATCCTATTTTAGTGTCCAAGTCTATGAATGAAGTAAGTTTTGTGCTTGAGAATAGGGTGGAAAAGCGACATCGTACCAAATTGAACTTGGAGAATTATGGTAATATATCTTTTAAGTGTAGGGCTGATGGCAAATTGCTCAAGGTAATAAAGAAAGGTAACATTGAAAGTTTTGAGATTCCTGTTTCTGGAAAAACACACCAAGTAACCCTGACTTTGAATTAATAAAAAACCGCTAAATAACCAATAAAAAAGCCCCGTGTAAAAGCGGGGCTTTTTTGTTGGGGGCTTTTTTAAAACATGAATCCTAGTCCGGCAGACCATACGGAATTGTGCACATCCACATCTTCAATCATTTCAGAAAATCCGTAGGTATATCTCCCTTGGATAAAGAACCCACTTGGAAATTTGTACTCCAATCCTGCGGCACCTTGAAAATCAAACCCATTGATGGCGTCAGTATCAAAATCGCCACCATCTTCCCCCGGGTCAAAGTCGATTTCCTCATTTACCTTAAACCCAAATTGGGGTCCGGCTTGAATGTTGAGTCCATCTGCGATATAAAATTTCAAGAGCAAGGGTACCTGAATGTAGTCTACCTGAAATTGGGCATCTGGGGTATCGGGCTCATCCGTAATATCAAAACCTTGCGCGGAATAGTATATCTCTGGCTGAAGGGAAACATGGTCGGACAATGGTGCCTCGGCCAATAGACCCAAGTAAAAGGAGGTCCTAGAATCAGGGCTATCAAAATCATCGCCTGCCACTGTGGCAAAATTGGCACCACCACGCACTCCTAATTGTACATTGTTGGTGTTCTGGGCAATACAAATTGACCCCACCAGAAGAGCTGCTATTATCAATACATTTGTTTTCATCATTATTAAGATTTAAGGGTTACTGATTGCAATAATCGAAAACGAATGTACTACCAATAGCTTCGGAGGGTTGACGCAATGCACAAAAAAATTGACGGAAATCAAGGACAACCATTCTCAAGGTCTTATTTATTCAAGACCTTGAGAATTCTGGAAATGCGTAAATAACGGGATTAGGATTAATTGGTATGGAAACCACATCTATCCAAGTATACTTTGATATTATACGATGATTCTTATCTTTTTTAGCCAGAGAACCTAAAAAGTGTTGATTCTTTTTAATTCGTTACCGCAAAAATCAGAACCTGATGTTTTAAGGATATCATTTTCCACTATAATGGTCTCGTCCCTCCAAGATTCCGTTCCAGAGGTGTTTCTCCATTTCACCTTTCCAGTATAGACACCAGGGCTTTTTCGGGTTAGATGAAAGCCTATTTCATCCAAGGTAAACTTAAACTTGTCAAGTCCACCAAGTTTTGAATAGCGCCCTTCTATTTCACCTTTTTCGTTGGTATAGAACGCCACTACACGCCCATCACAGCCTTCCCAAGACCCAATAATGTTTGTGTTGGTGTTGGACACCGTGGGACTCACGGATTTGCATCCAACCCATAATCCCAAACTTAGGGACACCAAAATGATAAAATTCAATCTCTTTGTTCCCATTAGTCTTTTCTTTGATATTTCTCTTTCATAAATTCAAAATACATATAACCAAAACGGTCGTACCAATCCTCAACCCCATATTTGGCCTCACAGATATTGAGTTCCATCATGGCATCGGCTAGACTTTGAAGAAATTCGGCATATTTATTATCATAGGCCTGTTCAAGTTCTGTTACAGATTTTTCGATATTTCTTCGTTGCGTTTGCCAGGCCAGGCCGCCAACCCCACTGGGAGTAAAGCCAGATACATCGTCCCCAAAAGAAATGGCTGCGTTGGAAAAATCCTTGGTACACTTGTAGATAGTGGCCAGTTTTTCAAACTGATACCTCATGTTATTGAATTTTTTCCGGGCTTCAAAAAAGCATTGGGCACATTCTTGGTCTTCCTCTTCCGAAATGTCGCCCTTATCATCAAAGTACAGATCTGTGCATATTGAAGGAATGGAAGGGGCTTGAGCTGGCGGAGACGAACTTATACATTTGCCAAGCCCATTGTTGTAGGTGCTATAAAGCAATTTTACATTATCCCATTGTTTCCGTATGGTGGAGATGGTCTTATCTAGATTGCCGACTACTTTGTCAACCGCCTTTCTTTCATTTTCCAACATATTAAGTCTCGTGTTGAAATCTTCCATAGCATTTTCTTTGAACGCTTCAAACTGTTCTATGGAAACGAAGTCACCAGCATCTTGCGCAACACCGATTGATGGCAATAATGACAAAAACACTAAAATCACTGTGGTGCCCTTTCCTTTCCGCCCCATAAGCTTTCCAGCCAAAACACCAATAACCAACAAGGCAACCCCAAGGGCAATGTACAACAGGTAATTAGTTGTCCCGCCATCACTGCTTCCCTCATTGGCGTCATTGGGTGAAGCTGCACCGCTGGATTCCATTTCATCTTCACTAATGGCTCTAAAGGCGCTTCCCAAATAGGTTTTCTTTTCGGGGCTTGCCAAAACGGTAATAGTATAGAGTGAATTGTTGGGTTGGTCCGTTTCCACTTTAATTCCAAAACTGCCCCAGGTACGTATTTTAAAGTTCACAAGCCCATCTTGCGCGTTGGTTGTATTTTGTTGGGCCTGCACAGCTTCCCAATTATCCTTGGCCAAGCTCACCTTGAGTGGGGTGCCATCCACACTGGTCACCAATACATCTACAAAGTTGTATAGGTCGTGTCCGGTTACATAGTGGTACATTGCAGAATCTGTTAATCTATTGAAATAAACAATACCTAATTCTCCTTCATGACCGGTTCTTGTATCTGCAAGCAGTTTCAATTCTACCGGTTGAATTGCTTTATCCAATGTAAAAGGTTGGGCATATCCTTTAAATGCCCCAATAAACAAGAGACACAACAACGAAAACTTGTGCAATGGTTTCATTTTGATTTAGTTTTGATAGTGATTAATAAGATAATTGGCAATTTTATACGTGTTCTTTTTCTGTTCGTCCCTTTGGGAATCTGTTAGCTTAGGGCCATTAGGGTTTAAATAACTATAACTGACTTTTATTGGGTTTCCATAATTAGTATTTAGCAATAGTAGAAAACCTTGTACAGGATGTCTTTTAATGTAGGTGTCTCCTGATTCACTTATGCTGACCTCTATCATCTCATTCTTTAGCCCACTTTTTATTTGACCCTCTACGATGTTTGTGTCACCCCATTTTTCAAGACTTATCCCATAATTCACCGTAAAATTGTCTGGATGGGTCACTTTGAACCAACAACTGCCCTGATAGTTGCTTTGTTCTTGTACTTGGTCGGCACCATACCCCAACGCCTCGGCCAATTGTGAGGTAGTCAGCTTACAATCTTCGCTTGCAGCGTACAACTGGGTATAATCCCCATGTTGCTTAAGCTGTATGGTGTTGTCGGTGCCATGGGTTGCCTTTACTTCTTTTTCCGCAGTGTCCGAAGTCGAAGTTGTTTCTTCCTTTTTTTTGGAGTTACCACAAGCGGATAGTACCAATACTGTGAAAAAGAGGATAAAAATGTGTGGTGTTTTCATACTTTCAAGTTTACTGATTGCGGTTGTAATTGGTAAAAGACCAACCTATTTTGTGATGATTGAATGAAGACTTTTATGATAAAAACATGAGGCCTGAAGAAATTTATTCACTAATGGGACCTCAATTAAGGAATTAGTATACCTGTTGTCTGACATAGACCAGTCTTTTAAGGGTTCGTTTGGGGAACTACACCTCTATGCTGGTTAACCATTGAAGATGATTTCATACTAATATACAGGAATTCAATTGATTGTAGTTTGATTTATATTAAAATTAGATAAACGGCAACGTTTTGTGTAAGCTTGAAGTAGGAGGAAACTTTACAAATAACATCATATAAATTATTGATTAATAATGCGTTATATAATTTTAAGTTGAGATTTTGGCGAGAATGCCTGTATGGATTCAGGTGCTTATTTGAGGAGTACAAAAGATCTTAAAAACAGACCCTATCAATAACTAGTTTGTGGGGTGTTTTTCAAATTTGATTTTAGGCCAATGAAAAATAAAAACCCAATCAGTAAAATGATTGGGTTTTCTACAGAATTAAAAAAATCTCAGGTTTTCCTAATTCATAGCAATTTCCATTAGTTTCGTGTTACTGTAATTGAATTAGACAATCCATACAGCCCCATAAGATCAGAGATGTTGTTTCCTGCTTCTAAACCTGTCAGTCCGTCTTCATAGCGCATATACCATATAAAGCATACGCCAGGTCCAGCTGCATCAAAGTCTACATTTTCAACATCAGTCAAGGTTGGGGGAAGGCCAAGGATATTGTCTTGATCGTCTGTAATGACCCACGTACCGTTGGTACCATTTGCCCCACTATTGTCCAATGAAATTCCACTTACCATATTTGGGGTACCATCTACAACAATGGTAAAGGGTCCACCAGAAATTTCACCGGCATTAGGATTTCTATATACTTTAACCGAGTTGGACAAAGCAAAATTACCAGCTAGGTCGGCGGCATTTTCTCCTGCGGCAAGACCTGTAATCTCACCCTCATAGGTCAAATGCCATATAAGGCAAACACCTATTCCTGCTCCATCAAAATCAACACCTTCCAATGCTTCAAGAGTTGGTGGCAACCCAAGGATATTTAAATTGTCATCTGTAATGACATAGGTTTGGTTACTACCTGTCAAATTACTGGCATCCAGACTAATTCCCGTTACCATATCTGCCGTACCATCGACTGAAAAATTATAGGGTCCTCCAATCAATGCTCCAGCATTCAAGGCATTTCTATTGACCACCACTTGGTTGGATAATGCAAACACTCCTTCCAAATCATCTAGGTTATTGCCCGCTTCAAGACCGCCAATTTCAGTAGAATAGGTTAAACTGTAAATAAAACAAACTCCGGTTCCAGCTTGGTCAAAATCAACGCCTTTGACGGCTTCAATGGTAGGTGGCAATCCCAAAATATTTCCCATATCATCGGTAATTACAAATGTTTGGTTGTCACCATTTAAATTGGTAGCATCCAAGGAAATCTCCATAATCATATCAGGAAGACCATCCACAACAAAATCATATGGTCCGCCAACGAGTTCACCAGCGTCAAGGGCATTCCGGTTGACCACTAAAAAATTTGATAAATCAAACATTCCACTCAGTTCATCCAAGTTTCCACTTACCTCCAGACCGGTAAGCGTACCATCATAAGTTAGGTGGTAGATGTAACAAACACCTATTCCTGCTCCATCAAAATCCACTTCAAAGAGGGCATCCAAGGTAGGCGGAAGTCCCAAAATGTTTTTGTTATCGTCTGTAATTACATATGTTTGCGTCTCGCCAGAACCTGAAAATCCAGTCAAGGTAATTCCACTTACTAAGTCGGGACTCCCGTCCACGGCAAATGAAAATGGTCCTCCAGAAAGTGTTCCGGCTTCCAATACTACGGGTTCTAAACCATCATCTGTTCCCTCGTCATCCTCACAAGCTAAAAAACCAATGGCGAGCAACCCTAAAATTGATAAAGTTTTCAATGTTTTCATCTCTTTGTTTTTAAGTTTTCACAAAGAAACTTTTGACGTGTAATGAAAGCTTCACGAAAACATAAACTTTTTTAATAATTTGATATGCAGTGGTTTAGCTGAAATGTTTTTATTAATCTGAAAGATACACCCACATTTCTCGACCAAAATTGGATAAACAGGAATGTTTTCTTAATGATTCTGTGATTCTTTCGTGAGATATTTCACCTTATTTCGATGGTTATGAAAAATGTATTGATTATTGAGGATGATCCCGAGATTGTTCAATTGCTTGAAATCCATTTAACGGATTTAGGATGTACCATCCAGAAAGCCAATAATGGCCCTTTAGGGCTAAAACATGCTGTAGAGGGGCAACCAGAATTAATAATATTGGATATCATGCTACCAGAAATGGATGGTATTGAGGTTTGTCAGAAGATAAGAGCAAATAATGTTAAATCGCCTATCCTTATGCTAACGGCCAAATCTGAAGAAATTGATAAGGTGTTGGGATTGGAGGTGGGAGCTGACGATTATTTGACCAAGCCTTTCAGTGTTCGGGAATTTATTGCCCGGGTAAAAGCTATTTTTCGTCGCCAAAAAATGGAGAAGTCCACAGAACAAGGCCCTCAGAACAACGGGACCATGTATTTTGACAATCTGACGGTGAACATAGAATTACGAAAGGTGCAATTGAGCGGGGAAAAGGTTGAACTATCCCCAAAGGAATTTGAGCTATTGGTTTTACTATGTTCAAACCCTGGAAAAAGCTATGAACGTGAGAAATTGCTGAAAATGATTTGGGGGTATGATTTTAAGGGATATGAACATACTGTAAACTCCCATATCAACCGACTGCGTTCAAAAATAGAACCCGATATGGGGCAACCTAAATTTATCCTAACCACTTGGGGAATAGGATACAAATTCAATGAAGAACTATGAAATTTTCCTTGTTTTCCAATAGATTGCTCATAAAGCTGTGCCTTTCGTTCCTGTCAATCCTTTTTTTTGCCGCCATTGGCTATATTCTGATCACTGCTTATCTTACCAACAATCACTATTATGAAACCACCCAACGTTTACATGCCAATTTGGCCCAACACCTGATTGATGAAAAATTTAGCAACCAAAGCCCTTTTGATGCTGAAGGAAATGTGAACAAGGAGCTTTTTGGGGATATTATGCACGATATGATGGCGGTAAACAGGGCCATTGAAGTGTATCTATTGGATGAAACGGGGCATGTGGCTTACTCGGTGGTCCTAGACCACGATGGAACTGATACCCAAGCTAGGAAAATAGACCTAGATCCCATACAACGGTTTATTGGGGAGCAAGGTTCGGCGTTTATTTTGGGTGACGACCCCAAAAATCCGGAAAATCAAAAGATTTTTTCTGCTGCCTCTTTCGAGAAAAATGGAAAAAAGGGTTTCATTTATATTGTGCTGGCCGGAGAGGATTATCTAAGTACAAGAGCCTCCCTCATAGATGGTTATTTTTTCCGTCTAGGCCTTAGAGGTGTTGCGTTGACCTTAATTTTTGCAGCAGTTTTGGGGATATTGTCAGTTTGGTACCTCACCAAAAACCTTCGCGAAATAATTTTTGCCACAAAGCGTTTCCAAGAAGGTGACCTCCAGTACAGAATTCAAGATGCCGAGAAAATGGACCTTGCCATCTTGGCGAAGACGTATAATGAAATGGCCGATACCATTGTTTCGGATATTGAAAAAATCAAATCACTTGAACTGCATAGAAGGGAGCTCATTGCCAATATTTCACATGACTTGCGTACTCCGCTATCCATTATTCAAGGCTATGTGGAGACCCTACGAATCAAGAGAAAAGATTTGACAGACCAAGAACGCGAAGAATATTTGACCACGGTGAATAATGGATGTGAAAGGTTGGCCAGATTAATTGCACAATTGTTCGAATATTCCAAATTGGAAGCCAATCAGATTGAACCAGTAAGAGAGCCTTTCCTAATCACTGAACTGGCCAATGACATCCATAGGAACTATAAAGTAATAGCAGCACAACACAATATTGAACTTCAATTGGAAATGAACCCTAAAACGCCCCTTGTTTTTGGGGATATATCACTTGTAGAGCGGGCCATTCAAAACTTAATGGACAATGCCATTAAGTTTACCCCTGATGGAGGTACGGTTGGAATCAAAATAATACCTATGAAAGACCATGTTGAAATTATGATCAGTGATACAGGCCCAGGTATTCAAAAGGAGCACCAATCATTGATATTTGAACGTTATCGACAGACCAAGACCGGTCAGGTTAAGGAAGGTGCGGGCCTTGGACTTGCCATTGTAAAAAAAATAATGGAACTCCACAACGCTAGTATAAAAGTCTTGAGCAATCCCTCAAAAGGAACAATCTTTAGTTTTGAATTGCCCATATATCAATTAAGTTGATAGCTTTCCTTTTATGGCACATGGAGTACATAGTCAGAAGTACTGTCCAATACCAAACACAATGCCTTGAGAACTGTTCGGTGTAATTCCATATCCGTAGTCGATTCGGAATATGGCATTAAAAACAAACTTATGTATGAGTCGTAACCCTACTCCCGGATAGACTCTTATGTTTTGTTTATCTCCAAAATCGCTGAAATCTCCGCCTGGATTCCTCCAACTACCGGCATCAACAAAAATGTTGCTTTGTAGTACAAACCATTTCTTGTCCATTAGGGTATGCCGATATTCTGTATTAAGAACGATGGCTGCCGTGCCTCTATCAATGGTGTTGCCAACCCCTCTAATGTTAAGGTTGTTATCTACAGCAAATGGGGCAAATGGAGTTTCCAGATTGCTTGCCAGCCCCAATCGGAGGCGGTTGGCCCAATTCCCTTTAGCCCCTATTCTTTTGTAATATAAAAAGTCCGCAAATCCTATTATGAATTCGGGAAGTTGAGCTTCATTGGCACTTTTAACATATTGAAGGTTGAACGTGCTTCTGTACCCATCCAGATATTGATAAAAATAGGTGGTGGCATCATAATTATATATTGTTTTGAGTAAATACTTGTTCACCTTTAGGGACTGCGGTACATTGGGGCTAGTGGCGCCGTTGAGGTATTGATAGTCTTCGGTAAAAATATTTGCCCCCAGCTCCACCCGATACCGGGAATTGATTTGATAAAGTCCCAATAGCTCAACGGATTCATTGTTATAACGATATTGTGCTGTACCAGCATTTAAAAAAACGGGCTCCTGCGTGGTTAAATTTTGATAATTGAAGGCCAATCCCATCTTGGGTCCAAATAGCATGGGATGTCTCACTTGAAAAGAATAGGAATCAAATATATCTTTCTGGTAAAATCCCCCTATGGTGATATTTCTTCCAAAAGCATTAAACTCCTGCAAACCTAGCCTATAGGCAAATTCATCTTGGTTGGTGGTGTACACACTTACAAACGGAATTAAGGTAAAATTCTCCTCAATAGTATAAACCACTTTACAACCTTCACTATTATCAAGGAAGATAACCTCATAGGTGGCATGGGAAACAGAAGGCACCCGGATCAGTTGGGCTACGTCCCGTTTTACCATTAAGGAATCCAACGGCATGTTACTCTTTAATTGAACAACATTTTCAAGAATGGTTGTTTTGGTTTTTTCATTACCCTGAAATTCAACGGCATCCACCACCAGTTGTCCCCTTACAATGCCGAGAACAAATAGCAAGGATGCCGTTAAAATAAATGGGTGTCTCATACACTAAAAAACGATTGAAATCAAGGTTAAAGCAACCTAAAGCCCAACATTTTGTTGGGTTACACATAGCAACAAATTTACAGTAGACCAGGAATCATTTCCACTATAAAATAGCTCTAAGTCCAAGATTAAAGGTTTCACCCAGTCCAGTATTGTTACCTCTTACAAAATTGGTATATAAAACTTCGAGGTTAAGTTCTCTTGTCAACTGATACTTCATTCCACCGCCAATTGCAGTAAAATCCTGTGCAAAGTCGTTCCCAAGATCAATACGTTGTGAATGCTGAATCAATGCCAATACGGTAAACTTTGTGCTTGGGAAATAACTCAAGAATAATCCGGGAGTAAGGTTTAAACTGTTGTTTGCAAAACTTTCCTCCTTATCGCCAAAGCTCAATTCGGAATTGAGCTCCGAGAATAACTGCCATTTTCCACTGGCAAAAGTATGGTCATAAAACAAGCGATTTTGCCAGATATACCCCTTTTGGTCCAAAAAGACTTCATCTTCGCTTTCATTGTCCACTAATGGAATAAAGAAAGATGATTGGATGGAAAAATTGTTCAGTGAAGCGATGGGAACGAACTTGACCGATGGGGCGATAGAGGTTAACCCTGAGCGTGCCGTACCCGTTTCACCATCAAACTTGAATACGTCCAAAGCTTTTCTTCCTCCTACAACATTAGATCGAAATTCAAGGATGGCACCAAGGTTCCATCTTTTGTTCGACCCCACTCCCGTGTAGACCTCCAAAGTTGAAGTGAAGAACGTCTGTCTTGGCTGCTTGCCTTCCGCAAAGGTGCTCTCGGTTTCGGTATAAAGGTTGTTGAACCATTTAATATCCCATTGGCCCTTTCCGATTAGCTTAGAGGGTGTGTACTGTAAAATATTACTTGTTGGTTGATCTACATCGTCCTGAGAAAATGCTGTTTGAAGGGAGAAAATGATTCCTAGGGCAGCGGCAAAAATTCGAATTGATTTCATAGTTTATCTTTTTCGGGGTCAGGTTTAAATTTTAGTGTCGTTCAATCTCCAATCGTATGGATAATAATATAGTTTGGCATCGTTGTTCAACTTTTCGTTTCGATATTGATTAATGTACTGCAGCATACTTTTGCCACCGCGCGTAAAATCTTCGGCATACCATTCAAACAATTGCGAAATGCCAACTTTTTTTCCTTTAATGCGAATAAAATCCGGGTTGTTGATGGCAAGTTTGGTTTGCTCTTCCATTTGTGCATCCAAAGTGTCGGGTTTATAGGCTTTACTGATTATTGGTGGACAGCCCAACCCGGCACATACCAATACAAAATGAAACCTTGATTCGTTTGGAAATACTTTTCGAAGTAAATTGTTTTCAATATCATTCAGGGTCAAGCTTTGACCACCCACTTGATATTGGATTTTTTCGAAGAAACCCTTGACATCAAGTGGGGACTTTAGCGGATAATTCTTGATAATTCCTTTTATGACCAAAAGATTATAGGAGTTGATCCAAAAGGCTTGATATTCCGCGACATTACTTGGGGAAGTCCTGAGTTCTTCGGCGATGCCAATCAACTCATCCAAAGTCTTTGGGTTTTTCGCAATGGTCTCGTAGTCAACTCTACCGTCTTTTATATTTTCCTTAAAGAAAGCGTCTGCTTTGGAAAAAAACATCGAAAAATCAGAAGCTAAAATCGGATGGCTCCCAAGGACTAAAATGAACAAATAAACTAATCGAAGGTGTTTCATAACAATTTTTTTAACTCTATGCCAATGGTCGAGAAGAATTTAAACAACATACACAATGGCTTTACTTTTTTAGGTTCGGAGCAAAGGAACTATAAGGAAATCATGGAAATATCACGGAAAGTTAAACTTTTACAATAGCGTGATTTTTTGGTATGCCTTAATGATTTCTCACTCAATTGCTGAAAGATTACTTCCTCTGGCACGACCCATAACTAGAATACCGTTAAATGACTTCGTTGAATTCCCAATAAGTAAGCAGATTTTTTCTGAATGGAAGAAGAAAACAATTGACTGTTTGGACAACGAATCAAATTGAAGGGTAAGACCTGTTTTCAGTTTGAGACATTTTCTCTAAAAACAAACCCATGAAAATAAAGATTCTTCTTATAGTATTATTGACATCCTTTTTCATGAACATGAATGCTCAAAGTAAAAGATATGTCCGAAACTACTATCGGAACGGAATCTTAAAATCTGAAGGTTGGGAAGAGGGCAATAAAAGAGATGGTTATTGGAAATTATATCATTCCTCTGGCAACATAAGTGAAATGGGGCATTATAAAAACGATCAAAAGAATGGATACTGGTATTCATACTCCAGAGGGGGGATTTTGATTGAGGAAGGACATTATTCGAAAGGTGAAAAAAACAAATGGTGGCTTTTTTATGATGATTTAGGAAACTTGATACATAAGTGCCAGTTGGACAAAGGAATTAAAAACGGCTATTGTTTAATGTATGAAAATGAAGAATTGACATCAGCTTTAAAATACAGGCGCGGAAAAAAATTGAAGGAATGGCATGATTTTAAATCATTTAAAAGGGAAAATAATCTCTTGGATTTGAAATAGCGTATTTGCGCTTTTCAGGTATTTAAGCGGAGGAAGAGGGATTTTGTTCCAACCTCACTCTTTTGGCATTTTCCAAATACCATAGTCTTAAAAATAAAAAACCGCTAGAGCTAACTCTGCGGTTTTTACATTCAAGACTTGCGCTTGATTGCGGAGGAAGAGGGATTCGAACCCCCGGAGGTGTGACCCTCAACAGTTTTCAAGACTGCCGCATTCGACCACTCTGCCATTCCTCCTAAGCGGGTGCAAATATATAAAGGTTTTTGTTATCCGAAAAGGTATTTTTAATTATGTTCCCATAAAAAAAAACCGGCACATAAAACTATGCGCCGGACTATATATTTTTAAAATAAGACTTATTCAAATCCAAATTCAACACCAAGGGTAACCATATCAAAACTACCACCATCACGCGAAATACCCCGGTAGGCTGCAAACAGATCTACACTGTTGCTCAAGGAGAAGGAAACTCTTGGCGAATAATAAAACCCCCCATCATTACCATCATTGATGCCCAGAGCATACCCCAAATTCAGACCAAGACCAATATCATCCGATGCATCGAAGATAATCCCACCACTTACCGGAAGGAATTTAATGTCTTCAATTTCAACGGTTCCAATTCCAGTGTCAATTTTGTCACCAAAAGAATGGGAGTAACCAATAGCTGGTCCAGCATGTACATCATCGCTTAAATCAAATAGATAGCCTAAATCAACGGCGATGGCAAAAGTAGTCAAATCTCCTGCATCCCCCAAGGGAAGCCCTCCGCTGATTCCAGCTTGAAATTGTGCTTTTGCAACGGTGGACCCAAAGAGCACTGCTAAGGAAAATAAAAGAAATTTTTTCATGAGATCGATTTTTAGATTCAACCAAAAATAATTAAATTTTAACATATCTCTATTTACAAGGTGTTTTAATGGTAAATAACTAAATATTAACCATAAAATTTATTATATCAATAATATAAGGGTGTTTCCAAAGTTTGCTCAAATCATATCAAAAATTTAGAACTTAGGCCATATTTTTGTCTTATGCAGGAATGGTACCACTATGTGCTCTTGGTTGTCGTAGGATTTGCGGTAGGATTTATCAACACTGTGGCAGGGGGTGGCTCCCTGCTATCTTTGCCAACCCTTATATTTTTGGGATTGCCGGCGCCAGTGGCCAACGGTACCAACCGGGTGGCCATTGTTATTCAAACGGCATTGGCTACCGCAGGTTTTAAAAGTAAGGGTATATCTACCTATCCTTTCAATGTGTATTTGGGGATTTCAGCCTTTTTTGGGTCCATATTGGGCGCATGGATTGCCATTGATGTAAAAGGGGAGACCTTCAATAGGATTCTGGCCATCATCATGGTGATCGTGGTGCTTATCATAATTTTTAAGCCGAAAATGCGGTTAGAGGAAATGCAGGAAAGACTCACAGGAAAATACCTGTGGTTGAGTATCGTTGCTTTCTTTTTTTTGGGGATTTATGGTGGGTTTATTAATGCCGGACTTGGCTTTTTAATGATGTTGTTCCTACATTTCGTCAATAGAATGAACCTAGTACGGGTGAATGCTACCAAAGTGGCTGTGGTTTTTATTTACATGCTCTCCGCACTGGCCGTATTTGCCTTCAATGACAAGGTCAATTGGAAATTGGGCTTTATCTTGGCCATTGGCAACGGAACGGGTGCATGGGTTGCCAGCAGATTTTCTGTAAAAAAAGGCGATGGATTCATTAAGACCTTTTTAATTGTGGCCGTAATAGTAATGGCCATAAAATTGTGGTTTTTTGGTTAAAATTAGTGGTCAGTAGTCAGTGTAAGGTAAAAGGATTTGAAGAGATAAAATTGAAGTTTTGTAGTTTCAATAACCAATAACCAATAACCAATAACCAATAACCAATAATACAATAGAATATGCCGGGTTTTGAACTTTTTGGAGATAAAGAACGGGAACAGGTACATGATGTACTGGATTCAGGTGTGCTGATGCGCTACGGGTTTGATGGAATGCGAAACGGACATTGGAAAGCCAAGGAACTTGAAGCATCTTTGGCCCAACGCATGCAGTCCAACCATGTTCATTTGGTGAGCAGCGGCACTGCCGCACTTACGGTAGCTTTGGCAAGTGCTGGTATTGGAGCAGGTGATGAGGTGATCATGCCCACTTTTACTTTTGTGGCGAGCTTTGAGTCCATTTTGGCGCTTGGTGCCATTCCGGTTTTGGTGGATGTTGATGATACCTTGACGTTGGACCCTTCCGCGGTTGAAAAAGCAATTACCAATAAAACTAAAGTGATCATGCCCGTACACATGTGCGGTTCCATGGCCGATCTGCATGCGCTTCAACAGTTGTGTGGAAAACATGGATTATTGCTGTTGGAAGATGCGTGTCAGGCCATAGGTGGTAGTTATCAAGGAAAACCTCTGGGCAGTATTGGGGATTTGGGGTGTTTTTCCTTCGATTATGTAAAAACTATTACCTGTGGCGAAGGCGGAGCCGTCATCACCAATAATGAAGCCTATTATCAAAATGCCCATAAATATTCCGATCATGGACATGACCATATCGGAAATGATAGGGGAGCGGAGCAACATCCCTTTTTAGGCTATAATTTTCGAATTTCGGAATTGAATGCAGCCGTGGGCTTGGCTCAACTTTCACGGCTGGATGAATTCATCGCCCTGCAAAAAAGAAATTATACGATATTGCGAGAAGCGCTCTCAAGTATTCCCGAAGTAACTTTTAGAAGAGTGCCCGATGGAGGAGAGGAGAATTATTCCTTTTTGAACTTCTTCCTTCCTACGGAAGAAATGGCCCAAAAAGCACAGCAAGATTTGGGAGCCAATGGGGTGGATGCCTGTTTTTACTGGTACAACAACAACTGGCATTATTATAGAAAATGGGAGCATCTGACCGACCACAAAGCCTTGGGAAAATTACCTGAAGAGGTGATCAAAGGCCTTCCGGATTATTCCAAAGCTGATTTTTCAGCATCAGATTATTGGGTGGGTCGCACCATTTCCTGTTTGATTAAATTGGGTTGGTCTGAAAAAGAAATGAAAGAAAGAGCCAAAAAAATGGTAGAGGTTATCCAATCATCCACTTAAAAAAGCTTGACATAAATTACACGAATATCCACTAATTCTGGCCTTGATTGAACTTGAACTTGCGTTTTGAGTTTGAACCTGAATCAGTAATTCACATATTCAACAATCTCCAGGCCGTATCCTACCATTCCCACACGTCGGGTCTGCCCTGAATTGGACAACAACCGAATCTTGGAGATGTTCAAATCGTGAAGGATTTGCGCCCCAATGCCAAAATCCTTGGCATCCATATCAATTTTAGGCGCTTTGTTGATGCCCTGGGCCTGTAATTTTTTCAATTCGGCCAAACGACTCAACAGATTCATGGATTGGTTGCCTTGATTAATAAAAATCATGGCGCCCTTTTCTTCGGAGTTCAACACATCGAACATACGTTGCAAGGCCTCGTCTGGATTGTTGGTCAAGGTGCCCAACATATCATTGTTGACCAAGGTTGAGTTGATTCTCGTGAGCACCGGTTCGCCAGATTTCCAACTACCTTTTACTAAGGCAATGTGCACTTGGTCATTGGTGGTCTGCTTATAGGCACGTAACCTGAATGCTCCAAAACGCGTTTTTATATCGAAGGACTCCTTGAGCTCAATAAGACTGTCATGTTCCATACGGTAGGCAATCAGATCCTCGATGGAAACAATTTTCAAATCAAATTTTTTAGCCACTTTCAGCAATTCGGGCAATCGGGCCATGCTGCCATCCTCATTCATGATTTCCACAATGACACCCGCAGGTTCCAGACCGGCCAATCGGGCAAAATCTATAGCTGCTTCAGTATGTCCGGTACGGCGCAATACCCCGCCTTCCTTGGCTATTAGCGGAAAAATATGCCCGGGCCGGGCAAGCTCATGGGGTTTTGTGGCTGCATCTGTCAACGCCAACACCGTTTTGGCCCTATCCGCGGCCGAAATCCCTGTGGTTACCCCATTGCCCCGTAAATCCACAGAAACGGTAAAGGCGGTTTCCAATGGGTCGGAATTATGGGTTACCATTTTATGGAGACCAAGTTCCTTGCACCTTCCTTCGGTGAGGGGCGCACAAATGAGTCCGCGGCCATGGGTGGCCATAAAATTTACGGTCTCCGGGGTAATGAGCTCCGCAGCGGCGAGAAAATCACCTTCATTTTCACGGTTTTCATCATCCACCACAATGATGACCTTACCTTGACGGATATCCTCAATGGCTTCTTCTATGGCGTGTAATTGTATTTTTTTATCCTTAGTAACCATTATTGCTCTTCAGAATCTTTCTTTTTCTTTTTAAATAGGGATTTAATTCGGTCAAAAATATGTCCAAACCCGAACAGACCTCTATCTGCTGTGGCCCTTTTTGTTAATGAAATGCCCAAGGGCAGCATAATCAAAGTAGAGAGCCAAGCTCCAAATGCTGGATGAATATTGCCTTCTTTGGCATAGTTTCCAGCAAATACCCCAATAAAATAATAGGTCAAAAATAAGACAATAGCAATGACCATAGGCAAACCAAGCCCTCCTTTTCTGATGATGGCTCCCAAGGGTGCCCCTACAAAAAAGAGAATAATACAGGAAAATGCCAGCGCATATTTGTTATGCAGCGAAAGAATATGGCTATTGTAGAATTTATATCGTTTTTGAAGTTCTTCTTTTTTGGAGACCACCGTGTTCAATATGCCCGTAATCGTATTTTTGGCATTGTTGACGACTTGTAGTCTTTGCCATTCCTGAAGTTGCTTCAGAAGGTCATCGGCATTTTGTATGCTATTTTTTAGAGAATCGGTTACAATCTCTTTTTCGGGAATTTCAATAAGTTGTAAACTATCGTCAACTTTTGGTTTAGCGGGGAAAGCTCCCATGCGATTTACAATGTTTTTAGAGAAAGCCTCTACTTTTTCAACATTGTTCTTCCCCAACGAATCAATATCCTTTACGAGTCGCCCCACATTCTTCATCTTGTCCGTGGTGATGTTGCCGTCTTCCTCAAGGTCTTGGTCGTTCAACTCGGAGATGTCAATATTAATGGTATAAGTCTCGAACTCAGACTTGGCAAAAGGGTGCTTTCTTCGCTCTTTGCTGTCCTTGGACCAAACTTCTTCATAATAATGGCCGTCTTTAAGTACCAACTGAATGATATCCGACTCTTCACTACTGATCAATTCTCCTGCCTTGGCCTTAATGACGGTATTGTTGACATTCTGGTCTGTTTTTTTGTGGATGATCACATTGTCCAAGAAGCGATCTTGTTCCCCGTATTTTTTGTCCACTTTAATGTTCATTCCATCTCCGGTGCCTTCAAAATCACTGAAAACCCCTTCGGTAATCGCTGCAGCGGGTTTTACCTTGGCAATGTTTCGCCTAAGGTTGAACATTTTCTGCTCAGATTTTGGTATGACGTTGTTGGCAAAGAAAAAGGTCACCACTCCCAAAAATAACACGAACACAACTAGGCTGCGCATGCCTCGTTGCAGGGAAATTCCCGAAGCTTTCATGGCGGCAAACTCATAGTTTTCGGCAAATGTTCCAAACGTAAGGATGGAGGACAATAGAACGGTAAGAGGAAGTACCTTGTCCACCAAAGTGGGGATAAAGTAGAAAATGAACTTTCCTATAATAACAATACCTAGACCTTTTCCAGCCAAATCATCGATGAACAGCCATATTCCCTGAAAGATGAATATGACGATCAAAATGAAAAACGAACTGAAGAAGTTGTAAAGAAACCTCTTTAATATATACTGGTCTAGTATTTTCAATCTTTAGTTTCTTGTGATATAGTACCCTTTATCCTCGTATTTTTTCTCGTCAAAGGTAAACAGCGTACTTGAAAGTGACTGATTGGTTTTGAAAGAATTAACGGTAATGGTGGTCTTGGTACCATTGTTTCCTGTCTGAATAAGCTTGTAGATATGCTTGGTCTGAGTGTCAATTCCCAACAAAATAGACTTGATTTCGGTGTTGGAATCGATGGGAATCAATTTTACATACTGAATTTTACGCCCATCCACATTTTGAAGGATATCCCACCGGTAGTTATGGCCTGTTTTGTAAAATGTCAGCATTTTTGAAGGACTTACGTTATCATTGTCTTCATTCACATCTTCAATGGTGACCTCTTCATTTTCAGGAACGATGGTGTACACTTTCTTTCCATCAAAAAGCTGTTGCGCACCCAAATAATTTAGGAAATATTTTTCACCGTCAAGGGTTACATTTCCGTTGGTTTCCTGTTTTAGGTTGGCCTCGGTGTTCTCCAGGGTGGATTTAAAATCGATATAAATGTTGTCGTAACTTTTAACCTTGTTGTAGACCTCGTCCAACAAAGCTTTGGCCTTGTCCGAGTTTTGCCCGAATGAAAAAAGCCCTGTTACTAAAAATCCGATTAAAAGAATATGTTTCTTGATCATGGTTTTATTTTGTTTCATTTTCTAACAATTGTTCCAAAGAATAAATATCCGGCACTAAAACTTGTCGGGCCTTACTGCCCTCAAAAGGACCAACAATTCCGGCAGCTTCCAGTTGATCTATGATTCTGCCTGCCCTGTTGTAGCCCAGTTTCAGTTTACGTTGAATGAGGGAGGCTGAACCCTGTTGCGCCGTAACAATCACTTCAGCGGCTTCGCGGAACATGGCATCCCTATCCGCAATATCGTAATCAATACCCGTGCCAGATTCTTCACCTACATACTCTGGCAGTAAGTGTGCTTCGGGGTAGGCACGTTGCGAACCAATATAGTCGGTAATCTTTCCAACTTCCGGTGTATCGACAAACGCACATTGCAGTCGGGTTACATCGTTCCCTTGGGTGTAAAGCATGTCACCACGACCAATGAGCTGGTCTGCACCTTGGGCGTCCAAAATGGTTCGGGAATCTATTTTTGAGGTTACCCGAAAGGCAATCCGTGCCGGGAAGTTAGCTTTTATGATACCTGTGATCACATTCACCGAAGGACGTTGTGTAGCAATGATCAAGTGGATTCCAATGGCTCGTGCTAACTGCGCCAAGCGGGCAATGGGGGTTTCAACTTCTTTTCCGGCGGTCATGATCAAATCGGCAAACTCGTCAATCACCAAAACAATGTAAGGAAGGAATTTGTGCCCGTCGTTGGGGTTAAGTTTTCTCGCCTTGAACTTAACGTTGTATTCCTTGATATTTCGAACCATGGCCGTTTTGAGCAGCTCATACCGATTGTCCATTTCAATGCACAGCGAATTCAAAGTATTGATGACCTTGGTGTTGTCCGTAATAATGGCATCATCAGAATCTGGAAGTTTGGCCAGAAAATGACGTTCAATTTTGTTGTAAAGGGTCAGTTCCACTTTTTTAGGATCTACCAGAATGAACTTTACTTCTGCGGGATGCTTTTTATAGAGCAGCGAAGTAATTACGGCATTCAACCCAACTGATTTACCTTGACCCGTGGCCCCTGCCATGAGCAAGTGGGGCATTTTGGCCAAATCGACCACAAAAGTTTCATTGCTGATGGTTTTTCCAAAAGCAATGGGCAATTCCATCTCTGCCTTCTGGAATTTGTTCGAAGCAATTACGGAACGCATGGAAACGACAGTAGCATTTTTGTTGGGCACCTCTATACCAATGGTTCCTTTTCCGGGGATAGGGGCAATAATACGAATACCCAAAGCTGCCAAAGAAAGCGCTATGTCATCCTCCAAGTTTTTGATCTTGGAAATACGGATACCGGCCTCAGGTACAATCTCGTAAAGGGTTACGGTTGGACCGATGGTTGCCTTGATTTGTGCTATACCGATTTTGTAATTCTTGAGCGTACTTACAATTCGGTTTTTATTTTCCTCCAGTTCTTCCTGGTTGATGGTAATGCCTCCAGAGGCCCCATGTGCTTCCAGTAAATCCAAAGGAGGGAATTTGTAGTTGCCCAACTCCAATTTAGGGTCAAACTCCCCAAAATCCTTGACCAATTTTTCAGATTTGATGTCACTTTCCTCTTTCTCTTCTTCAACTTTCTCGACTTCTAGGCTGATATCAACCTCTTCTTCTTCGGGAAGGTTCACATCCAATCCAGCTTCACTTTTTAATGGGGGAATATCTTTTTTATGGGTATAGGTATCTACTTTAACAGGCTCGTTGTCCTCTGGGCTCAAGTCCAGACTTGTTTCTTCAGATTCATTTGTTTCATCCGACACCGATGCTGTTTTCTGAAAATCGGATGTAATCTGCTGCCGCTGCTTTTTGAAGAAATTGGCAACACCTTCAGGGGTAAAGTTGAACAATCGTACCAAAATCACCATCAATACAAATACAAGAATGAGGAATACCCCTATCTTCCCAGTGTAATCTTGGAGGAAATCGTTCATTTCATACCCGATTAGACCTCCCAACAAGGGTTGGTCAATGGCAAAAAATCCTAGGGCCACAGAAATCCAAATGACCCCCAACAGACCCCAAATCCATTTGCCAACCAGACCCTTACCACTCAAACCCAAAAAAAGATAGAGTCCGGTAACCGCCAACAGCACTGGAAAGGCAAATGAGGCCAATCCAAAACCACGGTACATAAAAAAATGGCTCACACTGGCGCCAAACTTATTGAGCAGATTTTTGGCCTCCGCATTTCTATTGGCAAACTCGGACAACAAACTCTGGTCTGCCTGCCACGTGAAGTAGTATGACATAAACGAAAAGAAGAGTGCAATACTGAGAACGATGAGCAAACTACCAAAAATGATCTTGTTTTGCTTTGAGGGTTTCAAAGAAACCTTCTTTTTGTTGGCAGCAGTAGGTTTGGATTTAGATTTTGTCCTTTTTTTCGCCATTAATTAGGGTTTAATGCGGGGCTAATTTACAAATTTACGATGCTATATCGGCCTTGGATGTTGCTTACAGCAATTTGGGTACATAAATGATGAGTCCAATGATGCTCGCTACAATGGACACTATCATAACGGCTCCCGCAGAAATATCTTTTATAAAACCGATTTTGGGGTCGTTTTCCGGTTGAATGTAGTCCGATATTTTCTCAATGGCCGTATTGATGCCTTCAATTCCCATGACCAAGCCTATGGCAAAGAGTTGAAGAATCCATTCCGTGTTGGAAATCTCGAAATAGAACCCAGCAGCGGTTACCAAAAGCGCAATGAAAAATTGGATTTTTATGCTGGCCTCAGTTCGTAGGAGCAAAAACATGCCCCTCAGTGCAAAGCCTACACTGCGAATCCTATTTTTCAAAAAAGATTCCCTAGGCATCCATCAATGCTTCAAGCGCAGCTTTGTAATTGGGTTCGTCCACCGTTTCTGGAACTTGTTCCGAATAGACCACCTCGCCACTCTCGTTCAAGACCACAACAGAACGGGATAATAGTCCTTGAAGCGGGCCATCGGTAAATTCCACCTTGTATGCTTTCCCAAAGTTTCCATCCCTGAAATCAGAAAGGGTTTCCACTTTATCAATTCCCTCTGCACCACAAAAGCGGGCCTGAGCAAATGGAAGGTCCTTTGAGATGCACAGAATAGTGGTGTTTTCCAATTCAGCCGCCTCTTGATTGAATTGGCGCACCGATTGGGCACAGGTTCCGGTATCAATGCTTGGAAAAATGTTCAAAACCACCTTTTTTCCTTTGTAATCTGAAAGGGAGGTCGAGGAAAGGTCAGTTTTAACCAATGTGAAATTGGGGGCTTGGGAACCACTTTCGGGAAGGTTGCCAAGGGTATGTATTTCGTTTCCTTTTAAGGTAACAGTAGCCATGTTTTTATATTTTGGTTCGAGCCCAAAAATACTTAAAAAAACCTTCTTTTCGGTTGCTGTGGGAAAGGTTCTTTGAAAAAATCAGGATTCTATCGTTTAGGCCGTTTTGCTTGTGGTAAGCATCTTTATTTTAATCTTCAGCGCCGCAAAAAGCAAGGTCATAAACGGACTCAGCCAGTTGAAAATGGCATAAAGGGCATATTCACCAACCCCAACGCCCAATACACTGCTATGATACGCACCGCAGGTGTTCCATGGAACAAGTACTGAGGTGACTGTTCCTGAATCTTCCAAAGTACGGCTTAAGTTCTCTGGCGCCAGTCCACGCTCTTCGTAGGCTTTGGAGAACATTTTCCCAGGAACCACAATCGCTAAATATTGGTCCGATGCGGTTACATTAAGTGCCAAACAGCTCCCAACGGTACTGGCAAAAAGCCCAAAGGTGGTCTTTGCCATTTTCAAGAGCGACTCTGTAATTCGCTCCAAAGCGCCAATACCGTCCATAATGCCACCAAAGACCATGGCGCACATGATCAACCAAATGGTACCCAACATTCCAGCCATACCTCCAGAGGAAAACAGGTCATTTAAAGCTGGGTCATCCGTGGCAATATTGGTATCCACGGTGATGGCATTCAAAATACCTTTGTAGCCTGATTCCAATGTCAAACTGGAGCTCCCGCCAATGGTGGCCACAATATCCGGTTGAAAAAGAAGCGCAAAGAGGCCGCCCAGCAGTGTTCCAATCAATAAGGCTAAAAGGGGAGGAGCTTTTTTTACAATCAAAAAGATGACAACTACAGGTACTAGAAAAAGCCAACCACTCACATTAAAGGTTCCGCTTATATTCGCCAATATGGAAGTAGTATCGGCAACACCAGAGGTATCTATGGTAAATCCAAGTATTATGAAAACAATCAGGGTGACTACTATGGTCGGTACTGTGGTGAGGGTCATATATTTAATATGGGAAAACAATTCCCCGCCTGCCATGGCTGGGGCAAGATTTGTCGTGTCGCTCAAAGGCGACATCTTATCCCCAAAATAAGCGCCTGACAGTACTGCACCTGCCGTCATTCCCAATGAAATGCCCAGAGCTTCACCAATACCAATAAGGGCAATACCAACCGTAGCTGCGGTGGTCCAACTGCTTCCTGTAGCAATGGATATGATGGCACATATTACAACGCATGCTGCCAAAAATATAGTGGGATTCAATATCTGAAGCCCATAATAGATCATGGCGGGAATGATGCCACTGACCAACCATGTTCCAGAGAGGGCGCCGACCATTAACAGAATGAGCAACGCTCCTGTGGTGGAACGGATGTTCTCGGCCACCTCGGCAATCATTTTTTTATAGGAAACCTTGTTGAAAAAGCCAACAATGGCAGCAACGGCCCCACCCAACAATAAAATAAACTGATTGGAACCGCTTAAAGCATCGTCCCCAAACACATAGACATTATAGGCCAACATGCCCACCAACGCAAAGACTGGAATGAGTGCTTCCCAAATGTTGAGATTCTTATTTTCTACAATTTGTTCGTCTTCCCTAAATTTTGGTTTTTTCTCTGGGTTTGGCATGCGGTCTGAGTTAGATAAGAAGTAATATTACGACTTTGAAGTATGTTCTCCAAACTGTAAATGGACTCCCGTTACGCCAAAGAGTGGTCTTTTTCTAAAATTTCAAGAGCTTCCATACAGCGGCGCATGGCCAGATAGGTCTTCTGTATATCGTTGTCCAAACCTATGGAAAACCGAATCAGGCCTTCGGTTAAGCCAAGCTCCTTTTGTTCTTCCAAAGGAATTTCAGAAGAAGTGGATGTGCCCGATGCACTAAAAAGCGTTTTGTAAAAGCCAAGACTCACGGCCAAGTAGCCCAGCTTTTCTTTTTGCATCATTTCCATCAGCGCATTTGCCCTGTCCAGTGAGCCTACATCCAAGGTTAGGAGGCCCCCGAAGCCGTATTCAGGGTTCATTTGGGCCTTCATGGTCTGGTGCCCAGGATGACTTTCCAATCCGGGGTAGACCACTTTGAGTCCATCTTTTTCAAACTGTTTTGCTAGATAGTGTGCATTCTCACTATGCTTTTTGATACGTATGTGAAGCGTACGCATATTTTTAAGGATGGAAGCTGCCCGTAAACTATCCAAAGTGCTGCCTAAGAGCATTCCGGCGCCGTCGTTTACGTCTTTCAGGCTAAGGCAAAAATCAGAAGAAGCACAAACCGCGCCCGCAACACAATCGCTACTACCGTTGATGAACTTGGTAAGGCTGTGTACTACTATATCCGCGCCTAATTTGGCCGCATTGATGTTCAACGGGGAAAAGGTGTTGTCCACAACCAAAGGGATGCCATGTTTTTTGGCCAGTTTGGACAATGCTTGAATATCGGCCACTTCCAACAAAGGATTACTGATGGCCTCACAATAGAGGATTTTCGTTTTTGGGGTGATGGAATTTTCGACCACATCCAAGTCGGTGATATCGATAAAGGAAGTGGAGATATTGAACTTTTTCACAAAGTTTTTCAGGAAGGCATAGGTACCTCCATAAATCGTTCGGCTGCAAACAATATGGTCGTCCGTGTCACACAATTGAAAGATGACCGAAGTAATGGCGCCCATACCACTGGCAAATACGTTGGCCGATTCCGTTCCTTCCAATTGCGCCATGGCTTCGCCCAAATAGAGATTGGAAGGTGAGGAATGCCGACTATAAAGGTAACATCCTTCCGTATTTCCCTCGAAGGTATCGAACATGGTTTTGGCTGAAAGAAAAGTATAGGTGGATGAGTCCGATATCGAAGGGTTTACGCCTCCGAACTCACCAAAATATTGAAGGTCTTGAATGTGTTCTGATGCTTTGTAGTCCATAGTTGTCAATTTTCGTAAAAATAACAGATGTATGTTCAAAAATCAATTAATAGTTATATTTGTAGAATAATAGACTATTATATTTATAAATAATAGAAAATAATTCCATTTAACTTGAATTGATTTTCATAAAATAGAACATTCGTCATGGATGCCTTGGACAAACAACTCATACAACTACTACAGCGAGACTGCAAAAAGACTACCAAATACTATGCGGACCAATTACAATTGTCCAAAACCGCCGTGTATGAACGTATCAGAAGATTGGAGCGCACAGGAATCATTACGGACTATGTCGCGTTGGTGGATAAAGAAAAGGTTAAACGCGAGTTTACCGTGCTCTGCCAAATCCGATTGGTGCAACACACCAAGGAAAATGTCTTGAAATTTGAAAGGGAGGTGCTTAAGCTGGAAGAAGTATCAGAATGCTTTCACGTGGGCGGCGATTATGATTACATCCTAAAAATCAATGTGGAAGACATGAAGAGTTATCGGGAGTTTATGGTAACCAAGCTCACCGCCATAAATAATATAGGCAATACTCAAAGCTCCTTCGTGATAAGTGAAGTAAAGAACCGCCCCTCTGTACATATTTAGGAAAGTTTAACCTAAAGCGATGTTAAAATGATATTTTACACCTGCCATGATGCCTAATTTGGGGCTATCAAAAAACGACTGACCACATAATTCATCATCATGTCGGCCCGCACTAAATTTTTTCTAACTGGTTTGGCCACAGTAATCGGGGGATGCTGCTTGCAACTCTACGTTACCCTTTCCAAAGATGTCCTTTTTAACGGGATACAATTTTGTTCCTCGTCCAGCTCGGACTTGGTCTTAGGTACCATGGCGCTGTTTGCTTCTGCCATTTTTTCTGGATTTATTGCATCCTTGATTGTGGTACGCGATAATTTTTGGCCCCACTTATTTATTTCGTTGGGCATTATCGCAAAATTCTTGTTGGTAGCGCTTTGCGGACTGTGGAGTGGACCATTTTGGTTTGAGGTAGGTCTGCACTGCTCCCTTTTGGCCGGACTTTGGTTGGGTTGGTATGGTGCCGCCAAGTTTCCGTTGGCCCCGGTTTAGATCGTTTTAAAGGGATTTCAGGTGGGAGACCATTTGATTTCTGAAGTTATCATCTGGTAATTTTCCCAATCCTGCGGTCATATTGTCAATCATGTGATGCGGTTTTGAAGTGCCTGGAATGACACAAGTGACATTTTTGTGGGATAAAATGAATTTCAAAAAATATTGCCCCCAACTGTGTATATCATTTTCCTTGGCCCATTCCGGAAGCGATTTTCCCTTAACCGCTCTGAACAAAGACCCGCTTTCGTAGGGTTGATTTATGATGGTGGCCACGCCATATTTTTCAGCCGTATCAAAGAGTGATTTCTCAGCGTTTCGGGAGCGTATGGAGTAATTGAATTGCACAAAATCTGGTCGTTCCGTTTTGATGATATTTTCCAAAGTAGCGTGAGTGGAATCCACATAGTGGGTAATGCCCCAATATCGAATCTTCCCTTCTTCTTTCCAGCCCTTGAGGGTTTTTACATGGGTTTTCCAGTCCACAAGATTATGGATTTGCATCAAATCCATGGTTCTTCGTTGCATTTTTTCCATGGAGTCCTGCATTTGACGAATGCCTGCGGTTTGCCCAGAAGTCCAAACTTTGGTAGCGTAAAAAAGTGCGTTCCCAAAGTCCAGTTGAGCGGTTAAATCCCCAACCACCCTTTCTGAACTGCCATACATGGGGGAGGAGTCAATCATCTTTCCCCCAAGTCGATTCATTTCCATCAACACTTCGGTTAAGACGTCTCGTTGCTCTTTGGAATTGCCCACATCAAAGGATTGCCAAGTACCCAAACCCACTATGGGTATAAGTTCGCCGGAGGAGGGTATGGGTCGCGCTTGAATCTTTTCCAGTTTGTTGAATGCAGAGGAATAACCGCTCAGCGATAATCCCAAACCTGCCAGTACGGATAATTGAATAGCTTCCCTACGATTGTATTTTGTTTTCATAATGGATTTGTTTTAAAGGTACAATATTCTCTTTTTCAAGGTGTTGATTCCCTAGTTTGAATCCCAAAAAACTCCAAAGAAAGGCCAATGGGATGGCTAAAAATGCAATGGCGCCCAATCCCCATCCCAGAGCGACCAAGCCAGAGAATGCCCAACCCACCAACGCATCCCCACCTCTATAAACTGCTGTATCGATACAGTTTTTGGACTTGTATTTTTCACTGGTCGATGTAACCGTGAACAAAATTTCCCTTCCGGGGCGCAGCAAAGTGAAATTTCCAGCTCTGTGCAAAACCATCAGCACGGCCACGATTCCCAAAGCGGGATGAAATCCGAGGAAAACCAAACCCAACCCCATCACGAATGGAATTGAGGCCAAAACAAAGGACAGTCCAATCCTCTTAATGATTCTAGCGGTCAGGAAAAACTGTCCAAAAATGGCAATGCCATTCACGGTGAGGTCAATGTTTGAAAAATAACGAATCCGTTCCGTCGATTCCAGCAGGGTCTGTTCCACAAGATGGGCCTGTTCAAAATAAAGTATGGTGGAGATGGAGGTGTAAAGAAGGATAAAACCAACGATTCCCATTAGATAGGAAGACTTGGTAATCTGCTGGACTCCTTCAAAAATGGCGCTTGCACTACCTTTAAAATTTTGCTTTTCTTGCTTGAAATGATTTTTACGGGGCGATAGTTTCAAAATCCACAGAACACAACACAATCCCACTCCTAAAAAGAAACAACCTGCCAATAATAATGGGGCAAAGGACGCCCATCCACTTAATCCACGGGCAATAGCCGGCCCTGTTAGTGCGCCTAGACTACCACCTGCGGCAATGATGCCAAAGAACTTCTTTGCGGCCATGCTATGGAATACATCTGCCATAAAACTCCAAAAAAGGGAAACAATGAACAGGTTGAAGACGCTTAGCCAGATAAAAAAAATAATCGCCAATACTCTTGACGGCCCGTGGGTTTCAAAAAAATAATAGAAAACAAGTAGGTTGGCCAAGAAAAAGGTGTAGACATAAATCATCAAATTCTTAATGGAGTTTTTAGAAACCAGAAACCCAAAAATTGGTACGAGGCACACCATGGTTAAAAAAGTCCCTGTGAACAACCATTGCATGTTTACCGCACCGTTTTCAATCCCCATTTCATCCCGCAAGGGTCTTAGGATGAAATAAGCACACAACAAACAGAAAAAGAAACTGCTGGAAAGAACGACCAGTTTGTACTCGCCTCTTTTGGGGTGATGCCATAGTTCCAGAAATTTGCTGACAATGCTATGCTTCATTTGGACGTAGAATTGGATTCCAGTCACAATTTGAATACAAAATGCCTAAATCACTTTTGGTTTGATGAAACGGTCTGACGGATTTACAAATCGCTAAGTCTAAAGATTTCGCTTCAAGTAGGAGGAAGGTGTTGTTCCCGTTACTTTTTTAAAAGCCGCATTGAATGAGGATAAGGAGTTAAAACCACAATCATAGGCAATGTTTGCGATTTTGGTGTTTTGGTGATGGGGGTCTGCCAACCTTTGTTTTACCTCCTCAATTCTGTATCCGTTCAAGAAATCAGGAAAACTTTTACCAATGCCATTGTTCACCACATGCGAAATTAGATAAGGAGGCAGTTTCATAGCATCCGCCATTGTGGTAAGGGTGCAATTGGGATTCAGGTATGTTCTCGTTTCCCGCATAAGGTCTTCCAATTGTTTGGCATAGCCCACAAGTTCTTCATCTGATAACCGTATATTTTGATGTTTCGCTTGAACACGCTGTTTCAACAATGAAGGGTTTTTAAATTGGAGAAAAGCCAAAAAATAGACAAAGGGAAGATAAATGACCGGTCCTAACAAATATGGAGTCAATCCTAAAAAGTAGTTGGAAAAGTATAAAAGTTGCCATATTGCAGTTCCAATGACCAAAGCACCAACCCAGATTTTGGCCGTTTGGGTCAAACTGTATCGCGATTTTTTATGCCCAACGGGCCATATTAGCAAAACGAGTGTGATTCCGCTGTAGAGTAATTGGTGAAGCAGCAAGACGGAGTAACCGCCCTGATACCAGAATCCTTCCAGTGTTAGAAAGTTACTGGTCAATACAAGGAAGGCTGCCGGAGCAAAGTGGAGGAAATTCCATGTTGACCATTTACGAGCAAACAAAAAATGCAAGGTGTAAAGAAAAAGGACTGGACCCGAAACCGCATGGGCAATAAACCCTAGATTAATCAGCCAAAGTGGAGAATCATCCAAGTAAATCCATAGAATTGACTTGCCCAATCGTATGGTTATGGCCAAGAAAAAAATCGATAGTAACAGATTTTTAAAGTCCCGCTTTCGCTCAAAAAAACTGTAAATGGACAGCAGAAAACTCTGGGCCGCAGCAATTCCTGCAATGAAAACCTCCAACTCCTGATGTATCCGCAAACTTCGCATACGGTAAATATAAGGGCAACTGCCATAAGTTATTCGTAAGGATATGTTAATGGAAGACATGGTGTATCGAAGAAACATTGTTATTTTTGTACTGATAATCGAACGAAATAATTATCTCTAAGCAAATACTATGAATCAATATGATGTGGCCGTTATTGGCTCTGGACCTGGAGGCTATGTAGCGGCAATTCGGTGTGCCCAATTGGGAATGAAGACTGCTATCATTGAAAAATACGATACTTTGGGCGGCACCTGTCTTAATGTGGGTTGTATACCCTCAAAGGCATTGCTGGATTCTTCGCACCATTATGAAGATGCCATTAAGCATTTTGAAGAACATGGAATAGACATTCCAGGTGAGGTTAAGGTCAACTTAAAGCAGATGATTGCCCGCAAACAGGACGTAGTCGACCAAAACACCAAAGGAATAGAGTTTTTGATGAACAAAAACAAAATTGAGGTATACCATGGTTTAGGGAGCTTTAAGGATGCCACTCACATCAATATTGATAAAGATGGTAAAACGGAGACCATTGAAGCGAAGAATATTATCATCGCCACGGGTTCCAAGCCATCCACTTTGCCGTTCATTGAATTGGATAAGGAACGCATCATTACTTCAACAGAAGCTTTGAAACTTAAAGAGGTGCCCAAGCACATGATTGTTATAGGAGGTGGTGTCATTGGATTGGAATTGGGCCAAGTGTACAAGCGATTGGGTGCAGAGGTGACCGTTGTAGAGTTTATGGACCGGATTATTCCAGGCATGGATGGCGCACTTTCCAAAGAATTAATGAAGGTGTTGAAGAAACAAAAAGTGAAGTTCAATCTATCACATAAAGTAAAATCTGTCGAACGAAAAGGCGATGAGGTCATTGTAAAGGCGGATGATAAAAAAGGTGAGGAAGTAACGCTCAAAGGCGACTATTGCTTGGTTTCCGTAGGAAGAAGACCCTACACCGATGGCTTAAACGCCGAAGCGGCCGGGGTTAAATTAGATGATAAGGGTAGAGTGGAAGTGAACGACCATCTACAGACCAGTGTATCCAACATCTATGCAATCGGGGATGTGGTGAAGGGTGCCATGCTGGCCCATAAAGCCGAAGAAGAAGGAACCATGGTTGCCGAGATCTTGGCTGGCCAAAAACCACATATCAATTACAACCTGATTCCTGGTGTGGTCTACACCTGGCCAGAAGTGGCAGCAGTAGGAAAAACAGAGGAAGAACTAAAAGAAGCTGGGGTTGACTACAAAGTGGGTCAATTCTCCATGCGTGCCTTGGGCAGGGCTAGAGCTAGTATGGATTTGGATGGATTTGTAAAAATCATTGCGGATAAAAAGACCGATGAGGTTCTTGGTGTTCACATGATCGGGGCACGTTGTGCCGATTTGATTGCGGAAGGTGTAACAGCGATGGAATTCAGGGCTTCTGCGGAGGATATTGCCCGTATGAGCCATGCCCACCCAACGTATGCGGAGGCCGTAAAAGAAGCTGCTTTGGCCGCAACAGCAGACCGTGCATTGCATGCCTAAGAGCAGATAGAACAATATTAGTATACAAAACGAGGAAAGCATTCAACATAGTTGGATGCTTTTTTTATGGGTGATTATCTAGTTTCGAACGGTTCTGAAAACCCGTCTAAGTAACAGTCTTATTCGAGAGACAAGTTCCCTAATGACAGGAATGGAAGCCTCCCTGAAATCAATCAATTGATATTTGGCTACAACAATTCCTTGGGAAACCTGGGCTTTAATTTCAGCTTCGTGGCGGTTGTATTTCAAGGCCAAATAAGAGCAGGCTACCATGAACAACAATGCGCCTGGTATTGCAATGCTGGGTGTCAAAGAATGATTGAAAAAGCGATACAGTCCCAATCCTGTAAAACTTCCATAAAGAATGATAAAGTGTATCACATAAATGCTAAGTGTACTGGCCCCAAGTTGCAGTACCGTTTTGTTGGTCATGAACTTTCTCAAAAGCATGAAAACGGAGAATACAATAAAGACGTTACCAAGCCTGATGAACAGATAGTTGTTGGTTTGAATCAAATGGAACAACTCCAATCCTGTATATTCATAAAGTGCGATAAACGCTTGGGATGAGTGATAAATCAACACGTAGCTTACAAGTGAAGCTACTGAAATCGCAACGGGATATAAGTATTTGAAATTCTTGTATTGGGTGAACAGCACCGAAATGAATGCGCCGATTGTGGTATACCCCAACCACGGTATTATGGTGAAAACAGAACCGTTTGCCTTGGTAAAGTAGTTGGCAAAGAGGTCGGGTAAAAAGGAGAACGACCACTGCTTGTATATCGGCTCAAACAAGAAAAGAATCAGTGTAATTCCTGCGAGAAGCGATGGGAAAAGATACTTTTTTCGGTTTATGGTCGCCAAATACAGGCCAATCAAGGCCAAAATGGACAGCCCAATGCAATGGAGCACATCCACCAGGTAGAACGAATTATACAATTGCCCTTTAAAAAGTCCGAAGATGTTCAACCGGAGTAGGTAACCGATCAACAAGAGTTGCAGCCCACGACGGATTCCCTTATTGACCCGTGGATTATCAAAACCTTTTTGGGGCATCCGAATCAACAAGTAGGTGAAAATAAATCCAGAAACCGTAAAGAAAACAGGTGCGGTGATGCCTCGGAAATAATGCCAGATAGTGAACAGCATATTGGTCTTATCTCGAAAAATGGGGTCGAGCAATCCATCGATAAAATGACCTTGAAGCATCATCAAGATGGCCCATGCGCGCATGGCATCAATAAAAAACAATCTGTTGGTTTGTGGTTTCATCAAATAATAAATACCCTATATACTTGTTTGACAGTATGTTTGGATGCTTTCGGGCCCAAAATTATACAAAATACTCGCATCTAAGCATCAATTGGGGTATTTTAGCGAAACAATCAAACTTTTTCGTCTATGGCTGCAATTTTGGCATTCGCCGGAAGCAATTCTTCAACTTCCATCAATTACAGACTCGTACAATACACCACCTCTTTGCTTGAAAATCAAGAATTTCGACAATTGAACATGACGCGATACCCGTTCCCCATGTTCAGTGAAGATGATGAAAAACAAAAAGGGTATTCCAATTCTTTGGTAGAATTAAAGGAAGATATTCAAAATGCCAAGGGATTGATTCTTTCCGTGAACGAGCATAATGGGAATCCTTCAGCCTATTTTAAAAATGTATTGGATTGGCTATCTCGATTAGACCGTAATTTTTTGGAGGGCACTAAAGTGTTTCTTATGTCCACTTCAGGCGGAAAGCGCGGCGGAAAAGGTGCTTTTGAGGTTACCAAAAGTCTTTTACCTCGATTTGGCGGAGAGGTTGTGGCCACATTTTCGCTACCACTGTTCTACGAAAATTTTGAAAATGAGAGCATTTCAAATGAGGAACTTAAAAAGGAACATGCAGTTGCCTTGACCACTTTTCTGGAAACATTAAAGTAAAAAATAACCCTTGCGACAACATCGCACATTCACCATTTCAAATCCATTCCAGTACAAAGGAGCACTCTTGGAATGGTCCCGTCCGTTTTCCAAAGTGGTTTGGTTGGACAGTAATGCGCATGTTCAAAAATACAGCTCGTTCGATTTTTTAATGGCGGTTGGCGAACAGACCGATAAGTTCAGTTCTATCGATTCGCTAAACCAATTGGAAAATCAATTTGCCAAAAATCAAGATTGGTTGTTTGGTTACTTATCCTATGATTTAAAAAATGAATTGGAAGACCTAAGTTCCCAAAATTTTGATGGATTGGGATTTCCGATGCTTCAATTCTTTCAACCGTCAAAAATCATCAAATGCATTGGGGATACCCTTCATTTTATGTATTTGGAAGATTTGGTGGATGACATTGAAGGCGATTTTGCCCAGGTTATGGCCCTGATAGACTTGGAGCAAAAGCAAAAAGAGCATCATCCCATCAAAATTAAAATGCGGATTCATAAGGATGCTTATTTTGAAAAAACCAACCAACTTTTAGGGCATATCCGCCGAGGCGATGTGTACGAAGCTAATTTTTGCCAAGAGTTTTATGCTGAAGAGGTCTCCATCGACCCATGGGAAACCTATCAACGCCTTAATGCCATTTCTGAGCCACCCTTTGCTTCTTTTATGCGGTTAGATGACAAGTACCTGATGTGTGCCTCTCCAGAGCGCTACCTAAGAAAACAAGGCAACACCCTAATTTCGCAGCCCATTAAAGGCACGGCCAGGAGGGATAAGAATGAAAGTGAAGATGAAACGCTAAGGCATGAACTTGCTTTGGATGAAAAAGAGCGTGCCGAGAACATCATGATCACCGATTTGGTCCGAAACGATTTGTCCAAAAGTGCCCTGAAGGGCAGCGTTGTAGTGGAAGAATTGTGCGAGGTCTATACCTACAAGCAGGTACATCAGCTAATTTCCACAGTGGTTGCCCAGCTTCCAGAAGGTAAAAACCCCGTGGAACTCATTGAAGAAACTTTTCCCATGGGCAGCATGACGGGCGCTCCGAAAATTTCCGCAATGAAAATTATTGAGGAATTGGAAGAAACCAAGCGCGGCCTGTACAGCGGAGCCGTTGGTTACTTTGACCCAGAGGGCAATTTTGATTTCAACGTGGTCATCCGAAGTATTTTGTACAATGCAACGCGCAAGTATGTTTCCTTTTCCGTGGGGAGCGCCATCACGGCCAAATCCGACCCAGAACGTGAGTATCAAGAATGTTTGTTGAAGGCCAAGGCCATGCGTAGTGTTTTGGAAACAGGCGAATGATTATTTGTAATTTAGCTGTATGCTCTCACCATTTAAAAAACATATAAAAAACAACCTATCCTTCTTACAAAGAACAAGACTGTTGGTAGCCTGTAGTGGGGGAGTGGACAGTGTAGTTTTGGCCCATCTTTGTGTTCACGCAGGGTTGAATGTTACCCTAGCGCATTGCAACTTTCATTTACGAGGTTCAGAGAGTAATGAGGATGAACGTTTTGTGCGGAATTTGGCCGAGGATTTGGGTATTGGGGTAGAGGTAAAGTCCTTCAACACCAAAAAATATGCGACCAAAAATAGGGGTTCCATACAAATGGCGGCCCGTGAGTTGCGTTACCAATGGTTCAATGAGCTTCTGGAAACCAAAGGTTTTGATTTTTTGTTGACGGCCCATCATGCCGATGATAATCTTGAAACCTTTCTCATAAACCTGTCCCGCGGAACGGGCATTGACGGACTTTCCGGGATTCCGGTCCAAAATGGAAAAGTAGTTCGGCCCTTGCTTGAATTTTCCCAAAAAGACATTAGGAGCTTCGCAAAACGAAATAAAATACAATGGCGCGAAGATGCCAGTAACGCGGACACCAAATACCTTCGTAATAAGGTGAGACTGGAAATAGTTCCCAAATTAATGGAGCTTCACCCTGCCTTCCTTGAAAATTTTAAACGGACACAGCTTCACTTGAAGGAAACCAATAGTTTGGTTCAAAATCACATCAAAGAAATAAAATCCATTTTGTTTGCCGAGGATGGCGATGTCATTAAAATAGCCTTGGAACCTTTAAAGGAATTGCACCCCATTGAGGCGTATCTCTACGGACTCTTCAAAGAGTATGGTTTTACCGAATGGGATGATGTAAAGGGACTGTTGAGCGCCATGAGCGGTAAGGAGGTTATTTCCAAAACCCATAGATTGTTGAAAGACCGTGAGTATCTTATACTATCAGAACATAAGGAAAGTGCGAATGAGTCCTATGCAGTATTTGACAAAGAAGGCCTATTACAATCTCCGATAAAACTAAAACTGGAGAATGTAAAGACGGCCGAAAGGTCGGGTCGTGACACTATCTTTTTGGATAAGAAAAAGTTAAACTTTCCGTTGGTGTTAAGAAATTGGCAAAAAGGCGACTACTTTTATCCCTACGGGATGAAAGGTGGAAAAAAGCTGTCCAAGTTTTTCAAGGATGAAAAAGTGGATGTGTTTTCCAAAGAGAAACAATGGCTACTTTGCTCCGATGATGAAATTGTTTGGGTAGTGGGCCGAAGAGCGGACGAACGTTTTAAGGTTGATGCATCGACCCAAAATATTTTAAAGATTACATTTGTTGCATGAGATTTTTAGTTCCCCTTTTAGGATTCTTACTGATTCCTTTATACTTATCCGCACAGACCGATGCCAATCCAGCACTTTGGAGCCATTCGGTCAATAAAATTTCTGATACCGAGTATGAACTAGTCTTTAAAGGCAAGATTGCTGACGGCTGGCATGTATATTCCCAATATACGGCAGAGGGCGGCTCGCTTCCCAGTGAATTTACTTTTGAAAAGGCTGGAGTGGACTACGAACTCGTTGGAAAAACTGAGGAAAGCGAGACGATAAAGGAATACAGCGACATTTTTGAGGTAGAAGAGACTTTTTTTAAAAAAGAGGCTGTTTTCACACAAAAAGTTAAGCTGTTAAATCCTGATGTGCGACAAATCTCCGTCAACCTGTTTTACCAGATTTGTAAAGAGGTCTGTATTCCCAAAGATTATCTTTTCCAGATTTCCTTGGATGGAAATGCCTTTGTGGACACCCAAAAAACGCTGGATGAAAAAAGCGTGGCCTTGGGTGAATCCTTAAAATTGGATTTAAAGAACAAGAATTTGCTCAATCAAGGTGGTTTAACGGACTCTGAGGGCAAATCGAGCCTTTGGGTGATATTTGGGCTAGGTTTCTTGGGCGGACTCATTGCCCTATTGACGCCCTGCGTTTTTCCGATGATTCCGTTGACTGTGTCCTTTTTTACCAAACAAGCAAATCAAAAATCAAAAGGAATTGCCAATGCGGTGCTCTACGGATTTTTCATTGTATTGATTTATTTCCTGCTGAGCTTGCCCTTTCATCTATTCAACTCGGTAGATTCTCAGATACTGAACACCATCGCCACCAACATTTGGCTCAATGTGTTCTTCTTTGTCATTTTTGTGGTATTTGCCTTTTCCTTTTTCGGGTATTTTGAATTGACCTTGCCCAGTTCGTGGGCCAACAAAATGGATTCCGCTTCCTCAAAAGTAGGTGGAGGTTTGGGCATCTTTTTTATGGCCTTGACCTTGGCTATTGTTTCATTTTCATGTACCGGGCCCATTTTAGGAGGGCTTTTGGGGAGTACAACCCTTGCCGAAGGCAATGTGGCCACCAATCTCACCATGGGAATGGTAGGCTTTGGTTTAGCGCTGGCTCTGCCATTTGCTTTGTTCGCGTTGTTTCCCACTTGGTTGAACTCATTGCCAAAATCGGGAGGATGGATGACAACGGTAAAAGTGGTATTGGGGTTTTTGGAACTCGCACTGGCCTTTAAATTCCTCTCCAATGCCGACTTGGTAGGAAATTGGGGCATTTTTAAACGGGAAATATTCTTGGGCATTTGGATTGTTCTTTTCGTATTGATGACGCTGTACCTGTTCGGTATGTTCAGGTTTCCACACGATGGGCCCAAAAAGAGACTTTCATCGACCCGAAAATTATTTGGCGTATTGAGCCTGGCATTTTCTATCTATTTGATTGTCGGCTTGTTCAATATTGTTCCTCTGAAGTTGTTGAGCGGATTTCCACCCCCGGATTTCTACAGCGTTGTACAAACAGAGAGCGATTGCCCACTTGGATTGGACTGCTTCAAGGATTTTGAAGAAGGTGTGGCCTATGCCAAAGAGAACAACAAACCCATTCTACTTGATTTTACGGGTTGGGCCTGCGTCAATTGCAGAAAAATGGAGGAGAATGTTTGGAGCGATTCTGATGTTTATCCCATCATTAAGGAGGAATATGTACTGATTTCACTCTATGTGGATGACCGCAAAGAATTGCCGGAAAGCGAAAAATTCGATTTTAAGTTCGATTCCGGTCGTATAAAATCCATAGAGACTATTGGTCAAAAATGGGGCACTTTTCAAACCGTGAATTTCAATGCTGCTTCGCAGCCCTATTATGTGCTTCTTTCGCCTAATTTGGAAATATTGAATGATGCTGTTCAGTATGTGGATGTGGAAACGTATGAGGCGTGGCTTAAATCCGGTTTGGAAAAGCATCAACTTTCCATGAATAAGTGAGTTGGCTTTTCAACGGGTTTTTTCTTTTCCATTTGTGAAAATAGATTACCTTAGAGACCAATTGACTTACCTATAATCCTGTGAAAAAGCTTAAAAAAGTACTTCTGGTTGTGGCCGGTCTTATTGTGTTGGTAATCATTGGTTTGGCCCTTTTAGCCTATGCACTTAAACCGGATTATTCAGGCAAAAAGACGCTGCAAGGACTGCAAAGTGAGGTCAAGGTGTACTACGACACTTTTGGAATTCCCCACATTTATGCTGAAACAGAAACTGATGCCCTAAGGGCGTTGGGCTATGTGCATGCCCAAGACCGATTATGGCAGATGGAATTGCTGCGCAGAGTCGCCAAAGGAAGACTCTCCGAAGTATTTGGCAAAGATTTGGTGAAGACCGATAAGTTCTTTCTTTCTCTGGGAATTGATGACCATACCACGCAAACCGTTGCCACTTTGGATAAACAAAGCGAAATGGCTGTGCTTTCACAAGCCTATTTGGATGGCATTAACGAATTTGTGGAGGAAGGCCCAACACCGGTGGAGTTTTACCTTACCGGATTGGAAAAAGAGCCATTTACCCTAGAAGATGTATACAATGCCGTGGGGTACATGGCCTTTAGTTTTGCCATGGCCCATAAAACCGACCCCTTGCTGACCACAATGCGGGATAAACTCGGAGAGGAATATATGAGGGATTTAGCCATAGATTCTGATACCTCTACGGTTTGGATTAAGAACTATCAAAAGAGAGACGTTGATTCCCTGGCTGCAGAAATAACTACCGGCGTATCAGCAGTTTTGGACAAATTACCCATTCCTCAATTCATTGGCAGCAACAGTTGGGTCATTGCCCCGGAAAAAACAAAAAGTGGAAAGGTCATATTGGCCAATGATCCCCACATTGGCTTCGCTCAGCCATCCGTTTGGTATGAGGCCCATGTAAACACCCCAACCTATGAAAAATATGGGTATCATTTGGCGGGCGTACCATTCCCTCTATTGGGACATGATAGAAATTTGGCCTATGGACTCACCATGTTCGAAAATGATGATATTGACTTCTATTATGAAGAAACCAACCCTTCCGACAGCACACAATATAAAACCGTTGATGGTTGGAAGAACTTTCAATATGTCACCAAAACCATCAAGGTCAAGGATGGGGAAGATGTTGAATTCACCTATTCCAAAACCCATCACGGCCCTGTGTTGAATCACATAGCCGACCAAATTTCTGGGGAAACGCCTGTGGCCATGTCATGGATATACACCAAAGAAAAAAATGAGGTCATGGATGGGCTTTACGGTCTAAGCCATGCAGCGAATATTGATGAATTTAAAAGCGCATTGCCCAAGATTCACGCTCCCGGTCTTAACGTAATGTACGGTGACGCCGAGGGCAATGTGGCGTGGTGGGCCACTGCGAAATTGTACCAAATGCCGGACAGTTTGTCCACCAAGTTCATTTTGGATGGAACATCTGGTAAGGAAGAACCACTGCGTTTTCTGGATTTTTCAGAAAACCCGCAAGCTATAAATCCGCCATGGCACTACGTGTATTCGGCCAACAATCAACCTGATTCCATTGCAGGGATGCTGTATCCCGGATATTATCTGCCCGAAAACCGCGCCAAACGAATTGTTCAATTGTTGGATGCCAAGAATGATTGGGACAGGGATTCTGCATCAGAAATGATATTGGACGTAACCTCTTCCGTAAATCCAGGATTGATAACGGAACTCATTAAACTCTTTGACGTGACCAAGTTGACCAATGAGCAATTGGTTCAAGTGGACTCCTTGGAAAATTGGAATGGACATTATTCCCTAAATAGCACAATTCCAACCTTATACCATCGCTGTGAATACTTTATGGTCAAAAACACCATGGAGGATGAATTGGGGACAGAACAATTGAATCAATTTTTAGCTACACATTTATTCAAACGACAAATTGCATGGGGGGCTAAAATGGAACAAGGAAAGTGGTGGGACAATATCCATACCAAGGACAAAGTGGAAACACGGCGGGATATTGTCCTAAAATCTTTTTCGGATGCTTGGAATTCCTTGGTCAAAGATTTTGGTCCGGACCCCAGTCAGTGGACGTGGGACAAGGTGCATACACTGGAGCATGGACATCCCATTGGTCAAGTGGAATCGTTGCGGAAATATTTCAATGTTGGCCCATTTCCCGTGAATGGAACCCGGGAGGTCATCAATAATATGGGCTTTCCATACGATAGCACAGGATATTACAAAGTCAACTCCGGTCCTTCCACCAGACGTATCATTGATTTTTCGGATATAGAGAACAGTATCAGCATATTGCCGACCGGGCAATCTGGCAACCCTTTCAGTAAACACTATAAAGACCAAGCGGAAATGTACATTCAGGGCAAATTCCGTAAAATGATGATGAACACCGAGGAAATCCAAGAAAAGGCAGAATCGGTTTTAATTTTCACCTCAAGAAAGTAGATTAAATCCGTTTATTGATTCTGGAAGGGTTTACGTCAAATGGAAACCCGGTATCCGTCAAAAGAGCGCTGGAGGTTAAGTGAGATCGTTTACTTTTTCGTTCTCGTTTAACCAGAAAATACGCTACATGCTCATAAAAGTTTATGGAAGTGCCGTTTTTGGCATCGATGCGACCACTGTGGTGGTCGAAGTTAATGTGGACAAAGGAATTGGGTACCATTTGGTAGGCTTGCCGGACAATGCCATCAAGGAAAGCAATTATCGCATTGCGGCCGCACTACAAAACATAGGTTATAAAATTCCCGGTAAAAAAATCACCATCAACATGGCCCCGGCCGATTTGCGCAAGGAAGGTTCTGCTTATGACCTTACCTTGGCCTTGGGGATATTAACTGCCTCCAATCAAATCAATTCCGAAGCAATAGGGGACTATTTAATTATGGGCGAATTGTCCTTGGATGGAAGTCTTCAACCCATAAAAGGCGCTTTGCCAATTGCGATTAAGGCAAAGGAAGAGGGTTTTAAGGGTTTTATCCTTCCGAATGCGAATGCCATGGAAGCTGCAGTAGTAGAAGACTTTGAAGTGTATGGGGTGGATAATATAAAACAAGTCATTGACTTTTTTGATACAGGAACACCTTTGGAAGAGACCAAAGTAGATGCGCATGAGGAATTTTACGGGCACTCCGGGCACCCTGAGCTTGATTTTTCCGATGTTCGGGGCCAAGAAAGTATAAAACGCTGCATGGAAATAGCGGCAGCGGGCGGACATAATATTATCCTGATAGGTCCTCCGGGAGCAGGAAAGACCATGCTGGCCAAGCGATTGCCTTCTATTTTGCCGCCCATGACCTTGCAAGAGGCGTTGGAAACAACAAAAATTCATAGTGTGGTGGGCAAGGTGAAGAATAGGGGACTTATGAGCCAACGCCCCTTTCGAAATCCGCACCACACAATCAGTGCTGCAGCCTTGGTAGGAGGGGGTAGCTATCCACAGCCCGGAGAGATTTCTCTATCCCATAATGGTGTGCTGTTTTTGGATGAACTCCCGGAATTTGAACGTCGTGTCCTAGAGGTGATGCGGCAGCCCATGGAAGATCGTGAAGTGACCATTGCCAGAGCCCAGTATACCGTTACCTACCCCAGTAGTTTTATGTTGGTGGCCAGTATGAATCCCAGTCCAAGTGGCTATTTCAATGACCCTGATGCACCTTTTTTGTCTTCGCCTGTTGAGATGCAACGGTATTTAGGTAAGATTTCAGGTCCGTTGTTGGATAGGATTGACATTCATATTGAAGTAACCCCTGTGCCGTTTGAAAAATTATCAGACGACCGAAAAGGGGAGAACAGTGACTGCATTCGTGAACGGGTTGTGGTGGCTCGAAAAATTCAAGCTGTACGTTTTTCCGAAATGGATGACATCCATTACAATGCCCAAATGAGCACCAAATTGATTCGAGAGTTTTGTGCATTGAATGAGGATTCCAAAAAGCTGTTAAAAAATGCCATGCAACGTTTAAGTCTATCGGCAAGGGCGTACGACCGAATTTTAAAGGTATCGCGAACCATTGCGGATTTGGAAGGTGTGAGTGAAATCAATACCAACCACATTTCAGAAGCCATTCAGTATCGAAGTTTGGATCGGGAAGGCTGGTTGGGATAGCTCATTATAGATTGCATGAATTAGGTGGTCTTTCCTTTTGAAAATCAGGAATCGGTTGCATAAAATTACAAGAACTGTAAATAAATCGTTAAACATTGCAAATCAATCGTTTATTGAGTAAACAATGCACTATTTTTGCGCTCGTTTTTAAAAAGTTCATAGAATGCAATGTGTTGAATTGAATCCTGCGGGGAATTTTGACCCGTGGGAACAGGAGAAGATTGATGAGTTGCTGCATCAGAAAATTACCCAATCGTTGAGCAATCGGTTGGTGTTTGAAAATGAAAGTGTCAAGTTATGGGAATTATGCCTGCTTCCATGTGAACGCATCCCGTTTAGAAAGCACAATACCAACTATGGTTGGGTTTGCACTACAGGAGGACTTGTGCTTACAAGATATGGGAATGGAAAAATAGACATGATCAAGCTTAATCCAGGAGATACCGAATATTTTGAGAATAGGGGTAAAAACTACGTGAATGACCTAGAAAATATTGGTGAGGACACGGTTGTCATCAATATCTTGGAATACAAAGAAAGCAAGAAGGACGAAAGGTTACAATTTTGTAATTAAATTGCTTTAATGTTGGCTCGTAGTCCAGAAATTATGCCCAAAATATTCTGGACGGTATCTTCTAAGTAATATTTTACCGCTAAATGGGGTATGCGCACTGTGGTAAACCCATTTTTGAAGGAGTGCATGGCATCTTCAAGGTCATTTATAGCCTGCTCATGCGTTATCATGTTGTAGTCCTTGTCTATTTCAATGTTCAGTTTCACCCTTGAGATGGCAATATCTACTGATTTTTTACCATCCCACCATTCCAACATGGGGTGAGCGCCGGCTTCCTTCAACGCATAAAATAGCTGGATGGCTTCCAGAGGAGTATTATTATCTAGAATGACTTTTTTGATAAGTCGTGTATGTCGGTCACAAAGTGGGACACCCAAAGAATCCATAGATTCTTTATACTGCTGATGTCCAATACTTTTTTCACAATCCTTACATGTCATAAGTATTTGTCAAGTTTAAGGTCTAGTATGATTTGGGACTATTATAACTTCTGCTTTTCCATATTCGTATAAAAACTCGATGTAAAACACCCCACTTTTAGACGAAATGCATTTTTTTGGATGAAATGCCTAGTTTGTCCCAATATCCCCTTAAATTCAAAGCCTAAAATCAACCAAAACTATGCTCAAAAAAATTGGTCCAGGTGTATTGGTTGCCGCCGCTTTTGTGGGGCCGGGAACCTTAACCATGTGCACACTGGCTGGAGCGCAGTTTGGCTATGCTTTGATTTGGGCGCTACTGGTATCGGTACTTGCCACCATAGTGCTTCAAGGAATGGCCGGAAGAATTGGGGTAGTTGCCCAAACGGGCCTAGTTGATGTGGTCCGTACCGAACTAAAAACACCATGGATCAAAAAGTTTGTGATTGTTGTGGTCCTAGCCGCCATCCTCATTGGAAATGCAGCCTACGAAGCGGGAAATATTGGTGGTGCCACTTTGGGACTGGAGCAACTCTTTCCAAATAAAACACTGATATCTTTTTATCCAACTATTGTTGGCATCTTCATATTTCTATTGTTGTGGTTCAGCAGCTATAAAATCTTGGAGCGGGTTTTTGTTGGACTCGTAGGTATCATGGGGGTGAGTTTTCTCATTTGTGCTCTAATGACCAAGCCTGCTTTTCTAGATATTTTAAAAGGTATGGTCGTGCCGGCAATGCCAGAAGGAGGGCTTTTTACCGTCATTGCTTTAGTGGGTACTACGGTTGTGCCGTATAATCTATTTTTGCATGCATCATTGGTAAAACAAAAGTGGAAGTCGAGCAAGGAACTCAAAACCGTAAAGTGGGATACTGTTGTATCCATTGGTCTGGGAGGATTGGTATCCATGGCCATTCTGGTGACCGCAGCATCCGTGCCCATGGACAATATCAACAATGCCTTGGATATGGCCAAGGCCTTGGAACCCCTCTTTGGAAAAATGGCGGTGTACTTTATGGCCATCGGATTGCTCGCGGCCGGAATCACTTCGGCAATAACCGCTCCTCTTGCTGCTGCCTTTGTGGCCAGCAGTTGTTTTAATTGGGGCGGAAAGATGGATGATAGGAGATTCAAATTTGTTTGGACCTTGGTATTGTTATGTGGGGTATTCTTTTTGTCTTTTAACATCAAGCCCATCGAAGTCATACAATTTGCTCAAGTTGCCAACGGATTGTTATTACCGATTATGGCCATTCTATTATTGTGGATTGTGAATCGGAAAAACGTAATGGGAGAACATAAAAATACAGCATTTCAAAATATCTTGGGATTTGCCATTGTGGGATTTGCCATCTTTTTGGGCATAAAAAGTATTCTTAAAGTAATGGGTGTGTATTGATGAAAAGGTGTACCATAGATATTAACTGCGATGTTGGGGAAGGTGTAGGAAACGAGGCTGAGATACTTCCTTTCATCAGTTCTTGCAATATTGCTTGCGGTGGGCATGCAGGAGATACGGTAACCATGCTGCAAATTGTACAGATGGCTAAGCAGCATAAGGTTAAGATAGGTGCGCATCCTTCCTATCCAGACCGTGAGAATTTTGGTAGAGAGGTCATGGATATTTCAAAACATGAACTTCACCAAAGCATTCAAGAACAGGTGAAAACTTTTGAATCTGTTTTGGAACGGGAACAGTCAGAATTACATCATATTAAAGCGCATGGTGCGCTCTACAACCAAACGGCAAAGGACAAGGATTTAGCCAAAACTTATCTAAATGCTATTCAGGAATATAAAACCCGGTCAGTTTTATATGTTCCATTTAGTTCCGCAATTGCCCAAGTGGCCCTTCAACAAGGATTCCAAGTTTGGTATGAAGCCTTCGGCGATAGAAACTACAATAGTGACTTAAGTTTGGTGAACCGTAAACAGGACAATGCCCTTATCCAAGACCCTGAACAGGTGCTGCAACACATTCTTCCCATCATAAAAGAAGGGCATGTGAAGACAACTTCAGGCAAGTTGGTCAAAATTGAGACAAAAACCCTCTGTATCCACGGAGATACCCCTTCCGCATTGAAAATATTAACGTATCTTTCACAAGAATTATCCAAACACAAGGTGCAATTACTACAGTGAAAAGTTACCCCATAAGCATCAAAACCTTTGGTGAGCGAGCCGTTTTAGTAGAATGGCCCAATAAGGTAGATACGTCCATTTTAGCTGATATTCTCGACTTTATGGATGCCTTTAAGGAATTAAAACTACCTGGATGGGAAATGTCTGTTGCGTATAACTCCGTTACCATGGTATGCAATGACGAGCACCTCGATTTTGAAGATATAAAAGGGGTCATACAGGAATGTCATCAGAAGCAGGCCGCTACAAAGTCCAAACGCATTCAACATTTATGGCACATTCCCGTTTGTTATGATGCTGAATTCGGTATTGATATCGAGGAAGTGTCTAAAACCTTAAAGCTGTCCAAAGATGAACTCATTAAACAGCACACATCCTACCAATATATTGTATATGGAATAGGATTTTTGCCTGGCTTCATGTATTTGGGTGGTGTGCCAGAATCCTTGGAGATTCCCAGACGGGCAGAACCGCGATTACAAGTGGCTAAAGGATCTGTTGGATTGGCAAGTAAACAGACAGGAATTTACCCACAGGAATCACCGGGTGGTTGGAATATCATTGGAAACTGCCCAATTCCTTTGTTCAATCCCAGTTTAAAAGACCCCTGTTTTGTGAAAGTGGGAGACAAGATACAGTTTCAACAAATATCCAGAGCAGAGTATGATTTGCATAAGATTGAAGGCGAAGTAGGTATTTACAAACCAGAAAAAGTGATACTCAATGCTTAAGGTGTTAAAGTCAGGTTTTTTCATCACCATACAAGACTTGGGTCGTTTTGGACACCGGGATATAGGGGTGCCTATTTCTGGTGCCATGGATGTTGAATCTGTAAAAAAAGTTAACCTTTTGTTGGAAAATGACCCCAATGATGCCGTTTTGGAGATTACCATGATGGGTCCAAAACTGCAATTTGAAGAGGCGACAGCCATTAGCCTTTCAGGAGCGCATCTAGAGGCCAAATTGAATGACGTCCCCATTGAAAATCATCAAGTGGTACAAGTTTCAGAAGGCGATATTCTGTCTTTTGGTAAGCTAAAGGGTGGGTTTAGGACGTATTTGGCGGTAAAAGGAGGTTTTCAAACCGAAAAAGTACTCGGAAGCCGCTCCCAATTTTTTCCAGTTACCAAGAAAAAGCGCATAAAGGATGGGGATGAAATTCCATATACTGAAACAATCTCCTATCAACCATTGATTTCAGAAGTTAAAATAGAAGACCATTTTCTTACTGACGAATTAGAAGTGTTCAAAGGACCAGAGTTCTCACTTTTGACAGACAAACAATTGGCAGAACTATTTGCAAAACCCTTTACCGTTTCCAAAGCAAATGACCGCATGGCCTATCAACTTAATGAGCTCGTTGAGGGGCATTCCCATTCCATGCTAACTTCGGGAACATTGCCAGGAACCGTTCAGTTGACCCCTGCAGGCCGTTTGATAATTTTAATGAAAGATGGTCAGACGACGGGAGGGTACCCTAGAATACTACAGCTCTCTGAAGCAGCCATCTGTGTTTTGGCACAGAAAAAGTCCGGTGATTCCCTTTCCTTTAAATTGATTTAAGTTTTCCATCTTTTTAAGATTTATTTTTTGTAACATTGATCTATGAAAAGAAATATCCTAGTCAATGGTGTCGTAATTATTGTTCCAAATTTGGAATGATACAGTCGCACTGTTGTTGGAAAAGGGCCTGTATCAAATCGATACAGGCCCTTTTTCTTTACGAATAAAAATAAATGGATATTGGATTTTGAATTAACCTAAGTATTTGAATTACAGTTATTTAATTTGATTATTTTTTAAATGGATTTAAACCGCCCGAAACTGTTAAAAATATGGGCCTTTTTAAACATTTATCTTTGAATAGCAGATTAAATTCAACGGAATTCTGTATTTGAATGAAAATTTTACAATGGAATTGAACAAGTTTAGCAAAACTGTGACCCAAGACCCTACGTTGCCTGCTGCACAAGCTATGTTGCATGCGTTGGGATTGACAGATGAAGATTTACAAAAACCGTTTATTGGAATTGCCAGTACAGGTTATGAAGGTAACCCTTGTAACATGCATTTGAACAAGCTGGCACTTGATGTCAAGCGTGGAGCTGAGGCTTCCAACTTGGTCGGACTTATTTTCAATACCATTGGGGTGAGTGACGGTATCTCTAACGGTACACCAGGAATGCGGTATTCGCTTCCGTCCAGAGATATTATAGCAGATTCCATGGAAACTGTGGTTCAAGCCATGAGTTATGATGGTTTGGTCACAGTTGTAGGGTGCGATAAGAACATGCCAGGCGCTTTAATGGCGCAATTGCGATTGAACCGACCCTCCATCTTGGTATACGGTGGAACCATTGCTCCAGGATGTCATAAGGATCAAAAATTGGACATTATTTCTGCTTTTGAAGCCTATGGGCAGCGCGTAGCGGGAACTATAGATGAGGCTGAATTTAAGGAAGTGATTCACAAGGCTTGTCCCGGAGCTGGGGCTTGCGGGGGAATGTATACCGCCAACACCATGGCATCTGCTATTGAAGCAATGGGAATGTCATTGCCGTTTAATTCTTCCATTCCTGCCGTAAATGCTAAAAAAGGGGCGGACTGCGAAGCTGCAGGTGAGGCGATGCTGCATTTGTTGCGAGAGGACATTAAACCGCGTGACATTGTGACCAAAAAATCTTTGGAAAATGCATTCCGTTTGGTGACGGTTCTAGGAGGTTCTACCAATGCGGTATTGCACTTTATGGCCATTGCCCATGCTGGCGAGGTGGATTTTACTTTGGAAGACATTACCCGAATTAGCGAAAACACACCGTTATTGGCCGATTTAAAACCCAGCGGAAAATACCTCATGGAAGACCTTCATAAAGTGGGTGGGGTACCTGCGGTTCTAAAATATATGTTGAAGGAAGATATGTTGCATGGCGACTGTATGACGGTAACAGGAAGAACATTGGCCGAGAACCTATTGGATGCTCCCGATTTGGCAGAAGGTCAGGATATCATCCGAAAGAAAGACCAGCCCATCAAAGAGACAGGGCATATCCGTATTCTTTATGGAAATTTGGCGACCGAAGGTGCCGTAGCTAAAATCACAGGTAAAGAAGGACTTGAATTCACTGGAACTGCCCGCGTTTTTGACAGTGAAACCGCTGTTAACGAAGGGATTCACACAGGAAAAGTGAAGAAAGGGGATGTGGTGGTCATTCGGTACGAAGGACCTAAAGGCGCTCCCGGTATGCCCGAGATGCTAAAACCGACATCCGCGATCATGGGTGCTGGTTTGGGGAAAGACGTCGCCTTGATTACGGACGGACGTTTTTCAGGGGGCTCCCACGGTTTTGTAGTGGGGCACGTATCCCCCGAAGCCCAAGTGGGTGGAGGTATTGCCTTGGTGAAGGATGGGGATGAGATTACCATCGATGCCGTGAACAATACCATTAACATCAATATTTCAGACGAAGAGCTGGAACAACGAAGAAAAGAGTGGAAACAACCTGAGTTGAAAATAAAATCAGGAAGTCTATACAAATACGCAAAAATGGTGTCATCAGCATCCAAAGGCTGTGTTACCGATATGATTTAAAAGATAAAATTCCCATTGGGAATAAGGGTGTATTTCCCGAAAATATACACGTATGGAGACATTGAAAGCACAAAAGAAAGACAAGAAAAAAAGCACTTCGATTCGCATTACCGGTGCTGAGGCCATCATTCACTGTTTGTTGGCGGAAGGGGTCGATTTAATCTATGGATACCCCGGAGGAGCCATCATGCCAGTGTATGATGAGTTATACAAATTTCAGGATAAGCTTACGCATATTTTGACCCGACATGAGCAAGGGGCAACCCATGCCGCACAAGGGTATGCAAGAGTAAGCGGTAGAGTGGGAGTGGCCATGGCTACATCCGGCCCTGGCGCTACGAATCTCGTAACAGGTTTAGCGGATGCCCAAATAGATTCCACCCCTATGGTGTGCATCACAGGGCAGGTAGCGCGGCATTTACTGGGCTCTGATGCCTTCCAAGAAACGGATATCGTGGGAATTTCAACCCCGGTGACAAAGTGGAATTATCAGATTACCCGTGCCGAAGAGATTCCAGAAATCATGGCGAAGGCATTCTATATAGCAAAATCAGGTAGGCCGGGCCCTGTTTTGGTGGATATCACCAAAAACGCCCAGTTTGATGAGTTGGATTTTGAATATGAAAAATGTACCGGCGTTCGAAGCTATAAACCAGCCCCGACTCCGGATTTAAGTGCTATTGAAAAGGCCGCCGAATTAATCAATAATGCCAAAAAACCTTACATCGTTTTTGGTCAAGGAGTGATTTTGGGTGAAGCTGAGGAACAACTTAAGGCCTTGGTTGAAAAGGCAGGAATTCCTGCCGCTTGGACCATTTTGGGTCTCTCTGCCATGGATACGGACCACCCGCTGAACGTAGGCATGGTGGGCATGCATGGAAATTATGGCCCCAATGTCCTTACCAATGAATGCGATGTGCTCATCGCCATCGGTATGCGATTTGATGACAGGGTGACTGGAAATTTGGCAACCTATGCCAAACAAGCCAAGGTCATCCATTTTGAGATAGACCCCGCTGAAGTCAATAAAAATGTAAAAGTTGATGTTGCCGTTTTGGGGAATGCCAAGCGCACTTTGGATTTGCTGCTCCCAATGGTCAATAAAAATGAGCATAAGGAATGGGTGGCCGAGTTTGATAAAATGTATCAGATTGAATTTGACACCTTAATCGACAAAGATATCCATCCTACAAAGCCGGGACTTACCATGGGCGAGGTGATTGAACAGATTAATTTAGCTTCAGGGCATAAAGCCGTTGTTGTTACCGATGTGGGACAACATCAGATGATTGCTTGTCGATATGCCAAGTTCAAACAGACCAAAAGTAATATCACCTCTGGTGGTTTGGGTACGATGGGGTTTGCACTTCCAGCTGCCATCGGGGCCAAAATGGGCGCCATGGACCGTGAAGTAGTTGCCATAATCGGCGATGGTGGATATCAAATGACCATTCAGGAACTTGGGGTCATTTTCCAACATAATCTTCCCGTAAAAATTGTGGTGTTGAACAATGACCATTTGGGAATGGTACGCCAATGGCAAGAGCTTTTCTTTGAGAGACGTTACGCCTCAACGGTGATGACCAACCCTGATTTCGTAAAGATAGCCGAAGGCTACCACATCAAATCCAAAAGGGTAGTGGAGCGTTCAGAATTGAAGGACGCTGTGGAGGAAATGATGGCTTCCAAAGGTCCTTATTTTTTGGAAGTTCGGGTGGAAAAAGAAGACAATGTATTCCCGATGGTTCCAACAGGAGCTTCCATTTCAGACATCAGGTTAAAATAAAGGTTTGATTTGCACAAAGTTGCAATTAAAATAGAATAAAGCATGGAAAAACAATGGTTTACCATTTCGGTTTACTCCGAAAATCATGTGGGATTGCTGAATAGAATATCTGGAATATTCTTAAAGCGACACATTAATATAGAAAGTTTAAATGTTTCAAAATCAGAGATTGAGAATGTTTCAAAATTCACAATTGTAATTTACTCGACTGAAGATTGGGCCATCAAGATTGTCAATCAAATTGAAAAACAAGTTGAGGTCATCAAAGCCTATTACCACACGGATGATGAAACCATTTACCAAGAGTCGGCCTTATTTAAAATTGCCTCCCATTTACTGTTTGATGAACGTCAAATCCAAAATATCATCAAAGAGCACCATTCACAGATTGTCACTGTAAGCCGGGAATTCTTTGTTTTGGCAAAAACAGGCCGTCGCCATGAGATTGACGAAATGCACGAGGCGCTTGAGCCCTATGGCATTATGCAATTTGTTCGTACCGGTAGAATCGCTGTAAGTAAAGATGCGATGCCCATCACCAATATTTTAGCAGAATTTCAAAATCAATAAATAGTAAAATCACATACAAAAAATGGCAAATTACTTCAACACACTATCACTTCGTGATCAATTGACCCAATTGGGAAAATGTAGGTTTATGGACCCCAGCGAATTTGCTGATGGTGTTACCGCTTTAAAAGGCAAAAAAATTGTAATTGTGGGCTGTGGCGCACAAGGCTTGAACCAAGGTTTGAACATGAGAGATTCTGGTTTGGATATTTCTTATGCACTGCGCGCAGCCGCCATAAAAGAGAAAAGACAATCCTTTAAAAATGCCAGCGAAAACAATTTCACCGTAGGAACCTACGAGGAATTGATTCCTACTGCGGACCTGGTCATTAATCTTACTCCAGACAAGCAGCACACCAATGTGGTGAGCACAGTTATGCCCTTGATGAAGAAAGGTGCTACATTGTCCTACTCCCACGGATTCAATATTGTGGAAGAAGGTATGCAGATTCGTGAGGACCTTACCGTGATTATGGTGGCGCCAAAAAGTCCAGGTTCTGAGGTGCGTGAGGAGTATAAAAGAGGTTTCGGGGTGCCTACCTTGATTGCTGTTCACCCCGAAAATGACCCAGAAGGCAAAGGTTTGGAACAAGCCAAGGCCTATGCTGCTGGAACAGGCGGGGATAAAGCCGGTGTGTTGGAATCTTCCTTTGTGGCCGAAGTAAAGTCAGATTTGATGGGCGAGCAGACCATTCTTTGTGGTTTGTTGCAGACGGGATCTATCCTTTCTTTCAACAAAATGATTGAAAAGGGTGTAGATGCTGGTTATGCCTCCAAATTGATTCAATACGGTTGGGAAACCATCACCGAAGGATTAAAACAGGGGGGTATCACCAATATGATGGACCGTTTGTCCAACCCCGCCAAGATAAAAGCCTTTGATTTGTCTGAAGAATTGAAAGAAATCATGCGTCCGTTGTTCCAAAAGCATATGGATGATATCATGAGCGGCCATTTTTCCAAGACTATGATGGAAGATTGGGCCAATGACGATAAAAATCTATTGGATTGGCGAGCTGCTACAGGAGAAACTGCTTTTGAGAAGACGCCTGCTGGCGATGTATCCATTTCTGAGCAAGAGTATTATGATAATGGCGTATTGATGGTCGCTTTTGTGAAATCTGGGGTTGAATTGGCCTATGAAACCATGACCGAATCCGGAATCATTGGCGAATCTGCGTACTATGAGTCGCTTCACGAAACCCCGTTGATTGCCAACACCATCGCCAGAAAGAAATTGTTCGAGATGAACCGTGTCATTTCCGATACCGCTGAGTATGGTTGTTACTTGTTTGACCATGCGTGTAAGCCGTTGTTGACCGATTTCATGAAGAAAATCGATACCGATGTCATTGGTAAGCACTTCGGTGAAGGAAAAGATACAGGCGTGGACAATGTTAGGCTCATTGCCGTTAACAAGGCCATCCGTACACATGATGTGGAAGTGGTTGGAGCTCGTTTGCGTGCTTCCATGACCGCCATGAAACCTATCGGATAAAACCAATCTAATGGCCCCATGAAAACAGTGGAGACCTATTTTCCACAAATAGCGGATATTTATCAGGCCGCGAAGACGATTCGGCAGGTAGCTGACGAGACGCCTTTGCAGCAAAGTATCCGTTATTCCAAAAAATATGGGGCCAATATCCTTCTCAAGCGGGAGGATTTACACCGCGTCCGCAGCTACAAAATTCGCGGTGCTTATAACAAAATCAGTTCATTGACCCAAGATGAGCTGAAAAGGGGAGTGGTCTGCGCCAGCGCAGGAAATCACGCCCAAGGTGTCGCCTTTGCCTGCAGTCATTTACAGGTTGAAGGGACCATTTACATGCCTGTCGTTACTCCAAAACAAAAAATTGATCAGACCAACATGTTTGGCGGGGAATGGGTGAAAGTGGTGTTGCAGGGCGATACGTTTGATGATTCCAACAAAGCCGCCCAAGCATTCTGTAAGCAAGAAGGTAAAACGTTTGTGCACCCTTTTGACGATGAAAAGATCATTGAAGGGCAGGCTACGGTAGGATTGGAAGTCTTGCAACAAGCCAACGACCCCATTGATTATATTTTTGCTGCCGTTGGTGGTGGTGGACTTGCTTCAGGATTATGTGGAACGTTTCAGGCATTGTCTCCGCAGACCAAAATTATTGGTGTGGAACCAGAAGGGGCGCCTTCACTTAAAAAATCAATAGAGAAAGGGGAGTTGGTCGAACTGCAGCATATTGATAAGTTCATCGATGGTGCGGCCGTGCAAAAAGTGGGGCAGTTGACATTCCCTATTTGTCGAGACCGCCTCTATCAAGTATCTACCGTTCCCGAAGGGAAAGTGTGTCAAACCATATTGGATTTGTACAATAGAGATGCCATTGTGGTGGAACCAGCGGGAGCCTTGACCATTGCAGCTTTGGACGATTACGCCGAAGAAATCAAAGGGAAAAACGTCGTTTGCATCATCAGTGGAAGTAACAATGATATTACCCGTACCGCTGAGATAAAGGAGCGGGCCTTATTGTATGCAAACCTAAAGCATTATTTTATTGTCCGTTTTCCACAGCGCCCTGGTGCCTTGAAGGAATTTGTGGCGGACATTTTGGGTCCGGATGATGACATCACCCATTTTGAATATTCCAAAAAGTCGAGCAGGGAGAATGCACCTGCCGTTGTGGGAATAGAATTAAAGTCCTCTGCTGATTTGGAACCCTTGATCCAACGCATGAAGGCCAATAACTTTTTTGGGGATTACCTAAACAACAAACCGGACCTGTTCCAATACCTAGTGTGATTGCTATAACAAATTTTCAATCGTTTGCGATTTTAAGCTAGTGTAAATGAGGCTGTTTTCATCTGTTTTTGTGTTAGCTTTGCACTATGTGAACGACGATTCACTTGGATAACACACATTAAAACAACAACACATGCCAGCAATACCTGAAGCCCTTCAGATTACCCAAGAAATACATCAGAAAACCTATTTGGTAAACGGTGAACTCAGAAAATGGGAAGGGGAGACCACTCCGGTAATTTCCACTATTTCATCTACTGAGGAATATGCGCCCACAACTTTGGGAAGCATCCCCGATATGGGTGAGCCCGAAGCCTTGGAAGCCTTGGACGCTGCCTTGAGTGCCTATGACCAAGGACAAGGGGTTTGGCCGACTATGAAAGTGAAAGACCGTGTTGAATGTATGGAGGCTTTTGTGAAACGTATGGAGCAAAAACGGGAAGAAGTGGTGAAATTGCTCATGTGGGAGATTGGTAAGTCTGAACCGGATTCGTATAAAGAGTTTGATCGTACCGTTGAGTATATTTATGATACCATTGAGGATTACAAGCAGTTGGACCGGGATGCCGCCAAGTTCCAAAAACATGATGGGGTATACGCTCACATCCGAAGGGGTCCTTTGGGGGTCGTACTTTGTTTAGGGCCCTATAATTACCCGTTGAATGAGACTTTTGCCTTGTTGATTCCCGCTATTATTATGGGGAATACCACCATATTTAAGCCAGCTAAGCATGGCGTGTTGTTGATTACACCGCTTTTGGAAGCTTTTAGAAGTAGTTTTCCAAAAGGAGTAGTGAACATTCTTTTTGGTCGAGGTAGGGCGGTGGCCGCTCCCATAATGAAAACGGGTAAGGTGGATGTTCTGGCTTTGATTGGGAATAGTAAATCGGCTAATGCACTGCAAGAGCAACATCCTAAAAGTAACCGACTGCGTTTGGTATTGGGATTGGAGGCAAAAAACCCGGCGATTGTTTTACCAGATGCTGATTTAGAGCTTACTATAAATGAATGTATTTCTGGAACACTTTCGTTTAATGGGCAACGTTGTACCGCTCTGAAGGTGTTGTATGTGCATGAGGACATCAAGGACGAGTTTTTAAAGCGCTTCTCTGAAAAAGTGGATTCGCTCAAATTTGGAAATCCGTGGGAAAAAGGGGTGAACTTGACTCCTCTTCCCGAACCTGGCAAGCCCGCTTATATCCAAGAATTGTTGGATGATGCCCAGACCAAAGGTGCCAAAATAAAAAATAAAAAAGGCGGTAAGCATTTTGACAACTATATCTGGCCAGCCGTTTTGTATCCCGTGACCAAAGATATGCGTGTGTATGAAGAAGAGCAATTTGGCCCAGTGATTCCGGTATTGTCGTTTAAAGACATTGAGGAGCCTTTGAATGATATGGCTGAATCCAATTACGGACAGCAAGTAAGTCTTTTTGGAAAGGATGTGTACACGCTATCACCACTGATTGATTCCCTGGCTAACTTGGTCTGCCGGGTTAACTTGAACAGTTCATGCCAGCGTGGTCCGGACGTGTATCCATTTACGGGTAGAAAAGACTCTGCGCAATCTACATTGAGTGTGCACGATGCCCTTCGTTCGTTTTCTATCCGAACCTTTGTGGCGTTTAAGGACAATGAGTTGAATACCAATACTATTGAGCAATTGATGGAAGCCAAGGTGAGTAACTTCTTGAGCACGGATTACATCTTGTAAAAGCACAGCTTTTACAAGATGTAATGAACAGTTTACAATTAGCAATACCAAATTGTTGTCATTTCGAGTGAGGGCTGTAGGCGCGACGAGAAATCTGCAATCATGAAAATGTATTATTCAGTTTACTATTTGAGATTTCTCACATGCGTTCGAAATGATAGGGTTGGTTCCTTTTGTCATTTCGGGTGGTTTTCGTCATACTGAATTTATTTCGGCATCTCATTAATCATATAGTAGGATGGGGTTCTGAAATGCCATGCCTAACCAGGGACAGGAATTTCACAAATGGCTTGAATTGTTGCAAAGATGACTTCCCGTGTCATTTCGACAGAGTCCCGGCCAACGGGACGACGAGAAATCTGTACCCCTGCAATGGATTGTCCAGCTTACTGTTTGAGATTTCTCACATGCGTTCGAAATGATAGGGTTGGTTCCTTTTGTCATTTCGGGTGGTTTTCGTCATGCTGAATTTATTTCAGCATCTCATTATCATATAGTAGGATGGGGTTCTGAAATGCCATGCCTAACCAGGGACAGGAATTTCACAAATGGCTCGAATTGTTGCAAAGATGACTTCCCGTGTCATTTCGACAGAGTCCCGGCCAACGGGACGACGAGAAATCTGTACCCCTGCAATGGATTGTCCAGCTTACTGTTTGAGATTTCTCACATGCGTTCGAAATGACGTAGAGGTAATTTTTGTCATTTCGAGTGAGGACCGCAGGTACGACGAGAAATCTCAATTAATGAATAGAAAAAAGCCAGAGCAAATTGCTCTGGCTTTCTTTTGGTTTTAAGTGGATTGATTAAATATTTTTAGCCAACCAATCCCCAACTTCACTGGTTTTGTATGCTTTACCGCCCTCGGCAAGGTCTTCGGTGACCACACCTTCCGCAAGTGACTTATTAACAACAGTGCGAATGGCATCTGCTTCGTCCTGCAGTCCAAAAGCCGTTTCAAACATCATGGCTGCGGACAAAACTGTAGCTAACGGATTGGCAATATCTTTTCCGGCCGCTTGCGGGTAAGAACCGTGGATGGGTTCAAATAGAGAAGTCTTTTCTCCCAATGAAGCTGATGGCATCAATCCCATGGAACCCGAGATTACCGAGGCCTCATCAGTCAAAATATCCCCAAATAGGTTTTCAGTGATCAACACATCATAGGAGTTGGGCCATTGCACCAAGCGCATGGCCACGGCATCCACAAACTCATAGGAAACCTCCACATCAGTGTATTCTTTTTCCAATTTTTGGACGGTTTCACGCCATAGGCGAGAGGTTTCCAGCACGTTCGCCTTGTCTACGCAACAGAGTTTTTTTGAGCGCTGCTGGGCCATTTCAAAGCCTTTACGGGCTAACCGCTCCACTTCTGCACGAGTATAAGTGCAAGTGTCGTAGGCAGTGTTGTCATTGTCCTCACGACCTCGTTTCCCAAAATAGATGCCTCCCGTGAGTTCGCGCAAGAACACCAAATCAGTTCCTTCAATACGCTCCTTTTTTAAAGGTGATTTGTCAATCAAGGAAGGAAAGGTGAAGGTGGGACGCACATTGGCAAAAAGCCCTAACTTTTGACGCATTTTCAGTAAGCCTTGCTCGGGACGAACTTTTGCTGACGGGTCATTGTCAAAACGAGGGTGTCCGATAGCTCCAAAAAGCACAGCATCAGCAGCTACACAGACATCATGGGTTTCGTCGGGATAGGGTTCTCCCACGGCATCTATGGCAGCGGCACCGGTCAAAGCAGGGGCCCATGTTATTTCATGTCCGAATTTCGCAGCAACGGCATCGGATACTTTTACAGCTTGATCTATAACTTCGGGGCCGATTCCATCCCCGGCCAAAAGGGCTATGTTCAATTTCATTTATCTGTGGTTATTGTGTTATTTGATTACGGGCTATTAAGTTATTGTAATCTGTCTTTTGTCTTTGCTCTTTTTCTTTCTTCTTGCTCTTGTGTTTGAACTTGTTCCTTGAACTTGCGTTCGTTATACTAGGTTGAGCATTTTTTCTGTCGCCTTTATAGCGGATACCGTTTGGTCTGAATCGAGTCCGCGCGTGGTGAAATCCTTTTCTTTAGTTTGCCACGTGATTACGGTCTCGCAAAGAGCGTCGGAGTTACTCCCCGGAGGGATTCGCACCGCATAATCCACTAATTTGGGCAATTCGCGATTCTCTTTTTTGTAAACTTTTTTCAATGCGTTGATGAAAGCATCAAATTGACCATCTCCTTGGGCGTTTTCCTCATACGTTTTTCCATCAATTTCAATGGAAAGGGTAGTGGAGGGCTTTAATCCCTTGGAATGCGTTAGCACATAAGACTTCACGAACACCTTTTGTTGGTGCAGATTGCTGTCCAACACATCCGAAATGATGTAAGGCAGGTCATCTTTGGTAACCCGTTCTTTTTTATCTCCCAGTTCGATGATACGCTCCGTGACCTTTTTAAGCTCGTCATCATTCAACGTCAATCCAAGCTCCTGAAGGTTCTTTTGGATATTGGCCTTTCCCGATGTTTTTCCAAGGGCATATTTCCGTTTCCGTCCGAATCTTTCAGGTAATAAATCATTAAAGTAAAGATTCTTTTTACTGTCTCCATCTGCATGTATTCCAGCAGTTTGAGTAAACACATTATCACCAACAATCGGTTTGTTGTCAGGAATGGTGAAACCTGTAAAAGCAGACACCAGTTTACTCACTTTGTACAATGATGATTCCTTAACGCCAATAGTAATCTCCGGTAAAAAATCGTTGATTACGGCAACCACACTGGCCAATGGAGCGTTGCCGGCACGTTCACCCATACCATTTACGGTAAGATGCAAACCATGACATCCCGCTTTAACCGCTTCCATAACATTCGCCACGCTCAAGTCATAGTCGTTATGCCCATGGAAATCGAAATGTGTATCCGGATAGCGTTCAATGATTTTTCCAAGGAATTCTCCAGTCTCGGTGTGTGTCAAAACACCAAGAGTGTCTGGCAATAAAACACGCTTGATAGGCAGTGCGGTCAAAAAATCCAAAAACTGGAAAACATATTCTGGGGAATTCCGCATTCCATTGCTCCAGTCTTCCAGATACACGTTGGTCTCAATGCCCAATTCCTGACCTTTGACCACTACATTTTCAATATCCTTGAAATGTTGCTCCGGTGTTTTTTTTAGTTGATGGGTCAAATGGTTCAAAGACCCTTTGGTCAAAAGGTTTTGAACCTTCGCACCTGCTTCTTGCATCCACTTTAGTGAAACACCATTATCTACAAAAGTCAACACCTCCACTTTGGAAAGGTATCCTTCGGAAGCAGCCCATTCTGTGATGTTCTGTACGGCTTTTAGTTCCCCTTCGGAAACTCGTGCGGACGCTACTTCAATACGGTCCACCCGTAGCTCTTCCAACAGCAGTTTGGCCAAAGTAAGTTTTTCGGAAGCGGAGAAGGAAACCCCAGAGGTTTGCTCACCATCCCGTAGGGTGGTGTCCATGATTTCAATGGTGCGTGCTTTCATTTTTTGATGCCGTGTTCTACAGGCCTAGCTTACAAAGGAGTGTTTTCAGCAAACTCCTCAATGTCTTTTTTGATGTTCAATAGGTAATCGATGTCATCAAAACCATTGAGCATGTTCTGTTTTTTGTATCCGTTGATTTCAAAGGATTCGCTTTCCCCAGTTGCCAAAATGGTGATTTTCTGTTCAGGTAGATTCACTTCCAATTCGGTATTTGGGTCGGCTTCAATAGCCGTGAAAATCTTGTCCAAAAATGCTGGACTCACTTGTACCGGAAGAACACCAATGTTCAAGCAGTTCCCTCGGAAAATATCGGCAAAGAAACTGGAGACAACACATCGAAATCCATAATCGTAAACAGCCCATGCTGCGTGTTCTCTGGAAGAACCAGAACCAAAGTTTTTGCCCCCTACCAAAATTTTCCCACTGTAAATTGGGTTGTTCAACACAAAGTGTTCTTTTGGGGTGCCATCGGAATTGTATCGCCAATCGCGAAAAAGATTGTCGCCAAACCCTTTACGCTCCGTCGCTTTTAGGAATCGGGCTGGGATGATTTGGTCGGTATCCACATTCTCAATGGGCATGGGCACCGCAGTGCTTTTTAGTATATTGAATTTATCGTAAGCCATCTATTTTCAATTATCAGTTTTTCAATTAACAATTACCAATGAGCAATAATCAATTTTCTGTCGTTCTATTGTTAATTGTTTTATTGTGAATTGTTTATTGTTAAGCAAATGCTTCTTCTTGCATGAGTTCCCTCGGGTCGGTCACCTTTCCGGTTACGGCAGCGGCAGCGGCCACAAGTGGACTTGCCAACAGCGTACGGGCACCAGGCCCTTGCCGCCCTTCAAAGTTTCGGTTGGAGGTACTCACTGCATATTTCCCTGCTGGAATCTTATCATCGTTCATCGCCAAACAGGCGGAACAACCGGGTTCGCGAAGTTCAAAACCAGCTTCTTCCAAAATATCCAAAATACCTTCGCTCTTGATGGATTCTTCCACTTTATGTGAACCGGGAACCAACCAAGCCGTAACATTATCCGCCTTTTTTCTTCCCTTAACAATGGAAGCAAAGGCTCTAAAATCTTCAATACGACCATTGGTGCAACTTCCCAAGAACACAAAATCGATAGGTTTGCCTACCATGGCCTCGCCCTCATTGTAATCCATGTATTCCAAGGATTTTTTGAAGGTAGCAACCGCACCATCAATACTTTCTGCCAATGGAATGGTGTTGCTGATGCCCATTCCCATTCCCGGGTTTGTTCCGAAAGTGATCATCGGCTCTATTTCGCTTGCTTCAAAGGTCAATTCTTTGTCAAAAACTGCATCGTCATCAGAATACAAGGTTTTCCAGTACTCCATTGCGGTGTCCCAATCGCTGCCTTTTGGGGTGTACTCACGTCCTTTTATGTAGTCGAACGTAGTTTCATCCGGAGCGATCATGCCGCCACGGGCACCCATTTCTATACTTAGGTTACACACGGTCATTCGCCCTTCCATGGACATGCTTTTGAACACATCACCCGCATATTCCACAAAATATCCGGTAGCACCAGAGGTGGACAACTGGGAAATGATGAACAATGCTACATCTTTGGGAGTAACGGCCTTGTTCAATGTACCATTGATATTGATACGCATCCGTTTGGGTTTGGGCTGCATAATGCATTGGGTGGAAAGCACCATTTCAACCTCGCTGGTTCCAATTCCAAAGGCAATGGCACCAAAAGCACCGTGAGTAGAGGTGTGGGAATCCCCACAAACTATAGTGGCACCGGGAACGGTAATTCCGTTTTCCGGACCAATTACATGCACAATTCCATTTTTCTCATGTCCAAGCCCCCAATAAGGTATGCCGTGGGTGTTGGCGTTTTCTTCCAAAGCCTTCAATTGATTTGCGGACAAGGGATCCTTAACGGGCAAATGCTGATTTCGGGTAGGAGTATTGTGATCGGCAGTGGCAAAAGTGCGTTCAGGATATAGCACTTTGATACCTCTGTTCTTCAATCCCAAGAAAGCCACGGGACTGGTGACTTCATGCACCAGATGCCGGTCAATAAACAGCACATCGGGACCATTATCAATATGTTGAACCACATGGGAATCCCATACTTTGTCAAATAGTGTTTTACTCATCGTCTGATTCAATAATTTGTAAGCAAACAAAGTTAAAATTTGAATTAAAACCTGTCTTCTTATTGTCTGTAAAATTACGATGTTCAACCACCACTTTCATCAAATTGATGGAATACTAACAAATGTCCGTTCCACAATTTCAAATATCACTTCGTGGTGTATGCATCCTTCAAAAATATAAGGTAAAGCATTGAAATTTAGCGGGATATGTTATATTTTAACATGGTATCATATTTTTTAACATTGCTGTAACGTTGCTAGAGCGACAACCTCCATACTTTAGGGAAATTCTACGCAATAACATATTCATTAACAAAATCAAACAACGAACGATGAAAAAAATTTACTCAGCCCTCACGGCTACGATTTTCACGGCAGTACTCTTTGTTTCGAGTACAGCTACCGCACAATTGGACTTTTTGCCACAAGGAAGCCAATTGGCAAGCGTATCCCAACGAATCGGTAACACAGATGTTACGATTACGTATTCCAGACCTAGTGTAAATGATCGAGAAATTTGGGGAGCCTTGGTTCCTTATGGCATGAACAACCTTGGATTTGGAACGGCCACCGAATCTCCTTGGAGAGCTGGTGCTAATGAGAACACGGTATTCAAAACTACCCACGACCTTACCGTTGGTGGAAAGACCCTTCCCGCCGGAAAATATGGGTTGCACATGGTTGTCAATGAGGACAATACCGCAACGGTTATTTTCTCTGAAAACCATGAGGCTTGGGGCAGTTATTTCTACGATCCATCAGAAGATGCGCTTCGGGTGGATGTGAAGACCAACGAAATTCCGCATACCGAACTGCTAACCTTTTCTTTTGATGAAGTTGGCCCAAATTCTGCTGTAGCCTCATTAAAATGGGAGAAAAAACAGATTCCATTTACTGTTGAAACCGATGTAACCGCCAATGTCTTGGCTGAAATACGACAACAACTGCAAACTACACCTGGCTTCAACCGACAGACCTGGGAGCAGGCGGCGACTTTTTCATTGAACAATGGAGGCGACCTTGATGAAGCGTTGGGCTGGGCCAATGCTGCCATTGAAGGGCAGTTTTTCAGTCAGAAGAATTTTAACAACCTAAGCCTTAAGGCCCAAATTTTGGATAGACAGGGCAAAACCGCGGAGGCCAAAGCGGTTATGGATGAGGCCATGCCCATGGGAACGGTATTTGAAATCCATGGTTATGGTAGACAATTGATTGCTCAAGGGAAACATGATCAGGCACTAGAAGTTTTTAAATGGAACGCCAAAAACCATAAGGGCACTTGGCCCGTAGATTACGGATTGGCCAGAGGGTATTCCGCGGTAGGGGATTACAAATCGGCCCTAAAGCACTTAAAAGTTGCCGAGGGTAGAGCCCCCGACCAATTGAACAGGGACGTAATAGTTGCCAATATTTCCAAATTGGAGGCAGGCACAGATATTAACTAGAAGTCTAGTACAACGTAGAAGAACAAGCCCAGCGAAAGCTGGGTTTTTTTAGCTGATATAATTCCAAATGGTCTTGTTCTGCATCATTTTGGCATAGGCGATACGGACAGGTCGATTCTCTTCTTTTTCCAGCCTTGGGTCTTCCTTGAGCAATTGAATGGCATGATAGCGGGCGGTTTTTAGGATTTGGTTGTCCTTTACAATGTCCGCAATCTTTAACGTTAACAGTCCGCTTTGCTGGGTGCCCATTAAATCCCCAGGGCCGCGGAGTTTTAAATCCACTTCGGCGATTTCAAAGCCGTCATTGGTTTGTACCATGGTCTGCAATCGGGTTTTGGCATCTTCGGAGAGTTTGTGTCCCGTCATCAAAATACAAAAACTCTGCTCTGCTCCTCTACCAACACGACCCCGAAGCTGGTGCAATTGGGAAAGTCCGAACCGCTCTGCACTTTCAATAATCATTACCGAGGCGTTGGGGACGTTCACTCCGACCTCAATCACGGTAGTCGCCACCATGATTTGGGTTTCTCCCTTTACAAAACGGTCCATCTCATAATCCTTGTCCGCAGGTTTCATTTTACCGTGGACAATGGAAATTTGATACTCCGGCATGGGAAATTCACGGGCAATGCTTTCATAGCCGTCCATGAGGTCTTTGTAATCCAAGGCTTCAGATTCCTGAATCAAAGGGTATACGATATAAATCTGCCGCCCTTTTTTGATTTCATCTTTGATGAATCTAAAAACTTTCAAGCGATTCGCATCATACCGATGGACGGTCTTTACTGGTTTTCGCCCAGGAGGAAGTTCATCAATCACCGAAACATCCAAATCCCCATAAAGACTCATGGCCAAGGTTCTGGGGATGGGCGTGGCGGTCATTACTAGAATATGAGGCGGAATGGCCCCTCCATCCTCTCCATCCGAGCTTTGGGGTGGGCTACCTTTGTGCCACAATTTGGAACGCTGCGCTACCCCAAACCGATGTTGCTCATCCACAATGGCCAAGCCTAGATTTTTGAATTGCACTTTGTCCTCCAAAACGGCATGGGTGCCCACCAAAATATTCAGATTTCCATTTTCCAATTGATTATGAAGTAGTGTGCGTGCCGATTTTTTTGTGGAACCTGTGAGTAAAGCAATCTTCACGTCCATTTTACCCAACAATTCTTTCAGACTGTTGTAATGTTGGGCGGCTAAAATTTCTGTAGGAGCCATCAAACAGGCCTGAAAACCGTTGTCCATGGCCAATAACATGCACATGAGGGCCACAATGGTCTTTCCGGAGCCTACATCACCCTGAAGTAAGCGGTTCATTTGCGCATTGCTACCCAAGTCTCCCCGAATTTCCTTGATGACCCGTTTTTGGGCATCGGTCAGTTCAAAAGGGAGGTGGTTTTCAAAGAAAGAAGTAAAATTTTCCCCAACAGCTTCAAAAGGTAGGCCCTTTATTTTTTGTTTTCGCACCAGTTTTTTGGAAATTAATTGTAACTGCACAAAGAACAACTCCTCAAATTTCAGTCTAAACTGTGCCTTCGCCAACAATTCTTGATTCTTTGGAAAATGGATGTTGAAAAGCGCTTCACTTTTGGAAATCAACCGTAATTCCTCCAAGATAGTTTTAGGCAACGATTCCAAAAACCGTCCCTTGGACTCCAAAAAGAGTTGCTGCATCATCTTTCCTACCACGCGATTGGTGATTCCCTTGGCACTCAATTTTTCTGTAGAGGGATAAATGGGCTGCATGGCCACTTTTACTCCTTTTTGATGTTCGGAAAGCAATTCCATTTCAGGATGGGGCATGGAAAAGATGCTCCCATATTTTGAAACCCGCCCAAAGACCACATAAGGTTCATTGATTTTTAGGTTTTCCCGGATCCATTTGTGCCCACGGAACCAAACCAGCTCCATTTGTCCCATTTCATCCACAAAAGTCGCCACAAGGCGTTTCCCCCGTTTTTGTTCCACGGTTTTTAGATGAATGATTTTCCCCACTACCTGCACATCAGCACCGCTGGGCTGCAATTGTGCTATTTTGTAATACTGGGTCTTATCCAAATACCGATTGGGAAACAGATGAAGCAGGTCCCGGTAGGTTTCAATCCCTAGCTCAGCCTTGAGTATGTCTGCCCGGTTGGGGCCAACACCTTTTAAATAGGGGATAGGAGTTTGTAGAAAATTGGGATTCATCGAACTAAAATATGTAATTTGGAAGGACTTTTGATAGTATGTCGATATGAAGCGAACCCCATTTCTTATTTTTTTCCTTCTCACACAGTTGCTCTCCGCCCAAGTTCAGGATAAGGTGGATTTTACCCATGCAAAGGTTTTTGTTGAGCCCATTCCACAGGAAAAGAAAATAAAAGGAACTGTCACCTATGCGTTTGATGTGCTCAAAGATGTTGATTCCATTTTTTTGGATGCTCACAATATGACCTTTTCCAAGGTTGAACTTGATGGAGAATCAACATCTTATACGAATACCAACAAGAGCCTCATCATTCAAAATAAATTTAGAAAAGGAGAAGAGCACCAACTTGAATTGACCTATACTACTCAACCCAAACAAACGGTATATTTTTTAGGTTGGGACGATACTGTTGTGGGAAACGAACAAATCTGGACCCAAGGCCAAGGCAAATATACCAGTCACTGGTTGCCCAGTTTTGATGACATGATGGAAAAGGTGGAATTTGATTTAACTATTGTTTTTAATGATGGCTACTCCGTAGTCTCAAATGGCAGATTGTTTGAAAAGCAAACAATGAGTGGTAAGACCAAATGGAGTTTTGACATACAAAAGCCAATGAGCAGCTATCTCGTGGCGTTTGCCATTGGCAATTTTGAAAAAGAGACTGTGCATTCCACATCTGGTGTACCCATTGAACTCTATTACGAACCCAAGGACAGCTTAAAAGTTGAGTCCACATATCGATACTCCCAGCATATTTTTGACTTTTTGGAACAAGAAATCGGGGTTCCTTATCCTTGGCAGAACTACAAACAGATTCCCGTTCAGGATTTTTTATATGCGGGTATGGAAAATACGGGAGCAACTATTTTTTCCAATACATTGGTAGTGGATTCCATCGCTTTCAAGGATAAGAACTATGTAAACGTCAATGCGCATGAGTTGGCGCATCAGTGGTTTGGCAATTTGGTGACGGAACAGAGCGGAGCCCACCATTGGTTGCACGAAGGTTTTGCGACCTTCTACGCCTATTTGGCAGAAAAGAACATTTTTGGTGACGAATATTACTACTGGCATTTGTTGGAAACCGCTCAAGCCTTGGCTAATTTCTCAGGTGAGGGCAATGGGGAGGCCCTTACCAATTCCAACGCAGGGAGTCTTACCTTTTACGAAAAAGGAGCGTGGGCCTTGGTGATGCTAAAAGAAAGAGTAGGGGATTCCAATTTTAAGCAGGGCATCAAAAATTATCTGGACAAGTATGCCTATGAAAATGTAACTATACCCGATTTTATGTGGGAAATGGAAAAAGCTTCGGGGATGAAGCTTTCCGATTTTGAGGAAACCTGGCTTCAAGAATCGGAATTTCCTTTTGAGAAAGTGGAAACCTTTTTGATAGAGAAAAGTCCATCCATTAAAACCTATTTTGAGCTGCAAAACCAGATTGGTGATGATTTGGCATCCGCTGAGTCCATTTTACAAGAAAAATGGAACACCCTTCATTCTGAAGAGTTGAAACATCATCTTATTTTGGATTATGGAACCCACCTCTCAACTCAGACCATTTCCAAAATGCTTGGTACGGAAAACCTGAAGGTTCGGCAATCCCTAGCGCTGTCCGTGGACAAAATTCCACAGGAAATCCAACTGAATTTTGAGGAGTTACTTGACGACAAAAGTTATATCACCCTAGAATCGGCCTTGTATAAGCTTTGGACTGATTTTCCGGAAAGCCGAAAGAAATACTTGAACAAGACCAACGGTATTATCGGGTTCCCCAATAAAAATATTCGGTTGCTTTGGCTGACCTTGGCCTTGGTGACCCCCGAATACAATTCTGAGTTAAAGCCCAAATATTTTGAAGAACTTAGCAACTATACAAGCTCAGAATTTCATTTTGAGGTGCGCCTATTGGCCTTTCAATATCTAAAAGGCATTGGTGGATTTGATGACGTTTCCTTAAAGAATTTAGTGGAAGCTTGCAGTCACCACGTTTGGCATTTTAAAAAATCGTCCCGACAAATTTTAAAGGAGTTTTTAAAAAATGAGGATAGCATGGCCCGATTAAAAGCTCTTTATCCTTTGCTGAATCAGGAAGAACAACAATATTTGGACAAAACTTTGGGCAAATGAGGGCATTGGTTATTTCAGGCGGTGGGAGCAAGGGCGCTTTTGCAGGCGGTGTTGCCCAGTTTTTAATTCAAGAAGCACGGCACAAATACGATATTTTTGTGGGCACCTCCACCGGCAGTCTTTTAATTTCACATCTGGCCCTTAATAAGCTTGACAAAATCAAGGAAATCTACTCCTCGGTGGACCAAGACAGTATTTTCAACAATTGCCCTTTTTTGATCAAGAAAAAGCACGGGGTGGAAATTATCGCCATTAACCATTGGAAGGTGGTAAAGAATTTTATCCGTGGAAAAAAGACGTTCGGGGAAAGTGAAAACCTTAGAAAACTCATTCGTGAATCCATAACCGTGGAGGAATTCAATGAACTCAAAAAAACTGATATGGATGTGGTGGTAACCGTATCCAATCTTTCTTTAAATCAAGTAGAATACAAATCCATTCACGAATGTACCTATGATGAATTCTGCGATTGGATTTGGATTTCATCCAATTACACCCCTTTTATGAGTTTGGCCAAAAAGAATGGTTGCGAATATGCCGATGGCGGACTTGGTACTTTAGTCCCTATCGAAGAAGCTCTTAATCGAGGTGCCACTGAGGTAGACGTGGTGGTATTGCACACCGAGGTAAGTCATTTAAACCGTATGTCGGCTAAAAATCCATTCGACTTAATTACCACTATTTTTAGTTTTATGTTGGACCGGATTGAGAACCAGAATATCAGGATAGGAAAGTTGGTGGCCAATCAAAAAGATGCCATCATCAATTTCTACTACACACCTACGGTTCTGACCACCAATTCTTTGGTATTCAATAAGGAGCGAATGACCTTGTGGTGGAAAAGGGGATATCTCTATGCCAAGAACAAGAATGATGAAACCAGTCCAATAGACCCAGAACACCAGGAATAGGCACTAATCCCAAAGTTCGCTCACTTCTTTTTTCACGAAAGCCAAGGCCGTATTGGAAGGCGATTGTTTCTCCATGGTCTGGTTGAGGATATCTTCCCGAAGCTTATCCGCGGAATCCGTTTCGCTCATACCAGCTGAACGAATAATCTGAATAGTGGCATTTTTGGCCGCTTTGATGATGTTCCAACACTCCTCGGACATATAAATCTGTTGGGAAAGATTGTGTTCGAACTCCGTTTCAACCTGATTGATCAGAAGATTTTCGTAATCCCTTTTGTTTTTTCCTTTGGGTCCCACACGAACCACAAGGCTGTTGATGGCAATACGCTCTAGGAAAAGCGTCATTCGCTCATAAGCTTGCAGTCGAACAGGAAGGGTGTCCGCTTGGGCATCTTTGTGCAAAAGGAATCGTCTTCGACCGTCTTCGTTACGGGTATGCAGTCTAAAAAAATAAAAGGCGACCACACCGGTAACAACGGCGGGCATTAAATACGCAAAAAGTTGAAGGATATCATCTCCACTCATAGGATAGTTTGGTTTTTGTTGATTTTACACAACAAGAACGAACCAAAACTGCAAAAAGTATTTTGACCTACAATCTTATCGGGCTGCCTTGGCACTTTCCTTTGCCTTGGCATAAAATCCTTTGTAGTCAGGCTGTAATTTAATATTTACCCCCTCCTTAAAGTTGCCGTCCTTCGCCGTAATCACTATTTTTTCACTGGAAACTCCCAAAGTGCCCACCAATTCCTTGGAAACAGCGGAGACTTGGTCAAACGTAGGGCCAAATTCCCCTGTTATGTTCAACCCTTCCACTTCGGTCTTAAAATTGGGATTTGATTTGATGACTTTGGAAACGTTGGCCAACCAAGCTTTTCCTGTTTCGGTCAGTTCCGAGGACGTATCCGAACCAAAAAGATTACTCAGGCTGCTTGAGATTACAATGGTGCCTTCGGCGACACTTACATTGGCATTTTCGCCCAAGGTTTGCTTAATTCGGGTTAAAGAAACAATGGCTGTGGAATCATTTGCGGAAATCATATCGTTGATGCCGCTCAGCTGTTTTTCCTTACGAGCCAAGGCTTCCATGGCCTTGTTCACATTGTTGGAATTCTGCTTGGAAAGTTCCGAGAAGTTACTCAGATTGCCCAGCAACGTGGCGTTGGCATCACGTAGCCCAGCGTTCTCAACCTCTAAAGTTTCGGCCTTGGCATTACTCGACGATATTTCACGTTTGGCCTTGGCCAATTCCTGTTCAACCTCAGAAATTTTTGACTTTAGGTCATCAATTTCTGCAATAAGGTCGCTCTTTCTTTGGGCAAAAGCCGAAGTAGCAACAAAAAGCAAAACTATGGGGAGTAACAGTTTTTTCATAAGTAGTTGTATTTGATGATTCAAATTTGGAGCTAAAGTATAATGTTTTTTTTTAATTGGGCTTACCTCCCAAATAGGAACAATCATAAAGTTCCTGCATGGAAGAAAAGGTTACCTCGTCCTTTTGGTATCCATAAACCGCCTCCAAGCCGCTGCTAAGATAATCATCATCAACATTTACTTGGATGTCATTCATCTTAAATTGACAGGGATGTTCGTAACCAGCTGCATGTGTGATTTCCATGAACTCTTTGCGAAAAGTTTTGAAATATTGCGCCAATCGGTCTGATTTTAATGGGACGTTGATGCCTTTTTGCAACCATTTACTCTGTGTGGCCACTCCAGAGGGACACCGGTTGGTATGGCATACCTGCGCCTGAATGCACCCAATGCTCATCATGGCTTCACGGGCCACATTAATGCAGTCCGCACCCATGGCAAAAGCCATCGCCGCTTTGGCCGGGAATCCTAATTTTCCACTTCCTATGAAAACAATGCGGTCTGTTAATCCCATATCCTTAAAAATTTTATAGACCGAGGTAAATCCGTATGTCCAAGGCAGCGAGACATGGTCAGCAAAGCTGGGAGGGGCCGCTCCGGTACCACCTTCACCGCCGTCAATGGTGATAAAATCAGGCCCTTTTCCTGACTTTTTCATCAAATTGGCGAGTTCTTCCCATTGTTCCAATTTTCCAACCGCTCCTTTGATGCCAACAGGCAGTCCGGTTTCTTCCGCAATGTTCTCTATAAGTTCCAAAAGTTCAGGAATGTTGCTGAAAGCCTTGTGGGTAGGAGGGGAGATGACATCTTTCCCAACCTCAACCCCTCTTATTTCTGCAAGTTCATGTGTGATTTTGGCTCCGGGCAGAACCCCACCTTTTCCGGGTTTGGCCCCTTGGGATAGTTTTATTTCCACAGCTTTGATGCAAGGATTTTCATCTACTAGGATTTTCATTTTCTCCATGGAGAAATTTCCATCCCGAGTACGGACTCCAAAATATCCGGTGCCAAAATGAAAGATAACATCTCCTCCTTTTTTGTGATAGGGGGAAAGACCGCCTTCACCCGTGTTATGGTAGGCCCCACACTTTTCAACACCTTTGTTGAGAGACTCCACGGCAGCAGCCGATAAAGAACCGAAGCTCATGGCCGACACATTGATGATGGAAGCGGGACGATATGGTTTTTTACGCTTGTTGTACCCTCCAATTACCTTGGCGCAAGGCAAAAAGCAAGGGTCTTTGGTATTGGGGTGGCCTTCAGGAAGTTGATAGGCAATCATTGCATTTTTCACAAAAACATGCTGATGCGCATAAATATCCCGGTCTGTGCCAAATCCTTCGTAATTGTTTTCCTTTTTGGCCGAGGCATAGATCCAACTGCGTTCAATACGATTGAAAGGAAGTTCCTCTCGGTTGTTGGCTACAAAATATTGCCGCATTTCCGGTCCGATGCTCTCCAACCAGTAGCGAAGATGCCCCACAATGGGAAAATTATGACTTATGGTGTGTGCCTTTTGGAAAAAGATATCCCGGATGGCTACCAATAATAGGAAAACCAATATCCACCCCCACCAAGGAATGTCGTCTAAAAAATCCAATAGGGATTCCATTGTTACATGTTCAAATAATCCAAAGTAAGCTGTGTCATGGCTTTTACACCCAACAGCAGCCCACTGTCATCAATTTTAAAATCTGGCGTATGATGCGGAAACGATTCTGTTGTTCCAGGGGTCATTCCTCCCAGAATAAAAAAGAGACCGGGTACTTTTTCTTGGAAATAGCTAAAATCTTCAGCTCCGGTTACCGCTTTGTGTATAGAAACATTCTCCTTGCCAGCCGCTTTTTCCAAGCTAGGGACCATTTTGGCGGTTAAATCCAAATCGTTGAATGTAATGGCGGTGGAGGTAGTGATTTCAATATCAGCATCCCCTCCGTAGGCTTTGGCAATGGCAGGAACCATTTCTAGCATTCGATTGTTCAATTTTTTCTGCATGTCATAATCCAAAGTTCGGATGGTGCCAATGAGTTCAGCACTTTCTGGAATGATGTTAAAGCGAACCCCGCTGGTAATCTTTCCCACGGAAATCACAGCAGCTTCATTGGTCAGCTCAGTTTCTCGGCTTATAATAGTCTGAAGACCATCAATGATTTTTGAACTAATCAAGATAGGGTCCACACCGGCCCAAGGTTGGGAACCGTGGGTTTGCTTTCCCTTCACATTGATTACAAAGCGTTGGGCGGATGCCAAAGCTCCTCCTGGTTTGTATTTGATGGTGTTGATTGGTGTTTGCGAATTGATGTGCAGACCAAAAATGGCATCCACATCGGGATTGGTCAATACGCCTTCCTTCACCATTAATTTGGCACCTCCTTCTTCACCTGGAGGTGGCCCTTCCTCGGCAGGTTGGAAAATGAATTTGACCGTTCCTTTTATTTTGTCTTTATGTTTGGATAGCACTTCGGCCACGCCCATTAAAATGGCAGTGTGCGTATCATGACCACAAGCGTGCATTACGCCAACTTCTTTTCCCAAAAACTCAGAAGTTACGTTTGACTTGAATGGCAAATCATTACGTTCAGTCACGGGAAGCGCATCAATATCGGCACGTAGGCCAACTACTTTTCCGGGTTTGTCTCCTTTTAAAAGCCCGACCACTCCGGTGTGGGCCACTCCAGTTTGAACTTCAATGCCTAAGGATTTTAGGTGGTTTGCAATTTTTTCAGCGGTTTTGAATTCGCGATTGCTGAGTTCAGGATGTTGGTGGATGTCGCGACGCCATTCAACTACTTTGGATTCAACGGCTGCAATGTCTTTTCCTAAATCTTGGGCGTGGAGGGTTACACTTGAAATTAATAGTGTAAAGGCTAAAATTTTCTTCATAATGGTGAGTGAGTTATAGTTTAATAAGACGGTAACCGTCATTTTGTAATTGAATTAATGCCGTCATGGCCGATAGTGCAATTTTTTCACCCGGAATAAGGGTCTCTTTTGGAACATTTCGAGAATTGGAGGATTGGCCGCAAAGGATGATTTCAACTCCATTATCCATAAGGTTTTGCAACATTTCTGCATTGGGATTGGGAACGCCAAACCGTTTTTGGTGCGCTTCATTGTTCATGATGTTGGTCGTAGCTGACCCATGTATGATCAAAGCTGCTTTTAGTTGAGAAGCTGGTACCCCATTTTGGGCATGCATATTCAAAAATCGAGCAGCGGTCTCTATTCGTTTATTGATTTCTTCATGGGATTCTGGACCGGTCGCCACATCAAAAACCACTTTAAATTCCTCGTTAACATTGGTTTTGTAATCGGGGTTCTCAACGGTGAATACAGCACCATAATTTTCCAGGATTGGCCCTGCTTTTTTTTCTTGGGACAATGCGAAAAGGCTGAAAAGCGCACAAATCCAGATAGGGAAACCGTTGTATTTCATCAATAAAAAGGGTTATGGCCTTAAATATATTCAATTCAAATCAAAACACCTCCGTGTTTATAACTATTGAAAGCTAGATTTTAGCATAAGGGCATTATTGGCTAATTTCACGTTTACTTTTTAAAAATCCGAGCCTTTGAGTACTTTTTTGGATGAATTGAACGATGCGCAACGGGCCCCTGTATTGCACAAGGATGGGCCATTGATGGTGATTGCAGGTGCCGGTTCCGGGAAGACCCGGGTGTTGACCTATCGGATTGCCCACTTGATGAACCAAGGGGTGGATTCCTTCAATATTTTGGCCTTGACCTTTACCAACAAAGCTGCACGCGAAATGAAAAAGCGGATTGCCTCCATTGTTGGGGATTCTGAAGCCAAAAACCTTTGGATGGGTACGTTTCACTCTGTTTTTGCCAAATTGTTGCGGTATGATGGCGATAAGTTGGGATTCCCAAGCAACTTTACCATTTATGACACTCAGGATTCCCAGCGGTTGATTGCAGCCATCATTAAAGAGATGGGGTTGGACAAGGATATTTATAAATACAAGCAGATTCAAAACCGAATTTCATCCTATAAAAACAGCTTAATTACTGTAAAGGCTTATTTTCAAAATCCTGAATTGGTGGAAGCGGATGCCATGGCCAAAAGACCCAGAATGGGAGAGATTTACAAGAATTATGTAGATCGTTGCTTTAAAGCGGGTGCAATGGATTTTGATGACCTTTTGCTACGCACCAACGAGCTGTTGACCCGTTTTCCAGAGGTTTTGATGAAATATCAAGATAGGTTCCGGTATATTTTGGTGGATGAGTACCAAGATACCAACCACTCGCAGTATTTGATTGTAAAAGCATTGTCGGACCGCTACCAAAATATCTGTGTGGTGGGGGATGATGCCCAAAGTATTTATTCCTTCCGTGGGGCGAACATCAGCAACATTCTCAACTTTCAACGGGATTATGACGACGTGGCCGTATACCGATTGGAACAAAATTACCGATCCACCAAAAATATTGTCAACGCGGCCAATTCCATCATCGCCAAAAACCGTGATCAGTTGGAGAAAGTCGTTTGGACCTCCAATGGTGAGGGCCACAAGATAAAAATCCACAGAAGTCCCACCGATGCCGAGGAAGGAAGGTACGTGGCAGGTTCCATTTTTGAAATGAAAATGCAGGAACAGCTTCAAAATGGGGATTTTGCCGTGTTGTACCGAACCAACTCACAATCGCGATCCATTGAGGATGCGCTAAGAAAGCGGGACATTCCATATCGAATTTATGGAGGACTTTCTTTTTATCAGCGTAAGGAAATCAAGGATGTATTGGCCTATTTACGTTTGATCGTCAACCCAAAGGATGAAGAGGCGTTAAAACGGGTCATCAATTTTCCGGCACGAGGTATTGGTCAAACCACCATAGACCGACTTGTTGTAGCTGCAAATCATTATGGGCGGTCCATTTTTGAAGTGATGGAACATTTGGACAAGCTCAACCTGAATATCAATGCAGGCACCAAGCGCAAACTGGGGGATTTCGTGACTATGATCAAGAGTTTCCAAATCATGAATGAAGGTTCGGATGCTTTTACGCTTGCAGAGCATGTTTCCAAAAAAACGGGATTGTTGTTGGAGTTCAAAAAAGATGGAACCCCAGAAGGTATTGCCCGAATGGAGAACATTGAGGAACTCTTGAACGGGATCAAGGATTTTGTAGAGGGGCAAAAAGAGTTGGCTGATGCCACCGGCAGCTTGACCGAGTTCTTGGAAGATGTGGCTTTGGCAACGGATATGGACAAAGAGGTCGGGGATGATGATCGCGTCGCTTTGATGACCATCCACTTAGCCAAAGGATTGGAGTTTCCCTACGTATTTGTGGTTGGGATGGAAGAAGATTTGTTTCCATCTGCCATGAGCATGAACACACGCAGCGAATTGGAAGAAGAGCGCCGATTGTTCTACGTGGCCTTAACTCGGGCTGAAAAACAGGCCACCCTCACCTATACCCAAAACCGCTACCGATGGGGAAAGTTGATTGATGCGGAACCCAGCCGGTTTTTAGAGGAAATTGATGAGCAATATGTGGAAAACCTGACTCCCCTAAATGATGGTTACCGCTATAAATCTATGTTAAACGCCGACATTTTTGGCGAGGTAGACAAAAGCAAACTTCGGCAGATAAAACCCAAAAGCGGAACCCCACCCAGTACCCATAGACCCAACGAGAACCAATTGCGAAAGTTACGAAAGCTAAAACCAGAGCTTTCCACATCGACTACAAATAACAACGTTGTAGATTCAAACTTAGCGGAGGGGGTTTTGGTGAACCACACCCGGTTCGGAAGGGGCAAGGTGCTTAAGATTGAAGGTTTGGGCAATGACAAAAAGGCTGAAATTCAATTTGAGCAAGGTGGAATGAAGAAACTGTTGCTCCGTTTTGCCAAGTTGGAGGTCATTGATAACACATAAACCAATTTTGGCTGGGTTCTAAATTCATTACCATAATCAAACTTGCTTCGGATTAGGGATGATGTAAAATAGTTTGCTAAAGGAGTAGGAGGCTAAAAAAATGTTTAAATTCAAAACCAATTACTTTTTGAATAGCATACCAAACTCCTATGAAAAAACTGTTCTCCGATCCTATTTTTCTGGCCGCCATTTTACTTGTTGTATTTCTTTTTGGAATTGCAGGATATCATTTTGAGTTGGGATTTCCACCATTAATGGGAATGGTGCTGGGGAGTATCATTGGAATTGTTATCCTAGTCGGCCTAAAGCTCCTCATCTCCTTGGCCAAACCCTTGTTCAAAACGATTTCTATTGGTTTTCTCACAACTTTCTTAAGCGGTTTGTTGGCTTTGGTTATTTTAAAATCGTATGCCTTTCGTTGGCCTTCATCAATGTATTACGTCTTGGCGGCATGGGGTTTTGTATGTTGCTTACTATTGACTTTTGGATTGAATAAAGTTATCAAAAACAAGGACAGTAAGGGTTGGATATTGGTTATCGTATCATTGTTAATTGTGGCATTGGGCTTTTATGGATTCAACAGTTTGGAAGGTGACCCATACATTCAAGCGAGAACAGGGTCAGAAATAAGCCCGCAAATTACCATGCTTTCGGAAATGGGGTTGGAAGACCCTTCAAAAAAAGGCTCATTTGAGATAGCGACTTTTACCTATGGCAGCGGAACAGATGAAAAACGACCCGAATATGCCGAGCTTGTAAAGATAAAAACACCCACAGTTGATGCATCTCGAATTTTACCCGAATGGAAGGGCAAAAAGAAAAAGTGGCGCGAAAAATTCTGGGGTTTTGGGGTGGAAAACTTCCCATTGAATGGGCGAGTGTATATGCCAAAGGGGGATGGTCGATTTCCGCTTGTGCTTATGGTTCACGGCAATCATAGTATGATTGATTTTTCCGATGCAGGCTACGCCTATCTTGGAGAATTATTGGCCAGCAGAGGTTCCATTGCGGTTTCTGTTGATGAAAATTTCATCAATGCCCATTGGTCCGGAGATTTCAGGGGGAAAGAAATGCCAGCAAGGGCGTGGCTTTTGTTGAAGCATTTGGAACAATGGCAAAAATGGAATAACGGAGACCATGCTGATTTGGCAGGAAAAGTGGATATGGGCAATATTGTTTTGGTGGGCCATTCCAGAGGAGGGGAAGCTGTTTCTATTGCAGCGGCGTTTAATGAATTGGAGCGATTTCCCGATAATGCCCAAGAAACCTTCAATTTTGGATTCGGAATTAAAGGGGTCATTTCCATTGCACCAACAGACTATCGGTATGACCGGGAAATCACACTAAAAAACATTAATTATTTGTCTCTGCAAGGTGCTTATGATTCGGATGAAGTAAGTTTTTGGGGTATGCGGCCTTATCATCGGCTAAAATTTTCGGATGATTTTGATGGCTTTAAGGCTGGAGTGTATATGAACCATGCCAATCACGGACAGTTCAATTCCACATGGGGGCGTTCAGATTTTGGAGCACCGATGAAATGGTTGTTGAATCTCCAACCGTTAGTGTCTGGAGAGGAGCAGCGTCAGATGGCAAAGGTGTATGTCAGTGCTTTTGTGGAGGCTGTTTTAAAGGGCAAAAAGGTGTATAGAAACGTATTTAAAAGCGTGGATGGCGTCAAAAATTGGTTGCCCAATGATACCTATTTAAGTCAATATGCGGATGCTTCCAAGAAAATACTATTAGATTTTGAGGATGACATCGATATAACTTCAGGAAAACATGGTCTTCAAATTACTGCGGAGAATTTTAAGATATGGCGGGAAGAGGAACTAAAGTCCCGTGATGATGGCGAACAGCAAAATAATGCCTTGGTTTTGGGGTGGAAGTATCTAAAACAAGCAGGAAAAGATTCGTTGCCCCAATATCATATCCACATACCCGATACTTTGAAAAATTTCAGTGGTATGGATACACTGGCTTTGTCTGTTGGAGTTGGGGATATTTCAGAACTGGATTTAGAAGAAAAGGAAAAAGATGTTTCAAATCCTGGATTTAATTTCAGCATCCTCCTAAAAGATAGCTTGGGCAACAAGGCCTCAATAGATTTGGGCAGTACTAATGTTCTACCCGTACCCATTAGAAGTAAGTTCACGAAATTCAAGTTCTTGGATAAAGATATGATTGGTAGCGACTGGGAAGTTCAATTGAAAAGCTGTTTTGTGCCTATTTCAACATTTATGGCAAAGAATGAAAAACTAGACCTTAGTAAGCTTAAAACCATTAGTTTGATGTTCGATAAAGATTCACTGGGCATTGTGGTAATAGATGATATTGGGATTTATACCACCCCTGTAATGGAGCAGGAATCAATACTTGTAGAATAATCAATTTAGGACATATTCACCATTAGTATAAGCCAATGATTCTTGTGCAATGGCTTTGTAAAGGGATTTTGCAGGCACGTTGCCCAAACATGTTGTTGAGTCTTTTTCTGAACACCGAACCATAACCGCACTCTCACCGCTTGGAAAAACCTTAGCTTCCTCAATGCCGTCTTTTAGAACCCTATATGCGCTTAACTGGTATTGGTTCGGGTGATTTGATGGGTTTGCAAGCCCGCCAAGGATGTATGTGTGTATTCCAGATCTGTTTTCAATGATTTCTATTTGGTCATATCGTAAAGGTTTTCCAAAAAGGGAAGTAGGTATGGTTCTGTTCTCACTTACATAGAAACCAATACTTTTTATTGGATAGTCTAATTTTCGCGTATTCCAGGAGAACACTGTAAAGCCCTTGTCCGCACTTTGCGCAAAAGAAAAGTCATGCTTTCCCTTAGAATAATATGAATTGATTTCGCTTACTATCCGTGGACTGGTTATGTTGTGTTCAATGGCCTGTCTGATGTTTTCGTTAACAGAAACAATAGTTTCCTGGAAATCTTTGGTGTTACTATTTGTGTTGGATAATACACCGAATAGGCTGTCCAGATGCTTCACAATGGCTTCTCCGGATTCTAATTTATTTCTTTGTTTTTTTTGAAGACTGCAATTCAGGACTATTGGAATCAATAGAACTACAAGTATGGATTTTATAAGGTCGATGCGTCTCATTTTATTTTTGATAAGGATTGTGTACAAAACTGTTTATTTTCGGTTGAGTGTATGGGGGTAAATGCATGAATACCCATTTTCAATTGATGTATACTGCATTACTATGGAGTTGCTCTATGATAAAAGGTTGGCTCATAAAGCTGTTTTTAACATTTTCTCTTGACCTTAATCATGCAACATGACCACATTCTTTCTTACTTTGTATGATATTCGTAAACGACATGGCAGAATTCGTAAAACTTTATGAAGAAAATCCAAATCCGAGGCAAATTGAAAAGATTGGCCATGTGCTTCGGAAGGGCGGACTTGTCATATATCCTACGGATACGGTCTATGGGTTGGGATGTGACATTACCAATTCCAAGGCGTTACAGCGAATAGCACGGATTAAGGGGGTGAAGCTGGAAAAGGCCAATTGGTCCTTTGTTTGTGCTGACCTGAGCAACCTCTCGGATTATGTGCGGCAAATAGATTCCTCCACATTTAAAATTTTAAAACGTGTCCTGCCAGGGCCATACACCTTCATTTTACCTGGGAACAACAATCTACCTAAAGATTTTAAAAAAAAGAAAACGGTTGGGATACGGATTCCCGATAACAATATCGCTAGGGCTTTGGTTATGGAGTTGGGCAATCCCATTGTTTCTACCTCTATCCATGATGAAGATGATATTTTGGAATATACCACAGACCCCGAACTTATTTTTGAGAAGTGGCAGAACTTGGTTGATGTGGTGATTGATGGGGGGTATGGGGACAATGTAGCTTCCACAGTGATTGACCTTTCTGAAAGCATTCCCGGGGTGATACGTGAAGGGAAAGGTAGCCTTGAAATATTTTAGCATAAAAAAAGCGGCCTCACGGGCCGCTTTTCAATATAAATTATCTGGTCTTATTGACCTCCGTTGATGGCAGGGTCTTTCATGCCTTCTTCAATCATGCTATAGAACTGATCGATTTTTGGAAGTACTACAATTCGGGTTCTTCTGTTTTTGGCTCTATCAGCAGAAGTATCGTTGCTAACCAATGGTACGTAGTAGCTACGTCCTGCAGCTGTCATTCTAGCTGGATCTACGCCAAAATCGTTTTGAAGGATTCTGACCACAGATGTTGCTCTTTTCGCGCTCAAGTCCCAGTTGTCCAAAAGGACACCGCTACGATATGGTACATTGTCTGTGTGACCTTCAACCATAAATTCAAAATCAGGCTTGTTGTTCACTACTTTGGCCACTTTGCCCAATACCTCTTTGGCTGCACTGGTTACGTTATAGCTACCACTTCTAAACAACAATTTATCAGAGATGGAAACGAATACCACGCCTTTCTCAACGCTGATTTCAATATCCTCATCATCCAAGTTGCCCAATACACCTTTTAGACTTTGTACCAAAGAAAGGTTTACAGAATCTCTTCGGGTAACCGCATCTTGCAATTTTCTGATGGTAAGGTCTTTTTCTTTAAGGCTCTCCAAAGATTTTTCAAGGTTTTCTGCACCTTTGGTGGTAAGCGTTGTCAAGTTACCCATGTTGTTGATGAGTTCTTGGTTGTTCGCTTTCAAAAATGCGTTTTGATCTTCGAGAGTTTTCAATCTTGAACTTGCTGTAGCTTTTTCTTCCAAGCAGTCGTTAAGTTTAACGGTGGCAGAGTTCAATAAATCTTGGGTTTCTTTGTGTTTGGCTTCAAGCTCGGCGTATTTTTTTTGGGATACGCATGATGATAATAAGACGGCCATAGCCAATGTTCCTAGAAAAACTTTTTTCATAGTTCAATGTATAATTTAAGGATTGTTAGATATATCAATGTTAAAATTTGTTAGCCAAAATTAGATAAAAAGCAAAATGTCCATATTTCGCTATAGTTAATCTTTTACTAAAATGTTAAAATTCTTTACTTGATTTACGAAATGCGACCAGACTATGGATGTCGTAGTATAGTACTTTAATAAAAAATTAGCTTTTTCCCGCTTCTTGTAAAGTGTTCTAAAGTTACCATAAAAACTGATATGTGCACGGAGAATGGCCCAACAATGTTCAAACTTCAACTGAAATACAAATCGAAGCGCAGCTATACCGTCCAGTAATAGTCGCATGGCGATAATGGGAAACGCTTTTTTTCTTGGTAAGTTTTTAGTAATGGAATAGAGTGAGTTCCTGAAGTTAAGGAAGGTCTTCTTGGGGTTCATGTTGCTCAAGGTTGAGCCGCCCAAATGAAATACATGGCTTTTCCCCACATAAAGGACTTTATGCCCCGCGTTTTTTGCACGCCAACATAAATCCACTTCTTCCTGATGGGCAAAATAGTCCTCATCAAATCCGTCAAGAGAGTTGAAAACCTCACTTTTTATGAACATGCAGGCACCAGTGGCCCAGAAAATTTCTGTAATGTCATCATACTGACCTTTATCCTTTTCCAAAGCTTGGAAAATTCTCCCCCTACAGAAGGGATAGCCGAGCATGTCGATAAAACCGCCAGCAGCACCGGCGTATTCAAAATAGTCTTTGTTTTTTAGGTCTAATATTTTGGGTTGGATGATGGCAGCTTCTGGAAAACTACTGAATGCTTTGCGAATGGGTTCCAGCCAATTTGGTGTAACTTCTACATCAGAATTAAGAAGACAGAAAATATCTGCTTGAATATGTTTTAGGCCATCATTGTACCCTTTGGCAAAACCTCCATTTTCTGAATTTTGCACAATCCCAATCTCTGGATACTCCTTTTTTAAGAAAGCAACGGAACCATCCGAACTGGCATTGTCCACCACGTAGATATTTGCCCCGGTAGAGTGGGCCATGACCGAGGGAAGGAACTGTTTGAGCAAGGATTCCCCGTTCCAGTTTAGTATGACTACGGCAATTTTCAAAACGAGGGCAAATTAACGGCTAAAATCAGGAATATCCTTCAAAAACGTGTATTTTTCATTTTCATGGTCCATTTGGCAGTAGTAATGTTCCAGTCCGTTGGACACCATTAAATAGTTGGATTGTAATTCGTAATTATAGCGCGCTATCTGGTCAAATGTGGATTGGTCAATTTTAATTTCTGGAGCCTTGCATTCCACCAAAAGAAAAATAGAGCCATCAGGATTGAAAACCACAATGTCATATCGCTTTTTCATTCTGTTCACAAGCAATTGCTTTTCCACATTAATGAGGCTCTTGGGATAATTTTTAGTGAAGACCAGAAAATGGACCACATGCTGGCGCACCCATTCTTCGGGTTGTAGCAAAACAAATTTTTTACGGATGCCGTCAAAAATGTAGTGCCTATTTTGGCTATTTTTGATTCGAAATGAATACGCAGGAAAGTTCAACGGTTGCATTGGACAAAATTGATGATTTTTTTTTCGGAATGGACAAGGTAAAGGAAATAGTAGCGGCAATTGATTCGGGAAATCCAAAACCAATTTACTTTTTAATGGGGGAGGAACCGTATTATATTGATAAAATCTGTCAATATATTTCTGATAACGTGCTTTCCGAGGATGAAAAAGGCTTCAACCAAATGGTGCTTTATGGCCGTGATACTTCTGTGGATGAGGTGATTTCCAACGCAAAACGGTTTCCCATGATGGCCGAGCATCAGGTGGTCATTGTTAAAGAGGCCCAAGACCTTTCCCGAACCATTGAGAACCTAACGGCATATGTGGAACATCCTCAACCAACTACAGTTCTGGTCATTTGTTATAAGTACAAAAAACTTGACAAACGCAAGAAGTTATACAAGGCCGTTCAAAAGAATGGAGAGCTTTTTGAGAGCAAAAAACTGTATGAAAATCAGGTCGCAGAATGGATTCGTAAAACGTTGAGCGGCAAAAATTACAAGATTTCACCTAAGGCTTGTGTAATGCTTGTGGAGTTTTTGGGAACAGATTTGAGCAAAATCAACAATGAACTCAACAAATTAGCCTTGGTGGTTCCGCCTACCACTGAAATCACTCCAGAATTGATAGAACAGCACATTGGCATCAGTAAGGACTTCAATAATTTCGAGCTCAAGAAGGCTATTGGTGAACGGAATGTGGGCAAAGCTTCCCGAATCATCGATTATTTTGCCCAAAACCCTAAGGACAACCCGTTTGTGGTAACGGTAACCTTACTGAACACTTTCTTTACGCAGTTATTGCAATATCATGGGTTAAAAGACCATTCCCCGGGTAATGTGGCCAAGGTATTGGGGGTTAACCCCTATTTTGTAAAAGAGTACACTGTAGCGGCGAGAAACTATCCCATGAAACGTGTCAGTGGAATCATTTCAAGTTTGAGAGCGCTGGATTTGAAAAGTAAAGGTGTGGGTGCCAATAACATGGCACAATCAGAACTTCTCAAAGAATTACTCACCGAAATAATCTAAGGCTACTTTTTGTCCACGCTGTATTTGCCAGGGCCCAACAAAAAGACCACCAAAAAAACGGTAAAATAAAGCAGCGCCATTTCCTTGGTACCGAATGGGTCTGCTCCGTGAATTACGAAGGCAGCAACGAACATGGTAAATGCTGTCGGTATAGCGGCCCATCGCGTTTTAAACCCGATGATCATCAGAACTGGGCATAGAAACTCGGCAATAACGGTTAAAAATAGGCTAGGTGCCTGACCGATTCCAAATGGATTGGCAAATTCTGTGTTGCCATTGATTAAGTTCAAGAGTTTTGGGTATCCATGGGTGATCATAAAAACAGAGGGCACTATTCTCAAAATGGCCAATCCCAAGTGAACCAAAGCATTATTTTTCATTATGGGGAATTTTTAATTCACGTGAAAGTATGAATTCTGTCGTAATGCTGATAAAAATAATTGATGAAATATGGTTCTCAATTGATATTTTCGTTGAAATTCAACTACCTGAGCTTGGGATAGGAATTTGGGTCGGCCTCATGCATGATTTCATATGCTTTTTCAAAAATATCCTCAGCATTGGGTTTGGAGAAATAGTCCCCATCCGAAGCATAGGCCGGTCTATGCGCTTTTGCCGTGAGGGTTTTTGGAGCACTGTCCAGATATCTATACCCTTTTTGGTTTTCAAGGATTTCCTGTAATAAATAGGCCGAACATCCACCAGGAACATCTTCATCCACTATTAAAAGTCGGTTTGTCTTTTTTAAACTTTTAACAACATCGTGGTCCAAATCGAATGGCAACAAAGATTGTGCGTCAATTACCTCAGCATCTATTCCCACTTCCAATAGGTCTTGTGCAACTTTTTCAACGATTCTCAAAGTTGACCCATAGGACAGCAGGGTTATGTCAGCCCCCATTTTTAGGGTTTCCACCTTACCTATGGGAGTGCAGAATTCGCCCAAATTGGTGGGTTTCTTTTCTTTGAGTCGATATCCGTTTAGACTTTCAATAACCAAGGCGGGCTCATCACTTTTCATTAAGGTATTGTAAAAACCAGCAGCTTGTGTCATATTTCTAGGGGTCAAAATATACATTCCCCTTAATAAGCTTATCAATCCAGACATTGGTGACCCTGAGTGCCAAATCCCTTCTAAACGGTGCCCTCGTGTTCGGACAATGAGTGGCGCCTTTTGTTTGCCCACGGTGCGATACATCAGCGATGCTAAATCATCACTCAATGTTTGAATGGCATAGAGGATATAATCCAAATATTGAATTTCAGCAATTGGACGTAAACCTCTCAGGGAAAGCCCAATACCTTGACCAATAATCGTGGTTTCCCGGATTCCAGTGTCGGAAACCCGCATATCGCCGTATTTTTTTTGTAGCCCTTCCAACCCCTGGTTCACATCTCCAATGTTTCCTGTATCTTCCCCAAAAACCAAGGCTTCTGGATACTTTGAGAATAGGGCATCAAAATTATCGCGGAGAATGATTCTGCCGTCCACCTCTTCGTTTGTGTCCTCATACGTTGGCGCAACCAAATCAATTTTCGTGGCCTTGTTGGGCAATTCGCTATAGAGATGCGAGCTATATTTTGGCTGTGTAGTAGCTAAAAATGTGTTTACCCACTCTTGAAGTTGTTTTTTCTCTGGACTTGATTCGCCCAAAAGATAGCGCAGCCCACTTCTGGATTTGGAGGCCAAATCCTTTTTCAAGGGTTCTTCAATAGCAATGAGATCGTTCTTTATTTTTGTGATAAACGAACGATTTGGACTTTGACCAGCAACACTTTCCAGTAAATGTACAAGCTCCTTTTTAGCCTGCAAGTGAGGTTTTAAAAACTCGCTCCAAGCCTCTTTTTTTGCAGAGCGCACTTTATGCTTGATTTCACGCTCCAATTTTTTAAGTTCCTCTTCCGTACTGATGCCGTTTTCAAGAATCCATTCCCGAAACCTTTTATTACAGTCGTTCTCCCGTTCCCATTCCAAACGTTCGGGCGATTTGTACCGCTCATGCGAACCGGATGTGGAATGTCCTTGGGGCTGGGTCAGTTCGGTCACATGAATCAAAACGGGGACATGACTTTCCCTTGCCATATCAGCGGCATTCTCAAAAGCATGGATAAGTCCCGTGTAATCCCATCCCTTGATCTTTAAGATTTCAAATCCGTCCTTATCCTCCGTTCGTTGAAATCCCTTTAATGCATCGGAGATGTTTCCTTTGGTGGTGTGATACTCAGACGGAACCGAAATTCCATACTCATCGTCCCAAATGCAGATGACCATAGGTATTTGCATAACACCAGCGGCGTTAAGCGCCTCAAAAAAGTGTCCTTCGCTTGTACTTGCGTTTCCTATGGTACCCCAAGCCACCTCATTGCCATTCTTTGAGAAATTGGTTTGGTCTATTTCCTTTACATTTCTGTATATTTTTGACGCTTGGGCCAACCCGACCAATCTGGGCATTTGCCCGGCAGTACAGGAAATATCGGCGCTACTGTTTTTTTGTTGGGTAAGGTCTTTCCAAGAACCATCTTCGTTAAGGCTGTGGGTCACGAAATGTCCTCCCATTTGCCTTCCAGCGCTCATCGGTTCTTTTTCCAAATCAGTAGTGGCATATAGGCCATGGAAGAATTCCTTTGGGCTTAGATAGCCAAGGGCCATCATAAAAGTTTGGTCACGATAATAGCCGCTTCTAAAATCTCCATCCTGAAAAGCCCGAGCCATCGCCAATTGTGGAAGTTCTTTTCCATCTCCAAAAATCCCAAATTTAGCTTTTCCTGATAGTACCTCACGCCTTCCCAATAAGCTGCATTCCCGGCTTATAACCGCAGTCTCGTAATCTTGAAGAATCTGTGATTGAAAATCTGCAAAGGAAATATCGTTGCTCGTACTTGGGTCAGGTTTCATGTAGGCTTTAGTGTATTTCTGCGAAATTACTAAAATACATTCAATTTATCAATATCAAACCTTGTTAATAAAATATCAATTTAATAAAAACAGAGACTATTAAAAGAGAATACTGTAAAATAGATGTGCTTAACAGTGGTTTTGTTGCGGATATTATAATATTAAAACCACTTTCGGGTGAATAGGCCTATAAGTGTTCTAGGGCTTATGGTAACCACAAAACGTATTCGTTGCCCGTAGTCATCTTGGGCAATTTCCCAACCTCTATTTGAGTAAACTGGGAAATAGAGTTCAAAATAATCCGTCACTAAATTCAATCGAATACCTGAATCATAAACAAAGCGGGCATCTTGTCCTTTACTTCGAATAAACCCAAGATCACCATAGGCCTCAACCCATCTCCAGATGTTTGTGCTGGCATTTGTGGTCACGATCCAATCATTGGCAAAAGGGTTCTCCAACTTGGATTTGAACCCACCTTCGGCAATAATGATTTGTTGGCTATATAGTCCAGAACTCTCAGATCTGCCTAAATATGCAAGGTCAAACATGTAATCGGTTGGTCTGTCCAGCGCAAAACTAAAAAAGTCAGACTCCGTGTTATTTCGTAAAAACTTCCCTGCAAAAAGTCTAAAATTTAACTGTCTGTTGCTTTGAAACAACTTCCGATACTCATATTCAAAGGAAAGTTTTGTAAAATTGTTGGAATGCTGCGCATCCAAGAACCATGAGTTATAGTTTAAAATGTTGTTGTCCCTATCTATGAAACGGACATTCATAACGCCATAATCAGGATCAGTATCAATCTCATCGGCAATATTCTCATCAATACTTCTGAACACATTTCTGTACCGAAAAAGTAAAGTTTGTCTGCGATTGGATATAAGATCATTGGGTCTCCATCCAAAACTTATTGCAGGAGTAAGTGTGGAAAAGCGCGAATTTTCCTGAAAGTGGGAGGTAGAACCTGAAATGGAATACTCCGACACATAAAGACCTGTTTTTTTGTGATATTTCCGATAACGAAATCCTGCCTTGCCCACCATGGTACGCTCCAAAAACGAGTAAGTTGGGGCGATGTCGTATTGGAAGGGCCGCTCCAAAAAGGTCTTGTTATAAATGCGCATTCCTGGGGTGATACCATCATAAAGGTTAAAGTTGGCAATGGGCACGTAAAAGATTTGATTGTAATACGGGTCCTCTGTGTCCTTAAAAAACTGGAATTTTAATTTTTTGTTACTGGAGAAAAAACCATTGAGGGTTTTCCAGTTGTCCCGTTGATTGAATTCTGGAATTTTTTGATCGTAGTTGAGTACCATGCGATCTTCTCCGTTTCGAGGAATGGTCACCAACTTAGTAGTGTCAATATCCGTAAACCAGTATTTGGAAATCACAGAATCATTCTGAAGGCCAAACAACGAAATGGGAACATTTGTACCCCTCTTGTTTTTAATGATCAAAGAGATGGAATCCTCTGTCTTTTGTATACTTTTGATTTTAAAGTCGATTTTTTTGTCAGTGGCAACATACTCATCAAAAAACCAGTCAATGTCTTTGTTTGAAAACTTTTCTATAGTTTTTCTAAAATCATCTGCGGTCACTTTTGACTCCAAATGAAATTCTTTGTAGAATGTGGTGATGCTGCTATCAATTTTTCTCTCCCCGAGATATTCTGATAGATAGGACATACCCAACCCGGCCTTGTACCCGTTTGCAATTTTCTCGTTGAACTTTATCAAGGAGTCATTGCGTGTGGTCAATGCCTGGTCTATATTCTTTCTTGCCGAAAGCATACTTAGCATGGTATATTGTTCATTGAAGCCCATTTGGGCCAAATGAAACCCTCTGAAACCCCAGATTTTGGAAAGTTTCCCAGCCAATTTTTGATTCGGATAGTACTCTTCCACATATTTTATCATGAGATAGTACGTGATGGCATCATTTACCCAACGCTCTGTTCGAGGGTTAAGGAAGAGTGTTTCTTGCAAATAATTGCGGATGGCCGTTTTTAAGAATTTCATTTCAAACTGGAACTGCTCTTCATACGGCCTTATGAATGAAGGAAGCTGATTTACTCCGTATAGAGGAGAACGGCTGTAATCAAATTCACTGACCAGCAGGTTGTCATGAGGATATTCACCTAGGTGCTCATGCAAATAGTGTATTATTTTGTTGATTGAGATGCCCTGATATACGTCATCATATTTATTGGATTCCAAATCACTGGTTACCGTAAGATTTTCAAATTTGTGCTTGGTAAATCGGTCGGTTGTTGTTAGAATGATCTCGCAACTCTTTCTGTTCCTTCCAATAAGCTTGGCATATTGTCCACCAGGGAATTTTGTACTGCTAGATTCGCCAAAATTGGACACCAGATGTAGTTTTTCTGGATAGGTGAAGTTGATGACACTTTCTGTGATGCCTGTGTAGAGGTCATCCAAATTGATGTTGTCATACAATTTCCATTCACCCCTATAAACCGCTGGGGTCAGATACCAGTTCTTTAGGTTGTAGCCAAAACCGGGCGAATAACCATAGGAGGTGAATTTAGCATCTGGAAGCTGAATGGTATATGTAAAGAACAACTCAATGGAATCATTGGGTTGGAGTATTTCATTTAAGGTGACAGATATGATATCCCTGTTTCCTAAACGTTTCCAATCCAACCCAGCGTAATCGTTGGCAACCACACTCTTGATATCGGTAAATCCTCTTTCCCGGTCCTTTGCCAAATGAAGACTACGATTGAACTCTTCCCCAAAACGTTTGGCCAATGCGGTATTCTTGTTGGAGTAGGCATGGTTCCAATCGTTGAAATACAACACGGAAAGCCCTTCGGTAGATTCGTTTACATAGGTGAACTTTTGGGTAATTTTAATGTCGTGGGCATCTCCATCCAATAGGGCCGTTACCTCATTGCGGTGTTGTGCCCACAACTGGGAGCAAAATGCAAAAAGGATTAGGAACAATCTAAATGGAGTGCAACGGGTAATCAATAGGGTATGATTTAGAAATTTGGACTGAGGTCGCGTTCTTTGTAGAAGGAATCCAAGATTTCCACTACTTCGTCCTCTGTGTCCACCAATTTGATAAGGTCAAGGTCCCTAGGGCTTACATTGCCTGCTGCGAGCATGGTGTCTTTAATCCAATCCATTAGACCTTTCCAAAATTCGGAACCTACCAAGATTATGGGGAACGTGTGTATTTTGTGGGTTTGTATCAGGGTGAGTGCTTCAAAGAACTCATCCAAGGTTCCAAATCCACCGGGCATAACTACAAAGCCTTGGGAATATTTTACGAACATGACTTTTCGAACAAAGAAATAATCAAAATCCAAGCTCTTGTCATCATCAATATAGGGGTTATCGTGTTGTTCAAAGGGCAAATCAATGTTTAAGCCCACAGAAGTACCTCCCGCTGAATGTGCTCCTTTGTTACCAGCTTCCATAATACCAGGCCCACCTCCTGTGATGATTCCATACCCCGCTTCGGCTACTCTTTGGGCCACTTTTACGGCTAAATCATAATAGGGTTGACCCTCCCTGACCCTGGCAGAGCCAAATATTGAGACACAGGGGCCAATGGCACTCATTTTTTCAAAACCGTAGACAAATTCACCCATAATTTTAAAAATGGCCCATGAGTCATTGGTCTTTATCTCGTTCCAGCCTTTGGTGTGCTGTTCTTTTCGCATTTGAATATCTTTTTATTTAAACGGCTTTTGCTATTTTTTGCTTATTACTTTCCAATTCCTTCTTCAAAAACTTTGCCGTATAGCTTTTGTTGTCCTTGGCAATTTCTTCTGGTGTGCCGGTTGCAATGACCATCCCACCACCACGACCACCCTCGTAACCTATGTCTATGATGTGGTCCATCATTTTAATGACATCCATATTGTGTTCAATCACCAAAATGGTATTTCCTTTATCTACAAGTTGGTTCAAAACCTCCATGAGCACACGGATGTCTTCAAAATGTAGTCCGGTTGTAGGTTCGTCGAGGATATAAAATGTGTTCCCGGTGTCGCGTTTGGATAGTTCAGTGGCCAACTTCACCCGTTGCGCTTCTCCGCCGGAAAGGGTAGTGGACTGTTGCCCCAATGATATATAACCGAGTCCTACATCTTTTATTGTCTTTAACTTACGATGTATTTTGGGAATGTTCTCAAAAAAGTCCACCGCTTCATTGATGGTCATCTCCAATACATCGGCAATGGATTTTCCTTTATACCGAATCTCCAAGGTTTCGCGGTTAAAACGTTTGCCGTTGCAGGTCTCACATTCCACATACACATCGGGCAAAAAGTTCATTTCTATCACCTTTAATCCGCCACCCTGACAGGTTTCGCATCGGCCTCCGGCCACATTAAAACTGAACCGCCCGGGTTTGTATCCCCGTATTGAAGCTTCGGTAGTCTTTGCAAATAAAGCCCGAATCTCACTGAAAACCCCAGTATACGTAGCCGGATTGGAGCGTGGTGTCCTTCCAATAGGTGATTGGTTAATGTCGATGACCTTGTCAATATGTTGCAGCCCCGTAATTTTTTTGTAGGGCATCGGTTTTTTCACCCCGTTGAAATAATGGGCGTTCATGATAGGATAAAGGGTTTCGTTGACCAAGGTGGATTTGCCACTTCCTGAAACGCCCGTAACACCAATCAATTTTCCCAAAGGGAATTCAGCGGTAACATTTTTAAGATTGTTACCCGTACAACCGGAGAGTACGATTTTTTTCCCTGTACCTTTTCGTCGCTCTGCAGGTACCGGAATCTCCAATTCCCCGGTAATGTATTGGGCTGTGAGTGTATGATGGTCCTTTAATTCTTGCGGTGTTCCTTCGGAAATGATTTCCCCGCCATGTTTTCCTGCTTTTGGGCCAATGTCAATAACATGGTCCGCACTCTCGATCATATCTCGGTCATGTTCCACCACAATCACAGAATTTCCAATATCCCGAAGGGATTCCAAAGAGTGAATCAGACGTTCATTGTCCCTTTGGTGCAGACCGATGCTGGGCTCGTCCAAGATGTAGAGTACCCCCACCAATTGGGACCCAATCTGTGTGGCCAATCGGATACGTTGTGCCTCTCCACCTGATAGCGATTTGGAACCTCGGTTCAGGGAAAGGTAGTCCAAACCCACATCCAACAAGAATTGGATACGGGTCCTGATTTCCTTAATGATTTCTTCTGCTATAATTTTTTGGTTGCCCTCAAGGGAGTTGTCCAACTGTTCAAAAAACTGGGCCAGCTCGGCTATGTCCATGTGGGCGAGTTCGGCAATGTTCTTTTCGCCAATTTTAAAATAGAGCGATTCCTTACGCAAACGGGCACCTTCACATTCTGGACATTTCACCTTGTCCATATAATCCTTCGCCCACCGTTTTATGGAAGTGGAGTTGGCTTCTTCAAACTGGGTCTTTATAAAATTGGAAATGCCCTCGTAGTCGATTTTGTACTGCCGTTTTACCCCCAATGTTTTGGAATCGACCTCAAAACTTTCTTTTCCACCATTTAAAATGATGTCCATGGCCTCATCAGGAATTTTTTCAATAGGGTCGGACAATTCAAAACCGTACCGCTGGGCAATGGTCTCCAGTTGTTTGAACGCCCATGATTTCTTGTACTCACCCAAGGGTGCCAGCCCTCCGGCCTTGATTGATAATTTTTTATTAGGGATGATTTTGTTTTCGTTCACTTCGTGAACATGACCTAATCCGCTGCAGGCGGGGCACATGCCTTTCGGCGAATTGAAGGAGAAGGTGTTGGGTTCTGGAGTGGGGTAGGAGATGCCCGATGAAGGACACATTAGGTCCCTACTAAAATAGCGTGGGACACTTTCGCCCTCTTCCAAGACCATAAGCACATTTTCGCCACTGTACATGGCCGTGTTGATGGTTTCACTGAGTCGTTTGTGAAAATCTTCCGTGTCACCAACTTTTAGGCGGTCAATGACAATCTCAATGTCATGGGTCTTGTACCGGTCCACCTTCATGCCTTTGGTGATATCCAAAATTTCGCCATCCACACGAACTTTCACAAAGCCTTGCTTGCCAATTTGCTCGAACAATTCGCGATAATGCCCCTTTCTGGACTTGACCACCGGGGCCAGCACATTGATTTTTTTGTCTAGATACGATTCAATGATCAGATCTTTGATTTGCTCATCACTGTAGCTCACCATTTTCTCCCCGGTGTTGTAGCTGTAGGCATCCCCGGCCCGGGCAAAAAGCAGACGCAAAAAATCATACACTTCGGTAATGGTTCCAACGGTAGAGCGCGGAGATTTTGAAGTGGTTTTTTGTTCTATGGCGATGACTGGGGAGAGGCCATCAATTTTATCTACGTCGGGACGTTCCAGTCCGCCCAAGAATTGCCGAGCGTAGGCTGAGAAAGTTTCTATGTACCGGCGTTGTCCTTCGGCATAAATGGTGTCGAAGGCTAAAGAAGATTTTCCGCTACCCGAAAGTCCGGTGATTACAACCAACTTTTCGCGGGGTATGGTAACATCTATATTTTTAAGATTATGGACTCTGGCGCCCCTAACCTCAATATGTTCTTCATAATTGATCATAAATCATAGCAAACCTCAAAAATAGCGATTTGGTGCGTAAAAAAGAAAGAGGTTTGGTTTTCGTTATTTTTAATTGTTGATTTATTTTTGGGTTTTGAAACAGTCATTTCGAACATAAGTGAAAAAATCTAGATTTCTCAGTCGCAAAGCTTCTTCGAAATGACATTAATTATAATAAATGAAACTACTAGGCATCGGCTCCCGTATAGATCACCCCGAATATGGAAAAGGGGTAGTGACCAACGTATCCTCAAAGCATTATTGGGTTACTTTTTTGGAAAATGGACTGGAAACCATTGACCTCGATTCCGAATTTGAAACCATTGAAGCGGTGGAAGACGAAGTGGACACTGTAAGCTTTTTTGAGGTTGAGCGTTCCTTGGTCAAGATTTTGGAAAAGTGGAGCGACACCCATGAAAAAGTGGCCATTGCAGATAAATGGAAAGGTGGAAAACTCATTTTGGACCCTGGGGATGCTACGCAGAACAAGGAAATGCCCATTGACACTTTTTTTCACAAGATAGTAATGGTGCGGGACCGCATCCGTGTCATGGAGCAAAAAATCAACAGTAGCAAGAACTTGGATGACCAAGAAAAAATAGATCTACAACAATACATTACCCGCATTTACGGTAGTTTAACCAGTTTTAACGTGCTGTTTAAAAATAAGAGCGACCATTTTGTGGGGGAGAGGAGTAATTAATAGAATAAATTGGAAATTTCATCTCCTTTGAGGTGAAAATGCTGGCTTTTTATTTCGAGGTTTTCCCCTTGAGAATTCTTAAAGAATACAAGTATTGAAATTTTATTACTAGTTAGCTTTTTAAGATTTTCGAAATTTTCTATAGTTTTTATTGGAAATGCCGTCAACCCATTAAAAGTTTCGAGTTCTATTGCAATAATTAGTTTTTGATGATTTAGTCTATCCCTGTGCTGAGCTATTTTCTTTTTTACCTTTTTTATTAAATGTTCTTCAAACTTTTTAGGGGATCTAATTAGCTTGGACTCAGCACTGATATTAAAAAAAACTTTTTCCTCAACCGATTTAGGGTCAAAATCAATTAAGATGTTTCCCTTAACATCTTTAGCCTCATATCCGACAAATTTGGTGACAAGCTTGACTCTATTTTTATTTTTTATTGATTTTTCGATTGCAATATCATTGGAGTTGTCATTTTTAAAAATGAAAATTTTAGAGAAACTTTGTGAAGATGAAATATATAATTCTTCCTTGTTTTTAATAAACTGTTTAAGATGTTTTCTTAGTTCGACACCACCATCGTGAATGATGGCATTGGGTTCTGCTAAAATTGTAAATGAATCAAAAAAAGGTTGCGAAGTGCGACTTAGTTTCTCTTGCCAGATATAAACATTTCTAATCATTTGATATGAAAGTTCCCAAACCTCTTCATTCCATGACTGCAGTTTCAAGCATTCAACGATATATTTATTTTCATCAGTGATAAAAGCAGAATCAAAACCTTCACTATAAGGATTTGTATCATTTCGATAACATTTTTTAAGGTCAACTTTAATTTTTTGTTGATAGAGCCAGTAATTTAACCACACTTCAAAAAAGTCATTTCTGAAAGCCTTCTTGTTGATTCTTCCATCCGATTGTAAAAGTTTTAATGTTAAATATTCTGGGTCTTTTTCCAAGAAAAATTCAATTACTTCACATATTTGAATGAGAAGTTCATAAGAGCCCATATTCCTTTGTTTTAATAGGAAGATTATCCACAAATTGGATGGGTTTGTAATCGAAAAATTAGATATACTGTTTTTACTAGGTGGCGTTAAATCATCAGCATGAAAAAAAGATTTGATAATATTAATTTTCTCATTGATGAACTTTTCTGAGAAAATCTTTTCTGTGTGCTGTACAGTATTCCACTTTCTCTCAAGGATATTTAGCTTCCATTCTTTGAAAACATCCATGTTTGGCATTTAAACAGCTTCTTTCTTTTCACTAAGATACTTCCAATACCGCTTCGGTACATGTTGCGTATGCAATTTAGGGTTGATACGGGATTTAATGCTGGTGCTTTTAAAATAATCGTTCCACAAGGTTTGGTAATCGTATTCCTCAGTTTTAAAAGCATCACCTTTAACGGTCTTGTTGTAGTGGATGTCCTTGAGGTTTAGGGATACCATTTCTACATGGTCCAGATTGTAAAAGATGCCATACTTCCGTTTTACATCATAAATCAGCCATTGCTGGTCCGCGTAACGGTCCCGAAAATGTTTGGAGATTAAAGGCAAGACATCAAAATCAGGTTCAATATTGGCAAAATAGATATCGTCCTTGGTCAATTGAAAACGGACAAAGGCTTCCATACGGTGCTTTTCACGACCTACTTTCCGCGCCAGTTGGCTAATGTGCAGCACAATCCCGTCCGAATAATCCAACTGTTTTCCACTTTTGGCGGCCATCAATTTTTGGATGTAGGTATACAGCATCAATTCCACCCCCTCAGTTTCGCTCAAAAAGGCAAAATACACATTGGCAATGGCATTATGGCTCTTGTTCCGAACACCATTCCATACGCGCTTGGCTTTTTCAACGTTGGTGAAGATGGTTTCGGTTTCAGAAAACAAACCATTTTGACATTCGCTATTTTTTTGAATATCGGCCACATTAAGTTTTTCATCAAAAGCGACAAAGACGGCTGTGAGAAAACCGTTAAAGCTGCCGTCGTAAATTAAGGTTGTTGAGGGTTTCATAGTGTTCGTTTTTATAGTTTTTCAATATCATTTCGAAGGAGTCTACGACTGAGAAATCCAGATTTCTCACATGCGTTCGAAATGACATACTCCTATCCATTGCTCATTGTCAATTGAACAATGACAATTGTGTACTGTACTGATTCCGAAACTTGCCAGACGAAGTCTGTAGAATCATACCTTTAATTTTCTCCGCATCCAAATCACGGCGCTCCCAATGGCGGGAATCGCACACCATAAAATATTTGGCACGGTTGAGGGCCACTCCAATTTTCTTGAGATGGTCCCAGTTCAATTTTCGAAACTTTCTAGCTTTTATTATTTTTTCAACGGATTGCATGCCAACACCGGGAATGCGTGCCAAAAGCCGCTTATCCGCTACGTTTACATCCACAGGAAAGTGATGCAGGTTGCGTAAAGCCCATGAAAGTTTGGGGTCTACCTCCATATCTAAATTGGGATGGTTATTGTTCAAAATTTCATTCACGGCAAAGCCGTAAAAGCGCAATAGCCAATCCGTTTGATACAATCGGTTCTCCCGAAGCATGGGGACTTGCGAGCCAATGGCCGGAAGGCGGGCATCATCTGCCACTGGCACATATCCGGAATAATATACCCTTCGCATCGCATATTTTTTATAATAATATGTCGCTGAGTACATGATGTCCTTGTCCGTTTCCCCAGACGCCCCCACGATCATTTGGGTACTTTGCCCCGCAGGAGCATATTTGGGTGTACTCTTAATGATTTTTTTCTCTGACTTGTATCGTACAATCTCATTTTTGACTTTTAGCATAGGTTTGGTAAAATCCTCATGCTTCTTATCAGGAGCCAACAACTTTAAACCTGATATGGTAGGCACCTCAATATTCACCGAAAGCCGGTCTGCATACAAACCAGCTTCATACATCAGTTCGTCACTGGCTCCCGGAATGGATTTGAGATGGATGTACCCATTGAAGTTTTCTTCTTCCCGCAATTTTTTGGCCACAGCAACTAGGCGTTCCATGGTGTAATCAGGGCTTTTGAAGATTCCCGAACTCAAAAAAAGTCCTTCAATATAATTTCTTCGGTAAAAATTGATGGTCAAATCAACCACCTCTTGAATCTTAAATGCGGCACGTTTGACATCGTTGCTTTTTCGGGTGACGCAATAGGCGCAATCAAAAATGCAGTGGTTGGTCAATAAAATCTTTAATAGGGAGATACAGCGACCATCTGAGGTATAACTATGGCAAATCCCCATGCGTGAAGCATTCCCTAACCCTTTGTTCTTGTTGGTCCGGTCACTGCCACTACTGGCACAGGACACGTCGTATTTGGCGGCGTCCGCAAGGATATTTAATTTTTCCCGTATTCTGTCAAATTTCATAACTTGGAAATATTCCAATCAAAGATATGGAAATATTCCAATAAATGGATATAATCCAAATTTATTTTTGGAAATATTCCAAAATGTATATATTTGAAAATATATGTCAGGTCGAGCGCAGTCGAGACCTAATTTTAAGGTAAAGGTCAATGACTTCTAGAAAGCTCCTTCGACTGCGCTCAGGATGATAGTCCGAAGTGGCACAAAAATGCAGAAATGGAAAACGAACTTACACTAAAACGGTTTATTGATATTCGAAGGGAATTGGGGTATACCCAAACCGAGTTCGCCCAGTTGTTGGGGGTGAAAAATACGACTGCGGATATTGAGCGAGGCCGGACCAAATTGTCAGGGAAAGTGGTAGAGGAACTATTGAAACAGTTCAAAATAAACCCACTGTGGCTTTTTGGCGATAGTGACCAAAAACATTTGGATACCTCCAAAACCAGTGTAATTCCAAAAGTGGTCACTGTAGATAGTTCCGATCAGGATAATATGGTATTGGTCAATGCCAAAGCCGCTGCTGGGTATCCTCAAAATATTACAGACACGAGTTGGTACCAACAACTTCCAGCTTTTGATATGCCCATTCCAGAGTTTCGGAATGCTACGTATCGTGGTTTTCAGGTTGAAGGTGACAGTATGTTGCCCAATTTACGGCCCAATGATTGGGTATTGGCGCGTGCCATAGAGCATATAGACTATGTGAGCCCCAATAAAATGTATGTGGTGGTCCTTCAAGATTCGGTGATGGTGAAGAAAATTGAGCGAAAGCCGAATTCCAATAACATTACCTTGGTTTCTCTGAACGAGTCTTATCCTCCGTACGATATTAAACCCTTCCAAATTCAGGAAATATGGGAAGTAAGTAGCAAACTTACTTTCAATATAGACGCCACTACAGAAACTGGATTGCTGAAACAATTGCAGCAATCCATGGAGGAATTAAAAAAGCAGATGGGTCAAATCAAATAGTTAAAACCCATCACCGACCGTTTTGGTCTGAACTCGCATCAACGTATTATTGGCGGTCATGTAAAGTACCGAACCATCATCGCCCCAAGCGCAGTTGGCCGTGGGTTGACCTGTTTCTATCCTTCCCAAGTATTTGCCTTCCGAAGTAATGACTAGAACACCACCGGGACCTGTGGAAAATATAGTTCCGTCTTTGGCTACCTTCAAGCCATCGGGCAATCCCCTTAAATCGGGTTTTAATACAGTTTTGGCATCAAAAAACACTTTTCCTTCATCCACAGAGCCATCATCTTGTATGTTGTACGCCATAATATAAGGGGCATTGAAATCTGATTGGGCCACATAGAGTGTTTTCTCATCTGGGGAAAGCGCTACGCCATTGGGACGGTTAAGGTTGCTGATTACCATTTCCACACTGCCGTCGGTTCCTATTTTGTAAACACCAAATGCATCGATTTCCCGAATTTCTGAATCCTGTTGCTTGGGCAAGCCGTAAGGTGGGTCTGTAAAATAATACGTTCCATTGGAAGCTTGGACCACATCATTGGGGCTGTTAAACCGTTTGCCTTGCCATGTGTCGGCTAAGGTGAATTTTCCACCTCCAACCAATGGCATTCGGGTAATTCTGCGATCACCATGTTCACAGGCGACCAACTCACCATTGTTGTTTATGGTAAGACCATTACTGCCCGGCTCACGACTGTAGGGCAGCACGCCGGTGTACCCTGAAGGTTTTAAAAATTCGGAAATTCCTTCACCTTCCTTCCATTTAAAAATGGTGTTTTTGGGAACATCAGAAAAGAGAAGATAACCCCCTTCCTTAATCCAAACTGGTCCTTCGGACCAAGTGAAGCCTTCGGCCAAAACCTCTATTTCAGCATTTTCATCAAGATAATTGTAAAATGCGTCGTTTTCGGCTACTAATTTTGGTGCAGCTTTTTCTTGTGCTGTACACCCCAGTGTTATTCCTAACATTAGGAATGCTATTTTTTTCATTTTGATAATTTACTGGATTAAATATAATCATAACTCTGGGCAGGAACCTGAGGAGCACAACTAAAAATACGATTTCATTATAGATTGTGACAAAATATCTGCCGCTTTGGGATTGAGTCGAAACCAAAGTTCTGGCTCAAAGATTTCCAGTTCGGCCAAGGCCCAATCGTCATCGTTGTCCTTAAAAATATCTACACGGGCATATATGGGAAGCTCAGGAGCGGCATGTACCACACTCGTGGCAAAGTCAATTTGTTCTTGGGTAGGTTCATGCTGATGAACGGTTCCTCCAAAATCGTCCTGCACCCTAAAATCACCCGGTTTTGCAACTTTTAATACGGCATGGGTGAACTCTCCATTGAAGACCATCATGGAGATTTCCCCTTCCTTTATAATATTCTCTTGAAATTCTTGTAGCATCATGGCTTCTTCGGAAATTAATTTCTGAAATACAGCTTCATGTGCTTCAATGGATTCTTTCTTGATTTTGTACGTATGCCGGGCTGCACCGGACACACAGGGTTTCAAAATAAATGCTGAAGGTTGAAATCCCATCGTATTTATTGCATGTTGAAAAGCCTCTTCCAAGGTGATTTTTGTACCCGATTCCACAAAATAGGTTTTTGGAATGGTGACCCCAGCCTTAGAAAGATCTTGCAGATAGTGTTTGTCAATATTCCAATGGATGAGCTTTTTGGAATTGATAAATTGGGTTTTTTGTGAAGTGGCCTCCAACCATTTGGCAAACTCGGGAAAGCGGTCAAAATAGTCCCAAGTGGTTCTGAAGAGGGCATATTTGGTAGAGGACCAATCAAATTCTTGATCGTCCCATGATTTGCGAATAGCCTTCAACCCTTGATTTTGTAGAGCTTCCAGAACCAATCGGTCTTCCAAGAGCACATTATCGATATAAACACTTTGCTTTTTAGGATTGATGTACCTCGAATCGGTAAGTACTACCACGTCATAACGCATACCCATAGTATTTAAAAACCAACTGCCGTATCGTCGCCGCGTTTGTCAGCGCCACCTTCCAATTTGCCATTGGGCAGTACGCGAATGGCATCTACTTTTCCGATAACCGGGGTACGGCCCTCCAAGATTTCGTAGCCTTTGGATTCCAGTTCGGTCTTTAAAGTATTGGAAAAACCTTCTTCTTCAAACGTAACTACATCAGGTAGCCATTGGTGATGGAAACGAGGAGCATTCACGGCCTCCTGCATGCTCAGGTTGAATTCATATACATTGAGAATGGTCTGAGCCACCGCTGTGATGATGGTTGAGCCCCCGGGGGTGCCCACGACCATATACAACTCCCCATCTTTTTCCACAATAGTAGGCGTCATACTGCTCAACATTCGTTTTTCCGGCGCGATGCTGTTGGCTTCGGCCCCTACCAGTCCAAACATATTGGGAACTCCGGGTTTGGCACTGAAATCATCCATTTCATTATTCAAAAAGAAGCCCAGTTCTGCAGCATAAAGTTTTGAGCCATACCCACCGTTAAGGGTGGTAGTGGCCGAAACGGCATTACCCTCGCTATCCACAATGGAGTAGTGGGTGGTTTCAGCACTTTCAACAATCTCCATCTCACCATGACTCACTTTAGATGAAGGCGTAGCTTTATCAAAGGAAAAGTCGGCCATTCTTGTTTGCAGATAGGTATCATCCAAAAGCCTGTCCAACGGAATGTCCACAAAATCAGGGTCACCCAAAAAATAATTTCTGTCGGCATAAGCGCGTCGCGAAGCTTCAGTAAATAATTGTATGGTCTTGGCAGAGTTATGGCCAAAATCGGATAGGTGATACGGTTCCATCATCTTGAAAATCTGATTGATGGTGACCCCACCGCTACTGGGTGGACTCATGGAAATGATCTTGATATCCTTATAATCAAAAACAATAGGGTCTCTCCATTTGGCTTCATACTTCGCTAAATCCTCTTCGGTGATAAAACCGCCGCTTTCCTGAATAAAAGCGGCTAGTTTTTGGGCAACTTCACCCTTATAAAAACCATCTCTTCCATTATCAAGGATTTTTTGCAGGGTACTGGCCAGTTCGGGATATTTTATGGTATCCCCTTCTTTAAAATTGGTAGCAAACTTGGTACTGTCTCCGTTTACTTCTATAAAGGCCTCTTTATAACTTTTTAATCTTTCTGCTTGTTTCTGAGTGACTACAACCCCCTTTTTGGCCAAGTTGATTACGGGCTCCAAAATTTCCGGTAGGGGAAGAGACCCGAATTTTTTGTGCACCTCCATTACCCCGGCTACCGTGCCTGGTACACCCACTGCTGTAGCACCTAAGGTGCTCATGTCAGGAATTACATTCCCAAGGGAATCCAAATACATATCCTTATGGGCAGCAAGTGGGGCTTTTTCCCGGTAGTCCAATCCGCCAATTTCTCCGTTCTTCTTTCGATAGACCATAAAACCTCCTCCGCCAAGATTTCCAGCATAGGGATAAGCCACCGCCAAGGCGAGTTCGGTGGCAACCATGGCATCAAAAGCGTTCCCTCCTTTTTCCATGATGGCAACCCCAATTTGGGAAGCTTCCTCACGTGCGGAGACCACCATGGCCTTTTCAGTGACCAGCCCGGTTGGGCTAGCTGGTTGTTGTTTACAATGAATGAATAGGATGAGGGGCAGAAAGAGGATCAGTCTTCGCATAGGGAAATAAATTTTTGCCGGGAAAAGGTAATCAATTCTTTAAAAAAAGCGGTGAATTCATTTTCGAAATCAGAATAGTGTTCTTCAAGGTCCATGATGGCAAAATTCATCCTGGATTTGTTCTTCGTCCTTCGGTTCATACCATTGAGAACTCGATCTATCCCGTTAAGATTGGCATAGTTCAACAACCAATTGTCCGCAATCATGTAAGGCATCAGTCGTTTGGTACCCAATGGAAGAATCTCATAATTGTTTTCCAATAAGTCATAAAAATTTTCCACATAATCCTCAAGCGGTACCTGAGAATAATCACTCCAATTTTTCGCCAAAAAATGGTCGTAGAAAATATCCACGATGACCCTACTGTAATGGCTGTAGTTTTTATGGAGCCGTTTGCTACTTTGCTTGGCAATGGGATGGGAATCGGTGAAGGTATCTATCTCACGATGCAGGAGAATTCCTTTTTGTATTTTATCCGGGAAGTGCTTGTACTTATTCCCCCGAATATGGTCGGCAAAAAAATTCCCCAAAGTGATTTCTTCGTCATCAAAGGACAAATAAATATGTGCCAAGAAGTTCATCGGGGCTTTTTCTTTTCTGTCGAAATTTACAAATTCAAAACTTGGATTACCGAATGCCCCGCTATATTTGCAAAAACTTTTTTAACAATTTATGACACTGATCAAATCAATTTCGGGAATACGAGGCACCATAGGTGGCAAAACAAATAACAACCTTACTCCATTGGATGCTGTTAAGTTTGCAGCATCATATGGTACTTGGTTAAAAGCGTACGCCAACAAAGATAAGCTCACCGTGGTTATTGGAAGGGATGCCCGACTCTCGGGTGAAATGATTCAAAATCTGGTGGTCTCCACCTTGGTGGGGCTTGGAATTGATGTGATTGATTTGGGTTTGTCTACCACACCAACCGTTGAAATTGCCGTACCACTTGAAAAGGCAGATGGAGGGATTATTCTTACCGCAAGTCACAATCCAAAGCAGTGGAATGCCCTTAAATTGTTGAACGAGAAGGGAGAATTTTTGGATGCTGAGCAAGGTGCCAAAATTTTGGCTTTGGCAGAAAAAGAGGATTTCGATTTTGCTGAAGTGGATGATTTGGGCGAAATCACAAAAAACGATTCGTATATGGACATTCACGTGGATGAAGTATTGGCACTTCCCTTGGTGGATGCAGAGGTCATAAAAAAAGTTGGTTTTAAAGTGGTAGTGGACGGCGTAAATTCTTCAGGAGGCATTGCCATTCCCAAGTTATTGGAAGAATTGGGCGCGGAAGTGGTGAAACTGTATTGTGACCCTACGGGTCATTTTCCGCATAATCCAGAGCCTTTAAAGGAACATTTGGGGGATATCTGCAAGAAAGTTGTGGAAGAAAAGGCCGATTTTGGTATTGTGGTTGACCCCGATGTGGACCGTTTGGCATTCATCAGCAATGATGGGGAAATGTTTGGCGAAGAATATACACTGGTAGCTTGCGCTGATTATGTTTTGGGGAAGACCAAAGGAAATACAGTCTCTAATTTGTCATCTTCAAGGGCTTTGCGGGATGTTACTGAAAAACATGGGGGAACCTATGAGGCCGCTGCCGTGGGCGAAGTGAATGTGGTAGCTAAAATGAAAGCCAACAAAGCCATTATCGGCGGAGAAGGAAATGGTGGAATTATCTATCCTGAAAGTCATTATGGACGGGATGCCTTGGTGGGAACGGCTCTTTTTTTAATGTTGATGGCAGAGCGGGGCGGAACCGTGGCCGAATTGAGGGCCAGTTACCCCAGCTATTTTATGAGCAAAAAGAAGATTGAACTCACCCCAGAATTGGATGTGGATGCCCTATTGGAAGCCATGCACCAAAAATATAAAGACGAAGAAGTATCAATCATTGATGGGGTAAAGATTGATTTCCCTGAAAATTGGGTGCATTTACGCAAGTCCAATACCGAGCCCATTATCCGAATTTACACCGAAGCCAAAACACAGGACGCGGCGAACAATCTTGCAGACCGAATTATTGACGAAATAAAGGAAGTGGCAGGGTTGAGCTAGGATTTTCCTAATTCATAAACGATTTCCTGCGCGTTAAAATCTTCAGGAGAGAGTTGGATCCGTTTGTCAGAATCCAGCCAAATTTTCCATGAACCGTTTTCTTTACGAAGACCTACATTGAATTCGCCATAGCCTCTCACTGTAAAGGCCTCTTCACCACTGCGTTTAGAGCTGAACCGATAATACCCGGTTTGGTGGGCTACATCATAGTTGTCGTTAATGGCCGTGGAAACTACGGCAAAGGCAATATTAACATGGTCACCTCTGGATTTTACACTCTCTACAAAGTTTCCGAAACTCTCTAAATAGGTTTCTCCCATCTCTACCTGATTTTGATCCAAGGTGACTCGAACAATATCATTGGTGTGGATGGATTTTAATTTTTGGGAGTCGGATTGGTCATAAGCTTCCATAAAGGGAATCCATACATCAGTTTTGATAGCCTCCAAGATTTCTTGGGGAATGTCTTTTGGCGGTTGTTGTCCATAAGAAAGTGCAAAGCAACCTAAGAGCAAGAGTGTAGTTAACTGTTTCATTTTTTGAAGTTTGAATTGTGTTCAATGTATAAAACATCCTTAGATCAAGCTTCCTTTTTAAGAAAAGTATAAGATTTTGCCTGTTCTTACAGAACCCTTTAGACATTTTGGAATCAATTGGCTTTGGCGCTTTCCAAATAGGTGCTACGTGCTACTTTCGCGGTTTTATGATTGCCGGTATGGCTCCAGCCCGGGGGCATCAGTAAATACCGGAACTTGTTGCCCATGCCCGGAGCGTTCCAGACATCTTTGGCCAAGGCTACGATTTCACCAAAATATACGTCCAGAAAATTTCCGGAATCCATCTCGCGTGTAATGCCGTATTCAATCTGGATATGGCGCTGCTCTTCTTGATAAGTCTTGAAGACCTTATCCCAAATATTGAGCAGATTGCAAAAATTGGTATCCATATAGAGTGGATTTTTGGCATGATGCACCCGGTGGTGCGATGGGGTCAAGATAATTTTGTTCAAAAAGCCCAAGCGACCGTTTTTCAATATATTTTCCCCAATATGGATGAAGGCACCATACGTGCCGTCAATGAACATGATAAGGAACAACATTTCCGGTTGCACGCCCAAGAGAATGCAAACGGTGGTCCTAATGGTGTCTGCATACGGAGCTTCCAAAAAGAAATGCGCATGGGTCACGGATAAGTTCATGTCCTCGGGGGCATGGTGCGTGGAATGTAAACACCAGAACAATCGTACTTTATGACCCAGATAGTGGTAGACAAAATGACCCAGTTCCCAAATAATGTACCCGTAAATGAACCAATACCACGTCATTGTGGTCTGGAACGGCGCGTATTGTTGAAAAAGTCCAATACAAAGGGCGACCATGGCAATGGCAATAAACCGACCCACAAACCGATTGAAAATGTAGATAAGGAAATTTACCTTGTAGACCTTGGCCTGGGGTTTTTTGTAGATGAATCCCAAAATAAGTTCAAGAATAAGCAAGAGGGGAATAATGGGGTAAATTAGGGAAACAATACCGTCATAAGTGGTAAAGGTAGAATAATCCCCAGAGCGGAGAATCTCCAAGGCCTGCGAGATGCCCAGAAAGCCTATGATCTCGTTATAAAGGGTTTCTAAAAATTCCATGTGGGTTTGTTTAGTTGGTACAGAAAATAGAAAACTTGGAAAAAAAGTCTATAAAATTTCGACCAACACCCATTTAAGGCACATTTACGTTAAAGAAAGTAGCTGTTCTATACAAGCTTAAGAATTTTGTAGGGCTTTGGGAGCTTTATCTTTATGTTTCCAGCGTTTGTGTGTCCAGAAATAATATTCAGGTGCCTCAAGAATAACTTTCTCTGTTTCGTTCATAAAAGCTTCTGAAATCTCATAATCCGGTATTTCGCTGGGATTTTCGGCTAAAACTTTAAAGGTGGCTTCATAGTATCCGCGCCCTGTTTTTTTAACCTTCAGGTATACCGGAATCATATCGGTGCTTTTACAGATTTCCTCCGCACCAACATGTATGGGGACCAAAATGCCCATGAATTTGGCCCAATGTCTTGCTCTGTTCAACATAGGGGATTGGTCGCTAATAATCCCGACCGTAATCAATTCGGATGCTTTTTTTGAATCGGCTATAATTTTTCGACTCTCAGAGGTCTTTATCAATGTAGTGCCATATTTGCTCCGTATATCTCGGACCAACTTATCAAAATATTTATTTTGGATGGGTTGATATATGGCATAAGCTTTTGAGCTTATTAGCGTATTTAATGAGAAAACCCATTCCCAACTGGCATAATGGGGCATCATTATCATAACACTTTTACCACTATTTTCAAGTTTTTGAAAAACCTCAACATTGGTGAAAACATACCTTTTTTTTATTTGTTCAGTGGTGATTCCCAAGGTCTTTATCATCTCCAAAAACATATCACAGAAATGTTTGTAGAATTCCTTTTCTATCAATAAACGCTCTTCTTCCGATTTTTCGGGAAACACAAGGGCCAAGTTGTTGCGCACCACTTTTTTACGGTATCCTATGGCATTGTAGAGGAGGGCATAGACTCCATCAGAAATGACATAAAGGATTTTAAAAGGCAACCTGGAAATCAACCAGAGTAAAGGATAAGAAAGGATATAAACTACTAGCTGCATTGGTAATTCTTGTGTGCAAATATAGCTATATTTGAATCCAAACCTGAGTTACCATGTTCAATTTACATATAGCAACCATTGGCATTATTGCAGCCAATGTAATTGTGTCCTTGCGCGGCTTTAGCGACTCCATTTTTTTTGACCGATATAAATTCAGTATTGGTGCCATACGTGCCGGACAACGGGAAAGAACCGTTACATCGGGCTTTTTGCATGTTGATATTTCCCATTTGTTCTTCAACATGTTTACCCTGTATTTTTTTGCCAATGTGGTCATTAATTGGTTTGGACCCGGAAAGTTTTTGATCATTTACTTCATCAGCCTGCTTGCCGGAAGCCTCTTGGCCATGTTTTTCCATAAGGATGAACCCTACTACAGTGCCGTTGGGGCCAGTGGTGCCGTCACGGGTATTTTATATGCTGCAATTCTGTTGAATCCTGATATGCAACTTGGGATAATGTTCATTCCCATTCCATTGCCCGCTTACGTTCTGGGAATTGCTTATTTGCTCTATTCCATTTACGGAATGAAAAGCAGACTGGGCAACATTGGCCATACAGCCCACTTTGGCGGTGCCATTGGGGGTTATGCCACTACGTTGTTGTTCAGGCCAGAATTGTTTGTAACGGATACTTTTATAGTTGTTCTTTTGGCTGTTCCTATTCTGATTCTCTTTGTTTTGGAGAAGATGGGTAAAATTTAAACCATAAAAAAAGGTTCAAGTAAAACCTGAACCTTCTCTATTTTGAAAGTATCTTGTCTTAATTGAGAAGTTCTGCCACTTTTTCTTCCAAAGCAGCTCCGCGCAAGTTCCTGGCCACGATGACTCCATTTTCATCCAATAAAAAAGCAGCAGGTATGGCATCAACATTATACATTTCTGCTATGGGGTCTTGAAAACGCTTTAGGTTGGATATATGGTTCCATGCCAATCCATCGGCTTCAATGGCGCTTTTCCAATCTTCGGCACGGGTATCTAAAGAAACGCCAAGCACGTTGAATCCTTTGTCTTTGTACTTATTGTAAACGGATACAATATTGGGGTTTTCCATACGGCACGGTCTGCACCATGCAGCCCAAAAGTCCACTAAAGTAAGTTTGCCTTTACTGGTGACCTCGCTAAGGGCCAAGGGTTCACCGCTTGGCGTAGGAGCAGAAAAATCTGGGGCCACTGCCCCAATTTCTGTGGATTTCATACTGTCCAAACGTTCTTTTAGCTCCATGGCAGGCTTGGTGGCCTTCATTTCTGGGGACAGTCCTTCGAACAGTGCTTTGATTTCATCCGCAGGAAGTGCCTTGCTCATCATTAGATTTCCAATGATCAACACTGAAATCATAGCATCTGGATGGTTCTTGGCAAAGTCTACGTTGAAGTTTTTTGCCTCTTCTTGGAATTCAATAAATTCTTCCCGAAGTGCATTGACTGTTGCGGTATCGCGCTGTTGCGCAGCGGTTCTCATATCATTTTGCATGGACATGGCCCTATCGGAAAGGATTCTGGATTCATCCAAAAAGTCCATAAAAAGCTCATTCTGTGGAGTACCCTTAAGCTTTGCATAGTTCATACTATCCTTTTGGAACTGGATGTCGATTTCTCCGTTTTCCAGAAAGAAAGGAACGTTGCCTCTGTTGGCTTCCAAAAATATGTAGTGTAGTTTGGGTTCAGTTTGGGTGCCCTTAAAACTGAAGACACCGTTTTCAACCGTGGTCGTGTCTATATCAACCAATTGATTGATGGAATCCGTAGTTTTTAGGTATACTGGCGTACCATTTTCCAATTCGCCGTCAACCTTGCCATTTAGCGTATATCCATCGGATTTTGAACCACATGATGCCAAGAACACAACTCCCAGCACAATTGCAAATACTTTTTTCATTTCTCGTTGTTTAAGCCGCTAAGGTATTCATAACTTATTGCATAAAAAAACCCTTGACCTTATGAAAGTCAAGGGTGAGTTCAGAATTATGCTGTTTGTTAGAATTGATATCGAATTCCCAGGGCGATATCGAAGTCAAAATCATTGTCGAATCCATCATAGCCCACTAGTCCGATTTCAGGTCTAAAATCCAATGAAATGAGCAGGGGTATGTCAAAATTGTATTCCACACCAATATCACCGGCAGCAAACACAAAAAGACCATCATTGTCGTCGTCAAAATTGGGGTTTGGTTCAAAATCAACACTACCCAATCCACCACCTACACCGTAAAACCAGTTAAAGTTTCCATCCAGTTGATGTACCCATTGATAAACGCCGGTAAGTTTAAAAGCGTCAAAGTTCCTACTATCACGCCAGCCCAGGTCGAACTCTGCCCGATTATATCTTCCTATGGATTTCTGATAGGATATTTCGGCCCCAAAACCGTCACTGTCACCCAAACGGAGACCTAGGGCGTGCTCGGAAATCTCCTGTGCACTAACGGAGGCTGTTGCAAACAAAAAAAGCGCAGCAAATAATGTGGTAATCTTCATAAGTTTACTCGTTAAGTTAAAAATTAGAGATAGTTTTGTAACTAAATTTACGTTTGTTAAACCATTTTGGTTCCCAAAAAGTATTCCAAATTGAATAAAAATTTGTTAAAAGCCCTTTCTGAAGAACTACAGGGGGAGTTGATGGTGGATGACCTCAGCAGGGCATTATATTCCACCGATGCTTCGGTGTACAGAAAGCGACCTCTTGCAGTGGCTTACCCTAAAAATACACTGGACCTCAAAAAACTGATTCAGTTCGCCAATGCCCATAAGGTTGGACTAATTCCCAGAACCGCTGGAACCTCTTTGGCGGGCCAATGTGTGGGTGATGGTATTGTGGTGGATGTTTCCAGGCATTTCACTCAAATATTGGAACTGGACAAAGAAAAAAAGCAGATAAAAGTTCAGCCTGGAGTTGTCCGTGATGAACTCAATCAATATTTAAAACCATTCGGTTTGTTTTTTGGACCGAATACCTCAACTTCCAATCGATGCATGATAGGAGGGATGGTGGGCAACAACTCTTCGGGGACCACTTCCATTCAGTATGGGGTAACCCGGGATAAGGTCATAGCAATGCACTGTGTGCTTTCTGATGGAAGTGATGCAATAATCTCGGACATTTCCAAAGCAACTTTTGATGTCAAAAAACAGAAAGACACTTTGGAAGGTAAGATTTACGCATCCTTGGAACAAGAACTTTCCAATGGAGAGAACAGAAAAAATATTCTGGCCGAGTTCCCAAAACCCAGCATACACCGAAGAAATACAGGCTATGCGGTGGATGAACTTTTGAAAAATAATCTCTTCGGAAGTGAGAAAGAGGACTTCAACCTCTGCAAGTTGTTGGCAGGAAGTGAAGGAACCCTGGCTTTCACCACCGAAATCACCCTGCAATTGGATGATTTGCCACCACCATTGTCCGCCATGGTGGCCACACATTATAAAACCTTGGAAGATTGTTTGAGCGATGTGGCGCCGGTGATGCAGCATAACCTGCATACCTGTGAGATGATGGACAAGGTGATTTTGGACTGCACCAAGAACAACAGGGCACAGTTGGCCAATCGTTTTTTTGTGGATGGTGATCCCGCCGGAATCTTAATGTTGGAATTAAAAGCTTATTCCGAAGAAGACCTTCAATTGCAACTAAAGGAATTGCTACAAACTATTGAAAAATCAGGTTTGAGTTATGCAAATCCCATTTTAATGGGAGAGGACATTAACAAGGCTATTGAATTGCGTAAGGCAGGTCTTGGTTTACTTGGGAACATGGTGGGTGATCGAAAGGCGGTTGCCTGTATTGAGGATACAGCGGTTGCTTTGGAGGATTTGAAGGATTTCATCATGGAGTTCTCACAAATTATGAAGGGGTATGACCAGCAGGCGGTATATTATGCTCATGCTGGAGCCGGAGAATTACATTTACGACCTATCCTTAATCTAAAAAAGTCGGAAGATGTGGTTTTGTTCCGTTCCATTACCACCGATGTGGCCAAGCTCACCAAAAAATACAAAGGAAGTTTTAGTGGGGAGCACGGGGATGGTATTGTTCGTGCTGAATTTATCCCGTTGATGATTGGCGATGCCAACTACGAGCTGTTGAAACGGGTTAAAAAGACGTTCGACCCGAACAATATTTTTAATCCCGGCAAAATTGTGGATGCCTTCCCTATGGACGAATCCCTACGTTATGAAGTGGACCGGGAAGAACCCGAGGTAAAAACCTTGATGGATTTCTCGGACAGTGAAGGTATTTTAAAGGCTGCTGAAAAATGCAACGGAAGCGGGGATTGCCGAAAAAACCATACCATGTCTGGAGGGATGTGTCCGAGTTATCACGCCACTAAAGATGAGAAGGACACAACTCGGGGACGGGCAAATGCGCTTCGGGAGTTTTTGACCCAATCTGAAAAAACCAATCGGTTCGACCAAAAAGAACTCAAGGAAGTATTCGACCTGTGTTTAAGCTGTAAGGCCTGTGCCAGCGAATGCCCAAGTAATGTTGATGTAGCCACTTTAAAGGCGGAGTTCCTGTATCAGTATCAAGAATCCAATGGGTATCCATTACGCAGTAAACTGTTTGCCCATAACACCAAGTTGAATGCTTTGGGAAGTAAGATTTCGGGTATCACCAATGCTGTATATGAGTCCAAAATTTTGGGTGGATTCTTGAAAAAGACCGCTGGCGTAGCTTCCGAGCGAAGTTTTCCCAAGGTGTACAACTTCAATTTTGAACGACATTTGGAACAATTCAATCTTAAGAACACGGACCTTTCCAAGAAGAAAGTGGTGCTCTATTTGGACGAGTTCACTAAATATCTTGACATTGAAGTAGGTAAGGATGCCATTGAGCTTTTGTGCAAATTGGGCTATGATGTGGAACTCTTCTATGCCGAAAGCGGACGAACCTATTTATCCAAAGGTTTTTTAAAGCAAGCTAAAAAGTTGGTGTCCAAAAACATGTTGAAACTAGCGCCGTATTTGGATAAAAATATTCCCATAGTTGGTCTGGAACCTTCGGCCATTCTCTCGTTTAGGGATGAATACCAAAGGCTCCATGAGGATAAACCTCAATTGGCCAAGCTGGCGGCTCAATCTTTGTTGATTGAGGAGTTTTTGGCAAAAGAAATCGCTCAAGGTTATATTACTGCTGAGAGTTTTACAGAAGAGGAGCGTACGGTGAAAATTCATAACCACTGCCATCAAAAGGCGTTGAGCGATCAAAAAGTGACCTTTGACGTATTGAATCTTCCTAAAAACTATAAGGTCACCATCATTTCCTCTGGTTGCTGTGGTATGGCAGGTTCGTTTGGCTATGAAAAGGAGCATTATGAAACCAGTATGAAGGTGGGGAGTTTAAAACTGTTCCCCTCGGTCCAAAAAAGTGAGAAAAACACCTTGATTGCTGCCAATGGAACCAGCTGTAGGCATCAAATTAAGGATGGCACCAACAGAGATGCGGAGCATCCAGTGTCAATCCTGCGTAAAGCCTTGATTGTCTAAACCTTTTTTGTTGGGTTCGTTTGTTGGTTCGTCTTCCAAGGGATTTTCAATAAAGAAATCTTCTTGGTTGATTTCCTCCATGTCCACTTCCTTATCGGTGATTGAGGCAATAAGTTCGTTCATGTCCATCTCCTTAAGATCTTCATCCACAAAGAAAGGGGATAGTCTATCATGGTTGTAGTGGTAAATTCTCCAACGCTTGAAGGAGTATTCCAAGGCAGTGAGGTTCTCTACCCAATCTCCTGAATTAAGATAGGTGCAGCTACCATATTTATTTTCGTAATGTTCTTTTTTAGGCTGATGGATGTGCCCACAAATCACGTAATCATAATCATTTTCTATGGCAAGGTCGGCGGCAGTTCTTTCGAAATTGTTAATGTATTTTACCGCACCTTTCACACTATTTTTGATACGTTTGGACAAGGAATATTTTTCGCGCCCCAACCTTACCAACCACCAATTCACAAAGCTGTTGATCAAAATCAAAAGGTCATACCCGTACCCACCCAGCTTGGCCAACCATTTTGCATTTTGAATAGAGACATCGAACACATCTCCATGGAAAATCCATGCTTTTTTGCCATCTAGGTTGAGTACTAGCTTGTTTGTGATTTTAAAATTTCCCATTGAAGTATCGCTGAACTTACGGAGCATTTCATCATGATTTCCAGTGATATAGTAAACCTCGGTGCCTTTGGACGCCATTCCAATTACCTTTCTCAAAACCTTTAAATGGGACGGCGGGAAATAACGTTTGCTAAACTGCCAAATGTCGATGATATCACCATTTAAAATGAGTTTTTTAGGCTGAATACTGTTAAGATAAGCAATGAGTTCATCAGCATGGCAGCCATAGGTTCCAAGGTGGACATCTGAAATAACCGCCAGTTCTATCTTCCTTTTTTTCAAATGAATAGGGTTTGTATGCAAAATAACAGTGTAGGAATAAACTTAAAATCAATTTCAAATCAATAATTCATGAGGATATGGTTAATAAAACATGAAGTTCACAAAACCTATGTTACTTAAAGATTAACTAAAGGAGTTGCTTTTGAATTCGGCTGAGAACATCTACCTTTGGGCAACCATTAATTTTTATACCGGATGGCTGGAAATTCTTTTGGACAACTTTTTAGGTTGACCACCTTTGGTGAATCACATGGAAAAGCCATTGGCGGCGTGTTGGACGGATGCCCCGCTGGGGTGGAATTGGATATCGAAAAAATCCAATTGGAATTAAACCGAAGAAAACCAGGTCAATCCGCAATTGTTACCCAACGCAAAGAACCTGACACGGTTGAAGTCTATTCAGGAATTTTTGAAAGAAAGACCACGGGTACGCCCATAGGCTTTGCCATTCATAATACCAATCAAAAATCCAAAGATTACTCCCACATCAAGGATTCATACAGGCCTTCCCATGCAGATTATGTGTATGATAAAAAATACGGTTTTCGCGATTATAGAGGCGGGGGTCGAAGTTCGGCCCGCGAAACTGCAAGTAGGGTAGTGGCCGGCGCCATTGCCAAACAATTTTTGAGCGATATTCAAATCAATGCTTTTGTTTCCCAAGTTGGGGAATTAAAAATGGGAAAATCGTATCAAGAATTGGACTTTTCTTTGATTGAATCCAATCCGGTACGTTGTCCGGACCCAGAGATGGCCCAAAAAATGGAGGATTACATCAAATCCATTAAAAAAGAAGGGGATACCATAGGCGGTGTCATTACCTGTGTTGCGCAAAATGTACCCATTGGTTTGGGCGAGCCGGTTTTTGATAAGCTCCATGCTACTTTGGGAGCGGCCATGCTCTCCATCAATGCGGTAAAGGGCTTTGAATACGGGAGCGGCTTTGAGGGCATCAAGATGAAAGGCAGCGAGCACAATGACGCCTATAACCAAGACGGTACCACAAAAACCAATCGAAGTGGGGGAGTGCAAGGGGGTATCAGCAATGGGATGGACATCTATTTCAATGTAGCTTTTAAACCCGTGGCCACGATATTGCAGTCCTATGAGACCATTAATAAAGAAGGCGAACCCGTGACCACCCAAGGTAAAGGAAGGCATGATCCCTGCGTGGTGCCCAGAGCGGTGCCTATTGTGGAAGCTATGGCAGCATTGGTCTTGGCGGATTTTACGCTATTGGCCCGCACCAATAAAATTTAGGAGCATTAGGGCGTTTCGCGCCAAAATACTATCTTCCTTTCCTAAAAACTACTCATGCGTAAACTCGAACTGCACTGGCAGATTCTTATTGGGATGCTTCTAGGTATCCTATTCGGATTTGCAATGACCCAAGTGACTTGGGGTATAGATTTTGTATCGGACTGGATCCAACCTTTGGGAACCATTTTTGTGAAACTACTTAAACTGATTGCGATTCCGCTGATTTTGGCGTCGTTGGTCAAGGGGATTTCCGACCTCAAGGATATATCAAAATTCAAGAATATTGGTTTACGTACCATTGGCACGTATATCGTAACAACGGTGGTGGCCATTACCATTGGATTGCTCTTGGTGAATGTTATAAAACCAGGCAATGGGATTTCCGAAGAAACGGTGACAAAACTTACCGATACTTATGCAGGAGATGTTGGAGTTACCTCTAAGCTGGAAGAAGCTTCTCGCCAAAAGGAAAGTGGTCCATTACAATTTCTGATTGACATGGTGCCGGACAATGCCTTTTCGGCCATGAGTGATAATGCTCTTATGCTCCAAGTGATTTTCTTTGCCATTATACTGGCGATTTCCATGTTGTTGATTGGGGAGAAGAGTGCAAAGCCCCTCAAGGATTTCTTTGATTCCTTGAATGATGTGGTCCTAAAGATGGTGGATTTGATTATGCTCACCGCGCCTTATGCGGTTTTTGCACTTTTGGCCGGGGTTGTGGTTTCCTCCAGTGATCCTGATTTATTATTGGCTCTATTAAAATATGCCGGTGTTGTAGTATTGGGACTTTTTTTAATGATAGTATTCTATTCCGTTGTGGTAACGGCATACACCAAAAAGAATCCGTTTTGGTTTTTAAAGGAGATGAGCCCGGCACAGTTATTGGCCTTTTCCACCAGTTCCAGTGCAGCCACCTTACCCGTAACCATGGAACGTGTGGAAGAACATATTGGTGTGGACAAGGAGGTATCCAGTTTCGTGTTGCCCGTAGGGGCTACAATCAACATGGATGGAACAAGTTTGTACCAAGGTGTTGCCGCGGTTTTTATTTCACAGGCTCTTGGGTTTGACCTCACTTTTTCAGGTCAATTGACCATTATTTTAACAGCTCTGCTGGCTTCCATCGGTTCCGCGGCCGTTCCAGGTGCTGGAATGGTGATGTTGGTCATTGTATTGGAATCCATTGGATTCCCGTCAGATAAATTAGCCATCGGTCTAGCCTTGATTTTTGCGGTAGATCGCCCCTTGGATATGTGCCGGACCATTGTAAATGTAACTGGCGATGCTATGGTCTCCATGGTGGTGGCCAAATCTGTTGGTAAACTGGGAGACCCCCATGTGGAAGACTGGGACGATCATTTAGATCAAGTTAAAGGCAGTTAACCCAAAAACTTGGCTTTCAATTCAGGGGTGGGAATCATGCACGACTCTTGTTTGCCAAACCATTTATAACGATTTTTGGCCACAAAGTCGTAAATGGCATTCCGAAATGAAGTGGGAATCCACGTGAAAATGGCGCTCAGTTTCCATAACCCACCCAATTCTTGGGCAATCTCCAAGGCCGCATCCGATTTTGTGTAGTAGGCCACACCGGGCTCAATCAAAATAATGGAATCCACTTGGCTCGTATCAATATTGCGTTCTGAAACCAGTTTTTCACCAATTTCACTTTGTAAGGCTGCATAGCGGAACACGTCCTTTTTGTCCCGCTTGATTACAAACTGAACGGACCCGTTGCAAAGATTGCATACGCCATCGAAAAGAATAATTTTCTTGTCGTTTTCCATGCTACAAAGATACAACACACCTGAATCAAACCAATCATAGCCTACTTTGGATAATATGGTTATTTTTAAACAAATGAATATAGCATGAAACACATCATATACTTCACTGTCTTTTGTTTAGTGATGCCATTTACCTTTTCACAAACCAAGAATGAGGCCACTGAACCCTCTGTATCTGAGGAAGGAGAAATCAATTTGGTGGAAAATGGTTTGGAGGCTTGGACAGTACCATCAGGTCATTGGCGTTTGGAGGGCGAAGTTATTGTTGCCGATACGGGCGGAAAAATACTTGATAAACCCGAGTGGCTCTATACCAAACAGCGTTTTAGTGATTTTGTCTTTACCTGCGAGTTACAATTGACGGGTGACGACAACCGAAACACGGGCATCTACTACCGGGTATCCACCTTTCTTTTTAGGGATCGTTTTGAAGCACCTTCTGGTTACGAGTTTGATGCCGCCCCAAATAATAACTATTGGGGTTCTTTGGGCGATTGGTACAAACGACCCAAGTTGCGTGTTTATGCCGACTCAAAGCTTATTGCGCTAACCGTTGACACTGATGGTTGGAATAGAATGACCATTCGGGCACGGGGCAACCGGTTGGAGTATTGGATCAATGGGATAAAGATCATGGATTTTGTGGATGATGACCCTAAAGGGTCAAAGGAAGGAATGATTGGGTTTCAAATACACGATGGATCGGTGATGAAAATAGAATTTCGGAATGTGAAGGTGCTGCCTCTTTAGTTATAGGAGGGGAGGGTTAAAAAATTGACTGGTTTGTCAATCTACACTTGATACAAAACCTCTTTTACCGACACGCCTGTCTGCCGCAGGCAGGAATTGCACAAATTATCATGAATGTTGGAGGGTGTCATTTCGAACCGACCGGAGGGAGTGTGAGAAATCTAGATTTCTCAATCGTCGTTGCACTCCTCATGTCGAAATGACATCGCGGCCGAAACTGTCACTTCGAGTTCGTGCCAACTAGTGCAAGCATTTATTTAATTTTACCCATTTCTGGGGTAAAAGCAAAGGGGGCAAAATAGAATGTTGCGGCAGCCGTCTTTTGAAATACACGAATGTTGGGGGATGTCATTTCGAGTGAGCGAAGCGACGAGAAATCTATTTTTGGTCAGATTTAGATTTCTCAATCGTCGTTGCGCTCCTCATGTCGAAATGACCTTGTAGTTGTTTTGTCATTGTGCAGCGGACCGGAAATCTCTTGCTTGCCAACTAGTGCAAGCATTTATTTAATTTTACCCATTTCTGGGGCAAAAGCAAAGGGGCAAGACAGAATCTTGTGGTAGCCGCATTTTAAAATACACGAATGTTGGAGGATGTCATTTCGAGTGAGCGAAGCGACAAGAAATCTAATCCGAGCGTTGAGATTTCTCAATCGTCGTTGCACTCCTCATATCGAAATGACCTTTTCCTTTGTACTGTGATTTAAGGATTCTTTAAAAAGGCGTATTAATTTATTCTCTTCCATTTGAACCAAATACAGCATCACAAAAGAAAATAGAGGAAAAATTAAGAGGGCGATAATGAAAACGATAAAGGGCATTTTAAGTAATTGCTGAAGTAAGAGTATAATCATTGGTAAAATGAGAACAAGGGCGCCCAAGAAATACTTGCTTTTGGTTTCAAGTAGTATTTTGGTCTTTGTTTCAGTTAGCTGGGACAATTCACCATTGGCGATGATATTGCTTTTTGTATTGTAGTAATTGGTATCAAATACCAGATTCGAGCCAAAAGAAAATTTTAAATAATGATAAAGCTGTGTTTAGACTGCCATCTAAAATGAAATTTTTCCTCATTTTCATCAAATAGGTTTTTAACATTCTCCAATGTCATATCGATTGCAAGAGATTCTTTTCTGGATTTGAGCAGAGATACTATCTTCATTCAATTTATTTAAAACAACCATTTCTGGGTTAAAAATGGATAAGACGAGTGAATCAGAGGGGCCTATAGATTTAATATAATCATTCCTTCAATCGTAAAAACCGTACTGCATTGTCATAAAATATCTTCCTTTTATCCTCTTCATTCAAAAAGTCGTAGCTGTTTAATTGGTTTATACTTTTTTCAATGGCGTGTGGCCACACCATTTGGTCAGATCCAAACATGATCCTATCCATCAAGCCATATTTTTTGGCTTTCCTTAAAAATTGTTCTGCATAATCCATTGGTTGCTTGTCCACCCAAAGTATAACTCCTAAATCCGTATACAATTGGGCGTATTGAAGCATCAGTCGCAATGCATTTTCGTAAAAAACTTCGCCGGCATGCATCATGTAAATTCTCAATTTAGGGAATTTGGCAAGGACATCTTCAATGGTATATGGATCTCCAAATCGTATTCTAAAATTTGGGCAGCACCTGTACGTAATGTTCATGGGGCCTCCGCCCGTATGCACGGCCACGGGAATGTTATACCTTTCGCAAATTTTTAAAAAGGGTTCAAATTCCGGGTCAGACAAGGTGTGCCCATCATAAACGGCCCCTATTTCTCCAAAAACCTTCAATTTTCCAGATTCAATGAGTTCCTTAAAAGCAACGGTGTCATTTGGCGGGGAATTTGTATAATATCCAGGTATCATAATTCCATCATTATCCCATGTATTTGGTCCTCCAATGGTGCTGACTACCGCTTTATGAATGTTATTCTCCTTTAGGGTTTTAAGCAATTCTTCCTTATAGGTTTTGTAGTCCTTCGGTGCCATTGTTCCGTCTGGCGCAGGTGCGGCAAAATACGTTTGTTCGGTATAGTCATGTAGGTGCATGTCTATTATGGGCTGATTTCCTACTTGCGAATGACTTAAAAACGAGGTAATGAACAGTGCGAATACTATTTTTTTCATTTTTCTGAGTTAAAGGATTAGTGTGTTATGAAATATAGCTGCCTCTTAATTTCACCCTTTTTTGGCTTAAAAACAAAGGGACAAGATAGAATCTTGAGGAAGCCGTATTTTAAATTACACGAATTTTGGGGGATGTCATTTAGGATTTTTTTTAAAATGTTCTCGACGGCTCCTTCGACTGCGCTCAGGATGACATCTCCAACTGACACTCTGAAAAACTATTGAACGGTCTTCACCTCACTAAATTGAATCACAGGTTGTATGTTGGTATAGTTGGGCACATCAGCCTTTAGCTTGTCCGAGATGGGTCCCATGGCCTTTTGGAAGGCTTCCATGCTTTCAAAATAAAAATAGCCTACGGCTACATAAGGGGAGGGGCTGTCTGGCGCTCCACCCGAGAGGCCTTTGTCGATCATCATGGCTTTTAGGTCATCACCCATAAGATTGGCTGCCATGGCCATGTGGTTGTTAATGTAATAGTCCATGTTAAACGTTGCGTCTTCGGTATTGGGGTAGAAAATGGTCATTTTAATCATGCCTTTTTCAATTTTTGGGTAATCGGCGGATTCATTTTTTGTAAACCCAAATAAAACGATAAGGGCCAAGGCTAGGAGTGTGTTTTTTGTTTTCATATGATGTTTAGTTTGATGTACTTGTTGAAATCGGGAAAGTGAATATAGTTAAAATACGATTAGGTTTTGTGTAATTGGTTTATGTAACTGGTTAACTTTTAGCAGTTAGGGTTAAGAGATTGGAATGGATTTTTCTCTGTCATTTCGAACCCTATATGAAGGAGCGAGAGAAACCCCATTTAGATTACTCAATTGATGTTGCTTCCTCATGTCGAAAAGACCATGGTTTTGTGTTGTCATTTCGAGTGGGTGAAGCGACGAGAAATCTCTTTTTGTTCAGATTTCGCAATCTTCGTTACTTCTTCATGTCGAAATGCTTCCTAGAAGCACTGCAAAATAAAAGGCCGCATCATGCGGCCTTTTTTGATATTTGAATTTCATTCAAGGGGTATGGCTTACACTTTCCATCCTTCACGATAGGTTCGGGTAACAAACTGGTTGGCGTCCTCAAAATTGGTGATTTTCATGTTTTCACCATCCCACAACAGTTTTTTACGGCCATAAAATTCCATATTGCCTTCACCATTCTCTCTTCGCAACATATAACTACGGATGGCCAAGTTGCCCATCAACACAGTTTCCGTCATGGGGCCGGCATAGTCAAAAGAGGAGGTCAACTCTTGGTGCTCGGGACTTCCAAATCCTGCCTTGCAAGCATCCACCCATTTGCGCTGGTGGCCGTATTCGGGCTCTGGCATGTCTTCGACCTCTGGACCAAATTCGGTAACCCCGTTGTTCATATACAACTTGGGAGTGAGTGGTGAACTGTCATTGATATTGGTGGAAATGATACCATGTTCCCCATGAATCAGCACCCCATTATAACTTCCTGGGCCACCAATATCACTGTCAGCCGGAATGATCTCAGGGTGGGAGGGACGTATACCTCCATCGCTCCAGGTCATGGTAACAGGCGCGCCAGTTTTGTCTGTCGCTTCATAATTTAATGTGATGAATGAAGTGGCCGGGCATCCCTCTGGGTGGTAATCGGGATTCCACATTTGGGAGAAGACCGTCCCGACACTACATTCTGCGGCGGTGGGGTATTTTAAGTTCAAGGTTCGGTACGGGATGTCAATCAAGTGGCACCCTACATCGCCCAAAGCGCCTGTTCCGTAATCCCACCAGCCTCTCCAGTTAAAGGGGTGTAAGTTAGGAGTGTAAGGCTTCATTGGAGCGGGACCCAACCATAAATCCCAGTTTAAATCCGCTGGTTTGCTAGCTGGGTCGGGCTTTGGCATAGCATAACCTTGTGGCCAAACCGGGCGATTGGTCCAAATTTCCACCTTGGTGATTCTTCCTAAAGCCCCAGAATCGACCCACTTTTGCACGAGACCCAACAAGGGGTTGGAACCCCCTTGGTTTCCCATTTGTGTCACGACCTTTTTGTCCCGAGCCATTTGGGTCAATATGCGAGCCTCACGGATGTTGTGTGTCAACGGTTTTTGCACGTACACATGCTTGCCACGCTCCATGGCGTAGGCTGCAGCGGGTCCGTGTACGTGGTCGGGAGTACTGATGGTCACCGCATCAATCCCTTTAACCTTATCTAGCATTTCACGATAATCATTAAACAACTCTGCTTTTGGAAACTTCTCCACTGTGCTTTTTGCAGACCCAGAAAAGTCGGCATCGCAAAGCGCAACCACACGCTCACGACCATTCACCGAAGCATTGGCAATATCGCTCGCGCCCTTGCCACCAGAGCCAATGGCAGCCAAATGTAAGCGGTCACTAGGGGCTAAATAACCGGGACCGCCCAAAACATGGCGAGGTACAATAAAAATCCCGGAGGCGATTGCTGTTTTTTTGATAAAGTTTCTTCTGCTTGAGGAGGAGGGTGTTTTTTTCATTTTTATAAGGTTGGGCAAAATTTATATGCTCAACAAGATAGAAAAATACTGTTCAATTTGCTTGGGGGCCTTCTCAAATTCTTGAAATTGATAGTGTTTATGCAAAAAAATGACGCCTAGGGATATCGGAACTCTTATTAATTATTTTTTCGCCTCCACCAGTTCCAGTTGGTCCACACTTACGTTGGTAGTGAACATCCCATAATTGACCACAGCCTTACCTTTTTCAAGCGTGTCAATACTGCCGACTGCCTTTCCGTCCATGAGTCGGACGCGGTCCCCGATTTTAAAGACAGGTCTGGGTTTGTTTTTTTCTTTTTGGATGGCCTTTTTCTTTTCCACCTTTTTCTCCACCCGTACTTTTTTGATTTTTTGTTCCAATTCTTGGGCTACTTGCTGTTGTTGTTTTTGCTTTTCTTTTGCCTTACGGGCAGTAGTTTTTTTGCGTTTACTGTTTTCAGTTTCCACAATGCGTAGCAATTCGGAAATCAAGGGGCGCTTTTTGTTGTTGATGAAATACTGTTCTGCGGCCTTGTTCACTTTATTGCCCAATTGGATCATTCGTTGGTTGTGATCGTACAACTCTTGGTAGCTTTCCAGCTTAGATTTGATTTTGGAGTTCAATTGCTCCAGTTTACCGGCTTCTTCACGGGCTTTGGATTCTTCTTCCTTGAGTTTGGAACCCGTCTGAACCATTTTATTGCGCTCTTTCTGCAATTTGGCAATCGTAGCATCAAAACGGACCTTGCCACGCTCTATCTTTTTCTTGGCCTTATTGATTAAGGAGTAGGGGATGCCATTCTTTTGGGCTACCTCAAATGTGAAAGAACTTCCGGCTTCACCCAACACCAGTTGAAAGGTCGGCTCCAAGGTTTGGGAATTAAATCGCATGTTGGCGTTGGTGGCATGTGGCAATTCATTGGCCAAAGCCTTTAAGTTGGCATAGTGGGTGGTGATGACTCCATACGCTTCGCGTTCATAGAACACTTCCAAGAACGCCTCGGCCAAAGCCCCGCCCAATTCAGGGTCGCTCCCCGTACCAAATTCGTCAATAAGGAATAAGGTTTTGTCGTTGCAACGCTTTAAGAAATAGTTCATGTTCTTTAAGCGATAACTGTATGTGCTGAAATGATTTTCAATGGATTGATTATCTCCAATATCCGTCAAGATCTTATCAAAAAGACAAACGGTACTTCGTTCATGAACCGGAATCAATAGTCCGCTTTGAAGCATCACTTGCAGTAGCCCAATTGTCTTCAAAGTGATACTTTTTCCGCCTGCATTGGGTCCCGAAATGACAATGATTCGGTTTTCTTTATGCAGTTGAATGGTCTGTGGCCACGTTTTGTGGTTCTTGCGTTTGTTCGTCAAATAAAGCAGCGGGTGGTAGGCATCCCGTAGGGATAACTCTCGCTCTTCACTGATTTCGGGCAACAGTGCATCCATTTCTGAGGCATACTTCGCCTTGGAAGCCGTGATGTCAATATCAGTAAGGTACGATTGGTATTCCTTGAGCAACGGAGCAAAAGGACGGATGGTATTCGTAAGCTGATTGAGAATACGCTGTATTTCCTCTTTTTCATCAAACTCCAAATTATTGAGTTCGCGGGTGTACCCTACCGTGGTATCGGGAATGATGTAGACAATGCTGCCTGTCTTTGAACTGCCCATTACCGTTCCTTTGACTTTACGGCGGTGCATCGCCTTTACTGCCAATACCCTTCTATTTTCTACAACAGATTCCCGAATATCATCCAAAAAATCAGAGGATTGGTAACGGGTCAAAGCCGCGCCGAAGCTTTGGTTGATTTTACCACGGACTTCATTGATTTGGGAGCGAATGTATTTTAAATCATCCGAAGCGGAATCCTTGATCTCACCAAACTTGTCAATAACATGGTCAATGGCATCCGCAATTTCGCTGTTGGCTTCCAGTGCATCCGATTTTTTATGCAGCAATGGATAGTATTCCTTAAATTTCTTCAAAAACTTCTGGTGGATGGACACCGTTTTGCAGATTCCTCCAATCTTTCTAAACCCGGAAATTTCCAAAGTGCTGTTTTCAATCTTGAGCAATGACAATTCTGAATTGATAGTATCGAACCCATGATTGGGTATTCGGTTATCATTGGAAAAGGAGGCGAGATACTCCGAGGTTTGTCCCAAAACTTCCTTTAAAACCTCTTGGTCTGAAATGGGTGTTATGGTCAAGGCCATTTCTTTACCCAATTCGGTATTGCATCGGGCGGAAAGCTGTTGCAGCACCGTAGGAAATTCTAGATCTTGAAGGGTTTTCGGGTGAATGTTGCGCATCTTTTTCTGTTAGCAGGACAAATATAGAATTTTGCTGTTTTTTCTTATCCAAAAAGTAAAACCATAGTAATGTGTACATTTGACTTCGCAAATGGTCTGCTCAATGAAATTAGTCAGTTCGAGTGAAATTCCTGAAGAATTTTGTGTCGAGAACTCAAAGCTTCAGCCAGACCCTTTGGCTATTTTAATATTTTGACCAAAAAGAATACATAGTATATGGATGTTTCCATTGAACCAAGTTGGAAAGCACATTTGCAACCCGAATTTGAGATGCCCTACTTTCAACAATTGACTAATTTTGTGCGGCAAGAATATCAGAATCATACCTGTTACCCAAAGGGTAAGGATATTTTTGCGGCTTTTGATTATTGTCCATTCCAGGAAACAAAAGTGGTGATTATTGGTCAGGATCCCTACCATGGGCCAAATCAGGCCAACGGATTGTGTTTTTCGGTAAAGGATGGTATCCCACATCCTCCATCCTTGGTAAATATATTCAAGGAGATAAAGGTAGATATGGAAAAACCCTATCCCAAGAGTGGTAATCTAGAGCGGTGGGCCAATCAAGGGGTTCTGCTGCTCAATGCTACCTTAACGGTTAGAGCACACAATGCTGGAAGTCATCAGAACAAAGGGTGGGAGCAGTTCACCGATGCCGTCATCAAAACGGTTTCCAATGAATTGGAAGGAGTTGTTTTCCTGCTTTGGGGTGGCTTCGCCAAAAAAAAATCGACTTTGATTGATAAGAGCAAGCACCATATCCTAACTTCAGGGCATCCTTCGCCTTTGAGTGCCAATAGAGGACTGTGGTTTGGTAACCAGCATTTTAGTAAAACCAACAGTTTATTGTCAAAAATGGGGAGAACATCTATAGAATGGTGATGTTCGGCTAAACAGATTTTGTAATTGTCTGGAATTCTGTATGTTTGGTCCCTTTATCTGAAAATGCCCCAATTTGGAGAGATTGAAATCTATTTTATTGGTTGATGATGACGAAACCACCAATTTGGTCAACAGCTTTTTTATTAGACAACTTGACAGTTCTTTAAAAGTAAACAACGTGAATAATGGAGAGGAGGCCATTGCGTTTTTGCAAAGAGCTTCCCCCAGCGAAGATTTGCCATGCTTACTGTTGTTGGACGTAAATATGTCCGTTATGAATGGTTGGGAGTTCTTGGATGTCTATACGGAAAAGTTTGGTGGCCGATTTGAAAAGGATGTTGTTATTGTGGTTCTAACGAGTATGGACATTTATGATAATGCGATGGCCATGACACATCCCAGTGTTGCGGAAATGATTCAGAAACCCTTGTCGGATATTAAATTTCGGGCTTTGGTAACCAAGCACTTTTTTAGTGATTAGGAGGCAAGAACGTATCTGGTTGTTTAATTTCCTCAATCAAATTTAAACTTAATAGCTTTTCTTGGACGTTCAGTAGTGTTTCTTCCGATAGTTGATGTTGCCCCCAAATGGTTTTGGACAACCATTTTTTAATATCATCCAGTTTTTGACCGTAACGGTTGGCCAAAGTGCGGTCTATACTAGGTATTTGCTTGAATTCTTCGGTATAGGTATTGATGACTTCCAAAATATGCTTTAACGCTCCTGGTTGAGACCCTAAAAACGAATCGGTGGCGGCAATCACAAAGCAGGGCCATGGTGTAGGGCAGTCCCCCAATCTTTTAAAAATACCCTTATCCACCAGGGGTTTGGTAGTAAAGTGCTCCCACATGAAATAAGCGCCAGAACCCTCATTGAGGCTTTTAACAGCACCTTCCAGATTGTTTATGATTTCAAATTGCAATTTCTCGGGATCCCATCCTTGATTTTGGGCATTTACATAGGCCATTAAGTGACTGCCACTTCCAAATCGGCTTATGGCTACTTTATCATCCTGCAAATCTTGAATGGAATTTCTAGAGCTTTCAGCTGCTACGTGAATACCCCATAGAAGGGGAGAGGAAATAAATTCTTGGACAATTTTACTTGGATTCCCCTGCGAAATACTTTTAATGATGCCTTCTGTGAGAATTATGGCCAAATCCGCTTTGTTATCCTTCAACAATTGACACATTTTACCTGTTCCTTCCGGTATATCGGTCCATTCAAGGTTAATGCCGCGATCTTCAAAAGCGCCATCTTCCATAGCCAAATGCCAAGGAAGGTTAAAATGCTCTGGAACTCCAATTATTCGTATAGTCTTCACGAGATTTTTTAAGGTTTCATAAAAATATGGATTCCACTTGGTATCTTTTGTTTCTGAGCAAATAATACAACAAAAACGTTAGTCAAAATCAGAAGAGATTATTTTTTCCAATGTAAATTGAATAAGGTCATTAATTGTTTTTTGCCCATTTTTTGAAAATTCTCCCGTAGCTCTATTGGCGAGTATGGCACTTAATGAAATTGCTCTGTGTCCATGGAGTTTGGCCAGCCCATAGATGCCGGCGGTTTCCATTTCCAGATTGGTGATTTGGTGGTTTTGATAGGAAAACCCAGCAAGACGAGCATTAAAATCGGGTAAGGCGGAAGCTATGCGAAGATTCCGACCCTGAGGCCCATAAAACCCTGAATTTGTTACTGTTATGCCTAATCGTATACGATTTGAAGTGAATTTGCCGGCTAGTTGCCTATCAAAATCAGTGGCGTACGCATAGATTTTCTGTTCCTTCCATCCTAAGTAATCGTTGAGTCTGGATTCCAAATCAATGTTTCGGGCGTGTCCACTATCATAAAAATGCAAGAGCCCGTCAAAACCGACCCCTGATGAACTTAATAGAAAAGAGTCAACTGGGAGGTTGGGTTGAATACTTCCCGATGTACCAATCCGTATAAAACTGAGCTGTCTTTTTTTTTCGTTGATGGTCCGAGAGACAAAATCAATATTTGCCAGAGCATCCAACTCGTTCAAAACAATATCTATATTGTCGGTTCCAATACCTGTGGAAATAACCGTAATGCGTTTTCCTGAAAGAATACCGGTATGGGTAGTAAATTCACGCTTTTTCTTTTCCAGTTCAACAGAGTCAAAATGTTTGGAAACCTCATGTACGCGGTCTGGGTCTCCCACGGTGATTATGATGTCCGCAATATCATCGGGAAGAAGGTTTAGATGATAGATGCTGCCATCAGGGTTCAGAATCAATTCTGAGCTGCCTAAGGACATGGATGCTATTTAGAGTTTTAAAATACGGTTGGTGTCTGTATTGTATAGAAAGTTATACTTTAATGAGCCACCTAGATATAATTGATTATCACGTATTTGCGAATAATAATTATTTTTATTCTCCAATACTTCCATTCCCTTTTTGGTCAATTTGACAGGACTGAAAGAGCTGAAGAGGGGTTTTAAAGAAGTAATAATACGCTCATATTGAGAATCCCCAAATCCATAGAATCCCTGATCTGTCAAAAGGTTTCCTAAAAGTTCCTTTCTGGATTTTGGCTTCTGCGTTGCCGCTAAGTCCAAAATATGGTTCTCCAATTCGTTCAGACCATTTTTTATGGTTGGGAATCGCTTTAAATGCGTTTTAAGGGCATCTGAAAGATATTCAAACTGAAAGTTATCGTTGTTGATGAGGTTCTCCAGCCGGATTGGGTTGTCGCTGCAATAGAGTTGCCAAACATAATCAGCGTATTCTATATCGTCTTGGGAGAGCATGGTCCTATTTTCGTAAAGCTCCAAGAGCTTTTCATCGCTCAATTCACTAAGACCATAGTATTTATTGCTGTCGTCTTCTTTTCCACTGCACACGAGTGAGATTTCGGCATGTCTTCTGTGGGTTTTTAACCAACTGAGCACGGCCAGCATGTTGATTTGGCAAAATAAGTCATATTCAAACCAAAGTACAATCTGGTCTTGCTGTTTGTGGTTGCATAAAGAACGATACTCTTTGAGCGTTTTTTCAACAAACCAAGATTTGGAAATCTTGTAGTTTTTACTCAAAAATTCAAATCGTGTTTTCCAGAAAGATTCACTACCAACCGTACACAAAGTCTTGCCTTCGCAAAGCATCTCTCTCCATGTAATAATATCTCCCTGTAGTTGTAACGATTGTAATTTAGACGTGAAACTGTCCCCGTTGGTTATGTGCAACAGTGATTTCATTTTCAGTTCAGTTTTCGTTGGTTAGGAAGAATAAAAGTAAGGTACTCTGCCAAGAACACAAAAAAATTTTCGTAAAACATTGGTTTTCAATATGAAAATTTAACATGTAAAGCGCTCCAAACTCCTATCCACCAACTCGTTTTACGGAAAATCCATGATCCTTTAAAAACACCATGATTTTATCCCTGTAATCCCCTTGAATAATGATGGATTCGTTCTTGAAGCTACCGCCTACACCCAAAAAAGTCTTTAAATCTTTTGCTAATTTTTTGAAATCCGAATCGGCACCATTGTATCCTTCCAAAATAGTAATGGGTTTTCCCTTTCGTTTTTCATATTTACAGATAATGGGGTCGTCCTGAAGCCAATAATCGGGTTTTTCACTTTCCTTTTCCGTGTTTTCCTCAGGAACATGATCTGGAAACAGGTTCTTGAGTTGATCCTTAAGGTCCATACTTTATTTTTTTATCAATCCGAGTTCTATCAATCGCTCATGAAGAAATTCCCCCGCGGTGATATCTTCAAAAGCTTTAGGATGCTCTTCATCCACGCAATTTTCCAAGCAGTTTAAAGGCATTTCGCTTATGGGGTGCATAAAAAATGGAATGGAATACCGCGAAGTGCCCCAAAGTTCCTTCGGTGGATTCACCACCTGGTGAATGGTGGATTTTAATTTATTGTTGGTCAATCGTGAAAGCATATCGCCAACATTGATCATCAATTCATCCGGTTGGGCAATGGCATCTACCCATTGTCCTTCGTGGTTTTTTACTTGCAACCCTTTTCCGTGGGCACCCATGAGCAAGGTGATAAGGTTAATGTCGCCATGCGCCGCTGCCCGCACCGCATTCTTAGGTTCTTGGGTAATGGGCGGGTAATGGATGGGCCTTAAAATGGAATTTCCATTTTTAATATATTCATCAAAGTAGGTTTCTTCCAACCCTAGATGCAATGCCAGTGCACGAAGGACATATTGGGCCGTTTTTTCCAACATCTTATAGGTCTCCTTGCCGACTTTGTTGAACTTGGGCAGTTCTGTAACGGTGACATTATCTGGATATTCGGCCTCCAACTTTGGATTATCCTCCACATATTGCCCAAAGTGCCAAAACTCCTTTAGATCTCCTTCTTTTTTGCCTTTGGCATGTTCTTTTCCGAAGGAAGTGTATCCTCGTTGTCCGCCAATCCCTTCAATTTCATACTTGTCCTTGATTTCCTGGGGCAACTGAAAGAACTTTTTAATTTCCGAATACAGGTCATCAACAAGTTGGTCTGATAAAAAGTGACCGCTCAATGCCACGAACCCGATATCCTCGAAAGCGGCGCCGATTTCTTTGACAAACTTTTCTTTTCTGGCGGGGTCCCCAGAGACAAAATCTTCAAGGTTTACACTTGGAATTGCACTCATGCCATGATTTTTTGATTACGTTCAAAAGTAATGAATATTGCCGAACGTTTAGAAATTTGCAGGAGTATGGATGGCTTTTTTACTACATTTATCCCGTAGAATTTTCAGGATATGCGATATCACATTGGGGATTTAGATCAGCAAAAAATGCGGGATCTTTACGTGGGAATGCTAAAGCCCAGAATGATTGAGGAAAAGATGTTGATTCTGCTCCGGCAGGGCAAGATTTCCAAATGGTTCAGTGGTATAGGGCAAGAGGCTATTTCAGTGGGTGTGACCCAAGCCTTGAAAGACGAAGAGTACATTCTTCCAATGCATCGCAACTTGGGTGTGTTCACTTCCCGAAATATCCCACTGCACCGGCTTTTTTCCCAATGGCAGGGAAAGCAAAGCGGTTTTACCCAAGGTCGTGACCGAAGTTTTCATTTTGGGACGCAAGAGTATAAAATTGTCGGGATGATTTCTCATTTGGGCCCTCAATTGGGTGTGGCAGACGGAATAGCACTTGCAGATTTATTGGGTAGAAAAAAGCGGGTCACTGCCGTGTTTACTGGTGAAGGTGCAACCAGTGAGGGTGATTTCCATGAAGCTTTGAACATTGCTTCCGTTTGGAATCTTCCGGTTTTGTTCTGTATCGAAAACAATGGTTATGGACTATCCACACCTACCAACGAGCAATACAATTGCGAGCATTTGGCGGATAGGGCCAAAGGGTATGGCATGGAATCCCGAATCATTGATGGAAACAATATTTTAGAAGTCTTCTCTAAGGTGGATGAACTTTGCAAAGCCATGCGAAAGCGTCCTCGTCCGATGCTGTTGGAGTTCAAAACCTTTCGGATGCGGGGCCATGAAGAGGCCAGCGGCACCAAATACGTTCCGGATAAATTGATGAACAAATGGGCAAAGAAAGATCCTATTGCCAATTACGAGACATTTCTGTTGGAAGAAAACATCATAAGTCAAGAGGAGGTTGATAAACTCAAAGAGGAAATCTCAGAGGAAATCAACGAAAATTTAAAGATGGCATTTGATGAGGCTCCAGTTTCTTCTAATGAAACCAAAGAATTAAGTGAAGTTTACCATAAATTTGATTACCAGCATATTGAATCAAAAGAAGAAGTGAATAATATCCGCTTTGTCGATGCTATTTCCCAAGGTTTGGAGCAATCCATGTACCGCCATAACGAATTGATTATTATGGGTCAGGATATTGCCGATTACGGAGGGGTTTTTAAAATCACAGAGGGCTTCACTTCCAAGTTTGGGAAGAGCCGGGTGCGCAATACACCCATTTGTGAATCTGGTATCGTCTCCACAGCCATGGGATTGTCCATCAACGGAATGAAAGCCGTGGTTGAAATGCAGTTCGCGGATTTTGTCAGTTCTGGATTCAATCCCATCGTTAATTATTTGGCCAAAGTCCATTACCGCTGGAACGAAAAAGCGGATGTGGTTATCCGGATGCCCTGTGGGGGTGGAGTAGGGGCCGGACCTTTTCATTCCCAGACCAATGAGGCGTGGTTCACCAAAACCCCCGGATTGAAAGTGGTTTATCCAGCTTTTCCAGCAGATGCCAAAGGACTTTTAAACACAGCCATCAATGACCCAAACCCTGTTTTGTTCTTCGAACATAAAGGATTGTACCGAAGCGTCTATGGCGATGTGCCCAAGGATTATTACACCATACCCTTTGGAAAAGCCAATCTGCTGAGAACGGGAAACTCCATTACCGTGGTCAGTTATGGTGCTGGAATACATTGGGCTTTGGAAGTATTGGAAAAACATCCAATTATTGACGCAGATCTCGTAGATTTACGAACACTTCAACCTCTTGACATGGATACTGTCTACTCCTCGGTGAAAAAGACAGGGAAGCTCATTATTTTACAAGAAGATACGTTGTTCGGCGGAATAGCCAGTGATATTTCAGCAATGGTCATGGAAGAATGTTTTCAGTATTTGGATGCGCCCATAAAAAGGGTGGGGAGTTTGGAAACCCCCGTTCCTTTTGCCAAAATATTGGAAGAAAATTACTTGCCAAGGCAGCGTTTCGAATCAGAATTATTGAATCTTCATGCCTATTGATAAAAAGGGTTAACTATTTTTTAACAAGACGAAACACCTAATCTGGTGTCTCACTCGTATATATAAAAACTAAAACTCCAAATTCTTATGGTAAAACAATTCTTTTTTGTAGCGCTTGCAGGAATTCTACTAGCGTCATGCTCGGTTTCCAAAAGTGCGAGGGGCCAACGAGACCTTTTTAGCGGTACCTGGTCCCTGGACAACATTTCTTACGAAAACAATTCGGGTAATTTCAAATCCGTCATCTTCAATGATGCCGAGGATATCTGCTTTGAGGGTAGTGAATGGTTCTTTCGGGACAATAACAGTACCGGAAGATATACCATTGCTCAAAGTACGCTATGTAATGGGGGCGACCGTTTTTTTAGATGGTCCGTTGTTGAACCTTCCCAAAATTACAGTAGTCAATTGCAGTTCAAGTTTATCGATGAAAACCGAAAGGACATATCTGGAGGATATGGCTATCGTTTAAACATTGTCAGTTTAACAGAGCAGGCCATGATCTTAAAATCCAACGTATCGGTGGATGGACAACCCGTTACTATAGTTTATGAATTCTCAAAAAAATAATTAAATGAAAAATATCCTTTTAAAAAGTACGACTGCTTTCTTGGCATTATCTCTGATTCTAAGCTGTGATGCCATAAAAAATGCCAATAACACCCAAAAAGGTGCCGCTATCGGTGCTGGTGGTGGAGCTGTTATCGGTGGAGTTATTGGAAACAATGTTGGAAAGGGAAATACCGCCCTCGGAGCTATTATTGGTGCCGTTGTGGGTGGTGCCGCCGGTGGATACATTGGTAACCGGATGGACCGTCAAGCTGAGCGCATTGAAGAAGAAATTCCCGGCGCAGAGGTTAAAAGAGTTGGTGAGGGAATCAACGTGACCTTTAGCGGTGAGAATGGTGTTTATTTTGATACCAACAAAGCTGATATTAAAGGTGCTTCAGCCACTACATTGGATAAATTGGCCGGAATCTTCCAAGAATATCCACAATCCAATATCTTGGTTGAAGGTCATACTGATAGTGACGGTAGCGAGGAATATAACATGAGCCTTTCGCAAAGAAGAGCCCAAGCTGTGACCAATTATCTGGTGGGCAAGGGAATTTCCAGCGGTAGATTCACCACCAAATGGTATGGAGAAGTACAACCCGTGGAAAGTAACGACACTGCTGCTGGAAAAGCTGCAAACCGTCGTGTGGAATTGGCCATTGTTGCCAGTGATGAGTTAAAGCAAGAAGCCTACGAAAAAACAAAAGGCTAATAACCAATTTCAAGATAACCAAGAAGCCCGATGTTTTTGCATCGGGCTTTTTTGATGACAAATGTTGTGTTAATTAACAAAAATTTGAAGTAAGCTTTCACGTCAATATGTAAGATTATCACTACCTTAAAGGGGAATTTAATTCAACCACAAAAACTACTCAAGGGTATGTCGCATGTTGTCGAAAATAACACCCATGAAGTTCAGGAACTATTGGTTCGGTTAGAACGGAACAACAAAACCGTTCAACGCCTTTCAAAAAAACTTTGTTCGTATACCTGCGAACCCAATAACCCCTCCTGTTTTGAAAAATTGTACGAGATAAAAAACAAATTCAAGGTCTTTGCAAAACATCAAAAGGAAATCATGGAAGTCCTAAAGAGCAGAAAGGATGAAAGCCGTGAGCTCGATGTCAAGATTGAACTTCACCTAAAACGCTTTAAACAATTGGAGCGGGACATTGCTGGGTACCTTTTGGACACGCAAAAGCACTATTAATTCTTTCCTTCCCTAAAACAATGACCTTAATTTAATGTAAAAGTTAGTGTGCAATCTGTTTTGTACTCTTTCAAACATGCGTAATATTGCAAGGCAATTGCTAACATCTTGCCATGGGTAAATCCTCAAACTCTGCACTGGTTTTTCTCGCCTTTTTTGCCATTTACGTATTTTGGGGTTCCACCTATCTGTTGAACAAGATTGCAGTCACAGAGCTGCCACCGTTTATGTTGGCGGCATGCCGATTCATCACCGCGGGACTGTGCATATTCATTTTGGCCAAAATTCTGGGCATACCGCTTGTAACCACCAAAAAGCAATTCATTAATGCGGTTATAGCGGGAATTCTTTTTCTAAGTTTTGGCAACGGGGTAGTGGTGTGGGCACTTCGGTATGTGGACAGTGGCTTTGCTGCTCTTGAAATTTCTGCCCAACCGCTCATCATCCTTTTGATGATGCGAATATTACAGGGCAAAAAAATTCAACCGATGTCCGTGGTTGGTGTGGTTCTGGGCATTATCGGCATTTATTTACTGGTCAGTCAAAAACAGGTAATAACCAAGGAGGATTCCATCACAGGAATGATCATGATATTCTTTTGTATGCTGAGTTGGGCCTACGGAAGTCTTTTCGTGGCCAAGGCAGACCTACCCACCAATTACTTCGTGAACACGGGATACCAAATGTTCACCGCGGGGATAATCCTTGTGTTGATGAGCCTGAGTTTTGGTGAGGATTGGACCTCGCCTTTAAATTGGAGTGTAGAGGTGCAATGGTCTATGGTGCTATTGGTCATTTTCGGGAGTATCTTGGCATTTACCTCTTTCAACTATCTCTTAAAGGCGGTATCACCGGAAAAAGTAGCAACATCTACCTATGTCAATCCTATTGTGGCATTGTTGCTCGGATGGTATTTTTTGGATGAACAGATTACGGTTCAATCAGTAGTGGCAGCTGTTGTGCTATTAACGGGTGTGTATTTTATCAATACGAAAAAGACCTTGGCTATTTTTGAACGTTTCAAGCGCTAGCGGATAGTGTTGTTGTCATTCTGATTTTTCCTTCAATTCTTTTAGGGCCCTGTTCAAGCTTCGCTGGGTTACCCCAATATAGTTGGCAATGTCTTTTTTGGAAATTATCTCTGTTACTTCAGGAAACTCCCTTTTCAATTTGAGAATATTATCTTCAATGGGATATGCATGTTGGTACGAATGCCTTGGAGCCTTATAGCGAATCTTATCCGCAAGTGCTTTCATGATCAATCGATTGAACCGCATATCTGTTTCCAAAAGAGTATTGAAACTTGCATGCGAAATGGCAAAAGCTTTCAATGGAGTAATGGATGCCACGGAACAAATTGCTGGTCTGTTGTTGAAAACCTCAAGCTCACCAAATTCCAGCCCTTCTCCTAAAAACTCTTGGATAAAATCTTTTCCATTTTCATCCGAAATAAAACATTTTACAATACCCTCCCTAATCACATAAATTTTGGTGTACCGATGATTTTGTTCAAGAATGAGTTCATTGGCACCATACGATTCTTCCATAATGCCATGCCCCCCTTTTTTGAAGAGTTGTTCCGTGTAAGCCACTAATTCTGCATTGATTCGTATCATTTTTGAGCTTGGGACAAATGTCCTTTTCAGAATAAAAAAGATGCAATTTCTTTGTCCCTAAAAATACGGAATAGCAGTGAAGACCATCGCTGGAAATAGCACAAAATTGGAAGGGCAACGAATGTATTCCAAAAAATTCATTCTTATCTGTGTGGGTTCGCTTCTGTTCTCCACAAGCTTCAATATGCTTATTCCCGAGCTTCCCGCATACCTCTCAAGCTTGGGTGGCGCCAAATATATTGGGCTTATCATTGCCCTGTTTACCCTAACAGCTGGGATTTCCAGACCTTTTAGTGGCCGTTTGACGGATACGATTGGAAGAAAACCGGTCATGCTTTTTGGTGCCTTTGTGTGTTTGATCTGTGGTTTTTTCTATCCGATATTAACCTCGGTGTCCGGTTTTCTGATCCTTCGGTTACTACATGGATTTTCCACAGGATTTACGCCAACTGCTTCTTCCACATTTGTTTCCGATGTTGTTCCGTACAAAAGATTGGGTGAGGCAATGGGCATTTATGGGATTGCTTTTAGTACTGGGTTGGCCTTAGGCCCTGCGTTGGGAAGTCTCATAAAACTTCATTTTTCTTACACGGTATTGTTTTACAGTTCTTCAGGAATGGCGTTTCTGGCGTTATTGTTCATTTTTAATCTTAAAGAAACACTTCCCGAACGAAAACCTTTCAAGTGGAGCCTGCTTAAAATTACTAGGAGGGATATAATTGCAAGAGAAGCACTACCAGCCGCAGTCGTTAATTTTTTGGCCTACGTGGGATTTGGCGTGGTACTTACTTTGATTCCCGATTGGAGCGACGCTGTTGGCTTTGCCAATAAAGGAGTGTTCTTTATCGCATTTACCATTACATCCTTGCTGGTTCGAATTTTAGCAGGAAAACTTTCCGATCAATATGGAAGAACGAAAGTGCTAGTAGTTGGGTTGGTCATGCTGATTGTATCCTTGTTGGCCATAGGATATTCAGAGGGCACCACGGGATTACTGGTGGGTGCTGCAATGTATGGACTTGCCATGGGAGTGGTTACCCCAACCATTTACGCATGGACCATAGATTTGAGCCTTCCAGGTCAAAAAGGAAAGGCTATGGCCACCATGTATATCTCTTTAGAAGCTGGAATTGGCTTGGGAGCCCTCTTTTCTGGGTGGTATTACCAAGAAAACATAGCTCGGATTCCACATACGTTTTATTGTTGCGCTCTGTTGGTGGTAATGGCCATCGGATATGTTGTTTTTCAAAAAAACAAAAGTTGGGGTCTAGTTCAATAGGTCAAATCGGTGGGTATACTTTATCGTAAAGGTCTGATTGTCTATCGCATCAATTAAATCATCGTCCTTCACCACATTGAACACCACAAAAAGTCCGGTGTTGGCATTTTGTAGCCATCCAAAACGAGCATTTACGGAAGTGATGTTCGACACATTGTTGCGCTGTATCAAACTTTGAAGAAATATCCTAGGCGTAAAGGAATAGGCGAGTCGAAGCCCTCCCACCAAAGCGGTAAGGTTCCCGGTAGCTAGTTGAATATCGCTATGGCTCATGGTCAAAGAACTATTAAATCTATCCCCAATCCTATATTTAGCCGTGCCGCTGTTGGTAATCTGGTGCCCATTAAAGTAACCCCCAATAATGGTTCGTGTATCAAAAGAAAGTGCGGTATTGGGATTGGTGGTGATGACCAGTTGCAGTTCCTCATTGTTGTAATAGCCTACAGGTACGGGAACGTCAGAAATGGTAAATTCTTCAAACACCTGTTCGGCAGTAAAGTTGATACCAGTATGGATTTCAAATCCACTCTTGAGTACCCAATGGTTGTCCACATGCAAGAAACTGGTGATCAATTGATCATCAAAATTCCAATATCCGCGGTAGGATACGTGTGGCCGAATCTCCAATAATTTCCCTGCATCCTTAAATCGATGCGCCTTAAAGACCAAAAACTCTGGTTTCTTAAAGGCAGTTCGTTGCAAAAAGCCCACTTCGGGGTTAAAGCCTTCGCCCACTTCGGTATATCCTGCATTAATATTCCAACCTCCCCACTCGTAATTGCCCAATAGTTTAAATGCATGGTCTCCATTGTTTATTCCTGGAGTAACACTTTTTGCCACAAAACCATTTATGGTTGCCTTGTTGCCAATGCCCCATTTACCATCCATGGCATAAACCCGGTTGTAATCATCGTCCATTTCGCCCAAACCGGCACGGTTGACAAAAATACCGCCCAAGGAAGAACGTGTTCCTTCAAAATTATGGTTTACCCGCGCTACGGTAAAGTTGTTCTTTTCTATGTCAGCTTCCGCCACATCATCCGTAAACATGCTCAAAAATCCTATATTGGTCTGGCCCACTTTTCCAGAGAGGCGACCTCCACCAATGATGGGGACTAGGCTCCCGTTTTCGCCAATACCGATTCGCCTGCTGAAGAATAAATCTACTTCTCCGGGACTTCCAACCCCAAACTGACCCGCATTTTCCAAAAAGAATGCTCTTTTTTCCGGGAAAAAGAGGTTGAACCGGTCCAAGTTAACCTGTTGGTCATCCACCTCCACTTGGGCAAAGTCGGTGTTATACGTGAGGTCCAAGGTAAGGCTGGGGGTAACACTATATTTAATATCCGCGCCGGCATCAAAATTGGTTTCATTCTCATCCATTGCCTTATCGTTCACATGCTGACCCAAGACATACGGAATCAATTTCAGGTTGCCCGGATTTCTGAGGTTAAGTCCGTTTAAACTTCCGGCAAGGGAGAGACGTTTCATATCAAAACCCAATGGGAGAGAGGTCCAGTATGCGGTTTCGGTATTTTTACTGATGTTCCGTTGAAAATTCAACCCCCACGTTTTGTTCTCCCCAGGGGCAAATCGTAGCGAGCGGAAGGGGATGGCAAATTCGGCACTCCAACCATAGTCGCCCAATTGAGACCGTACCTTCCAGGTAGCGTCCCAGTTAATGTTGGTGCCCCCAATGACCCCACCCTGTTGGCGATTGGCGTTAAAGTTACCTTTACCCTCATTGTCAATTTGCGCATCATACTCCATTCCTTGGGCATTGGTCCCAAAAAGAAAACCATTTTGGCGATCGTGATAGGTGTCTATGATAAAGAGAAAACTATCCTCATCATTTAGGTCTGCATCACGGCGTGAATCTGAAACCACAATACCTTTCGCATCCGTATCATAACATACCACGGAAACATAAAATGTAGTGCTGGAATACGCAATGCGTACCTCTGTCTTTTCTGAAACCAATGCACCGTAATTGGGACGAATCTGAATCAAATCCGTAATGGCCGGAATCATTTGCCAAGCAGGGTCGTTGATGACCTCTCCATCCACCACAGGGTCTTCCTCCAATACGGTGGCATAATAGGCTGGTAATGTACTTTTTGGAGGTTCTTGCGATTGCAAGGGCACACAGCAAACGAGAGCTATGAGAAAAGACAATTTTTTCATAAAATAAGGTCTGGTTGGACGTTAAATATACCTTTAAAATCGGAAATCTTGATTAGTTTGAGTATTTTGTACTAAGGTTTTGATTTTGAAACAAATGAGAAAGATAGCAAGGTACATCATAGGAGCATTGGCACTGGTTGCGATGGGGTGCGCATCTGGGTCAAAAGTAAGTGCGACCCCGGCAGAGATAGAGGCTTTGGACAATTTGGTGGCCAACCAGTCTTTTGAAATCAATGCCCGATGGGCCTTACCTATGCCCAGTCAGGCTCTCAATAGTATTTCAAACGCCAACCTCCTTCCCATTGGCAGTAACGCAAGCCGCATTGACCTTACTGGAAATGCAAGTTACCTGCGAATGGTGGGTGACCATGTTGAAGCCGATTTGCCCTATTTTGGAGAGCGACAATTGTCTGGAGGATATAATCCGCAAAGAACCGGGATTCAATTCGAGGGTATGGCAGAGAACCTTAAGATTGAACCAAATACCAAAACCAAGGGGTACACTATGCGTTTCGATATCAACAATGGCTTGGAAAGCTATCAAGTCATTGCCCAATTGATGCCATCTCGTTCCAGTACCTTTAGTGTTGTGAGTTCGCACCGCACCCAAATCAGGTATGAAGGAATACTTTCCGAGTACAGCGAAGACGAAGATTAGTTTTTTTGTGAAACATTGCATTGCTTTTGTCCATTTCCATGATTTTGTCATAGTTTTATAGGATCAGAAACCAAAACAAAAGCATTCCACAATGAAAATGGCCCAAATGCCCCTCAAAACTGCAATCGTAGTTTTGTTCTCCCTTTTAATTATGTCCTGCAAAGGCAAGAAGGAGGAATCCCAAGAAAATAAGGATGAAACCACACAAAACGACCCCTTGGCAAAGTCCAGTTTGCCTTTGGAGCGTTTGAACCTTCCCAAAGGATTTAAGATTGACACCTATGCTGAAGGCGTTGAAGGAGCCCGGTCCATGGCCATGGGAGCCGACGGTACCTTGTTTGTGGGGACCCGAAATGAAAATACGGTGTATGCACTAAAGGATACCGATGGCGATTATAAAGTGGATGAGATGCATATTATTGCTGATAGTCTGGAGCAGCCCAACGGAATTGCCTACAAGGATGGTGACTTGTATGTGGCGGCTGTGAGCAAACTCTTCAAATTTCCCAATATTGAGGAATCCCTGGAAAGTCCGCCGACGCCCGAATTGATTTATGACGACTATCCGACCGAGTTCCACCATGGTTGGAAATACATCGCTTTTGGTCCTGATGATAAATTGTATGTGCCCGTTGGAGCGCCTTGCAATATTTGCGATAGTGCCCAAGTGGACAAGCGTTATGCTTCCATCACTCGAATGGATGCCGATGGCTCCAACCGGGAGATTGTGGCCCATGGAATACGAAATACAGTAGGGTTTACGTGGCATCCAGACACGGACGAACTGTGGTTTACAGACAACAACCGCGATATGATGGGGGATGACCTCCCTCCGGGAGAATTGAACCGTATCACTGAAATGGGGCAACATTTTGGCTATCCTTTCTGCCATGCGGGAACCATTCCCGACCCAGAATTTGGCAGCCAACGTCCATGTTCCGATTTTGTGCCCCCTGTTCAACAATTGGGGCCTCACGTAGCGGCGCTTGGGATAAAGTTTGATACAGGCTCCATGTTCCCTGCAGAATACAAAGGGCACGCCTTTCTTGCTGAGCACGGTTCTTGGAACCGTTCCAAAAAAATAGGCTATCGGATTACCTTGGTGAAATTGGACGGAAACGAAGCTGTTAGCTACGAACCTTTTATTGATGGTTGGTTGGATGACGAATCCCAAGAAGCTTTTGGTCGTCCTGTGGATTTACTGTTCATGGAAGATGGTTCCCTGTTGATTTCCGATGATGAGGGAAATGCCATCTACAGGGTCACCTACGAAAACTAGGTAAGTACTACAACTGGCTTAGGTATTTTGGTGGGGTCATATCCTCCATTTTCCAGGTGCTACGTTGATTATCGCTACTGGCCACTTCAAGAAAGATATGGGTAGAGGCAAATTTGCCTTGCGAAACAATCCGTTCAACGGTATAGGTCCATTCGCCACAAGGGAAGACAAATTCCGTTTTGTCCTTTTTTGGAGTTTGGCGAATCACCCCATCGCTTAAAACAAAATTCGGCGGTTCTAAAAATGTTTTGGGCTTGTGCCAACATTGGTATCGAATCTGTCCATTGCAAAGTTGGTCCACTTGGACTGTGTAATCAGAGTTTTGGCAGAGGACAAGGATGTGCTGTAGGTCGGGTTCGTCTTGGGGAATGGCTATGGCGGTTAAGTTTTTGTTTGGTCTGGGACTACTTCAACGGATTTTAAGCCTTTGTATTGTTCAGACTTTATTTCTCTTTTGCCAATGGGCACCATGAAGAAAACCAAGTAGATATAATATGAATGCCACAATGACCAAGCAAATTATCTGTAAGAGGTTTATGGTTTCAAGTGTAGTCATTTTCTTGTTTTTATAGCAAGCTAGATTGACCTGACGGTATTTGGTGGTTTAAATTGATGGATGAGCTTTTTGAATTGATGAATGATTGATTCTAATTGACGTGTGAAATATTTGTCCTACAAAAACTTTTGTAATCCATCTCGTATAATTCTGATGTCTTTCCCTAAAAAAGCATCTTTTTTTCACCCCTTTTCCTTATTTTCATGACCGAGTACGCAAAGCGGTTCACAACTCCTTGCGTACAACCTGAATGACTAACTCAAAAAACTAATCTCATGAAAAAAATCATGCTCCTTTGGTGCGCTGCACTGGGGATGGTCTTTTATGGCTTCGGACAGCGAAAAGCAGCCGGGCCTACCATCAACAAAACCCTTTACGAATCCATGAAATACCGGAATATTGGTCCCTTCCGAGGTGGACGGGTCACTACGGTGGAAGGATTGCCCAATGACATCTTTACCTATTATATGGGCGCCACCGGGGGCGGGGTTTGGAAGACCACCGATGGCGGGGAAACTTGGAACAATATCTCCGACGGCTATTTCAATACCACAGGTATTGGCGATATCACCGTGGCACCATCGGACCATAATATTGTATATGTGGGGACGGGTGAATCACCCATCCGTGGGGTTAAGACCTCCCATGGCGACGGCGTGTACAAATCCACCGACGCCGGAAAAACATGGAAACACATTGGTCTGGAGGCCACCCGACATATCGGAAAAGTGTTTGTGCATCCCACCAATCCCGATAAAGTCTATGTGGCCGCTCAAGGAAATCCATGGGGCACGGATGAACACCGAGGACTGTACCTCACCAATGATGGAGGGGAAACTTGGGAGAAAATCCTCTACGTGGGGGACGATAACGGGATTGTGGACATGACCGTAAGCCCCACCGACCCCAATTTTATGATGGTGACTTCATGGCAGTTTCAACGGAGACCATGGGCGCTCACCAGTGGACCGGACAGCAAAGTGTTCAAAACCACCGATGGCGGCCAAAACTGGAAAGAAATCACCAAAGGTCTGCCCAAGATAAAGGGGAAAATGGGTATTGACATATCACCCGCCAACCCCAATATTGTCTATATGGCCATTGAGGCCAAGGAGCGTGAGGGCGGCGTGTACCGTTCCGATGACGCCGGGGAAACCTTTACCCACACCAGCAACGACGCCACCACCTTTGCACGGCCGTGGTACTACATGCACATTATTGCCGACCCTAACGACGAGGACGAGCTTTGGGTGATGAACAGCTACGCTATGAAATCCATTGATGGCGGAAAAACCTTCGAGGGCAATCCGGGTACCCATGTGGACCATCACGATATGTGGATTAACCCGAATGATAGCAACGTTATGATCAACGGTAACGATGGCGGCGCAGCGGTCACCTACAACGGTGGCAAAACCTGGTCCACCATCTACAATCAGCCTACGGGACAGTTTTATCGGGCGTTGACGGACAACGGCCATCCGTATCGAATTTATTCCGGACAGCAGGACAACAGCACCATCGTTATAGACAGTCGGGTGATGGATGACGGTATTGGGCGGATGCACTGGGACATTGTCCGCGCTGGGGAATCGTCCACCGTGGCGGTGGACCCCAACAATCCGCGCTTTGTGTACTCCACCTATTTTGCCAGCAATTTTATGGAGTGGGACAGTAAAATCGATAACACCCGAATGGTGCGGCCCTATCCGGAGCGGATCAGTGGGGAGCAGCCCAAAAATCTAAAACTTCGTGCCAACTGGAACGGTCCGGTGATGGTATCGCCCCATGATCCCAACACCATTTACTACGGCTCGCAGTACGTGATGAAATCCACCGACCGCGGGGTCACTTGGGAAACCATGAGCGAAGACCTCACCCGAAACAACAAAGACCACCAAGGCGAGGGGGGAGGCCCCATCACCAATGAGCAGATTACGGCGGAAAGCTACAACAACCTCTTCAACATTGAGGAATCGCCCATCCGCGAAGGGGTCATTTGGGTCGGTTCTGACTGTGGTTTGGTACATGTGACCCAAGATGGCGGGCAAATCTGGACCAATGTTACGCCCAACGGACTACCAGAAGCCATCATCAATGTGGTGGAACCATCGCCCCACGATGCGGCCACGGCCTACATTGCAGTGGCAGGCTACAAAATGAACAATTTTACCCCCATGATCTACAAAACCAGCAATTATGGGGCTTCTTGGGAAAAAATCGTAAACGGATTGCCCGGCGATACCTTCGCCCGTAGCGTTCGGGAGGACCCAGACCGTAAGGGATTGCTCTACGCCGGTACCGAAACGGGGGTCTTCGTCTCTTTCAATGATGGCAAACAGTGGCTGCCCTTGCAGAACAATCTGCCCGAAGTGCCCATTACCGACCTACGGGTTAAGCGTAAGGATTTGGTGGTGGCCACCCAAGGCCGTGCCCTATGGATTTTGGACGATTTGACCCCACTGCATCAGATTTCGGATGAAGTGGCCAAGGCGGATTACTACCTGTACCAACCCCGCGATACCCATGCCGAGTTGTCCATTGCCTATTCCACCCGCGATGTACCCGGGGAGAACCCACCGCAGGGATTGCAGGTGCACTACCTGCTCAACAAGGAAGTACCTGCCGATACCCCAATGGCCTTGGAGATTTTGGACAGCAGCGGCGAGGTGATCCACTCCGAATACAGCGACCGCCCCAGAACGGGCTGCGATACCCTCGTAAAACCCCAACTAAAAAAGAAAATGGGCGCACACCGTTATCGCTGGAACATGAAAGTGGGGCAGTTTGACTGTTTTAAAGAATTCTACACCACCAACCGCGACCTTACCGCCTATGAGGCCGCTCCCGGCAACTACAAGGTACGGTTGACCATTGGCGATTTTACCCAGACACAGGACTTTGCCATTACCATTGATCCCCGTATAAAAATGAGCGCGGACAATGTGGAGGCTGCTTATGCAGAGCGCGATGTCCTGAACAAATCCCTGTACAAGGCTGCCACCGAAATGAGCCAAGGTGTACGCGACCTGCGAAAGATACAGCAACAACTGCACTTTGTACTGGACGAGACCAGCTCCGCTGAACTGCAGGAACAAGGCAAAGCCTTGAACCAAACAATAGAAAACTGGATAGCGGAAATTTTGCAAAAAGAGATGCGCACCTACCAGAGCAACTATATGTTTGAGGCACGGCTCTTGATCAAGTTCAAGGATTTCTTGAATGATATGGGTGGGGGCAACCTCCCGGTAAACGAAGGCACCAAAGAGGTAGTCCGCGACTATCTACAAAAGTGGAATGCAGTAAAAGCGGACCTGCAAAAAATAAAGAAGCAAGATGTGGCCGAGGTAAATGCCCTGATCCAAAGCACCGGCCTACCGGAATTGTATGTACCGTAGGGAATCTAGAGTTTAAGAATAGAAAGAAGGGAAGGCCGAAGGGTCTTCCTTTTTTTGACAGAAAAATAGAATACTATTTACATAAATGTTTTTGTAAATAGATGTAAAATTTGGGTATGTTATATAACCAAAATGCAAAGTAAAGGTCAATATTTGCTAAATTATCGCAAATATTCACAATAAGCTGCAATTTATAGGAGAAAATATCGTTTATTGCATTACCGCTATCAAAACCTATTTGGATGTTAATTGAATTTAGTGTAGGAAATTTTAAATCTATTAAAGAGGTTGAGACATTGAGCATGGTGACTTCAAATCTTCAACCTAGGTTTCCCCATCTCGAAGTCAATAATGTTTTAAGAGTTAATGATGATTTTAAGCTTTTAAAATCAAAGGCAATTTATGGGGCTAATGCTAGTGGGAAATCAAACTTTTACAAGGCTTTAGAGACGTTCAAAGAAATTGTAAGCAGTAACATTGGAGAAAAAAATCCATTAAATTCTATTTCTCCTTTTAAGTTGAGTGAAGAAACAGAAAATGAGCCTACATTTTTTCAAATTCAATTTTTGAAAGATGATATTGTTTATAGGTATGGGTTTGTTGCGGATAAGACAAAAGTTTTTTCCGAGTGGCTTTTTAAAAAAGCTGATAGGGAAGTATATCTTTTTACTAGAGAGGGAGATGAATCGAAAATCAACAAATCTCAATTTTCTGAGGGTAATATTTTAAGGGATATTTTAAAAAAATCATCGGAGGTACTAATTCAAGATAACTATCTATATCTTTCATTTATTGCTAAAGTCTTGAAAGGCAAAACTTCTTCAGATCTTGTTGACTTTTTGACAAATAAATTAGTAATGGTTTCTGGCTTGGACAGTTATTACAATAGTAAATCTGCGGAAAAGTTCATCGAAGATGAATCCAATAAACGCATTTTGGTTGATTTAGTTAAAGCTGCGGACATGGGGATTGCTGATATTGGTTACATTGAAGTTGACGATGAAGAAAAGAAAACTGTGCCCGGAAAGGAAAAAAAACCATTGAGAGTGGTGTACGCAGTTAAAAAACATTTTGACAGTAATAAAATGGAATCTGGAGACAGATGGATGGGATTCCAGTTTGAGGAATCAAAGGGAACTCAAAAGATGTTTGAATTATCTCCATATATCATTAAGGCCCTAAAAGAAGGGGGGACATTATTCATTGATGAATTTGATTCAAGGTTCCACTCTTTATTAACTAGGAAAATCGTTGAACTATTTAATTCAAAGTCAAATTTAAAAGGACAATTAATCTTCATCACACATGATACAAATCTTTTGTCTTCTAAATTATTAAGACGAGATCAGATTTCTTTTGCGATTCGAGACAAATATGGTGCCAGTCATTTTAGTTCATTAGCTGAATTTAAAGGTGTTCGTAATTCTGCTTCGTATGAAAATGATTATATCCACGGTAAATATGGAGCAATTCCGTTTTTAAGTGATTTCGAAGATATTCTTTTAGAAGAGGAAGATGCCTAAAAAGACAAAATCCATTAAAAAATCTGATATCAAGGCAGATAAACCTTGGCTCAAAAAAGTTGGCTTTACATCTTACAGAGAAGAATCAAAGGCAACCAAAAAAACATTTTTGATTATTTGTGAGGGTCAGACCGAATCGCTTTATTTTAGTTCATTTCCGATTTTATCAGCAAAGGTCATTACATATGATATTGGATGTTCAAACAATAGATTAGTTGAGTGTGCGGTGGATTTAGCAGCTACAGGGGGATATGATGAGGTTTGGTGTGTTTTTGATATGGATACTAAACCTGATCACAGCGGACAAGATGATGATTTTAATTCTGCTATCCAACTTTGTGCAAACACAGGCCTAAAATGTGCATATTCCAATGACGCCTTTGAATTGTGGATATATCTGCATTATCATTTTACAGATCAGCGAAATCATCGCAATTTTTATTATGAACAGCTAAGCCAAATTTTTGGAATTAATTATTCAAAACAAGGAAAAAAAAGAAAGTTCTCATCGGAAATATATCAGCTGTTAAAAAATGATGAGAGGGCAAATCAAAATGATGCAATTCAAAGATCCAAAACTTTAGTTGCACGGCACGCAGATTTACCACCTCATATACAAAACCCTGTTACTTATGTTCATGAGTTAGTAGAAGAGCTAAATAAACATCTTACTGAAAGGTAGTTTCCTCACCCCCCCCCCAATCACCTTTAAACGCAACCCTGTTACTTTTTTGATAACCTCATCCGTTATCCCTTCACCCTTTTAGCTACTTTCAGTTTAACCCGCTTCCGCTCCGTTTCCAATGTAAAGGCCGCCAGTTCCTGCTTTTCGGTGCCATGATGGCAATATCTTGAATTCCAAATTCCAAAACCCTTTACCCTTCACCCAAACCCCTTCCCCAAAAACCTAACACCCAATAGAAAATCGTCTAGTTAGTAGTCAGGTTCTCCCATGGAAATCAGTTTCGGGAAATCTGTGCAAGAAGTTGTGACGTTTATCCATGTGATTCCATACGGCCATACCGCAACTTTGTACCAATATTAAAATACATAAATCAGAAATCATGAAAACAGTAAAACAAGTATTTGCTTTGGCAGTGGCCCTTCTATGGGGAGCCTTTGCCCAGGCCCAAATTGATCCTGTGAACACCGATGGTGTGGCACTGGGAGGCTACGATGTGGTATCCTATTTTTCTGGAAAGGCCAAAGAAGGAAAAAAGACCTTTGCAGCCAAGCACAATGAAGTCACCTATTATTTTGCGAGCAAGGCCAACCGGGATGCCTTTACCAAAGCCCCGAAGAAGTATCTACCCCAATTTGATGGGTACTGCGCATGGGGCGTAGGAGCCAAGGCGGCCAAGTTTCCCATAAACCCAGAGACTTTTGACATTGTAGATGGAAAACTTTACCTGTTTTTCGATGGAGAGTTCAATGGTGAACAGCTGGACACTTCTGTAGATTGGAAAGCCCGTACTGCAGAGCTTGAAAAAGCGGCCCATACCAATTGGCCCAACATCAAAGACAGCAAGTAATGTATTCAGGGCAGGTTGAGGTTTTCAGCCTGCTCTTTTTTATTTAAAAACATACACCATGGCAATAGAACAAAAATTTCCGTTACCTCCCTTTACTGAGGAATCGGCAAGAGAAAAAGTACAGTTGGCCGAAGATGCCTGGAACAGCCAAGATCCCGAAAAAGTATCCAAGGCCTATACGGTGGATACCGAATGGCGCAATCGCTCCCAATTTGTAAATGGACGGGAAGAAGTGGTCGCTTTCTTGACAGACAAATGGCAGAAAGAGAAAAACTACAAGCTAAAAAAGGAACTTTGGGCTTTCACCGACAACAGGATAGCGGTGCGGTTCGAGTATGAATATCAAAACAGACAAGGACAATGGTTCAGGGCCTACGGCAATGAAAATTGGGAGTTTAATCAACACGGCTTAATGCAGAAACGTTACGCCAGTATCAATGATCTGCCCATTGCCGCAAACGAACGAAGATTATAAATGACAACTGCGCGCATTTCGTTTTTAGCTTTTTTGGGATAGGGTAGGCTACGCCTTGGTTTTATGTGTCTTTTTCAACAGTTACAATTTGTGGGACATGCGGTTTCAGTTAATCAAAAATCAATTATTTCAGGAAAATTGAATACCTTAAAGCCTTAGTTCGTAAACGCTTATGAATAAAAAGTGGTTCTTAAGTACCTTTGTGGTCAATATGGTTCTGAATTGGTGTATTACATGGTTTGGCCTGCAAAGGTAAATTACCATACCTTCAATGCTGTCATTGCCAACCATCGGGAAGCTGCGGAAGTCAATGATGCCCTATTGGTGCCTGTTGGTGAAGAATGGAAGGACTTTTTGACACTACAGGCAATTTTCGTATTATGGTTCTGATGATTTCCACCCATCCGAAAAAGGAACAGAAAAGGCGGCGGAAATCATTGCTGAAACCCTTTTTCCATGACCTATGAATGCAGCAAACCCTGAAGTTGACGAGTATATAGCCGAAGGCTGCGGCCGTTGCGATTTGGTGGGCACACCGGACTGCAAGGTGCAAAGTTGGCAGGAGGAAATCAAGGCACTGCGCCGGCTTTTATTGGAAAGCGGGCTTACCGAAGAACGAAAGTGGGGTTCACCCTGTTATACCCTTAATGGCAAGAATGTGGTGATGATCGCTGCGTTTAAAGACAATTGCTCATTGAGTTTTCTAAAAGGTGTATTGCTGAAGGATCCGCAGGGCATCTTGGAAAAACCGGGTGAAAATTCCCAATCTGTCCGTTTTGCCCGATTCACCGATGCAAAGCAAATTATGGAACAATGGGACGTTCTAAAACACTACGTGTTTGAGGCGATTGAGGTGGAAAAAGCCGGATTGGAGGTGAAAAAGAAGGCTATATCCGAACACGATATGCCCAAAGAGCTTCAAGCCAAAATAGATAACGACCCCGATTTTAAAACCGCCTTTGAAGCTTTGACCCCGGGCAGGCAACGCAGTTACATGATCCACATTTCCCAAGCCAAGCAATCCAAGACCCGCCTATCCCGAATTGAAAAGTGTATACCCAAGATCAGGGCAGGGAAGGGGCACAACGAGTATTAGCCAATTCCATAACTATCGGATACCCATAAAATTCAGGGCTTGTCCAAAGTTTTTTTCGGTGTGGGATTCATATCTTACCAATCACTTAATTTTTTAAGAAAAAACCGGGTAAATCACTAAAAACATGGTCATATAGTCCAGATGCACGGTTCTGTTCGTAATTTAAACGGACATTTGGCTAATCTAAAATTTGCGCATGACCCAGCCTATTCAAAAATGGCTTTTTCCACTCTTCTTTTCATTGACCTCGTTGGCAATGTCCTACGGACAGCAACGGAAAACATTTGAAGGCCCACTTCAAATAGGGCCTTATTCGGGAAAAGCAACGTATCAGTTTATCATTTCGGACCTTGACACCGTTTTTGACGGTGATTTTCTGTTGCAGAAATCCAATTTGGAAACTTTGATGGAGAATGAGGACGCCTCCTTCCGTTTTACAGGTTCTTTTGATGAAGGAGTGGCCAATGGTCCTTGGCAATTCCAGTTCGGCGAGTACAAGACGAACAGCCAAAGTCAGGTGGTGGACTATCAGTACCGGGTATTGGTAAGTGGTCAACAAGAAATAGGTGAAGGGGTTTTAAAGGATGGAAATCCTGACGGAGACTGGACCTATACCATCAATCAAATCAAAGATTCCGAAGTTGAGAAGATTCTTTTTAAGAGCAGTATTTCTTTTGAAAACGGGATTCCCCAGCAAAGCTTTCAAATAGAAAATGACAGCAGTGTGTTGGTGGGACGGTTTTTACGAAATGGCCTGGCCCATGATGAATGGTCGTTTTACGCCACCGATGTGGTAGAGGACACCGAGAATTGGTTTTTCGAGGACGGATTGCTACAACGTATCCAAACAGAATCCAATGGTGTTTCCCAAGAGCTACCCGTATTTGATGCCAGTGCCCCTAACTACCAAACCATTCCATTGAATGACCGGTATTTTGCCTTGTTGCGTGCTATTTTGAACAACGATTCGGGCAAAAGCCAGATCATTCATCTCTTGGAACAGAATATAGGCTATTACTCAAAAATGGATGGGGTTCTTTCCCATTTGAACGCTCCCGGGATCGCCGCCAACATGAAGGTGAGGGTTCCATTTTATGCGTTGGATTCCCTTCAAAAAAATACCTTGGAGCAAATAGCTGCAGAATACCAAACCGCAGCGGCCCTTAGCAATGCTATATTAAAGAATAGCCACCTGAACATTGTTAAACGTACCGACCCTGAAGCCCTTTTCTTTTATCAAGTGACCGAAAAGATCAGCGAGGAGTTTTTGGGGCCTTTGGGAACACTGGCGGGGTATATTGAGCACGATATCGTTCAATTTCAAGAGATTTCAACGATTTCAGGTCGACTTTGGCCTAATGGAAAACCTGAAAAGGAAATTCGTGTTACAGGAGAAACAGGTGGGGAGCAACGTACATTCAGTTTGCCCAGTTCCGAAGAATTTGGATACGAAGGAAATGACCTTCTGTCCGTTGCGGCTTTGGGCACCTATGCCAGAATGAGCTTGGAATATATCAGAGGGTCGCTTTCTTCCAGATTGACGAACGAGGAACAACTCCAAATTTTAAATGGTTTGGAGGAGGAGCTCATCGCACTGAACAATGCCTTGGAGCAGCAGATGGACTCTCTACCAGAAACGTTTCCGGTCCGATACAAAAGCGCCATGACGAGCATGAAGCGTGTGGCGGATAGCGCATTGACCACATACGCTTCCATAGAAGAACCCAATGCAAAATTGGAATATGGGCAAGGCGCAAAAACATGTCTTTCGCAATTAAACAAACTAGCTGTTTCCGTGGCGGAACTGCCAAAACAACAGGAAGAAATCCGAAAAAAATATACCGATGCCGTTTGGAACCCTTTTATGGCCAATGTGATGGAGGAGGAGGTAAAAAAGAGAATCGTGAGTGCTTACAAAGATGTTTTGATTCCCTACTTCATTACAGCAATTACGCAAGAGCTGGACTGCAACAATGCCAGCACACTCAATGACCAAATGGAACATACCTATCAACGCATGTTGGAACTTCGGGATTTGGATACCAAAAAACTGGAACGCAAGCTACGGCGCGAAAAGCGACCCAAAGAAGTTTTACAATTGCTGGATCAACAATCAACCGCTAAAAACCAATAGGCATGATGAGTAGCAGAAAAAGCTTTTGGTTGGTTGTTATGATCTTTGTGGGGATTGCGGGTACAGTTTTGGCACAAGAAATGGAACCGGAGGTATTGCCGGAAACTTCGCAATACAAAGACCCAAAGACCAAGGTTTGGTTCAATTCCTACGGAAATATACGGATTGGGAAACGCTTCTTTTGGGATGCCCAGACCCATTTTAGGTTCGAGGAGACCAAAAGCACCCCATTCATGGGGCAAATTGGTCAGATTTACAACCGACACGCCATTGGTTATATTTTTTCCAAAAAGACCAATGTAAGTTTGGGTGGGGTAGTGCGTATCAATTTTAATACGGACGAAGAATCGGAAGACCGCAATGTGGTCCCAGAATGGCGTATTTGGCACCAATACCAATTTGCCATGCCCTTTTATTCGGCAATGCTCTACCACAGAATCCGGATAGAGCATCGATGGACCCAAGGTTTTGCTGAGGATAGTGATTATATTTTCAGAAATCGCTGGCGGTATATGTTCCGGGCCAAAATCCCATTGAACAACTATAAATTACAACCCAAAACGATTTATATTTCACCTGAGGCAGAACTCATCATGCAAAGCGGAAAAGCTGTGGTGGACAGTCCCATGGAAGACCTTCGGATAACCACCACCATTGGATACATTGCAACCCCAAGATTGACCTTTGCCGCAGGGCTTATGTATTCCCAAGGGCAGGAACTGTATAATGGTGGATTCTATAAACAATCTTGGACCATGCGGTTCCATGTCTACTTCTCTCCCGATTTTAGAAAGGTGAAAAACAAACTGCCGGACATCCATTTAACTGATTGATACGTATCTAATACTGAAGCAACTAAAGACACTATGAAACTAAAAAAATACGCTCCATTCATTCTTTTGTTCATTTTAACCGCTGGTATTCTGTTCTATGTTTCAAAAACAATTCAGCTGAAAGAACATCTCGTTGCTATTCAAGAAGAAAACAAAATCATTTCAGAAAAACTGGATGAATATGAGCGATTGACGGAAATAGACTCCGTATTGCTTCAGGGCGATTATGATGCCGCTATCGCATCCTATAATGCTTCCATGAATTCAGTGAAAGAGGGTAGTGGACTTATTCCATTGCGTATCGCTTTGGCTGAAAAACTAAGAAATAATCGAACAGGCGCGCCTAAAATTCCGGATAATGTCTTGGCTCAGTTAGACTCACTCCCAAAATCAGATTGGGATGAAGAAGTGGCCGTTAGAAAGTACGATTCCCTTAATTTCTCCCTTGAAAAAACCAAGGTACAGTTGGTCCGTTTAAAAAAGCAGCTCAAGCAAAAATCCTTCGGGGAGTATCTTACCTTCAAAAGCAAAAAGGGAAACCAAATGCATTACATCGGTCAGGTTAAGGACGGAAAGGCCCATGGATTCGGTGTAGCCCTATTGGACTCCGGCAGTCGATATGAAGGACAGTGGAAGAACAACGAAAGACACGGGGAGGGCACTTTTTATTGGCCTGATGGCGAATATTATGTAGGGAACTACACCCATGACAAGCGAAGCGGTTATGGCACCTACTATTGGCCCAACGGCGAAAAATACACTGGTGAATGGAAGGATGATAAACGCAGCGGAACAGGTAAGTTTTACGATTCTGATGGAGATGTGGTCGCCGGGGGCGAGTGGAGTGATGATAAACTGGTGGAACTGAACGAAAAGTAGCACCCCCAGTACTTAAACCGTACAACTTCTTCTTTTTGCATGCCCATTTAAGTTCAGACAATCAAAATAGTGATGAACCGGGCCCATATTCTGCTCACCACACCCATAAATACTATCCTAGTTATTTATAGAGGACATGCACTTACGTATGAAAAATTCATACAAAATTTTCAGTAATCTAAAGGGCTGACAGTCAATACGCAATAGGCTTCGTTAACATTTTTTAGAACGATTTTAACATTTTTCGCATAGGGAATACCCGTAGGTATATTGTTAGTACAATGAACATAACCCTATAAATTACAATTTATGAAGACGTATTTGAAACTGGCAGGAACAACATTTTTAAGTGTTTTATTTATGGTTTCCTGTAGCGATGACGAAAATGATGGAATGGAAACTCCCGAGGAATCGTACAGCACCACTTTCAAAATGACAGATGCCCCCATTGACAATGCAAACGTAGAAGCGGTGTTCATCACAGTTTCTGACATTAAAGTGGATGGAACCTCCTTGGAAGGATTTAACAAAACAACTTTTGACCTTTCCGCCCTGGTCAACGGTCAGACCAAGACCCTTGGGAACATTGACCTTGCCGCAGCATCGTATTCCAACATTGAGTTGGTGCTTGATTATGATACAGATGCCTCAGGGAATGCCCCCGGCTGTTATGTGGAATTGGCTGGAGGCGAGAAGGATAAGCTTGAAGCCACGGCAAACAGCATCACCATTACCGACACCTTTGAGGTCTTTGCAACTTCAACAAATGATGTAATCATTGATTTTGATTTGAGAAAGACTATAAAGGAAGAGGAAGGAACGCTTTCAAGCAACTTTGAGTTTGTCTCCATGTCGGAGCTTTCAGCAGGTATCCGCACTGTGAACGAAGAGTCAACTGGTTCCATATCGGGTACGGTGAACGATGCTGAAAACACATCCGACAAAATCATTGTCTATGCCTATGAAAAAGGTACGTTCAATGCAGAAACTGAGACCCAAGGTCAAGGAGAAGGCAATGTAATGTTTAAGAATGCCGTGACCAGTTCTGTTGTTGCGGGTATCAACAACTCCTATAGTCTCAACTTTTTGACTGAAGGGGAGTACGAATTGATATTTGTTTCCTATAACGAAGAAACCGAAGGTAGTGGATTTGAGTTTAATGCATTATTGGAAGCCGAATCGAATACTGTACTTGATTTAGGCGCCATTAGTATTACCTCGGCGTTGCAGCTGGATGCCAATGTTACCATTACTGGAACCAAATCATAAGATGTTTATTCTTACTTGATTGAGATAAAAGAGAAAGCCCTGCTTAAAGCGGGGCTTTTTGTTTTGGATACAGGAATACTTACCTCTCCAAACCCACGGAAGACCAGAAAAGTAGCAACTGCTTCGTTGAACCATTTTATACCCTTTATATTTGCAACGTTTTGATTTTAAAACTATAAACAAAAATTATGAGTAAAGTAAAGGAGAATGATACTGTAAAAGTGCATTACACCGGTAAATTGACCAATGGGCAGATTTTTGACAGTTCTTTGGAAAGGGAACCCATGGAAGTGGCCTTGGGCCAGGGTCAGCTTATCCCAGGATTTGAAAAAGGATTGATAGATATGGCTGTTAATGAAAAGAAAACCATAACCATTGATAAGAAAGATGCTTATGGAGAGGTCAACGAATCGCTTTTTCAAAAAATATCCAAATCCCAGCTGCCCGATGATCTTAAACCCGAAGTTGGAATGGGTTTGGTGGGGTCCAATTCAGCTGGGCAGGAACAACAGTTTCGCGTAGCCAAGGTTGAAGAAGAAGATATTATCATAGATGCCAACCACCCGTTGGCGGGACAAGATTTGGTGTTTGACCTAGAGGTGGTTGAAATACTGTAGCTATAAACTTGTTTATTACGTAAAAGCCTGTCTTTAGCAAGACGGGCTTTTTTGCTTTTAAAAGCAGAGTTCTCTACTCCATACTTCCAAAACGGAATGTTTTTCAACCAATATATTCCAATTGGCAGGGAGAAAGTGCATGAAACTGCCGAAAAACCCCAGAATTTTTAAGGATTTTCTGTAATAAATATATAAAGTCATTTTCTATATTGCTGTTCTCCAGGTTATTGACTTCCTACAACTTACTTCCCCCGAGAAAATACCCATAAATGGGTATATCAAGTATTAATAATTAGCATTTAATTGACTAAATCTAAATTATTTAAATGATTACTATGATAAAACTCAGGTCATGCTTAGCAAATTTCAGATTGAAAAATAAAATTCTTGTAGTCAGAATATTATTCTTTTTCTGCCTAGGTTATTTTAATGGACATTCTCAACAACTCCAGCATAGCTTTGCGCTGGATACAGCAGCGACTAAGGTATTTCCTTATGACCTTGAATTTTCACTAAAGTTAGTAGGAATAAAAAATAAACCAATAAAGGATGTTTATTTACTTAGATTAAACTCAAATGGAAAGGTGGTTTTTGATAGAAATACCTCACTTGGGAAATCGGGTTGGCAACCTAATGCCAACAAACTATTTAAAGATATCTATGACACTATTAAATCACGAGAGTCAAGAAACAAAAATAGAATAATAGAGTACCAGAATCACATAAAAAAAATTGATAGCGTATCTCAAAAAGAAGAGTGGTTGAAATTGAAAATAGGTTTTGATTCAATAGTTGATCAATTCAAAAAAGATAGTGTTCTAATAGATAAATATCCCACTGTTCATAAGTTCATTAGAGAAAAATCTGAAATGCCCCGAGTTCTTCCACCATTAGAAATTTTAAACCGAAATGGAGATACAGTTATTGTAAGAGTGCCACAGTTGAAACCAAATAAAAAGTATGTAATCGTTGCCACGAATGAAGTTCAAAAGGTCTCTACTTTAAAAGAATTGGCCAAAGAGTATTATTCTTCAAATGTCATAGATGATGTCGAATTTTTCATTATCCCAAAGAAATATTTAGATTCAAAAGATTCTCCTAGATTTTTAGAGCCCTCCAATAGACTAAAGGAATCATTTGAAAATAATAAGGAAGAGCTGACTGTCCTTTTCGATAAGGAAAAAACAGAAATTGAATTTGATTCAATACCAAAAAGCATTAAGCATCCTGGACCCTTTTTGTCGAAAGAAGACTTAAAGGATTCCATAGTGCTATTAACCCCAATTCTTGAAGGTTATTTTAAGTTAAATGGTTTACTAACTGCAATCAAAAGTAATGGAGATGGAATCGTGCAAGGTTCCGAGAAGATTGATTTCGATTCAATAGGAAGGTTGAATATCAAATTAATTGAGAAATTAGATAATGATATAAGGTTATCAAATTTGAAACTGTATCAGCAGCATGTTAAATCTGCTCAACAATTTCTTTATTTGCTAACTGAGAATGCAGATATTGGATTTAAGAAATATGATGATTTCTTTGACGAGATTAGTAGGGTCGCTGCAAGCAATAGTTCAAAAATTGAAGAGCGGATTAAAGTTAAAGATGATATTAATAAAATTTTGGATGGAGTCGACAGTCCAGTAGGTTTACGTTCTAATACAGCAAATAATAGCACATTCAATTATCAATTTTTAGCAAGAAATAGTAGGTTAATCAAACCGGACTTTGGAATACTATATTACTATTCAAATGGATTTTCAGGATTCGCTCCTTATACTGGGGTACATTTTGATATTCGCCCAACGAATGAGAATGTGCCATTTTGGCAAATTAAAGGTTGGGAGAAGTTCTTAACCTTCCAAATGGGGGTTCCAATTTTTGCTGGAAATCTTGTTGAAGGAAATAGACGTGAGCATTTGGTGGCAGATGCATTTTCATTATATGGAGGTGTTGGCATAAATATTTCCCATACAATCAGGGTTAATTATGGAGCTATTCTTTTTCGCTCTGTTGACGGCACCTTAAACGGCGAAAGAACTTTTAAGACCAGAGCTGCAAACGCTATTTCTCTTGGTATAAACCTAAAGTTAAAATCCTTGTTCGAAGGAATTTATGGTTCTGTAAAATCTATAACTGGAAACTAATGAAACATAATGCTTTATTACTGGCTGCCCTTTTAATTCTCTCAATAGCTTGTTACGAGCCAACAGAAGAATTAACCTCAATTGCGACTTTTGAATTTGACGTTTTGGAATCCAGTGAAAATATAACCGCAGATGGCGTTACAAATTACAATCTCGTTTTGAGATTACCAGGTATCCGCTATGGAGATTCAAGAAAGCTAAGTGTTAAAACATCTTGGGGAACGTTTGCAGATAATACTGATACTGGAATATTCCCAATACCATATAATGAAATTTCAGATTCTTATATCGATACAATTATTCTAAGGGCAGGTAGACAGCCTGGACCATTCAGAATTGAAGTAAATGAAGATTCTACACACATCGAAACTTTGAATTTCAATGCTTTGCCCAATTATCCATCATTTGTTCAAGTTTTGTCTGACTCAATTCAGCTATCGTTAAAACCAGGAAATACATCCAAATTAGGCTTATTATTTTTCAGTGATGTTGGATTCCCAAGTTTCAATACAAGATTTCGTTTTTTAAGTGATGCGGAAGTTAATATTTTTCCTAGAGAAGTTATAATTGATTCTGTAGAACCCACAGCTACACTTCAATTGATTACGGAAACTGAAATCGACACCATAGCTGTATTTGGTGATATTTTAAATTTGGGCCCAGAAATACAACAACCCACAATAGATACTTTAAAAATTGCAATAATTCAATAAACTATAAAAAATGAGCACTAAGTTTACATTGTCAGAAAATCAGGAAACTTTTATTAAATCAAATATGGGAGTAGAAGATTTGAATAATCTTAGAATCACCTTTGAGGTAAGCTCTATGGAAACTCGTGGCATCACTGAAGAATACACTAACAAGTCTACTAGATTATCTATGACAATCTGTAAATGTAAAGACGGAAGTATTGATTGGACTTGCTGTTTCCAAAGATAAGTCAGCAAGTAAATTATTAAGTTTTTGCAAATGTTAAACGTTGGACTTAGAAAAATGAATGTTTAAAGCAAATTGCTTTGACATAAAATCGGTATCGTTATAGCACTAAAGCGCTAGAACTGATTTTATATCAAATAGCACAGCTATACGCAATTTGCTACCCATAATCATTTGTACTATAATTTACATTATGTAAAATAGAATAAATCAGAAACCATGAAACCTCCTATTTTTCCTTGACCTTATCACACACTGAATTTTCCAGAAAGCTAAAATTTTCCAGAAATAATCTAAATCTGGGAATTTGGACTAAATCAGTCGTTCAAAATAAATGTTTAAATCGTTTTACCCAACGTATGGGAAGCGTATACGGCGGGTAACGCATGGGAATGTCCAGCCAATTGGCACGTTTTACCATGGATTTTTTATGAGAAAATAGCTCAAACGAATGTTTCCCGTGGTAGCCCCCAATTCCCGATGCGCCAACCCCACCAAAAGGTAATCGATTATTGCTGATGTGAATCACAGTATCATTAATGGTTCCCCCGCCAAATGAATATTGGGAGAGCAATCTTTTTTGAAACCTTTTGTTGGTTGAAAACAGGTAAAATGCCAGCGGCTTCCCATAGTTTGAAATGTACTGATGCAAATCTTGCTCCTTTTCATAGGAAATAATCGGCAAAATGGGTCCAAATATCTCCCCTTCCATCAGCTTGCTATTGAGGTTGGGCTCGTCCACCAAAGTAGGTTCCACATAGCTTTCGGAATCATTGCAGGTTCCCCCAAAAAGCAGGGTTTGCCCTTGAAGCATAGCTTTTAGTTCTTTAAAATGTTTTTCAGTGGTAATTCGGGCAAAATCCGGGGATTTTTGAATATCAGGTCCATAAAACGAAGTGATTTGACCTTTAATGGCTTCCACCAGATCCTTTTTCTTGGAGGTATGCACCAAAATGTAATCTGGTGCAAGACAAGTTTGTCCAGCATTGATGAATTTACCCCAAACAATACGCTTGGCGGCCAATTTTAGGGAGGCTGTTTCATCCACCACGCAGGGATTTTTACCCCCTAATTCCAAGGTGACGGGCGTTAAATGTTCAGCAGCACTTTTGTACACAATCTTACCAACTTGGGTGCTTCCGGTAAAGAAAATATATTCCCATTTTTCAGACAGTAAAGCTTGGGAGACATCCACCCCTCCTTCCACAACGGTGACGTATTCGGGTGGAAAGACTTTTTTAATGATTTCTGCTATGATTCGAGAGGTGTTGGGACTCAACTCCGATGGTTTAATAACAACCGTGTTTCCTGCGGCCAAGGCCCCTATTACCGGTGCCAAGGTCAGCATGAACGGATAATTCCATGGAGAAATAATCAGAACCTTGCCAAACGGTTCATACTGAATCCAGTCCTTGGATGGAAAATTGGTCCATGACGACTCAATAGGTTCGGGTCTACTCCACCGCTCTATGTTTTTAAGCGCATAACTTAACTCCGCAAGCACCAATTGTGTTTCCGTGGCCAGGGATTCAAACTTTGGCTTTTTAAAATCAGCATAAAGCGCCTCACAAATGGCATCTTCCTGCGCTTCAATTTCCTGTTTCAACTGCTTTAGGTATTGCTTTCTATAAGCGACATCTTTGGTTTGGTGGGTTGAGAAAAAAGCATTTTGGGCATTTACGATATCCTGTATCATGGTCAAGTTCAAATCATTTTCATAAATATAATCAAACCCCGATTAGGTTGGGCTGAAAACTCTGAAACAAAAAAAGCACCGACTCTCGCCGATGCTTTTATTATAGTTTATTTAGAAAATTAGAGTGTAATTTCCTCTGATGCTCCATTGGGATAAATCAAGGTGGCAGTGTCATCGCATTCGCCATCACCAAAGTCCACCACAATGTCTAGACCGTTTTTAGTAACGATCATGCTTCCAGAAGTAATGTTTTCGCAGGTAAGGCTGCCCTCAAGGGTATCTGTAATCGCAACGGCATAGGTTTGGCCATCAGCGGTTACGGTCCACTCTCCAGCAAGACTGAAAGAACCACTTTGCAACTCCTCATCAAAAGTAAAACCAAATGTTTTTGTACCAGACTCGGAAATAACGCTTTCGTCTTCGAACTCAACACTCATGTTGCTGGTGACTGTAAACGAAAAGGAGCTTGCTTCCATATTTCCGTTCATTTCAAAACTCCGGGTTCCGTTTATTTTAAGGGTGCCTACATAGAAATCAGTATAAGTGGCGGTAAAAGAGGCTGACTGCTCCCCTACTTCATAGGTTACGGTAACTGTACCGTTGACATTGTCCGTTCCATTCAATACACAATTATTGAATGTGGCTACAAACCCAGTTTCAGTATATTCAGCAACGTAGCAATCGTTGGTTTTGGCTGAAGAACCAGATTTTGCCGCAGCATCATCCGTAAACAGTTCAGCTAGGGCGTTATCGGCAACACTGGAGATGTCATCCGTCTCCATAATGGTCCTCAATTCTGTCCCGGTCAATTCTTGATCGGCATTTGGTTTATTATCCTCGCTACAAGATTGCGCCAAAAACAAAGAAGCACTTAGTAGGGCTATTGTGTAGATTTTTTTTGTAAGTCCGTTCATTTTACTTTAGTTAAGGGTTACGCTGCACTAACGAAAAGCAGTGTTTTTTAGTGTTCCCACCCCTTTTTTATCGATAAAATGCCATATTGGTTAAAATAATAAGCCCTGAAATGTGTTATTTTACAACAGAAATACTTGAATCAAAAAATTAAGCTATGAAAAAAATTAAAGTAATCCTCCCCTCCCTCTTTGTAACTTTTTTGACGCTATCCTGCGGTAGTGATGATGGCGGTGGCGAAGTGGCAGCTGATTTACAGGTAATTGGTATTTGGGATTTGTCTGAAGTAAATATTAGTTCAGCACAAGATGTAGACATGGACGGTACATCTTCCACCAATTTGATGAATGAATTGGATTGTATTTCCGGGACCATTTTGATTGATGGGGATAATGTGTGGACTTTTGAGCAGACGGGAATTTCCATAACAGCCATTACGGGTGGACAGTTCTTTGCGCAATGTTCCGTAAATGATGTTACTGGCACCGGTGCTTGGACTGCAAACGGGAACCAAATCACCTTCCAAGGTAGCACTATTCTGGGTACGCTTACTTTAAATGGGGACCAACTCACCAACCTCATTGATGATGACTTGCCTGGAATTAGAAGCTACGTCTACGTTAAGCGGGAATAATTCTTCCAAAAACTATTTTTCGGCTAGGATTACCCACATTTGTTTATTGGTTTCGCGTTCCCAATCTCCATGATCCTCAATTTCGGAAACAATGGTAAAGCCTGCTTGTTTCAATTCTTCGCGTACATACTTTGGAGCCAATGAATGTGAAGATACTTGTTCCTCCCTGGATTTTCCCCGGACCCAATCCTTGAGTTTTTCCATAATCATGATTTGTCCACCCGGTTTCAACGCTTTTTTTACATGTTGAAGCATTTTCTTGTGGGCATCAATTTCATGGTACGTGTCAAAAATAAAAACGGCATCCAATTCGCCTTCGGGCAGTTTAGGGTTATCCGTATCCCCTAAAATAGTGATGATGTTTCCAAGCTTTCTGTCATGAGCATTGGCGCGAAGCTTTTGGAGCCGATCTTCTCGAATATCAACGGCATAAACCCTTCCCGTTCCCATAACTTTCTGGGCCAAATGCATGCTCAAATAGCCTTCATGACAGCCAATATCGGCCACCTTGTCCCCCACCCCCACTGTGGTCATGGAAAGCAACGAGTCCGTTTTCATCCATTGGTCCCGTTCCTCCCAATCCGATTCGGTGTATTGGGCCTGAAGCCCAGCAGCACAAACGAATAGCATCAAGAAGGAACGGATGGTTAATCTTCAATAAGTCCTTGGCTTTCAATCCAGGGGGCTCCTGCGGTTTTCAACTCAGACTCCAATCCTGGCAAGGTGCTGTTGACCACTGTGGACAACTCCTTTTTAATATCCTGCAATTGGTTGTTTGCTCTGTCCAAGGCCGCTTTTTGATTTCCTGTGGGTCCATAGGTGTTGATAAGTGCGACAGTTCCAATGAATACGCCATCACCGGGCAATGGTGGGTTACGTTCCCCAATTTCATTTTTGGCGGGATTCCCTTGCATCTTAATGTTTAAGGCCGATAATTGTGATTTTGCATCAAATATTTTGTCGGAAAGTGCTTTGCTAGGTCGTTCAGCTTGATCCAACGCTCTTTTCATGGCATCAACTTTCTGAAGGCTCTTTTGCAAAACAGTGGTTGTGGCCGTAAGATCTTGTTGGAATTCTTGGAACTTCTCCCGGAAAGCATCGATTTCAGTGACTGGTTTGGCAGGGAGTGCACCTTTGCCGAGTGGTTTTACCTCAAAGTTTTGCGCACTGGAAAGTTTTTGCAACTCACCATTTGTCCTTTGGTACAGTTCCACGGAATACGTTCCCGGAGTGGCTCGGTATGGCGAGGGCAAAAATTCATCATCTCCTTCGCCTGTTGGAGCTTCCAACCGTACACCATTGCGTTCAGCATAGGATAAATCCCAAGCTACGCGGTTGAACCCTTTTTTGTTGGTTCCCTCAACGGTATTGATCACTTCGCCATCACTATTCTTTACCATAAGAAGTAGAACTGGCTCTTCTTGTAGATTTTCCTCTTTTAAATTATCCCACCCAGGGAAAGGAATATTCGCCTTTTGCTTGGTGAGCTCCTTCTCTTTTTCGGTCCTAACGTCCTTTGCGGATTTTAATTTTTCGGGCAAATAATACGTGAATGTAGCACCATATGGGGGATTCTTGGCGGCAAATTGGGAATGTCCCTGCCCATAAACAGCATCTCGTTCTATATACCAATAGGCAGGTTGTACCTTAAATAGCGTTGCTTCTTTTGTGGATGCATCAAAGTCACGTAGCGGGGATATATCGTCCAAAATATAAATCCCGCGGCCAAAGGAACCCCCTACCAAGTCGTCCTCTCTTCTTTGTATGGTAACATCCCTAAAGGAAATGGTGGGTACTCCCCCATCCAATTTTGTCCAAGTATTCCCTGCATTATTGGTAAAGTAGATACCAAATTCCGTTGCGGCAAAAAGCATATCTTTCTTTTTATGGTCTTGAACAATACGCCATGTGATCAATCGCTTGGGTAAATTACCGTTAATAAATGTCCATGTATTTCCTTTGTCGGTACTCTTGAGCAAATAGGGTTTTAAATCACCTTCTTTATGGTTGTCCAAAACCAAATAGACCGTATTGGCGTCATGGAGGTCAGCTCTAACATCATTTACAAAAGCCCTGCTTGGAACGCCTTTAATTGTACCAAGCATGATTTTTCGCCATGTGTTGCCTCCATCATCAGTAACTTGAAGAATACCATCATCGGTTCCTGCATAAATAAGACCTTCTTGCAAAGGAGACTCGGCCAAAGAGGTGATAGTGTTGTAATTGGACATGGCCCCTACATCCCAAGGATTGTCCCAACTCTGTTGCCCACCCATAATGGATAGATTAAACCGTTCTTCGTTTCGGGTAAGGTCTGATGAAATTGGAGTCCAGTCGTCACCCCTATTTTCTGATTTCCAAACACGATAGGACGCAAAATAAAGACGCTCAGGTTTGTGCGGACTCACCAAAATGGGCGCATCCCAATTAAAGCGTTCATGTGGTTCATTAGCACGTGGTTGCGGTTGAACAAAAACAATTTCTCCCGTAGTTTGGTCAATTCGCCACAACCATCCTTCTTGAAATTCACCATAGGTGATATCTGGATTTCCAGGTTCCGTTGCCGATTGATGGCCGTCTGCACCTAAAGTTATCCACCAATCTGAATTTAATATACCAACCTGACTCTTGGTCTGGGATGGACCGCCATGTGACCCATTGTCCTGTGTACCACCATAAATATTATAAAAGGGAGAGGAATCATCAACAGCAATTTTATAATATTGGGTAACAGGTAGATTATCAAAAAAGCGCCATGTTTGGGTATGGTCATACGATTCATAAAGCCCTCCATCGGTTCCAAAAAGCACATAGTCAGGGTCCGTTTTTTTAAAAGCTATAGCATGGCTATCCACGTGTTTCTTATCTTCATTCATTTGGGTGAATGTTTTTCCGTGGTCACTGGAAATCAATACAATATAGCTCATTAAGTAAAGTCTTCCTTCATGGTGGGGAGATGCATAAAGTTCCTGATAATAGTGAGGTCCTGTCCCACCGGATACCGCATCGGATTGTTTGCTCCAAGAAGTGCCACCATTTTCAGAGATATATACCCCACCTTTCTTGCGGTCCAATTCTATGGCAGCGTAAACCGTTTTAGAATCAAATGGGGAGATGGCCAATCCAATCTTACCTAGATTGGAAGTTGGAATTCCATTGGTCAACTCGGTCCAAGTTTCGCCGCCATCAGTACTCTTGTGTATTCCAGACCCAGGCCCTCCTCCCATATAGGAAGCAACTGTTCTGTGGCGGTCCCATGTGGCAGCATAGAGGATATCGGGATTGGTTGAATCCATTTCAATATCTGTAACTCCGGTCCATTCACTATTACCAAGCGTTCTGTTCCAGGTTTTTCCGCCATCTGTTGTCTTGTATAGTCCGCGTTCGCCACCTTTGCTCCATAAAGGTCCTTGTGCCGCTACCCAGACAACATTAGAATTTTCTGGATGTACGATGATTTTGGAAATGTGTTCCGAGGTTTTTAGCCCCATGTTTTCCCATGTTTCCCCTTCATCATGGCTTACATAGACGCCATCACCAAAACCAACGTGTCTGCCCCCTACATTTTCACCGGTCCCTACCCAGATAGTATTGGTATTGTTGGGGTCGATGGTTACGCACCCAATGGAATAACTGGTTTGGTCATCAAAAATTGGATTCCAAGTGACCCCCGCGTTGGTGGTTTTCCAAACTCCACCCGAACCTACGGCAACGTACCACGTATTTTCGTTGTCCGGATGTATGGCTATATCCGCAATACGTCCAGAGGTAAGTGCAGGTCCAAGGCTTCTGAATTCCAAACCGGAAAACGGTGAGGGATCAGGCTTTTGGGCGAACAATGAAAATGAAAAAATAACGGAAAGAATGAGTGCAGAACAGAATTTGTAACAGTGTCCCATATATAACAGTTTAAGTTGAATTAGTGTCGTAATATAACCAAAACCCGAGCGTTATTCCCTAAATAAATGTGAAAAGATGCCAATGCCTTTAAATTGGAATTCAGTGCCTGTCTTTTAGCCTGTAAACAAATTTAAGTCCGCTCCAATCTTCGTCAATGGCCGCTACTTTGATGTCCACTAACCCAATTGATAACAAGTGCTCACGAACAAGTTCGCGTTTTAAATCGGTTTTGATTTTTGATGTTCCCTTGGGCCAACTTACCCAAAAAATACCGTTCAGGTTTAAAACTTTTTTATAGGGTGTGGCAACATTGTTCAGCTCTTCCAAGGTGGTGCAAAAAATATGTATGAAATCCAACTTGTCTTCCCCTGGCTTTTTGTGAACATTCAAATTAATGGGGAGATCTGAAAATAAATCCCAGTAGTGCTTCGGAGGATTATACAGTGCCATGGAAAAGCCCTCTTTTATGCCCAGCTTTTTGGCTAAAGGTGTTCCTGAATATCCTGACCCTGATTTCAAAACGTTGATTTTCTAGGTGCTAACTAAAATAAGTAAAGATTTTAGGATAAAATGCAACCAAAAAGTTGCTTAATGGAATTATTTGTTTAAATTAGCAACCAAATAGTTGCGTATTAATCATTAAATTGAACATTATGAAAGATGTAATTAAAAAAGAACACGTATTTCAGCATCCTATTGGTAAGGTTTGGGATGCCATTTCCAAAGCGGAAGAAATTTCAAATTGGTTCATTAAAGCTGACTTTAAGGCTGAAAAGGGGTACAAATATACCTTTACGGCAAGTGAGGAGCATGGATGTACCCAGATTACAGGAGAAGTAAAAAGTGCCGACCCCTATACCTTGGTATACACTTGGATTGTGCAGAACACCGACACGGAAACTACGGTAAAATGGGATTTAATGGAAACTTCTAATGGTACTAAACTGTATTTAGAGCACTCTGGAATCTCCAAGTATCCAGGAGATTCGGCTGTTTCATTTTTCAGTAATTTTGACCAAGGGTGGGATAATTGTATCAACGAACTCACTTCATTTTTATCAAAAAAAGTCCATGCAGGATAACATCACAAAAATACTGAAAGCCATTGCTGACCCTAAAAGGCGTGAAATTTTTCACGCCTTGATTATTGCTTCCTCTGCCCTATCCATTACACAGATATCTGGTCAATTTGAAATCAGCCGACAAGGGGTGACAAAACACATTAAAACTCTTGAGGAGGCCGGTTTAGTGGAAATTTTGTCTAAGGGTCGAGAGCGATTTTGTATCGCAGATGCGAAACCTTTAAAGCAAATTACGGATTGGGTGAAGTTCTACGAACAGTTTTGGGATACGGCTTTAGGCAATTTGGATTCATTCTTGGATAAAAATACCGATTAATTAACCCTAGGTATTATTTCGTTTCTATTAAAGGGATATACTGGAGCCTATTTTCCCTAAATCACTCCTTATTACTCAATTTTTGAGCTATTTATTCAACACTAAGCCCGCAGTTTAACCGTTGTAAATCGTATACGATTTGTACATTTGTGTTATGAGCCAGACTACTATCCTTCGAGACAGGGTAAAAGATCATTTGCTGGGCCAGATAGAAAATGGAGAGCTTGTTATTGGGAAAACAATTAATCTCGCAGCCCTATCTCGAACTATTGGCATCAGTGTTACCCCTATTCGTGAGGCTTTGAGTCAGTTGGAACAGGCGCGTGTAATCAAAGCGATTCCTAACAGGGGTTTTGTGGTGACTGATCTGACCATAATTGAAGCCAAGAACCTTTATGAGACGATAGCGCAGCTAGAGGTGATGGCACTGGAAGCTTCCACATTTGAACCGGGCGATATTGAGGCACTACGAAATAAAACGGAACAACTTCAGGAGGAAAAAAGCCTAAAAAATCGGTTTGAATTCCATCGATTGCTAATAAAGAATTGCGCCAACTCGGTTTTGCTCCAAACTTTGGAAAGCCTTAAGGTTAGATTGCGATTTTATGAGCAAGCCCATGCCACGGATTCTATCTTTTTTGAAACTGCCAACCGACAGAATAGATCCATTGTACAGGCTATTGCCCAGGACAATATTCCCACTGCCGCTTTAATACTAAAAATGAACTGGATGGCAGTTTTGGAGCATGTTCAGCTAAAAATTAATGGGCAAACGGTTGAGAATCAAAATAAATCGAACTAGATTTCGTTTTTAGTAAAAAGATTTTCCTATGCAGTTTTTAAATAAGGAAATTGAGGCCAAGATCAAACGGAAAAAATCAGCGTCCTTGATCAAAAAGCAAATCTCCTGTGGTATTTTTCAGGATTTGGAGACTGCGGAAATGGATTTTAAAAGGCCACAGCCCCAGAAACAATCTGTAGGCTTACTCGGGAAACAAGGACTTGTCCAACCCCGGGATTAAGTTCAAGGCATTTTTATAATACACCTTCTTTAGAACTTCGTCTGGAAGGTCCAATCCATACATAGCCCAGAACGCATGGTATTTTTTGTAGTACGGGAAATACTCATCAGCGGTTTCCAACACTCTAAAATACGTGGGGAATTCTTCGGGTTTCCAGCTATCTTTTCCAAATACAATCCGATCTTGGTATTTTATAAAAAATTCTTTGGCTCTTTTGGGTTGTCGTCCTAATTCTGCTATTACCGCAGCTATGCCCACGTTCATATTGGGAATTTCATCCATCAACTCCCCTAGCCTATCCAAATCATTGGCATACCATCCCATATGAGCATTGATAAATTTGGTTTTTGGATGTTTTTTGAACATGCGATGTTGTTCATCAATGATTTGTTGCCAAGGTGCCGGGTCGGTGGCAGAACGTTTTCTTCTTGGGTGCGTTTTCAATTCCAACCAACGCTCGTTGCTACTGTCCATCGGGTCCCAAAACGACTTTGGGTCGGCAGAATGAATCAGAACTGGAATGCCAAGCTCAGCACATTTGGCCCAAATGGGATCGAGTCTTGGGTCATCCACTGGGATTCGGTTGCCATTTACATCATTGTTCCGCAATCCTAAACTCTTATATACTTTTAGTCCCTTCGCTCCATTTTTCACATCCTCTTCCAGCTGTGCTGCAGCTTGCTTTCCCCAATTGGGGTTCCCAACCCCACTGAAGTCCACATTGGCGAAAATGGCAAATCTATTGGGGTAATGCTCGTTTACGTTCTTTAGTTTAGCCACAAGATCTTCCCCTGAACCGCCACTCAAGTTTACCATAATTCCCTCATTGAGTTGGTCCATATCTTTGATTAATTCAGATAGATCTTGATTGGCCATCCGAAATTGATGACTGTGTACATCAATAAACTTGAATTTGGCCCTATCAACTGGATGCTCGGGCACCACCAATGTGGATGTGGGGTTGTATTCTTCGAAGCCCATTTCTTGGGCAAAAATGAACGAAAAACTAAGAATTAAGATTAAAGTAAAAATATAAGGTTTCATTATTAACTTATTTGTTATTAATGTATTGAGCGTACTCATTCTTTGTGTCGATATCAATTTCCTTTCCTTTTGGGAACACGGTGATGGTATCCGTTTTATTTTTTTCAATAATGTGTTTTGCTCCAACATCCTCGTGTAATTTCGCAAGCTGTGGAAGTAAAGAATTATCAAAAATTGCGGGTACTCCCAATTTGTTGCCATAAGAAGTTGCCACAATTTTACAGGGTTTGTTTTCAAAATCTGATTTGATTTCTTGTAAATAGGTAGCATCCAACAAAGGTTGGTCTGCCAGCATAACAAGTAGCCCTGTAGGTTTTTCGTTTGAATTTTGGAGATGCTCTATTCCTACGGAAATGGAACTACCCATCCCTTTTTCCCAATGAGGGTTATAAATAATTTCCACATCCTCTGGAATCACTTTCTCGATGTCATCGGCATAAGCGCCCAAAACCACAAAAATTAATTCTGACAATTGCTTGGCTTGCTCAATGGCATGCCCTATGAGTGTAGTGTTTTGCCAAGGCAACAGCTGTTTAGGTCCGCCCTCCATTCGTGTGGAGGCACCAGCGGCCAATATGAGAACAGCAATGGATTTCATGGGCTAACTATGGATCTTCCCCATTTTATCTTTAAGCAATTGAGGTTCTTTGTTGTTGACCACTGAAAGAATTTCCGATAAAATGGATATGGCAATCTCCTGTGGTGTTTCAGCACCAATATCAATTCCTGCTGGACCGTAGATTTGCTCCAAAAAATCTTCCGAAATATCTGGAAAACGCTCTAAAAGTTCATCAAAAAGTTTTTCCCGTCTTTGAAAAGGACCCAATAAACCTATGTAGGCACCTTTTTCTTCGCGCAGCGCCATTACAAATTGAAGGTCTTTTACAAAGCTGTGAGTCATAATGACCACTGCCGTTTGATTGTCTAGTTTATATTGAAAAGCCTCTGGCTCTACTTGAATGAGTTTATGGATTCCCGGAAAATCTTTTTTGGTCTTTTCTTCCCTAGGGTTGGCAACTACGCTTACCTCCCACCCTGTTAAAGCAGCGTATTTGCACAATTGAACGGCATCGTGCTCCGCTCCAACAATCACCAATTGAAAACATGGATGCATTTTCTGCTCAAAAATGGAAAGCCCATCACTGGATTCGTTGGTTTGGGAAACGGGATACCTGTTTTCACCGAATTGAAATACCGAATGGTATCCTAAGTGGTCACTTTGCTCTTTTTTGTAAAAGGATTGGATGTTAAATGGCTTTCTCTCCTCGATGGTTTTCCAAAACTCCGCCAGAAAGGAATGACTTGGCTCGAAAGTTTCCAATAAAAGGTAAAGAATGCCTTCACACCCCAATCGGTAACGACCATCATATATCATAACCCGTGATACCCCTGTGGTGAAAACCGACTGTGCTTGGCGAAGGACTTCCTTTTCAACGCATCCACCACTAACAGCCCCTATCATGTCTCCATTTTCAAAAATCAGCATCCGAACACCGGGTCTCCGGTATGAAGAACCATCCAAAGCAACAACCGTGGCCAAAATTGCATTTTCTTGTCGTGCTTCGTAATGTTGGATTATGGTTTTTAATTCATGTGTCATACTGCACCATTATTTCTGGTTGGGATGAAAGGAACTATTTTTCCTTTTGGTATTTCTTCTTTTGGAAGAACCTTAACAAAACCATCGGCTTTGGCCAACGCCAACAAATCTCCAGAACCAGTTGTAGCAATGGTATTTGCTGCCAATTTTCCTTCTTTCAATTTTAAGGTCACCCCAATAAACACCGTTAAATCGGTACTATTGGTATAGGGTTCATCTAAAAATACAGTAAAATGCGTTGTGTCTATTCCCAAAGTTTTGTTAAGCCACGGTTTAAAGTACAAGTGATAATTAACAAAAGTGGAAACTGGATTTCCTGGAAAGGAAAACACCGTGGTTTTGTCCTGTTCATGTTTTCCGAACCAAAACGGTTTCCCGGGGCGTTGTAATACTTTGTGAAAGACTTTTTCCACCCCCAGACTATCAAAAGCTTCTGGCAGAAAATCATATTTCCCCTTGGAAACCCCTCCGCTGAGTAAGAGCACATCATATTCCTTTATGAGTTGCTCCAGTCTTTGTTTTATGGCGGACGGTTCGTCCAGCAAATGATGGATGTCCCCTTCAATTTTTTCATTTTCTAAAAGCGAGAACAACGAATATGAATTGGATTTCCGAATTTGGAAGGGCAATGGGGTCTTGTCCACATCCACCAATTCATTTCCTGTGGATATAACCGCAACTTTTGGGAGTTTTTTTACGGAAACCGTTGCTTTTCCCACGGTGGCCAGCACGCCAATTTCGGCAGCAGTGATTTTCACCCCAGGGTGAAGTAAAACCTCCTCTTGACGCACATCACTAGCTTGGTAATGAATGTTTTGCCCTTTTTTAACAGGTTCATTGATGATAAACGCCTCACCCTTCTTTGTGGTATGTTCATACATGACCACTGTATCTGTGTTCTTGGGAATAATAGCTCCGGTCATTACTTCAATGCAAGACACTGTATCATCCAAAACCAATTGGGGACTACCCGCTTGGGCCACACCTGCTATTTTAAAGGTTTGCCTTTGGCTGTTGAAAGCATCAAACCGTATGGCAATACCATCTTTGGTAGATCTGTCGAAAGGAGGAAAGTCCCGGTCGGCCATAATGGTCTCTGCCAAAATCCTGCCATGGGATTTAGTCAGTTCTACCAATTCATCCCCATAATTTTGGGAATGACCTAATACCTTTTGTAAAGCTTCATCAAATGTAATCATGAAAAAAGTGCAATTTCCAATCCGTTTTTCAACAATACCCGAATGCCCACAAACAATACCAAGATCCCGGTCAATATTCGAATGCGCTTCGCGGATAATTTGCCAATACTAAGTCGAACACCCAATTGACCGCCCAGAAGCACTGCAAAAAGGAGTCCCAATACTTCGGGCCAAAATAGTTCAAAGGAATTGCTGGCCACCAATCCGCCAATTCCTGAAACCGAATTGACCAAAATAAAAAAACTGGCCAGAGATGCAATGACAATGGGTTTGTCCCATTTCATATGGTTGAGGACAGGTGCTAGAAAAATACCGCCACCAATGCCTACAAGCCCAGATAAAAAACCAATGCCAGCGCCCAACAAATAAGACATGTATGGTGGGTACTTCTTTACATTAAAATTGGAATACCGGGCCAAGGTCTGATAGATGAGTGCTATGGCGGAAACAATCAACGCCAATGCCAACAGGATAAAAAAAACCTGCTCCTTCAGCAGGAAGGACGCCCCTACGAAGGCCATTGGAATACTGGTAATGATGAAAGGCAGAAACTTTTTAAGGGATAAATGCCCGCTTTTGTAATAGAGATAACAACTGCCCGTGACCACGGCTAAATTGCAGAGCAACGCTGTTGTACGGATAGCAAAAAAGCTGGTCAAGACCAAGGTTAAAAAGGCCAAATAACTTGAACCACCGCCAAAACCTACGGCAGAATAAAGTGTAGCAACCACAAAGAAGGCCAGAATCAATAAAATGAAATCAGCGACATCTAAGGACATAGACTGGCAATTTTGTTCATTCCACCCAAAATAGTAATAAACTGCTTGTTTGGATATTGATCTTGAAGTTGTTTTGCGGCGATTTCGCTTCGTTTTCCAGATTGACAAATGACATAAACTTCATCAACGGAAGTAATATGGAGGGATGACAGTTCCAATTTATCCAAGGGTATGTTGATGGCTTCTTTTAGATTTCGCTCGGAGAACTCCTCCTCCGTTCTAACATCAATCAAAGTGAGGGTGTTTTTTGATTCCAACAAAGACTGAAAATCTTCGGCAGTTATGGTAGGGACCACATCACAATCCAGAGGTTCGTAAAAATCGTGAAGTTTCTTCAATTCCAAATTCTTTGGATTGAGTTTGAAACCAATTTGGGTAGATCGTTGACTGAGACCATCAAACAATAGCAATTTTCCTGACAGCACCTCCCCTATTCCGGTCAATATTTTTATGGCCTCTAACGCTTGAAAGGTCCCTATAATTCCTGGTATGACCCCCAACACCCCATTCTCATTGCAATTAGGTACCTCTTCTGCGTTTGGCATATTGGGGTATAGACAGCGATATGTGGGTCCATTTTTGTAATTAAAGACACTTACGTGCCCTTCAAAACTGTGTAAGGCCCCATATACAAAGGGCTTTTTTAATAGCACACAGGCATCGTTGATCAAATAGCGTGTTGGGAAATTATCTGTGGCATCTATCACCAAATCATAGGCCTTAATAATCTCCAAGGCATTGTCCTTGGTCAAAAACGTGTCGTACAGCTTAAAACGGGTCTGGGAATTCTGGGCACTTAATTTTTCGTGGACCACTTCTAACTTCTGTCTGCCTACATCTTGTTCGGTATAAAGTACTTGCCGTTGTAAATTGTGGAGTTCAACCACATCTTGATCCAGCAAACCTAAAGTGCCTACGCCCATGGCATTCAAATACTGAAGCACTGGAAGCCCTAATCCGCCCAAACCCACGACCAAGACCTTGCTTTGGGACAATTTTTGTTGTCCTTCAGGTCCAAAATCCTTTAATTGGGTCTGTCTGGCATACCGACTCATCAATCAATCTATTTTAGATTTGGCATACTTATAATCCTCAATATAATTCGCATTATAAAGTACCTCATCATGTTCAGGAAAGACCAATTTTGTATCCGAATTGATTAAAAATTTACGGGGACACGAGCTTTCAGCAGTTTGCATATGTTGAATTGCTTCCTGCAAGCCGCTGGGTTCCCAAATGGTGATCAAGGGTTCTGGAAGCTTAGTTTCTTTTGTGGCGAACGAGGTTGCTCCTTGTTTGGGGTTCCTGTTTTCTGCCAATTGTCGCAAGGTTTCCAAGTTTATCAATGGAAGGTCGCAAGCAAGTACCAACCAAGCTACGTCGGGATATACTTTGTGTGCACTCAATATGCCATTAAATGGTCCTCGGTATTCGTTTTGGTCAATGATGGTCTTGAATCCATCTGGAATTGAAGTGCTTTGGTCATCCCGGATACTCAAAAACACATCATCGCAAATCTGTCCCAAAAGCTTGTACAAATATTCTTGTTGCGGAACATCATGATAGGTCAATAGCCCTTTATCTGAACCCATTCGGGTACTTTTTCCTCCTGCAAGGACCAATCCGTATAGTTGGGGTGTTGTGCTGGCCATACTATATTTTATGTGAAAAAATTAGCCTCCTATTGAGGTCATGGAATTGTCAAATACGGTCTGGGCATGTTTTTCTTGTGCCTCAAAACCAGTTTTTGCTCGGTTGCCAATTGCAGTGAGAATGGTCTCCTTTATCTTTTCTGGGTCGGATTCACTGCGGACCAAATCCCGCAAATTGGAGACGGGTTTGCCGTACAAACAGGTAATGACATCTCCAGTAGCGGTTATCCGCAAACGGTTGCAGCTGCCGCAAAACGTTCGACTAAAGGACGGAATAACCCCAAAGGTGCCTGTGTGCCCTTCAATCTGATAATTGATGGATGTGGATTCCTTCGGTGATTCCAATTTTTTGTAATTGGGATAGGTGTTGGCGATATGCTCCAAAATGGCCTTATAATTCCATTTGATAGTATTAAAATTCTTGGAACCGCCATTGAACGGCATTTCCTCCAGAAATCGAACAGAAACATTGTGGTGTTTCATCACATCCAAAATGGGAATGATGTCCTGCTCGTTCTGTCCGTCCAAAACAATAAAGTTGATACGAACGTTGAAGCCTTCGGAGATTAATCGGATGAGGTTATTGTGTACCGTATCAAATTGTTTTCTGCGCGTAATGCGTTCAAAAGTTTCGCGATTGATGGAATCCAAACTCACATTGATGTTGGTAATGCCCATCTTCTTGAGCTCATTAATATGTGGGCCAATCAATGTGGCATTTGTGGTTACAGAAATGTCATTGAGCCCTTCCAAATTGGCAAGATAGCGCATCAATTCCATTAAATCCTTGCGAACAAAGGGTTCGCCGCCTGTAATCCGAATTTTATCAATCCCCTGTGAGACCAATATCTCACTGACTTTTTTCAACTCCGAAATGGAAAGCAACCTGTCACTTTTTACAAAATTGATACCCTCCGAAGGCATGCAATAATTGCAACGCAGATTGCACCGGTCGGTCACCGCCAGTCGTAAATAATTGATTTTTCTTCCGTGATTGTCTATCAGCATAAATCCGTTACTTCTTTTTCAGTGGTAAGTTACCGATTTTGCACGGATTATCCCCCACTTACCGGAGGGATAAGTGCAATTTCATCATAGGAATTGATGACTTGGTCATCCTCAGCGTAGCTGTTGTTCACGGCCACCGCCAAAGAGGATAGTTTGTTCAGCTCTGGGTAGGTATTCCCCAGAAATGCTTTCAATTCCTTTACGGTCTTTGGTATTTTTTTTCCTGTTACGCTAGCTGTAGGAACGGACAGCGTGGGAGCTCCCACGATGTCCTTTGTAATTCCAAACAAGAGTATTGTCATATAATCAACCTATTATTTCTTTTTCTGGTACTTTTAAAAGTTCTGGTGTTTTGGTAAATGGTTGTTTATAAAGTCTATTGCCTGTGGCGGCTTTCATTGCATTGGACACCGCACCGCCAGCTGGTGGCAGTGTGGGTTCACCCAACCCGGTTGGTGAAAGTCCATTATCGATAAAATATGTTTCCACAATAGGGGCTTCCTTCATCCGTAGGAGTCGATAGCTATCAAAATTAGTAGCGGTCGGTTTGCCATCCTTGAAGGTCAATTCACTGTACATAGAGTGGCCAACGCCGTCCAGCACACCTCCTTCAACCAAATTTTTGGCCGCAAGAGGGTTAACAACGATACCACAGTCCACCACACAGGTAATCTTTTTGATGACGGGCTCCCCGTTTTCAATTTCCACATCGGCCACTTCTGCTACGTGGCTGTTGTGGCAATAATAATTCACGAATCCTTGGTAGACATTGTCTGGTTTTTTGCCCCATCCTGATTTTTCAACCGCTGTTAGAATGACTTCCTTCATCCGTTCTGGAGAATATTGAATGCTTTCGTCCTCTTCGGGCTTTACATTGTCCAAGAGATCTAAACGCAGTTGAATTTTATCAACTTCCATTAATTCCGCCAATTCATCAAAGAAACTTTGCTCTGCAGAGGCCAAGAAATTGGTGTAAGGTGCACGCCAAGCTCCGGTGGTAATATTACTTTTGTATGAAGCGGTATCCACCTGATAATTTTCAATGGCCCCAGCTGGGAAGAAATTGGGAATCAATCCATACATATTAGAATTGACTGCCGCTTCCTTTAAATGATAGGCCGTAACCTTTCCGTCTTTCACCCCAGCTTTGATGCGGTATTTAATCGACATTCTATAGATGCCATCTTCCATATCGTCTTCTCTGGAATAAATCAGTTTTACTGGTTTTTTGGCCTTATCGGAAATTTCAGCGGCTTCAATGGCGAAATCCCCATAAAGTCTTCGGCCAAAACCACCACCGATTCGGGTCATTTCCAAAAGAATCTCTTCGGGGGCCCGGTCTAAAAGTGCCGATACAAAACCAGCGGTTCTTTCCGGGGTTTGAATGGGCCCCACCAAATGCACCTTTTCATCCGTAATATATGCAAAAAAGTTCATGGGTTCCATACAGCTATGCGGTAAAAAGGGTGACTCATAAGTGCGTTCCAAAATCTGATCTGCTTCCGTAAAAGCCTTGGCGACGTTTCCATCAGACCTTCGCGTGTCGAATTTGTTACCATCCAAGAGTCCTGTCAAAATTTTATCGTGTTCTTCCGTGCTTTCGGGTTTGGTGACTTCTTCCCACTCCGCTTTTATTGCATTTTTGGCTTTCATTGCTTCCCAAGTCGAATTGGCAAGCACTACTACCTTGTCACTATCGCTAATGATGTTCAGAACACCTGGTTCTTTTTCGGCTAGACCACGAACTTTCTCTCCAATGGTGAAAATATCCACTACGCCTGACATGGCCCTGGCCTTAGAATCGTCATAGGAAACCAGTTTTTGCCCAAATGGAGGACGCAAAACAGAAGCATAGACCATGCCCTCAGCTTTATAGTCCATTCCATACAAGGGTTTTCCGGTGATGATTTTGTCGATATCGACATTGGGCGTTGGTTTGCCCATAATTTTGTACTCGCTAGGTTTTTTGAGCGGCACATCTTCAGGAACTTCCAATTGGGCCGCTTCTTTTACCACATCACCATAACCCAATGTTTCTCCGGCGGGATTGGTGATGACACCTTCGCTAACGGTGCATTCGGATGGGTCAACACCCCAACGCGCTGCCGCAGCGCTCACCAACATTTGCTTGGCGGCAGCTCCTGTTTGGCGGAGGGCATCCCAACCAAATCGGATGGACTGGCTTCCTCCGGCCACCTGTCGAGTATAATTATTGGTATCCAAAATACCTTGCTCCACGTAAACATCCTTCCAGGCCACATCCAGCTCTTCGGCTATGATCATGGGCATGGAGGTTTTTACGTTCTGACCCACTTCGGGGTTAGGTGAGAAAATGGTGACCGCGCCGTTATCGGCTATTTTGATGAAGGCATTAAAGTCATTATAATCTAAACTGGCCAAATCAATGGCAGGTTCTTGGATGACTTTGGGTTTGCACGCCTGGAAAAGGTTAAAGCCAATCAGCAGACCTCCTCCGGCAAGGGAAGAGTTACGAAGAAATGACCTTCTACTAAGTGAATTATGTATAGTATTTGTTGACATGTTGTTGTTTTTTGGATGAAAAGCGGATTATTCCATGTTGTCCGCAGCAATTTGTACCGCTTTACGGATTCTGGTATAGGTCGCACATCGGCAGATATTGCCGTGCATGGCATTTTCAATATCCTCTTCTGTGGGATTGGGATTGCTTGCCAAAAATGCAGAAGCGGTCATAATCTGACCCGCTTGGCAGTAACCACATTGGGGAACATCCACTTCTTTCCAAGCTTCTTGAACAGGATGGGTGCCATCTTCGGATAGTCCTTCAATGGTGGTGATTGATTTTCCTTCCACTTGTGAAAGGGTTAGGGAACAGCTTCTCATGGCAGTGCCATCTACGTGGATGGTACAGGCACCACATTGGCCTATTCCACATCCATACTTGGTGCCCACAAGGTCTAAATGATCTCTGAGCACCCATAAAACAGGGGTGTCCTCAGCAACGTCAACTGATTTTGACGTGCCGTTGACAGTGATTTGATACGTTGGCATAGTTTTTTGAATTGATTGTTTGTTGATACTATTGCTGTTGAAGTTACCAAAAAATGGATGGAATGCTCTTTTTTTAACAGCAGCGCTTTCTTTTTAACTTTTCTTTAAATCTATTGTGCTTACACAAGATAATTTTCAGACAAATTGTACGTTCTGCATGTTGAACCTTAACTTTATATGAAAATGAAAAACGCTTTTCGCTATTACTTTTTGCTATCCCTTACCGTATTGATTTTCTCTTGTGGAAACGCTGATGATGATGTCAACTTCGATATTAACGACGGGGAATTGGGACAAGGAAAAGACCCAGATGACTGCCTTGGTTTTGATGATAATGACCTGTTCCTCTCCATTCAAGACCAGTTTACCACCCTACCGGGGAAGGTATCTATATTGTTCAGGGTTTCTGATGTTCAAGGGAATCCTATTTCTGGATTGAGAGCAGACCAATTCACAATATATGAGCAAGGAAGAAATGATGATTGTTTCAATGTAATCTCCTCATCTGAGTCACAAGCTCGGATTTCACCGAACTCTCAGGTCTTCAACAACAATACCGTATTGGTTTTGGATTTAAGTAACAGTGTGCTTCAAAGCAGCTTGGCAGAATTAAAATCGGCTTCAACTAGTTTTGTGAATAATGTTATCCCAACGCCAGAAACGGAATCCTTTAAAATGGCCATCTATTGGTTTGATGGCGAGGATGAACTGCACCTTTTAAATGAACCCTCATCTTCCGCCGCCGAATTGACCGCAGCCATTGATGGTATTACTTCGGATATCAGTAATGACCCTTCCACAGATTTATATGGAGCTGTGATTAAGTCCACGGATATTGCTGAAGATTTATTACGGGAAAGTCAACAAGAATCGGTAATAGGGGCTGCATCCATTGTATTGTTTACTGACGGTACTGACCAAGCTTCCCGGTATAGTGAAGAGAATGCGTTGCGTGCCGTTGAAAACGCAAGTCGGAACATCTCTTACTTCACCATTGGTTTGGGAGCGGAAATCGATGCAGACATTCTCATGGAAATTGGAAAAACAGCCAGTGTATTTGCGGGTAACAAAGAAGAGTTGGAAACGACTTTCAACCAAATCTCGCAACGAGTTTCTGAACAAGCCAATAGCTTTTATCTTTTCGAGTATTGCACTCCCAAAAGGGATGGCAGTGGAGATAATAATTTGGTGATTCAATTGACCAATGGTAGCCTTCAAGGTGCGGTGCAGACCAAGTTCAACGCCAATGGCTTTACTGGTGGGTGTGAATAAAAGGATTTCTATAGTTTGATGAAGGTTGCGTTTGCAAGATTGTGTATCTTGGAAGCCAACTAAACAACAAACTATGATTATCAAAACAAAACTGCTACACCTTTTTCTTTTTGCATGCATTTTGGGTTCGACTTTTACGTCGTATGCCCAGCACATTAGTCCCTTGGAAGGGCGATGGGATTTGGAAATGGAGTTTAAAGGCCGAACCGTTCCCTCGTGGCTGGAAATCCGACATTCCGGAACCGCAACCCTGATAGGCCGATTTGTATTTGCCTTTGGTAGTGCACGTCCCATTTCAGAAGTGGAAACCTATGGTGATAACAAATTTACCTTCAGGATTCCCAACCAATGGGAGCCCAAGGGAAGTGACATGATTTTTCATGGAGAACTTGCTGATGGTAAGTTAACTGGAACCATGATCTATACCGATGGTTCTATTGCAAATTGGACCGGAGTAAAAGCTCCCGATTTGGTGTATACCGAAAATCCAAAATGGGATAAACCCATTGAGGTTTTTAATGGTAAGGATGTTTCTGGATGGCATGTGGATGGCGAAAAGAACCAATGGGTGGTTAAAGATGGCATCTTGAGCAGCCCAGAATCTGGTTCCAACCTAATTACGGATGAAAAGTTCAAAGATTTTAAATTACATGTAGAGTTCAGATACCCCAAAGGAAGCAATAGTGGTATCTATCTTCGGGGAAGGTATGAAGTGCAGATTGTGGACAGTGAAGGTTTGGAACCCTTGGACATTTATTTGGGTGGCATATACGGATTTTTGGAACCCAATGAAAATGCCTCCAAACCGGCCGGTGAATGGCAAACGTATGACATTACCTTGATTGGACGTAGGGTTACGGTTGTTTTAAACGGAAAAACGGTGATTTGCGATGCGACCATCCCCGGAATTACTGGAGGTGCTTTGGACAGCAAGGAAGGTGAGCCTGGCCCTTTTATGATTCAAGGGGACCATGGGCCTATTGAGTACAAAAGCTTTGTGGTGACACCTCTAAAGAAATAACATTATTTAAAACATAAAAGCCCGAGTTTATGTCGGGCTTTTTTGTTTTAGTGCGTATTCAAAGGTTTAACCTTTATATTCCTCCATTTCACCCGAATACCACCTCCATCATGAATCTGAAGGGCAATGGCCCCTTTACCTTTACCAATTTTTTCATCTTCCAGATGCACCATTTCTGTACCGTTGAGCCAAGAGGTGATGTTGGAACCCTCAGCTCTTATTTTTAAGGTGTTCCACTCCCCCATTTTAAGGGCTTTGTCTTTTTTAGGGTCGGGTTTAATCAACCAACCACGTCCGTAGGACTCATAAATTCCTCCCGTGTCCTTTCCAGGAGGGGCAACTTCAACTTGCCAACCACTTACTTTGGTGCCTTCAAAGGTGGAACGGATAAAAACACCACTATTGCCATCGGCCTCTTGTTTAAACTCCAAGGTCAATTCAAAATCATCATAATAATCTTCTGTAGACAAATAGCCATATTCAGCCTTTGGTCCACTTTCACAGATAAGTTCTCCATTTTCAACGAACCACTTTTCTTCGCCATGGTTGATCCATCCGTCGAGGTTTTTACCGTTGAACAATTCAATTGTTTCCTGTGCCGATGACCATTGTATGGCCAGCAGCGATAATGTCATTAAAATCAGTTTTTTCATATGTACGTAAATAAAGGCAAGAAAATACTGGAAATCTTTTTGAAAGTCCTCAAAATGTAGGGTTTTTAGACGGATAGTTGTTTGTAGTATACAGACGACAACTAAGAACATCCTAATGACCAAGGAAAGTTTAACTTAAAATGAAATGTGATGGATGTAGTAAAAGAAATTATAGACAACAGTGCCATAGGCCCATTATCCAATGGCTTTAAAAGTGTGGTACTCTCCCTTTTTGCTTCAATTGTTTGTGCATTGTTGGCCATGTTGACCATTTTGATTCTTCATGGCTCTAGCATAACTTTTCATTACGGCTACTAGCGATAGATCAAAGCGTTACCAAACTTTTGCTCTTCAAGCGGTTTGGATAGGTCCAACAAAAATCCATTGATAACTGCATGTGTTATTTTCCCTTCCTTTTCTAAGAAAAAGGTTGGATTTACCCCAGGTTGAAGCTTGAAAGAGCCCAATTTAAAAGTCAAATTAGCTTTGTGAACAGGTTCATCTACTGAAAATCCAGTATCTGGGAGCACGGTCTTCACATAAGCAATGCCCTGCTGAAGTAGATTTTTTGGATTTTGTTGGTTTCCCATGCTGGCCGCTTTTGGTGGCACAATGGTATACCCCGTTGCATCATACGTTTCATATCCATAAAATGTGGAAAGGTCACCTTGATCATCTACCACGCTTTTGTAATAAAAATCATTGTGCCCTTTTAGATCGATTTCATTTCTAAAAATGCCCAAATCCAAAATATAATCATTCCCCAAAAGTTGGTAGGTCACATTTTCAATCTTTAGGTCGAAGAGTTTACGGTCATTATGCGGGATTTTCTCGTAATCCTCTACAGGAATGTTTTTGTAACTGCCATTCGCAATGGTATATAGGGCAGAGAGAATGGAAACGTAGTTGAGCTTACGTATTTCTTGCTTCTCTGGGTCGTTGGTGTATCCTCCAGATTCAATTAAAATAAGACTGGTGCCCCATTTGGCAATGTTATCACCAAAGGCTCGGGGTTCAAAATCGTCGCTGTACCGCCCCACCTGTCCTGGTGCATAATTTTGAATGATCTTATTCATGTATACAATCACCTTCATGGCATCGGCACGCACCGCATTGATATCCTTTTCATAGTTAAAAGCCGTGGCCAAATACGAAATAGTGGCTGGTTTGTCCGTCAGTTCCGCATTGTAATAAGTGCTCTGGTCGTGAAGGTTAAAACCAAAATCGGCATCCAGACTATCCCGGACACGTTTTAAAATTCGACCTTCAGGGGATTGTAATCGCAAGGCATCACGGTTGATATCAATACCCAATGCATTTCTCCGCTGGTACACTTCTGCCCCATCTGGATTTACCATCGGTAAGAAGTGCAGTTTTAATTTAGAGAGAATTTCGCGCTTCTCTTTCTCAAAATCGGAAGAATCCAAAAAATTGAGAATATCAAAAATGGCTTGGGTGGCCGTAGGCTCATTTCCGTGCATTTGAGACCATAAAAAAACATTGATCTCTCCTGTTCCAATACTGATTAAACTCAATTCCCGTCCCTCAATGGACTCTCCTACTTTCTGCACCTCAAACTTTGGATTTGCCTTGAACTCTTGAATCAAGGGCTGTATTTGTCGATGTTTAATACGGCGCTCACCTAAAGATGACTCCTTGTACTCTTCATAGGTTTCATACAGTTTTGAGGTAATGGGGTCTTGGCCTTGCATAGCTGTTGTCAGTAACCCTATAAAAACGGAAAGTAGTCTTTTGAACATGGTTCTATTGTGTTGGAACAGGTTTAAAGTTAAATTTTTTGGTTGCACTCCGTACTTTTTTCATAAAATCCATCCCAGGGTCGGTTTTTGTGGTACGATAGCCATCATCGACCTCCAACCACAACGGGTGTCCTTCAAATTGGGTGTATTCTTGATGGCCAATTACATAATCAATATTGTATTTTGATGCTAGATACTTCACCAAAAAGATATTCGATTTCAATTGCTTTTTCGTTAAGGGAAATCCTTCTGACCCGCCTACATTTTCTATGCCAATGGCACAATGATTGAGTCCAATTACATGACGTGCCATCACAGTTTCGGGCATCAATCGATAAATTGTACCATCTTGGTCTACCAAAAAATGGGAAGACACATTTAAACCGCTCACATTTTCCAAATCGGGTCGCCAATTGGGTAAAGTTGACTTGTTGAAAGCAGTAAAAGACCTTTTCAAGCTTGGAATGGCTGTCCAGTGAAGTACTATCATTTTTGGGACAATGGTGGTGGTGTCCTGCTCCAAACCATACCGTTGGGCCAAATATTCTTTGGTGAGTTCAACCCGTTGTTCATCAAAAATAATGGGAATGTCCACAATCTCTTTTTGCACATTGCATGAAACAAACAGTAGACCGAAAAGTACTAAAACCCTTAATTTTCTTGGAAAGTAATGAAGTGGAACCATGCCCAAATGTAATCCAAAATTGAAAAATTAGCCCACTATTATTTAATATCTTTAAATGCATCAACAATCTTGAACCATGCACTATTTTCAAACTCTTTTGATAATAGCATTCATTCTGATGTCATCTTGCAGCAAGAATCCATATACATCCCGAAAGGAATCGGAAAACTTGATTTTATCCATTTCTGATAAGGATGTCCTTGTCTATCGGTTTGAAACCATGCCACCACCCGAAGGAATTGATTCCGCTTTTCATCGTAGTGGATTTATCCATCCGTTAAAAACGCTGAGCGGGCATACCCTAACAGCGATACACCCAGAAGACCATTACCATCACTTTGGGGTGTGGAACCCATGGACACGCGTGGTTTATGAAGGAGACACCATCGATTTTTGGAATATTGGTGATAAAAAGGGCACAGTTCGGTTCAAAGAGTTCAAAGAGATAGGCGACAATATTTTCCGCACGCACCATGAACATGTGGTATTGAAAGGAGGGCATGAGAAAATCGCTATCAACGAAATCCAAACCGTAACGCTCAATGAATTGAATGATAAAGCCTATGCATTGGATATAAATATTGAATACCAGACCACAGACAGCGATTTTAAACTTATTGAATACCGGTATGGTGGCTTTTCCATCCGGGGAACCAAAGAGTGGACGGATGCCAACAGCAAAATCTTGACTTCTGAAGGGATTACCCGTGAGAATGCAGATGGATCACTGGCCAAATGGTGTTTGGTACAGGGTGAATTGGGTGAGCATCATGGTGGATTTTTATTGATGTCCAACGTTAACAATTACAATCACCCTGAACCGTTACGTGTTTGGCCCAAGGAAATGCACGACGGTTATATTTTTGTGAATGTATGCCCTATCAAAACAAAAGACTGGGTGATGAAGGCCAATAACACCTATAGTTTACAGTACCGTATCGTGGTTTTTGATGGAGAAATGGATGCGGAACAAGCTCAAAGCTTGTGGGTAACCTATGAGAACGAAAATGAGTGATTAATTTTCAATGGGAACAGCGTAGCAAATCATAAGTTTCTTTTTGCCCCATTCCCTAGCCTTTTTAACATCTTTTCCCATGTAAATATCGATTCGGTTTCGCCAGCGGTAGTGCATTTTATCCTTTACATAAAATGTATCGGGAAAAGTATCGATTTTCACCATGGTATTATGTGTAAGGCCCATTTTAAGGAGATCACGGGACACCGCAATGCACTTCATGCCCGGTTTTAGGGTGTCACCCCAAGCTGCCACGGAAGGGTTAATGCTGTCCGTTTGCCAAAAGACCGAATTGTAGGCCGAAGCAGTAACCTCATGCCCTATCCACTCGTGGGTTGGTTTTTTAACCGGCTTTTGTCGGGTACAGGAAGCCAAAACAATAACACAAAGGAGTAATTTCTTCAATAGGCGTTAGGAATGGTTGATTCCTAAAGATACATATTTCTACAATTTACTCGGGTAAGGGCACATAGGTATCATCAGTTTCCATCATGGGAAAGGTCTTGCTGCGCCATGCTTCTTTGGCTGCTTCAATTTTATGTTTACTAGAGGATACAAAATTCCAATAAATGTGACGTTCCTCTGGAAAAGGCTCCCCTCCAAACAACAAGAGATGGGTGTTGGGCCGCAACAGGATGTTACAAGTGTCTTCTACTTTGGATACGAGAATGTTTCCTTTTTCCACAACCTCTCCACAGGCTTCAATACTGCCTTCCACAATACAAATCCCGATTTCACCCTTGAGTTTTCCATTCACGTTCAGGGAATAGCTTTCTTCGTTTTTTATTTCTACCATAAACAAATCAGAATGCACGGGAACGGGTGATTCTTTATCATAGCCTTTGCCGGCCACTAATTTGAACTCAGCAGAGTCATCCTTCCATTTGGGTAAATCAGCACCATCTATATGATGAAATTGGGGTTCCATATCTTCCAACTCCTTCGGCAGTGCGACCCAAATTTGATAACCATGGGCTGTAAAAAGTGTTCCATTCCGCATATCCTTCGGAGTTCGTTCAGTATGAGTCACACCTTTTCCTGCCGTCATCCAATTTACCGAACCTGGTTTTATACGTTGTTGGGTGCCCATACTGTCCTCATGCATAATTTCCCCTTCCAGCATAAAAGTCAAGGTCGAGAGCCCCAAATGTGGATGTTGGTTCACATCCATATACCGAGCTGGTCCTAGTTCCGTAGGCCCCATATGGTCAATGAAAATGAAAGGACCTATCATCCGTTTCTTCCGAAAAGGGATTAGTCTACCTACCAAAAAATCTCCAATATCCCTGCTCCGTTCTTCTATGATCAATCCGATGTTGGACATAGCTTTTATTTTTATATTTAGAAGCAGAAAGTTACGACAAATCCAACACCATGAAACTACTTAAGCGCATTTTACTACTCCTATTGATTGTAATTGGAGTAGTGGTTTATTTGAATTATCCCAAATTGAACATCATTTCTGGCTATGCGGCCAAAAATGTGGCCTCGGGTGTCTATGTGGCAGGCCGTTCCGAAGCTTCCATGAACCTGAATGACAACAATGTCCCCTTGGTAAAATTGGCAACCACCGAGGTAAACGAGGCGTCAAAATCCGCATCTTCTACCGTGTATGGTCTTATGGAACGAACAGCGGTGTACCGTGATGGGTTGGGCTCGGTTCTTATCAATGATGAGTACGACCCCAGCAAGCTTACCATTCGTCCCAAAAGAAATTTTTCCATGGACACAATACCATATCCCTATGGGCAAGCTGCTCCGCTGGATTCCATTTTTGAAGAAGTGGACATGGACCAAATCAATCGAGCTTTGGCGGTGGCATTCGCGAATCCCGAAACCCAAAAAACGAGAACATTTTTGGTTCTATATAAAGGTCACCTAATAGCAGAAAAATATGTTGATGGTTTTACCAAGGACACCCCCATCTTAGGTTGGTCCATGACTAAAAGCGTGCTGGCTACGTGTTTTGGAATTTTGGAGCATCAAGGGAAATTGGAAATGGATTGGCCGGCTCCCATCGCAGAATGGAAAGATGATGAGCGTAAAAACATCACCCTTAACCACTTACTGCGTATGCAAAGTGGATTGGAATGGGACGAAGATTACGGCGGCATGTCTGATGTAACAAAAATGCTTTTTTTGGATAGTGACATGACCCAAAGGCCAAAGGAGAAAAAAACTGCGGCCAAACCTGCCGAAATTTGGAATTATTCTTCTGGAACCTCCAATTTGCTTTCTGGAATTCTTCGGCAACAATTTCGAAGTCATCAAGAATATTTGGACTTTCCATATTCGGCATTGATTGATAAAATTGGAATGCACTCCATGGTTTTGGAGGCTGATATAGCTGGAAACTACGTGGGTTCCTCTTATTCATGGGCCAGCACCCGGGATTGGGCGCGTTTTGGGCAGCTGTATTTAGACCGAGGAATCTGGAATGGGGAACAAATCTTTGATTCGGAATGGGTGGATTACATTACCACCCCTACACAGCATTCCAATGGGGAATATGGTGCCCACTTTTGGTTGAATGCGGAAGGGAAATATCCCGATGTACCCAAAGACCTATTTTCTTGCAATGGTTATCAAGGGCAATACGTGTTTGTGATTCCCTCAAAGGATTTGGTAGTGGTACGGACCGGATTGGCAGAGGAACCAGAGTTTGATCCCAATCGCGTGTTAAGAGCCGTGGTAGATGCCATTAAGGGGTAATAGTCTCCATCAATTGGTAAAAAACTTCCATTTCATCATCAAATCACAGCTATAAACCTGATTTTCAAAGCGTTGTTCTATCGACAAAGATTCTGAAAAGTCGGGTGACTTACAAAAACATTTCCCAACGCCACAACAATAGGCTATTTCACAACAATAATTTCATTTGTGGGTACTCTGGTGGTACATTTACAATGTAATTAATTAAGAAAGTAATTTTTTCATTTTCATATAGTGTTCTCGTAAAAGAGTCTTGACCTAACGGCAAGGCTCTTTTTGGTTTACAACCATTGGTAATTTTAGTTTGACACTAACTCTACGAATCCTACGAATTTCACCAGTTAGCTTCTACATTGTTTATTGTCCACTGTAAATTGTCGATTGGATTACGGAATCCATTTATCCTTACCAAAGTCAGGTTTCCGTTTTTCCAAAAAGGCGTTTCTTCCTTCTTTGGCCTCGTCGGTCATGTAGGCCAAACGGGTCGCTTCCCCAGCAAAAACTTGTTGCCCTACCATTCCATCATCGGTAAGGTTCATGGCAAACTTGAGCATTTTAATGGATGTGGGTGACTTGGCCAATACCTCTTGTGCCCACTGATAGGCCGTGTCTTCTAACTCCTCATGTGGAATCACAGCATTCACCATGCCCATTTCAAAGGCTTCTTGGGCAGAATAATTTCGACCTAAAAAAAAGATTTCACGCGCTTTTTTCTGCCCCACCATTTTGGCGAGGTAGGCAGAACCGTAGCCTCCATCAAAACTGGTCACATCCGCATCCGTTTGTTTAAAGATGGCATGTTCTTTACTGGCCAAGGTCATATCACAGACCACATGAAGGCTATGTCCTCCCCCAACGGCCCAACCGGGTACCACGGCAATAACAACCTTGGGCATAAACCGAATAAGGCGTTGCACTTCTAAAATATTCAGACGATGGTAACCGTCATCGCCCACATAGCCTTTATGCCCCCTGGCCTTTTGGTCACCTCCACTACAAAAGGCCCATTTACCGTCTTTGCTGGACGGTCCCTCACCCGAAAGCAAAACCACACCAATAGAGGTGTCTTCTTGGGCATCATAAAAGGCTTTGTAAAGTTCACTGGTGGTTTTGGGTCGAAAAGCATTACGCACATCCGGGCGGTTAAAGGCAATGCGGGCCACACCATCACATTTTTTATAGGTAATGTCTTCAAATTCCATGGCGGTCTGCCAGTTGGGTGATTTCATGATATGATTATTTGATGTAGCACAAAATAACGGTTTTTCGTTGAAGCTAGCCCTACAATAAGGGGCAACCAAATGAAAAAATTGCATCATACAGTAAACCATTAGCATATGAGAACTATCCTAATCCTATTTTGTATCATTCCTATGATAGGCTGTTCGAATGACAACCAAGCTGACCAAGTGAGCATAAGGTTATCCAATGTGAGCGAATTCAATTTTGAAAACATTGTTGTTGATACTTCTACTGGAAGGGTGAGCTTTGAAAATATTGCTTCTGGTGAACAAACGGACTATAAAACGTTTCAAAAGGCCTATCGCTATGCTTTTGTGCAATTGGAAATAGAGGGTAAAACGTATACACTTCAACCCATTGATTATGTTGGGGAGGAAACACTCAAAACGGGAAATTATACGTATGAAATTGATGCGGATACTACTAAGGAGCAATATACAAGTCTGAGCTTAAAACTGGTTAAAGATTAGAACCAATCCCAATATTCTTTAATTTTTTGTGATTATGACTAGATTACGCAATCGATTGCGTATATTCGGGGCAACTAACGCATCCTGTTCGACGAATGGGAATAAATAGGTCACATAGAAATGAGAAAAATATTTTTTGGGCTTTTGTTTTTGCCCTTTGTAGCCCTTGCCCAGTTACAGGTAAGCAGCACTTCAAACAACAAGTACCCCTTCCCTATTGTAGCCAAAAATACATCGGCAACCATTCTATATGATGCTTCAGATGAAAAATTGATTGAAATAGCATCAACGCTTTTAGCAGATGATATTGAAAAAGTTACTGGACGAAAACCAAAGACCACAACCTCAAAGGAGTCTTTGGATACTAACCTTATCGTGATAGGGTCCATTGGTCAAAGTGAATTTATAGATGGATTGATCGCATCCAAAAAAATTGATGTCAGTTCCATTGAAGGTAAATGGGAACGCTTCCTGATGCAAACGGTGAAAAATCCTTTCCCCGGCGTATCCCAAGCCTTGGTAATTGCCGGAAGTGATAAGCGCGGTTCCGCTTTTGGTGTTTTCTCACTTTCAAAAGAAATTGGGGTGTCCCCATGGCATTTTTGGGCCGATGTTCCTGCCCAACAAAGAGAAACCATTTATGTGGAAAAAGGAAAATACGTTTCCAACGCACCTTCGGTAAAATATAGAGGAATCTTTTTGAATGATGAAGCCCCTGCTCTACGAGGTTGGGCCGAGGAAACTTTTGGAGGGTTCAATCATGAGTTCTATGAAAAGGTTTTTGAACTTTTATTGCGGAATAAAGCCAACTATTTATGGCCGGCCATGTGGCAGCCCTCAGCTTTTGCTGATGATGACCCTGAAAATGCCCGACTTGCGGATGAATATGGTATTGTCATGTCCACCAGCCACCATGAACCCATGATGCGGGCTCATGATGAATGGGACCGATTTAAGGGTGGCGCATGGAATTATGAGACCAACAAAGAAAAACTACATGAATTTTGGCGAGGTGGCATTGAGCGAATGGGCGATCATGAAAGTGTGGTCACCTTGGGCATGCGCGGCGATGGCGATGAGGCCATGTCCGAAGAAACTGCAGTGGATCTCCTAAAAACCATCATTGAAGATCAACGTGAGATTATTGTCGATGTCACCCGAAAACCTGCTGAGGAAACCCCACAGGTTTGGGCGATTTACAAAGAGGTTCAGGATTATTATGACAAAGGCTTACGGGTAGATGATGATATTTTGGTGTTGTTCTGCGATGACAACTGGGGCAATGTCCGTATTCTTCCAAAAAAAGAGGATTTAGACCACTCTGGTGGGTATGGAATGTACTATCATTTTGATTTTGTGGGTGGTCCGGTATCCTATCGTTGGCTCAACGTAACCCAGTTGGAACGGGTATGGGAGCAGATGAATTTGTCCTATGAATGGGGCGTAAAGGATTTATGGATTGTGAATGTCGGTGATTTAAAACCGATGGAGCTTCCTATCAGCTTTTTCTTGGATTTTGCTTGGAATACGGATGCCATTCGCGCTAAGGACCTCCCCAACTATTATGTGGATTGGGCCAAACAGCAATTTGGTGAACAACATGCCCAAGAGATAGCCGAAATTTTGACCCTCTATACCAAATACAATGCCCGCCGTACTCCGGAAATGCTAAAGCCCGATACCTACAGTCTTTCCAATTATAGGGAGGCGGAAACCATTGTTGATGAGTATAAAAATCTGGTGGAGAAAAGTCGGGTCATCTATGATAAACTTCCCGAGCAGTATAAATCGGCATTTTACCAATTGGTACTTTCACCTGTGGAACTGTGCAGCAACTTGAACGAAATGTATGTGGCAGCAGGTAAGAATGCTTTGTACGGCCAACAAGGTAGGGCATCTACAAACCAATATGCCGAAAAGACAAAGGAGCTTTTCTTTAAAGATGAAGCCCTTACCAAGGAATTTCATGAAGAACTTGAGGGCGGCAAATGGAACCACATTATGGCCCAAACGCATATCGGTTACACCAGTTGGAACAATCCCCAATACAATAAAATGCCGACGGTGTCTTACCTTCAAAATAATCCCAATGCTGTATTGGGTTATGTAGTGGAGCACGCTCCCAGAATGCGTTGGAACACCTCTGGACTGTTTGGTCAAACCTTTTCCACTTTCGACCCCATCAATGATCAAAACTATTATTTGGAAATCTTTAATCAGGGCGAAGAAGCATTAAATTATACCCTTGCGGCAAAAGAAGATTGGATAAAATTATCCGCAACCTCGGGTACCGTTCAATTTGAGGAAAGAGTATATGTCAGTGTCGACTGGAGCAAGGCTCCGCTAGGAAAAGCCTCCGGTGAAATAATAATTTCGGGGGCGGGAAGGGATTACACTGTTAAGGTGCCCATAAGAAATGAAATCATGGAAGCCACTGGTTTTGTGGAAATCAATGGGGTAATTTCCATTGAAGCCGCACATTTTTCTAAAAGGAAAGATTCAAAGGATATTCACTGGACCACAGTTCCAAATTTGGGTAGAACCGATTCTTCTATTATGGTGGAACCAGCTAATGCGGAACCACAATCGCCAGAAAGTGCACCTTCGGTGACCTATGAATTCACTGTTTTTGATGATTCGGATTTAGCCGTGGAAACCTACCTATCCCCTACCTTAAATTATAAAAAGAACGAGGGACTCAAATATGCCATTGCTATTGATGATGAGATACCTCAAATAGTGAACATTCATGAAGGCGAAACACAACCCGATTGGGAATACCCGGATTGGTGGAACGATTCGGTTACGGACCATATCAAGAAAAAGCGCACAGAGCATAAATCCATAAAATCTGGAAGGCATACCTTAAAAATTTGGATGGTTGACCCGGGTGTGGTATTTCAAAAGTTTGTAATTGATTTAGGAGGATTACGTCCAAGTTATCTAGGGCCGCCAGAAAGTAAAATGGTTGGTGGCGAGAAATAGGCCGAAATTCCCTAACTTGGTTATCTTTCACTAAATAACCCAGTTATGAAGCCTATCCGACCACTTTTTCTGCTTGTTTTTCTGCTTGTTGTGACCAGTTGTAAGCAATCACAAAACTTTGATGTGCTTATTAAAAATGGCACCATCATGGATGGTTCGGGTGATGCTTCTTATGTCGGCAATATTGGAATCAATGCAGATACCATTGCCGCCATCGGAAATCTTGAGAATGCAACGGGCACAAAGGAGATAGATGCATCTGGCATGGTGGTGGCTCCGGGCTTTATCAATATGCTAAGTTGGGCTGTGGAATCTTTGATAGAGGATGGGCGTTCCATGGGTGACATTAAGCAAGGGGTAACACTGGAAGTTTTTGGCGAAGGCTGGTCCATGGGACCATTGAACGATTCCATGAAAAAAGAGGAAAAGGAAAGTCAGGGAGATATCAAGTTTGATATAGAATGGACCACCTTAAACGAGTATCTGGAATACTTGACCCAAAAAGGAATCTCTCCGAATGTTGCGTCTTTTGTGGGTGCAACTACCTTACGGATACACCAAGTTGGTTATGAGAATAGGGCCCCTACCCCGCAAGAATTGGATTCCATGAAGCTTATGGTAAAGCAAGCTATGGAACAAGGTGCACTTGGTGTAGGTTCATCCTTGATCTATGCCCCCGCCTTTTATTCCAGCACCGAGGAATTGATAGAACTCTGTAAAGTGGCCGCAGAATATGATGGCATGTATATTAGCCATATTCGCAGTGAAGGCTCCCAGCTTTTGGAAAGTTTGGATGAGTTGATTCAGATTGCGGATAAAGCTGGGATTCGGGCCGAGATTTATCACTTAAAACAAAGTGGAAAAGAGAATTGGCACAAGTTTGATGCTGTGGTTAAAAAAGTGGACTCCGCGAGAGCGGCAGGATTGAGCATCACGGCCGATATGTACAACTACGTGGCCGGTGCTACTGGACTGGACGCTTCCATGCCGCCATGGGTTCAAGAAGGGGGGTATGACAAATGGGCAGAACGATTGCAAGACCCTGCCATCCGAAAAAAAGTGATGCAAGAAATGCGTACCCCAACGGATGAATGGGAAAGCTTGATGCAAGCCGCAGGTGACCCCAGTAAAATTTTATTGGCAGGCTTTAAAAATGATTCCCTAAAATATCTCACAGGAAAAACACTCGCCGAAGTAGCTGAAATGCGTGGACTTTCGCCCGAGGAAACCGCAATGGATTTGGTTATACAAGATGGAAGCCGTGTTGGTACCATTTATTTTTTAATGTCTGAGGACAATGTCAAAAAACAAATTGCTTTGCCTTGGATGAGTTTCGGTTCTGATGGAGGTTCCTTGGCTGCTGAGGGCGTTTTTCTAAAATCAAGCACGCACCCCCGAGCCTATGGAAACGTAGCCCGGTTGTTGGGAAAATATGTTCGGGATGAAAAAGTCATTCCCATGGAAGAAGCCATACATAAACTTACTATGCTACCTGCCACCAATCTAAAAATCAAAAAACGGGGTGCTCTTATTGAAGGATATTATGCAGATGTGGTGCTATTCGACCCAAATACCATCCAGGATAATGCTACTTTTGAGGAACCGCACCAATATGCAACTGGTGTGAAACATGTCTTTGTCAACGGGACCCAGGTATTGGAAAATGGCGAGCATACTGGTGAATTTCCAGGACAGGTGGTTCATGGGCCAGGGTATAAGAACAACTGATCACTTTTTAGATATGAAAAAAGGTAATTACCATAAATTTTCTAATTTCAGTGGTTTTGTCACCAACATCAGTGATTCAAATGATAAGTATGCGTTGAACATTTTTGGTTGTGCCGTTTCCAAAACGTCGGCCTGCTTTTTTAAATCAGCTAATTTTAGATGAATGAAACTCAGTGAAATTGATACCATAGAATTGCAATATCTTCAGTTTGAGGATTATTTGGAGATAAAGGACGTTATGGTCTCTGCCTATTCCTCCATGCCGGAAGCGTTTTGGAAAGAACATCATATACAAACTTTGCTGGATAAGTTCCCAGAAGGACAGGTGGTAATCAAAGTTAATGGTCTAATCGCAGGATGTGCCCTTTCCATCATTATTGATAATGAAAAGTTTGAGGACAACCACACCTATCGGGAAATTACTGCGGATTACACATTTAATTCGCATACGCCGGACGGAGATATTCTCTACGGCATTGATGTGTTCATAAAGCCCGATTTTAGGGGATTAAGGCTTGGAAGACGACTTTATGATTACAGAAAGGAACTTTGTGAAAAACTGAATTTACGTAGCATCGCTTTTGGAGGGAGGATACCAAATTACCACAAATACTCGCATGAAATCAGTCCGAAAGAATACATAGAAAAAGTACGGCGGAAAGAAATTCATGATCCCGTTTTGAATTTTCAGATTTCCAATGATTTTCACCCTGCCCGAATCATCAAGGGCTATTTGGAAGGGGATGAAGCTTCCAAGGAATTCGCGGTGCTCATGGAATGGGACAATATTTATTATGAAAAGCCCGTAAAAAAGGCGGCTACCAAGAAAAAAGTGGTCCGGTTGGGGCTTATTCAATGGCAAATGCGTCCGTATAAGGATATTGATTCGCTATTGCAGCAAGCCGAATATTTTATTGATGCCGTTTCTGGTTACCGCTCAGATTTTGCGCTGTTCCCTGAGTTTTTTAATGCCCCGTTAATGGCCGAGAACAACCACTTGGGTGAAGCGGCGGCCATTCGGGAATTGGCAAAACATACGGATGAAATTGTACAAAAATTTTCCAATTTTTCCATTTCGTACAACATCAATATCATTGCAGGGAGCATGCCCGAAATAAAAGACGGAAAGCTTTACAATGTTGGCTATTTATGTAAAAGGAACGGCACCGTGGAGCGGTATGAAAAATTGCACGTCACCCCTGATGAAGCCAAAGTATGGGGCTTGCAGGGCGGTACGGAATTAAAAGTTTTTGATACCGACTGTGGTAAAATAGGGGTTCTCATTTGCTATGATTCCGAGTTTCCGGAGTTGAGCCGACTTCTTGCGGATGAGGGAATGGATATCCTATTTATTCCCTTTTTGACCGACACCCAGAATGGCTATTCCCGGGTCCGGAATTGTGCCCAGGCAAGAGCTATTGAAAATGAATGTTATGTGGCCATTGCAGGAAGTGTTGGGAATCTGCCCAACGTCCATAATATGGACATCCAGTTTGCCCAATCCATGGTTTTTACGCCTTGCGATTTCTCATTTCCCACCAATGGAATCAAAGCAGAGGCTACGCCCAACACAGAAATGATACTTATTGCCGATTTGGATATTGACCTGTTACGGGAGTTGCATCAATTTGGTGCTGTACGGAATTTAAAAGACCGGCGGAAAGACATTTTTGAGTTAAGAAAGCGCTAATGCTTAGTGTTGAAAATCAGTATATTACTTTTATGTTCTTGCGTTGATTTTGAACAAAATTTCTCCGAACTTCGTTATCGGGCGATATAAATCACTTTGTGCTGAGCTTAGTCGAAGTAGTAAAACAATTCATTTCTTTCAGCGTTGGTAGCAAGCCTAAAGCCGACTGAATTTATTAATGAGGCAACCGTTTGAAAGGATTTTACGTCTTTATGAATAGATATCTATTAAACCTTAAAGACCAAACTAAAATGTTAGAAAATCCAAAAGTAAATATCAAAGTTAAACTTGCCACATTATGGGTTTCTGTAACTCTATGTTATTTATATGGAGATTATTTTGAATTATATACGCCGGAAAAAGTAAATAGTTTAATTTCTGGTGAAAATATTATGGACAATCCAATCAAGTTATTGGTAGCATCGATAATTCTATCAATATCTTCTGTAATGGTTGCTCTTTCAGTTTTTCTTAAATCCAAAATAAATCGGATTCTTAATATTTTGTTCGGAATATTATTTACCATAATGATGGTTTTCATTGGAATAAGTACAACGAATGAATGGTATACATTTTATGTGTATTTAGCATTTTTGGAAAGTATCATTACTGCTTTCATTGTCTATTATGCTTGGAAATGGCCTAAAGAAGAAATAAGTGTTTAAAAATTTGCCCTAATTAAAAAAATAAAAGCCAGCTGCCAACAACTTGTACAGCTCATTGTGGCCGAACCCCTCACCTCCTATTCTTTGCTTCAATCCACTTGGCCATGTATTTGGTGCTGGCTTGGGTATGGTGTTGCAACATTCGCCCCATAAAGTTTTGGAACCGATGTGTATCTAAATTTGAAATGACATCATCAATTTTCTGCTTCAGGGATTGCTTCAAAAACTCTTTTTCATAAAAACTATTGATGAGTGCTACGCCATTTTTTTGTGCGTTTTGCCATGTTGTAGGATTTTGATACAATTCCACAGCGGCTTGGGCAAAAGAAACCCCGTCATCAGCAATGGCCCCACACCATGGCAAATCCTCGTGCATTCCTTCTGCGCCAGTGGCCGTGGTGATGCTTGGGGTACCACAGCACATGCTATCCAACAATTTTCCTTTGATACCCGCACCAAATTGTAAGGGTGCCAGCAGCAAACGGGCATTTTTCAAGACAGTTTTAATATCTTCTGCCCATCCCCTAATGTGAAAACCTTCTTTCGGATGATGCATTTCTTCAATCTGTTGGGGCAAATAGGCACCGTACACATAAAGATGGGCTTCTGGAACTTGTTTACGAATCAAGGGCCAAATTTCTTTCTTCAACACTTGAATGGAATCCGCATTTGGGGTATGTTTGCCATTTCCAATGCAGACAAAACCGTTCCGTTCTTCAAACTTGGGCCATTTTGAAACGGTGGAATCATCCAATTTCTCAAAGAGCAATGGCAAATGAAAAAGCAAGCTTTTGGAGATTCCCAATTCATTCTGAAGGATTTCCATTTCATACGTGGAAACCAGCAACGAAATATCAGAGCGATAGATACTGGCCACTTCCCGTATTGTCATGGGATGGTTTTTCCAATCGTCAAGTGAAAAAGATTGATTCCGTTTATGAACCTCTTCCCTAGCCTTGCGCAGGGCATGTAAATCTTCCGTGTTTAATACCCGAAGAGCTTGTGGGGCAAACTCGGCCACCCGCCAACCAAATTGTTCCTCGATCATAAAGCGGTCAAAAATGACAACATCGGGCTTTAGTGTTGTTATAAAATCATCAAAACTACAGTTGTTAAGTTCAATAGTCACTGAATCGATACCCAAAGCATCCAAATCATAGCTATACTCTGTGTTGGTGGCAGTGGAACCAAAAGTGATGTGATAGCCAAAACTTTGAAAAGCTTCCAATAATTGAATCATACGATGCCCCGCCGCGGTGGTATTGGGTTCGGGCCAGACATAGCCGATGACAAGGAGTTTTTTGGACATTGGGTGATTGGTAAACAATAAAAATACAAGTGTAAGCTCAAGTATCAAATTCAAAAAAACAAATTTCAAATTCCAAAATCCAAGAACTAAAGGTGCAATGGCACAGCACTCTTGACTTTATAGACGTGCGGCAAACTTCTTGGAAATACTGGAGCGGAGTTTTCGCTCATAATCCTCCTCTAACCACTCCTTATAGTTTTTGGTGTTGTTCATGATACAATAGGAATACTGTTTTACCCGGTAGGCAATTTCTTCCTTGAGTTCCTTGGCGAGAATCCGTGCATCAAAAACATCTTCACTGTTTTCTACACAAATTTTGGCGTGTTGCTCAATACTACGTTCCAGAACTTCCTTGGATTTTTTTCCTTCGGCAAAGACTTTTTTGTATTCTGCTTTAATGTCGAAGGTAATATCGTCTGACTTACTGAATTTGGCTCGGAGCTCATCGGGCATTTCATAGACAAAGTCGCGCTCAATTTCCTCATCATTTTTGATGTTTTCCAAATAGAAATCAGGAAAATGGAAGATTTCTTGCCAATCCACAGGAACGTCCCACGGTCCAAAACGGGCAATATTATTTCCCATATCAATGACATTGAATTCGTCCTTGTCCGGTAACACGCGGGAACCACGGCCAATCATCTGAAAATATAACGTAAGCGAGCGAGTGGCTCGGTTCAAGATAATGGATTGAACGGTGGGCTCATCAAAACCTGTGGTCAAAATACTAACGGAGGTAAGAATGGCATCTGGTGTTTCTGCGAACCAGTCCAGAATTTCACGTCGCTCCGTGGCTGTGTTCTTATTGTCCAAATGCCGGATGTTATATCCAGCCTTTTTGAAGGTTTCATACACATACAGGGATGTATTGATACCGTTATTGAAAATCAAGGTTTTGGTTCCCTTTGCAATTTCCTCATAGGCGGTCAACAATTTACCCAGCATGCTGTGATTCCCATAAAATTCATCAGATGATTTTACGGTATAATCCCCATGAATTCCCAGTTTAAGCGTTTTAAGGCTCACATCGTAGTTGTAGAGTTTGGCTTTGGCTAAAAATCCCTTTTCAATCAATGATTTTATGGATTCCCCAATGATCAAATGCTTGTAGTTGTCCTTCATGGGGAGTTTAATATTGGAACTCAACGGTGTTGCCGTTACCCCAAGAATGGTGGCCTTATCAAAGTATTTAAAGAGCTTTCTGAAGGAATTGTAGTGGGCCTCGTCAATAATGACCAAACCAATATTGTTAATGGTCACCTTTTCCTCTTGAAGCCTATTGTTCAAGGTTTCCACCATGGCCACAAAGCACATATAGTCATCTTGATCGTATAGTTCTTTCACTTCACTATTAATGACCTTATTGGCAACGCCAAATCCATGCAGCATTTGTGAAGTCTGCTTGCTCAGCTCAATCCTGTGGGTGAGCACCATGACTTTTTTGCCCGTGTTTTGGATATATTTACGGGTTATTTCAGAAAACACAACAGTTTTTCCCCCACCTGTGGGAAGTTGGTACAGCAAATTGGTGCCCTGGGGCATTTCATCTAAATGCTTAAAGATTTTGCGCAAATCCTCTTGCTGGTAATCGTATAATGTTTTTTTACTTACTCCTTTTTTTACTTCCAAGGGAAAATGGCTTATGTATTCCGAATTAACAAACCCTACAAAATTAGGAGTTTTTTGCAGTACTGGCGAACACTTGGTTTGCAATTCTATTAAGATACTATCAACAATGGGAAAAATGCAGGGATTTGGCGTTTATGCCGGTTTTGCTCATAACATTTTGATAACAATAACATTTGAGACTTGGAAAATAGGCTTTTATAATGTATACTGTAAGCTTATAACACGTACAAACCATACATAAGAATGAGGCAGTTAAAAATCATTAAACAGGTCACCAACCGAGAATCCAAATCCCTTGACAAATACCTACAGGATATCAGTAAAATTGATTTGATTACTGCTCAGGAAGAAGTGGAATTGGCCCAACGCATTAAAGCTGGGGATCAGGTGGCACTGGAAAAATTGACCAATGCCAACTTACGATTCGTGGTTTCCGTGGCAAAACAATACCAGAACCAAGGATTAAAACTCCCAGATTTAATCAATGAGGGTAATGTTGGCCTGGTAAAGGCGGCAAAGCGATTCGATGAGACCCGAGGGTTTAAGTTCATCTCCTATGCAGTTTGGTGGATTCGCCAATCCATACTTCAAGCATTGGCTGAGCAATCCCGTGTGGTTCGACTTCCTTTGAACAAGATAGGGTCCATAAATAAAATTAAAAAGACATTTTCGTATTTGGAGCAGGCACATGAAAGACCACCTTCGGCAGAGGAAATTGCCAAGGAATTAGACATGACCGTCTCCGAAGTGAAACAATCCCTGAAGAATACAGGTCGTCATGTCTCCATGGATGCACCTTTAAAAGAAGGAGAAACCTCAAATTTATATGATGTGCTCAACGCTGGTGACTCTCCAAAACCGGATAAAGGCTTAATGCACCAATCTTTGAACACAGAGATAAATAGGGCTTTGGATACCCTTTCCCCTCGTGAGGCTGACGTGGTCCGGCTCTACTATGGCATTGGTGACCAACCCTCCATGACGTTGGAAGAGATTGGCAGCACCTTCGATTTGACTAGGGAGCGTGTACGTCAGATTCGGGAAAAAGCCATCCGCAAGTTGCGGCACACTTCTAAGAGCAAGATTTTAAAATCGTACTTGGGATAACACCCAAACAAACCACAATAAAAAAGGGAATGTTTTAAACATTCCCTTTTTCATGATATTCAATTAAACTATCAAGGTCTGCTCAACTGAGTAATATCAAAATCAGTAAGCATTTCGTTCAAATTTTGAATGAAATTCAAATAAGCGGAATTTTCTTGATTATGATTTTTCATGATAAAGCGTTTGGGGTGTTGTCTATAAATAATCGAGTTCAGCCAATTCGTTGACACTTAGAATCTCGTTTAGTTCTTGTAAAAAAGCCAAGTATTCTTCTCCGTAGGTATCGTATAACATGGTAATTAAGCGGTTTAAATGTTTGGGTCTTAGTTATAACGTGAATCTATTGTAAAGATTATGGTGAAACAATAAATTGTGGTGAAATCCTACATTCTGGTTGTGAAAATAAGGCTGTATCATTTTTTCATTTCCATGATGTCCAGAGCCACTTCAAAATCCAGTTCAGAATCTATTTTATTTGGACGAATGTTGAATTCATCATAAATGAAACAGAGGTTCATGGGCAATCTCCTTTTTTCCCGATCAGCTGTAATACCCAACTTTTCCTGCAACGCACATTTAATTTCAAAAGCTTTACTACTGATTTTTGGTTCTTCATTGGTTTCCAATTCCTCCAAAAACGGAATCTCCTTTTTATCGCCAACCTCCAACATTTCATCCAACAAGATCAATCTACATTCCAAATCTTTGGTATGCTGAAAGAGTTGGTAAAAAATGCTCTGTAAATATTTTGGTAGGTTCGTATTTTCCATGACGATTTTTCTATTGCATTGCCCGAATCATTTCCATTTCAAAATCCACTTGCTCCGCCACTTTTGGAAATTCTTCCACAAACTGACCGTATAGGAACGTATGATGCTTTCTGTCGTTGTCGGTTCGGCATAAGGCAATGATTTCCTTGGTGATTTCCAGTAGCCCATCTGTTTTTAGCATTCTAAGGCACGACTGTACTTTTTGGCAGGATAAGTCCAATTCTTTATAATTTTCATTTTGTAGATGAATTTTGGCACTGCCCACAAATTCCAGAACATTCTGCTTGAAAAGTTTTACCAATTCCTCCAACAGCTCCATCTGCCCCATGCAGTCTTCCAGCACAGGTTTTAAATTGATTGTATTGGAAGAAAAACTGGATTCCAGACTTTTTTCAAATGCCTTACCACTATTCATGTCTTCGGGTTCACTGTCTATACGGTTCAAACGTTGGGCCACATGTTTTAAACCGGCTACAATTTCTTTTTGTTCTTGGGATAATCGTGTGTTTTCCAAGGAACTTAGCAGGACAATCAAGGTTTGGGGTGAAGCATCGAGTTCATCCAAGGGTGTTGATTGAGATTTTTTGGAACCTTGGATGCCTATGCGCTCGTAAATAACCTCCAACTGTTTCATCTCGGGAATGCCAAAAACTTTGTTCTCCAATCCGTGTTTAAAAATTTCAAAGGATTTTTTAAGCTCTCCGGCTTCCACAGTGCCCAATTCCTCATACGAAAAACTGCTGAGCCCTATTTCCAATTTTTCAAGATGCGTAAGTAGTTCGCGTGTTCCCAAGTTTACTTCTTTAACTAGTTAATACCTTTAAAAATCAGGAATAGAGGTAGCCATACCAATTTATTGTTCTGTAGTCACGGGTTTTTGTTGTCAAATTGCTTTATTTGTAGGTGTAAATAGCGAACCATGAAATATTTCTATATACTATGCAGCATCCTCTTGTTTGTGGCCTGCGCTCAAAAAAAAGAGAATAAAACTGAAACTTTGGAAGAGAAAGCCCAACGAATCCATGATTCGGTCATTACCATAGACACGCATGTTGACATTAATGTGGACAATTTCACTGGCAGCACCAACTACACACAAAACCTCAATACCCAAGTAAACCTGCCCAAGATGCAAGAAGGTGGGCTGGATGTTGCTTGGTTGATTGTTTATACAGGTCAGGATACACTGAGTGCCGAGGGGTATGCCGCCGCTTCCGAAAATGCAATTGCCAAGTTTGAGGCCATCCACAAACTTTGTGAGGAATTTGCGCCAGACCAAATTGAATTGGCATTGACCTCTGATGATGTGAGACGAATTACGGCTGCCGGCAAAAAAGTGGCCATGATTGGGGTAGAAAATGCATATCCTTTGGGAGAAGACCTTTCAAAAATTGAAGAGTATCAAAAGCGTGGTGCCCGCTACATGTCGTTGGCACACAATGGACATAGTCAATTTTCAGACTCCAATACCGGTGAAAAGGACAGCATTTGGCTACATAATGGTTTGAGCGAATTGGGAAAGCAAGCCGTAGCTGAAATGAACCGTGTCGGCATCATGATAGATATCTCCCACCCATCCAAAGAAGCCATGTTGCAAATGGTTAAGCTATCAAAAGTTCCCATTATTGCTTCGCATTCCTCTGCAAGGGCACTTTGTGATCACAGTAGAAATTTGGATGATGAGCAGTTACTTTTGCTTAAAGAGAATGGTGGTGTGGTGCAGACTGTAGCCTTCACTTCGTATTTGAACACAGTAAAGGACGAGGCACGTTCAGCCTATATGAAAAGTATTTATGAAGAAGCCGCTGATTCGTTAGGCCTGAATTGGTACGAACGCTCACAGTTTGGTTCCCTAACCAAGGAACAGCAAGATGAATTCATGGAAAATTATCCAAAAGTCACACAATTGGGGGATAAAATGGCGGCTACAAGAGCAGATGCCCCCCCAGCCGTTAATGTATCCGATTTAGTGGACCATATCGACTATATGGTTAAATTAATAGGTGTTGACCATGTAGGTATCAGCTCTGACTTTGATGGCGGCGGAGGTATTGAGGGTTGGTCTGATGCCTCGGAAACCTTCAACGTGACCTTGGAATTGGTAAAACGTGGGTATACTGAGGAAGAAATCGCAAAGCTGTGGGGCGGAAACCTGCTAAGGGTTTTAGATGAAGTGCAGGCCTATGCCGCTGCACAAAATTAGGATTTAGCCTCTTCCTCCTTTTCTTTTTTTGCCAAACGGTCTTTAACAAATTCTATCTTGGTTTTGCCATGTGGTTTGGGATTGCCTTTATCATCTAGGTTAACCATGATTATGTTGTCCACGGTAACAATGCTCTCATGGGTCATCTTGTTCCGTACTTCACAATTCAACGAAATTGAAGTTAGCCCAAATTTGATTACATCAATTCCAATTTCAATCACATCACCTTCTCTGGCGGTGCTCATGAAATTGATTTCGGACATATATTTGGTAACCACTTTTTTATTTTCCAACTGTATAATGCTGTACAGGGCCGCTTCTTCATCTATCCAAGCCAACACCTTTCCACCGAACAAAGTGCCGTTGGCATTTAAATCTTCAGGTTTTACCCATTTTCTTGTATGAAATCTCATTTTTTGTATTTGGGATTTTAGACAAAATTATATCAAAACATTCTTTAATTGTCTAGTTTTCATCAATTAACAAAAAGATTTAGATTATGATAAAAATTGTTAATCATAAAATAAAGTTTTCTTAATTGAAAGCCCTAAAAAAAATAATCCCGATAAATTCAAGTGTCAAATCAAACGAACCATCATGATGAAAACAATTACGGAATATTATTCGGATCCGGATTTTACGGTTTTAAAGGTGCCCCATTGGAGGGCCAATTACTACAAATTTTTATCTGTTTCACTTTGGGGAGCTATCCCAAGTAACCTTCAAAGAAGACTGTCTTCTTGGTACAGTTCCTTGTACGACAAGCCATTTTCCAAAAGAATTATTAAGCCCTATATCCGTCTGAATTATTCAGACAAGGATTATCTCTCTAAATTTAAACCCCCTCATGGGAAAAAGGATTTTGAAAGTTTTCAAGATTTCTTCATTAGGGAATTCAAAGAACTTCCAAAATATAAAAGCACCCATGTTTGGCCTTGCGAAGGTTTGTTGTGTGAGGAGCGGAAAATCAAAGACCTAAAATTGGTGAAGGTTAAGTCGGATGTACGTTCAGTAGCTACCGTTTTTGGACTAAATGACTCGGACATCCCGGAGAATTACACGTTTACGAATGTTTTTTTACACAATAAGAACTACCATCGAATCCATGCGCCTGTGAGCGGCACTATTACCAGAATTCAGCATATTCCAGGAGATTTGTTGGTATTGCGGCCATGGATTTACAAAGAAAATCCTTCGCTTCCTGCCTTTAGAAATGAGCGCTTCAACATTGACATTACTGATAACACCAACAAAGTTTGGCATTTGTCCATAGTTGGTGGCCCGGCAGTGGGCACTATTGAATTAGCGCATGGAGTAGCCGTAGGAAAAACTGTTTGCAAATTACAGGAACTGTCTTTGTTCTATCTAGGCTCTACTTGCTGTATGGCTGCACCTACTGCCCCACGCTACCACAGGGCAAATACGTTTGTGGAAATGGGAACTCCCTATTAAAAAAGCGTACCTGTACCTGATTGCCCCAATGTTTTAGGGATTTTTAGATGGGTATCCATGGCATGGTTGAGTTTTTTAATAAAATGAGCCGACAGTAAGGGAGATTCCAACTCCATGTTTTGGTGCACAAAGAAATGGATGTTCTTCAATCCCATACCTTTCCATGAAACCAATCGATGCACCCAATCCTCCAAACGTGAATAATCCGATTGGTGGTTGGCACCAACATAACGAATAAAGGCTTCGTTGTTGGTCAATCGCATGTGCATAAGGTCACGCCGCCCCGCCGTGTCCACCAAAACGTTGGCAATGTTGTTTTCTTCCAACAAATGATAGAGTTCTTGGGCGACTTTTTCATCGGTGAACCAATCTGTATGACGAAACTCCATGGCCAAGGGAAACTCTTTTGGCCAATATTCCACAAACCGCACTACCCTATCCCAATTTTTGGGACCAAAGTTGTTGTGCATCTGTAAAAAGATGGTGCCCAATTTTTCTTTTAAGAGCGATGTGACCTCCAAATAACGATCTGCTACTTCGTAGACCTTGTCGTTAAGACGGCGCAAATGACTTACTTCATTGGTCATTTTGGTAAAGAACTTGAAGTCTTCAGGCGTCTTGTTGTACCATTTTTCATAGGTGTCCGGTGGAAAGATGCGGTAAAAGGTTGCGTTCAACTCAATACAATTGAACTGTGAGGAATAGTAGGTAAGTTCATCCTTGGTTCCCCGGGGATAGAAGTTCTTCAAATCTTGTCGGTTCCATTTGGCACAGCCCACGAAGACTTTGGTTTCGCCTCCTTCTTTGTTTTTGGACAGTACTACTGGCGTATCTGGGTGGTCCGGTGGAATGGTAAAATCGATGAGCTCAGGATGGTCTACTTTGCCGAATTTCATGAAAGATGATTTAGAACCTAAAAAGTATAAAAATGCAATTATTGCCCCTATTTCCATAGCTTCTATCTTAAAAATCGGCAGAAAATCTCTACATTCAAGGGTATAACAAAACGACTAAAAACAATATGAAACGTGTTCTTCAAATTGTAAATAGCATTGCCTTTGTGTTAATGGTTTTTGTCAATTACCTATCAAATACAGGAGTAATAAACAATACAACCATTGGCGAGGTTTCCAATGGCTTAACTTCCCTCTTTACCCCTGCAGGGTATGCATTTTCAATTTGGAGACTTATTTATTTGCTGCTATTGGGCTTTATCGTGTATCAGGGCAGAAGTTTATTCACCACCGTCCGTGATGATGGTTTTATACAGAGGATTGGGTGGAGCTTTGCCTTTTCCTGTATGGCAAATATCGCCTGGGTATTTTGTTGGTTACACGGGTATACAGGTCTTTCCTGCGTATTCATTTTTCTATTGCTCATTTCACTTTTAAAGGTTGTACTGGACAATTCCATGGAATTATGGGACGCACCCATCAGTGTCATCGCATTTTTATGGTGGCCTTTTGTTTTTTATTCCGGTTGGATAACTGTGGCATGCATTGCAAACGTCTCAGCATATTTGGTTAAGATAGGTTGGGATGGTTTTGGAATTTCCGAAGAGAACTGGACCCTAATTATGATTGTCATTGCACTGGTCATAAATCTGCTTGTGACCTGGAAACGAAATATGCGCGAATTCGCCTTGGTAGGAGCTTGGGCCTTAGTAGCAATTGCCTATGCCAATTATGAACAACATCAAAACATTGTTTACACAGCTGGATTGGCTGCATTGATACTAGTAATAAGTTCCAGTATTCATGGATATTTGAATAGAGATACCAACCCATTGATCAAATGGATGGAGTATAGAAACGGAAAAGCGAATACATAAAATTAAAAACACATAGTATAAATACAACTATACAAAACCCCTAGTTTTTTTCAGGTTTATCTGCAACCGGATTTTACAGAGTTTATTTAACTTACCATCACTTCCCCCAGTTAACAAAACATATTCAGTATGGCCATATTTCTTATAGCGGTAGGCGTGATTTTTTTGGTATTGGTTTATAAAAATGTAAAAGCAGGGTTGGATAAAGATTGGTTGATATGGACTTTGGCCACTATTGGCATATTGGTTGGCGTTCTTTATCTATCCAATTATATCGACTGCGAAATGAACAACAGCGGTTACTGTGGCATGATTCCGACCATGATTTGGATGTATGCGGCCCCCGTAACGTTATGCTTGATGCAACTCCTTTATTTGAAAAAAGATAGAGCTTAAATTAGGATTGGCTTAGAGTTCCCTAATTTTTATATCCCTGAACCATACTTCAAAATACCAATCCTGTAAAGCTATTTTCCCTTGGGTGGCTTTGCCAAATTCAGGATAATTTGCAAAGTGGGTATTCTTTATTTTTTCGGGCCATTCTGACGATGTAAAATCTTGGGTTGCGGTACGAACACCGTTCAAATAAAATTCTACTTTTCCACCCATTTGTTTGATGCGGGTACGGTTCCATTCCCCGTCATTGGTAATTGCCTCGTTTTCTTGTGGTGAAAACCCGTACAAACATCCAGATTTTTTTACCGCAACGTCAGAATCCATATGATCGGGGTCCAGAATTTGATATTCGGGTCCAGTCTGATAGGCCGTGGCCACTTCGGGTTTTTCCTGTACATTGATAAAAATCCCACTATTACCCCGATTACCGATTTTCCATTCCAAAATCAACTCATAGTTTTCATAGACCTTTTCTGTGAGCAAATCCTCATTGTTTTGGGTTTCAATCTGAGGATTGCGGTGAAGGGTTCCATCACTGACCTCCCAGACAGAAGGGGTGCCAGCATTGTAAACATGCCATCCGTTCAAGGTTTTGCCATCAAACAACAGCTCCCACCCCTGCTCTTTTTCAATGTCATATAAGGTATTATGGCTTTCGCTTGCTTCTGCCACTTTTTTAGTATGCCATTCTGTGGCTTTTTCTTTTGCATTCTGATTTTTACAGGAAAAAATAAAAGGGATAAGGCACAACAGGCCAACAAATTTTATGTGCATGATGTTTGTTTACGTATAAGCTCTAAAAATACTCAAATAAAATTTTTAAGGTCAAAATTTAATAAAGCAGGTTTGTACTCTTGTTTATAACATCGTTAAAAACTATTGGCTGCATTAAAAATGCACCATTTTTGATTATGTAATTTTAATAAAACTTACAGCCATGGATTCACGGTCCAAAAGTCTTTTGGAGATTCGTCCGGACATTTTAAAAGCACACTTTAATAACCAAATGGGTTTTGATGAGCATTTTCAGAACAAAACCTTGCGTCCGGTAATTAAGATGCAAAACTTTTTATTGATTGAGGTTTTTCGGAACTACATCAATAAACACAAAGGGGTTTTTTACGGGCTTACTTTGGAAAAACGCATGGATTATATTGAGCGGGCCATTCAAAAGGATATCAAATTTCGGAATTCCTTAAAAGGCATGATCATTGGCCAATTCACGGTGGAAGAATATCAAGACTATATTCAGAACTCTTCCGCTTTGAACAAACGCATGATGAACATGGTCATTGAACGGTTGAAGGACCAAGTACAATTGCTGGACAAGGAAGAAGTTTTGTTATAATAATGATTCGCCGTTCAGATTGGTGGTCAAAATATCGCTCATCAAATCAAAATAAGGTCTAATGGCACGGTAGGATTTGTCTACCTCTTGAAGAAAGGTGTCTGAAAGAACCTCTTTGTCCGAAAAGTTTCGAATAAAAATAAATTGCTTTTTTCGTATTAAATCAATATCGGGGTGCTCTTTATCAAAGCCTTTCGGTGCAGTCTTTACGGCATCACCAGCCAATTCACCCCATATGGCCTTGAAGGACTTCTCGCCAATGATCTCACGAAATTCCGAAGCGTCCATTTCCAATTCTTTTCGAATACGAAATAAATCCTCTTTGTTGGGGTCCCAAAAACCTGTGGCCAAAAAAGAACCGCTTGGCGTAAGATGGATGTAGTATCCACCTCGTAAATGGGCACCCAAACGCGCAAATGAAGCCGCCAAATGGGTTTTATAAGGTGTTTTATCCTTTGAAAACCGAACATCACGATAAATGCGGAACATTTTCATTTTTTCAATCTCATCATGGTGACTCAGGTTATTCTTGACGCTTTCAAAAAAAGATTTTACAGATTTCTCATGCTCCTTGAAAGTGGGTTTGTGCTGCTCAAACCATTCTTTGTTATTATTTTTGGAAAGTTCTTTTAAGAAATTAAATGCATCTTTTGGGATAGTGGAATTGCTCACGGCCTTATATGATAATATGTTATTTTTTATCTAAAGTTAGCCTTTTATCGGAGTGTATGGTAAGGATTTGTCTAATTTTAGGACAATAAATCTAATATGGACAAGGAAAAAATAATTTCTGAGTTGAATAGGCACAAGAAGTTGCCTTATCTCGATTTCAGATTAAAACAGGAGACCGAAGACTTTACGGACACCCTTTTTTACACCCTTTTTGATGCCAATACGCCAGTTGCCGTTAACCTGGAAATGTTGGAGAAAAAGTTTAATACCCTCCTCGATATGGCCTGTTGGGATTTGGAGCGCCCTAGTACCGAGTTTTGGGATGGGTACGTAACCACATTACCCGGAATTTTGGAAAAGCTCAACTTGGATGCCGAGGCCATATTAAATTGTGATCCGGCCTCTTTGTCCATCCAAGAGATTTATATGGCATATCCCGGTTTTTATGCTATTGCAATTTATAGATTGGCCCATGAACTTTATGCACAGGATGTGCCCTTGATTCCACGGCTCATGACTGAATATGCACATAGACAGACCGGTGTGGATATAAATCCGGGTGCCTCCATAGGTAAATCTTTCTTTATTGATCACGCAACCGGGGTGGTCATTGGCGAAACAGCAGTCATTCATGATAACGTAAAAATCTATCAAGGGGTTACCTTAGGGGCCTTGTATGTAGCCAAGAATCTGCAGAAGACCAAACGGCACCCTACCATAATGTCTAACGTAACCATTTATGCCAACGCCACTATTTTAGGAGGAGATACGGTGATTGGTGAAAACTCGGTAATAGGAGGAAATGCATGGCTTACTTCCTCGGTACCCGCCAATTCAACAGTTTATCACACACCAGAAATTAAAATCAAGACAACACCAAATGTCTAAAAGCATACTTGACCTCATTGGAAACACCCCTATGGTGGAATCCAAAGTATTGAATACCAACCCCAACGTAAGATTATTTTTTAAGCTGGAAGGAAACAATCCCGGAGGGAGTGTCAAAGACCGACCAGCCTTTAACATGATTAAAAGCGGTCTGGAACGAGGCGATTTCTCCAAGGATTCCAAGTTAATTGAGGCCACTAGTGGCAATACAGGCATCGCATTAGCTATGATTGCAGGGCTATATGGGCTGGATATTGAATTGGTCATGCCCGAAAACTCAACAAAAGAACGCGTGCAGACCATGCGTGCCTACGGTGCCAAAGTAACCTTGACCCCTTCTGATGTGGGGATCGAAGGTGCCCGGGATTATGCAGAGGCCAAAGTGAAGAATGAAGGATATACAATGTTGAATCAATTTGCCAACAATGACAATTGGATGGCCCATTACAAAACTACGGGACCGGAAATATGGAGAGACACTAATAAAGAAATAACCCATTTTGTATCCAGTATGGGCACTACCGGGACCATTATGGGAACATCAACTTTTTTGAAAGAAAAGGATTCATCTATTCAAATTGTTGGGGTGCAGCCCACAGACGACTCCCGGATTCCTGGGATTAGAAAATGGCCGGAAGAGTACTTGCCCAAAATCTTTGACCGGAAAAAAGTGGATACCATAATGGAGGTGAGTGAGGATGATGCCATAGCCATGGCCAAAAAACTAGCTAAGGAAGAAGGAATTTTTGCTGGTATGAGCAGTGGCGGTGCGGCCACAGTAGCGCTACGACTTGCCGAAAGCATGGAAAGCGGGGTCATTGTTTCCATTGTATGCGACCGGGGTGATCGCTACCTATCTTCGGATTTGTTCGATTAGAGTTATTACTTCAATTCCATTTTCATGCCTTCCCAATAGGCTTCAAATTCATTGAGGTTGTTGTGGTTTCCATTGGGAATGGTGTATATTTTTTTATCGGTTTGTGGAATGGTATCGAACAATTTCTTTCCAGAATCATAGGAAACAACTGCGTCTTCGGTACCGTGAAAAACACGAATGGGGCATTGGACTTCCTTGATAAATTGATACGAAGGCATCTTATAACGCAGCAGTTGTTTGAGTGGTAAAAAAGGAAATCTTGCCTTGGCAACATCCAACAAGCTATAAAAAGGAGTTTCCAGAATGAGCTTTTGTGATGGATTTTTAGATGCTAAATGGGTAGCTATGCCTGTTCCAAGGGACCTTCCGTAAATAATTATAGCATTAATCGCGTATTTATCCTCAACATAGTTGTAGAAAAGTTGGGCATCTTGGTACAGAGCCTCCTCACTGATTTCTCCGGTACTTTTTCCATAATTTCGGTAATCCATCACCAAAACATCATAACCCATATCCACAAAAGGAAGTACAATCTCGCCCCATCTAGATAAATCGCCTGCATTTCCATGAAAATATAGAATTACTCCTTTAGCGTCATTAGCATAAAAATGAAGTGCATTTAGACTGGCCCCATCATCCGTTTTAAGGAAGATTTCATCAAAATTAGCTGGGAATGTGTAGCTATATTCCTGAGACAATTTTGTGGGCAAAAAAATCAATTTTTCTTGAAAAAAATATGCCATTACTACAAGTAGAATCAAAATAATCCCCGCAAAAGCACCAAAACGTTTAAGCTTTTGCATCGGCGTGCCTTGATGTATGTCTAACATTGATACTAGATCCTTCCAAATTTACTTTTGTAGGCTTACTGGTAACAATCTCCTCCAACATTTTATGATAGGACTCAAAGTTGTTCAAGTCTTTATGGCCGCCTCCGATTATGGTATACAGTGTTGTCAATTCTGGCTTTATTTTGGACAGTTTTACACTGGTTTTATAAGGAATAAGCCGGTCATCCGTTCCATGAATAATGTGGATGGGACAATTCACATACCTTAACCACTTGTATGTGGGCATTGGAAATTTTATCAACAATGAAAGTGGCATAAAAGGGATGAACTTCTTGGCCACTTTGCTCAAGCTGTAATACGGTGCATCCAGAATAAGCATTCTTGGATTGTTCATGGAAGCCAACTTCGCAGCAAAGCCTGAGCCCATGGAACGACCGTATAAAATGATGTATTTTTCTGCCACCTGTTCTTTTATTTTATCGTACACCACTTGCATATCACGTTTTATGGCTTTTTGGGTTCTACGTCCCGTGCTTTTTCCAAAGCCACGGTAATCCACCATGATTACGTCGTACCCATGCCGGGTAAAGTCCACGGCAAATTTTCCCCAACCCTTAATACTTTTTGAATTGCCTTTCAAATAAAAAACAACCCCCTTGGGTTTCTGTGACTTGAACCTGAGGCCATTGATTGTGGCGCCATCCCGAGTTTCAATGTTGTACTCTTCAATTTCTTGGTTATCATAATGGAATTGAAAATCCTTGGACAATTTTTCAGGTTTGAACAAAAAATAATCTTGGAGATAAAACAACAAAACGCTCAACAAAATGTATATGCCAAGGATGACCAAAACGATGTAGAGCCAGTTTTGCATGGAAATTGAATTTATCCAAAATACAAAAAATACACATACCCAAACCTTATGATCTTATGAATCAACACTTTGAATACACCAATGTGTGAAATCATGTAATTTGTCCCAGAAAACCTTGATTTTTATATCAGATTTTTCTGATTGTCCGGTTATACTCGCTCTTCATCGATTTGTTTAAGTAATACCAAGCAAAATCACGTCCTTTATATAGTATTTTGATTGTCCTAAATCTTGATTTATTATGAATACGCTTGCACGAATCTTTAATTGGAAAAGGGCTATAATCGCCAGTGTAGTGGTACTTTTTTTACTTATAGTCTTTAACTTTTACGGTATTTACACCCATAAATTTTATTTTACCAATCCGAAAAACTTTTTGTTTCCTCTACTGACCACAGCCCATTTTCTATATCTGTATGTGTTATGGTTTAAAATCTCGGAAGATGAACTTCCAGACCCAAAAATGAGGAATATTGAGTATGCGCTTTACGCCATCTTGATCGTATATTGTTTCAAAATATATGAATCGGCTATGATGTTGGCCTCTTTGTCGACATTTACGGAGCATGTTATCCCTCCTACTTTTAAACCTATTGGCATAATAGCATTAAGTCTCTATTCTTTGCTACCTATTTTGACCTTTTACACTTTTTGGTTAAGGAAACGATATGTAGGAACCTATAATTTTGAAAATTATAACAACAACTTGAATATCTGGCAGTAAGCCTATAATCCTCTTATATAACTTCCGTACAGGTCTTTAAACTGAATCCCTTTGGTAAATCGATGTTTGCTTAGTTTTTTGTGGGCCACCAATCCCCAGAGTAAGAGTTCTTTCATAAAATAGGAATCTTCTTTTGAAACTGAGGGCTGATATTCTTTTAGAAGATTATTAAGTGGTCCTACCGAATCCAACTTGGATTTATAGTCATCATCCGAATCATCATCTAAAAGATCAAAACCTTCGCCGTCGAAAAACCAATGTATTAATTCATCGTACTCCGTTTCGGCTTCCTTTCGCTGTAGTTTGTCTATTTTGGGGAAATAATTCGGAAAAAGGGATTTTATGGCATCCTCAATCAAGGTTTCGGCCACAAAACCAGCGCCCTCCTGCTCCCCTTCATATACCAGTTCAATTTTTCCAGTGATGGAAGGAATCACACCCATAAAATCGCTCAAACGGACTGCTGTTTTCTTATCCCCTGAATGAGCCGCCCTACGCTCAGCTGTGCTTAGCAAGTTTTCAAAGGCGGTGATGCTCATCCGAGCACTAACCCCACTTTTGGCATCCACATATTCGCTGTTGCGCGCCTCAAAACTGATTTGTTCCAATACATCCATAGCGATTTCTGGAACATAAATAGTATCTGATTGGCGCTGGTCCAATTGGGCTTCTTGTTTGGTGATTTTCTTGGCGATTTCTATGCTTTCTGGATAGTGGGTCAGAATTTGGGAGCCAATCCTATCTTTCAATGGCGTTACTATACTGCCCCGGTTAGTGTAATCCTCCGGATTTGCCGTAAACACAAATTGAAGGTCCAGTGGAAGTCGCAATTTAAATCCACGAATTTGAATGTCGCCTTCTTGAAGAATATTGAACAAGGCCACTTGTATCCGAGCCTGAAGGTCGGGCAACTCATTGATGACAAAAATACAGCGGTTGGCTCTGGGAATCATCCCAAAATGAATTACCCGGTCATCTGCATACGAAAGTTTAAGGTTTGCGGCTTTGATAGGGTCCACGTCACCAATCAAATCGGCCACCGTAACATCTGGCGTAGCCAGTTTCTCGTAGAACCGTTCGTTTCGGTGAATCCAATCGATTGGGGTTTTATCCCCTTTTTCCTTGATAAGTTCAGTCGCATATCGGGAAATAGGTTTGAGCGGGTCATCATGCACTTCCGACCCTTCCACAATGGGCATCCATTCGTCCAACAATTGAACCATCAATCGGGCCAAACGGGTCTTTGCTTGTCCGCGTAGACCAAGAAGATTGATGTTATGTCGTGAAAGAATGGCGCGTTCCAATTCCGGAATTACGGAGTTTTCATAACCCCAAACGCCTTCAAAAACTTCTTCTCCTTTTGAAATTTTGTCCAGGAGATTTTCACGGAGCTCATCTTTAATACTTTTGGTTTGATACCCCGCTGACTTTAATTCTCCTAAGGTCTTTATTTTGGTATGATCCAATTTCATATACTATTTTATCCTTTGATTCTTCGTTTTCTGTTCTGTTCGTAATCTTCAAAAATCATTTCGCCCAATCCCTTCAATCCCGTATAAAAGGCCTTGCCTTTATTGGCTTGGGTGAATTCACGCACAAACTGCATCAAATAGGGGTCTTCCGCGATCATAAAGGTGGTGATGGGAATATGTAATTTTCGGGCTTGTTGGGCCATCGCGTAGCATTTTTCCACAATGTACTCATCCAGGCCGACACTGTTTTTGTAATAATCGCCATTGGGAAGCCGCAGACAAGAAGGTTTTCCATCGGTGATCATAAAGATTTGCTTGTTGGTATTCCGTTTTCTGCGAAGCATATCCATGGCCAATTGCAATCCAGCCACGGTGTTGGTGTGGTACGGCCCGACTTTCAAATAGGGCAAATCCTTTATGGGAATGGGCCAGGCATCGTTACCAAAAACGAGGATGTCCAACGTGTCTTTTGGGTATCGCGTAGTAATCAATTCTGCCAAGGCCATGGCCACTTTTTTGGCCGGGGTGATTCGGTTCTCGCCGTACAAAATCATACTGTGACTGATATCAATCATCAGCACCGTACTCATCTGGGCTTTGTAATGCGTGTCTTCCACCACCAAATCGTCCTCATTTAAGGAAAAACTGTCCAAACCATGATTGACTTGGGCATTTCGAAGACTTTCGGTCATGGAAATACTTTCCAAGGAATCCCCAAAACGGTATTCCCTGAAATCCCCGGTATGCTCATCGCCCCTACCCGATTTTCCAGTACGGTGATTGCCAGCACCGCTTCGCTTCAATTTTCCAAAAATTTGTTCGAGAGCACGTTGCCGCAACATTCGCTCCAGTTTAGCGGTAATGGAAAGGTTTCCAGGGCCTCTGCCCTCTTCATCGCCTTCCTCACCTTCACCGGCCTCGCGGTCGTCTATATCAAACTCTTCACGAATGAATCCTTTTGCCTTCAAATCTTCGATAAAGTCATCAATAGTGTAGTCCTCATCGGTGAGTTCGTATTCTTTGTCCAACTCACGGAGCCAGTCCAAAGCTTCCTCAACATCACCAGAAGTATGTGTAATCAATTCTTGAAAAATCTCAAAGAGTTTTTCAAACGGGGTTTGGTCCGGGGCTTCGTAGGTAGTAAATCGAAACCCTTTTCTTGCATTCATAGCCATTACATAAAATTACGGTATTTCTATGTAATGGTTTGTGCTTTAAAGAAAACTTAACGCTCTTGTTTAATGGCGTTTTTGGAGTACTTGGGCGATATCATCCAATGTATACCCTTTAGCTTGCAACAAAATAAGATAGTGGAAAAGCAAATCGGCACTTTCATTTAGAAATAATTCCTCGTTGTCATCTTTAGCTTCGATAACGGTTTCCACCGCTTCTTCTCCTACTTTCTGGGCTATTTTATTGATGCCTTTTCGGAACAATGAAGCGACATAACTATCTGGATTTTCCATGTCGTTTTTTCGTGAAGTGATGATTTCCTCCAAAGCGGATAGAAAACCGTAGTCTTGAACATTTTTATCGCCCCAACAGGTATCGGTGCCCGTGTGGCAAGTTGGTCCAATCGGATTTACGGTGACCAACAGCGTATCATTATCGCAATCCACCTTAATGTCCACCAAGTTTAGAAAGTTGCCACTTTCCTCACCTTTGGTCCAAAGGCGTTGCTTGGTTCGACTGTAAAAAGTGACTTTTTGGGTTTTTTGGGTTACCTCTAAGGCTTCTTGGTTCATATACCCCAGCATCAATACATTTTTTGTCTGCGCATCTTGAATAATGGCCGGCACTAGATTGTCTGGGTTTTTGTTGAAGTCTATTTTCATTTTTTAAATTCTAACAGGAATTCCCTCTTCCTTCAGTTCGTTCTTTAAATCGTTTATTTCAATCTCCTTAAAATGAAAAACGCTAGCGGCTAGCGCAGCATCGGCTTTTCCATCTTTAAAGGTATCCGCAAAATGGGAAACATTGCCCGCACCTCCTGATGCAATCACAGGAATGTTGACCAAATCCGATAATCTAGCCAGTGCTTCATTGGCAAAGCCGTTTTTGGTGCCATCATGGTCCATGGAAGTGAACAGTATTTCTCCAGCTCCCCGTTCTTCCACTTCTTTGGCCCAATCAAACAAATCAATTTCTGTGGGAACTTTACCTCCCACCAAATGGACTTTCCAGCTTCCGTTGACTTGTTTGGCATCTATCGCTACTACAATACATTGGGACCCGAATTTGGCCACCAATTCATTGATAAGTTCAGGTCGTTTCACTGCTGATGAGTTGATGGAAACTTTATCGGCCCCATTTTTCAAAAGGATATCCACATCTTCCACAGAGGATATTCCACCACCTACAGTAAATGGAATATTGATGGTTTCGGCCACATGGTAGACCAATTCCGCCAGTGTTTTCCGTTTTTCTTCTGTAGCTGAAATATCCAAGAAGACCAATTCATCCGCACCTTCTTTTGCATAGATGGCTGCTAGTTCCACAGGGTCTCCGGCATCACGGAGGTCCACAAAGTTGACCCCTTTTACGGTTCTTCCGTCTTTAATGTCCAAGCAAGGTATGATTCGTTTTGTGAGCATAGTTCTTATCAGGGGGTGACGTTATTCATTCTTTACATTAAGATTTACACCTTCATAAAAGCCTAAATCCTGATTGTTCAGCAATTTTGTCCAAAGTGCTATTTGACCTGTATGGTAGGACAAATGCTCTGTAACATGAATCATGTTCCCCACACCCGAAAAATTAAACCCTTGTACATTTCTCTTGCGAAGTAATTCCTCTAAAGGAGCTTCATAAAATGCTCTTTTGGCTTCATCAATGGTATCGCTAAGTTTTTGGACTAGTTCTTCTTTGGAATAGCCTGTCGTAGTTGAAAACTCCTCGTCACGCTTGCGATTGTCCTCCAAATTTTGAATGGAAGCGATTCCATATTGGGTTATGTTTCCGCACAAGTGCAATATCAAATTCCCAATACTGTTCGCTGATTCATTCGGTTTTTGCCAAACGGCTTTTTCAGGGAGTTGGTCCAAACAGATTTTGATCATGCGAAGACTTTCATTCATGCGATAACCCGCATTCCAAACCAGTTCTTCCTGTAGTTCTCTTTCTTTATCCATTAGCCAGGATGTATTGTTCCAATTGCTTTAAACTGATTCTGTTCTCATAAATGGCCTTACCAATTATGGTCCCCTCACAGCCTATTTCGGCCAATTTGGGAAGCTCGTCGAACGTAGAAATGCCTCCGCTAGCAACCAAATTGATGCCGATGGTTTCCACATCCTCCACTCCACTGCCCGTAACCAAAGTTTCATGCTTCATGGTCTTGGATAGGATTTTTTTATACAGGTCAAAAGAGGGCCCTTCCAACATACCATCTTTACTAATATCGGTACAAATTACATAGTGAATCCCTCTCTTCTGATAGGATTGAATGAAGGGAACCAATTCTTGATTGGATTCTTCCTGCCAACCGGATACAGCCACTTTCTCATTTTGCGCATCGGCACCCAGAATGATTTTATCGGAACCGTAGGTTTCCAACCAACCCAAAAAAATTTCCTTTTCTTTCACGGCAATACTACCTCCGGTAATCTGACTGGCCCCACTTTCAAATGCAATATGCAGGTCTTCATCGGATTTTAAACCTCCACCAAAGTCAATTTTCAAGTTAGTTTGAGAAGCTATGGTTTCCAGAACTTTATGATTAACAATGTGTTTGGACTTAGCTCCATCTAAATCTACTACATGCAAATATTGAATGCCGTGCGCCTCAAATTCTTTGGCGACCTCCAATGGATTCTCATTGTATATTTTTTTGGTCCCGTAATCCCCTTTGGAAAGTCGGACACATTTCCCTTCAATAATATCTATGGCGGGTATCAATCTCATGTTAATCGTATTTTGCTTTGTCCATTGCCATCCACATATCAGAATCCCCAACTTTTGAAAAGCCAAGTGGTGCATATAATCCATGGGCATCCTTGGTTTTCAAAGCCACTGTAAAAACGTTTTTAATATCTGGATGTTCCAAAATATGTTTCACTAGCATTTTCCCCAATCCTTTTCCTTTGTACGGTTCAAAAATCAGCACATCCATAATATAAGCAAAAACCACCTTGTCAGTGAGTGCTCTAGCAAATCCAACTTGCTCATCTCCTTGCGTGTACAATCCAAAACACAAGCAACTCTCAATGGTAGTTGTGGTCAATTCCAAAGTACGATACCCGCCCCAATAGGTGTTTTTAACCTGTTGGTGGATTTTAGGGATGTCTAATTTATTCTTATCTGTTGAAATGTAATAGTCCATCAAATCACCGTTAAAAAATTCTTTAGTATTTCACTGCCTACATCACTGCTTTTCTCTGGGTGAAACTGCACCCCAAAAAAATTATCTTTTTGCAATGCAGCACTATAGATCAGACCATAATCTGATGTGGCTATCGTTTCCACATCCAGCGGCGCATAAAAACTGTGTACCAAATAAATATAGGATTTGTCTGGGATTCCTTTGAATAAATCAGTTTTTATGCCGGTAATTTGATTCCATCCGATTTGAGGCACTTTCACCGTTTTCGGAAATTTCACCACATCCAAATCAAAAATACCCAGCCCCTTTGTATTACCTTCTTCGGATGACCTGCACATTAATTGCATTCCCAAGCAAATACCCAAAACCGGTTGTTTTAACTGGGGAATGATTTTATCCAAACCACTGGCCCGTAATTTGGCCATGGCAGAACTCGCTTCTCCAACTCCTGGAAAAATAACCTTGTCGGCATTCTGTATCTCCATTACATCATGACTCAAAACGGCCTCAAAGCCCAATCGTTTAATGGCAAATTTGATGCTTTGGATATTTCCAGCGCCGTAATCGATGATTACTATTTTCATAGTGAAGTACAAAGTTTGAAGTACGAAATACGAGGTTTGAAGTACGAAGTGTATCCCAATACAATATTATTTTCCATTTGCTCTCGCTGTTTTGGTTTGATTGTCATTTCGAGCAAAGCGAGAAATCTAGATTCCTCAGTCGCAAGCTCTTTTGAAATGACAATAGTTTTATAACATACCTTTTGTTGATGGAAGAACCATTTTCTCCGCATCCCGTTTTACCGCCATTTTAATGGACTTGGCAAAGGCTTTGAATATGGCCTCGATTTTGTGGTGTTCGTTAGTGCCTTCCGCTTTTATGTTCAAATTGGCCTTGGCACCATCGGTAAAGGATTTGAAGAAATGCAAAAACATCTCCGTAGGCATATCTCCAACTTTTTCCCGATTAAAATCTGCATCCCAAACGAGCCAGTTTCGCCCTCCAAAATCTAGGGCCACTTGGGCCAAACAGTCGTCCATGGGCAAGCAGAAACCATAACGTTCAATACCGAGCTTGTTTCCAAGTGCTTTTGAAAACACTTCGCCTAGTGCGATGGCCGTATCCTCAATCGTGTGGTGTTCGTCCACTTCCAAATCGCCATCTACTTTTATCGTTAAATCCATTTGACCATGGCGTGCCAATTGGTCCAACATATGATCAAAGAAAGCCAGACCAGTTTGTATGTCACTTTTCCCGGTTCCATCCAAATTCAGCTTGATTTGAATATCCGTCTCATTAGTCTTTCTGGATATTTCAGCGATTCGATTTTCGAGCTTCAAAAACTCATAGATCTTTTCCCAATCGTTGGTTTCGAGGGCGATGTGCACATCCAATTCTTCTCGTTTCACAGTGATTTCTCCAGTTCCCAAATGGGTTTCATCATTGATGAAGATGCCTTTGGCGCCCAAATTTTTTGCCAATTCAACATCCGTAAGACGATCCCCAATCACAAATGAATTCGCTAGGTCATATTCCTCGGAAAAATAAGCGGTAAGCAACCCTGTTCCCGGTTTTCGGGTATTGGCATTGTCTTTAGGAAAAGTTCGGTCGATGAAGACTTCGTCAAAAACAACCCCTTCGTTTTCAAAGGATTTTAAAATGAAGTTGTGTACAGGCCAAAAGGTTTCCTCTGGAAAAATATCAGTGCCCAACCCATCCTGATTGGTAATCATCACCAATTCATAATCCAATTCTTTAGCAATCTTACCCAAATATGTGAATGACTTTGGATAAAAAATCATTTTCTCAAAAGCATCAATCTGTTCATCCACGGTTTCCTTGATGATGGTCCCGTCGCGGTCAATAAAAAGTACTTTCTTGCCCATTATCCCAATTGTTTTAAAATGGCTATCAATTTTTTGTTTTCGGCTGGAGTTCCCACGGTAAATCTGAGGGTATTTTCACAGAGTGGTTGTGTGCTTCGGTTTCGCACCACCACATGTTGCTCCAATAATTCTTGATATCGCTTGTTAGCATCATCTACTTTGGCCAATACAAAATTGGCATTCGTAGGATAAATTTCCTGTACAAATCTTACTTGCTGTAAGGCTTCTATTAAGTCATCTCGTTCCTGTAAAATCTGTTCCACTTCGGCAGCAACCGCTTCTTGGTTCATTACCCGTTTCAACGCTTGTTGTTGGGTGAGCTGATTGACATTATAGGGTGGTTTAATTTTATTCAAGACGGCGATAATATCCTCCGATGCATAGCAAATCCCCAATCGAATACCCGCCATACCATAGGCTTTGGACAGCGTTTGGGTGACAATCAGATTTGGATATTTCTTTAAACCAGAAAGCCAGCTCTCCTGTTCCGAAAAATCAATGTAGGCCTCATCAATGACGATCAATCCATTGAATTTTTCCAAAAGTTCCTGCACTATTTCTCTAGAAAATGCATTCCCAGTAGGATTATTGGGTGAACAAATGAATAGTAACTTCGAGTTTTTATCAGCAATTTTTAATACTCCAGAAATATTAGGCTCAAAATCCGAAGTCAACAAAACCTCCCTATTTTCCACCGCATTGATTCCGGATAAAACCTTATACATACCATACGTAGGTGGTAATGAAATGATGTTATCCTGATTCGGTTCGCAGAACGCCCTAAATATCAAATCCAAGACTTCATCACTTCCATTGCCAAGCAACATATTCGCTTCGGAAACTCCTTTTTGTTCGGCCAGAACCGATTTTAAATTCCGTTGATACGGATCTGGATAGCGGTTGACTCCATTCTCAAATGGGTTTTCATTGGCATCCAAGAAAATCATTTCAGAACCGTCTGAAACGTATTCGTCGCGGGCAGAGGAATAGGGTTTTAGGCTTTTTACGCTTTCCCTTGTTAGGGTTTCTATGTTGAATATTTTATCCATTCTTGGAGGTTTTCCCGAAAGCTTTCGGGACTCGACCTGACATTTAATTATTTTTTAAACTGTTTAAGCGAAGCGTAACAGCGTTCTTATGAGCCTGTAAACCTTCTGCTTCCGCCATTAATTCGATGGCATTGCCAATTTTGCGCATCCCCTCTTCTGATATTTTTTGAAAAGTCATACTTTTCATAAAACTGTCCAGATTCACTCCGCTGTACTGCTTGGCATAGCCGTTGGTGGGCAAGGTGTGATTGGTGCCCGAGGCATAATCGCCAGCACTTTCCGGAGTATAGTTTCCAATGAACACCGACCCTGCATTTTGAATATTTTTCAAATAGAAACCCTCATTCTCTACACAAACTATAAAATGCTCAGGGCCATATTCGTTAATCAAATCTAGGGCCGTTTCGTCATTCTCCACCACTATTAATTTGCTGTTGGCGATAGATTTTTGTGCGATTTCTTTTCGAGGTAAAACGCTAAGCTGCTCTTCTAGTTCCTTTTCAACAGAAGTAATCAATTTTTCTGAGGTGGAAACTAAAATAACCTGACTGTCCGTGCCGTGCTCTGCCTGACTCAATAAATCCGACGCCATAAAAGCGGGATTTGCCGTATCATCGGCCAGAACCAAAAGTTCACTGGGACCAGCAGGCATATCGATGGCCACATTGTGCTTGGTAGCCAATTGCTTAGCAACGGTTACGTATTGATTGCCCGGTCCAAAGATTTTATACACTTGCGGAATAGATTCCGTGCCAAACGTCATGGCAGCTATGGCCTGAATCCCCCCGACCTTAAAAATCTGCGTCACTCCACACAGGTTGGCAGCGTAGAGAATAGTAGGATTCACTTCCCCATCCATATTCGGAGGGGTACACAGGACAATTTCCTGACACCCAGCAATCTTTGCTGGTACAGCCAGCATCAAAATTGTGGAAAATAAGGGGGCGGTACCCCCTGGGATATAAAGTCCCACTTTTTGAATGGGCCTTTTTTCCTGCCAACATTGTACGCCTGGCATCGTCTCCACTTCAATTCTAGCTGTTTTTTGGGCTGCATGAAAGGATTCAATGTTGGTTTTGGCCAATAAAATCGCCTGCTTTAATTCTTCTGAAACTGAATCAGAGGCTCTGTTGATTTCTTCATCGCTTACCAAAAATGAACTCAGCTTGGCTTTATCAAATTGCTCTGTATATTTTTGAACCACAGCATCCCCGCCTTTTTTAACTTCTTTAAAAATGGTGTTTACGGTCTGCTCAATATCCGCTACTGTTTGGGTAGGACGTTGAAGCAATTGTTCCCAACTGTTTTTATCTGGATTAACTATTTTATTCATCCCGCAATCGTTTGATCATGTGATAGCCCAATGGTTCATACCCATGGCTTTCCCAGAATTTCTTTCCTCTTGTATTTTTGGCATAGCAGTTGACCTCCACCGTTGCACATCCTATTTCACGGGCATATTCGGCCAAAAAATCCATCATCAATTTTCCAATGCCCTTGCCCTGGTATTTAGGGTCTATGATCACATTGTCCGCTTCTACATGTTTTCCGGCATAGAGCTTGTTCAATGCCCAGACCCCACAGATTCCGATGAGCTGCCCTTCATCGTACACACCAATGCATTTGTATCCCATGGGAATCATTTCGGTTAATCGGTTTTCCAAAGTTTCCATTGAAAATTTTCCCTCGTTCAGCGTGTAAGCCAAAGGCAGGATAGTTTTTAAATTTTCAGCGGGAATCCATGCTATGGTGAATTGCGTTTCCATGCACACTATTTTACATAACCATTTTTTCAATGGGACATACCAAAATTCCCTCAGCACCAGCCTCTTTCAAAGCATCAATGACCTCCCAAAACGTATCGCGTTTAATCACGGAGTGCACTGAACTCCAACCCTCTTCGGCCAAGGGCAACACGGTGGGGCTTCGCATTCCGGGAAGAAGGGAAATGATTTCATCCAATTTATCGTTCGGTGCATTCAAAAGCACATATTTGTTTTGTCTGGCTTGCAGAACCGACTTGATTCGGAACTGCATCTTTTTCAGGATTTCCTTTCGCTCCTCAGAAATTAAAGGAGATACCGCTAAAACGGCTTCACTTTTTAAAATGACTTCGACTTCCTTTAAATTATTTTTGAAAAGCGTACTTCCGCTGGAAACAATATCGCAGATACCATCCGCTAAACCAATGTTAGGAGCGATTTCCACCGAACCATTGATAATGTGCAAATCTGCCGTCACTCCTTTTGATTTTAGGTATTGCAGCACTGTATTGGGATAGGATGTGGCAATTTTTTTACCTTCAAAATCTTTTACTGAATTGTATTTTACGGTTTTTGGAATAGCCAAGGAAACCTTGCATTTTGAGAAATTCAATTTCTCTGCAATGGAAATATCCTGACCTTTTTCTATTAAAACATTTTCGCCTATGATGGCGATGTCCACCACTCCATCCCTGAGGTACTGGGGAATGTCCCCATTTCGCAAGTAAAAAACCTCCAATGGAAAGTTCATGGCCGTGGCCTTGAGTTGATCTTTGCCATTGTCGATACTAATGCCGCAATCTTTAAGGATTTGGAGCGAATCTTCGTTTAATCGCCCACTTTTTTGAACCGCAATCCGAATTTTTGTCATGCCTTTTTTAAAAATTTAGTCCAGAAACCAAAACGGACTTAAAAACAAAACCCGTTTGATTTCTCAAACGGGTTAGAATATATTTTGGGATACAACAATACATTTCTATCTCGCTTGAGAGCAAGTATAAAAATGGTGATGATGTACGTTTTTGTTTCTCATTTCAGCCCAAAAATAGGACATATTTTTTTATCAAAAAAGCCTTATTTAGTTATTTCCCAAAATTAAGGGTAATCCGTCTTGGCCAGAACCAACCACCACCACTTTGGCATTGGGTGATTCTGAAAGCTTTAAGGTGGCATCGATACCCTTGTCTTGAAGGATTTTATCCGTTAGGGAAGCACTAAGGATTCGGTTGGCGTCCGCCTTACCCTGCGCCTCAATACGTACTTTTTCGGCTTCTTTCTCGGCGGTGACCAATCGGAACTCGTACTCCAATGATTCTTGTTCCTGTCGCAATTTACGTTCAATGGCGTCCTTAATGGTTGGCGGCAAGGTTACATCCCTCACCAAAACTTCGTTCAACTGAATATATTGGTCATCCACAATTTTTTGGGTCTCCTCAAATATTTCCTGCTGAATGGCATCCCTTTTACTGGAGTACAGTTGCTCTGGAGTATAGCGTCCAACAACACTACGTGCGGCAGACCGAATGGCAGGGAGCAGAACCCGTTCAATATACTGCTCACTTTTTTCTTGATGCAACTTGCCAAGTTGGTCGTATTTGGGCTGAAACCACACTGAAGCCTCCAACTTAATATCCAATCCATTGGATGAGAGTACGTTCATTTTTTCCAATCGTTCTTGTTGGCGAACCTCATAAATGTAAACGCGGTTCCAAGGGGCCACTAAATGAAAACCTTCACCCAGCGGTGGTTCATCGGTTACCACACCCCCTCCGAAATATTTGTACAAAACGCCAGCTTCACCCGAACCTATGGTTACGGTAGACCTCGACATAAATATGATGAGTACAATAATACCCGCTATGGCAGGCAATGCAATTTTTGGTAATCTGTCCATATATATAGTTTATATTAATCCGTTATATTTTCTGATGAACCATTCCGCGGCAAGAGTAAGAACAATCAGTCCCAATAAAATACGGAAATCTATTAAAGATACAACATTTTGACGGCTCTTTTGAACTGGAAGATAGCGTTGCGAGGTTGATAGTTGATTCACAAGTTCGTCCAACTTATCAGGATAGTACAATTGTCCGTTTGTTTTCTCTGCCAAACGTTGTAATTTATTATGATTGGATGAGATAAGCTGTTTTTCTGGATTGAAATCCAAAATTTTAAAGGAACCGGAACGCTTCAGATTTTCCCCTGAAACGGTAACTGTAAATTGATACTCCCCTGCTTCCAAATCGCTCAGGTCCACTTCATAAAAGTTGCCTTTGAGCAACATCGGGGATTCCCGATTAAAATTGTTGTTTTTATTTTCGATGGCAATACTGATGTTGGCGCTTGGGTCAAACTGGTAGCTTTCATCAAAATAGGAAGCTCGTATTCGCGCCATGCTGGCATTATCGTAGACCAAGTCAAACTCCAGTTCCAATCGACTGCGTTGGTCGCTACTGCCCAGATAAACCATAAGGTTGCCCATGAGTTCATCAAAATTGCTGAAAGACTCGGTATTGCGATAGGTCTGTGCGCGCCACCTCCAAATATTTTCACCAAAAAGAGCTGCTTCCCGCTGTTTCCCTTGGCTCAATACAGCAAATAGGGGTTGGTTCAAATCTACACCTCTTATCTGTTGATACAGAAGCGTCTCTCCATTTTTCAACAGGTCGATGTTTCCTAAATTTCCTTGTAATGGAGGAAAATCATCCACATTAAAATTTCCAAGGCCAAAAATACCAAAGGCATTGTTGAGTATCGGCAGAATATCTTCAGACTGATTAACGTTCTCTTTCGCAAAACTCTGCTGGGTTCGATTTAAAAAGTTCCAATCCGTTTTAGAACCCGTGATGGTAAAAATGCTTTTTCCCGAATTGACAACATAATCATAAACCCCTCTGAAATTTCGTGTAGGCTGATACAAAATCAGGATATCGGCATCCTCCAAATCCGTTGTTGAAACATTTGGTTTAAGGATGCTCACGGAACGTTGTTGATTGGCCTCAATGGATTTTTTCAAAGCACCAATATCAGGGTGAAGGATATCTGAAACTATGACCACATTGGTTTTTTCATCAATGACCTCAATGGCAGTTTCCTTGCTGTTGTTGATGCGATTTTTCTCATTTTCCAAGGCCTCTACCTCAATTTTTAGGGTCTTTACCCCTACACTTTGTGCTTCAATCAGGGTATTGAGGGTTTGGCTATTTTTGGACGCGTCAAAATTTAAGCGTTGTTGATGTACTCGGGTTCCATCCAAGCGAATGGATACCGTCTTGGAAACAGTGCGCGAACCCCGATATAGAATGGTGGCCTCCACAGGAAACTGGTTTCGTAGAAAGGCGTAAGTGTTCGTATTGACCAAACCCACGGAAATATCTTCGTACGCTGTGGTGTCTCCAACCACTACTGGATTTACCGATAAATTCGTACCAAGGTTGATATATTCATAATCTCTTCCTAGGGTTTGATTTCCATCAGAAAACAAGACAACGGCGTTGGTTCCGTTTACAAAAATCTCATCAACGGTGGAGAGTGCGTTGGAAATATCTGTATTCTGTTGATTGAAATTGATTGAATCCGTGGCCTGTACATTTGAGCCAAAGGCATATTGATGTATGGAAAACCGCTCATTCAAATCTTCATTGGCGGCAAGCTGGTTTACCAATTCGGATATAGGAGATGCAGTTTGGGCATCTTCCATAGAGGATGAATCATCCACCAAAAGAATCAAATTGGCCTTTTCCAAATAATAATCCCGGTTGATGAATTTTGGGTTTATCAGCAATAATAACCCACAGAATAATGTAATGAACCGCAATGCGGCCAGCACAAATTTTAGTGTACCCTTTCGAGGATTTTTATAGAAATACTGATAAAAAACAACAGTAAGCGCGGTAATCGCTGCAAGAATAATAAGGAGTACCGTGCTGAAATCCATCCACTACTACGTTAACATACCACCGTCTACGTTAAGCACTTGTCCGGTAACATAATCCGATAGGTCTGAAGCCAAATACAAGCATGCATTGGCCACATCTTCAGGACTTCCACCCCTTTTCAATGGAATGGCATCTCGCCAACCCTGAACGGTTTTCTCATCCAATTTATCGGTCATCTCGGTTTCAATAAAGCCGGGTGCAATGGCGTTGCAACGAATGTTTCGTGAGCCCAATTCCAACGCTACGGATTTGGTAAAGCCAATCATTCCCGCTTTGGAAGCGGCATAGTTGGTCTGTCCCGCATTTCCTTTTACCCCAACCACACTACTCATGTTAATGATGGACCCTTTTCGTTGTTTCAGCATGGTACGCTGAACGGCTTTGGTCATATTAAAAACGGATTTCAGATTGATTTCGATAACGGTATCAAAATCCTCTTCTCCCATTCGCATCAACAAATTGTCTTTGGTGATTCCAGCGTTGTTGATCAACACATCGATTCTTCCGTCAAAATCTTCCAAAACTTGGGCCACCAACTTTTCAGCTTCCGCATAACTGGCCGCATTACTTTTGTAAGCTTTGGCAGTAACACCCATGGCGGTCAATTCTTTTTCCAATTCCAAAGCTGGTGCTTCACTGGAACTGAAGGTAAAAGCCACATTGGCGCCATGTTTCGCGAAAACTTCGGCAATTCCCTTGCCTATTCCCCTACTCGCTCCTGTTATGATTACGTTTTTGCCTTCCAAAAGTTTCATGATGATCGTGTTTGAATGGTTATTAACCAAATATAGTTGTTGTTTTATGTTTTTAAAGAAAAAAATCCCGCATAAAACGGGATTTAGAATAGTTTTAACGGTTGATCATCCAACCACTTCTTTTACTTTAACGCCAATTTCTGCGGGTGAATCCACTACGTGGATACCGCATTCGCGCATGATTCGTTTTTTAGCTTGGGCTGTGTCGTCGCTACCGCCAACAATGGCTCCAGCGTGACCCATGGTACGACCTGCGGGAGCAGTTTCACCAGCGATAAACCCAACGATGGGTTTTTTGCTGCCACTTTCCTTGTACCATTTTGCAGCATCAGCTTCCAATTGACCACCAATTTCCCCGATCATAACCACACATTCGGTTTCTGGGTCATTGATCAACAATTGCACGGCTTGTTTGGTAGTGGTTCCGATAATGGGATCACCACCAATTCCAATCGCCGTAGTGATGCCCAAGCCTTGGCGAACTACTTGGTCGGCCGCTTCGTAGGTCAATGTTCCTGACTTTGAAACAATACCGACATTTCCTTTTTTAAAGACAAATCCGGGCATGATACCTACTTTGGCTTCTTCAGGGGTGATTACACCAGGGCAGTTTGGACCTACCAACGTACATTGTTTTCCTTTAATGTAGTCGTTGGCTTTCACCATATCGGCAACAGGAATACCTTCGGTGATGGTAATGATCACCTTGATTCCAGCATCAGCAGCTTCCATAATGGCATCCGCAGCAAACGCGGGTGGCACAAAAATAATTGTGGTGTCAGCACCAACTTCTTGCACTGCTTCTGCAACGGTGTTGAAAACGGGTTTTCCCAAATGCTCTTGACCACCTTTACCGGGCGTTACTCCACCAACTACATTGGTTCCGTATTCTATCATTTGTTCGGCATGAAAAGTTCCTTCACTACCGGTAAAACCTTGTACAATTATTTTTGAATCTTTGTTTACTAAGACGCTCATATATTTAACTTAATTAGGTGCAAAAATAAGATTTGCGTGTGGTTTTGTCTATTGATTTTTAATTCTTTTTTAATTTTTCGAGGATTTCTGGAATCTTTTTTACATGTGCCATCTGCTTTAGTTTTTCCCTAGCCTCTTCAGCTGGGCTTCCAAAATATGTTGTGTGGCCTTCCAACGATTTGGCCACTCCAGATTGAGCGAGAATCACAGCTTTTGTTCCGATAGTGGCACCACTGGTAATCCCAACTTGCCCCCACATTGTAACCTCATCTTCAACAACCACACAGCCTGCAATTCCTACGTGGGAAGCAATCAAACATTTTTTGCCAATAACCGTATCGTGCCCAACTTGAATCTGATTATCCAATTTAGACCCTTCTTTAATGGTGGTATCACCCGTAACCCCACGGTCAATGGTACATGAGGCACCAATGTCCACATTATCCTCAATCACAACCCTTCCTCCGGAAAGGAGCTTGTCAAATCCTTCTGGTCTGTTTTTATAATAAAATGCATCGGCCCCAAGCACGGTGCCCGCATGGATGGTGACATGGTTCCCAATAATGCAATTATCATAAATGGTAACATTGGGATGAATCACACAATTTTCACCAATTTTCACGTGATTACCTATAAAAACGTTCGGTTGAATGATGGTTCCCTTTCCAATTTCAGCCGTGTCCGAAATGGACGCACTTGCTGTTTGAAAGGGTTTAAAATGTTGCGTCAACTTGTTGAAATCCCGAAAAGGATCATCGGAAATCAATAAAGCTTTTCCTTCCGGGCAGTCCACTTTTTTGTTGATAAGCACTACCGTAGCTTTGGATTGAAGGGCTTTATCGTAATACTTGGGATGATCCACAAATACAATATCACCTTCTTCCACCACGTGGATTTCATTCATGCCAAAAACAGGAAAAATAGCGTCACCTACGAACTCAGCTCCGATGATGTCTGAAATTTCTTTTAAGGTATGGGCTTTAGGGAATTTCATTCCGTACTATTCTTTAGCACGTTCCATGTATGCTCCTTTTTCCGTATCAATCTTGATTTTGTCTCCTTCATTGATAAACAAGGGAACATTAATACGGGCACCGGTCTCCACAGTGGCGGGTTTGGTAGCGTTTGTTGCTGTATTTCCTTTTACACCGGGCTCGGTATGGGTCACTTCCAAAATAACACTGGCGGGCATTTCAACAGAAAGGGGCATGTTGTCCTCTGCATTGAAGATGATGGTCACAACCTCTCCTTCCTTTAATAGGTCAGGGGCATCCAATGCATCTTTTTGCAAAGCAATTTGGTTGTAATCGTCCGTATTCATAAAATGAAAGGTTTCCCCTTCTGGGTATAAATATTGATAGGATCGCGTTTCTACGCGTACGTCATCAATCTTGTGACCCGCTGAAAACGTGTTGTCGATTACCTTGCCTGTGGTTACACTTTTTAATTTGGTACGGACAAAGGCCGGTCCTTTACCCGGTTTTACGTGAAGAAACTCCACAATTTTGAATATGTCGTGGTTGTATCGTATGCACAACCCTTTTCGAATATCAGACGTACTTGCCATAAATTTAATTTGAACTAAAATAACCTTTCATAATTCCTCGTTGCGAATCGCGGATAAACTGAAGTATCTCATCGCGTTCGGGGGTGGCTTCCATTTCAGCTTCTATGATAGATGCCGCTTGGGAATTATTATAATTTTGTTGATATAGTATTCTGTATATATTTTGAATCTCCCGGATTTTGTCGGCTTCAAAACCTCGCCTCCGCAATCCAATGGAATTGATTCCCACATAAGAAAGAGGCTCACGGGCAGCCTTTACAAACGGTGGAACATCTTTACGCACCAAGGAACCTCCTGTTACAAAAGCATGATTTCCGATGGAAACAAACTGATGCACGGCGACCATGCCTGCCAAAACCACGTTCTGACCAATGGTAACATGGCCAGCCAGAGTGGAGTTATTACTGAAAATACAACCATCCCCAACAATACAGTCGTGGGCCACGTGACAGTAGGCCATAATCAGACAGTTATTTCCGATTACAGTTTTCATTCGGTCTGAAGTACCTTTATTAATAGTAGCACACTCCCGAATGGTGGTGTTATCCCCAATTTGAACCGTGGTATCCTCACCTTGATACTTTAAATCTTGAGGCATGGCTGAAATAATGGCGCCGGGGAAAATGTTACAATTTTTTCCGATGCGTGCACCCTCCATGATGGTGACATTTGAGCCAATCCAGGTCCCTTCCCCGATAGTCACATTATTGTGAATGGTGGTAAAGGGCTCTATCACCACATTTTTGGCGATTTTGGCTCCGGGGTGTACATATGCTAAGGGTTGGTTCATTACGACTCGGTGTTTTTGGTTTTAACAATCTGCGCCATCAATTCCGCTTCTGAAACCAACCTACCATTAGCGTAAGCATAGGCTTGCATATGGCAAATTCCCCTTCGAATGGGTGAAATTAAATCGCATTTAAATATTAAGGTGTCCCCTGGTACTACTTGCTGTTTAAACTTTACGTTATCAATCTTCATAAAGAAGGTCAAGTAGTTTTCGGGGTCGGGAACGGTGCTCAATACCAGAATTCCGCCCGTCTGCGCCATGGCCTCAACTTGTAGTACTCCAGGCATAACCGGTGCTCCGGGGAAGTGCCCGACAAAGAAAGGTTCGTTCATGGTTACATTCTTTACACCGACCACATGGGTATCTGAAAGTTCCAAAATCTTATCCACCAATAAAAATGGGGAACGATGCGGCAACATATTCATGATTTGAGTGACATCCATCAAAGGTGTTTGATGCAAATCATAGGTAGGAACCTTGTTGCGCTTTTCTATTTTAATGATTTTGGAAAGTTTCTTGGCAAACTGAGTATTTACAAAGTGTCCCGGTTTGTTGGCGATGACCTTACCACGGATTCGAGTGCCGGCCAAAGCCAAGTCCCCTACCACATCCAATAATTTGTGGCGTGCCGCTTCATTGGGGTAATGAAGGGTAAGATTATCCAATATCCCATTGGGCTTAACGGAAAGCTTCTTTTTGTTGAAGGCCTTTTCCAATTTTTTCATAGTGGATTCCGAAATCTCTTTGTCCACATATACAATGGCATTGTTCAGGTCCCCTCCTTTGATCAACCCATGTTCCAAAAGCATTTCCAACTCATGAAGAAAACTAAAGGTGCGGGCATCGGCAATTTCCTTTTTGAAATCGGATATTTTTTCCAAAGTGGCATTCTGTGTGCCTAAAACTTTAGTGCCAAAATCCACCATGGTCGTAACCTGGTAATGATCAGATGGGATTACGGTGATTTCGCTGCCTGTGGTCTCATCTTTATAGGAGATGACATCCTTTACAATGTATTCTTCACGCTCTTGGTCCTGCTCCACTATCCCGGCTTCTTCCAAAGCCTTTACAAAAAACTTGGAGGAGCCATCCATGATTGGAGGTTCCGGAGAATCCAACTCTATCAGCACATTGTCAATATCCAGCCCCACCAAAGCGGCCAAAACATGTTCTGAAGTTTGGATTTTTACCCCATTCTTTTCCAAGTTGGTGCCCCGTTGGGTATTGACCACGTAGTTGGCATCGGCCTCAATAATGGGCTCGCCTTCCAAATCTACCCGTTTAAAAGCAAAACCGTGGTTTTCTTTCGCGGGAACGAAACTCATGGTAACATTCTCGCCGGTATGTAACCCTACCCCTTGTAAGGTTACTGTTTTTTCTATAGTACGTTGCTTGTTGCTAGTTTTGTTCACCTTCAACTTTTTTAGCTATGTTGGAGATTTGATTTACCAATTTTGGTAAATTTTTAAAGTGTACGTATGATTTATTGAAGTCGCCGTAATTTAATGCAGGTGACCCTTGAAGCACCTCATCGTCCTTAACGTTCCTTCCAATTCCTGATTGTGCTTGAATCTTTACCCGGTCACCTATGGTAATATGTCCTACAATACCCACTTGTCCGCCAATTAGGCAATTTTTACCAATCTTGGTAGATCCAGCGATTCCCGTCTGTGCCGCAATAGCAGTATGTTCGCCAATTTCAACATTGTGGGCAATCTGGATTTGATTATCCAGCTTAACCCCTCTTCTTAGTATTGTAGATCCCAAGGTGGCGCGATCAATTGTGGTCCCCGCTCCTACATCTACATTATCTTCTAAAATAACATTGCCAGTTTGTGGTACTTTGCTGTATTCACCATTGGCATTTGGGGTAAAACCAAAACCATCGGCTCCAATGATCACTCCGCTGTGAATGGTGCAGTTGTTACCAATGATGGATTCAGAATATATCTTGGCCCCAGCAAAAATCATTACATCGTTGCCAATGGTAACATTATCCCCTATATATACATTGGGATATACTTTTACATTTTTACCAATCTTTACATTGTCTCCCAAATAGGAAAAAGCTCCCAAATAAAACCCTTCCCCGTAGTTTGCATTTTCAGAAATAAATGTAGGACTTTCAATCCCTACCTTATTGTTCTTTACTTGGTTGTAATATTCCAATAATTTGGAAAATGATTTGTAGGCATCATCCACTTTAATCAATGTGGTTGATAAGGATTGTTCTGGAATAAAATCTTTATTTACAATGGTGATGGATGCCTTTGTGGAGTATATGTAAGAGGTGTACTTTGGATTGGCCAAGAAGGTCAATGAACCTTTTTCACCTTCCTCTATCTTGGATAATTTATGAACAGCGATTTGAGGATTTCCCTCAACTTCCCCCTCTAGGATTCCGGCAATTTGGGTGGCTGTAAATTTCATTTGTGCAAAAGTAACAAAATTTGTCAAACGGCTTCCTTGGGGTAGCAGCTATAATATTTGGTCACGGTGGTGGACAATGCTTTTAAACTGAGTTGGTCAGATTCTTTGAGCACATCGGTTATTTTTCCATTCTTTTTGAGAATGTTAATGGCCTGTTGTTCTTCACTATAAGCCTTGTTCGAAATTTCTCCCTGAAACACAAAATTGGAGGCATCTTCTGGTGAAAGGTCGTACTTTTGAATGATTTCCTGTAATTTTTTCTCCATTTTTTGCGGGTCGGCGGGTCGCTTTTTTATTTTGATGTGCAAGAGTTTTCTATTGAGCAACATCCGGCACATTTTAGAAAGCACAAAGTCTGTATGGAACTGCCATGATTTTATCGCCCCCAAAATATCCACGTCATCCAATTGGGAGAAAATTGAAAGGACTTCAGCATCAAAATCAATCTTGCCGTTCTGTTTGAGAAAAAACAGCAAAGGTTGACTTCCTTCCAGCTGATTTCCTTCAGATAAAATCTTGCGGGCCCGCTGCATGATCCTAACCAGCAATTGCTCCGCTACCAATCCCGTTTTGTGCAAATACACTTGCCAGTACATGAACCGCCGGGCCATCAAAAATTTCTCTACCGCATAAATACCTTTTTCTTCCACCACAAGATTGCCATCAACTACATTGAGCATGGAAATAAGCCGTTCAGAATTGATGTTGCCTTCAGTTACCCCGGTATAAAAACTATCCCGTTTTAAATAATCCATACGGTCCATATCCAGTTGACTGGATACCAATTGATTCATAAACGGTTTGGGATAATCTCCTTTAAAAATGGAAATGGTGGTGTCCAATTGTCCACCAAACTCAGTGTTGAGTTCTTCCATAAATTTTAGGGAAAGGGATTCATGGCTCAAATCTTTTACCACAAAGCCTTCAAGGGCATGAGAAAATGGGCCGTGGCCAATATCATGCAGCAAAATGGCACAAAGCAGCCCCGTCTCTTCCTCATCCGAAAAGAAAACGCCCTTCAATTTTAAGACTTGAATGGCCCTGTCCATTAAATGCATGCTCCCCAATGCGTGGTGAAAACGGGTATGATGGGCGCCCGGGTATACGAGATAAGACATTCCCATTTGGGAAATTCGGCGTAGCCGTTGAAAGTAAGAATGCCCTATCAGCTTAAAAATAAGTTCATTTGGAGTTCCAATAAAACCGTAAATTGGATCGTTAAAAAAGTTAAGCTTGTTGGTTTTTACCAAGGAAGTTTGTTTTTATGCCACAAAGATAACTACTATATGAACAAGATTACAATTCTTTGGGTTGATGATGAAATTGACCTCTTAAAACCGCACATTCTTTTTCTGGAGAACAAAAATTATAACGTAGTTACCAGCCAAAGTGGGCAAGATGCGTTGGAGGAGTTGCGGAATTCTTTTTTTGATATTGTTTTTTTGGATGAAAATATGCCTGGGATATCAGGTCTTGAAACCCTAAATGAGATAAAAAAATTCGACGCCTCCGTACCCGTGGTGATGATTACCAAGAGTGAGGAAGAATACATAATGGATGAGGCCATTGGATCTAAGATTGCCGATTACTTGATTAAACCAGTGAATCCCAATCAAATATTGTTGTCCCTGAAAAAGAGTTTGGATAACTCCAGATTGGTTTCAGAAAAGACCACCTCCAGCTATCAACAAGAGTTCCGAAAAATAGCCATGGACCTTTCCATGGTGAACAGTTGTCAAGAATGGTCCGAGCTCTATAAAAAGCTGATTTATTGGGAGCTTCAATTGGAGGAGATTGAGGATTCCGGTATGTTTGAGATTTTGGAATCGCAAAAAGTGGAGGCCAATTCGCAGTTTAGCAAGTTTGTGGACAAAAATTATAAAAATTGGTTCAAGGACGGCGATGCTCCCATTATGTCACACACTTTATTTAGGAATAAAGTACAACCCGAATTGGAGGGGAACAAAACCTTATTGGTAGTTATAGATAATCTGCGGTACGATCAATGGCTGGCTTTTGAAGAAACACTGTCCATACACTATAAAAAGAAACAAGAAAGTGCTTACTTCAGTATTCTTCCCACAGCCACGCAATATGCGCGGAATGCTATTTTTTCGGGGTTGATGCCCCTGGATATGGAAAAACAATACCCAGACTGGTGGAAGAATGATACCGATGATGGTGGTAAAAACTTATTCGAAGCTGATTTTTTGGGAGCTCAGTTAAAGCGATTGGGTTTAAACCTAAAATGGGAATACCACAAAATCAGCAACTTGAAGCAGGGAAAGCAACTTGCGCAAAACTTTAGATCGCAAAAGGATAATGATCTTACGGTGGTGGTCTACAATTTTGTGGATATGCTTTCCCACTCCAAAACGGAAATGGAAGTGGTAAAGGAGTTGGCTTCCAATGATAAGGCGTATCGTTCACTTACGTTGAGTTGGTTTAAGAACTCGCCGCTATTGGAAATCATTCAGCAAGCACAGAGTCTGGGAATGAAACTCATTTTGACCACGGACCATGGAACCATCAATGTAAAGCAGCCCTCCAAGGTTATCGGCGATCGGGAGACCAGTCTCAATCTTCGGTATAAAACCGGACGAAGTCTTACCTATGAAGACAAGGATGTGTTGGCGTCTAAAAATCCACAGGATATTCACCTGCCGAACATAAATTTGAGCAGCAGCTATATTTTTGCCAAAAACGATTTATTTTTTGCTTACCCCAATAATTTCAATCATTATGTGAGCTACTACAGAAATACGTATCAACATGGTGGTGTTTCTTTGGAAGAAATGATAGTTCCTTTCGTAGTTTTGGACGCAAAATAGTACAACCTTGAAAAAAATATTCCAATTAGATCAGCTTCAAGAAGTGGCCAAGACCCTTATTGAAGAAGCTCATGGCAAACAATTGTGCTTTTATGGAGAAATGGGAGCAGGCAAAACCACTTTGATCAAAGCATTGGTCAAAGAATTGGGTGCTGTAGATAGTGGAAGCAGTCCAACTTTTGGCCTTGTTAACGAATATCATAGTTCAGAAGGAAAATTATTGGCCTATCATTTTGATTTTTATCGGTTGGAAGATGAAACTGAAGCCCTGGATATGGGACTGGATGACTATCTAAACTCCAATGTTTGGATTTTTATGGAATGGCCAGAAAAAATTAAGTCCCTCTTACCTGAAGATGTTGTATCCGTTTTCTTGCAGTTTGTCGACGAAAAGACGCGTTCAGTCGAGTTAAATATTCGTTAAAGAGCTTTCCTGCTATCTTCATCTCATTGATTTGTAATATTGTGTTGAATCGATAAAATGTTGGTTTTAAACGTTAAAATGCAAATTTTGTCGACAAAACGTATTGCAAGTTGAAATATTTTCCTACATTTGTGATGTAGATGAATTCATTTATTAACCAAAAACTCTTTTACGATGAACACTAAAAAAGTTTTTTTTGGATTGCTTGCCGTTTCTTTTTTGGCAATGACTGCGGTTTCAACTGGTACTATCGACATTGATAAGGGCCAAACCGTTAGCGTTAAGAAAAAAGACATTCCAAAGCAATAGGAAGAAAAAAGTTATTCTTTTTAGGCCCCTTTTTATAAGGGGTTTTTTTATACAATAAAAGCTCGCATCTGTAGTTATACATGTATGCGCAGCAAGAAAAAAGTAAGAAAACGATTTATCATTGAGGGGCTTATTACTTTGCTAATAGCACTTTCACCCATAATGTTCTATTCCTATAAGTACATGCCCAATGATACTGAAACACTGAATTTTGTGTTGTTCACGGTAAAGGCAAATGAGTTCGCTGATGCCCGAACAGCCATGTGGTTCTACCTTATTAAACTTATTCCTTTAATGCTATTGATCATATGGTTCGTCACCAATAAACAGTGGTGGTACCATGCCATTTTGATTCCAATTTCCATGTTCAGTTTTCAATTGTACAGCCAAATCTTTGAACGTAGTGCCGAGGTTGATGAGAACGAGGTGTTTTACGTAATTGCAGTGACCATGGTTGTGGTGCCCATTGTGTACTTCATTAGGTTAAAGCTTGTTGACAAACACGTTCACGGTATTGATTTGGATGCCATGGACACCGAACTTCAAATTCTTAAGGAAAAAGAAGAGCTTCGAAAAGAGCGAGAGAAACTCGAAGAACGCCAGAAGACCCTTTCAAAAAAAGTGTAAATTTGTTTCCTTACCTTGATGTGGTATTGTGAACAGATTTACTGCGTATGAACCAACCCTCATCCCCGTTTAGCAAACAACAGCTATTACCCCAGGAAGAAACCTTAGAAGTCCTTAAGCAAAAGGGTGAACTTTTTATTGGTATTCCCAAGGAAAATCAATACCAAGAAAAAAGGGTATGCCTTACGCCAGATGCAGTGAATGCCATTACCGCACATGGACACCGGGTGTTGGTGGAATCTGGTGCCGGGGACGGTGCCAATTTTTCAGACCTTGACTACACCAATGCTGGAGCCCAAATAACCCGGGATGTAAAAAAGGTTTTCTCCTGCCCTATCATTCTTAAAGTGGAGCCGCCTTCCCTAACGGAGATTGATTTATTAAATCCGCAGACTATCATCATTTCTGCATTGCAGATAAAAACACAGCGGAAGGAATATTTTGAAATTATGGCCAAAAAAAGACTGACGGCCATCGCTTTTGAATATATCCGGGATGAGGACGGTAATTATCCGGCCGTGCGATCTTTAAGTGAGATTGCCGGGATTTCTTCCATACTAATCGCCTCCGAACTTATGGCCACTACCAGTAAAGGCAATGGACTTATGTTCGGGAATATCAGTGGCGTTCCTCCTGTGGAAGTGGTTATTATTGGTGCGGGAACCGTCGGAGAGTTTGCAGCACGTTCTGCACTTGGCCTTGGGGCCAATATTAAGGTTTTTGACAATTCCATCAGTAAATTGCGAAGTTTACAAACGAATCTCAATCGCACTATTTATACATCCACTATTCAGCCAAAAAATCTAATCAAAGCGTTAAAGCGATGCGATGTTGCCATCGGCGCTACGCGAGGGAAAGATCGTTCTCCAGTGGTAGTTTCCAGTTCCATGGTGGAAAATATGAAGAAAGGGGCCGTGATCATAGATGTGAGTATTGATATGGGCGGGTGTTTTGAAACCTCAGAGGTTACCAGCCATAACAAACCAACCATTGACAAATTTGGGGTTGTACACTATGGAGTGCCCAATATCCCTTCACGCTACCCCCGAACTTCTTCCATATCCATCAGTAACATTTTCACGCCCTATCTTTTAAAAATTGGTGAAGAAGGTGGTCTGGAACATTCCCTTCGCTTTGATAAAGGCTTGCGCAACGGGCTTTATATGTATCATGGCATTTTGACCAATAAATCCGTTGGCGACTGGTTTGGATTGAATTACAACGATATTAATTTCCTTATTTTTTAATTGAATGGCATTTTTACGGCGTTTGGGATGGTACTTGGTTGGATTGTCCATTGGAATTGTTTTTTTGGTGTTCTTTTTGAAGAAGAAATCTGGGGAAGAAGGGATTGAGTTCTGCTATTTCCCAAACTGCAGAGTCTTAAAAGATATGCGCTCCAAGCCATTGACCTTTGCTGAAGACTTCCCTGAAAAATATAGGGACACCCTTTTGATTCAATCTTTTTTAAGCGATGGTGATGTAGATTTTGGCAGAAGTGACACCGAATCCCAGCCTTGTAAAACATATTTCATCTCACTTCCTAACAACGGAAAGGAACTATTGTTAAGGGCACAAAACTGCGGAGACAAGATGGTTGCCGAAAATGTTGAGTCCAATTAAGAATCCAACTTCCTGCGCTTCCGCTCTTTCTGTATCAAAGCTAATTCCCGGGAAGTCTGCCCTGCAACCGAAGTGTTTTCCTCCGCCCTTCTAATCAAGTAGGGCATTACATCGCGAACAGGACCATAAGGCACATATTTAACAGCATTGTAGCCATGAGCTGCCAAATTATAAGTAATATGGTCACTCATGCCAAAAAGTTGCCCGAACCAAATATGGTCATCCGAAGGATCTAGGTTTCTTTCCTGCATGAGGCTTATCAATTTTAAAGAGCTTTCCTCATTATGGGTGCCAGCAAAAATGGCAATATGCTCTAAGTGTTCCATACTATAGGCCACCGCCGCATCGAAATTCGCATCGGTCTCCTTTTTGTTTTTGCAAATGGGACTCGTATATCCTTTCTCTTGAGCCCTTTCATTTTCCTTTTCCATATAGGCTCCACGGACTACTTTGGCTCCTATCTTAAAGTTTTCTTCGCTGGCAATTTTGTGGAGCTTTTTTAAATAGTTCATCCGGTCCCACCGATACATCTGAAATGTATTGTAGACAATGGCTTTTTCTTTGTTGTATTTTCGCATCATTTGCAACGCCAAATCATCAGCTGCATTCTGCATCCAGCTCTCTTCGGCATCAATTAATAGGGCAACCTCAAGGTCATGGGCCTTTTTGCACACCTTTTCATATCGATTAACAAGACGACCCCATTCTGCGGACTCACTTTCAGTTAATTCTACGCCGGCACTTACCTTTTCGTACAATTTAAAACGTCCAAAACCCGAAGGTTTGAACACCGCAAATGGAATGGCATCTTTCTCCTTTACAAAATCCAAGATTTCCAGGGTCTTTTCCAGTGCAGAATCAAATTGGTTGTCCACCTCCTTGCCCTCTGCAGAATAATCTAAAATGGAATAAACACCTTTGGTATACATGTTGTCTATTACCGAAAGACAGTCTTCTTCACTGACTCCCCCGCAAAAATGATCAAAGACCGTAGCTCTTATCAAACCTTCCACGGGAAGATGTGCCTTAATGGCAAAATTTGTCATGGCGGTTCCAATTTTCACCAAGGGTTCGTTGGCAATCATTTTAAACAAAAAATAGGCCCGCTCCAACTGAGAGTCGGTTTTTAGCTCAAAAGCTATTGCAGTATTCTCAAAATTTGGTTGCATTTTTAGAAATCCATTAAAGAACCAAATATAAGTACGTATTCCATATCCATATCTATAAAAATAGTCTTTATTTAGTGGTCTAATTTGAAGTATGGAGTCTATAATATCACAATCCTACGAAGTTCATTTTGGAGATTTGGCCAAAGCTGCTCTAAAACAGCATATTGCAAAAAGTGATTATTCCAAGGTGTTTGTTTTGGTGGATGAAAACACCAAAAAATATTGTCTTCCATTTTTTAAAATGGAAATACTGGATTACCCCGTCAACGCAGTTTTTGAGGTTGAATCTGGCGAGAATAACAAAAACATAGATACTTGTGTTAAAGTTTGGGAGCTGCTTTCCAATGAAGATGGGGACCGAAAGAGCCTTTTGATCAATTTAGGCGGCGGTGTACTCACAGATTTGGGTGGATTTGTGGCATCAACCTTCAAAAGGGGTATTGACTTCATTAACATCCCTACAACCTTGCTGTCCATCGTGGATGCTTCGGTTGGCGGTAAAACAGGGGTTGATTTAGGCGTATTGAAGAACCAGATTGGAGTAATCAACCAACCTGTAATGGTTTTAGTGTTCACTGAATTTTTAAAGACACTTGAACCCAGACAATTAGTAAGTGGTTATGCCGAAATGTTGAAACACGGGCTCATTTCGGATCAGGAATATTGGACCCAGCTGAAGGGGGGCGAAAAGTTTACCGATTCTGAACATATTCAAAAATCCATTGCCATTAAAAATAAGGTGGTTCTGGAAGATCCCACGGAAAAAGGATTACGAAAAATTTTGAATTTTGGTCACACTCTGGGTCATGCCATAGAATCCTACTGTTTGGACAATCCTGAGAAAAAAACTCTCCTCCATGGTGAAGCCATTGCCGTGGGAATGATTTTGGAAGGATATCTCTCACATGAGCTCAAAGGACTTTCCAAACTTTCACTGGAAGAAATAAAAACCACTTTCTTGCAGCACTTTGAGCGGGTTGATTTTACGGATGAAGACATAGAATCCATTCTTAAACTGCTCAAGTTTGATAAGAAAAACACTCATGGCGATATTAATTTTGTGCTGTTGCATTCTATTGGGGAAGCGGTTTCTGATGTAAAAGTTCCAGAGGAATTATTTGAAAAAGCATTTGCATACTACAAGGAATAACGGCTTCATATACTATTTTTTTACGTTTACAACTCTTTGAACACTGCCTATTTAAAAAGTAATAGTTTCAGGATAGGAATTTAAACCTAGCCATTATGAAACGTATTTTGATAGACTACAAGAAGCTGGACCACACTGTTGCAGCAGTTTTGATTGATTCTTACCCCTACGGGTACGGCGATGATGACATCATCACCCTTAAAAAACCTGACGGTGAAATCATAGAAGCTGTTGAAGTGAAAACAGAAGACACCATTTATCTGGTGAAAATCAGTAAGAGCCTTTCCAACTTCATTGCCAATTTTGAGGAAACCATTGAACGTGAATTGGACAAAGATCTAGAAAAGGAAACCGTTTTGGATGCGGATGAAACCTCTTACAACGAATCGGATTTTGAGGCAGACCCTGATTCTGATCCAGAAAACGAAAGCTTATACTAGAAAACTACGCTACAAATACCTTTTACGGATAATGTTAACGTGATGGGCTTGATGTCCTGAAATAATAAAGCCCATTGCCCTAACACTCATGCGGGAGCCGCTGGCAACCCCTACCCGTTTTAATACATCCTTATCAAAGGAATCGTATAAACAAAGTGTGGATTCCCGAATGGCGCTGTATTCCTTAACAAGGCTGGCCTTGGTCCTTGATGCAGCATTGGAGTGCGGAACATATTCATCTTGATCAAAACCTGGAAATGGTGTCTGGTCATTGCGAGCAAAGCACAATGCCCTGTATTGAAAAACACGCTCTGCATCCATGATATGAAGTAACACTTCGGCCAAGGTCCATTTACCTTCACCATACGCATAGACCAACTTGCTCTCTGGAATTTCTTCCAAAAGAGTAATGAGTTCATCCTTGCCCCTAGTTAATTCTTGAATCAGGTCTACATCACCCAAAGCCAATAAATAGGTATGGTAGAAAGGATTGTATTCAGAAGATGGTAACTCTGAACGCAACATACTATGTAAAAATTGGGTTACAACTCGTTGAAAATGGTATGCATCAACCTTTTCTTATCGTTGATGCTTTCTTCCAATGATATCATGGTTTCGGTCCTACTGATACCATCAATATCATCTATCTTAAAAATAATATTCTTGGCATGTGTGGTATCCCTTGCACGAATCTTGCAGAAAATATTGAATTTTCCAGTGGTGATATGTGCTACCGTTACATAGGGTATTTGATTAAGACGCTCCAGCACAAACTTGGTCTGGTGCGTTTTTTCCAAGAAAATGCCTACATAAGCAATGAATGAGTAACCAAGTTTAACATAATCCAAGGTTAGTGAGGAACCTTTTATGATTCCAGATTCTTCCATTTTCTTTACCCTAACGTGAACCGTACCAGCTGAAATCAACAGCTTTTTGGCTATGTCGGTGAATGGTGTACGCGTATTATCAATCAACATATCCAATATCTGGTGGTCGATTTCGTCTAGTTTTACTTTGTTCATTACGTTGAAATTTTCAGCAAAATTAGTTAAATAAGAAAATTAACGTAATAAAAATGGCTTTTTTTTAAATAAAACGCAAGAGCTTGACAAAAATAGTTGATCATTCCTCAGCTTGAAGGATTAAATCATACAGTTCTTTATTGGATTTTAGAGCATCAAAATCCTTGGAATCAGCACATTCAATGGTCCTGTGTCCAAAAAAACCGTCGAGTTTTTTAATATCGATGATTTCCGGTTTAAAACGAATGAGGTTATTTTCCAATAGTTCTTTGAATCGAATGCCAATAGTTAGCCCTTCCCCTATTTTTGGGTTTGCAAGGTGAGGGTCTTTAATCAAAATATCATAAAATAGCTTGCCATTGGCCGGGATATTAAAATAATCTCCTGTAGTAAAACGATCCACGGAATCTGCGGCAATGGTTTTCAACACCTCGATCAATGCCAAAAAAATAAATTCCCGTGTGCGTTCCCGCTCATAATCGTTGTGATAATGTCCGGCTTCGAACAATACCGTTGGAACGCCCAACATTTGAAAAGTATCGCCAACACAATTATCATTAAAACCATCATCGTACCGTCCTACCTGTCCCGGAATCTTTTCTTGAAGCATGGCATTCATGGCAGCGATGAGCTTCATGGCTTTTATTCGTGTTGGGGTTATATCTCGGGCAGCATTGGAAGAAGGCGACAAAAAAGAAACGGTTGCGGGCTTCTCTACCTGACCAGCACTGAACAAGGTCCGTTGTCCATGAAGGTTGAAGCAATAATCGGGTTTAAAATTCTCAAATAATTTTCTGAGTGCAACGCTTTCGGGCTGTGTACATTGTTTGGCATCTCGGTTTAAATCCACTTCATTGGCATTGACACGTGTATAGGCTTTTGCCCCATCTGGATTAAGAATGGGGATCACCATCAGTGTGCACTTATCCAAAATGGTTTTGGCCAAAACCTCATCGGAACGTAAAAAATTGGTCATGTCCCAAACCGCTTTAGTGGTGGTGGATTCGTTTCCGTGCATCTGAGACCACATAAGAATTCGGTGGGTGCCATTTCCTAAGGTAAAAGCCCGAATAGGTACCTTTTGAACAGATTCTCCAATTACTGAAGTTGACGCTAAGGGCAGTTTGGCAAAACATCCATGCAACATATCGTCTGTAATGTACCTATTGATAATAGAGGTTTCTTTGAATCCTTTATGGTCGACCATTATTGTTACTCTTCTTTTTGAGACTACAAATGTAATCTTTGATATGGTTACAATTGTATCCCCTCCAACATGAATTTTGGATACATGTATAAACAGCAGCATGTCGCTGTTTCGAAGATTCTGATACAAATGTGACTGATAGGTATTAATTAGCATATAACCATCTTATTAAGAGGTTTTTATACTGTAGTATGTTAACTATATATTTAATTTTAGATTAGACTGTACACTTTCTTTTTGCCTGATTTGAGATATTGCCTTAATTTTGAATAACCATAATTTACAAATGTGAACAAAGGTATTGTAACAAGGATTAAAACAATCATTGAGCATTATGACATCAGTGTTTCAGCTTTTGCTGAGAGTATTGGTGTGCAACGCTCCAGCATCTCCCATCTCTTAAATGGACGAAACAAGCCCAGCTTGGATTTTGTTTTAAAATTGACAGATGCGTATCCTGATGTAGATTTGTATTGGTTGCTTCAAGGAAGAGGTGAATTCCCCTCGGATGAATCCAAAGAAGTGGAAGGCTCCCCTGCTTCAATATTGGAAAATAAAATGGAAAAGACTGAAACTTCCAGGGAAGAACCTGCCAATTCCATATCAAGACCGATAAAAGAAAAAGATGAACCCGATAAAATTGTATTTTTTTATCCAGATGGAACTTTTACCACATTCAAATCAAAAAATGATTGATGCTTTTACCATCTTTCCGTTACTTTGCTGTTATGGTAAAACAATTTCTTTTCGTAATCTTGGCAGTTCTTGTTTTTTCGTGCAAAAAGCCCCCAGAGCGTAACTGTGCAGACTTTAAAACCGGTAAATTTTCTTTTACGGCCGTAGTAAATGGTGAAGAAAAAGAAACCACATTTCATAGAACATTGGAAACAGAGGTGGATTATTTTGAAGGAAAGCGCGATACTTCTTCAGTGCGTTGGATCAATGATTGTGAATATGTACTGAAGAACATGCATCCAAAAAATAAGTCTGAGGAAAAATCAATCCACATTAAAATATTGACTACCACAGATTCTTCGTACACATTTGAATACGGTGCTATTGGCGACAATCGGAAATTCAAAGGAACCGCTTACAAAATAGCTGACTGATTGGGGTTTTATTTGAGCCTCAAACAAGAGATTTTAACTGCTCAATCAATTGGGTCTTTGATAAATCAATTCGGGGTGGGACTCTTTATATTCCTTAAAGAGCTTTTGTTGTTGTTTTACAGTCATGGTGCTGCCATCGTGGCTCCATCCTGGAGGGCCAAAGATGTACATGAGCTTATGGGATAGTTTATCCACCTTTTTTACATCGTTCCAAATATCCTTGAATTCATGTGTTAGAATAACCATGGGGTTATATGAATTTGGAGAATGGATGACCCCATATTTTACATCGATGTCATCATCAAGCTCTTTCCATGTCCCGAACATTTTATCAAATATATTTAAGAATCCGCCGTGGTTTTTATCTAAATATTCCACATTTTGGGCATGGTGTACCTGATGCATAGTGTGGGTGTTGAAAATCTTTTCCAAGAATCCCAATTTTGGAACATATTGGGAGTGCAACTGAAATTGCCATAAGGCTTCAATCCCCAAGCATACCACTACCATTTCCGGAGGAAATCCAATGGCAACCATCCAAGCATAAAAGAAAGGTTTGTACAAAATGGTGAACCAACCGTTCCGAATCGCTGTCCCTAAATTAAAATTGTCCGAAGAGTGGTGTACAATGTGGGCGGCCCACAGTAAGCGGATTTCATGATTGGCTCTGTGAAACCAATAGTAGGTGAAATCATCCGCCAATTGGCAGAGCAACCAAACGTACCAAGCATATCCGAAGGATTCGTACCCCAGAAAATTTTGCCTAACACCATCAACCATGGGATTGCAGAGTTCATATACCGTCTCAAAAAAGAGAATGGCAAACGCAACTTTGAACAATGGACCCAAAATGGCGGATCCAATCCCCATAAAACCGCTAGCAGCTAAATCCTTCCATTCGTAGAGGTGATCATCTCCATGTGTTTTGCTGTAGGTAAGCTCGAATAGTATGAAGGCAATAAAAACTGGTACGCCATAGACCAGCGGGTTTGTAAAATCCATAAAGAGGTTTTAAGAAATGTGGTTTTGGTGTGTGTAACACAATTGCGACAAAATAGGCAGAAAAAGCATTAAAACAAAGAGGTTTGGTCAGAACCTTCATCTTTTGATTCAATATCAGTATTGGGAACATCTATACTTTCTTCATCGATAACTTCCATATCTTCCGCTGTTTGTTCTTCAGGCTCCTCAAAGGGCAAGGAATCCAATACATTTATATTTTTTACTTTTTCCGCAGTTAGCTGATTTCCAATGGCTTTTATGCCTTTTATGCTGATAAAGTCTTCAACATCAACTTCCATGTTGGGCTTTGCGTCTTTGCCTCGTGGTTTTATGAATTCAATTTCTAGGACCGGTCGCCAATCGGTAGATACCAATTCCATAAATGATTTTGGGTGCTCCGAAATCACCAATTCTTCCTTATTTGGGTTTTCCACCAAAAAGCGCTTGAGGTAATAACGCTCTTTTTCGCCTTCATAATGTACCACGGAAATCGGTTTCTTTGGATTCCATTTCTCCAACACGATCATATCTTCATTGAAACGGGTCAATAAATCCGGCGCAATGGTTTTTACAATTCCTTTCTGGTCAATTACCAACAAGAGGTCGTCACCTTTGAATTCTCCAAGCAACTCTCCCCTTCCATCCACATTGAGTCGGTTTACCACATCATCAAACCAAATTTTTCTAGGCTTTAATGTGGAGACACCCTTTTCTTTGAGTTCGATGCGCTTCACGGTATATTTGGTAACCAGATTTCCTTTTGAAGCTCTTCCTTTAATGAGGACATCTGCAAAATCCAAATCCCATTTTAATTTTTTGATGCTACCCGATTGACGTAGCAAAACGGTAACAACCTCAGCTTCACCATTGGGATTGGCGGAAAAATATAGTACTTCAGCCGAAGCTTTGTCACCAGCAAGCGGGTAGATTTTATCCCGGGTGATACTGGTTACATTAAATCGCTTTATGTAGCTTGGACCGCCCTTGCCGTCCTTATAAATCATATTATAAACGGTACGCTTGTCCTTTTTCTTGAAAACGGCAACGTGGATGATATTTTTTCCAATAAACACCTTGGAGTCCACTTTGGTCACCATCATTTCCCCTTTTTGGGTAAACACGATGATGTCATCTATGTCGCTGCAATCCGTAACGTATTCGTCCCTTTTTAGGGAAGTTCCAATAAAACCTTCCTCACGGTTGACATAGAGTTTGGTGTTTCGGATGACCACTTTGGTCGCCTCGATGTCATCAAAAATTCGGATTTCGGATTTTCGCTCCCTACCTGCGCCATATTTCTTTTTGAGTTCCTTAAAATAGTCAATGGCAAACTCCACCAAATGTGCCAAATGATGTTTGGTCTGGGCGATTCTTTCATCCAAACTTTCAATAAGTTGCTGTGCCTTTTCTAAATCAAACTTTGAAATTCGTTTGATACGGATTTCCGTTAGACGTACAATATCTTCTTCGGTAACGGCACGCTTTAGGTTTTGGGTGAAGGGTTTCAAACCTTTATCGATTGCCGCGATGACACCTTCCCAAGTTTCCTCTTCCTCAATATCGCGGTAGATTCTGTTCTCGATGAAAATCCGCTCCAATGAAGCAAAGTGCCATTGTTCTTCCAATTCTCCCAATTGAATCTCCAATTCAGCCTTTAGCAATTCCACTGTATTGTCCGTGGAGCGTTGCAACATTTCGGTCACGCCAATAAACAAGGGCTTATTGTCTTCAATGATACAACCCAATGGTGAAATGGACGATTCGCAGGCCGTAAAGGCATACAAGGCATCAATGGTTTTGTCTGGCGAAATGTTGGGGGGCAGATGCACCAAAATCTCAACTTCAGCCGCCGTGTTGTCCTCTATTTTTTTGATTTTAATCTTGCCCTTATCATTGGCTTTAAGAATGGAATCAATTAAAGAAGAGGTGTTGGTTCCGTAAGGTATCTCATTGATTACTAAGGTGTTCTTGTCCAGTGTTGAAATCTTTGCTCTAACTCGCACCTTTCCACCACGTAGACCATCATTATAGTTAGTCACATCAATGATGCCAGCCGTAGGAAAATCGGGATACAGTTTAAAACGTTGCCCTTTTAGGTGTTTGATGGAAGCATCTATTAACTCAATAAAATTGTGTGGCAAAATTTTAGTGGACAATCCAACGGCAATACCTTCCGCACCTTGGGCCAACAACAATGGAAATTTTACCGGTAAGTTTACAGGCTCCTTTTTTCTTCCATCATAGGACAACTGCCAGTCCGTGATTTTTGGGCTATAGACTACTTCCAAACCAAATTTTGAAAGTCGTGCCTCTATGTAACGGGGTGCTGCAGCGCCATCACCGGTTAGAATATTCCCCCAGTTTCCTTGGGTATCTATAAGAAGATCTTTTTGCCCAATCTGTACCATGGCATCGGCAATACTGGCATCACCATGTGGATGGTACTGCATGGTATGCCCGACTACGTTGGCCACTTTGTTGTAGCGACCATCATCCAATTCCTTGAGCGAGTGCATGATTCTTCGCTGTACGGGCTTGAATCCGTCTTCAATAGCGGGAACGGCCCGCTCCAAAATCACGTAGGAAGCGTAGTCTAAAAACCAATCCTTGTACATCCCCGTAACCTTGACCAGGCTATCTTGGGAATTGTCTTGGTTTTCCAAACCTTCATCATTCAGTTCTTCGTTCTCTTCCATCTAGAAGGGCGTGCATTTAATAGGTTTATAGTTGGTTTTCCTCAACCAAATCAAGTTCAACTTTAAGGTTATTTATGATAAATTCTTGTCGGTCTGGAGTATTTTTCCCCATATAGAACTGCAACAGACTATCTATGCTCATGGCCTTGTCCAACATTACAGGTTCCAATCGAATATCATCTCCGATAAAATGTTGGAACTCATCTGGAGAAATCTCACCCAATCCCTTAAAACGGGTTATCTCTGGCTTTCCTGTCAACTTTTCAATGGCATTGCGTTTCTCCTCCTCGCTATAACAATAAATGGTCTCTTTTTTATTGCGCACTCTAAAGAGTGGAGTTTGAAGAATATACAAATGATTTTCCTTGATCAATTCTGGGAAAAATTGAAGGAAAAAGGTAATCAACAACAATCGGATGTGCATTCCATCCACATCTGCATCGGTAGCGATTACAATATTATTATACCGTAAATCCTCCATGGATTCCTCAATGTTCAAAGCTGCCTGAAGCAAGTTGAACTCCTCATTTTCGTACACAATCTTTTTGGACATACCGTATGAATTCAACGGTTTGCCCCGAAGACTAAAAACAGCCTGTGTATTTACATCTCGTGACTTTGTAATGGAGCCGGATGCGGAATCTCCCTCCGTAATGAACAGCGTGGTTTCCAACCTTCGGTCATTTTTCATGTCCTGCAGGTGCACTCGGCAATCTCGTAATTTTTTATTGTGAAGGCTTGCTTTCTTGGCCCGTTCCCTTGCCAACTTTCGAATGCCAGAAAGTTCCTTTCGTTCTTTTTCGGCCTGAACAATTTTGCGTTGAAGCGCTTCGGCGGTTTTTGGATTTTTGTGCAGGTAATTGTCCAGTTGGGTACCCACGAAATCATTGATGTAGGTACGCACTGTGGGCAGGTTTCCCCCCATATCCGTTGAGCCCAACTTGGTCTTGGTCTGGCTCTCAAAAACAGGCTCCATTACTTTAATTGAGATGGCGGAAATGATTGACTTTCTTACATCTGAAGCGTCATAATTCTTTCCGTAGAAATCGCGAATGGTCTTTACCACAGCTTCCCGAAAAGCAGATTGATGCGTTCCGCCCTGCGTGGTGTGTTGCCCATTTACAAAGGAATGGTACTCTTCACTGTATTGGGTTCTGCTGTGGGTCATGGCGACCTCAATGTCATCTCCTTTTAGGTGAATGATGGAATACAAAAAATCTTCCTCATTATTGTTGTCCTCCAACAAATCCTTCAACCCATTCTCTGAATGGAATTTTTCACCATTAAATACAATGGTCAACCCCGGATTTAGGTAAACGTAGTTTTTGAGCATGCGTTCCACATACTCATTTCGGTATTTGTATTTTTTGAAAATGGACTCGTCGGGAATGAAACTCACCTTGGTTCCCCTTCGTCTCGATGTTTCCTCCAGCAATTCTTCGTTAGTGAGGTTGCCGGTTTCAAATTCTGCGGATTTGGATTGCCCATCCCGTGTGGACTCCACCCGGAAATAAGTGGACAGTGCATTTACGGCCTTAGTCCCTACTCCATTTAATCCCACCGATTTTTTAAAGGCTCGTGTATCGTACTTACCGCCGGTGTTCATTTTGGAGACCACGTCCACCACTTTTCCCAGTGGGATGCCTCGACCAAAATCACGCACATGAACGGTATTATCCTTAATATTGATTTCGATGGTCTTCCCGGCGCCCATGACAAATTCATCGATACAGTTGTCAATGACTTCTTTGAGGAGGATGTAAATACCATCATCTGCGGAGGAACCATCGCCCAATTTTCCAATGTACATCCCTGGGCGCATACGAATATGCTCCTTCCAATCCAGGGAACGAATGTTATCCTCGGTATACTGGGTTTGTGACATGAGTTAAGGGTTAATCCTTGCAATATAAAATTTCGGAGCAAAAATAAAAGTATTGGCGGCAGAAAGTAATCAACAAAGAAAAGGGTGTGATTGTTAATAGCAATCACCGCAAGGCCTTTCTTTTTCGATTGAGCGAGAGATAGGTTACCCCGAAAATCACAATCAACATTCCAAATAATTGCCAATAGGTGAGTTTTTCAGCAAGAAAAACATACGCCAATAAAATGGTGGATACAGGTCCCAAACTCCCCAAAATGGAAAAGTTGGAAGCGCCCAGTCGTTCAATGGAAGCGGAAACCAGAAATGAGGGAATCAACGTGGCAAAAATAGCCATGGCGAATCCATACCCATACACCGGTAACGGATATTGGAACAAATCCCAATCGCCAGAAAACACATAATGAATCAGAATGCAAATGGTGGAAACAATCATGGCGTAGCAGGTAAATCGAAGCACGCCAAACTTTGGAATCAACCAACCGCTGCCCACCAAATACGAAGCATACGTAATGGCGCTCAGCAAAACCAAAAAGCCTCCGACCAAAGCTTCATTTCCTACAATTTCCAATTCGTTCCAAAAGGTGACAACCACACCAATATAGGTAATGACGATGGCCGTGGTTTGGACTTTGGTGATTCTCTCCCTGAAAAACAACCAACTCAAAAACACAACAATCGTGGGATAGACGAATAAAATGATACGTTCCAACCCAGCTTTAATGTAATTGAGCCCCAAAAAGTCAAAATAGCTGGCCAAATAGTAGCCCACAAACCCAAAAGCGAGCAACCATAAATAATCCTTGGTTTCTATGTTAACTGAGGGTCGCTTCTTTCGGATAAGAAAAAGAATAAGAATATAGAATGGCAGGGAGAGGAACATCCGAAACATAAGCAGGTCCAGAGTCTCCACCTGATATTGGTAGGCCAATTTTACCATGACCGCCTTTGAGGAGAACAGCACTACCCCAAGGATACCGTATAAAATTCCCAAGCCTTTTGTTGACATAAGGCAAAGCTACTTCAAGGGATATTTAAAGAATTTTTTGAAAAGTGGGAATTACAATGCCCAGAGGCTAGACATTAAACCTAAAATGCATGACATCACCGTCTTTAACGATGTACTCCTTGCCTTCTACCCGCATACGGCCGGCTTCCTTTACCTTGGCCTCGCTACCATATTTAATGTAGTCATCATAAGCGATGACCTCGGCGCGGATAAATCCTTTTTCAAAATCGGTGTGGATAACGCCAGCTGCCTGCGGTGCAGTGGCCCCAACGGGAATGGTCCACGCGCGGACTTCCTTAACTCCGGCGGTGAAATAGGTTTCCAAATCCAATAATTTGTACGCACCGCGAATCAATTTGGCAGAACCGGGCTCTGAAAGTCCTAAATCTTCCAAAAACAACTGACGTTCTTCGTAAGTTTCCAGTTCGGTAATATCGGCTTCGGTACCTACCGCCAAAAAGATGACCTCGGCATTCTCGTTGGCCACAGCTTCTTTTACTTTTTCAACATAGGCATTTCCGCTGGCAGCCGCTTCTTCATCCACATTACAGACGTACATCACGGGTTTGTCAGTAATCAATTGCATGGGTTTTACATACTCGGCTCTGTCATCATCACTAAATGGTATGGCACGTACTGAAGTTCCAGCTTCCAACCCTTCTTTTAAGGCATTCAGCACACCCTCTTCTTTTTGAGCCTCTTTATTTCCAGTTTTAGCGGCACGTTTTACCTTGTCCAATTTTTTCTCAACGCTTTCCAAATCCTTTAATTGGAGTTCCATGTCGATGGTCTCCTTATCACGGATGGGATCTACGGAACCATCAACGTGTACAATATTGTCATTGTCAAAACAACGTAGCACATGAAGAATGGCATCGGTTTCCCGGATATTTCCCAAAAACTGGTTGCCAAGCCCCTCTCCTTTGCTGGCACCCTTTACCAAACCGGCAATATCAACAATCTCAACCGTGGCGGGAACCACACGTTCTGGATTCACCAACTCCTCTAACTTTTCCAAACGGGAATCAGGGACATTTACCACCCCAATATTGGGTTCAATGGTACAAAAAGGGAAATTGGCACTCTGTGCCTTTGCGTTGGACAAACAATTGAACAAAGTCGATTTTCCTACATTGGGCAATCCTACAATACCGGCTTTCATTGGCTTTTTCTTTAGGTCTCAGCTATCAGATTTCAGACATCTGAAGTCTGAGGTCTGAATTCCGGCTGCAAATATAAGTTGAAGTTTTGTTTTGGAAATCTAAAATCCTTGAATCAAAAGGTAGAGCCCAATAATAAACACAGCGGCAATACCTAGAATCGCGATCAGGGAAAGAATACAGCCCAGCTGTTTCCAAAAACCATTGTATGCTTTTTCTTTTTTCATAAAAAAACCCCGACAACACGTTCGGGGCTAAAATATTGAATTTTTTATTGCTTATCCGTCTGGGTGCATGAACTTCTGCTTGCCCAAAAGTACTTCTTCACTTTCTACACGGTCTTCATCAGGAACGCAACAATCCACGGGACAAACCGCGGCACATTGAGGCTCTTCATGGAAGCCCATACATTCTGTACACTTATCGGGAGCGATATAGTAGATTTCATCGCTAATGGGTTCCTGAACATCATCTGCATTCACAGCTTTTCCGCTGGGCAATACAACATCACCCGTCAAGGAAGTACCATCACTATACCTCCATTCATCCGCTCCTTCATAAATTGCGGTGTTTGGGCATTCTGGCTCACAAGCACCACAGTTTATACATTCATCAGTTATGATAATCGCCATAATTTTCTTTTTCTATTGTGCCGAATTATATCAGCATGCTTACTTTTGGCAAAAATAAACCCTACCAAATTAGTATACAAATATAATGACCGTTCATCTCCCAATATTGGAAGCTTTTGTTAAACTTGGAAATTATCTAACGGATTTTTGTGAAAATTCTTATGAAGACCCATCCGATACCCATTCAAAATTTGAGATGGTCATTACCCAAGCCCAACACCAGAATGGATGGTTTACGCGAGAAAACATTCTTTTTGCACTAAAACAATGGGGTGATTTATTGACTGAAGAGCACCTTACTGCTTGGCTGTCCGAATACACACTTAAAAATGAAGAAACCCCTAAGACCATCGGTATTGTAATGGCAGGAAATATTCCCATGGTGGGATTCCATGATTTTCTGTGCGTTTTATGTTCCGGAAACAAGGTTTTGGCCAAGCTTTCTTCCAATGACAAGGTTTTACTGCCCTTCCTTGCCAAATATCTCATAAGGCATGAGCCGTTATTGGCAGAGCGGATTGAATTCACTGAAGGAAAACTGGAAGGTTTTGATGCAGTCATTGCAACGGGAAGTAACAACACCAGTCGTTATTTTGAATATTATTTTGGGAAAAAGCCCAATATCATTCGCAAGAACAGGAATTCCGTGGCGGTGCTTACTGGTGATGAGACCCAGGAAGAACTACAGGCTCTGGGCGAAGATATTTTTAGGTATTATGGGTTGGGTTGCCGCAACGTCTCCAAAATTTATGTACCATCTGACTACGATTTTGAACCGTTCTTTACTGCAATTTTTAAGTTCAGTGATATCATCAACCAACATAAATATGCCAATAACTATGATTACAATAAGGCAGTGTACTTGATGAGCGATTTTCAAATTCGGGATAACGGGTTTTTAATTTTGAAAGAAGATGAAGGTTTTGCTTCTCCTATTGCGGCGCTCTTTTACTCTTATTATGAATCGGAAGAAGCATTACGTAAATATCTTGCGGAAAATGAGTTGCAAATCCAATGTGTGGTTTCAAAACGAAAAAACACGGATGATGTTCCCTTTGGGGAAACACAGAAGCCCAATCTCAACGACTACGCCGATGGGGTGGACACCCTGGAGTTTTTACTCGAACTTTAGGATAGAACCTTTGGTTTGAATCGTTTTTAGATCCAAGTTTTTTTAAGACCTTTATCCGCTCAAACCTAGCAAATGAAAAAGCACAATTTTAGCCCCGGCCCCTGTATTTTGCCCCAAGAGGTAATGCAAAAGGCCTCTGAAGCCGTTCTGGAATTGGACGGTATTGGTTTATCACTCATTGAAATATCTCACCGAAGCAAGGAATTTGTAGCCATTATGGAGAAGGCGCGCTCCCTTGCGCTTGAACTTTTGGGATTGGAGGGAAAAGGATATCAGGCCATATTTCTTCAAGGTGGAGCCAGTATGCAGTTTTTAATGGCCGCATACAATCTTTTGGAGAAAAAAGCGGGGTATGTAAACACCGGAACGTGGAGCCAAAAAGCGATTAAGGAAGCCCGATTGTTCGGTGAGATTGTAGAAGTGGCCTCATCGCAAGAGCAAAACTTCAACCATATTCCAAAAGGGTACAAGGTACCTTCTGATTTAGATTATCTACACCTTACCTCCAACAACACCATTTTTGGAACGCAGATTAGAAAATTTCCAGAAACGGATGTACCGTTGGTGTGCGATATGAGCTCTGATATTTTCTCAAGACAGCTCGATTTTTCCAAATTTGATTTGATTTATGCCGGAGCCCAAAAAAATATGGGTCCTGCTGGAACCACATTGGTTGTGGTCAAGGAAGATATCTTAGGCAAGGTTTCCCGAAAAATTCCATCCATGTTGGATTATTCCGTCCATGTGAGCAAAGACAGCATGTTCAACACACCTCCGGTCTTTGCCGTGTATGTTTCCATGCTCACCATGCAATGGTTAAAAGATTTGGGAGGAATTTCCGCTATTGAGGAAATCAACGAACGTAAAGCCAATCTTATTTACTCCGAAATTGAATTGAATCCAGTTTTTTCCGGTTATGCTGCCAAAGAAGACCGTTCCATAATGAACGCTACATTCAACATCACTGATGATGCACTCAAAGATACGTTTGATCAAATGTGCAAAGAGGCTGGTATCAGCGGGATCAATGGTCACAGGTCTGTTGGCGGATACCGTGCTTCCATGTACAATGCACTACCAGTTGAAAGTGTTGGGGTTTTGGTGGATATTATGAGTGAACTGGAAAAGAAAGGATAGGTTTGTTATCAGTTATCAGTTATCAGTTATCAGTTATCAGATGTCAGAAGGCTGATTTCTGATTTCAGTTGACATCCTATGTTATTTTTAGACCGAAAACTTATGAAAGTTGTATTAGCAAACGACGGATTGGCCCAATTGGGGATTGATGCTTTGGAAAAAGCTGACTATGAAGTAATCACTACTCGGGTTGCCCAAGAGCAGCTGGTCAATTTCATCAATAAAAACAACGTTGATGCATTGTTGGTAAGAAGTGCTACCGAGGTTAAAAAAGAGTTGATCAATGCTTGTCCAAAGCTTAAATTGATTGGTCGTGGGGGCGTGGGTTTGGATAATATAGATGTAGATCATGCAAAATCCAAAGGAATCCATGTCATCCATACACCTGATGCTTCCGCGGAATCTGTAACTGAATTGGTTTTTGCCCATTTGCTAACGGGCGTTCGGTTTTTACACAGTGCTAATCGAGATATGCCCCTTGAAGGTGATAGCCAATTCAAGCAATTGAAGAAAAGCTATGCCAACGGGAGAGAATTGAAGGGGAAAACTTTGGGAATCATTGGTTTTGGCACCATAGGACAAGCCACGGCTAAAATGGCCCTGTCACTAGGGATGAAAGTTTTGTTGAATGACCATCATGTTGAAAAGGAAACACTGACCGTTTCATTTTTTGATGGACAATCAGTGGAATTCAAATTGGTGAACAGTGATTTAAAAACAGTGCTCCAAGATTCCGACTTTATTAGTTTGCATGTCCCAGCACAAAACGGATATGTAATCGGCAAAAAGGAGTTGGCCCAGATGAAACAAGGTGCAGGAATCATCAATACCTCCCGTGGGGGTGTTTTGGATGAAGTAGCCCTAGTGGACGCATTGGATAACAATAAAATTGCGTTTGCGGGCTTGGATGTGTATGAATCAGAACCAACGCCAGAGATCAAAATATTAATGCATCCCAAAATATCGCTTACGCCCCACATTGGAGCATCCACTCTAGAAGCCCAAGAACGCATAGGTCTGGAATTGGCCGACCAGGTTATTAAACTGCTAAAATAAATCGGTTGTAAGTGGAATAGGGCCACTTTTTTGTACATTGCCCTTCTAACCTTAACACTATTCGCATATGTCTGGATTAATGGATTTACTCAATAGCCCTGTGGGCAGACAACTAGTAAGCGGTGTTTCCAATCAAACGGGTGCACCTGAAAACAAAACAGCAGAAGTTCTGAGCATGGCCATGCCCCTTTTAATGGGAGCCATGAAAAAGAATGCTTCTACTCCAGGAGGGGCTGAAGGACTTATGAATGCACTTTCCTCTAAACATGATGGTAGCATTTTAAACGACCTCGGTGGTCTTTTTGGAGGTGGGGTTGATAAAGCTGTGATGGATGATGGAGCAGGAATTTTGGGTCATGTTTTTGGCTCCAAGCAGCCGCAAGTGGAAAACGCATTAAGCAGTAAGTCTGGAATTGATGCCGGGAGTATTTCCCAAATACTTAAAATAGCCGCCCCCATTCTTTTGGGATATTTAGGGCAACAGACCCGTCAACAAAAAGTGTCAAATCCAGATGCGTTGAGTGGACTTCTTGGCGGACTAATGGGTGGAACCAAAACCGCAAACAAACAACAATCACTCATTGAGACATTTTTGGATTCTGATGGTGACGGCAGCGTTATCGATGATCTTGCAGGAATGGTTTTAAATGGTGGAGGTCGGAAAAAAAGTGGTCTCGGTGGTGTTCTGGGCGGGCTTTTTGGAAAATAACCACTCATTGAACCTTAACGTTATTTAACAAAGCCATTTGAAAATTCAAATGGCTTTTTTTGTATCTTAAATTTATGAAAAAGAGAATTTTACCCTTACTGATAGTCTTTTCGCTTTTGCTCTCATGCACAGCACAAAAGGAGGTTTTAGACATTTCAAAAGAGGAACAAGCTGCTTTTAATTCCGATGATGGACAGCAAGTGGAAATCAAAGATGAAGAAACCGAGTATGAGATTATCATCATTGACCCTGGCTTTTTTACCTGGTTGAACAGCATCGCCAGGCCAGAAGGGTATTATTCCCAAAGTTTTTTGGAAAATAGGAATGCCATTATGGTGACCAACTGGAATATAAGAGCAACACAACCTCTTATCTATAATCCTGATCTGTACCAAATGCCCATCAACTACGATCAAAACATCGACTATGGTTACGAAGTAAATTACAAACTCTACAATTACTTCATTTATTTCCAAAGAAAATACAATCAACGATTGGGTCCCTTTATCCCTAGAATATAATAATGTAATTTTGCATCGGAATACTTTAGCCAATGCAGAAAATAAAAAAGCGCTGGGAAATCTCTAAAAACTGGCAACTCATACATCCCTTTTTGGGCTCTGTCATGGTTATTGCCACTTCATATATGTTTGCCCGAAGACTGTTACACCTATTTCAATTCAACAATACTGTTTGGGAATGGGTTTTGGTTCCCGTAATCGGTATAGCCCTTTATTTTTTCCTTATCCGGTTTTTTATGTGGTGTTTTAAAAAGTTGGAAAACAAATGGAAGGTCACCCATAAATGGGAAATGATTGCCATTTTCATCGTCTTTGCCATCACGGGAAGTCTTTCAGGAAAATTGGCCGCTCCCCTCACTGAATGGATTGGGCTGGGAAGAAATACTGTCAATGGCTTTGTGTATTGGACTGCTAGAATACTCTTAATATTTCCTATTTACCAAGTTATTTTGATTGTTGTCGGATGGTTGTTTGGGCAATACAAGTTCTTTTGGGCATTTGAGCAAAAGATGTTGAAACGCATGGGACTAGGCTTCCTCTTTCGGTAGTTTATGGTTTTCTTAACACTACGCTTTTCTGTAAATTGATTAGATTTGTGCTTCAACTTGTAGAATGAAGAGATTTGTTGGACTTCTTGTGATTCTAACCCTGATGTTGGTCAAGGTGTCCGCTTTTCATATCTATTCCCACCAAGATTGTGATTCCGATACCATTGAAAACTGTAATGATTGCTATTTGGCACTGGTCAGTCAAGCTTCAGATTTTGACGCCCCAGAGGACATACAAGTAGTTGTAAATCTGTATTTTACAGATAATGCACAACAATTAAGTATTGTTGAACAATTCAATGGCCAGTCTTGTAATTTATTCTATTTCTCAAGGCCTCCCCCACGCCATAAGGCCTAAGTACACCGCCCCGCAGTTTCCATAGGGAAAAATAGACCTTTAACTTTTATTTTTTGATAATGAAAGCACTGCTTTTTATAAGCTTCGTGATGATGTCGCATCTTTTTATGGTTGCCCAAGATTGCAATGCAACTTTAAAAGGCCAAGTGGTTGACTATCACAGCAAAATTGAACTAAACAACGCTAGTATTTTAATCGTCGAAAGCTCAAGAATGGCCACTACCGATTCATCTGGAATGTTTTCAATTGGAAATCTTTGCCCAGGAAAATATCTCATTGAGGTTTCGCACCCAGAGTGTACCACTGTACTAATGGATGTTGAGATACGTGGAACCACAAACCTTGATATTAAGCTGGAACATCACCTTGAGGAATTAGATGAGGTTAACGTTGTTGGTGATGCCATCAAAAACAAAACAAAAACCGCACAAGAAGAGCAGTTAAAGTTAAAGACCCTAGAGCTGTATAGCGCAGGAAATTTAGGCGACGCCCTAAAAGAGTTGGGTGGAGTATCATCACTGAATACGGGCGCCAATATAGTAAAGCCAACCATTCATGGACTCACCGGAAGTCGAGTTCTTATCCTAAATGACGGTGTTCGGATGCAGGACATGGAATGGGGTGCGGAGCATGCGCCAAATATCGACATCAATTCAGCAGGCTCCATTTCACTGATCAAGGGAGCATCAGCGTTACAATATGGCGGGGACGCCATTGGAGGGGTTATTATTATGGAACAAGCAAGGGTTCCCGCTAAGGACACCCTGTTTGGAAAAACGCAAGTGACCGGAATGTCAAATGGCAGGGGTGGAAATTTCAATTCTGAGTTGACCCGCGCTTTTGGTGGAGGATGGTTTGTTAAGGCTCAAGGTTCCTACAAACGCTTGGGAGACCATGAAGCACCAGATTATATATTGTCCAACACTGGAATACAGGAAATGGGTGCGTCCCTAAAATTCGGGAAAAATGAGTTTACCTGGGGATGGGATGCCAGATATTCGTATTTCGATACTGAAATTGCCGTTTTAAGAGCTTCACACATTGGCAATGTGGATGATTTGATACGCAGTATCAATAGCGGGGAGCCTTCAATTATTAGACCTTTCACATACGATTTACAAAACCCACGACAAAAAGTGAAGCACCATTTGGGTAAGCTTCGATACTACAAACGTTTTGAAGGACTTGGAAAATGGAATTTCCAATATGATTTCCAAAAAAATAGAAGGTTTGAATTTGATATTCGGCGTGGAGAAAGTGATGATCGCGCTTCCATTGATTTGGACTTGACCACTCATACCCTATCCACCGATTTCACATGGGATGCCAAACAAGAGTACAACATTCAAGCGGGTCTATTGGGAAGATATCAAGATAATTTTGCAAACCCTGAAACTGGGGTAAGACGGCTGATTCCAGATTACAATAAATATGATTTAGGCGCCTTTATTACGGGTGAATACAAAGCAACCGACAGATTACTGGTGGAGGCGGGCTTCCGTTATGATTTTACCAGGGTTGATGCAAAAAAGTTCTATAGAACCAGCAGATGGGAAGAACGAGGATATGATACAGAATTCCAAGATTTGATTATTGAAGATCGTGGCACTGATTTGTTGGTGAATCCAGTTTTTGACTATCATAATTTTTCGGCAACCACAGGATTGAGCTATTTTTTGGTGGACGGGTCAAATCTCAAGTTTAACTACGCACTGGCCCAGAGAGCCCCAAATCCATCTGAATTGTTCAGTGACGGACTACACCACTCAGCAGCACGGATAGAGCTTGGAGATTTGCGAATAGATAGTGAAACCTCACATAAATTTACCACTACGTACCACAAAGAATTTAAACATTGGGGCCTAACCATTGAACCGTATGTCAATTGGATTTCAGATTTTATCCTTTTGGAGCCCGCTGATGTAGAATTTACAATAAGAGGGGCTTTTCCAGTGTGGGAATATAGGCAAACTGATGCCAGACTTTTGGGATTGGACGTTAATGCCCATACCGATTGGACAAACAATCTAAGAACGGACCACAGGTTTTCACTGGTTAAGGGAAAAGATGTTGAAAACGAATCCGCCTTGATCAACATACCTGCGGCCAACTTTAGAAACAGAATCACCTACACCAAGACAGACTGGAACAACTTTGAGGTCTTTTTGACCAGTACGTATGTTTTTGAACAAAATGAAACCCCTGAAAACATTTTTGTTTTTTCACCGGAACAACAAGAAGAGGTGCTTCTGGAAATCAATACTGCCCCAGGAGCATACCATCTTTTGAGCTTGGGCTCACAAATGGAGTTTTCATTGGGAGGCAAAACCCGATTGACCACTGCCTTGAACATAACAAACCTTTTGGACACCAATTACAGGGACTATTTGAACAGACAGCGGTTTTTTGCTGATGATCTGGGGAGAAATTTCAGCCTACAACTAAAATTGAATTATTAACCTTTTATATACTAAATCTTAAAATTGATTACATCATGAAAACTATCAAAATTTTATCACTACTATTTGCAACAGGTCTTTTTATGGCTTCATGCTCCAATGACGATGAAACTCCTGAGGAAGTTAATGAGGAAGAAACCATAACCACAATGACAATAACTTTAATTCCTCAGGGTGGTGGCACAACCGTTACTTTCGTATCCAGGGATTTGGACGGGGACGGTCCCAATGCACCCGTAATTACACCAGATGATATTGTTCTTGCCACAAATACAACTTATAGCGGTACTGTAAGCTTGCTGAATGAGACTGAAACTCCTTCGGAAAATGTAAATGAGGAAATTGAAGCGGAGGCCGATGAACACCAATTCATTTTTACTACTGGTGGTGGTTTAAATGCTAGTACTGCTTATGCTGACGAAGAATCTGACTACGTATCTGGTGAAACAGGGGAAAATTTTACAACTAACAACCCTGTTGGAATCCTCTTTACATTGACCACTACGGATGCAAGCACTGGAACATTCACGGTAACCCTTAGACATGAGCCAACAAAACCCAATGATGGAACTTTGGCAGGAGCAGGCGGTGAAACAGACATTACACAAACATTTGACGTGACCATAGAGTAATTTTTAATAATGGTTCATTAGCGTGCGTAGAAAAAAGACACATAATGCCCTTGATCTAAGGCATACTGTACTAAGGGTATTGCTGGCAGCCATTTGGTTGTCGCAATTCCCTTTTTATGCGCACCACATCATTACCAATCATTCGGATAACCATACCGAAACCACGAATAATACCACAAAAGAGCAGGTCCATACGGGCACAACCAGTTGCGACCTTTGCACCCACTTTATATCCAAAACTGGACACATTGAATTCAGTATTGGATACCCTTTTTATTTTATCCCTTTTTTATTTATTGCTGTTAGATTCGAGGACTTATACCCGTCTTCAATAGCGCTAGGGCATTTTCTCAGAGGCCCTCCTACCCCACACTTGTAATTCCTTTTTTACATTTTTTGACCTATAGGTCAAAACCGGTTACCATTTGATAATCACTCAAACCTGTTTTGAGGTGTTTTTGTATATCTAACTCAAAGTATAATCTCATGATTAATACCAATAATCTAACCAAGCAATATGGTGAGCATGTTGCATTGGACCAATTGAACCTAAACATTCAACAAGGAGAAATCTATTGTTTGCTCGGTGCTAACGGAGCAGGAAAAACAACTACCATAAACTTACTACTGGGCTTTGTTCAACCCACTTCGGGTAGTGCGTTCATCAACCAATTAAATGTACAGGAGAATCCGAAAGCCACCAAACAGTTTTTGGCCTATATCCCGGAAAATTTAATGCTATATCCCAACCTCACTGCGCTGGAAAACCTGGATTATTTCTCGGGCATTGCCGGGAAAAAATTATCGCAATCCGCTTTAAAGGAGTTTTTGGAAGAATCTGGGTTACAATCGGAAGCCATCAACAGACGCATCTCAACCTTTTCAAAAGGTATGCGTCAAAAAGTGGGTATTGCTATTGCTTTGGCCAAAGATGCCAAGGTTTTGTTATTGGATGAGCCTACTTCAGGTCTAGATCCCAAGGCCAGTAATGAATTCGGACTGTTACTGCAAAATCTGCGAAAAAAGAGTGTTGCTACGCTAATGGCAACCCATGATCTTTTTAGGGCCAAAGAAATCGGAACCCATATCGGTATTATGAAAGATGGGCGACTGAAGCAGGAGTTCGTAGTGGAAGATATTTCCCTTAATCAGCTTGAGGATGTTTATCTGGATACAATGAACTACAAAGAAGTAACAGTATGATCTCCAAGACTTTTTTAAAAGAGACCAAAGAGTTGTTTCGGGAAGGCCGTGTTCGAATTTCATTGTTCATTGTGCTTTTGCTCTTGGGAATGGCGGTTTGGATAAGCGCGCTCCAATACAAAAATGTGAATGAACAATATGCCGCGGCCAAGACTACGGAACGTGCCATTTGGGACAATCAGGGCGAAAAAAATCCACATTCCGCAGCACATTATGGAACGTATGCCTTTAAGCCTAAATATCCATTGTCTTTGGTGGACCAAGGCGTGGATAAATATGCAGGAACCTCCATTTTTTTAGAAGCCCATAACCGAAACGAGGCTCAGTTCAGTGCGGCGGCAGACCAAACAGGTTTGGCACGTTTTGGAGATTTGACCCCTGACTTTATTCTGCTGTTCATTATCCCCTTGCTCATTATTCTGTTGGGATATAACAGCTTTACCAAGGAACGGGAAATGGGAACACTGACACTCCTTAAAAGTCAGGGTATTACTCGTTGGAAATGGTTGTTGGGAAAATGGACAGCTCTCTTTACACCCATTTTTGTAATTACTACCGTGCTCTTTTTTGTAGCAGGTTTGGTTTTAGGCAATCTCAACGATTTTGGTGTATTCAATTGGAGTGCATTGTTGACGATGATGTTGGTTTACCTAGGGTACTACATCATTTTCATCAATATTGTGTTGTTGATATCATCATTGGCCAAGAAATCTGGTATTTCCTTAGTGATTTCATTAAGTGTTTGGATAATTACCTGTTTGGCGGCACCAAAAGCAGCCAGTAACATCGCGGAAAGCAAACACCCCTATCCAACACGTCAAGAATTTGCAGCCAATGTATTGCAGGACAAAGAAGATGGATTGGATGGGCACAACCCCTGGAGCAAAGAAGCCAAAATTTTAGAAGCACAGGTTTTAAAAGAATATGGGGTTGACAGCCTTCATCAATTGCCCTTCAATTTTGATGCATATCGAATGCAAAAAGGAGAGGAACACGAAGCTGAGGTTTATTTAAAACACTATAACCATCTCAAAAACCAATATTCAAATCAGTCTAAAGTATACCGAAGTTTAGCATTTATTTCTCCATTTCTGCCCACACGATTTTTAAGCATGGCCATCGCTAATACGGACTACACAACCCAATGGGATTTTGCGGATGCTGCTGAAACCTATCGAGTGGCGACACAGAAATTTTTGAATGACAATTTTGCTGAAAATTCTTCCTATGGCGATTGGAGTTATCAGGCTGATGCCAGTGTTTGGAAAGATTTGCCCGTATTTGAATATGATCCACCCAATCTGGATACTATTCTTGGCAACAATGCTTCAAACTTAAGCCTTTTGGGTATTTGGCTGCTAGCATCCTTTGCATTTTTATCATTCACCACTAAAACTGTCTAACCATGTTATCCTATAATTTTAAATATGAACTTAAAATGTTGCTCCGTAGTCGGTGGATTCAATTGTTGAGCATCATTTTGGTGTTGTTGTTCGGCTTTGCCACCTATAACGGCTCCCAAAAAGTAGAGAAACGTAAAAAGGACATTGCTGCTGCTCAAAAGGAGGTAAAGGATGATGATGTGAAAATGCTAAAACTGTTGGATTCGGTTGAACGAGGCTTGGAAGTGAGCGCTTCCAGTTGGACCATCCCTACCAGTCCCATGGCCGTAGGCAATTATCATCCAAGAGTTGCGGCAATGGAACCCCAGCCCCTGGCCTTTTTAGCAACCGGACAGGCAGACCTGTTTACGCATTACGTAAAACCAAAAGTGAGTGGTGATGATTTTGCCCTCAATTTTACGGAAATGACCAGCCCGGTACAGTTACTCTTTGGTAGTTTTGATTTGGCTTTCGTCTTTGTATATCTCCTGCCCCTGCTGATCATTGCTTTTTCGTACAATATTCTTTCTTCTGAAAAAGAGAGCGGCTCACTTAGATTGTTGGCAGCACAGCCCATTGGACTTCGGCTTTGGTTGCTGCAAAAAATGGGATTACGTTTTTTTTGGTTAGCTGTTATTGTGGTATTGGCACTGACTATCGCCTTTTTGGCCATAGGAATGAATCCCTTTGGACAATTCCAATCGTTTGTGGGACTGTTGGGGCTGATACTGGCCTATATGCTTTTCTGGTTTGCTATTGCCTTTTTAGTGAATTTGATGGTGGGCAGCTCAGCTAAAAATGCGGTGGCATTGCTTGGACTTTGGGTGGTCTTTGTTTTGTTGGTGCCCTCTGTACTCAACCAATTGGGCAATACGCTTTACCCCATGCCCTCCAGGACTCTTATGATCAATGAAATGCGTATCCTAAAAGCAGAAGCCACCAAAAAACAGGATGAAATTCTGGATAATTTCCTTCGAGACCATCCTGAATATGCCATCAATGATTCTACACAAAGACGCGGTTTTTACCACCGATACATGGCATCGCAAAAACTGTTGAAAGAAGAATTGGGGCCCGTAGTCAACACCTATGAGGAGCAAATACAACGACAACAGGATTGGATAGGTGCACTCAAATGGATTTCTCCCGCTATCATTATTCAAGAATCCCTCAATAAAATGGCAGGGACATCTACTCAAGATTATGAAAGCTATAGAAAACAGGTAGTTGCTTTTGCGGGTGAATGGAGAGAACATTTTATGCCCTTTTTATACAACAATGTTGAATTTTCCCAAGAAGATTATCCCAACCTTCCAAATTTCAATTATGTGCATCAGTCTCAAGACCAACTACTATCCATTTCATTTGCTTTATTGATTTCGTTGGGATTGTTTGGTTTAGGTATTATGATTTCCCAAAATTGGAAGGAAGTTGGAATCTTAAACCAAGGATAAAATGAAAAAAATACTTGTATTCATTTTACTCTTGGGATATTTTTTTGCCAATGGGCAAATAAATCAGACTGACAACTTTCCGCCACCAGAAAATCCCGTGAGCATTTCAGCGACCAGAGTTATTGGAAATCTGATTATTGATGGACGATTGGAAGAAAACGATTGGAATCGAGCAGAATCTGTCACGAATTTCTTTCGTGTGGAACCCGTTCAAGGCGGTCCTATAAAGAATCCTACCACGGTACGTGTGCTGTATGATGACAAAAATCTTTATTTCGGGATTTTCGCAGCAGATTCTATGGGCAAAAAAGGGGTTCGAATGCAAGATTTAAGACGTGACTTTGACAATGGGGACAATGATGTCTTTGGTATTCAAATTGATGCACAAAACACGAAACAGTATGCGGTTTCCTTTCAAACAACACCTTATGGTAACCAATTGGATTTACAGAGTTTCAACGACAATAACAGGGATGAGGACTGGAATGCCTTGTGGCGGGTACGCACGCAAAGAATGGATGATGGTTATTATGCTGAATTTGCCATCCCCTTTAAATCCATTCGGTATGACAAACCCAAGGAAGGTGTTCCGGTATCCTGGGGAATCACCTTCTATCGTTTGGCCCGAAAGGATTTTGAAAAAACGGTTTTTCCAGCCATTCCACAATCTTTTTCAGAAAATAGAATGGTTTATGCTGCCAAGCTTACTGGTCTTGAGGTGCCTCCTCCATCAGCCAATATTCGGGTTGAGCCGTATGCCCTTTACCAATACGATGAGAATAAAACCGGGAATACAGTAACAGATAAATTGAGTGACCCAAAAATTGGGGGCGATGTCAAATGGGCCATTAATCCCAATGCCGTGTTGGATTTAACCATTAATACCGACTTTGCCCAAGCTGATGTAGACCGAGCCGTGAACAACTTGGAGCGATTCAACATCTTTTTTCCCGAGCGCCGACAATTCTTTTTGGAAAACTCAGGCATTTGGGCGGGTGCAAGCAACTTTAGGGTGCGTCCATTTTTTAGCCGTACCATTGGGCTTTCCAATGCGTTTAATGCTACACCCGCACCTTTGGATATTGGGGCGCGTTATACTGACCGGGATGAGAATAGAACAATTGCTGCCTTAGCTGTGAGACAACGAGAGACGGATGATAGTCCAGGGAGTACTTTTGGGGTTGCTCGGTATACTAAAAATTATGGCAAGGAAAACAATATTGGCGCCATGATAACGTACCGGAGAGATGATTCCATGGGTGTCTTGGGATTGGAAAGTCAAGACAATACCACAATCTCCATAGATGGATTGATTCGTCCAAAACCAGATGTCACATTGACCTACCTGTTTTCCACATCCTTGGATAGTGAGACAGGGAATACAGGCTTTTCGGGAAGGATATCGGCTACTTCACGTACCAATGCCTACTATATGGGTTATATTTCCGATATAGTCAGTTCGGACTATACGCCTGGGATGGGGTTTGTTTTTCAAAAGGATGTTGTAACCCACAGTCCTGGAGGGTATGCCATTGTAAGGCCAAAGTGGCTGCCCTTTGTTCGACGTTGGGACCCAGGGGTCTTCTTTAATTATTTTCATGATTTTGAGGATTTTGGGAACTTCCAACAGGCCAATCTTTACATTTTTCCCATCTATACCTGGTTTAAGGACAATAGTTTTGTTGAGGCCTCATTTACCCCCACTTGGCAGAACATTAATTTTGATTTTGCCCCCTTGGGTTTGCAAATTGAAGAAGGGAATTACAACTATACCCGATATACACTTAAATACAATTCCGACCAATCTAAAAAACTTTCTGCCTCTTTTGGGTACGATTTTGGGAATTTCTATAACGGCACCAGAAATACGGCAACTGCTGGTCTGCGTTATGCACCACTTCCCCATATTTCGTTTACTGCAGATTATGAGCATAACAATATTAATGGTTTGGGGATTCTTCAAGAGGATTTGGATACTGAACTGTATACGGGAAGTCTACGTTTGGCCTTAAACCCAAGAGTACAGCTATCTACCTTTTATCAGTATAACAGTTTTGATGAACAAGGCCGATGGAATGTACGCTTTAGTTGGGAGTACATGCCATTATCTTTCATCTATTTGGTGTTCAATGACACCCATACCAATATTTTTGACCCTGTACAGCAGAGTACCCAATTTATCAGTAAAATTACCTTGTTGAAACAGTTCTAAAAAAAAGCCGCAATAAGTGCGGCTTTTAGATTTGTTTTGGAATGCACCATGGATTATTCAGGGGTCATGGTTTTCATACTGTCAATTTTGGCCATGATGGCACCATGCTCTTCTTGCATCATTTCATGCTCTTTCTCCATATTTTGATGTTCTTGCATCAATTGTTCATGCATGGTCATCATTTCATTGATTTGAGCTTCCATTTCAGCTGCTGATTTTTCGCCAAAATCTGCTTTTAAGTCTTTATGTGCCTCAATAATTTCATCATGCCCTTTTAGCATGGCATCATGTTGCATTAATATGGTTTCATGCTTGGCCATATCTTCGAGCATCATGGAGTCTTTTACTTCCATATTGTCCAACATTGCTTTGTATTCTGCATGTTTCTGTGACATGCTCTCGTGCACCGATTTAAACTCGGTATGTGTTTGGGCAATGCTATCGTGTTGCAGTTGCAGCTTGTCAAATTTTTCAGCAAGGGCTTGCTTTTCGGTATTACAGCTTACGATAAAGAGTGTAAGCGCTAAAGTGTAGAATATCGTTTTCATTTTTTTAGTTTTTCTAAAGTTTGAGAAAAAAAACGATATCCTATGACTGAAATACGATTTTGTTTGATGCAATCAAATCAAAAAATACACCTACTTTAGGATGTGCCACGCTTTAGCAAATAGGTGTAAATCCAGGTTAGTGTAAAGGTTGGAATGATGTCCAATCCGGGGATGAGCTCTTCGGCAAAGGCAATTAACCCCGCTGCTTGCCCTACCCTGCCCTTATAGAGTCGGGTCATGAGCCAACCCGCAATAGGTGCCCAGATAACATCGGAGAACTCCCCAATTCCCGGAATCATAAAGGATAGCATACCAATACCATCAAACAACAATCCCAAAAAGAGATTTCGATACTTTGGGTCTTTCTCTTCTGCCATTCAGGAAAATTAGGAAATCCGCATGAAATGGGAAAATCCTCAGGATAAATCCGAACTTATCAGCTTTAAAAATTCGTTGCGAGTCTCAATTTTTTCAAACTGTCCTCTAAAACCAGAGGTTGTGGTCACAGAATTCTGCTTTTGTACCCCTCGCATCATCATGCACATGTGGGCCGCTTCAATGACCACCGCAACACCCTTGGGTTTTAAAGTATTGTTGATGCATTCCAAAATATCATGGGTCAGTCGTTCTTGCACTTGCAATCGTCTCGCAAAAACATCAACCACGCGAGGAATCTTGCTCAATCCCACAATATGTCCATTGGGAATATAAGCCACGTGTGCTTTTCCAAAAAACGGCAACATATGGTGTTCGCATAAAGAGTACAACTCAATATCCTTAATGATTACCATATCATCATATTCCTCGGCAAACATGGCGCCCTTCAGAATTTCCTCCGCGTTCTGTTTGTAGCCTTGCGTGAGAAACAACATCGCCTTTGCTGCGCGTTCTGGGGTTTTTATTAACCCTTCACGAGTGACATCTTCACCAATATCATCCACAATTTTGGAGAAATGGTCCTTGACCTCGTTGGTAATTTCAATATTATACTCTTCCAGATTTCGATAGGGTGACATAGTTAACTTGTGGTATTTAGCTTCTTTGAAAAATAAGTGTTCAGCTTCTTAATTTTTGGGTCGATAATGAATTGACAATAGGGTTGTTGCCTATGATCATTGTAATAATTCTGGTGTTCCTCCTCAGCCAAATAAAACGGTTTTTCTTCAGTAATGGCAGTAACAATGGGTGAATCATAAATATTCTCCTTTTCCAAAAGAGCAATAAATTTCTCAGCCTGTTCTTTCTGTTCTTCGGAAGTATAAAAAACTTCACTTCGGTACTGAGAACCCACATCGTTACCTTGACGGTTCAGAGTGGTTGGATCATGCGTTGCAAAAAACACTTCCAACAACTCAACATACGACACCTTTGAAGGGTCAAATGTGATTTTAATCGCTTCGGCATGACCTGTCCTGCCTGTACAAATTTCACGATAGGCCGGATTCTTTATGGCACCTCCCGTATAACCAGAAAGTACCTCCACTACCCCATTGAGTCGTTGAAAAACGGCTTCGGTGCACCAAAAACAACCGCCAGCAAATATGGCGGTCTCAACTAAAGATTTATTTTGTTTATCCATTAAGTTTCAAAGTTAAACAAAGTTTATGGTTCTACCATCAGAATCGCTAGTTATTCGTTAGCTAATAGTCGTAATACCATTGGAAAACTTATTTCAAAGACCCATCTTTGCTCACTCAGCAGTATTCCGTATTTTCACCACGAGAAGTATTTTCATGATAAAGGCAACAAATATTCAAAAAAACTACGGGGATCTCAAAGTATTAAAAGGGGTCGATTTGGAAATAAAAAAAGGCGAAGTGGTATCCATTGTCGGGGCATCTGGTGCCGGAAAAACAACCCTTTTACAAATTTTAGGAACGCTGGATTTGCCATCAAATTCAGGTGAAAGCGCCCTTTATATCAATGACACCAACCTAACTACACTGAATGAAAAGAATCTGGCCCGGTTTCGGAACGAACACATTGGTTTTATCTTTCAATTTCATCAGTTGTTGCCCGAGTTTACTGCTTTAGAGAATGTGTGTATTCCGGCATTCATCAAAAAAACGCCGAAGGAAGAAGCGGAAAAACGCGCCAAGGAGCTTTTGGATTTCTTGGGACTGCAAGACCGCTATGACCATAAACCCAATGCCCTGTCCGGTGGGGAGCAACAACGTGTAGCCGTGGCACGCTCCCTTATAAACAGCCCCTCTGTAGTTTTAGCAGATGAACCCAGTGGAAATTTGGATTCAGAGAGTGCTGATAATCTACACAAATTGTTTTTCAAACTGCGTGATGAGTTTGGACAAACGTTTGTCTTGGTCACCCACAACCTTGAATTGGCCAATATGGCAGACCGAAAACTGACCATGGTGGATGGCCAAATTGTTTCCTAAAGTATGACCCAAGCGGAACTGAAGATATTTTTGGATGAAAAAGTGGAACAATATAATCACCCCCGATTTTTGGAGGATGATCCACTCCAGATTCCTCACCGATTTTCGAAAAAGGAAGATATAGAAATCAGTGGATTTTTAACGGCGACCATTGCCTGGGGCAATCGAAAGAGCATCATCAACAACGCTTCTAAATTGATGGAACTTTTGGACAACGCTCCCTATAATTTCGTTCTAAACCACACTCAAAATGATTTGGAAAAATTGACTCCGTTTGTCCACCGTACCTTTAATGGGTTGGATTTGGACTATTTTATCAATAGCCTCAAAAATATCTATGAAAATCATGACGGTTTAGAGACTGTGTTTAGTAAAAATCAGGAAAAGAATACATTACAGCCTGCTATTTCAAAGTTCAAGGAAGTATTTTTTGAACTCCCCCATTTGCCCCGGACCACAAAGCACATTTCTGACCCCAACAAAGGTTCAGCGGCCAAACGCATCAATATGTTTTTGCGTTGGATGGTTCGTGATTCCAATACGGGTGTGGATTTTGGTCTTTGGAAAAGCCTACAGCCCTCCCAACTGTCCTGTCCGTTGGATGTACACTCGGGCAATGTAGCCCGGAAATTAAAATTGCTCAAACGCAAACAGAACGATGCCAAAGCATTATTGGAATTGGACAACAAATTGCGAAAACTAGACCCCACCGACCCTGTTAAATACGATTTTGCCCTTTTTGGACTTGGGGTTTTTGAAAAGTTTTAGTGAATTATAAAAGAAAAAACTTGCCGAATGAGTTCCAGCAAGCTTTTCCTGTTTTGTTCGTTATTTTACAAATGGATAGGTCTGCCCTAAAATAGTAATGGTAGAATTGGCATAGTTTATTTTGATGTCCTTAAAATCAGCAATATCAACATCTAAAATTCCTGATTCAATATTTCGGGGAAGCAATACAAAATGTAAGGATTCTTCAACGGTCAAGGTATAGTCGAGACCCGATGAACTTGTGCCATTTTGGGAGCCATCCAACAGATATTCATCGTCCCAAATATTCAAAGGTGTATCTTTTCCTTCTATCCAAGTTCTAGTGGAATTTTCTTGGTATTCGATAACCGAGCCATCCTGCTTGGTGATTTTTCCATTTTGGATAACAACATCATATTCCAAATAACCATCCGTATTCTCGCCTATATTTTCCACTACGTGGGTTCCCTCAACTTTATAATCGTTGTGGTAATAGTCGGTAAACGTAGCGGTATGAATACTGCCGGGTTCCCCATACCAATTGGTGGAAACTATGGTGATTTTTCCTTTTCGGGTCACACCATCCACTCCCAGAACCCCAGTTTTAAAATCAACGGTTATGGTTTTGGGAAAGGTTGAAAAATCTGCTGGCGCTATTGTTATTTCGGTATCCATGGCTACGGTTTCCCCCAATTTAGCTTTTGCAGTGGAGGTAGAACTTTCTGCTGATAACACAGCATCGCCATTGTTGTTGCCAATATCCTGAAATACCTTATTTACAATGACATATTCAGATAAAGCATTCAGGGCATCTTCTGAAGAAGTCCCAGGTTTTGGGTCATCTTTGTCGCAACTACAGAACAGCACGACCAATGTAGGAATTAGTAGTTTTTTCATAATAGATAAGATTTGTTACTACAAAAAAACTCAATTTTCCTGGAATTTACGTACTCAGAAGCATCTTTTTTTAACGGTACACTTTGGTTTATAGAACTTTAGCAAATGTGCATCAAATTTTCAAGGTGTTGGCAACCCTCCAAATCCGTAATCGGGTTCTAAGTCAAGCGTAACTTTTTGCCCACCTTTCGCTATGGATTCATAAATGGCTTCACAGATGATCATATCCCGTTTTCCCATTTCACCTGGGGCAACATTCGGAGCATCAAAAAGTATGTGTTTCGCAAAATCATCCATTTGTAATTTTTGCTGACTTTCATGAGGGAACTCAATCACATCACCTTTGGAGGTTCTTCCGCTCAATGGGCCATAACTGTTCGCCGGTTGCAATTCAAACCATCCTCTTTCTGCCGATACATACATGCTATTTGCATTGATGTTGTGGGAGGTCATAATATTCCCAACCGCGCCGTTAGGAAATGTAAACTGTGCCGTAATGGTCTCATCGGTATCCTTAAAATATTCTGGACGGGTGCTATATTCTTGTGCAGTAACTGAAATAGGGTTCTGTCCTGAACCATAAATGGCACTTTGAATGGCATAAACGCCCATGTTGAGCAAAGCTCCACCACCCGATAGCTCTTTGTTCAAGCGCCATTGGTCTGGATTACTGCCTGAGTAATAACCTGCATCAGCTGAAACATATCGGACAACCCCAAAGGTTTTTTCCCGAACAAAACGCTTCACTTCATTGGTATATGGTTCAGATTGTAACCGATACCCTATTCCCAGCTTTACACCAGCATTTTTACAGGCTTCTATAATGGCATCACATTCTTCAACACTGACCGCCATAGGTTTTTCACAGATGACATGCTTGCCAGCTTTGGCAGCTCTGATACAAAATTCGGCATGCATGCTATTCGGGAGGACCACGTAAATTACATCAATGTCATCGTTCTTGGCTATATCGTCAAAGTTCTGGTAGTTATAGATATTCTTTTTGGGGATGTTGTATTTATCCGCCCATATTTGTTCTTTTTCCGGTGTTCCTGTTACAACGCCAGATAGATAACAGTGCTGTGTATCTTGCAAGGCAGGTGCCAATTGATAGGTACTATAGCTCCCCAGTCCCACCAAGGCAATGCCCAATTTCTTTTTGTCCTGTTCGCTCCCCATGGCACAGGCCAACGGGGTTGCAGCCATGATTGCGGCTGTTCCCATGCCTTTGGCCATTAAGGTGTTGAAATTTCTTCTGGATAAATTTTTCATTGATAACATGTTTAGTCAGTGTGTCTTAAAGTTAACAATAAAGCCATAACATGCATACATGACCATTCTTTTTAACAAAGTATGGGATAGTCATGCCATATCCAACAGAAAATCGATACAGTTGATTATTTTAAATCAGCATCGGTTAGAGTTTTCATGAAGGCAATCAATGCTTTCTGTTCTTGCGCTTCCAAGTTCAATGAATCTGGAGGTAAGGTTTGATAAGGCACATCCAGGCCCATACCTTGCCCACCTCCAACATTATAGAAGGTGACCACCTCTTCCAAGGTTTCATAAACCCCATTGTGCATGTAAGGTGCAGTCAATTCAACATTGCGGACCGTTGCCGTTTTGAAAAAATTTCGTTTTTCTTCCACTTTATACGGATGATATTGACCTGGGTCATCATCTAAAATAGGATGCTCAAAACTAGCATTTTTAGGAACTCCAAGATTCTCGAACTCGGTTTCTTCATATTTTGGAGGGACCGTACCATTAAATGCGGGTGGAAAATGGCAGGTGGCACAGGCTGCTTTTCCCATGAAAAGATTGAATCCCAATTTTTCCTCATCGGTCAATGAGTTTTCCAATCCTTGCATATTCCTGTCAAACTTTGAATTGAACGGGGCCAAGCTTCGAATGTAGGTAGCAATGGCATGACGCACATTCAAATTGTTTACTTTACCGGCATAAAGACTATCAAATGATGATTTGTATTCCATATTTTCCATCACTCTTTTTTCCATGGTGTTTAAATCCATATGAAATTCGTTTTCATCATTTACAACATTTACAATTTGATCTTCCAAGCCGGTAGCCCTTCCATCATAGAATAAGGTGGTTTGATACACCGCATAGGATAAGGTGGGTGTATTTCGTTGTAATTCCACCCCGTTTATGCCCAATGCCTTTGGGTGCCCATCGGTAAATGCTTTTTCCTTGACATGGCATGTAGCGCAGCTAATGTTGCCCGTGTTGGACAGGGACTCATCGTTAAAGAGCTTTCGGCCTAGCTCAATGCGTTCATCATTGATGGCAGGTGACCCCTGCAATGAGAAGTTTTTAATGTTGAAGAAATCCTTTGAAAAAATATTCGTGGCTGTGGGATTTAAAGGTCTTGAGGTATTGAGTTCGATTCCCCAATCTTTGGCGGTACGGTTTACAAGCTCCAATTGTTTGTTAGTGTGATTTTTTATAAAATCATAACGGTCAAAACTATCAAAATTCCCGGATTGGAGAACCTGAATGGTCTCTGCAATTTCTTCCGACCATTGGTTGTAGAGGGTTTTATCCTGAAATGCTTCCTCATAAATATTCAAGACAGTGGCCAGACTTTCGTAGTTGTAAATGGCCTCATTCAAGGAATTGGACAACATTGGCGAATCAAATCCGGTAATTCCCTTTGTGGCAATGTTGACGATGGCATCCCTAATCATTTTCAAATGGTGCCGATCTCTTTGTGTATAGAGAATATGATTCTTTCTGATAAAAGGTATCCGAACCTTTAAGTACGTTAAGACAACATTCACATCTTTGTTGGAGATGGAATCTTCGGCATATAAAAGTTCCTCCAATACTTGATAACTTTTTGGCTTCAACCGTTTGATGTCCGTGTAGTCATCTATCTCCACTTTAAGAAGGTTTGGCGCATTCATGGACAAATAATTCTGATTGTCATAGGCAATCAGCATGGGTTCGGCCCTTTTGTACCACTCCCTACTCTTTAAAAAGTTGACCCTGTTCTCCTCTACTGTCTTGGAAGTATCCAGTTTTTGGATGTAAAAGGAAGCACTGTCCAACGTTTGAAAGTAATGGTTTCTAATGTCCTCATTAAATAGAGACTCCTTATCCATTGAAGTCTCCCTTTTGATTTTCTCCTCTTTTTTGCAGGAAAAAAATAGGATTGATATAAGAAGTAAACAATATATGCTTTTGGATTGGTGCCTCATTTGTGTGGATTTTTTAAGGAACAAAAAGGTTCCCTTGAATAGAGAACCTTATTGTTATCACGTAGTAGATTATTCTATTAGTTAAGCTGGGCCTATCTTGGTAAACCGGTAATTTTGAAAATGACCGACCCTTCCAAGGTGGCAGCAGCTTCATCAATTGCTGTTGGATCTACAAACTTTGCGCCATCTGCTCTATAGGTTGCAGGGTTGCCACTATCAAATGACCATCCGTGTACTTGAGCACCACAGATAAACACAGGCTCAGCTGAACCAAGAACATCAGTGACATCAATCATACCCGTAATTTCCCAGTAAGAGTCAGTATCTCCGATTCCAAGGGCAGCGGCGGCTACCTGATTACACTCCATGACCTCTATAAAGTCCCCGGTCATGATGTTATATTGCCATAGTTTGGCATATCCCTGAATATCAGCATTTAAATCTGCGTAACCGTTGGGGTCCTCTTGAATGTAGGCATAGTTTTCGGTTACAACAATGTTGTCGGGAGAATGCATTCCATCTCCTTTTCCGCCTTCAAGGTCGCCATCAATGATCACAGTGAGTTTGGCATCGCCTGTTGGGTCATCTGGATTGAGCTCCAACTTGTACACTCTACCAAATGAAGTTCCTCTATTGGCCAAATCTGGATTGTCTCCACGTATTCTACCAGTTGCGTTGAAGAATACATTTCTATTGTTCTCAGCAGAACCTCTTTGCCAATCGATGTCTTCAATTCTTTGGAATCCTATGGCAACTGAATCAATAGCTTCCTGGTTCAATTCTTCAAGGGTCCTTTCGGTCATTTCTACCCATTCCACATCATATTCGATGTCCTCAGCCATACCCATTTCAAATTTAAGGCCGCCTCCGCCAATAGCGGTTTCAGTGGTGTCCTTCCCACGCAGAACGTACAATTTGCCTCCATAAAGGTCACCCCTTGAAGCTACGTACATGCCAAAGTGGGCCGATGGATAAACATTTTGACTGTCATCGTCACCCATAAAAACTACAGTTTGAGTGGGGTAAGCATCTTTTCCGATAACAACGGCATTCTCGGTGGACCACTCACCCAAAGCTGGCAATCTTTCGGCCTCTACCCGGTCATTTGTAGAACGGAACGGATTGATTTTGTATACTCCTTTTGCGTTTCCGCCCCATTCACCGCCGGAAAGATAAAGTGGGCCAAAACCATGCTCCTCAACCGTAATGGAAGAACCGGAGCACTGTGCGGTAAATGCTGTGGCGGTAGAGTTTACAATATAATCTCCTTCTAAAGGGCGTAAGTCTGAGTCTACTCTAATTCTAGCAATGGAATAGTCTGCCTCCAAGTTGTTTATCAAGGCAAAAGTTCCATCTTCTGCTGGATAAAGCGCTGCTCCATCAGTGTACGACCCAAACACAAAAGAGGGGTCTGAGGGAAGAATATCTGCAGAGGACATAATCATCTCTAACTGAGCCGTACCAGCGTACGGACCTTTAAATTCAAACATAGAGTTTGGGGTTACGGAACTCATGAGTGGTTCAAGTTCGGCAATGGTAAGATCTTCACCATCCTCTCCATCTTCACCGTCCTGACCATCAACTCCATCGGTGCCGTCCACGCCATCAACACCATCTATTCCATCGCGTCCGTCTTCTCCGTCACAACTGGTTAATCCAAAGCTGACCATGGAAACCAGTGCCACCCCAAGTAGTAATCTTTTCAAATTCATAATTGTATAGTTTTAGGTTTTCGTTTGATTCCAAAACTATTTAGGGCACTTTAGAGTTTGGTTATCTCAATATATTCATTGGATTAACGCTTTTTTAAGAAAAGGTTACAGTGTAAAGTTTTGATGATGCTAATGTTCCTTAAATATCTATTAATTGTTAAGGTCGCATTCCGTCGGAGTTAAGAGTGAATTTCAATCAAAATACTTACTTTTAGCGTTAGACTAATTCAACTTTATACAATGAGAAAAACTTATCTTGCTCTAAGCATAGCTTTATGCACAACCATTGCCATTGCCCAAAACAGAAAACTTCCCATTGATACCACGGTTACCACCCAACATTCAGTTACCATAAAAGGTGTCAATATTAATTATACGGCCACCACCGGCACGCAACCGGTATGGGACGAAATGGGTGAACCTATTGCATCGCTTCATTATACCTATTATACAAGGGACAACGTAAAAAATAGAGCCGAGCGTCCCTTACTGATTTCCTTTAACGGAGGTCCTGGCTCGGGTTCGGTATGGATGCATTTGGCGTACACCGGTCCCAGAGTCCTTAAAATTGATGATGAGGGATACCCCGTTCAACCCTATGGCGTGGCCCAAAACCCCTATTCTGTGTTGGATGTGACCGACATTGTTTACGTAAACCCAGCAAACACAGGATATTCCAGAACCATTCCGGAAACTGGTGAAAAGGTACAGCGTGATAAATTCTTTGGAATCAATGCGGATACGGAGTATTTGGCAGAATGGCTAAATACCTTCGTAACCCGAAACAACCGTTGGAGATCTCCAAAATATATTGTTGGTGAAAGCTATGGAGGAACCCGTGTGATGGGACTTTCTTTGGCGCTTCAAAACCAACAGTGGATGTACCTGAATGGCGTTATCATGGTTTCTCCTGCAGATTATAAGGTTTTCCGTGACAACGACCCGGTATCAAGCGCATTGAACCTCCCCTATTTTGCTGCTGCTGCTTGGCATCATAAAGCCTTGCCGGCCGCATTGCAGAGCAAGGATTTGTTGGAGGTATTGCCCGAAGTGGAAGATTACACCATTAATACGTTGTTGCCTGCCATTGCCAAAGGTGGGTTTATTCCAGATGCAGAACGAAACGAGGTGGCCAAGCAAATGGCCTACTATACTGGATTGAAGGAAAAGGACATTTTAGACCACAATTTAGATGTCCCCACTGATTTTTTCTGGAAGGCGCTATTAAAGGACAAAGGCGGGTATACCGTAGGAAGATTGGATAGTAGATATCTGGGGATAGACAGACAGCTTTTTGGGGACAGTCCAGATTACTCCCCTGAATTGACCTCGTGGTTGCACAGCTTTACCCCTGCCATTAATTATTACCTACAAGAAGAGCTTGGGTTTAAGACGGACATCAAATACAATATGTTCGGTCCAGTACACCCGTGGAACAATGATGACGATAATGTTCGGGAAGACCTTAGGCAGGCCATGGCACAAAACCCCTATTTGAATGTTCTGGTTCAATCGGGTTACTATGATGGTGCCTGCACCTATTTCGCAGCAAAATATACTATGTCGCAGGTAGACCCCAGTGGCCGCATGAAAGACCGATTCGATTTTAAAGGCTACCGTTCTGGACACATGATGTATTTGAGGAGGGAAGACCTTCAAAAGGCCAATGATGATATTAGGGACTTTATCATACGAACCCAAGCCAATGGGAAGAGTGCCAAGTATTAGAGATTATAAATACGTTCTTCAAGATAGCGGCATAACCATTTTAGTTATGCCGTTTTTGCTTTTAAAATGTAACATTTTGACATTATTTCAAACTAATACATAAACAAAAGAATCATGGGAGGAGAAGGAAGCATGATGCATGCCATCAAAAGTTTAAAAGAAAATAGGAGTTTACTCAAAAAAAGGAAACTTCAATCCAAGGATGATGTTTATGGTAAAAAGAATGTGACAAAGCTTTACCTAAAGAAGTCCACTCCCAGAGATATTGCCCGTATCAAAAAAATGATGTTCATAGAACGGGAAAAAGAAAAAAGAAGAGTGTTTTATGCTGCCATTGCCACCATTCTAATCGTTTTTGTACTCTACTTGCTTTTGACATAGCCATATTTTCCTATTTTTAACAAAAACAGCACATGTTAAAAAAACAAACAATACTTTGGCTTATGTTATCTTTTCTTGGACTTTCAGGCTCATCAGAGATTATGGCTCAAGACTGGCCCAACTTGGAAAAATATAAAAAGGCAAATGCTGAATTGTCCGCTCCCGAAGAAGATGAAAACCGAGTGGTTTTCATGGGCAACTCAATAACCGAGGGTTGGTCCAATGCCAACCCAGATTTCTTTGCAAACAATCCCTATATCAATCGCGGAATTAGTGGACAGACCACCCCGCAGATGTTGCTTCGATTTCGGCAAGACGTCATTGAATTGGAGCCTAAAATTGTTGTGATTTTAGCGGGCACCAACGATATAGCCGGCAACACCGGTCCCATGACATTGGAACAAATACGCGACAACATCCTCTCCATGGTAGAACTGGCGAAGGTCAATAACATCTCCCCTATTGTTTGCTCTGTACTACCAGCGTACGATTACCCTTGGCGACCCGGCCTTGAACCCAACATAAAAATTCCAAAGTTGAATCTTTTGTTGAAGGAAATGGCGGATGAACAGAGCGTAATGTACCTCGATTATTTTTGGGCCATGGCTGATGAACGTAGTGGTCTTCCCAAGGAATTGACTACGGATGAGGTCCATTTGACCAAACAAGGCTATGCCGTAATGGAAAAATTAATTCAAGAAGCTATTGCAAAGGTCATCAGAAATGAAAACTAGTTTCTTTTTTGTCTTTTCACTTTGCACCCTATTTGGTTTTGGTCAAAATGAAATAGTGGTGAGCCCTGCCCTTGACGTGTTGAGGGAGTTTGACAAAGTCAGGGATTTTACCATGGATGCTTCCGGTTCCGAATCCTATTTTACCATTCAGTCCCAAACCGAGGATGTTTCGGTGATTTCCACTTCGTCAAAAACGGGAGATGCGTGGGGAAATCCCATGATTGCCTCTTTTTCAGGAACCTATAAGGACATGGAACCGTTTTTTGCCCCAGATGGGCTGCGTCTTTATTTTGTGTCGAACAGACCCTTGCATGATTCCATCAATACACCCAAAGACTTTGATATTTGGTATGTGGAACGCCTTTCCACCACTGCGGCATGGTCCCAACCCATCAATATGGGAACCCCAATTAATACAGAACATAATGAATTCTATCCCGCGGTAGCTGAAAATGGCAATTTGTATTACACCGGAGACCGTCCAGACTCCAAGGGAGAGGATGATATTTTCTTCAGTGAATTTAAAAATGGAACCTACTCGGAGCCCATTTCTTTGGGAGAAAGCATAAATACTGAAGGGTACGAATACAACGCTTACATTTCCAAAAACGACGATTATTTGATTTTTGGTGGCTATAACCGTGAAGATGGACAAGGGAGCGGTGACCTTTATATTAGTTTCAAAAATACATCGGGCGAATGGTCAAAAGCCCAACCCCTTCCCCAGCCTATCAATTCAAAACAAATGGATTATTGTCCGTTTATGGATGAAGCAACGAACACGCTCTATTTTACCAGCCGAAGAACTGCAGACCCAGAGGGACCCATGCACAATATGCAATCCTTGGTTCAATTTCTTAATTCCTATGAAAATGGGAACAGTAGATTGTACCAAGCCCAACTAGATGTTTTACAATTTCGCCCTTAGGTTTTGGAGTGTTATTTTTTTTTGTTAAATGACGTGTTCCAAATGGTATTTAGTTTCTTTGCAGTATGCGAAATCCCAAGGTAAGTATTTGTATTCCCTTTAAGAACACCGCACATTTTCTTCCCGAATGTTTGGATTCCATCCTGAATCAAACCTACCGTAATTGGGAAATTCTTGCCATAAATGACCATTCCAACGATGCCAGTTGTGAGGTTTTGCGCACCTATGCGGATAAGGATGACCGGATAAAAGTCTTCAACAATGAAGGAAAGGGCATCATTCCCGCGTTACGGACGGCTTACGGGCAAAGCATCGGAAAATTTGTCACCCGAATGGACTCTGATGACATCATGAAACCAAATCGGCTGGAGTTCATGGTGAACTCTCTATTGAAATCCGGAATGGGCCATGTGGCCGTGGGGCAAGTCAAATATTTCTCAGACCGAGGTATCAGTAATGGATACGAACGCTATGAAACTTGGTTAAACCAATTGACTGCCAAGGGTGAAAACTATAATGAAATTTACAAGGAATGTGTCATCCCCTCCCCGTGTTGGATGGCGTATCGCAAAGATTTTGAAGCTTGCGAAGGGTTTAGTCCTGACAGATATCCGGAGGACTATGACCTTACCTTTCGGTTTTATGAAAACGGATTAAAAATTATTCCCTGTGATGAAGTTCTGCACCTTTGGCGCGATTATGATACTAGAACCTCCCGCACCCATGAACACTACGCCCAGAATTACTTTTTGGACATCAAGCTCCATTATTTTTTGAAGTTGGATTATGATAAAAGTCGCCCTTTGGTCATTTGGGGCGCCGGATTCAAAGGAAAAACCATTGCAAAAAAACTAAAAAAGCAGAAAATCGATTTCACCTGGCTGTGCGACAACCCCAATAAAATTGGAAAGAAAATTTACGGCAAGTCACTCGTTCATTTTAACGCATTGGATAATTTAGACAATCCGCAAAGTATTGTAACCGTGGCCAATGAAGATGCCCAAAAAGAAATCAGGGCCTATTTTAACCAATTAAGCCAGCAACCCATGCACGATTATTTCTTTTTTTGCTGAGCACCCTTTACCCATCACCATTCATCCATCACCTTTCACCCTTCACCCTTCACCATTAACCATTAACCATTAACCATTGACCTAATTTACCACTCCCTTAACAGCGAAAATTATCATCCTGCACTATTTTAATCCCTATATTTGTTCAATCAAAGTTGGGAATGCAGTTTAAACATCCGGAAATTCTTTGGGCTCTCGCACTACTTGTCATTCCAGTCCTCATTCATCTTTTTCAATTACGGCGATATAAAAAGACACCCTTTACCAATGTGGCCATGCTGCAAAAAGTGGTCTCTGAATCCCGAAAAAGCAATAGTTTAAAAAAGTGGTTGCTGCTATTGACACGATTGCTACTATTGGCTGCCATCATCATTGCATTCGCCCAACCGTTTTCATCCACCGAGACAGCGCTAAAAGAGAAAGAAGCTGTGGTGTACCTGGACGATTCATTCAGTATGCAGGCCAAAACCAATGGATTGTCATTGCTGGAAAAGGCCGTGCAGGAACTTATAAGGAATATTGATGCTGAAACCGTGTTTAGTCTGTTCACCAATGAAAGCACCTATACCAATGTTACTATAAAGGATATTCAAAATATACTGCTGTCATTGCCCTATTCCCATAAACAGTTGAATCTTGAAGAAATTAGATTGAAGGCGGCAACCTTATTCTCAAAATCGAATAGCAGTGTCAAGAATTTGATTCTCATTTCGGATTTCCAACAACGGACTGCTTCTAACAATTCCACCGCAGATTCATTACTGAACACTTTTCTGGTTTCTGTTCAACCTAGAGAAGCCCAAAATGTGTCCATTGATTCCATTTATCTTGAAGATGAAATATCGGAACAACCCAGACTGATCGTTTTGCTTTCGGGAGGTTCTGAAGAGCAGAATCTGCCTATTTCGTTGTTCAACACGGATACACTCATTGCAAAATCCGCGGCTAAATTCAATTCCAATGGTATTGCTGAAGTGGTCTTTTCCATTCCCGGAAATCAAAAAATCAATGGAAGATTGAGCATTACCGAAAACGGTTTGAGCTATGATAATCGGTTCTATTTCAACATCAATGAACGTGAAAAAATAAAGGTGTTGGCCATCAGTGCTTCGGAAAATGATTATTTGGAACGATTGTATCCCGACACCGAATTTGAATTCCAGAAGTTTCCTTTGAATCAGTTAGATTATAGTGCTTTGGATGAACAAAATGTGGTGGTTCTGGACCATCTTCAATCTATTCCCAATAGTTTGCAAAATGTACTCAGAACGTTCAAGGATAATGGAGGTACTTTAATTGTGGTTCCATCAAATGAAAGCGACCTGACTTCGTACAATTCATTCTTATCCGCTTTTTCTCCCCTTCAATTCACTGAAAAAGTGGCCAGTAACACCAAAGTGACCTCCATTTCCTTCAACCACCCCCTCTATCAGAATGTATTTGAAAAGGAGGTGACCAATTTTCAATACCCAACGGTAAAGGAATACTTTAAGGTGCAATCGCGGATGTCCAAAATACTAGCCTTGGAAGGCAATGATGCCTTTTTAGTGGGAAATGATGGGTTCTATATGTTTACCGCCTCGTTGGAAACCGACAATTCCAACTTTAAAAACTCACCTTTGATTGTGCCCACATTTTATAATATGGCCACCTCAAGTCTTCAGGTTTCTGATATTTATCATACACTGGGGGAAATCAGTACAGTGGATGTTTCAACAAATCTGGGCAGTGATGAAATTTTGAATGTGTCCAAAACGGATTATGATTTTATCCCATTGCAACAGACCTATCCCAATAGGGTGCGACTGACCTTTGATGAGGACCCAACCTCAGATGGCATTTATACCATCAACCAAGAGGGCCAGGCGTTGCAAAATATAAGTTTTAATTATCCCAGAGCCGAGAGCAAGCTCAACTATTTGGACGTAGAAAGTATACCAAACTCCAATACGCAAGATTCCATTGCTTCCCTTTTTGAATACTTGGAGACGGAAAGCAATATTACCGCTTATTGGAAATGGTTTGTTATTTTAGCGTTGCTTTTGGCGTTGACCGAGGTAATCATCCAAAAATTCATTACATGAACATTCTGCTGAAGTCTGCAAAAATTGTGTGCCCAGACAACAAGGAGCTGCACTTGAAAAAGCGGGACATCCTTATTAAAAAGGGGATTATTGAAAAGATTGCCACCTCAATTGATACACCTTCAAATACGAAAGAAGTCTCCCTTAAAAATCTTCATGTTTCGCTCGGTTGGTTTGATAGCGGTGTGAGTTTTGGTGAACCCGGCCATGAAGAACGGGAAACTATTGCCAACGGACTTCACGTGGCCAGTAAAAGCGGATTTACGGATATTGTCCTCTACCCCAACACCTATCCGGTGCCTGATACCAGCTCTGATGTTGTTTTTTTGAAAGAACGCAGTCTTGGTAAAATAACCAATCTCTATCCTTTGGGAACACTGACCAAAAATGCGGAAGGTGTTGATTTAGCCGAGTTGTTCGATATGAAAAACGCTGGTGCCGTGGGCTATTATGATTTCAAACAACAGATTACAAATCCCAATCTTTTAAAAATAGCTCTGCTCTACGCCCAAAATTTTGAAGGATTGGTGTTCTCTCATCCACAAGACAGCCAAATTAAGGGTAAGGGCATTGTGCATGAAGGCGAGGTGTCAACTCGGTTGGGCCTCAAAGGAATCCCGGCCTTGGCGGAAGAGCTTCAAATTGCCCGGGATTTATTTATTCTTGAATACACTGGAGGAAAATTGCACATCCCCACCATATCAACGGCGGAATCCGTAAAACTGATTGCCAATGCCAAGAAAAAGGGATTGGATGTGAGCTGCAGTGTGGCCGTCCATAACCTGGTCTTTACCGATGCATCACTTGAGGATTTCGATACCAACTTCAAGGTTTCTCCTCCCCTAAGGACCAAACCCGATGTAAAAGCGTTGATCAAAGGCATAAAAGACGGGACTATCGATTTTGTCACCAGTGACCACATTCCTATTGATGTGGAAGGAAAACGGGTGGAGTTTGACAATGCCATCGATGGCTCCCTTGGTCTGGAAACCGCCTTTGGTAGCTTGAACAGCATCTTTGGTGCAGAAGAAGCTACTATGCTGTTGACCAAAGGCCGTAATCGATTTGGGTTGGAAACCCCTATTCTGAAAGAGGGCGAAAAAGCCTGTTTAACCCTGTTCAACCCAGATGGAGAAAGCACCTTTGGTGTGGAAGATATTCTGTCCACCTCAAAAAACAGCATGTTTTTGGGAACGCAACTTAAAGGCAAGGTGTACGGAGTAATCAATAACGACAAAACATCAATTTAATATTTTGAGCAAGCCCAATCCCGGAAAAACCACAGCCATAGTAGCCTACATCACCATAGTGGGCTGTTTAATTGCCATTACCATGAACTTGGAACCCAAAAATGCCTTTGCACGGTTTCACATACGTCAGGCCTTTGGGATACATTTGGTGTTTCATGTCTTGGCAATTGCATTGACCTTTATGGGCATTGTTTATCTGTCCATCCCCTTGTATCTTTTCTATTTGGTGCTTTGGGGTTATGGTTTTTTACAGGCGTTGAATGAAAAGACCCAACCCTTGCCCGTGCTGGGGTCTTATTTTCAAAAATGGTTTACCTTTATTTCTTAAAATTTTAAAATGTCCCCAACCCCACTCTCCTTGGAATACCTACTGCGTCCCTCCGCGCTTACATCAGGCAAAAAACCTGCCCTTTTTATGTTTCATGGGTATGGCAGTAACGAAGAAGATCTTTTTTCCTTTGCTTCTGAACTTCCAGAGGAGTTGGAGGTGATTTCCGTAAGAGCGCCGTATGATTTAGACCCTTTTGGGCATGCCTGGTATGCCATAAATTTTGATGCGGAGTATGGCAAATGGAGCGATGACGAACAAGCCAAGGAATCTCGAGACAAAATTGTGACTTTTATGGATGAGGCGATTGCTGCCTACAACTTGGATGAAAAAAATATTACGCTATTGGGCTTTAGTCAGGGTACGATATTGAGTTACGCTGTAGCCCTTTCATTTCCTGAAAAGGTGAAAAATGTGGTGGCATTGAGCGGCTACATCAATGAAAAGATCTTACGGGAAGATTTTACCGAAAAAGACCATAGCGAACTTCATATTTATGCCTCCCACGGGCAGGTGGACCAAGTGATTCCAGTGGAATGGGCCCAAAAAACCCCAGATTTTCTAAAGAAATTTAACGTTGACTTTACGTATGAGGAATTTCCCATTGGTCATGGGGTTTCTCAGCAAAACTTTTATTCTTTTAGGAAATGGTTGGTGGAACATATTTAAATTGGGGGGGTGTAATATGCAGTATACTGTCATTCTGAAAGTACGCAGTACTTGAAGAATACATTGGTCTTTCATAAGCAAAATGAGATTCTTCACTTCGTTCAGAATGACAAAGCTCAAAACTTGCTAATTGCTTCGGGTGTAGAGCAAGTGGTTGGTGGAAAAGATGTAAGTTTATGAATTGCAGCTATAAGATATTGCCCGTGTTAGCCGCTGATTTTTATTTACCGTTTAAACAGCTTATTTCGATACTGTTCCGTACAGGGGATGTAGATATTTTTTTCCCACCGATGAATTCTCTAGTTTTCTGGTCATAGATATCATAGGTTTTTTCTCCGTCCATGTTTATTTCCAGAATGGATTTCCGCTTGATTTTATTATGTAATATTTTTTGTCCCGCGTCTCCATTATGCAATATGATTAGAGCCAAACTATCTTGAACTTTTATAAAAAATCTTTTGTCCCAATTACTTTTTCCATTCCCTTCCTTTTTGAAAGGTTCAAATAATGGAAAATATTCTTTTTTATTAGATTCAAGGACTTTTAAACACACTAGATAATGATTGTACTTATTTTCCGTAATGCTTATAACTTCTCCTTTAAGTTTTAGGTCAAACTCATCAATGAATTTTCCCTTTCCACTGTCCAAAAAACAGGCTTTGCATAAAAAAAGAATTAGTGCAAATGATAAAATTTTGATTGTTTTTTTAGAGGCCATTTTTGAAATAGTTGCCAATGTTATTAGATATGAATCCATTTTTACTACTTCGACTTCGTGCAAGTAGCATACTGTCATCCTGAAAGTGCGCAGTACTTGAAGAATCCATTGGTCTTTCATAGGCACAATGAGATTCTTCACTTCGTTCAGAATGACAAAGCTCAAAAATTGCTAGTTGCTTCGGGTGTATAGCAAGTGGTCCAATAAAGTGAAATCAATACTCAAGTCGTCCTTGAGTTCGTACTTGATGATCAAGTCGCCCCAAAACTTTCCATCCGAAAAATCAGCAAGTATCCATTTGTGATTCAATACCTTGATCTTATTGATTTTAAAATCACTTTCCATTCCTTCGTAGGGAATCAAAGGATTATCTCCTGATGGTTCATTGGTTTCCAAAAGTTTATCCTCAATATAGCGCGATGGATTCTCCAAGTTGAGATGATCGTAATAGGCCAAGGCATCATCATTGTTTTCCAAAGTAAAATATTGCATATCCAATATTTTAAGCTGACTTTTTTGAACGGAATCTTGCAGCTGTTCCACTTCGTTCTTTAGACCTTCAACATCAGCGGTCATGGCTTTTTGCATATTGCTTGTGCTGATAAATTGGTACAAAGCCACCAAAGCGGCAAACACAAATAGATAAAGGAAAATTTTGTTCTTCATGTCTTTTTAAATCTTCAATTGTAGGTTATCATATGCCAAATGTATGTTTTTGGGCAATTCTTTTTCCACTTCTTCATGAAATCCCATGATATGGCTAATATGGGTGAAATAGGTTTTTTCAGCCCCAACTTCTTGAGCAAATGCAATGGCTTCCTCCAAATTAAAATGAGAGTGATGGGGTTCTTTCCGAAGCGCATTGACCACCAATACCTTAGCTCCTTTCATTTTTTTGATTTGGTCCTCCGCTACCCGCTTTACATCGGTCAGGTATACAAATTCTCCAAACCGATAGCCAAATACCTGCAAGCGATTGTGGTAGGCTTCAATGGGAACCACCTCCAAATCTCCCAATGCAATAGGTGTATCTTTTTTTACCTGTACAACTTGGACCGCCGGGGCACCGGGATATCGGTTTTCGCCGGCAAAAATATAATCAAAACGTCTTTTTAAAGAGGTAATTACACGTTCATGGGCATAAATTGGAATATCGCCCTGGCGAAAGAAAAAAGGTCGAATATCGTCAATACCTGCGGTATGATCGGCATGTTCGTGGGTGAACAAAATTCCATCCAGCTTTTCTATGGGATTCGTCAACATTTGCTGTCTAAAATCAGGGCCGCAATCAATTACGTAGTTAAAATCTTTCCATGAAACCAAGACGGAGACCCGCAATCTTTTATCCTTGGGGTCTTTGCTGAGACAAACTGGATGATCGCTTCCGATAACAGGTATGCCCTGGGAGGTTCCCGTGCCCAAAAAGGTAATGGTCATCTTATCATCCATTAAAATCAAAATTATAACTTATTTATTTAATAGATTGAATGAAGAGTGTAACTTTGTTTATCACAAAACTCTCGGATATGCCTACCGTACCAAGCAAAGAGAATGCTTTTGAAAACATCCCTTCCATTAAGGCAAAGACCCTTAGAATCAACTTGAATCCGAATATCTACGGAACGTTTGCCGAGATTGGGGCCGGACAGGAAACAGCCCGGCATTTTTTCAGGGCCGGAGGTGCTTCTGGCACTATTGCAAAAGCGATGAGTGCTTATGATAAATCCTTTAGTGATGCCATTTATGGTATTGAAGAGGATGGGCGGTATGTGACCCAATCCCGCTTGAAAAAAATGCTGGACCACGAAATGAAATTGGTGGAAGAGCGAATCAGTCGAGAAAGCAATCCAAACTATTTGTTCTTTACCTACGCGAACACGGTGGCCACGATAGATTTTTCAAAACGGTACAAAGGTCATGGCTGGGTGGGAATCCGTTTTCAATTGGATCCAGACCAAAAGGAGTACGATGAGATTGTCCTGCATATTCGTTTTAAACAAAATGAAGCCCGGTTACAACAGGAAACTTTGGGTATTTTGGGTGTAAATCTTATGTACGGGGCTTATTTTAAGTTTCACAAACCCAGAAAATTACTAAAGTATTTATACGATCATATAGATAAGGACACTTTGGAAATTGATATGGTCAATTTTACGGGGCCCAACTTTAAGGAGGTGGATAACCGCTTAATGAGCTTGCAGTTGATCAAGAATGATATGACCGATGCGGTCATGTTCGGTCCGGATGGAAACAACCTCTTACCAGCTGCGGTCCTTTATAAGAAAAATATTTTGGCTTTACGGGGAAGTTTTAGACCGGTGACCAAAGTGAACATGGACATGTTCAAAAAATCGTATGACATTTTTGTTCGGGAACAAACGGTGGAATATGAAAATACGATTGTGGTTTTTGAAATAACCCTTTCCAACTTAAAAGTTTCAGGAGAAATCGATGAACATGATTTCATGGACCGCGCAGAATTGCTCTGTTCCATGGGACATACGGTGTTGATATCCAAATTCCAGGAATATTATAAGCTGGTGGAATATTTCAACAATTACACCAAGTCCAAAATTGGCTTAACCATGGGTGTGAACAATCTTGTGGATGTTTTTGACGAGAAATATTATCGCCATTTGAGCGGAGGTATCTTGGAAGCCTTTGGAAAATTGTTCTTTAAAGATCTAAAAGTATACCTGTATCCTATGAAGGATCCAGAGACTGGTCAGATTATGACCAGCAACAATATTAAGGTACACCCACGGATGAAGGAATTGTACAAATTCTTTAAGTACAATGGAAAAGTGATGGACATTATCGACTATGACCCAGACATCATGCACATTTTCTCTAGGGATGTCCTCAAAAAAATCATCAATGGCGAAGATGGTTGGGAAGAAGAGTTGCCAGAAGGTATCGCCGAAATGATCAAAGAGAAACAGCTCTTTACCCGAAAAGTGCTTCCTGAGAAAGAAGAGGCGTAAATTCGATAGCCGGAGATTTTTCGCTACACTCAAAATGACAATTGGATTTCTCAATCGCAACTGTATTGCTCATTTTGAAATGACATTTAGCCCTGCTTTTAGTGATTGTGTCATTTCGAACCCCTGTCCCGAGTATTCGAGGGAGCTAGGGAACGTGAGAAATCTCCAACTATGAATTCATTCAAATATATAGTTTGAACCTATCTTTATAACTAGGCAAGTGCAGTCGAAAGTCATTTAAGACATCTCGACTGCACTCGATGTGACAATATTTCTATTCCAATATCTGTGCTGCGTGGTCCTTGGTCTTCACTTTCTCTATGACTCGTTCCACAACTCCATCACCATTGATTAAGAAAGTGGTTCTATGGATGCCGTCAAATTTCCTTCCCATAAACTGTTTTGGTCCCCAAACCCCAAAAATTTCTAGAACTGTGTGGTCTTCATCGGCCAAAAGAGGAAAGGGAAAATCATATTTTTTCTTGAAATTGGCTTGCTTTTTTTCTGAATCCGCGCTCACTCCCAAAATTTCATATCCAGCGTCTTGTAAGTCTTTGTAGTTATCCCGTAAGTTACAAGCTTCAGCGGTGCAACCGGGTGTATTGGCGCGTGGATAAAAAAACACAACCAGCTTTTTTCCTTTGTAATCGCTCAGATTAATTGTGTTGCCATTTTGGTCTTTTGCAGAAAATTCAGGTACTTTATCCCCTACTTTTAACATATTCATATGCGTACAGTCTCTATTTTATTGTTTAATTATTTTTATTCAAAGCTAAACAAAAATGACTAAACAAGAAAAAGTTGACTTTGTTATTAGGACATTGGATGAAATTTATCCAACCATTCCCATCCCTTTAGACCACAAAGACCCCTATACGTTGTTGATTGCCGTGCTGCTATCTGCCCAAAGCACGGATGTTCGGGTCAATCAAATCACCCCTTTATTATTTGCCGTGGCCGATAATCCGTATGACATGGTTAAACTTTCGGTGGATGAAATACGGGAAATCATAAAACCTGTTGGGCTATCTCCGATGAAATCCAAAGGAATTCATGGTCTTTCCCAAATATTGATTGAAAAATATAATGGTAAAGTTCCAAGAAGTATCGAACTACTCGAAGAGTTGCCAGCAGTGGGCCACAAAACGGCTAGTGTGGTGGTTTCCCAAGCCTTTGGTATACCCGCCTTTCCAGTGGATACGCATATTCACAGATTGATGTACCGCTGGGGATTCAGTAATGGAAAAAATGTGGTGCAAACGGAGAGGGATGCGAAGCGTTTGTTTCCGGAAGAAATCTGGAACCGACTTCATCTACAAATTATCTGGTATGGAAGGGAATATTGCCCAGCTAGAGGCTGGAACTTGGAAAAAGATATCATCACGAAGACCATTGGGCGAAAATCTGTCATTAACGAATATTACAAAAACAAAAAGAGCCGCTAATTGCGGCTCTTTTTGCATCTGTTTTACAGCAACTTAGTTCAAAGTTACTTCAAATGGATGCTTTTTGTAGTTGACTACATGAATCGATTTTGAATAGCTAAGTAAGAAATTAATAGTTTCTTGGCTAGCTTTTACCGATTTAACGGCTTTTTGTTCTTCAGAGTAAATATTTTCCATATTCTAGCATTAATGTTTCAAATAGATAACGCCGCTAGAATTGAAATATTGTTGGTTTCGACAAAGTGTCAAATTAATTCGTCAAAACGATATTCTTACGATCAACGATTTTTCTAAGGTTAATCAGTGCATAACGCATTCTTCCCAAAGCTGTATTGATGCTAACCCCAGTGTTTTCGGATATTTCTTTGAAACTCATATCCTTGTAGATACGCATGATCAAAACTTCTCTTTGATCTTCGGGCAATTCATCAATCAATAAGGTAAGATCGCTGTCAATCTGATCTTTGATAATTTGTTTTTCAGCATTTAGTTTATCATCCTTTATCACAGAGAAGATATTGAAGTCATCACTTCCTTCGAACTTAGGCATGCGCTTGTTCTTTCTAAAGTGATCTATAATAAGGTTGTGCGCGATGCGCATTACCCATGGCAAAAATTTACCTTCTTCGCTGTAAGAACCTTTTTTCAAGGTCTTAATGACCTTAATGAAGGTATCCTGAAAGATGTCTTCGGCAACATCCCTGTCCAAAACTTTGGAATAAATAAAGCTGGAAATTCGTTGGTTGTGTCTGTTGATGAGAACTTCTAGAGCCTTTTCATCACCAGCAATGTAGTTTTTAACTAGAATCGAGTCATTAATCTGTAGTTCCATACAAATTACTTTTTTTTTGGTTAATATCACGGTCTTTCCTTTCCAAGAAAGACTTTAGGTATTTAGTTGAAATTTTAAAAAAGTAATTATTTCTGTATAGGCCTATCAGTTTTTTAATTACAACTCAAATATAGAAATTTAGGTAGGCGACCTAAAAACTATGTTGTGATTTGCTGTTTTTTATATGTTAACTAGTGCAATATACGTATTAAGTGTCCTGTATCGTATCTTTGAGGCCCTAATTTTAACAAATGGCAGCGATTACCAACGTAGACCCCAAGCAGAATATCATCATAAAAGGTGCCAAACTCCACAACCTTAAAAATATAGATGTTGTTATTCCACGAAACAAACTGGTGGTAATCACTGGATTGTCTGGTTCAGGGAAATCCAGTTTAGCATTTGATACCCTCTATGCCGAAGGCCAACGTAGGTATGTAGAGAGCCTTTCCTCCTATGCTCGTCAGTTTTTAGGGAAATTGGACAAGCCCAAGGTAGATTATATAAAAGGTATAGCACCAGCCATTGCCATAGAGCAAAAAGTGAATTCCACAAACCCAAGATCTACTGTTGGAACCACCACCGAAATTTATGACTACTTAAAATTATTGTACGCCCGTATCGGAAAGACCATCTCCCCTGTTTCTGGCAAGGAAGTAAAAAAGCACACCGTAACCGATGTCATCAATTATATAAAGCCACTTACTGAAGGAACAAAACTCCTTTTGTTGGCTCCTATTATAATTAAGGAAGAGCGTGATCCCATAAAATCGTTGCAACTTTTTTCCAAACAAGGCTATGCGCGTATTAAATATAAGGGTGAAGTCCTTCGCATAGATCAAGCTCCCAAGGATATAGGACGAGAATTTGATTTGGTCGTGGACCGTGTCATTGTTAAGGATGATGAGGATTTCTATAACCGATTGGCGAATGCGGTGGACAATGCCTTTTTTGAAGGAAAGGGCCAATGCGGCATAGAGAATTTGGAAAATGGTGAAACCAAGGTGTTCAGCAATCAGTTTGAGTTGGACGGAATGAAATTTTTGGAACCCAATGTGCATCTTTTCAGTTTTAACAATCCCTACGGTGCATGCCCCAAGTGTGAAGGCTATGGTGATGTCATTGGTATTGATGAAGATTTGGTGATTCCCAATACAGCATTGTCCGTTTATGAAAATGCCGTTTTTCCATGGCGAGGTGAAAGTATGGGATGGTATCGGGATCAATTGGTGAATTCCGCCTACAAGTTTGATTTCCCAATTCACAAACCTTGGTTTGAACTCTCTGAAGAACAAAAACAATTGGTCTGGGACGGCAACGAACATTTTATAGGTATCCATAAATTCTTTGAGCAGCTTGAAGAAAAGAGCTATAAAATCCAGAATAGGGTGATGCTTTCCCGCTATCGTGGTAAAACTAGATGTACTGTCTGCAAGGGAAAACGACTCCGTAAAGAGGCCAATTATGTAAAAGTGGGTGGCACATCCATTTCGGATTTGATAGAACTCCCCATAAAGAAGCTAATTCCCTTTTTTGAGCAGCTTCATCTTTCGGAACACGATACTACCATAGCCAAACGATTGATTACTGAAATCACAACTCGTTTGGATTTTTTAGATAAAGTCGGGTTGAGCTATCTCACCCTTAACCGAAAATCCAATACCCTTTCTGGCGGGGAAAGTCAGCGTATCAACTTGGCCACTTCATTAGGAAGCAGTTTGGTGGGCTCCATGTATATTTTGGATGAACCCAGCATCGGCCTCCACCCAAAAGACACTGAAAACCTGATTGAAGTCCTAAAGTCTCTTCGAGATTTGGGCAACACCGTAATCGTAGTGGAACATGATGAGGATATCATGAAAGCTGCGGACGAGGTTATCGATATTGGTCCCGAAGCAGGAACCTTGGGCGGCGAAGTGGTTGCCACCGGAAGTTTGGACGCTGTGTTAAAGGCCAACTCCCTTACCGCCGATTATTTGAACGGTTCAAAAGAAATTAAAGTACCGGCTGAGCGAAGAAATTCCAAACACTACATTCAGATTAAAGGCGCACGCGAAAACAACCTTAAAAACATCGATGTCACTTTTCCACTTAATATGTTAACTGTGGTCACTGGAGTATCAGGAAGTGGAAAAAGTACCTTGGTGAAGAAAATCCTTTATCCTACGATATTAAAGGAAGTGGGTGGCTATGGAGAAAAAGCAGGGCAATTCAGTGAAATGGAAGGCAAATATGCCCATATAAAGCATGTGGAGTTTGTAGATCAAAATCCTATTGGGCGTTCCTCCCGTTCCAATCCCGTCACCTATATTAAAGCCTATGACGACATCCGAAGTCTATTTGCTTCCCAAAAATTGAGCAAGCTACGCGGATACCAAGCCAAACACTTTTCCTTTAATGTGGATGGTGGACGATGCGAAAAATGTAAAGGCGAAGGTGAGATTACAGTGGAGATGCAGTTTATGGCCGATGTACATTTGGAATGCGATGTTTGTAATGGAAAACGCTTCAAAAAAGACATTTTGGAAGTACAGTTTGAAGGCAAAAATATTGATGACATCCTTAATATGACCATTGATGATGCCATAAATCATTTTAAAACCCATAATCAAGATAAGATTGTAAACAAATTACAGCCCTTACAAGATGTGGGATTGGGATATGTCACTTTGGGGCAGTCCTCCTCTACCCTTTCCGGTGGTGAGGCGCAACGAATTAAACTCGCCTCGTTCTTGGTAAAAGGAAATACTAAGGAAAAAGCCTTGTTCATCTTTGATGAACCCACTACCGGTCTACATTTTCACGATATTAAAAAACTCCTCAAATCCTTTGATGAATTGATTGCTAAGGGACACTCCGTAATCGTTATTGAGCACAATATTGAGCTCATTAAATGTGCTGACCATATCATCGATTTAGGTCCAGAAGGGGGAGAAAATGGTGGTCACTTGGTAGCCGAAGGTACTCCTGAGGAATTAATCAAGAATAACAATTCTATAACCGCAAAGTACTTGCTGGAAAAAGTACCCCCCAATACTTCATTACAGAATTAAGCGGGATTTTCTTCACTAGTGCATAAAGCACAAGAAAAGGTATTCTTGTCGTGGAACTCTTGCCCTTTTTGATAAAATTTACATAGGACTGAAAAATCAGTCAACCTATATGACCTCTTCGTCAAATGATAACCGCTATTCATAAAGTGGTTGGCTCTTCTGTGCATTGAATTTGAAAAATTTGTACAAGTATACCTATTAATCTAAAGGTATTGGAAGAAACTAATATAATCCAGATTTGCCTCGAGATCATCTCAACAATTTTTGAATTTCGGGTCAAAACCATGGAGTATAACCCGTATATGATAACAACTTTTACAGAACCAACCCCCTATGCTACTTGATTCACTACCTATAAAAAAAGGAAAAAGCTTTGCTATTGCTCTCTTTGTAGGGGCTCTTACCATTCTTGTATGCCAACTATTACCTGATAATCCAATCCTGGGTAAAAAAGCCCCCATTGAAGAAAACGATTTGTACCATGCCGACAATTACACGACAGTAAGACCCGAAATAGGGGATGATTTATATGTTCCCCTTATCTCTATTGTAAAATCTGCACCTGTACTCAATGGATCAGATTGTGGTGATATCCCATTCACCTATACTATTAGAAATCAGAGTACCAATGGGGAATCTTTTGTCAATGTTGTTATAACCGATACAGATCTGGGTGGCATTATTGCCGGTCCTGATCCTAGTAATTTTTCTGGTGATACCCCACTCATCAACCCTGACGGCATTCTTTCTCCTGGAGAAACCTGGACGTTCAATTTCAATTACAACATTACCCAAAATGATTTGGAAAGTGGCTCGTTTGGTGAAATGGCGGCAAATGTCAATGCGGATGTGCAAGGTCAAGGTATCTCGGTGGGGGATATGTCCCACCCCTCAGACCCTAATGATGATGCCCCCACTATTGTAGATCTTACCGCTTGCCGAAATCCAGAAATAGGATTAGTCAAAGGCTGGGAGTATGTTGATTTGGATGGAGAAAACCCTTCCTGTGCCGAAAACTTCCTGTATACCTTTACCGTGAGAAACCTTGGAAATCTTGACTTGCAGAACATTGTTTTGGAAGATGGCTTATTGGGAGGAACAATTCCTGGACCAACACCTGCTTCTGACCCTGAAAATGATGGGATTTTAGCTCCAGGTGAACAATGGCAATATCAAGCACTGTTTTCTGCCGATCTTAATCAGTCAGGAACCATTGTAAATCAAGCCACTGTATTTGGAGAGACTCGAAACCTGGGGATTCAGGTATCTGACCTTTCAGATAATGATAATAATGGCCAAAACTTAGGTGAAGGAACTTTTGGAAGTGGACCGGGAAGGGATGACGAAACAACGGCCCCCTATGATGAGGTCTGTACAGGAGCTTTTGCACGAATAGGATTGGTAAAAACTGCCAGTCCATTAGATACAAATAATGATGGCTGCCCCGAAACTATATTGTATACGTTCACTTTACGAAATGTTGGGGATGTGGATGTGGAAGAAGTTGAGTTGACCGATGACCTCTTGGGCGGCGTAGCCCCCACATTGATAAGCAATGGCAATGGTGATGATGTTCTTGCTGTAAGTGAGGAATGGACGTATGAGGCGCAGTATGCAGTAACGCCAACAAACATTATAAATGGTTCGGTCAGTAACGATGCCATCGTATCAGCCAAAATTGTAAATTTTGATATTTACCTGTTCGATCACTCCGATGACAACAGTTTTGATGAGAACGATGCCACCATCGAACAAACCTCTGGATATTGCGCACCACCCGGCATTGCGCTTATTAAAAACACGGGGGCAAACCCAGGTGACTTTTTGGTAGATCTGGACAGTGATGGTTGCCCAGAAACCTTACACTATGGATTTACGGTAACGAATACGGGCGGTATGGACCTAAGAAACGTTGTCTTGGATGACCCCTTGTTGGGTGGGCCCATCAATGGTCCTATTCCTAGCGGCAACAATGATGATATATTATCGGTTGGGGAAACTTGGACGTACGAGGCTTTTTATCCCTTGACCCAACCAGATTTAGATGCTGGCCAAGTAACCAATCAGGCTACAGTTACGGCCAATGAGATTATTGCAAACTCCCCAGTCTCCGATATTTCTGATCACAGTAACCTTATTGAAAATCGTGAAACAGTCGCCTCAACCATCGGGGCCTGTTTACCGCAAGCAGAAATAGGATTGATAAAATCTGCATCCGGAGGGCTTTTGGATTTAGATGGAGATACTTGTCCGGAAACCATCAGATACACCTTTACAGTGGCCAATACCGGCAATGTTATACTGGACAATGTAATCTTAAATGATCCCAATCTGGGTGGAGAAGTTGTTGGGCCCATGCAGGGAACCGATGATGGCAATGATGGCATACTTTCCATTAACGAATCATGGACCTATGAGGGCTTTTATCCTATATCCCAGCAGGATATTGATGCAGGTCAAGTCTCGAATCAGGCTACCGTAACGGCCCAAGAACAAATTTCAGATAATCCCGTATCCGACCTTTCCGATAATGATAGCTTTAACGAAAATGATGCAACCATTACCTCCACAGCAGGTGCATGTGTTGGTCAAGGCAATATAGGGCTGATAAAAACTGCAAACAGTCCTTTATTGGACCTTAACAACGACGGTTGTCCTGAGACCATACAATATACCTTCACACTTTCTAACATAGGGGCCCTTGATTTGGAACAAATTGTGCTCAACGACCCCAATTTGGGAGGAGAAGTTTCTGGACCTATTCAAGGAAGCGATACGGGTGAGGATGGCATACTATCTACCAGTGAAACATGGACCTATGAAGCATACTACCCCATCTCCCAACCCGATTTGGATACCGGGCAAGTGGTCAATCAAGCAGAAGTTAGCGCCGTTGAAGTTGGAACCAGCAATCAAATCTCAGATTTTTCAGATGATAGCAGTCTTATAGAAAATGACCAAACTATAACTTCTACCGTTGATGCTTGTGTAAGCCAAGCCAATATTGGTCTCATCAAAACTACTACTGGGGGGCTGTTGGACCTCGATGGAGACAATTGCCCAGAAACCATTGGTTATGAATTCACTGTTTCCAACACAGGTGTTATCGATTTGGAACAGCTAACCCTAAACGACCCTATTCTTGGTGGTCAAATTAATGGCCCTGTTGCTGGAAGCGATACCAATATGGATGGTATACTTTCCACTGGTGAAACTTGGACCTATGAGGCATTCTATCCCATTTCCCAATCAGATATAGATGCTGGACAAGTAATAAATCAGGCTCAAGTTACCGCCATGGAGGTAGGAACCAACAATCAGGTCTCTGACTTATCGGACGATGACAGCTTCGCAGAAAATGATCAGACCTTAACATCAACGGTTGGTGCATGTGTGAGTCAAGCTAGGATTGGTCTTATTAAAGCCACTGGTGGGTCCCTGTTGGATTTAAACGGGGATGGTTGCCCAGAGACCATTCAATATACCTTCACTTTGACCAATACAGGATCAATAGCTCTTGAGCAAGTAGTTTTAAGTGATAGCATGGTACAAGGTAGCATAACCGGACCACTGCCCGGGAATGACATTAACAACGATGCCATTTTATCTCCCAATGAGACGTGGATATTCCAAGCCCAATACCCTATTAATCAAATGGATATTGATTTGGGAATGGTTACCAACCAAGCTGAGGTAACAGCCATTGCGGTGGTTTCAGGCAACGCAGTCTCTGACTTTTCAGATGATAACAGTTTCAATGAGGATGACAGTACCATTACTTCGGTAGCTGGGGCGTGTATTGCCATGTCAGGCATAGCATTGGAGAAGTCCTCCCAATTAGTTGATCTTGATGGAGATGCATGTGCTGAAACCATACAATACAACTTTAGGGTTCAAAATACCGGTACCATTAATCTATATCAGGTCGCTGTCATTGATAACGCATTGGATAGCACTACCATCACAGGCCCACTTCAAGGAAACGACTTGAACAGTGACGGTGTTCTTTCCATAAATGAAATCTGGAACTTTCAGGCGCAGTATACCATAACCCAGACAGATATTGATTCAGGTTTCGTTGTCAATCAAGCGCAGGTAGAGGCTTTGGAACAAATTTCCAACAATGTAGTATCAGCGACTTCAAACGAGGTTACCACACCCATTTCAGATGGTTGTATCGACCCAACAAATCCTGTAGATCCCAATTTTGAAATCTTCAATGCTTTAACTCCCAACGGAGACGGTAAAAACGACTTTTTCCAAATTGATGGCATAGAAAACTATCCCAATAATGTATTGCGAATTTTCAATAGATGGGGCGTACTGGTCTATGAGGCTGAAAGTTATGGCTCTGTAAGCACACGTTTTAATGGTCAATCCCAAGGACAGGGAACCATTGCCAAAGAAAGAGCCTTGCCAAGTGGCACCTACTTCTACACATTAACCTTTAGCGGCACCAATCCGGGACAGGAAAACTATTCAGGATACTTATATATAAGCCAAGAATGAGTAAACACACATTTACTGGGAACCGGAGCAAATCCTATAAAATGACTTTGACCTTAAATTTTAAAGCAGTAAAGTGGGCATGCCTAATTCTTACAATACTGTCTACAGCAGTTGTTCAGGCCCAACAGGACCCGCAATACACGCAATATATGTACAACACCCAAGTTGTCAATCCAGCTTATGCCGGTTCTCGGGAAGTACTGAGTTTTGGAGTACTTGGCAGAACACAGTGGGTGGGCTTGGACGGTTCGCCCCAAACAGGAACCTTTACTGTAAATTTTCCTACGGGAATCTACAGGAATATGGGCTTGGGCCTTTCCATTGTACATGACCAAATTGGTCCAGCGGTAGAATCCAATGCGGTAGTGGACTATTCCTATTCCATTAATATGGCACCCTATACTATAAGTAAGTTATCTTTTGGATTAAAAGCTGGAGTGGATATGCTGGATGTGGATTATACCCGACTCAACCCAGAAGATGAAACCGATGCGCTGCTTCAAAACAATGTAGATCAAAGAATCAATCTGCAAGTCGGTGCAGGGATTTATTATAGGACTGAAAAATTTTATGCTGGGGTTTCCGTACCCAACTTTTTAAACTCAAAACACTTTGATGAAAGTTCGCTTGAAAACGAAGATATAGAAGGTATTGCGGTTGAAAGACTCCATTACTTCTATATTATGGGATACGTTTTTGACCTATCCCCAAACCTAAAGTTTAAACCCGCCACATTGGCCAAGTTTGTAAGTGGAGCTCCATTGCAATGGGATGCTTCCGCCAATTTCCTGATTTATGAGAAATTGGCATTGGGTGCTTCATACCGATGGAACGCATCGATAAGTGCATTGGCAGGATTTCAAGTTTCTCGATCTTTATTTATCGGAGTAGCCTACGATTATCAATCCACGGCAATCGAGGATTATAGCAATGGTTCCTATGAGGTCTTTATCCGGTTTGATGTCTTTAACAGATTGGACAGGGTTCTAACTCCAAGGTTCTTTTAAAATTGAATGATAATGTCGACAAAATTTTCAATAGTATTTGTATTTCTAGGACTTTTCGCTGTGGGATTACATGGGCAAAAAAGCGACATAAAAAAGGCAGATGAGGTCTTTGAAGCCTATGCCTATATTGACGCGAGGCAGATTTACTTAAAAGTTGTTGAGAACGGATATGAATCTGCCCAGATATACAAGAAGTTGGGCGATACTTATTACTTTAATAGTGAATATGCCGATGCAGCCAAATGGTACAAAAAATTGGTTGACAACTATGCAGCCCAGTTAGAACCTGAATATTACTACAGGGCGGCACAGACTTTTAAAAGTATAGGCGAATATCACCTTTCAAAAAAAATGATGGGCATATTCGCTTCAAAGTCGTCGACCACAAGTTTGGCCCAGAATTTTATGGATAGCTACCCTGCGCTAGACAGTCTTGTGGACAATGAATCCAAAAGAATAGAGGTGGTCAATATCACCCCGGGAATGTCTGGCTCTGATTTTGGCCCTTCATTCTATCAAGATAAGTTGGTATACGCATCATCATCCAAAAACACTGAAGGCCGTAAAATTCATACTTGGACTGGATTAAAATATTTGGACTTATATGAAGCGGAATTGGACTCAGCTTTCAATATAAAAAACCCTGTGCCACTCAAAGGTGAAATAAACACCCCATACCACGAGTCCACCGCAGCCTTTACCAAGGATGGCAATACAGTATACTTTACAAGAAATAATTACATCAATGGCAAGCGCAAAATAAATGAGCAGAGAGAAATCACCCTTAAAATATATAAAGCTGAGAAAAATAAGAAAGGGACTTGGTCAAATATACAGGAACTGCCTTTTAACAATGATGCCTACTCTGTGGCTCATCCTAGCCTCAGTCCAGATGAAAAACGCTTGTATTTTTCTTCCAACATGGAGGGAACCCTAGGGGAATCCGATATTTGGTATGTTGAAATTGACTCTAACGGTTCCTTTGGAAAACCAATAAACCTTGGCCAAGAAATCAATACTGAGGCACGGGAAACCTTTCCCTTCGTAAGTAAGAACAATAACCTTTACTTTGCCAGTGATGGACATTTGGGACTAGGTGGTCTGGACATGTTTGTGGTCTCTTTGGATAAAAATGGAGCCTATCAAAAAGTAACGAATTTAAAAAAGCCCATCAATTCCAGTAAGGATGACTTTGGACTTATCATAGATGAAGAAAAACAAATAGGTTTTCTCTCTTCCAACCGAAATGGTAATGAAGGTAGCGCTTCCGATGATATATACAGATTTAAAAAATCGTGTAGCGTAGAAGCGATTCAGGGAGTCATTTCTGATGCAAAAACCAACAGCCCATTGCAAGGAGCACAGGTCTCTTTGTTGGATGAAGACAATACTATAGTGGCTCAGACCACTTCAGATGTTGCAGGGGTTTATGAATTTGATAATATTACGGACTGCTATAAACGCTATGGAATCCGCGGAGAATTATCTGATAAGGACTACGAGCCCACAGAAAAATCCATACTAATTGCTGGGGATAATGCCAATATGAAAGTGGACTTGCAACTCTACCCACCAGATTGTGCGCCAAATGACTTGGGGTGTAAATTGAATCTTCAACCTATTTATTTTGATTATGGCAGACACAAAATAAGGCAAGATGCCGAAGTGGAACTTGCCAAAATTTTACAAGCCATGAAAGCGTATCCAGAACTTTCCATCCACATTGAATCCCATACCGATTCCAGGTCAAGTGCCACATTTAATCTAAGACTTTCTGAACGAAGGGCACAAGCCACTTTGGAATGGCTGGTCAACAAGGGAATTTCCCGAAATAGACTTTCGGCCAAAGGATATGGAGAAAGTAAATTACTGAATCATTGCTCCAATGGTATTGACTGTTCAGAAGAAGAACATCAACTTAATAGAAGGTCGGTATTTATGATTGTTCAGAATTAAAACATATTTAATTTATTGAATATTAGGTATTTACGTTGTTATTTGAATTTTTGGCACGCTGATTGCTACTTGTTAGGTGGATGTAAATAAGTACATCTAGAACCTTAAACCTAGTAGTATGAAAAAGTTAGTACTCTTTATAGCAGCGGTCGCTTTCGGTACCATAGGTGCCCAAGCCGCCAAATTGGATGATAATGTGGCCATGACCACGAGATATGGAAACTCATTTATCTTCGTTGAAGATGGTGTAACTTTTTCAGTATACCCAGATGGAGAGTTTGATTTCTATATGGACAATAGGGTAAACGTTGGCGTTGGTGCCCAAATAGGAAACGTGGGTATCACCTTTAACTCAGGGTATAACTACAACCCTTTTGTACAATATGATGACTACGGAGCTGTAATTCAAGTTGAAAACACCCCTATCTTTTATGATTATTATGGTCGTGTATCACAGATTGGAAACGTAAATATCTGGTACAACAATGGTAGGGTCCGTAGAATTGGTGGATTGCATGTTTACTATAACGGTGGTGCGTTTAGTCACTATACTGGATTTATCAACATCTATAACAGACACTACGTATACCGGCCTTTTCACAGGTATTTTATTAGACCTGCAGTTGGATTCTGTAACGTATATGCAAGACCTTATAGAAGGTACTATAGTCCTGTCAGGTACACCTATTACGCTCCTTACCGACATAACCAAAGAAGGGCATATGCCAGAATTGGTAAAGTGTATAGAAATGACAATAGGTATAGAAGGGAAAATATCTATAGAAACGACAATAGGGTAAGTGTCCATGATAATCGTAGCATTAGACGTTCAAACCAAGATTATGGTCGAAGTAATAGAACTGTTGCTAGAAACAATGATAGAAAAGGTAGCCCCAATATATATCGTTCCAATAGTAGTGTAAAAAGACAAGCTACGCCACAAAGGAGCGTTAGACAGAGTAATACCTATAGAAAATCAGAAGGTGCATCGAGAGGTAATAGAACTGTGACCCAAAAAAGGGTAACGCGCACACCGGATAGAAAGACGGTTACCAAAAGAGAAGTTACCTCCTCACCTAATCGTAAAACGGTGTCGCGCACTACGACCACCTACAAAAGACCTGATAACAAAAGTAATTCAAGTAGGTCTGTTGTTAGAAAAAGTAATGTGCCAAAAAGAACCACTGTAAACCGCAGTAGTTCCAGAAAAACCGTAGAACGAAGCACAAGAACTTCTTCAAGCAGAGGAAACAGCAACGCTAGATATAGCAGAAGTTCAAGAAAGAATTAAACGATAGTTTTTAGGTTGGTTAGTTGTTTACCCCGTAGTTGGATTTATCCGCTACGGGGTTTTCTTTTTCAACCATTTAGATAATATTCCAGAAACATCCTCGGAAATGTCAAATCTATACAAAATGCCAAGGTACATAACCACAATCAAGGCTGATTTCAATAGAATGTTCAAAATAGGGTGAAATGGGAATTGAAGCATATCAAACAAAACAGCAAGCAAAACCAAAACCGCCAAAACCTTAAAGGTTGCTTTGGTAAAAGGCTGGACTCCAAATTTTTGTTGTACAAAAACAATTTTGGTCAGGTTAAATATGAAAATAGAAATGAAACTCGCCAATGCAGCCCCCTCTAAACCAAGAACGGGAATCAGTAAATAATTCAATACTATGGTCAATGCAGCCAAGCAAACCCCAAACATTAGTACTGTTTTGTAGTATTTTGAATTGAACAGGATGGAGTTATTGTTTCCCAAAAGCGAATCGAACACTTTGGCTAATCCTACCAAAAAGACAATGGTATAGCCACTTCGGTAGGCTTCGGGCAACAAGAGATACAGGTCATTCAAATTCAATATGATCAGCACAAACAAAATCCCCGAAGCAATAAAAAGTGTTAAGGAGGTTTTTTGATATAAACCCTTCAAACCTGAATGGTTCCCTGAATTCAATTGCTCTGCAGTCAATGGATAGGTGATTTGATGCATGGCCCTTGAGGGTACAATAATCACAGTAGCAATATATACCGCGACCCCATAATATGCCACATTTTCTATATCGACAAACTGATTGAGCATCACCTTGTCTATCTCCAAGAGTATCAGTGCAGCCGAACCGCCCAAGATAATCAAAAAGGAATACGCCAAGATTTCTTTGGAATTGGAGGGAAACTTAAAATTCAACTTTGGAAAGCGCAACGAGTATGCATAAATTTTAATAATCACAGTTCGCAACAGATACAAGCCAACCAAAAGCTTAAAGAACAGGTCCAAGGAAACAATATCAAAATAGAATAGGATGAGCAAGAGGGTTACACCTATCCGGCCAAAGACCTCCTTCATAAAATTACCGAACACCGATTTTAAATGTACTTTGCACCAAGCAAAAAACACCTCAAAATAAGCCATGGCCAGACCCACAAAAAAAACATACCATAGATAGTTTTTTACGATGGGATTGACTTGGGACACTAAATTTCCCAATGGTTCGTAAAAAAAGACCCCAATCAAGGCCACTGGAACAATTCCTAGAAGTGGCACTATGAGCATAAAGCTCAAGAAAGAATCTTTATCATCCTCTCCGTAATTGCTGTAAAATTTCACCAAGGTATTATGAACACCAAAAGCCATCAACGGCATTAAAATGGCGCCTGATGCCAAAATAAAGGTGACCAATCCGTAATATTCATCCTCCAAAATCGTGGTGTACAGAAACAGGGTGTTCACTGCACCAAACAAAAAACCTAGATAGGTGACCACAACATTTTGTATGGATTGTTTTAAAACGACTCCCATTAGATGAATTTAGCCAAGCTTTCGGTCAATGCTTTTCGGTGAAACTGCTCCACTCCTACCGAATTGCAGCGAAGTTCTCCGTTCTCATAGCTTTTGAACCAATCCAAAAGTACATTTTTTAAGCACTTTGAATCATTTTGTGTGCATACATTGCCCGATTGGGTTTGGATTACCAGTTTTCCAGCTTCCCAGCCTTCCGGGCCTATGGCCAATATAGGTCGCTTGGCATTCAAATACTCAAATAGTTTTCCAGGGATGATTCCCTTGGTTTCTTCGGAATCTATTTCCAGCAACAACAATACCTGTGATTTTTGCTGTACCTCCAAGACGTCGTCATGGGACAAATACCCAAGGGACTTTACATATGATTCCAACCCATATTCGGTAATGGATTGCAACACTTCTTCCCCCACTACCCCGGCCAATTGAATTTGAACTGCATTTTTAAACACTTCATTCTCTTGAACCAATTCTTGAATGACTTTCCAGAGTGTAATGGGATTTCGACCTGTCAACAGAGAACCCATATGCGAAATCGTAAAACCTGAATCCGAAGGCACCGGTTTTAACTTATCATCGTAGCCATTGGTAATTACTTTAATAGGTTTATCTGTGATGGTCTCAAACTCCTGTTTGGTTAGATTACTGGTCACTACAATTTTATCTGCCGTATTCAAAACTTTGGCTTCCAACTGCTTGTGTTTTCTTTGGGATGACTTGGAAAGTCGCAGTTTTTTATGATAGCCTATGGAGGTCCATGGATCCCTAAAATCAGTAATCCATTGTATGGAACAGTTCTCTTTCAACCCCAAACCTATCAAATGCAGGCTATGGGGTGGCCCAGTAGTGATAACGGTTTTAATATTCTCATCAGAAATTACCTTGGTCAAATAGCTGATTGATGGTTTTACCCAACTTTTACGCGCATCTGGAATGAAAAAATTACCCCGAATCCAAAGCAATACCTTTTCCAAAAATGAAGGGTTCTTTTCCTGGATTATCCCAGAACTTATGGTTTTGGTTTTCTTTTTTGATAATAAACTTGCCCATCCATAGGGTTCTTGGATAGGTTGCTTTAAAATCTGAATGTCTTCTGGAATTTCGTTAATAAGGTTTTCATCCACAATGGGATAGCTCGGATTTTCAGGCATATATACTATGGGCTGAAACCCAAACTCCGGCAAATACTTGGTGAATTTTAGCCATCGCTGTACCCCTGGTCCTCCAGCTGGAGGCCAATAGTATGTTATGACCAAGACTTTTTGCATCAGGATTCTTTGGATTTTTTCGGAACAAAGGAATATCCTACGCCACCCACTATAATCAAGCCCAACAAAATACAGGCTGCCAAAGTAATTTTACTTCCTGTTTCAACCACTTGAGGCTCAAACTTGAACTCGATTACATGTTGGCCAGATGGAACTTTTATGCCTCGCAATGCATAATCCACCTTATAATGTTGCTCTGGAATACCATCAATATATGCATGCCAACCAGAAGGATAGTACATTTCAGAAAAGACCGCGAAACCTTCATTGCCATTGCTTGATTCATATTTTAAGTAATTTGGGCGATAGTCTACCAAATTAATCTGAGCCAAGGAATCCGTTTGGTAACGAAGTTTGGTCAAACGAGGGTACATTTTTGTATTAACAACTGCTTGGGACTTCGAATTAAAATCTTTCAAGGCCTCAATTTCTTCATTAGCGGATGATACCGGCAGCAGCTGCTCCACAAACCAAGCATTGCCATTGGCATCATCATTTACAGCAGGCACACTGTTTCCCTCCTCATCTTGTTGAAGCACATATTTTACATTCAACATATTCAATACCTGCAAATTGTTTTGATATAGGTGATACTCAAACAAGTTTTGAATGCTTCTAGGTTTAGCAGCGTGATACCCCCCAATGGAGTTGTGGAAGTAGGAAGTCCTGGCCCCGTTCAATCCCTCTTGTGGGTCAAAAACCCTGTAAATGGAATTGTCCTCTTGCAGGGCTTGGTCTAATTGACTTGCCTGAAAAGGTTCATTGATTTGACGTTGACGTACAAAATCGTCCTCATTCACATAGCGTAGTGCCACACCCACCAAATCAAATAACACCAACCCACCCAAGATGAGCACTATGGCATTCTTTCCTACCCTTTCCTTTACAAAAAACCATAGTGCCACTGCGGCCAAGGTCACATATATCAATGAACGGATAGTATCACTTACATACACAGCCTCACGATCTCGTTGGATCATGGTCATGAGTTCATCGCCAAAGTAGCCACGGTATATCTCATCCCGCATGCCATCAAAATCAAAGAAAGCTTTTAGAATGAAGATGAAAGCAGCCAATCCCGCAGAAATAAAGAATGAGAGTTTAAGTGCTTTCAGCTTCTCTTTTGAATCCACAGATTTTTTGAATAGTTGTCGTAATCCCAAGATGCCCAACACTGGAAGACACAATTCCAATACCACCTGAATGGAAGACACGGCCCTAAATTTGTTGTAAAGAGGGAAATAGTCGATCATAAAGTTGGTCAGTACAGGGAAATTCTTTCCCCAAGAAAGCAATAGCGACAATACGGCACCGCTCAAGAGCCACCATTTGTGTTTTCCTTTTACCAGAAACAAGCCTAGCACAAACAGAAAAAATACGATGGCTCCCACATACGCAGGACCTGCCACTATAGGTTGTTCTCCCCAGTACAAGGGCAAGCCGTTGGAAAGTTCCATGGCCTTGGATGGAGAAAGACCTTGCCCCACCAAATACTCATAGGCTTTTGAATTCTTTCCAAGATCTTCATTCCCTGAACCGCCAAAAAGTCGTGGTACGAATAGGTTCAACGATTCTGCAATCCCATAACTGTATTGGGTGATATATTCCGTGTCCAATCCATTGGATATTTCCTTTGGCGTACCATCTGGGTTGATGGTCAATTCTGATTTTCCCCGGGTGCTCCAATCAGCATACTCCTTGGTGGCCATCAATCCAGTGGCATTGGCGGCAATGGAAAGGGCAACTGCACCGATTAAGATTCCCACTGAAAGGAAAAAGTGTTTTAGTTTTTTGTTTTTGATGGCATAAATCAACTGTACCAATCCCAGAATCAACACCAATAGCATAAAATAATAGGTCATCTGGTAGTGATTGGCGCTAATTTCCAGGGCCATGGCCAAAGCCGTTAAAATAAACCCGAGCAAATATTTCTTTCGAAAAACGAGCACTATACCTCCCAAAACCATGGGAATATATCCCAGAGCATGGGCTTTTGCGTTGTGCCCTACCCCCAGAATAATGATGAGATAGGTGGAAAAGCCAAAGGCCAACGCGCCCAATGCCGCCAGCCGAAAATCGACCTTTAGGCAAAGTAAGAGAATGTAAAATCCAATAAAATAAAGAAAAAGATAGTCGGCAGGTCTCGGTAAAAACCGAATGAGACGGTCAAGTTTTTTGATATAGTCATTCGGGTAGTTCGCCCCTAATTGATAGGTCGGCATCCCGCCAAAAGCGCTATTGGTCCAGTACGATTCTTCACCTGTAAGCTCCTTAAAATCATCCCGCTCCTTGGCCATCCCTTTATATTGGGCAATATCAGACTGAAAAATGGCCTTGCCCTGCAAAACAGGATAAAAATAAACCAGCGAGGCAAGCAGAAATAAACCAATGACACAAGTGTGGGTGATTATGGCTTTTGGAGAAAAATTCATGGATAGGTTTTGAAAAGACAAATATTAGTCAATTTCCTCAAAATCTATGTATTCTCCAACTTTTTTTGAAGGATTGGATTTTCGGGTAGGCTTCTTATAAATTGTGGTGTTCCCTTCTTCTCGGGTCTCTTGTCCAAAATCCTGATAATTACCAAACTGCTGACCAAAACGCTCCTCTGTTTTCCTCATGGCGTAATTGAGCAATCTCGGAGCCAACCACTTCAGCAGTAATTTCGCCGCGTAGTATACTAATATTAGGAGTAATATCGTTTGTAGTACAACCATATGACCTTAACTATTGTATCAAAATTACATTGTAAGTAGCACAAAACGCCCAAACGTATCTTAAAATACTATTAAAATCAGTTATATGGATTTTTCCTTTTTCAAAAAGACCCTTTTCTTTCTTGTTCTTGCACCTCTTTTTCTGAACGCCCAATACACCGATGTCATTAATTCTAACAGACCAGGTAGGGCCGTCAGTGCTTATTCGGTAGGAAAAAATGTGGTTCAGGCTGAAGTGGGGTTGTTTTATGAGCAACAGGACAATGTAGATTTGAATTCCGACTCCAATATTTTTGGAACTGATATGGCTTTGCGATACGGACTGTTTTTTGAAGAGTTGGAAATTAATTGGGAGGGTTCCTTTATGAAGCAGAACATCAACTATCCTGATTTTGGCATTGAAGGAAAACTAGCTGATTTTTCCAGAAACAGACTTGGTGTAAAATATCTTGTTTACGACCCCTATAAAAACCCAGAACGCAATAAACCAAATTTGTACAGTTGGCGGGCCAACAACCTGTTCCAATGGAAAAACTTGATTCCAGCCGTTTCTTTGTATGGTGGAGTGAATTTTGTTTTGGGTGATAACCCGTTTTATCCTGGGGAACCTACAACCTCGTACCGAGGAGCGGTAGCCACGCAAAGCAGACTTTCGCCAAGGTTTGTATTGATTTCCAATGTTGCCTATGATCGGATTGGAACTGATTTTCCAGAATGGCGGTACGCACTTTCCCTTTCGCATGCCCTTAGAGATCCCAGATGGAGCATCTTTTTTGAAGGACAGGGAATTTCAGGGGATCGCTATTCAGATGTCATTCTACGCACCGGGGTGGCCCGTTTGCTGAGTCCTGATTTTCAAGTGGATTTACACATGGGCTCAGGGTTTAAAAACGACCCTTCGCGACTCTTTGTGGTGCTTGGTGCTTCTTACCGCCTGGATTTTCATAAAGATAGCTTTAAGACCATTGACCCCATGAGCAGTGGCAATTCCAACGGAAAAATAAAGCGCAACTCCAATAAGAAAAAATCAAAAAAGCGGAAGAAAAAAAACAAAGATGAAATTGATTTCTAAGTTTTTCGCCCAACACTTTCATGCTGCACCTAATATTGTTAATATTGACCTGTAAATAATGATGTATGGTCACCATCAAACAGGTTCAATCAAAAGCGGATTTAAAACGCTTTGTAAAATTTCCCTTTTCCCTTTATAAAAATTCACAATATTGGGTACCCCCTATCATTAAAGATGAAATGACATCCTTTGATGAAACTAAAAACCCTGTTTTTAAAAATGCGGAAGCCCAATTTTATCTTGCCTATAAAGGTACTGAGATTGTGGGGCGCATTGCTGCCATCATCAACTGGTTGGAGGTGAACGAGCAACAGGTGAAGAAAATGCGATTTGGTTGGTTTGATTTTATCGATGACCTTGAAGTTTCCAAAGCCTTGCTGGACAAAGTTGCTGAGATTGGGAGAGAACATGGATTGGAGTACATGGAGGGCCCGGTTGGTTTTTCCAACTTGGATAAAGTAGGTGTTTTAATAGAAGGGTTTGATCATATCGGCACCATGATTACTTGGTACAATCATCCATACTATCAGTCCCATTATGAAAAACATGGTTTTGTAAAGGAAAAGGAATATCTGGAAAACAAGTTCTTGGCTGCTGCCGCGGACCCAAAATTATTTGCAAAGGCCAATCTGCTGGTAAAAAAGCGCTATGGACTTAGGGAAATGAACTTTACGAACAGTAAGGAGATTATGCCTTGGGTGGATAAGATGTTCGACCTTTTTAATGAGAGCTATGCAAAATTATCTTCATTTGTAAAAATCACTGATATTCAAAAGGAATATTTCAAAAAGAAATATATCAGTTTCATCAATCCGGAGTACATCAAATTTGTGGTGGATTCCAAGGATAATTTGGTGGCGTTTGCCATTGTAATGCCCTCCTTTTCCAAGGCGTTGCAAAAAGCCAATGGACGACTGTTCCCTACAGGTATATTCCATTTGTTGAAGGCAAAAAAACAGAGTAAGGATGTCATTTTTTATTTGATAGGCATCCATCCCAACTATCAGAACAAAGGAGTAACAGCCATTATTTTCAATGAATATTACCACACATTCAAAGAAAAGGGAATTGTAAATTGTATCCGTACGCCTGAATTGGAGGACAACGTGGCCATTAGACAGATGTGGAAGCATTTTAACCCTGTGACCCACAAGCGGCGCAGAACGTACAGAAAGGAATTAAAATAGTTTCCTATCTACAAAACGCTGTAGAACTTTTGTTTTGTGGTAATATTTGCTGAAATTTAGTGCACTTCCCCCCTATTTAGCTCACTAAACCCATGAAACACTTTTTCGTCTGTATTGCCATTGCTTGTATTTGGGGATGTAAATCCGAAACTGAAGCTACAATTGCCTATGATCATGTCATATCGAACATCAATCTTATTGATGGAACCGGAAAACCGATGCGGGAAGGGATTTCCATTGGCATCAAGGATGGAAAAATTGTTGCCCTAGATAGTGTGTTATCCGGTGATGGTGCTAAACATATCAATGGAACGGGCAAATTTCTTATTCCAGGGTTGTTTGACTGCCACACCCACACTGCGGACTATAATCGAGATTTTCCCAGATTTATGCATTACGGGGTTACATCAATTTTCATAACGGGTGGAAGTTTATGTACAGATGAATATTACGCCGAAATGCGCAAACAAGGAGAACAGGATTCTATTCCAGCACCACGGATATTTCATACCAGCCAGCATTTTTCTATGGAGGGTAGACATCCTTCCAAAACCTATACAAGTCCCAATTGGCGAGATGGTGAGTCCATTTTTTATCTGAAAGACACCGCTCAGATTGAAGAATTGGTAGAGCGGGTATCAAAAAATCCAATTGTTGGCATTAAACTCACTATTGAAGATGGTCCAGCTCCCCCTTTTGTGGAACGGATACCTCAAGAATTCGTAAATAAAACAGTTAAAGAAGCGGCCAAATATAATTTGGAGGTGTTTGCCCATGTCAGCGATAATACAGAGTTGGAGATAGCCATTAATGCCGGCGTGCAAAATCTAGTCCATTATACAGGTGTGAACATTGACCCCTCCAATGAAAGACATCTTGAGCTTCTACAAAAATTTAAGAAGCAGGACCCTTCTTGGGTTACCACCTTGATGATCGATAAGTCCTTTTTATATCCTTTACATCCAGAATGGTTTAAGAATGAAGCAATGCTTCCTGAATATCAGCAAGTAGCCAAGGAGATTACCACAGGACAGGTTGCCCGTGCCAATATTTACGTGAATGTTTTAATGAGTGAGTATGGGTTGAGTGATAACAGTTTATCATCCTTTATAGTGCCGCAAGCAAAAGATATTCAATATCTATATAACAAAGGTTTTAATATGGTTTTGGGGACGGATACAGGAAATGATTTTAACTTTCCCGGTTATAGCCTTCACGAAGAAATGCAGCTCATGGAAATGGGTGGAATCTCAAAATTGGATATCATTACAATGGGAACATTAAATGCAGCCAAAATGTTGGGTGTTGCTAACCAATTGGGTTCTATTGAAGTTGACAAAGTTGCGGACATCATCATTTTGGATGAAAATCCGTTGGAATCCATTAGCAATACACTTTCCATCAACACGATTTTAAAGAATGGTGTGGTTCAAAAGCGATTCGAAAACAAGTAATAGCGTTTTCTGATCTCTTTATTGAGCCAGAATTTCATTTGAAATTCAGACCATGCTTTGCATCCACACAGTTTTCCGGACCAATTATGCTATGTTTTGGTTATATTATACATAGTTTCATGTTTACCTTTTGTATAAAGCTGATATTTAGAAAAATACCCCATGCTATGAAATTCAGACTGTATATTCCTATTGTCCTATTATTGACGGGAATTTCAATACATGCCCAAACCGCTGACTTTACCGGGACTTTTATGAATCAAGACAATAGTGTTTCATTACAGTTTAAACGGGTTGGTGATGAAATACATGGCATGATGGCCACGGAAGGGACAAGTTTTGCTCTTCGTGCCATACAATCCGCAAACAATCTGCAAGGTCAAATTTTTGGATTGAACGGCCCCATAGATTTTGGTGCACAATTGAACGAAGCGAGTATGGCTCTAACCGCGGTTGGACTCAATGAAATCTTTTTCAAAACATCATATCAGCATAGCTTGGGCGAATTTGATCTAACGCCTTATATGGTTGATTATGGTAGAGCAGGTAGTGTAAATAACATACCTGGTATTGATACCACCGCTGGTAACACCATAGCAAATGGGGATTTAGTTGTAACTTCTCCTTACCCCGATTTGAACAATCAAGAAGTTTTTACCATTGTCGCGGGAAGCCAACTGGTTTTTTACCAGCGAACATCTTATGTAAATGATAATACCGCTAGTTCTATCACTTATATGAATTTCTGTGCCAATGGAACCTTTACCATAAATTACGATGGCTCTTTCAGCGTGGAAGGTGATTACGGTGGTAATGCGCAGGGTGTTTCCAGCGGTAGTAATTCAGGATTTTGGAAATTGGTTTCCTATCAAGGTCAACCAGCGGTCTATCTACAGTATTATAATGGAGAGTCCAATGTAAACCCGTTCAATATCAACGATATTAAACAAGGGAGATGGCGAAGGGGAAATACCCAATATGCCCTGCAGCGAAATAAAGTATTCTGCAATTAAAAAATCTATGTGAATAAAATTGCTACGCTAAATTTGCAGCGGTTTCTCTGTAACCTTTACAGTTTCTACTCCCCCATAGCCGCAGCAACCGCAGCCGAAAGTCGCTTGTAGGTACCATTTTGCAATCGTTCCCTAATAGACGAAAAAGCATCCAAGGTCTCAGCAATATCTTCCATAGTATGCGTAGCCGTAGGAATCAAGCGCAGCAAAATCAATCCTTTCGGAATTACCGGATAGACCACAATGGAACAGAAAATACCATAGTTTTCACGTAAATCCTTTACCAAGGCCATGGCTTCAGGAATACTACCGTTTAAATATACCGGGGTAACGCAACTGGATGTTGTTCCAAGGTCAAAGCCACGCTCACGAAGTCCATTTTGTAATGCATTTACGTTTTCCCAAAGTTTGGCCTTTAATTCTGGCATAGTGCGCAACATATCCAAACGCTTCAAGGCTCCTTTTACGTAGACCATGGGAAGCGATTTGGCAAACATCTGCGACCGAAGATTGTATTTTAAGTATTCTATGATTTCCTTATCTGCAGCAACAAAAGCGCCAATTCCTGCCATTGATTTGGCAAAAGTGGCCAAGTAGACATCAATCCCATCTTGCACACCTTGCTCCTCACCTGCTCCAGCACCTGTTTTACCAAGGGTTCCAAAACCATGGGCATCATCTACCAACAACCTGAACTTGAATTTTTTCTTCAGCTCAACAATTTCTTTGAGAATGCCTTGCTCACCTCGCATTCCAAAAACACCTTCGGAAATCACCAAAATACCACCACCGGTCTCATTGGCCATTTTTGTGGCCCTCTCCAAGTTTTTCTCAAGGCTTTCTGGGTCATTGTGCTTAAAGGTGAAACGTTTCCCCATGTGAAGTCGAACACCATCAATAATACAGGCGTGGCAGTCAACATCATATACAATAATATCGTCTTTGGACACCAAAGCGTCAATCACAGACATAAAACCTTGATAACCGAAGTTTAACAGATACGAAGCTTCTTTGTGGACAAACTCGGCCAATTCTCGTTCCAGTTGCTCATGATAGTCGGTGTGTCCGCTCATCATTCGAGCTCCCATAGGGTAGGCTGAGCCGTGTTCGTAGGCTGCATCACCATCAACTTTTTTGATTTCAGGTAGATTGGCCAGCCCCAAGTAATCATTGATACTCCATGTAATTACATCCTTTCCTTGAAATTTCATTCTGTTTGAGATGGGACCTTCCAATTTTGGAAATACAAAATAACCTTCAGCTTGTGATGCCCATTTTCCCAACGGACCCTTGTTCTCAATGATCCTATCAAATAAATCTCTCATCTACCTTAAAATTGATTCAAATGCAAAAGTATAGATTTTTGTGAACCTCGCATAACGATTTTTTCACATAAAAAAACGACAATGAAAACCATTGTCGTTTTGCATTTATAACCTGTATGTCTCTTCTACTTGATATACTCAATCTTTTCAGGTACTTCGGCATTCTTAATATCGAAAAAACCTTGGTTATCCATCCATTCATTGCTGTAAACCTTACTCATGTATCTTGAACCATGGTCTGGGAAAATAACGATGACGTTACTATCCTCTGTAAATTCACCTTCGGTGTTCAATTGATACAAGGCTTGCATGGCAGCACCACTGGTATATCCAACAAACATCCCTTCAGAATGGGCTATTTTACGGGCCATGTGGGCACTTTCGCCATCGGTTACCTTTACATAGCGATCAATGGTGTTGAAATCTGTAGCAGCTGGAATCAAGTTCTTGCCCAACCCCTCAATGCGATAGGGATATACCTCATTATGGTCAAACTCCCCTGTTTCGTGATATTTTTTAAGTACTGAGCCATAGGCATCAACCCCCAATACTTTAATTTCTGGGTTTTGTTCCTTTAAATATCGGGCAATCCCTGAGATGGTACCTCCGGTACCGCTGCACGCCACCAAATGAGTAATGTTTCCGTTGGTTTGCTCCCAAATCTCAGGACCGGTGGTCTGGTAATGGGCCTCTATATTGAGTTCATTAAAATATTGGTTGATATAAATGGAATCCTTTGTTTCCTTGTGCAAACGCTTGGCCACCTCGTAATATGATCTGGGGTCATCTGCGCTAACGTGGGCCGGGCATACATATACCTTGGCACCCATGGAACGCAGCATATCTATCTTATCTGGTGATGATTTTGAACTAACGGCCAAAATACACTTGTAACCTTTTACAATACTCACCATAGCTAAACTGAACCCTGTATTTCCAGAAGTAGTCTCAATGATGGTGCTACCCGGTTTTAGAATGCCTCTACGTTCTGCTTCCTCAATGATATAGACTGCAATTCTGTCTTTTGAGGAATGGCCTGGATTAAAGCATTCCAATTTGGCATAAAAATTTCCGGTAAGGGGGGCGGCGATTTTGTTAAGCTTAACTAAGGGGGTGTTTCCAATTAAGTCAAGGATATTGCTGCACGCATTTATCTGTTTTTTCATAACTGGTATTAGGTAAGGAATGAATTTTAGTACGTACAAAAGTTCATTCGGCACAAAAATAGCATTTTATTTTTAATGGGTTTTGCCTTCTAGGTCTAAAATAAACGCATATTCTTTTGCGGTTTCCTTTAAAGCTTCAAATCTTCCTGACGCCCCACCATGCCCAGCATCCATATTGGTGTCTAAAAATAGGAGATGGTCATCGGTCTTAAACTCCCTTAATTTAGCTACCCACTTTGCTGGTTCCCAGTATTGCACCTGTGAATCGTGTAGCCCCGTGGATACATATAAATTAGGATATGCCTTGGCCTCAACATTGTCGTAGGGGGAATAGGATTTGATGTAATCGTAATACTCCTTGTCATTCGGATTTCCCCATTCGTCATATTCTCCAGTGGTCAGTGGTATGGAATCATCCAACATGGTTGTGACCACATCTACAAATGGCACTTCTGCAATAATGCCATTATACAGCTCAGGAGCCATATTGACTATTGCCCCCATTAAAAGTCCGCCAGCAGAACCGCCACTGGCGTACAAATGCTCTGGACTGGTATAGTTCTGTTCAATCAAAAATTTAGAACAATCTATAAAATCAGTGAACGTATTTTTTTTATTGAAGAGTTTTCCATCTTCATACCAAGGTCTCCCCAAATATTCCCCTCCTCGCACATGCGCGATGGCGTAGATAAAGCCCCTATCCAACAAACTTAATCGAACCGAAGAAAAATAAGGGTCAATAGTACTACCATAAGAGCCATAAGCATATTGAAACAGTGGGCTTGAGCCATCCAACGGTGTGTCTTTTCGATACACTAAAGAAATAGGCACTTTTTTGCCATCACGGGCCGGAGCCCACAAACGCTCGGTTTTATAATTCTCTTTATTGAACTTTCCGCCCAAAACCTCTTGTTCTTTTAACACTTTTTTGGTTCGGGTCTTCATATTAAAATCAATGATGGTATAGGGCGCCCCCATTTCATTATAATAATACCGAAGCTCATCGGTATCAAAATCCAAATTCACTGATGCTCCAGCAACATAGGTTTCACTGTTAAAAGGCAAATAATAGCTTTCTGTGCCATCCCAGCGGGATATCTTCATTTGATTAAGTCCGTTCTCCCGCTCAGAAACCACGTAGTAGTCCCTAAAAATCTCCACATCTTCCAATAAAACATCTTGCCTGTGGGGAATGAATTCTTCCCAATGTTCTGATTCGGTGTTTCTCTCATCAGCTCGCATCAACTTAAAATTGGTGGCCTTATCTCTATTGGTCAAAATATAGAAGTTACCCTCATAATGCGCAATGGAATATTCTACACCTAAATCACGCGGAGAAAACACTTTAAAACTACCATTAGGGTCGTCCGCATTCAACGTCCTATATTCGGTGGTCATTGTGCTCACAGAACCGATTACAATATATTTCCGGGATTTGGTTTTGTAGACAAAGGTGTTGTAGGTAGAATCCTTTTCATGGAACACTAACTCGTCTTGCTCCGAAGAAGTTCCCAATACATGCTTGAAAATTTTATCAGAACGCAACGTTACGGGGTCTTTTTTGGCATAGAACAAGGTCTTGCCATCATTGGCCCAAACTGAACTTCCTGTGGTATTTTCAATGATATCAGGGTAGATTTCACCTGTTTTCAGATTCTTGATTTGGATATTGTACTGCCGTCTAGAAACCGTATCTGTTCCAAAAGAGGCCAATGTATTGTCCGGACTCACGGAAATCCCCTTCAAGTTGAAGAATTCATGACCTTCGGCCATTTGATTGCAGTCAAACATGATTTCTTCGGCTGCATCTAGACTATCTTTCTTTCGAGAATAAATGGGGTACTCTTTACCCTCTTCATACCGATTGATATACCAATAGCCATCCAATTTATAGGGAACTGAGGAGTCAACTTCTTTTATTCTTGACTTCATTTCCAAAAAAAGGTCGTCTTGGAATTTTTTGGTATGAGCCGTCATCTTTTGGTAGTAGTCGTTTTCGGCATTGAGATAATCAATAACGGCCTCGTCTTCCCTATTGTTCATCCAATAGTAGTTGTCTATCCGTACATCGCCGTGTTTTTCCAATTTAGTCGGAATCTTTTTGGCCACAGGGGGTTGTATTCGCATCAATTCTTCTTTATTGTTTTGGCAAGAGCCTGCAAAAATAAGGCATATTATGGGGATAAAAGGGATTGGATTGCTTCGTTTCATCCAGTTTGATTTCTGCCAATTTAGTATTTTTGAAGTCAACTACACACAAAAAATAGCAGCTATGTTTGGAGATATCATGGGAATGATGGGTAAACTCAAGGAAACCCAGAAAAAAGTACAGGAAACCAAGGAGCGATTAAACACGGTGCTGATTGATGAGCAATCCTCAGATGGATTACTAAAAGTGACTTTGACAGCAAACCGTGAAATTAAATCAATCAGTATTGATGATTCCCTTTTGAAGGATAAGGAACAAATGGAAGATTATCTGGTTTTGACTTTGAACAAAGCGATTGAAAAGGCTACCAGTGTAAATGAAGCCGAACTGGCCGCTGTTGCCAAGGAAGGCATGCCCAATATTCCGGGTATGGATGCTTTCATGAAATAAAAACACCAATAATAAAGTCCCCTCAAGGGGACACTTTGAATTTGTCAGGTCGAGCGCAGTCGAGACTTTTTATAAATAGGAACTTTTAATAACTTCTCGACTGCGCTCGAAGTGACAGTTTTAGTGAATCACCCAATTGTTTTAAGGATTTTAAGGAAATGCTGGTGCATTTCGTCTGTGTAATCCAAATGGGTAACGATACGCAGTTTTCCCTGCCCCATGCCAATAATGGAAATGTGGTTTTCGGTAAGTTTGGCTAAAAAATCCGCCGATGTTATTTTGGATTCATCCAACTCAAAAATGATAATGTTGGTTTCAATGGGTTCTACTTTTTTAATGAAATCCAGAGTGGAAAGTAACTCCCCAATTTCAGCCGCTTTTTTATGATCTTCGGCCAATCGCTCCACATGATGGTCTATGGCATAAATTCCGGCTGCTGCCAAAAACCCGGATTGTCGCATTCCACCGCCTAAAACCTTCCTAACTCGCAATGCTTTGTCAATCAAATCCTTACTCCCCACTAAAACGGAGCCTACAGGACATCCCATGCCCTTGCTCAAACAAACACTAATAGTATCAAACAGGTTTCCGTACGCCTTAGGGTCTTCTCCTTTGGCCACCAGTGCGTTCCAGAGTCTTGCACCATCCAAATGGTATTTCAGACCATGGTCATCGCAAACATTTCTTATTTTTTTGAGTTCCTCAAAATCCCAACAGGCCCCACCGCCTTTATTGGTGGTGTTTTCTATACAGACCAAAGAGGTCAAGGGACTGTGGTAAAAATCAGGAGGATTGATGGCTTCTTCCACTTGTTTTGCCGTCATCATACCGCGATGACCGTCCACAAGCTTGCAGGAAACCCCACTATTGAAGCTTACGCCTCCACCTTCATAATTATACACATGGGCGAATTTATCACAAATCAATTGGTCACCAGGTTGGGTATGAAGTTTAATCGCCGTTTGATTGGTCATGGTGCCACTCGGAAAAAACAATGCAGCCTCCATTCCAAAGTAATCGGCCACTTTGTCTTCCAATGCGTTCACTGTGGGGTCGTTTTTGAAGACATCGTCCCCCACCTTGGCAGTCATCATGGCCTCCAACATTCCCGCTGTGGGCTTGGTGACCGTATCACTGATTAAATTGATTGTCATAAAAGTTCAATTTCCGTTTACAACCAGAATTCTACCCTCAATATTCATTAAAATATCTCCCTTCATGTTAATTCTAGTGTGAGTTAGTGTTGTGCTTGAGCTTGTACTTGAATTTGAACTTGCTCTTGAGCTTGCACTTGTCCTTATCTAATCCATGCAGTCCATTCCTATGGGAGAGCCATCAGGAATTTTGGGGACAGGTATCACATTAAAGCTGGTCGGTTTTTCCATAAACATATCGATACGCTTTACCATTTCCACTGCGATAGCTGTTTTTCCATTGCCCAACAATGCTGCTTTAAGTTCTTTTAAAGTGGCATTGGCGATGGCATTAACCTGGGGGTGGACTTCTTTATGGGCTGCCAAATTCATGATATGGTACAACACTCTAAAATTGATGGTCTGCTGCACCTCCTCCAAATACGTGTCTTTTTTGGATTCTTCAATGGTGCTATTGATCAATTTATTCAAAACCTCTTCTAATCCCAGTTGGCCTTTATCCAGGCTTTTTTGTTGAATCAATCGCGAAGCACGTTCTGGGTGAAGCAACAATCCCAACGTCATATCTGCAGCGGTTTCAGCAGCGGACAAAGCATCAAAACTTACGCCCGTTCTTCCCATCAATGATTCACGGGTTCGCGGATATCCGATGGCCCTAGGCGGAAATAGGTCCAATTTTTCCTTCGGAATGGCCACAACCTCGGCATCCAATGTTTTAAGAATGGATTCCAGGGCTTTCTCCTGTACTGCTTGATTCACCGGCTCCACCACCCGTTGCCCATCTCCTTTAACCGCATAGTTGTAGTCAAGCCCCCCCACAACCTTTGAAACGGCTTCAGTCTGGTACCTATGGAAAAAATATAATGGTGCAAATACATCTTCCAAAACAGAATTGGGCTCCCCAGTGCGAATGTTATCCATAGAGAAGTTATTCATAGCCGTTTTTCGGATCTGTAGGACACTTTCCAATTCTTGACTGGCGTTTTTTCCATTATCCCACAAATGGCCTAAGGCATGGGCACCTCCTGTTGGTCTTGCATCTTGATCGGAGATGTACCGCAAACCATCATCTTGGGCTTTCTTTAAAATAGCATTCAGTCCTTCTTTTTCAGAGGTTCCGCTTGGAAAATCTGCATACGAATACGCCACAGTAACTTTATCCCATTCACCAATACCTGTATCATAGGCGTTTGAAAAATCGATGGTATTTCCTTTTAGTTCAAATTGTGGATGTGGATAGTCCATCACCGAAGCCCTGTTGTTTGTACTTGCGGCAAAATTGTGTGCAAAACCAAGGGTATGCCCAATTTCGTGTGCAGAGAGTTGGCGAATTCGGGCTAAGGCCATTTCCAGAATAGGTTGGTAATTATCATCCCGCTCAGCAAAGGGTTTGTTCATCAAAGCTTGGGCAATTAAAAAATCCTGACGAATACGTAAACTTCCCAAACTCACATGTCCTTTCATGATTTCTCCTGTTCTTGGGTCGGTAATACTGCTACCATAGCTCCAACCTCTTGTAGAACGGTGCACCCACTGAATTACGTTATAGCGGACATCCAAAGGGTCGGCATCATCCGGTAATATTTTCAGTTGAAAGGCATCTTTGTATCCAATGGCCTCAAAGGCTTGGTTCCACCATTTCCCACCTTCCAATAGGGCGGAACGAACCGGTTCAGGGGTTCCATTATCCAAATAGTAGATGATGGGCTCCACAGCTTCACTCACTTCAGCACCGGGATTCTTTTTTTCCAATCGATGGCGGGTAATGAAACGCTTTAATATAGGTTCTTGTACTGGAGTGGCATAATCATAATAAGTTATGGGATAGGAACCACATCTAGGGTCGAAGACTCTTTTCTTGTATTTATCATCAGGTAGTTCAATTAGGGAATGATGCTGAGCTACGGTCACCAAACTAGGGTTTGGTGTCACAGATTGAATCCAATCTCCTTCAGGATTACCTTTAAACGTCAAAGTAACATCAAACTCCACATTTTTAGGAAATGCTTTGGTACGCTCAAAGGCCAACGCACTTTTGGAAGCATCCAGACTATAGGACCCCTGCTTGGAATCTTTCAATCTATTGGCTACACCATGGGCATCCCGCATTAGAAAATCCGTGAAATCTATCAAATAGCTTCCTTTGGATTCTTCTTCAATCTTGAATCCGTGTAAAATGGATTTGGCAAAAGCTTGCTCCACCGACTTTCGTTCTAGCGCATTGTCCGTAATGGCGCGATAGGTCAGATTGGGTTGCACCAAAAGCAATTTGTTCCCTGCTTTTTTGAAGTAAACAACCTGTTCATTGCCCAGCTGTCCCCTATCCAAGCCAATATCGTTGCTTCCAATGCCACTGCTGAGGGAATAGACATACAAAAATTCCTTGTCCAGTTCATCGACTTCCAAATATATCTTGTCCGATGAATCATCGTAATAGAAATTAAAGTAACCGTTGAATTTTTGAAAATCCTTGGCCTTGTCAAACGTTTGTCCGGATGCGGCTGCACAAAAAAAGCCAAATACTACAATGAGGGAAATTGTGTTCTTCATAGTTGCGTGGAAATTGGATTTAAAAATATGTAATTCATTTTAAAAAAAACCGTGAATCCTCCTTTTCCGTCCTAAAATATAAATTGATAAAAATAGCCGTCAATTTTTGCTTGATTCATTTTTATTTTGATGGATTTTTAACTGCTATTTATTTCATTAGGCGGTAAAAACATTTTTTACTTAAAAAATAATATGGGGTGCCAGCATCAGGACAGTGGATTCTTCGGGGATTCACAAATGCATGCTTGGGCAGAGGCTTTTGTGCCCAATGTAGGTTGGATAGGGTTTGACCCGACCAATAACCTTTTGATCAATCACAATCATATAAAAGTGTGCCATGGTAAGGATTATACTGACTGCGCTCCCCTTAAAGGTGTGGTCTATACCCTTGGAAAGAATGAAACCAAATACTCCGTATCGGTAAAAGCGGCCCAGCAACAACAGCAATAGATTATTTATAGAATGTGGTGAAAGAAACTTACTTTTGCCCAAAATTGAATACATGGTAACAACAGATCAGCAAAAAGATCTTATTGAGCGCCTTGGTGCGTTAAGGAGGTATCTTTGACATCGATGCCAAACTCATTGAAATAGAAAACGAGGAAGAGAAAACTCTCGAACCCAATTTTTGGGACAATCCACAGGAAGCCCAAAAACAAATGCAATCCCTTAAATCCAAGAAAAAGTGGGTGGAGGAGTATGAATCTGCCAAAACTTTGGTGAGCGATCTTGAGGTGTTATCCGAATTCCAACAAGCTGGGGAAGTTTCCGAAGATGAAGTGACCCAGCAATACACAAAAGCCCTGGACCTCATTGAAAATTTGGAGTTCAAGAACATGCTCTCTGATGAAGGGGACGAGCTTACTGCGGTGTTACAGATAACGGCGGGTGCCGGAGGTACGGAAAGCTGTGACTGGGCTTCCATGCTCATGCGGATGTATTTGATGTGGGCCGAAAAGAACGATTACAAAGTAAAAGAACTCAATTACCAAGAGGGTGATGTGGCCGGCATAAAGACAGTAACTTTGGAAATTGAGGGCGAATTTGCCTTTGGATGGCTCAAAGGTGAGAACGGGGTACACCGATTGGTGCGCATCTCCCCTTTTGATAGCAATGCCAAACGGCATACCTCATTTGCCTCTGTGTATGTGTACCCATTGGTGGACGATACCATTGAAATTGAAGTGAATCCGTCCGATATAGAGATTACTACGGCACGTTCCAGTGGAGCTGGTGGTCAGAATGTAAATAAAGTGGAAACTAAGGTACAACTCGTACACAAACCCACTGGTATCCAAATTTCATGTTCTGATTCCCGTTCCCAACATGATAACCGAGCAACGGCCATGAAAATGCTAAAGTCTCAATTATATGAGATTGAACTTCGGAAAAAGCAAGAGGCCCGAGCTGAAATAGAATCGACTAAAATGAAAATTGAGTGGGGCTCTCAAATCCGTAATTATGTGATGCATCCCTATAAATTGGTGAAAGATGTACGAACCGGAGAGGAAACCGGAAATGTAGACGCTGTAATGGATGGTGAATTGGATGCATTTTTAAAAGCCTATCTGATGATGATGGGGCAAAAAGAAGAATGACATCAGACATCAGACATCAGACATCAGACATCAGAAAATAATTAAAAATGATTAAAATTTATCACAATCCTAGATGTAGAAAATCCAGGGAAGGACTGGAAGTATTGGAACAATCTGGGCAAGATTTTGAAATCGTAAAATATTTAGAAGAAATTCCATCTAAAGATGAACTAAAGACCTTAATAGGGTATTTGGGCATGGCTCCAGAGGAGTTGGTTCGCAAGAATGAAGCTGTTTGGAAGGAGAAGTACAAAGGAAGAACACTTACAGATGATGAGGTGATATCAGCTATGGTGGAAAACCCTAAATTAATTGAGCGCCCCATTGTTGTAAAGGATAAAAAAGCCGTGATTGGCAGACCTTCAGAAAAAATCAATACCTTGCTATAGTATTACGAACGTATTCATTAGGCCATGAAAAGTTTACAGACCCTCGTTTTCTTAACCTTTTTGACCACAATGCTATCCATTGGTGACCTAGCGGCGCAATATGGTTATGGTTCTCCCTACGGAAATCGATACGGGAGACGTCAAAGCACCATACCCAGGGCCCAAGAAACCCCACAAGAAGTGGAACCCCCTACGGCTGAAGAAGTGGTGGATCAGCAAATGCCTTCCATTTCCGAAGCACTTGGCCTCAATCCTTTTGAGGAGGCAGTGGTCCGTACCACATTGTTACAGTCTGTTCAACAACGAATTGAATTGCAAATTCTGCAACTGGAGCCCCTTAAAATGAAAGAGGAATATGAGAAGGTTTTGAAAAAGCAAAATGATGAATTAAAGGCCGGTCTTCCCGAGGATAAGTACAACGCCTTTATTGAGCTTCAAGAAAACAGTTTTAAACCCAAAAAGAAGAAGAAAAAGAAAAACAAAAAAGATTAACAATTCATTAAGGTCATTCACGGGATCAAGTGTGTTGTTGACGGGTATTAATTTCAGTTCTTCTTTATTTCCTATCAACTTTGCTGGTATAAAACCAAACTATGCAAAGAAACATTGTACTGCTGTTATTTCTTACGCTTTTTTCAGTAGGAGGCCAAGCGCAACAGAGTCCGAACTCCATTACCATTTCTGGAACTGTAATTGACCAAGATTCCGGTCAACCCTTGGAATACGCAACTTTTGTTCTTCAAGAAGCGGGAAATCCAGACAAAGTAACTGGAGGAATCACAGATTTGGACGGAAATTTTGAAATTGAAACCGCTCCCGGTCAATACAATATCCGCGTAGAATACATTTCGTACAAAACCTATTCCCTTAACAATCAGAGTTATACATCATCCACAAATCTAGGTAATATTATCTTGGCTCCCGATGTGGCCCAACTACAAGAGGTTGAGGTTGTTGGGGAAAAAACTACCGTTGAGGTACGTCTGGACAAAAAAATATACAACATTGGAAAAGACATCACCACAAGTGGTGGTAACGTCAGTGATGCCCTAAACAACATTCCTTCTGTTTCTGTTGATGTGGAAGGTGGTATAAGCTTACGAGGGAATGAGAACGTCCGCATTTTAATAAACGGAAAACCCTCTGCACTAGCTGGATTTGGTTCCACCGATATTCTACAACAGTTACCGGCCGATGCAATCGAGAAAGTAGAGGTCATTACCAGCCCATCTGCACGATATGATGCCGAAGGAACTGCCGGGATCCTTAATATTGTTTTGAAAAAAGAAAAAACATTGGGTATCAACGGCTCTGTGAATGCAACAGTTGGATACCCGTTCAATGCCAGGGCTACTACCAACTTCAACCTGCGTACCGATAAATTCAATATTTTTAATACCCTTGGTTATTTCCACAGGGAATCTCCCGGGAATGGATATAGCGACAACACCTATTCCCAAGGCGAATTTGACCGAATTATCGAGGATCGCGATATCAGCAGAAATGACGATGGCTTTAACCTTAACATTGGAATGGAATATTTCCTTACGGAAAAATCATCCATAACCGGAAGCTTCTTCTACCGTATTTCTGATGAAAATGATTTAACCGAAAACGACAACCAGCGTTTTACAAATGCTACCTTGGCTAGTCGTACCTTTAGAACCGAAGATCAAGGGGAAGATGACAGTAGCTATCAGTATTCGTTCAACTATACGAATAACATCAATGATGATGGTCATAAATTGACAGCAGATTTCCAATACTCTTACGATGACGAGTCGATTTTAACGGTAATACAAGAAAACAATACCGTTCCCAATACAGATTTGCTGGCCTTAGAAAATATCTACGAAGATCAGACCCAAGATGATATACTGGCTCAAGTGGACTACGTTTTGCCCATTGGCGACGCCCAATTTGAAGCAGGATATCGTGGGACTTTTGAAAAAGAGGTCAATGATTACCAGTTGGATCAATTTAACTTGGACACAGAAGAGTTTGAAACCAACACAGACCTGACCAACATCTTTACGTATCATGAAAATGTAAATGCGGTCTATACCCAATACGGTAATAAATTTGGAAAATTTTCCTTTTTGGCGGGATTGCGACTGGAAAACACAGAGATGAGAGGTGGTGTTGATTCGGATATAGACAGCGAAGCCTTGCAAGAGATTCTTGGCGAGGATGTGGATTTGAATTTTGACAAGAACTATCTTGGACTTTTCCCCACCATTAACCTGATCTACGAGTTTGGGGAAAACCAAAACCTTTCCCTTGGCTACAATCGAAGAATCAACAGACCCAGAGGATGGTTTATCAATCCATTTCCCTCCAGATCTAGTAGAACCAATGTATTCCAAGGAAACCCGGATTTGGATCCTGCTTTTGCCAATGCTTTTGATTTAGGGTACTTGAAGCGCTGGAGCAAGTTAACATTTACATCATCCATATACTATCAACGGGAAACCAATTCATTTGAGCGTATTCAGGAGGAAACGGGAGAGGTTACTTCTGATGGTATCCGAATCATTCGTTCCATCCCAATTAACCTTTCCACCAATGAACGTATTGGAGCCGAAGCAGGTATGCTGTACAACCCTACGAAATGGATGCGTTTGAATGGTAGTTTCAATTTCTTTCGATTTACTTCCGATGGAACCTTTAATGGTGTAAACTTTGGTGCGGAAAATACAAGTTGGTTTGCACGGTTCAGTTCAAAATTTACCTTGCCCGCCAAGATAGATTTTCAGGCCAACTCGTTTTACATGGGTCCCCGCCAAAATGCCCAAACAGATACCAAAGGAATGTTCTCTTTGAACTTGGCCATGAGCAAGGACTTATTCAAGGATAACGCTACTATATCCTTGAACGTAAGTGATGTATTCAACTCAAGAAGGCGCCAATCGTTTACAGAAACCCAATTCTTTACTTCAGACAGTGAGTTCCAGTGGAGGGTGAGACAGGTTAACCTGTCATTAATCTATCGATTCAATCAGCCCAAAGAACGCAGACAGCGAGGTGACCGAAATGGTGGTGACGATGATATTGAAGGTGAAGGTCAGTTCCAAGGATAACGATAGCAGCAGAAAAGAACCCGACGAAAACAAAAAAGAAGCCAATTTGGCTTCTTTTTTTATTCTTCAAGCTTGGCTCGTTTGGCCTCGCGTCTTTCTTTAAACATTTCTCGAAGGTTACCGATTAACCAATAGGGTACTACAAAGGTCAACAAGAAAATCATCAACCAAAAACCAATGGTCAAAATCGTTAAAAAAGCTAAAAAGCCTAAATACTGGTCAAATTCGAACATTATACTATCCTTTTGTTGAACAAAGATACTTCCTTATTGTGAAAAAATACAAATCTGACTTTAAAAAAGTGTATTTGCCATTAACAACTACCATATAATTTTATGAACAATTACCTTTGTGGGTATAAATTTTGAAAAATGAGTTTTAGGATTGAAAAAGACACCATGGGCGAGGTAAAAGTGCCCGCGGACAAATACTGGGGAGCACAGACAGAACGTTCCCGCAATAATTTTAAGATTGGACCTTCTGGTTCCATGCCTTTGGATGTAGTTTATGGATTCGCTTATTTAAAAAAGGCCGCTGCCTATGCCAACCATGAACTCGGTGTGCTTGCTGTGGAAAAAAGGGACCTGATCGCCCAAGTATGTGATGAAATTCTGGCAGGAGAATTGGACGACCAGTTTCCATTGGTTATTTGGCAGACGGGTTCTGGTACACAAAGCAATATGAATGTCAATGAGGTGATTGCCAACAGAGCCCATGAAATTGCCGGAAAAAAGATTGGGGAAGGTGAAAAAACCATCCAACCCAATGATGATGTCAACAAAAGTCAATCCTCCAATGATACGTTCCCTACGGGAATGCACATTGCGGCCTATAAGAAAATAGTTGAAGTCACTATTCCAGGTGTTGAACAGCTCAAAAATACCTTGGCCAAAAAGTCCAAGGAATTCAAAGATGTGGTGAAAATTGGGCGGACCCATTTGATGGATGCAACTCCCCTAACCCTTGGTCAGGAATTTTCTGGATATGTGGCTCAATTGGAATATGGACTGAAGGCCTTAAAAAATACCTTGGCACACTTAAGTGAACTTGCGTTGGGCGGAACGGCCGTAGGAACTGGTCTCAATACCCCAAAAGGATATGATGTTTTGGTATCCAAATATATTGCTGACTTTACAGGAATGCCATTTGTGACGGCTCAGAACAAATTTGAAGCCTTGGCAGCCCATGATGCTATAGTTGAAAGTCACGGTGCCTTGAAGCAACTAGCGGTTTCTTTGAACAAAATTGCGAATGATATTCGGATGATGGCGTCCGGACCTCGCTCTGGTATTGGGGAAATCATCATTCCAGCCAACGAACCGGGAAGTTCCATTATGCCAGGGAAGGTCAACCCTACCCAATGTGAGGCCATGACCATGGTGTGTGCCCAAGTGATGGGTAACGATGTCGCTGTTAGCGTGGGCGGTACCCAAGGCCATTATGAACTGAATGTATTTAAACCATTGATGGCTGCCAACATTTTGCAATCAGCACAACTGCTTGGCGATGCCTGCGTAAGTTTTGATGAGCATTGTGCGGTAGGCATTGAACCGAATCACGAAGTAATCAAAAGATTATTGAATAATTCGTTGATGTTGGTCACCGCTTTAAATACCAAAATTGGATACTACAAGGCGGCTGAAATTGCCAATACTGCCCATAAAAATGGAACAACACTACGTGAAGAAGCCATTAATTTAGGTTACGTTACCCCTGAAGAATATGATGCGTGGGTAAAACCCGAGGATATGGTGGGGAGTCTTAAATAATTTAATCAGAATTCAATCCATAAAAAAAGCCCGTTCTGTTGAACGGGCTTCCTTATTTAAATGGATAGTGTGAATTATTTCAATTCAAATTTAGAAGTACCCAACAATTTCAAATTGTTGTCATATACATTCACCATGTAGTTTCCATCTTTGAAATCGTCAGCAGGCTTGTTGATGTAATCACATACGTCCAAAGAACTGTTCTCATAATAGAAATTGGTTGCTTTGCTATACGTGATGGAAGCACCTTCCTCAGTAGATTTAGTGAAACTGTCACCCAATACATTTCCTTGAGGTCCAAGAACTTCAATGAAGAACTCTCTGTCACCGGCTTCAGCAATTACGTTATCAGCAATGGTAAAGCAAACTTTGAACTTGTCAGTAGCTCTAGCTCTAGAAGTAGAAACCAATTTTCCACTGTTTCTTTCTTTCACAGCATCAACACTGATGGTAGAAAGGTTAAGGGCAGAACCTCTTTCAACGGCATCGGCCAATTGCGTGTTCTGTACAATTAAAGAATCGTTAAAAACAGTTTGTTTCTCCAATTCGGTGAATGTACTGTCTCTTTGCATGGCCAACAAGCTGTTGGATTGCGTCAAAGAATCTACTTGCTTCAATAGTTTTTCACGTTCAGCTTTAAGAACACTTACTTGTCTTCTGTATCTTGAAAGTGAAGCAATATCAGCTTTCATACCTTGTACAGAGTCGATATACTTTGCGATGTTGTCTCTTGCAGCAACCAACTCTTCATTGGTAGCGTTGCTTTCCAAAATAGCTTTGTCGTACTCAGATTTCAAATTGTTCAAATCCTCAACTACCAACTCCTTTTCTTGCGTTAAAGCTTGAGTTGTCTTTTTCTTGTCTTGATAAAGGCTTACGGTATAAATGATAGTTCCCAAAAGAACCACACCCAATAAACCAGCAATCACCTTCAAACTGTTGTTATTTTTTGTTTCAGTCATAACTTTTTGTATTAATTGATTCTCGTTTAGGTTTTTTAATCAATCGTGTTTGGTTTATATACGCTTTAGATCATGATTTGGATTATTTGGGTTGAAATAATCTCGAAAAAAATCTTCTTTATCCTTGATATGCCTTAATTTTAAAGGAATTCAAAAGAAAGTCATGAAAAGAAATTTTATATTGATGGTCATTGCACTGGCACTCACCATCACTTGTAAACAGAAAAAAGAAGAGAATAAAGATACTGCGGAGGTTGATGCCCAAGTGGAAACTGAAGCACAGACAAAGGTTAATATCATACCTATTGAGCATGCTACCGCAATTTTAGAGTGGAATGATACCACAATATATATTGACCCTGTTGGAGGTAAGGCTGCTTTTGAAGGTCAAAATTCTCCCGACTTGATTTTGATCACCGATATCCATGGAGATCACCTTAGTCCAGAAACTCTGGAAGAGCTCAATCCGGAGAAAGCCATCATCATTGTTCCCCAAGCAGTTGCTGACGAAATTCCGGAAGAATTTGCACTTAAAGCCGCCATTGAAATTATGGGCAATGGGGAATCCAAAACATTTTCCGGTGTTACCGTAGAAGCTATCCCCATGTACAACCTGCGTGAAGAAGCAAAGGATTTTCATGTAAAAGGAAGGGGAAATGGTTACATATTGACACTAGGTGATGAACGCATTTATTTTTCTGGGGATACGGAGGATATTCCAGAAATGCGCGCATTGGAAAATATTGACAAGGCCTTCGTATGTATGAATCTTCCTTATACCATGACTGTGGAAAGCGCGGCAGATGCCGTTTTGGAATTTCAACCTGATGAAGTTTATCCGTACCACTTTAGGGGACGTCCAGAAGTGAGTGATGTGGCCAAATTCAAACAACTGGTCAATGAAGGAAATCCAGACATTGAAGTGGTTCAATTGGATTGGTACCCCAATGATGAGTTTTGATGGAATAAAATAAAGGTACTATATTGGCGTTAAGGTAACAGACTATAACCAAATCAAATACTTGACCATGGCTCCCAAATCCCGTGTTTTAGTACTTGTGGCCGTACTTTTTGCCATAAATGCTACTTTCTCCCAACAATGTGATAATTACTATTCCAAAGTGACGTATGCCCTAAACCATTGCAAAAAAGCAATGGAGGCCACCAACTTTGAGCACCAAATGTATTATGCAGAACGTGCTTTGACCGCTCTTGAAAAAGCAGATGATTTCAAAGGTGATTGTGTATGCAAAAAGGCGTACGACAAAGCGTATGACACCAAACAAACTTTGAATAAGGCCATAGAACCCGTTGATTGGGAAGCTGGTCGCTTTTTCACTAAAAAAGCATTGGCCCAGGTCAACGAACTCATTACTTTTTTAGATGAGTGTACCCTTGGGGTTTCATCTGATGTTACCGTAGCTGATAGCGACAATACCACAATGGTGCATGAAGCCCATGCTGAAGAAGCTTCCACTCAAAATAAAACAGTTGTTGCAATTGACAATTCTATGGAACTTGAGATGATCAAGGTCTTTGAAAAGCACGCCAAAGATAAATTAAGTGCCACCGAAAAGGCCGTTGCCCAATTGGTGGAACTCTCAAAAACAATTGGTACAAATACAACTGAAGGGAACAACGACTCCAACAGTTTGGCAGCTCACCAACAAGCTTATTTAAGAGAAGCTAAAAAAATCCTTGAGGAAGGCATCAAAAATCTCGGAGTAGAAGAATAGTTCCTCAATTACCGAATCAATTTTTTATACTTTATACGCTTGGGCATGATATCCGTTCCCAAGCGTTTCTTTTTGTTCTCCTCATAATCAGAGAACGAACCTTCAAAGAAATACACCTGCGAGTCGCCTTCAAACGCCAAGATGTGGGTACAAATCCTATCCAAGAACCATCTGTCGTGGGAAATGATCACTGCACAGCCTGCAAAGTTTTCCAAACCTTCTTCCAAGGCGCGAAGTGTATTTACATCCAAATCGTTGGTAGGCTCATCCAGCAGCAATACGTTTCCTTCTTCTTTTAAGGTCATGGCGAGATGAAGTCGGTTTCTTTCCCCACCGGAAAGCATACTTACCTTTTTGTTCTGCTCGCTTCCAGAGAAGTTGAACCGACTCAAATAGGCTCGGGAATTAACTTGCTTCCCTCCCATCATTACCAATTCTTGTCCATCGCTGAAGTTTTCCCAAATTGATTTTTCAGGGTCGATATTGGAATGGCTCTGGTCCACGTAGGCCAATTTAGCCGTATCCCCAACAACAAACTCCCCTTTATCCGGGGTTTCTTCGCCCATGATCATTCGGAAAATAGTGGTCTTACCAGCTCCGTTGGGACCAATAATACCAACGATGCCCGCTTGAGGCAAGTTGAAGTTCAACTCCTCATACAGTAATTTATCACCATACGCTTTGCTTACACCTTTTGCTTCGATGACATTGGTTCCCAATCTAGGTCCATTGGGAATGTATATCTCCAACTTCTCTTCCAGTTGTTTTTGATCTTGACTGAGAAGCTTATCATAATTCTTTAAACGAGCTTTTTGTTTGGTCTGCCTTCCTTTTGCCCCTTGACGAACCCAGTCCAACTCGCGCTCTAAAGTTTTCTGACGTTTGGAGGCTTGTTTGCTCTCTTGTGCCAAACGTTTGGCTTTCTGATCTAACCAGCTGGAATAATTGCCTTTCCATGGAATACCTTCTCCTCTGTCCAACTCTAAAATCCAACCAGCTACGTTATCCAGAAAATAACGGTCGTGCGTTACGGCAATCACCGTTCCTTTATATTGTGCCAAATGATGTTCCAACCAATGCACAGATTCTGCATCCAAGTGGTTGGTGGGCTCATCCAACAGCAACACATCAGGTTCCTGCAATAACAAACGGCATAACGCCACTCTTCTCCGCTCCCCACCAGACAGTACTCCGATTTTCTTGTCAGATTCTGGAGTACGGAGGGCATCCATCGCGATTTCAAGTTTTGTATCTAGTTCCCAAGCGTTGGACGCATCAATCTGGTCTTGAAGAGCTGCTTGCTTGTCCATCAACTTCTGCATCTTGTCCGCATCCTCATAGACTTCAGGCAGACCGAACATATCGTTGATTTTATTGTATTCATCCAAAATGGCCACGGTTTCAGCAACACCTTCGCGCACCACTTCCATTACGGTCTTGTTCTCATCCAACTGGGGTTCCTGCTCCAAATAGCCAACTGTGTAGCCCGGAGAGAAAACAACATCACCTTGATAGTTTTTATCGACACCCGCTATAATCTTCAACAAGGTGGATTTACCAGAGCCGTTGAGACCTAAAATCCCAATTTTGGCACCGTAAAAGAAACTTAAATAAATGTTTTTGAGTACCGGGGTGTTGGCCGTTTTAAAGGTCTTGGTAACCCCAGACATTGAAAAAATGACTTTTTTATCGTCTGACATGTAGTTGTTCTTTAAATTGAAAAAAGGGAGAATCTAAACCCGGCCCTTGAGCGCGTTGAATACCCAAGCCACAGCAAAAAATCCGATACCTACCGCACCAAAACCGTAACCTGCAACTTCATCATATTTGAAAGCTCCAAGAGCTATCATTCCTATTCCTACAAAAATCATGATCCAAGTGGCCCAAGCGAGCACTGTGTTTTTGTTCATTCCCATATAAATCGTTCAGAAGAGCCTCAAATATCGTAAAAAATGAAATAATCCAAAGAATTGAATCGGGTTTATCCCTCAAAAGGAAAGGTAATTCCGCATTTTTCACGAATTATGTCCAATAATTTGGCTACATCCAAGCTGTTTTGATGTGACCAAAGGTCACTTTCCAACTTTTTGGCTATTAAACATTGGTGCACTTCCTCAATTTCATATACAAAACCATTCCCTTGACGGGGTAGTTCAAATTCTTGGGTTTTACCATCCTTTTCCAATCTGCAGCTATCCGCTTCATGCCATCTTGGGTGGATAAAAATCTCCCCCTTGGTACCTGAGATTTCGGCTTCCATTTTGGATTTACTGGTCAAACCACTGTATAAAACGGCTTGTGCATTTTCATAATGAAATAACATGGACGTTTGCAACTCAGTCCCATTTTCATGAAAGTTTGATTTGGCCATAATTTCTCTGGGCATGCCCAAAATCAAATAGGCCAAAAAGATAGGGTAGATTCCAATATCGAGCAGGGAGCCTGAAGCCAACTCTGGATTCAACAGTCTGGAATCCATACTTCGGTCCAATGCATAAAATGCAAAGTCGGCATGGAGATAACCAACTTCTCCAATGATACCATCGTCCACCATTTGCTTTGCTTTCCGCACTGATGGATTAAATCGGGACCAAAGACCTTCCATCATAAAAACACCATTTGCTTTGGCCGCAGCAACAATTTCCTCTACTTCTGCTCTATTAACACCCAAGGGTTTTTCACAAAGTACGTGCTTACCCGATTCTATGGCCTGTATGGCCAAATTCTTATGAAAATTATGTGGTGTGGCCACATAGACAATATCCACCGTATCCGAATTGAAAAGCTCGTCATAACTTCTAAAAACATTGGGGATATTGTATTTATCCGCGAATTGCTGCGCTCTACCCAAACTTCTGGACGCCACGGCGGCGACATCTGCATCCGGTGCAAGCTTTAAGTCTTCGGTGAAATCAGTGGCAATTTTTCCAGGGCCCACAATGCCCCATTTGATTTTTGTGTCCATATTCCATCAAAAGTAATGATTATAACTCCTTATCTTTAACCAATAGCAAGAAATTGAATAAGACCTATGGATATAGACTTCAACAAAAATGAAGACCATAATAAGTTGATGCTCTCTGACCTTCGGAAGAGATTGGCCACAGTAAAGCTTGGCGGCGGTAAAAAACGTATTGAAAAGCACCATGAAAAGGGCAAAATGACGGCCCGAGAGCGAATTGATTATCTATTGGATGCCAAATCTCCATCCATTGAAATTGGAGCATTTGCAGGAGATGCCATGTACGAGGAACACGGAGGATGTCCATCTGGTGGTGTTGTGGTGAAGGTAGGCTATGTGAAAGGCAAGCAATGTGTAGTGGTTGCCAATGATGCAACGGTAAAGGCTGGTGCTTGGTTTCCCATCACGGGCAAAAAGAACTTACGAGCCCAAGAAATATCCATTGAGAATAAACTCCCCATAATTTATTTAGTGGACAGTGCAGGCGTCTATCTGCCCATGCAGGATGAAATCTTTCCGGATAAAGAACATTTTGGTCGGATTTTTAGAAACAATGCAGTTATGAGCAGTATGGGCATAACCCAAATTGCTGCGGTCATGGGTAGTTGTGTCGCCGGTGGTGCTTATTTACCTATCATGAGTGATGAAGCTTTGATCGTGGACAAAACGGGAAGTATTTTCTTAGCGGGAAGCTATCTGGTAAAGGCTGCCATTGGGGAGAGCATTGACAATGAGACTTTGGGAGGTGCCACCACCCATTCGGAAATCAGTGGGGTGACGGATTACAAGGCCAAAGATGATAAGGATGCTTTGGATAAAATCAAGAATATTGTTGATAAGATAGGGGATTTTGGAAAGGCTGGTTTCAATCGTGCTGAACCTAAAACACCATCGGAAAATCCAGAAGATATTTATGGAATACTGCCTGCTTCGCGAAGTGGCCAGTACGATATGTTGGAAATCATTAAACGATTGGTTGATGATTCTGAATTTGAACAATACAAGGAAGGCTACGGTAAAACCATTTTAACAGGCTACGCTCGAATTGATGGTTGGGCTGTCGGTATTGTCGCCAATCAAAGGAAGGTCGTGAAAACCAAGAATGGGGAAATGCAGTTTGGCGGTGTTATTTATTCTGATTCTGCGGACAAAGCCACCCGATTTATTGCGAATTGCAACCAAAAGAAGATTCCGTTAGTATTCCTCCAAGATGTGACTGGTTTTATGGTAGGCAGTAAGAGCGAACATGGTGGAATTATTAAAGATGGCGCCAAAATGGTGAACGCGGTGAGCAACTCTGTAGTGCCCAAATTCACCATTGTTATTGGAAACAGCTACGGGGCTGGCAACTATGCCATGTGTGGCAAGGCGTATGACCCAAGATTGATTGTAGCCTGGCCAAGTGCTGAACTTGCCGTGATGAGTGGAAATTCAGCTGCAAAGGTGTTATTGCAGATTGAAAAAGCCTCTTTGGAGAAAAGTGGTCAACCTATTGATGCAGAAAAGGAGAAAGAACTTTTTGATAAAATCAAACAACGTTATGACCACCAGATATCACCTTATTATGCGGCAGCCCGCCTTTGGACCGATGCCATTATTGACCCCTTGGATACCCGTAAATGGATTTCAATGGGGATAGAGGCGGCCAATCATGCACCGAGCGATAAAAAATTTAATATGGGGGTGCTACAAGTGTGATTATTCTACTGTAAAACGGGCCAATTCTTGTTCGTCCCCAGGTTCTTGTAGTCGAATCATAAAGTCTTCACTTTTCTGATTGGGCTTTCCAAAATTGTATTGTACCGTACATTTTAGGAATGTGGTCGCTTTATTCGCTGGCGTTCGGTTACCGGAATAGGTAGCATTCAATATCCATTCACCTTTGGTGTCCGACCCCACAATTTCAAATTGCTCATTGGAATTTCCATTTTGGATTTCTTCCAAAATTCGATTTCGATCGCCCACTTCGGTGTGTTCCCAAGTGAAGAATCGTTTTTGAGGGTTTACAAATTGCACTGAAAATTCAGCATCGGGCACATTCCAATCCAGAATCAATCGGGCATTATACGTAACATTATTGCGGTATTTAGCATTAACCCCATCAATTTTCAAATTTATTTTTTCCCGATTGACCATATTCCGTATTTCCGTACCCACCACTTTCTCCATAGACCTAAAATTCAACTGCGGGTTGGCTTCTCCGGTTACCATTCCATTTAAAATGGCAAGTGCTTCCTGAGTGTTCTCGGCATGCTTGTGGGCCATTGCCATATCAAGATAAGACTGCACCTTATTGGGAAACAGGGCCATTTTTTTATCGGCTGCAAATACGGCCATATTGTAGTTTTCCAAAACCATGCATTTTAAAAACATAGCTCGTAACGCTTCGTATGAAGGATTTTCCTTTTCCAAAATATTGGATAAGATACGTTCTGCTATTTCTGGGCTGGAATCGAGAAAAAAGTTGGAAACATCTATAAAATATTCTGGAACCTCACTAAAGGCCATACGCTGTTCCAAATACAAATCATAAGCTTCCTTTACATTTTTACCCTTCTTTAAATCCTTTAGATAAGGGGTCACCAATGCCTTATTGTTCACTTTAATCTTCTCTTCATAAATGTTGTTCTTCAAACGTGCCATGTCCGTTTTTTCTCCATTTTCCTTAGCATAGGTTGCAGATTTTGAGGTAATCAAGAGCACACCGTTCACGCCAAGGCTACCATATTTATTGGTGGCGGCCAATCCCTTTAACACAGTGATGTCAGCAATGTTTTCTGGATTGATGAAGTCCGTGCTAAAAACGGTTCCACTTCCCGAATCGGATTGGCGGAGTGGTACGCCATCAATTACAATAAGGCCGTATACATTACCATATAAAGTGTTTCTTGGTCGCATTCGCACCTGACTCAAATCATCATTTTGATTTAGATTGACCCCAGAAAACTTCCCTTGGATGGCCATGTTCATAGTTGAAGCTGCATCTGGAATATCTTCCTCAGAAATTGATTGGACGGCATATCCTACTTTGTCCCTGTTCTCCTCACCATAACCCGTTGTAATGGTTTCTTGCCCAGGCTCTGTTTTCTTCTGGCTCACCACTACTTCCTGAAGTTGAATTCCCTGGTCTTCCAATGAAAAATTAAGCGTATTGGTTTTCCCCAACACTTGCTTTTCCAATTTGTTTCCATAAGCAACGACCAAGGTGTCGCCTACCATTCCATTTATAGAAAAAGTCCCGGTCTCATTGGATTTTACACGGTTACTTTGATTTCCCTGAACATAAATTTCAGCACCCTCTAAACCAACCGTTCCGCTATAAATAGTCCCGGAATATTGATTTGGTCTTTCACTTTCAACATTTGCATTACGTTTCTCATTAAAATCCACCAAGTTTCCATTGTTCACGATCGAGAGTAGATTTAGACTTGCCTTGTCAAAACTCTCACTACTATTTATGATGAAAAGCTCTCCATTAAAATTTGGCGTACCATTCCCCAAATTTTGTTTTCCATCTGTAAAAAGGAGGACCTCACCTGAATCTACATAATTGCTGAGCGATTCATAGGAAGTGGCTCCATCATACCGCAAACCGTCCAGCTTAGCTTTAATGGAGGACCAATTACCTGATACAACCTGATAGCTGTCTTTTGACAATACCCTGTTGCTGAAAGTGATGACATTTACCTTGGCATTCTGAACCGTTTTAAAGTAAGTGTCCAAAAAATAATAATCCTTTTCAATATCCCGGTTTTGCATGGAAAGGGATACATCCCAGCATAGAGAAACTATTTTTGATTCTTGGGCATGGCTACCGAATCCACATAGGAAACAGCACAATAAGACAATATGAATCCGTGATTTCATACTTCAATATATCAATATTTTGTATTCCTTTCAATATGTGCGAAGGTAGGAATAGCATTCCCCATATAATTGTATAAAATCGACGTAAAAAATGTAATTGTATTCTAGCGCGAGAATTTAGTACCCTTGCTGAGCTTTTACCCTAGGGATCAAAAGAAGTTCTGTTTGTCTTCCATTGACATATCGAAATCCTTCCTCTCCAAAAAAACCAGCTTCTTCCAACATAATTCGGATATCGCGGTTCCACTCTGGAATGTTCACTGTAGCATTGAGTTCAATGGCGTAGACCGTATTGGGGTTCAAGGGATAGTTTTCTCCATCATCCTTCATCACGCCACCTTGGGAATCCCACATACCTATGGTGGTTCCTGCCGAATGGCCATACGTACCTAAGGGATGGGTATAAATAGCAGGTTGCAAGCCCGCATCCCTCGCCTCTTGCAGCGATTTAGCCAAAATATCATTACCAACCCTTCCCTCTACCATATTTTTGGTTAAGAAATCCTGGACGCGGTTGCCATCATAGAGGGCATTTACCAAAAAAGAGGGAGCTTCGGTCTCTTCGGGTTTTAGCACATAGGCCAACTCTTGACAGTCTGTATTAAGACGGAGGTAGGTTATGCCAAAATCGCAATGTAGCAAATCTCCGGGCAGGATTACCATATCATCCGGTCTGCCTGAAAAGGAATATAGATGGCTTACCAATTCTTCACTGGTTCGTTGTATGTCCACCGTGGGATGAAACCAAGTTTCAAGGCCCAAATCCGTAACTTTCTGACGCATCCACCACTCCACTTCAGTAGTCGTGGTAATACCGGGAGTAATCACTTTTTCGGAAAAGGCTTCGGCAATAATGTCATGGGTAATGTCCACCAACTGGTCAAAAATTACCATTTCCCGTTCAGTTCTTGTTTCTATCCATCGAACGGCCAATTGTTCCGCAGAGATAACTTTGGAATGGTATTTCTTAGGAAGGTTGACCATGAACTCGTCATAATCAGTTTTATCCAGACCATCCGCTATATTATGATCCTTGGAAAAATTAAGAGCAATTTTTTTAGGATTTCGCTCTTCAATAAGTTGCATTAATCGTTTCCATTGGTTAGGCTCTTTTTCTTTGTCCCAGGCAGAAATAATGCTCTTTCCAATATTGTAACGGGCCACGGCTAATTTTTCAATGGTGTTTTTCTCTTTGTTCCGATAAAACAAAAGTATCGTCCTTCTTCTAGCATTCAGCCAAGTAGCGGGAAGCATAGTACGTAGTACTGGGTCTTCATTGTACTCTCTTGAGATGAGAATCCACATATCTATGTCCGTGTCATCCATAAGCTTAGGAAGCAGAACATTGAAGCGTTCTTCCAAAATTTCATCCACCACCTTTGCGCGTTCCACTTCGGGCAAGATTTGTTGGGCTTGGACATTGATAATTGAAATAAGAGCAAGAGAAAGTATAAGCTGTTTCATGAAGTTTGATTTACTCCGTCAAAATACAAAACTTACAGAATTTGTTCCATGATTTTTTTGCGATGTACCTTACCGCTTCCGGTTTCAACAAACGATTTTAAGGCATAAACTTCTTTTGGGATTTCATATTTATGCAAATCTGGCAACCCCTTTATTTTTTTGAGTAATTCCGTTGTATCTACCCGAGGTGCTTCAATGACCAGAATAAGCTTTTGCCCCAAAGCTTCATCCGGAATTCCTGCAATAAAAAAACGGGATTGAATTACCGTGTTGAGCTTCTTCTCAATTTCTTCAGGAATCAATTTAACACCTCCCGAATTAATTATGGAATCAAACCGCCCCAACCATTTAAATTGGTTGCCACCTACCAACTCCACCACATCATTGGTCACAATTTTGCCTTCTGAAATTTTAGGAGCATCAATGACCAAACACTCCCTTCCATCCACAGCAATATCTATGTTTGGTAAGGTTTCAAAATAAAGCTTCGGATTATTGTTTATTCTCTTAACCGCAATATGGGTTATGGTCTCTGTCATCCCATAAGTCTCAAAAACATTAGCGGATACCTCACTTAACTTTCTACGTAGATTTGAATCTACCGGAGCCCCTCCAATAATCAATGTTTGTACATCATCCAATTTATTCAAGGAGTTCTGCACTTGCAATGGCACCATGGCCACAAAATCGTAATTCGTATTGGTACTTGATAATGGGGTTGATGATGGTTCTACATAATCCAAATGTAAACCGAGGATCATAGCTCTTACCAACATCATTTTTCCTGCAATTCCGGTACAGGGCAAACATAGAAGTGCAGATTGGCTTGGCCTTAGTTGAAAGTAATCGCCTGTGGCCATCGCCGAATTGACCATATGCTCCTTTTTAAGTGCAATTCTTTTTGGCCTCCCCGTAGACCCAGAGGTTAAGACCTCTATAGTAGGGTTGTCCGAAGTCCAATCCAAGATAAAATCACCAATGCGAACCTCAAAAGGTTCTCCCTCTTTGACCAAACTATATCCAATTTCTACAAGATCTTCCAGCTCATAGGAAACACCATTGAGTTTGAATTGTGGGTGAATGTTATGCCAAATTAGATTCTCCATCAGATACGGCCACGAATTGTTCTTTGGTCATTACTTTTCCAAATAATCGGTCCTTCCAGTTGTTCCAGCGATATTTTTTAGAGAAAAAGAGCAATAGCAAAGGAAAAATCACAAAAACGGGAATGAGGGCATCCCAGCCTAGTGATGGCTCCGAAATGTCCTTATAAATGGAATTGGTCTGAAAGGCTGTCCAATCTGCCGTGACCAATAAGGCGGTAATCAAATTGTTAGCGGCATGAAAGCCCAGTGCCAGTTCTAAACCTTCATCCATAAGGGTTAGAATCCCCAAGAAAAAGCCTGTTCCAATGTAATAGATCAGAATTCCCAAGCCCAATTTCTCCACTTCCGGATTGGCAATGTGCATCAATCCAAACAATGTTGATGTCACTACCAAAGGTACCCAGCGATTCTTGGCCAAAATGCCCAATCCCTGCATCATGTGGCCCCTAAAGAGGTATTCTTCAAAGCTGGTCTGTAGCGGAATCAACACAACGGCTATAATGGCCAAGGGAATGAATTTCATCAAATCAAAATTGAACACGTAATGCTCTGGGGAAAAATAAATATCAATCCCAACAAGGATTACGGTAATTAGGCTCCATAGTCCAAAGGAAAAGAAGATGCGTCGCCAATCAATTTTCTTTCGTGAAGTGGTCAGCGAGGTAATGGACTGTCTGTGGACAAGATACGTCCATCCCAAAACAACAAATAATCCTACTGCCAACGGTATCAGTAACATAATCAACACCAAATTGGACCCAAATTGTGCAATTATTTGTTCCATAGTATCTTCCACACTTACCGGTGAATTTACGGTTGCCACATAATTTGCAATCATAAATAAGATGAAGGCCGTTGGAATAATGAAATACTTCCACAAGCCGATTTCTCCTTTATATCCTTGTTCTATATACATAACTCTTCAATTAAATTTTCTTGCCAATTCTGTGCTTTTAGATACCGTAGTTCTCCGTTGGAAACGTCCAATGGACTATCAAAATTATTGGTGTACAGACTTCCTGTTCCCAATCCTTGAGGCATGGTACTGTTCAACGTGTATGTCCACTGCGCAATAGCGTTGAGCCCAATATTGCTTTCCAAAGCGCTGGTTATCCACCATCCAATATTGTATTTTTTCGCAATCTGAATCCATTCTTCACAACCGCCATATCCACCTACCAAACTTGGCTTTAAGATAATATATTGTGGCTTTATGGTTTGTAGCAATCGCTCCTTTTCTGTTACAGAGAAAATACCAATAAGTTCTTCATCCAGGGCGATGGGCAAGGGTGTGTTTTGACAGAGCTCGGCCATTGCATCCCATTGTTTTGATTTGATTGGCTGCTCGATGGAATGCAATTCAAACGTAGATAATTGTTCTAGTTTTTTTAGGGCATCCGATGATGAAAATGCGCCATTGGCATCCACTCGAAGTTCAATTTCATTTGGTGTGAAGTTGGTCCGAATAGCCTTGAGAATAGAAAGTTCGGTCTCAAAGTCAATGGCCCCAATCTTCATTTTGATGCATTTAAAACCTTCCTTGAGTTTTTGTTCCAGTTGGGAAAGCATGAATGCCTCATCTCCCATCCAAATCAATCCATTGATGGGAATCGGTGCTTCTCTTTGGGTAAAGTCTGAAGGAAATAATTCAAAAGGATTTTTGGAATTCAGGGATAAAAAGGCTTGTTCCACCCCAAATTGAATGGAAGGAAATTCCATCAATGCATTTCGTAAGGAGTTTTGTTCCAAGTGAATGTTTTCACAGACCCATTTCAGCTTTTCCTCATAATGGGGTACGTCATCGGCACTTAAACTTCTTAAAATGCCACACTCCCCAATTCCATGCCGGTTTCCATCGGTGAGTATCAAAAACCAGGTTTCTTTCTGGGTCAAAACACCACGCGACGTTCCACTGGGAATCTTAAAATCTAGGATATACTTTTTATAGGTAGCTTTCATCCAATGGTTTCAAATGTAACCATATTTAGGATGTTTCGAACAAAAAATGATTAGCTAAAGTTGAACCAAAACCGAACCCCCTCGGTTTGCTTTTCAATATTTAATTTGGACTGAAGCTGGTTCACCAATCGGTTCATGAGGCGGATTCCCATGGAAGAATGGGTGCGTTCTTCGGTGTCTTCCGGTAGGCCCACACCGTTATCGGTATATTCAAAATAGCCCTGATCGCCATTTTTTCGAAGATGGATGTAGATTTTCCCATTTTCATCATTCTCTGGGAAAGCATATTTGAAGGAGTTGGAGACCAATTCGTTCAGTATCAATCCAAAAGGAATGGCGCGATCAATATCCAATTCGGTACCTTCAGCATCAATGGTAATGCTGATGTTGTGTCCTCCTTTTTTATAAACCGACTGCACACTGTTGATGAGACTTTCGATATATCCCTGCATTTCAATCACGGACAAATCATCATTTTGATAGAGCTTTTGGTGAATCAAAGCCATGGCCTTCACCCTACTCTTTCCTTCTTCCAAAGCCTCGATAGCGGCCTTACTTCTCGTGTTTTTGGTTTGAAGGCTCAACAAACTGGACACCATTTGCAGGTTATTTTTTACCCTGTGGTGAATTTCTTTGAGCAGGGAATCCTTTTCTACCAAAGCATTCTCGATCATATGCTTTTGTTCGGCAATCAATCGTTGATTTTTGATACTTTTTAAATAGGCGTAGACCAACCCGGCAAAACCAAGTAAGGTGAATATTAAGGAAACAAAAACCAAGTTCATACGCTCGTCTTTGGCCTTCATATCACTACGGGCCTGCTCATTGATACGCTTTTGCTCCTCGATCAACCGTTGGGAATTCTCCAAATCCTCATTGGCCACAATAGTCACCAATTGTTGTTTTATAATGGAAGATTGCTTTTGCGCCATGGAATCCTTGATACGCTCATTTCGCTTGTAGTACATTGCGGAGTTTTTGTAGTTCTCCACCCTGTCATAATAGGCGGCCAACAGGCTGTTTCGTTTTATAACCTGTAGAATTCCAATGTTGTCAAATTCAATATCCAGATTTCGTTTAGCGGCTAAAAATCGGTCCAGTTGCAAGTTGGCATCTGCCAAATAGAGGGTATTTTCTACCATCTCGCTCTTATGACTGTTTTTGGATGAGGTATCCAAAACCTCAATACTGCTCTCCAAAAGAGGAATGGCTTCTTCGTATTCCCCCAACATTACGTGGCACTTTCCAATATTTCCTTCTATTTCTGCCTTTAACAAATCGCTTTCAAAAAGCTCATCTTCACTTTTCTGAACGGAGATATCATTGATATAAACATCCAAATAGGCTTTTGCCTTCTTTAATTCGCTCAAAGCTGTTGGGGCAGAATTATCCAAACGCAAAAAGTTCCCCACTTTACTATGGTACTCTGCCAGTTTGAAGGTTTCATTGTCGGCAATGGTAGGCTTTACCTCCATGATGTACTGGTTCCGGGCCACTCTGTACAACCCAAGGTTGCTATAGATATCATAGAAAGAGACATTATCGGTGATGCCCATTTCCTTTTTTTGCTTTCGGATTTCTATTTGCTTATCAAAAAGTTGAAGATTGGCATAGTTGTCGTCCAACACATCCAATACCGCTGTTTGTGATTCTACATCCAAAGAATCTTTAAAGGCATACAGCTCTTTTGCCAAAGTTGTGCTCTTATCGTATTCCCCAAGATCATTATAAATCTGCGCCTGCATTATCTGGTAGAGACGAAGCGCGGTGGTGTCCTCCGTTTTTTGGGCGTTGGCCAAATAGATTTTGATGGTATCCAACCAATCATAGGCTGAATTTTGATTGTAACGGTCAATGGAATTGAAGAATACATTGAAGCGTTCCCTGGGTTCGTCGGTGTCCTGAAATTCCTTAAGCACGCTCTGCTCACCATCCAACAAGGATTGCGCCGAACCGCTATAAAGAAAAACAAAGCAAAATGCAGTGAATAAAAATCTTACGTAACGTCCCATGAATTTACTATATATAGTACTTCAAGAAATTCCTGAACCTCTATACTATTGTTTGTGCCCTTTATTTCTATTCCCCGTAAGATGATTTCTGCGCCGGACGAACTAAACGATTCCACCTTTGGAATCAACGTATGGGGTATATAAAGAACGTTAGTTTGGCGTCAAAATTAAATGCAAAGGTACAGACTTGTTCAGTATTGTTGTGAAACTGCCGATTTCTGTTGTGAAACGTATTTAGGGGTATGTCAAACCACCTTTTGTCGATGTTTTGTGCATTTCATGGATTTTGCACACCTTATAAAATCAAAAAAGGCCTTGCTATTAAACAAGACCCTTTTACGAGAACACTATATGAAAATGAAAAAATTACTTTCTGAATTATTTACACTGCTAAAGTAGACCAGGCCTACAACAGTGGAAAAACATTGTTGTGAACCCTTTAAAAGTTGTGGTCAGTTCATCAGAAAAGTTTGTAGCACAAAAAAGCGCCTTAAAAAAGACGCTTTTACTATTCTACTATTCGTATGTGCTTTCTATATCAACTGTTCATCGATGAAAGGATAAACTCCTTGAAATCCTTTGATATTGGAATCAAGTTGTTGTTGATCATGATATCTTTTGAATTGATGGCATCAATATGATCTACATTTACAATGTAAGATTTATGTGCTCTATAAAACTTGTTCTTTGGCAATTTCTCCAAATAATCCTTTAAAGGTGAGCGTACCAAAAACTTTTTATCCGCCGTGTTGACTTCCAAATAGACGTTATCTGCCTTTATGAACTGGATATCCGTAAACTGAATCCTGTAATAAAGGTGCTGTTTTTTAACGAAGATGGAATCCTTCAATACGGAGTTGGAGGTGAAGCTTTCCCCTTCCTCTCCTTCTTCATCCCTAATTTCTCCCTTCTTATTATAGTTGAAATTTGAGAGTGCAATTTCTATGGAAGTATATAGGTCTTGTTGCTCAAAAGGTTTTACCAAATAACCATCAGGTTTTACCGTTTTTGCATTTTCAACTGTTGCCCTATCCGAGTTGGAGGTCACAAAAATGAAAGGAATGTTGTAGGATTCCCTAATATGCTTTCCTAAATCGATTCCTGTTTTGTCGGAAGCCAAGATGATATCGATCAGGACCAAATCCACATGATTGTTTTTCAATACCTCCACGGCCTGCTCATAGACAATTACATTGTCCACAATCTCATAGCCGATTTCTTCCAGCATGGACTGCATGTCATCAGCAATGATGACGTTGTCCTCTACAATTAAAATTCTAATCGGATGTTCCAAGTTCCTTAAAGTTTATTTGGTTGTATACCAAAATTACAAAAAATTATTGATAGCAATATAGAACAATATTGCGAGCGCAAAGGTGCTGAGTGCCAATTTTTTAAGTTCTCCATCAAGTTTACCCGGCTCTTGGGTTTTCAATACGGTTCCCAAATGAATCAAAATGGGTAAAAAAGCGAGCATGAAATAGGCGTTGAACAGAGGTATGCTTTCTATCCAGATATAAGCGATAAAACAGAGTAATGCAAGGGATAGCAAAGCAAAATGATAAAGCTTTCCGTTTGCAAATCCCATTTTGACCACCAAGGTGTTCTTTCCAGATTTTTTGTCTGAAAACACATCCCTTAGATTATTCAGGTTGAGCACCCCTACGCATAACAACCCAATGGATACAGCCGGAAGCAATGAAGCCCAATCCAAGGATTTGGTGTATAAAAACATACTGCCCAAAACCCCCAAAAGCCCGAAGAACAGAAAAACGAACACATCACCTAGCCCCAAATACCCATACGCATTTGAACCAATGGTATACTTAAGGGCGGCCCATATGCTAAGAGCACCTAGCAGAAAAAAGAGCAGGACGTAGATCCAGTTTTCGGTGCCGAATGCCAAATAAATGAGCGCCAACGCCAATACCATGGAAATGAAACTCGAAATAATAATTCCTCTTTTTAACACGGGTCGGGACAATAAGCCACTTTGGAGTGCTCTCGGTGGGCCAATCCTGTCCTCATTGTCAGTGCCCTTTACTCCGTCACCGTAGTCGTTGGCAAAGTTGGAAGTTACCTGAAAACCAATGGTGGTCAAAAGCGCCAAAACAAAAATGCCCAACTCAAAGAAACCTTGTTTTCTGGCCAAGGCGGTACCCACTATAATTCCAGATAGTGAAAGAGGAAGGGTGCGTAGTCTAGCAGCCTGTATCCAGACCTTACTTTTTCCCAAGATTAGTAGGGGTCTTCTATTTGAATTCGTTTTCCGTCCTGGTAGGAGGCTACAAAAGCATCCTTAAAGCCCATCTGTACCAATTGTTTTCTAAACGATTGTGCCTCATCCAGGGTTTCAAAATTTCCTAACGAATAGGCATAGAATGGATTGGTTTTTACGAAAAGGGTGTTCGTCAATGCCTCGGAGGCCAATGTAACATTGTTGTCCACAAAGGATTTCACCTGCACGGAATATATTTTTTCTTTATCCAAGAACGCTTTGGCCAAATAGAACTCCCGTACCAAGCTAAGCTCTTCATTTTGGGCCTTTAGATTATCAATACGGGTTTTAACGGCATCCAAACTGTCTATGGAGACCAAAAGATGGTTATTCTGATTTTCGAATGAATTCTTACTGCTAAGCCCTGCCGTAAACGAAGTAATGGCCAGGACACCGATGACAAACAAACCGGTAATACCCAATAAAACATTGCGTTGCAGCCTTATTTTTCGGAGGTCTTTATTCTTATATTTTATTTGGTCCAGAAGTCGCTCGTTGATAATCTGGGCCTTATCTATGTCCTTGTGAAGGTCCAACAAGTCACTTTCTTCTATAAAAGGCATATGTCAAGTGGTTATAAATTTTTACAGCTCGCTAAAAGCATAGCTGTCAATAAGTTAAATTGAGATTATACAAATGTAAAATTTTTGCGTAAAGAAAAAAACTTAGAGGTATCAAAATAGTCCTGCAATCTCAACTATTTAATGAATGCTAATTTTTCCTCCGGCTAAATTAACGAAATGCCATCTTCTTGAATAGTGATCTTACGCTGTCTGTACAATATACCAACCCCTTTTTTAAAAGCCTTTTTGCTTAAATGAAGCTCTTTTTGAATTTCGTCTGGTGATGATTTATCATGCAATGGCAAAAAACCGTTGTTCTGTTGTAATTTATCATAAATTATCTTTGCCGTGGGCTCCAACATTTTCGCTCCAATAGGCTGAAGTGAGATGTCAATTTTATTATCATCCCTTACATTTTTAACAAAGCCCTTCATTCGGCTTCCTACAGCAACTGGTCTAAATAAGTCACTGTCGAAAATGAGCCCTTTGTGCTTGTCATCCACAATAACCTCCCAACCCAAAGGCGTTTTTCTAGCTGCCATGATATCCACTTCATCATTGACCTCATATTGGACATTCTCGTTGGATAAGAATTTGTTTATTCTGCTAGAACCCACCAACCGGAAGGTCTCCTCATCCAAATAACAATGTACAATATACTTGTTTCCTTCCTCCATGCGCTGGGCCTGCTCCCGAAATGGCACCAAAAGATGTTTTTCCAAACCCCATTCCATAAAGGACCCAAAATCAGCTACTTCCGCAACTTTGAGAAACGCAAAACCATTACGTACAATGTGCGGTTTCAAGGTGGTGGCGATAGGCCGTTCATTATTATCAAGATAGCAGAACACCTCCATTTCGGCATCAATCTGAAAATCCTCCGGAACATACTTGTTGGGTAGCAGCACTTCCGTGCCCTCTTCATCTCCTAAAAAAAGGCCAACACTTGTGCTTCTAAGTACTCTTAAGGTGTTATAATCTCCCAGTTTTATCATAATGCAAAGGTAGACTGAAAATACGGGTATAAAAAAAGCCATCCAAAAAGGACAGCTCTATTTTCATGTATGAGTCAATTAATTATAAACAGATTCCTTCCCAAAATACTTGGTCAACATGTAATAGATTACAGCACGGTACTTGTTTTTATCGGAGCGCCCATACCCATCAATAATACTATGTATTGCCTCCATTAATGCCGGATTGTCCGCAAGGCCCAATTTTTTTATCAAAAAATTGTTTTTTACGGTTTCCAGTTCTTTTTCATCTGAACCCGAAACGCGCGAAGCATCCAGGTTGTATATGGCAGGACCCAACCCAACGGCCACTTTGGTAAGCAAGTCCATGTCCGGTGCCTGCCCAAATTTGCTTTTGATGTCCTCAGCGTACTTTGTGATCAACTCGTCTCTTTTGCTCATGATTGATTAGTGTTGTTTTTATGATTTATACCTTGGTTCTAAGATATAAAATCGAAGTACCCAAGCAAAATTTTATTGTTCACCAAGCGTGGTGTACGAATTTCTAATATTTTGGGCCTAAGCGAAGTAGTGTAAAAACCATCCAAGCCTTGAATTAGTTCTTCCTTATTTTCTGCGCTGCAATACTCAAACCCGTACATCTGTGCCAAATGTTCCGCGGTATAGGAGTGCTGAGTCTCAAAAAAGGTGGAAAACTCATTCGTATCCTCCTTTCCTGGAAGAATTCTAAAAATACCTCCCCCAGAATTATTGATGAGAATTATTCTAAAATCAGGTTGAATGTGGGCATTCCACAACCCATTGCTATCGTAAAAGAAACTGAGGTCACCTGTAATCAACAAGGTAGGTTCTTCTGCATGGATTGAAGCACCTACTGCCGTGGATGTACTGCCGTCAATGCCACTGGTACCTCGATTACAAAATACTTTTAAGGATGCATCCATGGGGAACAATTGGGTGTAGCGCACGGTGGAACTGTTGGCCAAATGCACCTGATACCCTTTGGGTATGTGTTGCATCACTTTATCAAAAACGGTAAAATCTGAAAACGGAATTTCATCCAAATAAGCTTCCCTCCTAGCTTCATACTGTTTCTTGACCTCTTGCCACTTGGTTTTGTAAGCGCTCTTTTGTGTTTCCGAAGGTAAAATAGCCTTGAAAAAATCATTTGGATTGACTTTTACGTGTTTGGAAAGGCAAAAGAACGTATCATACGCTTTTTTAGGGTCGATGTGCCAATGCTCTTTGGGTTGATAATTCCGAAGAAATGCCTTTATTTTTTTAGAAACGATCAGTCCACCAAAGGTTATCAATAGTTCTGGTTGAAGGGCCTTGAAGAGTTCTTCTCTATTTTCCGACTTTTCAATGGGCGCAATGATGCTGTCAATACTTGGGAAGAATTCCGGATGATGCAAGTTGGAAGTGGTTTCCGTAAACACCAAGGTATTTCCATCTTGGGCCAAGGACTGTAAAATTTCATTCTGCAAAGCGTTGGGCTGGTTGACCCCGACCAAAATCATTTTTCGGCCACTGGTCTTCCAAATTGATGCGTAATCAGACCAATCCTCCTGATTGGAATTGCCTGGGACATCCAATTTCTTTTCAGTAATTTGAAACATGGGGGCATCCAATACACCGTACAACGGCTCTTCAAATGGAATGTTGATGTGCACCGGAGTGCTTTTCCATCGTGCAATCTGTAAAGCATTTACCAGCTGTCTTTCGTTGTATTCTTGAATCTCTTCCTGAGTTTCGGTCAGAAGTGTTTTACCCCACTTAGCAACTGTTTCCGTAGCATGGGACACATCTTGCTTCAGGTTGGCCGAATAGCCAATATGTCTTTCCAGCACATTTTCCTGTCGGATGGTCTGTCCATCCCCAATGTCTATTCGGTAACTGGGTCTATCCGCAGAGACCACAATGAGGGGAATATCACTATAAAAAGCTTCAGCGACGGCCGGATAATAATTCAAAAGCGCACTCCCCGAAGTACAAACCACTGCGACCGGCTCTTGTATTTGCTGGGCCATCCCCAGGGCAAAAAAAGCAGCACATCGCTCATCAACAATGCTGTAGCACTTAAAAAAAGGATTCTTGGTAAAACCAATGGTCAAGGGAGCGTTCCGTGAACCCGGAGAAATCACTATATGCTTAACTCCTCTAGACTTAAAATACAGCACCAATGTCTGTGCCGAGGGAATATCTGAATACATCATGGATTACAAAAATACACCTGAAAAGCGTATTCCCCTAAATTCCGAAGGATCAAATTATAGGATGTTGAGCATGGTCCTGCTTTTGTTTTGGGTCTCAATCCATTCACTTTCGGGTTGTGAAGCCGAAGTGATTCCGCCGCCGACAAAAATGGTAGCGGTTTTTCCCTGTAGTTCCATGCATCTTAGGTTCACAAAAAGTGCGGTCTCCCCTACTTTGCTCAAATTCAGTTCTCCTAAAAAACCGGTATAAAAACTTCGGTTATAGTTTTCATTTTTCAGGATGAAGGACTTCGCAGTTTGAGTTGGAATACCACAGACCGCAGGTGTTGGATGTAAAGCAGTAATGACTTTCTTTATGTCATTGCCACTGTACAAGGTTCCGGTAACCTCAGACCGCAAATGCCACAGATTCCCTGCTCGTATGGACTCCGCTTCCCCAATATGAAGTTCTTCCATGACAGGTCCCAATCGTTCTTGAATATAGTCCGAAACCATACGCTGCTCCTCAATTTCCTTTAGCCCCCACATGGGTTTTTCATCTCCCTGAAAGGGCAAAGTGGCCGCCAAGGACATGGTTCTTAATTGCTTATCCTTGATTTCCACCAAAGTTTCAGGAGTGGCTCCGCACCATGTCCCGACTTTTGGATGATGAAGGAGATAGCAAAAAGCATTCGTGTAATGATTCAGGAGGTTTTGCAATATTTTGACCGGAGAAGTTGCGAACTCCACTTCCATTTTTCTGGACAGCACGACTTTTTTGAGATGGCCTTTTTCAATTTCAGAAATGCCCTTTCTCACCAAATTGATATGGGTTTTTTTTCCGCTTTCCGAAATTTCAATCATATTTTTTCCAACTTGGGATTCAGTTTTGAAGGTTCTCGTCAAAAGTTCATCCGGTTGAATTAATATGGCATTGTCTTTCAAATCGAATGGTGCAAAAACAAAACCTTCATCTTCAAAATCGATGGTTTTATATAGCGAATCATCTCCCTGAAAAACAGCAGTGACTTTTTCTTGTTTTGGTTTTCGGTATACCGCAAACGGCAAGCCTTTCCCTAGCCACGCATCAATCTTAGCAAGAATGGTTGTAAATTCCTTATTTTCTGGGTAAGGCAATGGTGGTGAGTTTACAGTTGGAAATCAGTTTGCCCTCTTCATCCGTTATTTTTATCTCCCAAAGCTGGGTAGTTCGGCCTTTGTGCAAAATGGAAGCCTTAGCATACACAAAGCCTTCTTTAATGGATTTTACATGGTTTGCGGAAATTTCAATGCCTCTCACAAAAAACTCTTTTGCATCTAAAAATATATAGGAAGCTGCACTGCCCACACTTTCGGCCAATGCCACAGAAGCTCCCCCATGCAGCACACCATCTGGTTGGTGGACCTTGGGAGTGACGGGCATTCGAGCCAATAAAAAATTCTCCCCTACATCAATATAGGTAATGTCCAAGGTTTCCATCATTGTCCCTTTACAAATTTCGTTGCAAACGGATAGAATCTTTTCTTTGTGCGCTTCCATCGTTCTATTTTTTGTAAAATTACACAAAGCTAAAGCAATCGAACAACCTAGAAACGACTTTATGGGCCCAAGCGAAAAGACCGTAACCTACTCCTCCCAAAATACCTATCTAACCCTAAACCCTATTAACCAGAAAACCAAGAATGTATGGTTGGTATTCCATGGTATTGGATATTTGAGTCGCTATTTTGCAACTTATTTTGAAAGTTTAGATCCTGATGAGAACCATATCATTGTGCCCCAGGCCCCTTCCAAATATTATTTAAAAAATGAGTATAAATATGTTGGTGCAAGTTGGCTGACCAAGGAAAATACGCCATTGGACATTGATAACGTGCTCAACTATGTAGATGCGGTCTTTGAAGCCGAGCAGATTCCTGAAGATTTGAATATTATCCTGTTCGGTTTTTCGCAGGGAGTTTCCATTGTGATGCGCTGGTTAGTGCATAAAAAGATTCAGCTCAAGGCTTTGTTTCTTTATGCTGGTGGAATTCCCAATGAACTAAAAAAGAAAGATCTTGAATTCCTCGACCTGAACACCACAACTGTAAAAATCATCTATGGAGATTCGGATGAATTCTTGACGGCTGACCGTTTAAAATCAGAAAAAGTCAAGATTGAAACCCTGTTCAACGGAAAAGCCGAAATCATCACTTTTAAGGGCGGGCATGAGGTAAAACCCGAAATCATTCAAGGATTGCTCTAGCCTTGGTTGGGCTCGGCCTTCTCGACTTCCTTAGGATAGTATTTGATTACACGCGTTGTGTAAGTGTTTCCCGGAGTTACTATTTTTTTGACCCAGTTCTTTTCTCCGTGGCTATCAAACTGAAAAATATAATTTTCTACAGATTCTGTGTTCACCGTTTTAGTGACCACTTTGTCCAATACACCATTTACATAGTGATAGAATAGTTTCCTTTGGGATACAAACTCCTTTTCTTCAAAGTCATATTGAAAAAATTCGCTTGTCACCAGATTATCTGCAGCATTGAAAACTTCCTCTGTTGCCACGTTGGGTTCGCCATCAATATACTCCTTGGTCAGCACCACTTTTTGGGTTCCTTTGGCACTTTTACGTTCTGAGTTTCTAATCGTTTTTTCTAAAATCCCATTTGTGAAAATACTGGTGGTGAGCTCATTTTTATAAGGTGTATACTCAAAAGTGGTCTCATCCACTCCCTCGGAATTTGATGTGATTATCCTGGTCAATCTGCCTTCATCATCATACAAATACTCCTGCTGCTCCAAAAAATCTTTGTCGTAAGAAATAATTTTCTCCAAAACTCTTCTTTGCGGAACCGTATCAATTTCATAAAAATTGGCCATGGAGGTAGCGGCATCCAGCACATTGTTCTTATAACTCTCCATGCGCCGTTCCACCAGTTCACCGTTATTATATTTGTAATAGGTTATGTCCTGGTCGGTGTCATTATATTGGGTCACTGTCTTGGTCAGGATTCCTTTTTTATTGAATTCAAAGGATTCCCGTCCGTAATCAGTAATTACCAAACACGATTTTACACTTCCACTCAGGTCAAAATCTTCGACCTTAAAAATCTGAATCTCTTGGGAACGTACTCCTGAGGCAAGGAAAAAACTAATAAAGAAAAGGGCAGTGTAGTTTTTTATCATATTGTAAAATTAATCCGATTTAGCGCAACTAAAAAATTTACTGCATACACTATGCCGAATTTAACTTAAAGAAAACAAGGCAATTAAAACTTTCGGTCCGGATTGAACGGAGATAAATCCATTGAGGTTGACTTTCCGGAAATCAACTCCGTGATCATTTTACCAGTCGCTGGGCCCAGACTCCATCCCATCATGGCGTGACCCGTTGCAACCGTCAGGTTTTTGAATCCTTTGGGGCGACCTATGTATGGTAATCCATCGGGAGATACCGGACGTAATCCACACTGGGCGTTATCCTTATCTTCTTCTGAAATCTTTAAACCTTTGTAATAACGCTCAGCGCCTTTGGCAATGGCTTCTACCCTTTCTTTGCGAATGATGTCGTTAATTCCTGAAAACTCCATGGTGCCCGCAAAACGGGTAAAGCCCTGCATGGGAGTAACTGCCATTTTAGCTTCCATTAAGATGGCTGGCATTGTAATGTTGGTGGGCGTTTCCACATTGATGCGATATCCTTTTCCTGCCTGTAACGGAAGGTCAATATCTATTTTTTTTGAAAGGTTTGAAGTCCACGAACCTGCGGCAAAAACCACTTCGTCCGCCTTGTACGTCTTTTTATTGGTGATGACTTCGGTTACAAAGCTCCTTTCCATGCTTATATCCAATACCTCTTCTTGTGTATGAATTTCCACCCCCGAACTGGACAGATATGCTACCAGATTCTTCATGATTTGTGGAGGTGTGGTATGCCGGTCACATTCGTAAAGAATGGCACCCATGGCGTTGAGTTCAATATTGGGCTCTATTTTCTTTAGGCCTTCAGCATCTAAATGACGGGCTTCCAACCCCATTTCTTGGGCTTTTTCCATCACGGCAAGTTCATGATCTCTTGCTTTTTCAGTCTGATAAACCATCAACAAGCCCTTTTCATCCAAGTGAAAATCTCCCAAATCGCCAGAGGCCTTCATATCCTCATACAGTCTTCTGCTCAATAAGTTGATGTCTTTGATGATAGGCATGGCTCGCTCCACTTTGGCTTTTGTGGATGATTTTTTGAAGTACCAGGCCCATTTCATGAAATCGGGATCTAACCTAGGTTTCATGTAAAACGGACTGGATGGATTGAACATGTATCGGATTCCCTTGGAAATCATTCCCGGTGATGCCAAGGGAACAATATGGCTTGGTGTTAAGTAACCCGCATTCACAAAAGATGCCCCTGAGGAGATATCAGACTTGTCCAAAACGGTTACTTTATGACCTTCTTTCTGTAAAAAATAGGCTGTTGATAGTCCAACAATCCCACCACCAACAACGATAACGTTTTTGTTCTTACCCATATTCCACTGCTTGAAATCCCCGAATAAAGAAATTAATTGCTTCCCTTTTTCTCGCGGAAAGTGTTCAATTTTTCAGCAAATTTAGAATCTAAATGATTTCTACAAACAGAAGTGCCCTCTTATTTTTAACGATAAGATGAAAAATTGATGCTTTACTGATTTTTGAGTGGCCTTGGCATGCTTCAGGCCAAAAAAGTAGAATTTGTTTTCTGAGAAGAACCGGGCTACACGCCTACATTGGAATTGACCAAATTGAGGATGCTATGTCGTGTGCGCATACCTTCCTCTATAATGGCCAATACCCGTTCTCTTTCTTTGCCCTGTAAGGGCAATCTTGGTAACCTGACATTTTCTGTACCAAGGCCAGTGGCTACTTCGGCCAATTTTATGTTCTGTACCAGTTGCGGGCTTATATCCAATTCCAACAAGGGCATAAACCATCTGTATATAGTAATGGCTTCCTTTATTTTTCCAGCCTTGATCAATTCATAAATGGCTACTGTTTCCCTTGGGAAAGCACATACCAGACCGGCCACCCAACCATCGGCACCCATAACTATACTCTCAAGGGCCAATGTATCCACACCGCACAGAATCTTTAATCGATTACCGAATCTGTTTCGCATACGGGTAACATTGGTAATGTCCCGTGCGGAATCTTTCACAGCTTGAATGTTATCATGTACCAACAGCTCCTCGAACATATCCAAGGTAACCTCAATTTTGTAATCTACTGGATTGTTATAAATCATCATGGGCAATGAAGTGTTCTGGGCCACTGCCTTAAAATAGGCCACGGTTTCATATTCTGTTGACTTGTATCGCATGGGTGGTAGGGTCATAATTGCCTTGGCACCATATTTTTCAGCTTGTTCCGCAGCAAGAATGGCTCCTTTTGTAGTCTGCTCTGCAATGTTGATTACTACGGGCACTTTACCCGCTACCAAATCCACTGTGTGCTGAATAAGTGTTTGCTTTTCTTGTGGGGTAAGCGTACTTGCTTCTCCTAAGGTTCCTCCCAATATTAAGGCATGGACACCTGCCTCTAACTGCGCATTGATATTTGTGGAGAATATGTCCAAATCCAATTGGTCATCTTCAGTAAATTTGGTGGTTACTGCTGGCATTACACCTGCCCAATTCATTTTCATTGCTAATGGTTTACTAATGAGTGTGTAAGTTAAACAAACAGATGAAAAGTTAATCTGATGCTTATTGATCTTTTGAGTATTTTTGGGGGATTTTGATAAAACAGTCAATTATGAACAAGTTCATTCTGTTTGCCTTGGGTTTTGTACTGGCCTGCAACTCCTCACAAAAAACAGTTGCAGAAGCTCCCAAAACCATCGAGCAAGCAGACCCGGTCATCTACGCAAAAACCATTACCCAAGACGAATTAAAAGAACATCTATATGTTTATGCTTCCGATGAATTTGAAGGCAGGGAAACTGGTGAACCCGGTCAAAAAAAGGCGGTGGAATATCTTAAAAATGAATATGAATCCCTGGGTATTCCAGCTGCAAAAGCTGATGGTGATTATTTCCAAGAAGTTCCATTGCAAGTGGCCAAAGTTCCTAAAGGAAACATCAGTATCAACAACAGTACTTTTGACCTTGGCGATGATGTCTTGGCATTTACTGTAGCCGAAGGGGACTACAGTCAAATAATATATGTTGGCTATGGCATTGAGGACGGTGATTATTCAGACTATGGGGGGCTTGATGTTGCTGGAAAGATTGTGTTCATAAAATCTGGGGAGCCCATACATAAAAATGGCAATTATCTCCTTTCTGGAACAACTGAAAAATCGGAATGGAGCAATATGTCCGAAGCCATGCAGAAAAAAGCTACGTTGGCTTTGGAAAAAGGCGCGAAGGGCATCCTGTATTTTGACCCAGTGAACTATCCGCGCTATAAAGGGTATTTTGAGTTTATGAAGACCAACAATAGCGGTAAGATGGAATTGGCGGAAGATAGCAACGATGGATTTCTTGTCTTGGTCAATGAAACATCGGCCAAAGCTCTGAAAAAAGATGTTCAAGATGACGCTAACCCACAAACCATTTCAGTTGACCTAAAGTTGAACATTTCCAGCGGAAGCGATAAAATAAGTTCAGAGAATGTGGTCGCCATTTTAAGGGGCACTGAAAAACCCAATGAGTATTTGGTTATTTCTTCCCATTTGGACCATATTGGTGTCAATGCCAATGGTGAAATTAACAATGGTGCCGATGACGATGGATCAGGTACAGTGGCTATGCTTGAAATTGCAGAGGCATTTAAAAAAGCCGCAGATGCCGGGGATGGGCCAAAACGTTCCATTGTATTCCTTCATGTAACCGGAGAGGAAAAAGGCCTTCTTGGCTCTAGATATTATACGGACATAGACCCCATTTTCCCGCTATCCCAAACTGTTGCAGACCTTAATATTGATATGATCGGCCGCATTGATCCCAAACGGACGGGAGACCGAAACTACGTATACCTTATTGGTTCTGATAAGTTGAGTACAGACCTACACAATCTCTCAGAGGAAATCAACACAAAATACACAAATGTTGAGCTGGATTATACGTATAATGACGAAAATGATCCCAATAGATTCTACTACCGCAGCGATCATTATAATTTTGCGAAGAACAATATTCCCATAATTTTCTATTTTAACGGCACCCATGCGGACTATCACCGTCCCGGCGACACCCCGGATAAAATAAACTACGACCTTTTGGAAAACAGAACCCGTCTTATTTTCCATACGGCATGGGAAGTGGCCAATAGACCCAACAAGGTTTTGGTGGATAAGTTGGCAAAATAACAGCATTATTTTTATTAATGCAGCTCTTGGGAACCAGAACTTTATTTGGTAGGAAATTCCTTTCCTATTACTGGGTGAATTGTCTCATATGGGTCACCTATCAACCCAAACACCTCATTCATCAAATAGGGCAAAATTACGCGGAATCACCCCTCTACTTTTGAAGTGTATTAACCTCTTTAAAAGTAAATCTGATGAGAAAGAACAATTTTTTTGGACTATTGGCCATGATTATGGGCTTTGGTTTTTTGGCAATGGTCTCCTGCAGTAAAGACGATGAGTGCGTGAACAGAACTTATTATCTTGACAAGGATTATGACAATTTCGGTACTGGAGCAGGAACTACAGCTTGTAAACCTCCAAAATCCACCTCAGGACAGTACGTCCTTAAAAATGGTGATACCAATGATGAAGATCCCAATGTCAACCCTGAATGTGAATTGGTATTCTATATTGATGATGATGGTGACGGTTTTCCATCTCCAGAACCTTTCTATTTCTGTGAAAATCCTGATGATACGAAGTATACCGAAGTTGGTGAAAACTTTGATTGCAATGATAACGACTCGAGCATCAACCCCGATGTCTTTATTACCTACTACCCAGATGCTGACAGCGATGGATATGGCGACCCCAATGGGCAAACGGTTGTGGTTCAGGGATGCGAATCTGCCCCCGCGGACCATGTATCCAACAGCGATGATTGTGATGATACTGATGCCAACCGAAATCCCGAGGCGGCGCAAATCACCTATTATAATGACGGTGACGATGATGGATATGGAAACGAGGATGAGTTTGATGTACGCGATGCGTGCGATCCAACACCAGAATTCAACTATGCCCTACAAGCAGGGGATTGCAACGATAACGACCCAAGCATTAACCCAGATGCTGAGGAAAACCCCAATGATGGCATAGACAGTAACTGTGATGGTGCTGCGGAGACCATTATTTGGTCAGGGCCTGAGTATCAGTTCAACAAACCTGCAAATGCAGATTGGGAAAGCAACACAGAATACCATGATCAATTAACTGAAAGTGTAGCTCTTACCCGTTCCAATAGTAAGGGCTACCTCACCAATATTAACTGGTGGTTAAATACTATTGGTCAGATTCCTACTGAAGATGAAGACTTAGAGTGGGAATACAGAGGCAGAAAAGCAGAAACCAACCCTGTAGCTAATGTAGGTGATGCACAGCCCAGTGGTGGCCCACAGGGTATTCGATGGGCTATTTTGGAACAAGGGGATGATACTGAAGCATGGGATAATTTTAACCTTTATGGTGAATTGGGCGACCCAACTAACTTTTATAGCTTCAACAATATCGTCTCCATATGCAGTTTGCTAGACGGTAATGAAACTTTAGTAAATATCATTGATGATTTTGGTGTTATGGGTGCTTCCGAAGAGTTTTCTGACTTTGGAGACACGAATGTTAGTTCCGTAACTGGTAAAACCTTAGGTGTATGGTTGGTAGAGGAAGACATCTACTTTACCCTTACATTTACAGAAATGCCGGGTTTTACTCAAGGAAGGCCTATGACCTACACCCGTTCCACCCCTAACAATTAAATCTAAAATCAGAACCAACCTAATCTGTGGCCCTGAACTTTTGTTCGGGGCTTTTTTTATCTGGAAAACCTACGCAAACAAAAATCCAGAACATAAATATTTGAGATTTTTTATGTGCGGACGACTTACCGAAAGGCAAGCAGAATTTTTAAAAACTCTACTTGAGGTCACTTCGAGTGATTTTCGAAGAAAATTTTATCGAGAAGTCCTTAAACAATGAGTATCGTTCAAAAATTTTGGACTTCCCACAGTAAAAGCTTCCCTTCCACGTTGCCAACAAAAAACAAAAAATCCCGATCAAAAACCTTGATCGGGAATCTTATCTAAATTTTTGGGTGGAAGACCGGGTTCGAACCGGCGACCTCTGGAACCACAATCCAGCGCTCTAACCAACTGAGCTACAACCACCATTTAAAAGGCCTTCTTAAAAACAGCCATTGCTTAATTTTGTTCAGGCGGGTGCAAAAATACTTCTTTGTATTGATTCATCCAAAAGATTTTACCACTTCCCTAAATATGGAGGTATTTTTTTTTGGCCCACAGTATTTTATGATTTTATCAGGGTATCAACAAATAAATCTCTCAATTGGCATTTCGTATAAAACATCGATGAAATGCAACTTTTGTCAGATAAAACACACATTTATTCGCATTTCACAACATTTAATTCCAAATAGACCACTGCAAAACTATTTTTACCATCGTATATTTAGAGCAGTATGCCTCAACAAAAAACATGTTCTTTACGCCTTAGAATTTTGCTGGGAAAGTTAGCCCTATTCCTTTGTATACTCTCTATTACTACCCCTTTAAAAGCACAACTTACCAAAAAGGACAGTCTTACATACAGATTAAAGCGTTTGGAATCCACTAAGCGGTTCAATCCAAAGGATACTACCCACATCAATTTATTGATTGATTTGGCCAAATCCTACCAATATATAGACAATGATAGCCTACGATCAATTTCGGAAAGGGTTTTACACCATAGTGAGAAAATTGACTACACAAAAGGCAAGGTAGAAGCATTGAGCGCGCTTGGCAATTATTATTACAACTCGGGCGAGCGTAAAAAGTCGATGCCAAAATTTGAAAAAGCCCTTGAATTGGCCAAGCAAATAGATGATAGAAGGTTGGAACTGAACATCATCAATACCATGGCTCAAAACTACAGTTTTGAAGGCAATTACGCCGAGGCGCTTAATCTAAATTTAAAAGGAATAGACATTGCCAGACAGACCGATTGCAATAAAATGCTTTCCATTCTCAACGAGAACATTGCAGGTCTGTATGCAGAACAAAAAGATTTTAAAAATGCCCTGATTTTTTATGACACGGTGCAAAAAATCAATCGTAGAATAGGAGACGAAATCATCGATGCCGAAACCCAGAGTAACTTGGCTGCCTTATATAAAGATGCAAAAAACTTCAAGTATGCCATGTTCAATATCAACCAGAGCATCACCACGTTTGAAAAAAACAAAATATATGATTGGTTAGCCTATGCCTTTGAGGTAAAGGGCGATATTTATCTTGAACAAGAGAAATATCAGTGGGCCCTGTACTGGTACGACCAAAGCAACATGCTCTTTAAAAATCAAATCGAGGATGACCGAATTCGCATTCAATTGCTGAATGGCATGGCAAAGGTCTATTTGGGTCTGGAGCAAGACAGTTTATCCATGGTACACGCCAAGGAAGGATTGGAAATATCTAAAAAAATAAAATCCCTACAAGGGCAAATAGACTGTTCAGAAACACTCTATAAACTCCATAAAAGAAATGAGGAACACGTTGAGGCACTAGCCTACCTGGAAACTTTTAAAAAGCTTTCAGATTCATTGTTCAAAGACAATAACAAGCAAAGCTTGTCTTTATTGGAAACTAAGTTACACTATGAGCAGGAAAAGCAAGAACTAATTGAGTCCAACAAAATTGCTTTGGCCAAACAAAGGAACTACATCTATTTTTCCATCATTATTTTGTTCATTCTAAGTATCATTATTCTTGTAGTACGCCACAGTGCAAAAACACAGAAAAAGCTAAACAAAGAGCTTCAAGAAAAGTCACAGGCCGTAAGTGAACGAGAAGCACAACTGAACGAAATCAACAAGACCAAAACGAAACTTTTCTCCATTATTGGCCACGACCTTAGAGGACCTATTGGCGGCCTACAAGGGTTATTGAAGTTGTTTACCGATGGAGAAATCAGTAAAAACGAATTTATCTCCTTTATCCCGAAGTTAAAGGCGGATGTTGAAAACATTGCATTTACATTGAACAATTTGTTGACTTGGGGACAAAATCAACTCAATGGAGTGGTAACAAAGCCTAAAAGGATTTCACTGAATAAAATTGTGGAAAACAATATTCAACTCTTAACAGAGCTCGCCTTCAGCAAGTCCATAAAGATGATTAATCAGTTGCCCGAAAACCCACAAATTTGGGCCGATCAAAATCAGATCGATATTGTGGTGCGGAACCTTTTGAGCAATGCAATAAAGTTTACACCAGACAACGGATTGATCACTATTGAGGCCAAAGAAAAAGAGGGTATGTGGCAAATCTCGGTACGCGATACAGGAATAGGGATGAACAAGGAAATCCAGAAAAAAATCTTTGAGGATTCCACAAACATCACTACCTATGGTACCAACAATGAGAAAGGAACCGGTCTAGGGCTTTCGTTATGCAAAGAAATGGTGCTCAAGAACAATGGAGAAATTTGGGTGGAAAGTGTTCCTAGAAAGGGTACCTCATTCTTCTTCACACTCCCAAAGGCTGAAAACAAGTACCAGAAGGCCAGTTGATCAAATCAGGTCATCTAAACTATTCACTGCAACGTAGCGTTCCACAGTGTAGCCTTCAGCATGTTCCACACCAACCAGCCTTCCTAAATCACGAGAACGGTAAATTATACTATCCGTAAAATTTTTACTGCTAATGGGTGTTTCCGGTTCGTTACTCTTTGGATCGTAAAATTGTGATTCATAGGCTAAAATGGCTTCCCTCTTTTTTTCGATAAAACCAGATACATCCACTACAAAATCAGGTTCCAAATTTTTCCACTGAATAAAGTGATATACCCGTTTTGGCCGCCAAGGTTCCTGCTCCTGGTCAGTGCCATTGAGTTGGGTACTAATTTTCACCAATCCGCTTAAAAAACAGGCGTCGCTTACCAGCTGACTACCTTTTCCATGGTCAATATGTCTATCTTCAACAGCATTGCAGATAACGACCTCTGGTCGGTACTTTCTGACCATTTTAATGATTTCCATCTGGTGCCATTTATCGTTGATGAAAAATCCATCATCAAATTTCATATTCTCCCGAATCTCAACCCCCAGAATTTTTGCTGCCTTGAGAGCTTCTTTGTCCCTGATTTCTGCAGACCCACGAGTACCGAGTTCACCACGGGTCAAATCGATTATTCCCACTTTTTTTCCACGAGAAACTTCTTTGGCTATGGTAGCTCCTGCGCCAAGTTCGGCGTCATCTGGATGCGCTCCAAATACTAAAATGTCTAATTTCATAGGTTCTTTTATGCTGGCACAGACAACGATTTCACCTTTGCAATGGCTTGCTCCAAATCTTCAATCAAATCCTCAACTTCTTCTATTCCCAAAGAGAACCGAACCAAACAATCTTTAATGCCTTGCTTTTCACGGTCTTCGGGACTCATCAGTGCATGGGATGTGGTCACTGGCGAAATCACAGTGCTTTCCACTCCTGCCAAACTCATTACCGGTTTTATCAATTTAAGGTGCTTAAAGAATAGGGATATATCCATATTGGGCAACTCAAAGGAAAGCATTCCTCCAAAGCCTTTCATTTGTGATTTGGCCAAATCATAATCCGGATGGGTTTTTAAACCGGGATAATATACTTGTCCAACATCCTCATTACCCACTAGATATTCTGCCATTTTTTGGGCATTGTCAGTCTGCGCCTTTACTCTAATGGCCATGGTCTTTATGCTTCGTTCCAAAAGCCAAACGGTATATTCACTCAAGCTTCCTCCAAAACAGATGGCGGATTGAAAAACGGTGTCGATATGCTCTTGGGAAGCTGCAACAACTCCCGCACAAATATCTGAATGCCCGCCCATATATTTGGTGGCACTATGCAAAACCACATCCACACCAAAATCAATTGGATTTTGGTTGATAGGACTTGCGAACGTATTATCAATCATGGATACCAAACCTTTCTTTTTCGCCAATTGGGCCACTCCCGCTATATCAGTAATGGTCAACAAGGGGTTTGATGGTGTTTCCATATAGATCACCTTGGTGTTGGATTTGATTTCCTTCTCAAAATCTTCTACTTGCCATCCATCGGTAAAGGAATATTCAATGCCATATTTGTTCAATTGTGTTACCGCAAAGTGATAGGTGCCGCCATACATGGTCTGCTGGAGCACAATATGGTCGCCTGCTTGCAAAAAAGCCATCAACGCTGTGCTGATAGCGGCCATGCCACTACCAAAAATCAAAGCAGCCTCGGCATGTTCCAAGGCCGCCAGTTTTTTGCACAACGCCTCTTGGTTGGGCGTATTAAAATATCTAGGGTATCGTTTTATGTCAACATCGTCAAAGGCATAGGCCGTGGACATATACAAAGGAGAAACAACTCCTTTAAATTGTGTATCCTTCAAATCACCCTCGTGCGTGCACAGGGTGTTCAGCCCTTTTTTGTTGGATTTCATGTTCGTTTGCTTTAGAAAGCTAAAGATACGAAACCCGTTATACTTCCACCTGCTTCCATTTTCCTTTTTTGAACCAAACCATGGCAATGAGGGCCAACAGCACTTCGGCCAAAGTAATGGCTATAAAAACACCCTTGGCACCCCATCCCAAAACCATTGCCGCTATGTAGGCCAACGGTAATTGGAACAGCCAAAATGAAATTAGATTGATCTTGGTCGGGGTTTTAGTGTCCCCTGCTCCATTAAAGGCTTGACTCACTACCATGCCGTAGGCATAGAAGATATATCCAGCCGCAATGACCTGAAGGCACAAGGCTCCATTTTCCACTACACTGGGTGTGGTATTGAACCATGATATGATGCTTTTTGCAAAAATGAGATAGACCAAGGAAACCGTACCCATAAAAATGGCATTGTATTTTCCGGTTTTCCAGACTGAAATCTCAGCCCTGTCCGGTTGTTTGGCTCCCAAGTTTTGACCTACCAAAGTAGCTGCTGCATTACTCATACCCCAAGAAGGCATCAAGGTAAACATCATCACCCGAATGGCAATGGTATAGCCCGCAAGCACTTCGCTACCAAATTCAGACATGATTCGCATAAGAAATACCCAACTTGAGGTTCCAATCAAGAATTGGGCTATTCCTCCCAATGAAACCCGAACAAGATTGTGCATCACCTTGAGGTTCAAGACCAAATCTTTCCACATCAATTTAATTCTGCCCCATCCAAAGAACAATATTCCCAATTGAAACAGCACAGCGGTACCTCTACCAATATTGGTGGCTATTCCGGCTCCGGTGACCCCGTAGGCCGGAATGGGACCCAACCCGAAAATGAAAATAGGGTCCAAAATAATATTGAGTCCATTGGAAAGAACCAATGTCCACATAGCAATGGATGCATTTCCCGCGCCTCTAAAAATGGCGTTGATGAGAAACAAAAGCATGATGGTGATGTTCCCTCCAATCAAAAATTGGGTATAACCGTAACCTTCTGCAATTAAGTCGGGTTCACCGCCCATCAAGGCCAAGATTTCCTTCGCAAAAATAATTCCTACTATGCCCAAAACTATAGAAACCAAAACACCCAAACCAATGGCTTGTACAGCGGCTTCCTTGGCACCTTGGACATCTTTTGCTCCAATTCTTCGGGCCACAACCGCGGTTGCAGCCATACTAAGACCTATTGCCAAGGCATAGATCAATGTGATAACGGATTCGGTCAATCCAATAGTTGCCACCGCGTTAACACTAACTTTTGATACGTAAGCAATGTCTACCAAGGCAAAAATTGATTCCATCAGCATTTCCAAAATCATAGGAATGGAAAGCATAAAGATGGCCTTGCGGATACTACCTGATGTAAATTCTGTTTCCTTACCGGATACAGCAATCCAGAAATAACTGATGAATTTTTTTAATGAAAATGTATTGTTTGAATGTGTCATTTTTTAAGAATTATGTGTAAAACAAAAGGGGAAATGTCAACTGACCGAAGAAGAGTTTCGGTTACTTTTTTGGCGTGGTGCCAAATGTGACATCTATCGTGGACATAATTCTTATAACTTCATGATGAAGCAAATATGCAACTTTTTTTTGAAGTGCAAACCAAAAAATCAATTATTTGGCATAGTGGACCTTATACCTCCAAAGACTAATTCCTCCCAAAATAAAGACTCCCAGTACGGTATACCAGATAAAACTAGGGGTTATCACTTGATCTCCACTGGCATAACTGTGCAGCCCAACCAAGTAAAAATTCACACCAAAATAGGTCATCATTATGCTGGCAAAGGCAAGAATACTGGCAAAGTTATAGCTCCATTTTCCTCTTAAACCAGGTACCAAACGCATGTGCAGTACAAAAGCATAGACCATAATGGAAATTAAGGCCCAGGTTTCTTTGGGATCCCAACCCCAGTAACGCCCCCAACTTTCATTGGCCCATTGGCCACCCAAAAAGTTACCTATAGTGAGCATTACCAAACCAGCGGTTAGGGCCAGTTCGTTGATCACGGTAAGCTCCTTAATATTCAAATCCATACGTTTTTTGTTCTTTTCCGTGGTTAGCACCATCAGCAACAAGGCCACCACACCCAAAATCATCCCTACCGTCAATGGCCCATAACTTCCTACAATAACAGCCACATGGATCATCAACCAGTAACTATCTAGAACCGGAACCAAATTGGCAATGGCGGGGTCCACCCAACTCTGGTGGGCAATCCACAGCAGCATTGAGGTCACAAAAGCGCTGGCCGCAATGGTGAGTTCACTTTTTCTCCCCAAGGCCAAACCAATGCCCATGGTAGCCCACGAAACGTATAGGATACTTTCATACGCATCACTCCAAGGCGCATGTCCAGAGATATACCAACGTAAAATAAGACCTGCAGTGTGCCAGATAAAGAATAGGATTATGGTGCCTTTAAGTAAGTAGGCTCCGGCCTTTAAAATTTCCCTATCCTTAAAGATTCTAATGATTAAGACAATGAACAGCAGCACCCCAACCATTGCATAGTATTTATACAGGCGGTTGAACAAGTCCAACTTATTATAGATGATTTCCGTTTTTATCTTTTTTTCTGAGGGCAAAACCTCTGCCCCATGGTTCAGCTGGTTCTGTTTAAAGGCTGCCAACAATTGATCGGGTTGGGAATAATCTCCACTGGCTACTGAGCTTTGCAGGGACCCCAAATAGTAAGGCATGGCATTTCGGACAAAATTGGAGTAGAGCGAATCCTGGATTTGGTATTGTCCGGAACGATATTCCACAGCAGAGACCCACTTATTGTTTTCATCATTCAACAATGGAAATATCTTTACTATCTGTCCGCTCAAGGCTATGTTCAACAAACTAAGTCTTTCCCCTACCTTTTTAAAATCCTTTTCAAAATTTGAAGGGTTGTTGGTTGATGTAGCCTTTTCCAGATAGGATTGAAGCTTGTACGAACCTTTCGTATCGAAGAAGTCAGTTGCCTTTACGTATTCAGTGCCTTCAGGAACACCAATGATCTTGCGTATGCTATCATTCTCCTTCTTACCCAGATTAATAAATTCCACATTGTACCAAACCCCTGGGTTCATCATCATGGAAAGAAACACTTGATTTTCGGATAAATCATTGTAGTGGTCATCACCACTCAATTTTCGTAAAAGTTCTGAAGCGAACGTATTAATGGGCTTCATTCGTCCTCCTTCATCCTGAATGACCAACGCGCCAAATTTTTCAGCGTGCTCTTTGGCCACCACTGTGGATTGGATAATGGAATCTACCTGTTCCTGTGTGGGCATTCCCGAATGCTCGTGGTCAGTACTGGTTTCTTGCGCACTTATCAAAGTGGTGGCAAAAAATAAGGCCACAGCGGTCAAAGCCGCTTTTTTTGATTTGATTTTTTCCAATAGCTGTTGTAAATCCCTAAAGCGGGTTTTACCGAAAAACATAATGCCCATTAAACCAATGTAGAGCAAAAAGTAACCAATATAGGTAATCCACGTTCCCCAAAAATCATGATTGACCGAAAGTATGGTTCCTTTCTCGTCTGGATGAAAACTGGATTGAAAGAATCGATACCCTCTGTGGTCCAACACATGGTTCATATAGATGTCGTAGTCAAAAATTCGCTCATCTTGAACAGTAATACGACTCATAAATGACGCATATCCTGTTTCGGTACCGGGGTATTTTTCTGCGATAAAATCATTCAACTTAATGGAAAATGGAAGCTCATACACTTTTGACCCGTAGCTCAGGGAAAAGTCCAATCCGCCTATTTCAATCTTGTCTGAAAAATTGGAAGTTCCTTTACCGCCCAACAGTTTTACTTCTTTGGTCTCGCCGTTGGCAGAAACCGAAACCACCAAAGCATCTTGGGTAGCTTCCGTAATTTCTTCGTTGGGTACTTTAACAATACCATAACTCCCTTTCACCAAAGGTTCGGGGATTACAAACTGCATTCCCGCCATGTTATAAAGCGACCTCAACTGTAGGGTTTGCAGACTATCTTGTGACACCTCGCCCTGAAACTGGTCCGCCATCCGCATAAAATTACCTTCAAATGGTGACTTTATCTGATACCCAGTACTATCCGAATAAAAAATATTTATGGCTCCGTCTGTTTCCTTATTTAAGGCAAAAAGTATGTTATGAATACTGGCCACTTGTCCGTTTTCAAGATAGTGTTCATGACGCTGGCCATTTCCTGCTTCAACAATTTGAAGGTATTCCTTTCCATTTTCATCTGGAATCAACCCTTCCTCTGCCCCGCTGATAAAATCAACATACGAAATGGTAAAGGGTTGTCCATTAAAATCCGATTTCCACGGCAAACTGGAACGGGAGCCTTCGGGAGTGACGAGAATATCATCTTCCAAAACCCTTCGCTTGGTTTCACCGTTTATATCACCATCAATGTAAGCGGTCAAATAGGTTTTATCCGAAAAAAATTGATTCTCAGTGGCTCCTTCCCGAATGGGCATCATCCCTTCATAGCTAATATATCGGGTAACAAAAGCACCGAGAATAATCAAAATCCAAGAAAGGTGGAGCACAAGAACAGGCCACTTTTTCCAACTGAGCAATTGATAGCGGAAAATATTGCCGATGAAATTGATTACAAAAAACACCATTATGACCTCAAACCAAGTGGCGTTATAAATATAAATTCGGGCTGTTTCTGTGCTGTACCAACTTTCCACAAACGTTCCAAAGGCCATTGCTGTTGCAAAAACCAAAAAAAGAACGGCCATAAGTCTAGTGGAAAAGAGCGTCTTTTTGAGAATGTCAATCATTGAATTCCGATGTGCTATTCAGCTTGCAAAAATACGGCCTTTTTATAACTTCCAAGTTCACAACTTGTATAAAAATCCAAGAGATTTGTTAATTTTTTCTTTGATGCATCCCTCTCTAAATTTGTAGTTTTGTGTCATGCTTTCCATTGTCATTCTAGGAACCGGAAATATCGCAAAGCATTTGGTAGGTGCGCTCTCCAAAGTAAAGGAGGTTCGGTTGGCCCAAGTTGTGGGCAGAAACCAAGAGCAATTGTTGTGGTTTTCAGGATTCGCACCCATATCCACTGATTTTGAATCGGTTATGGAGGCCGATGTTTATCTTATTGCCGTAAAAGATGACGCCATCTTTGAAGTCTCAAAATATCTTTCCAACAAGAAAGGTATTGTGGCCCATGTATCTGGTGCCACAACTATGGACGATATTCCTCATGAAAACCGTGCGGTTTTTTATCCATTGCAAAGTTTTACCGAAGGTAGACCGTTGAATTTTAAAACCATTCCGTTTTGCATTGAGGCACATCGCGAAAAATCAGCAGAAATCTTAAAAGGATTGGCAGGACATCTTTCTGATCATGTGTACGACATTAACACCCATCAGCGGAAAAAGTTGCATCTTGCAGCCATGTTCGCGAGTAATTTCTCCAACTATCTCTACGGGGTTGGGGAAAAATTATGTAAGGAGGAAGGACTGCCTTTTGATTTGTTGAAACCCCTGATTCTAGAGACCGCTGAAAAAATTCAAGCAATGTCTCCCAAAGAAGCACAGACCGGTCCGGCACGAAGAGGCGATATGAAAACCATGCAAGCACATTTGGCCCTTTTGGGTGATGAGGAACAAAAAGAAATTTATTCACTGTTAAGCGAGGCGATAAAAAAGGTATATGAAGAAAAATTATAAAGAACTCCTCAGTAGCATTACCACCTTTGTATTTGATGTGGATGGCGTATTTACCGACGGAACGGTTTTGGTTACCTCCAAAGGCGAATTGCTGCGCAGTATGAGCGTAAAAGATGGCTACGCCATTAAAACCGCCATAAAAAAGGGATATAACGTCTGCATTATAACAGGAGGCACCAATGAGGGAGTGAAGGAACGCCTCAAGGGCCTTGGAGTAACGGATTTTTATATGGGTGCGCACCACAAACAAGAACCTTTGGAAGAGTATCTGGACATCTATAACATTGACCCAAAAACCGTGCTTTATATGGGTGATGATGTTCCCGACATTCCTCCCATGAAAATGGTGGCCTTGGCTGCTTCCCCCCAAAATGCAGTACAGGAAGTAAAGGCTATTTCGGATTATGTTTCGCACAAAAATGGCGGTGATGGCTGTGTTCGTGACATTGTGGAGCAAGTACTCAAAGTCCGTGGCGATTGGAACGATAATTTCAGTGCCAAAAATGACTAATCCGCTTCAAGAGAAACTAAAGGGATCCAGGCTTATTTTAGGTTCCGGTTCTCCCAGACGGAAAATGTTTCTAGAGGAGATGGGTTTAGATTTCGAGGTTCGACCCAAATCCGTGGAGGAAGTCTACCCAGACCACTTGCAAGGAAAAGAGATTTCCGATTACTTGGCCAAGTTGAAAGCTACTCCCTTTAAAGCCAAATTGCAACCCAATGAAATTGTAATCACTTCCGATACAGTGGTTTGGCATAAGGGCATTTCATTGGCCAAAGCTGCAAACCCAGAGGAGGCATTTGATATGCTCAAAACCTTAAGTGGGGATTGGCATGAGGTAATTACATCGGTTTGTTTTACCACCTCGGACACCCAAAAAACCGTGAATTGCACTACGTTGGTCAAGTTTATGGAATTCACCGAGGAAGAAATCAACTCCTATATCGATCAATGTCGCCCTTTTGACAAAGCTGGTGCCTATGGCATTCAAGAATGGATAGGAATGATTGGCATTTCGGAAATAAAAGGTTCCTACACTAATGTGGTTGGCCTACCCACTCATCTGGTTTACAAAACGTTAATGGACATGGTTTCCTGAGTTGCGATGCGTAACTTTACGAAAACCCAGTTTATGAAAAAGATATACCCTTACGGTTCTTTGAGCTTATTTCTAACATTTTCTCTATTGATATTACTGTCCTGCGGTGAAAAAGGCAAAGCTCCAGAAAGTGAAATGGCCATGAACAGTACAGCAAAAGAAGCGACTCCAAAATATCCCAAAAAACCACTTTCTGAAGATTTTAAAGCCTATTGGTATGCCGGAGATGCCGAAATTGCATCCTATAAATTGGAGCAAGCACGCTATGGTGAGATGCGGGATGGTCACGCTGTCCTAATCTACGTGACTGAACCCTTCTTGCCCGAAAAACAAGTAAAATCAGACCAAAGCAATCCTGATAATGTTTCCGTTTTAAAGTTGAATACAACCAAAAAGTTTCTAACAGGAATCTACCCCTACTCTATCATGGGAAGTACATTTTATCCGGTACACGACAACCAACATGCAATAAAGACCAGTTTGTCTGTTCAGGAATGGTGCGGACATGTCTATTCTCAAATCAACAATAGAGATCAATTTGAGTTTACGTCCCACTCCTATTTTGAAGGTGAGGCCGACCAAAATTTTGAGCTGGACAAACAAGTTCTTGAGAATGAAATCTGGACAAAGCTTCGGATTCATCCCGAAGATTTGCCCACAGGGAATCTTAACGTAATACCCGCTTTGGAGTATCTGCGTCTGGCGCATAAAGAAGTAAAAGCTTATGAGGCCACTGCTTCGGTTTCTTCAGAAAATGGGATTACAACCTACACTTTAACATACCCCGATTTGGAACGAAGTTTGAAACTTAATTTCACAACAGAATTCCCATATTCCATAGAAAGTTGGTCAGAAGAATTCAAAAGTGGTTTTGGTCAAAATGCAAAAACCTTAACCACCAAGGCCACAAAAATAAAATTAATGAAAACCGCTTATTGGGGGCAACACGACAATGATGATTTGGTTTTACGGGATAGCCTGGGATTGTAAAAAGTTCTATCCAGTGGCAAGGAACCCTGTTAAAGATGTTCTAAATTGAATATTCACTGATTTATATCTTTCTATATTTGGCACAACCACTTAAACAACCAATTATGCGATACTTTTGGGTTTGCACGCTGGCTTTATTGAGCACATTTTTCAAACTTTCTGCCCAACAACCCCAAAAACCATCATCCACAGAAATTTACCACAACCTTCAAAAGCTTAATTTTTTGGGTACCGCACTTTACGTAGCTGCCCATCCAGACGATGAAAACACGAGGTTGATTTCATATTTATCCAATCATGACAAAGCGCATACCGTTTATCTTTCCCTAACGCGAGGAGATGGCGGGCAAAACCTTATCGGTTCCGAATTGCGAGAACTCTTGGGCGTTCTTCGCACACAGGAACTGCTGGCTGCCCGACGTATTGACGGTGGACAACAACTTTTTTCCCGTGCCAATGATTTTGGATTTTCCAAGCATCCCAAGGAAACCCTTAAAATTTGGGACAAAGAAGAAGTTTTGGGTGATGTGGTTTGGGCCATTCGAACCCTGAAACCAGATGTTATCATCAACCGTTTTGACCATAGGTCGCCTGGGACCACGCACGGGCACCATACCGCATCTGCCATGTTGAGCATGGAAGCTTTTGATTTGACCAATGACCCCAATGCTTACCCAAAACAACTGCAATTTACTTCTACTTGGCAACCCAAGCGCATATTTTTCAATACCTCTTGGTGGTTCTATGGAAGTCCCGAAAATTTTGAAAAAGCTGACAAGTCCAATATGATCAAATTGGATATTGGTTCTTATTACCCCCTTTTGGGGCTTTCCAACAACGAAATTGCTTCTTTGGCCAGTAGCCAGCATTTGTGCCAAGGTTTTGGACGATTGAGTCAAAGAGGATCAGAAGAAGAATATGTGGAATTCTTAAAAGGTGATAAACCAAACAGCAATAATCTTTTTGATGGAATTGACACTTCTTGGTCACGCGTAAAAGGTGGTGATGCAGTGGGCGCCATTTTATATAAGGTCGAAGAAAATTTTGATTTTAGAAACCCTTCAAAGCATATCCCTCAATTGATTGAGGCGTACCAACTCTTGCAACAGATTGAAGATGAGCACTGGAAAACGTTAAAATCACAAGAGCTTAAAGATCTTATTCAAGCTTGTGCCGGTTTGTATTTGGAAGCAAATGCTACTGCTGCCTCCACGAGCCCCGGAAGTGAGGCTAAAGTAAATTTTGAGATACTCAACCGAAGTGCACAAAACATCATCCTTAAAAAAATCCAGTTAACGGAAACCGATGCCACAATTTCTCCAAACCAAGTGTTGACCGACAATGAGAAAAAGAATTTTGATGTTGAATTCACAGTTCCAAATGACATTGGCTATTCCAGTCCCTATTGGTTGGACGAACCTGGAACGTTGGGTATGTACAAGGTCGATGAACAAAGGTTGATTGGCAAACCTGAAACTCCTGCTGTTTTTCATGCCAAGTTTACGTTGGAATTTGATGGTATGGAAATGGAGTTTGAGAAACCGGTCATCCATCGATTTTCCAAACCGGACAAGGGGGAACTGTACGAACCATTTGCAGTGCTTCCTGTAGCCACTTCTAAAATTGATGAAAAGGTCTTGATCTTTGCGAATGCTTCCACCAAAGATATCCAGGTAAAGGTCAGAGCAGGAAAGAATGATGTCTCCGGAACGGTAACCTTGGACCATCCCTCTGGTTGGAAGGTTTCCCCACAAAGTTTTTCATTTTCAATTCCCCAACAAGGGCAGGAAAAGACCGTTACTTTTCAAGTAACACCTCCTTCCGTGGAAAGTGAAGGTAAAATTGCACCTGTCATCACCATTGGGAACAAATCCTATAAAAAAGAACTTGTAGAAATCAATTACGACCACATCCCCAAGCAATCCATTTTATTGCCTTCTGAGGCCAAAGTGGTTCGCATGGATATTCAAAAGTCTGGTGAACACATTGGCTATATTATGGGTGCTGGTGACAAAGTTCCCGAAAGTTTGGAGCAAATTGGTTATCAAGTACATACCATCGACCCGAATGATATACAAGAAGGTGAACTGGATAAATACGATGCCATTGTAGTGGGCATTCGTGCCTATAATGTGGTGGATGCCCTAAAATTTAAACAACCCATCCTTTTCAATTATGTGAAAAACGGTGGCAACATGATTGTGCAATACAATACTGCTGGAAGATGGGCCGAACAATTTAGTAATATTGCTCCGTATGATTTGACCATTTCCCGTGATCGGGTAACCGATGAAACTGCAGAGGTTGATATTATTGCACCAAATAATCCTTTAGTTAGTTATCCCAATGCCATTGATAAAAGTGATTTTGATGGCTGGGTCCAGGAAAGAGGACTCTATTACCCCAGTGAGTGGAGTGCCGAGTTTACCCCAGTTCTGTCCATGCACGATGAAGATGATGAACCCTCTAAAGGAAGTCTTTTGGTGGCGCCCTATGGAGAAGGTCACTATATTTACACCGGGTTGAGCTTTTTCAGGGAGCTCCCTGCCGGGGTTTCTGGGGCCTATAAACTTTTTGCAAATATGCTTTCCATAGGAAAAGATGACGTAAAAAAAGAAGATAATGTCAAAGGATAACATGAATACCAAATTTGAGTGGAAAAAGGAATACAGCATTGTCATTCTTTTGAATGCCATTTATATTTTGGCCTTTTACCTCATCATGATATTAAATAACTAAAACCTTAATGGCTTTATTAGATTGGATCATTCTTGGGAGCACACTGTTGTTCATTGTTGGATTTGGCGTTTGGAGAACCCGCGGAAGCAAAAACGTTGATGACTACGTCCTCAGTGGCAATGATGCCCAATGGTGGACCATTGGACTTTCGGTGATGGCCACCCAAGCCAGTGCCATTACTTTTTTATCCACACCTGGACAGGCATTTCATGATGGGATGGGATTTGTACAATTCTATTTTGGGTTGCCGCTGGCTATGATTGTCATCTGCGTTGTTTTTATTCCCATTTATAAAAAACTCAAGGTCTTTACCGCGTATGAAATGCTAGAGGACCGCTTCGATTTAAAAACCCGTACCCTTACCGCTATATTATTTTTAGTACAGCGCGGACTTGCGGCGGGAATCACAATTTTTGCGCCTTCCATAATCTTATCCGCAGTTTTGGGATGGGACTTGCGCACACTGAACATCATAATTGGAATTTTGGTAATCATCTACACGGTATCAGGTGGTACCAAGGCGGTAAGTGTTACACAAAAGCAACAGATGTTCATTATTATGACGGGCATGTTTTTTGCCTTTTTCTTTATTCTAGGGTCCCTTCCTACGGGAGTCTCCTTTGGAGAAGCATTGAAGATTGCCGGTGCCAATAATAAATTGCAGATACTTGATTTTACTTTTGATACGGATAACCGCTATACCTTTTGGAGTGGTATCACTGGGGGCTTCTTTTTAGCCTTGGCGTACTTTGGCACAGATCAGAGTCAGGTACAGCGCTATCTTTCCGGAAAATCAGTGCGGGAAAGTCAATTAGGGCTGATTTTCAATGGTATCCTTAAAATACCAATGCAGTTTTTTATTCTTTTGGTCGGAGCGATGGTTTTTGTGTTTTATCAATACAATGCTTCCCCTTTAAATTTTAATCCTGCGGCCACCCAAGCTGTCCTTGAATCCGAATATGTTGATGACTACAAGGCTTTGGAAAGAGGTCATTTGGAGTTGGAAATGGAGAAAAAAATTGCTCAAAACACATTTTCCGCAGCCCTTAAACTGAAAGAGTACAACGCCATTGAACAGGCAAAGCGCGATATTATAAAAATAAACCAAAAAGAAAGTGCAAGTCGGGAAGCTGCACGGGAGTTGATTGCCAAAGCTGATTCTGTAGTAGAGACCAATGACAAGGATTATGTCTTTATCCACTTTATTTTGAACAATTTACCTGTTGGTCTCATTGGATTGCTACTGGCCGTAATTCTATCCGCAGCCATGTCATCAACCGCATCTGAATTGAATGCGCTGGGTACCATTACTGCACTTGACCTTTATAAAAGGAACAACAAAAAGGAACATAATGACAAGCATTACCTTAGGGCCACAAAAGGATTTACCTTGCTTTGGGGTACCATTGCCATTCTTATAGCCTGCGTGGCCAACCTTTTCGACAACCTAATTCAGTTGGTAAATATCATAGGCTCCATTTTTTATGGAAATGTTTTAGGAATTTTCCTCCTAGCCTTCTTCTTTAAATTTGTCAGGGGGAATGCAGTTTTTGTTGCGGCAATCGTAACACAGGTTATTGTAATCATTGGATGGTATTTGGATTGGATGTCCTATTTATGGCTCAATGCTTTTGGTTGCGTTCTGGTTATTCTTTTGGCAATGATCACACAGGCATTTGATAATTTTTTAGGCAACTCCCACCCCGAAATTAAATCATAAAAAAACCCGCTTAAAAGCGGGCTTTCGATTCTTTTTCTAAGAGGACTTATTCTGACCCCCACTCTTTTAAGGAGTCCTTGTTCATTTTAACATAATCCATATTACCGGCAGCCTGAGCCATTACCATGGATTTTTTAGCAGCTTCAATTGCACCTTTGGTGTCACCCATTTTAGCATAGATCAATGATTTTAATCTATACATCCAGAACGCTTCATCGTTCATGGAAACCGCTTTGTCTATCCATTCTTTGGCTTTACCCATGTTCATACCTTCTTGATAGTAATATTGCGCAGCGGCAAAATAATCATTGACAGAAATATCGGAACCTGCCATTACTTTGTCAATACTCGAAGTGGCTTTAGCAACTGTAGGAACAATAAATTTGACCCCTACGTATACCTTCTCCCACATCAAGCCCAAAGTTGCACCATTGTTGTGCATATCATCTATGGTAATGGTAAACGTTTCAATGGGCATTGGGATTGGGTAAACCTCCACTTTTACCGTAGCGGCCACTTTAGAAGCATCCCATTCTTGGGGCAATCCGCCATTTTCTGAATCAGTATAGAAAATAACCTCCCAAACAGCCTCTTGGGGTCTCGAGTAAATGGCGTATGTTCCCGCTTTTAGCTCTTTGCCCTCAACCGTTACATCATCGCTGAAAGTAATTTTGGTATTCATATTGGCTCCCGTTCTCCAAAGGGCATCATAGGGTACCAAATCCCCAAAAATGGTTCTTCCTTTCATGGAAGGCCTTGAGTATTCCACAGTAACTTCGGTTAGTCCCACAGTCTGTTTTAAAACAGAAAATGGACTAGGTGCTGGTGTTTGAATCTGTGCCTCCAATGATATGGAAAGCAATGCAACAAACACAAATAATACAGATTTTTTCATAGGATATAGTGTTTAAGATGTTAGTATAGCAAAGCTAACTAGATTGAAAATTAGATTTGTTAATATATTCCTAAAAAGAAATGGATTAAACCTTAGGCATACGCCAAGACTTTTCATAAAACGAACTATTTTGTTTAACATATTTTAAATATAATTAAACATTTTGTACTTTTGAAGAAATTAATCAAGATGAGATTGTATCAACTAAATGCCAAACAACAGTTGCCTATATCTAGAGACGAAGCATGGCAATTCTTATCCAATCCTAAAAACCTAAAGACAATAACTCCTCCACATATGGGTTTCCATATTCTATCTGGTGGAGACAGACCCATGTTTGCTGGACAAATCATTCAGTACATGGTAAAACCTTTTCCATTTTTGTCCACCAAATGGGTCACGGAAATTACGCATGTGGTACAGGGTGAGTATTTTGTGGATGAGCAGCGATTTGGCCCCTACGCACTTTGGCACCACAAGCATTTTATACATGAAACTTCCAATGGGGTGGAAATTGAAGACATTATTGATTATAAACTTCCTTTTGGTTTCATAGGAACTTTGATGCACCCCATTTTGGTGAAGTCCCAGCTCAAAAAAATATTTGAATACCGAAAAACAAAATTGGAATCGCTTTTTGGAGCCATTGCCGAAAAAAATACGATTCTCGAACTAAAATCCATTTAAATTGAGAAATATATTGCTCATTGGTGGGTCACACGGAATTGGCCGTGAGATTGCCAACCAACTTTCAAAACAAAATAACGTATACGTAGCTTCACGTACCGCAAAAGACTTGTCTGATTTAAATGTAAATCACATTTCCTTTGATGCGTTGTCAGATACTATTGAAGGCCAAGACATACCTGATGAAATCCATGGCTTTGTGTTCTGTCCTGGAAGTATCAACCTAAAACCCTTTAAAATGTTGGATATTCAAGATTTTAAAGAAGATATGGAAATAAACTTCTTCGCCATGGTCAAAGTGGTTAAAGCAATTGTTGGTAGGATGGCCGAAGGTTCAAGCATGGTGTTTTTCAGTACAGTTGCCGTTGATTCAGGCATGGCTTACCACACCAGTATTTCAGCGGCCAAAGGAGCCATTGAGGGTTTTGCGAAAGCATTGGCGGCAGAGTATGCGCCTAAAATAAGAGTGAACGTAATTGCACCATCACTTGTGGATACTCCATTGGCTTCACGCTTGTTGAGTAACGACAAAAAGAAAAAGCAAATGAGCGAGCGACACCCTCTTAAACGTGTAGGAAATGTAAAAGATATTGCCAACATGGCCACTTTTTTGTTACATTCTGAAAACTCTTGGATCACCGGACAAGTAATCGGTGTTGATGGTGGGATATCCACTTTAAATTCAAATTCGTGAGCAAAGCTATTTCTATGTTTTGGTTTCGACGTGACCTGCGGCTGGATGATAATGTTGGGCTATATCAATCCCTTCAAAATGAGCATCCGGTACTGCCCATTTTCATATTCGACCCAGAAATCTTGGATAAACTTCCAAAAGATGATGCACGGGTGTCTTTCATCCATCAGCAGGTTCAGAAAATCAATAATCAACTTAAGAAAGAGTTTAAAGGTGGAGTCGCTCAATTTTTTGACCATCCCATTGCTGTTTTTAAAAAGCTGCAGAAAGAATACAAGATTCATTCTGTTTTTACCAATCATGATTATGAGCCGTATGCCAACAAACGAGATTCCGAGGTTCATGATTTTCTAAAAAAGCACGACATCTCTTTCAAAACATTTAAAGATCAGGTCATTTTTGAAAAAGATGAAGTCGTAAAAGATGATGGTGACCCTTATGTGGTCTACACGCCCTTCATGAAAAAATGGAAGGAAAAATTCAATCCATCCATTCACCTTGTTGAATATGAAACCCGTTCGCATTTAAAACAGGGATTGTTTACGGATTCAGAATTTCCCATTTTGGAACTAAATGACATTGGTTTTGAACCTTCTGAAATAACCGTGCCGGATTATCATGTCTCTCCAAACTTTATTGAGAAATACGAAAAGACCCGAAACTATCCCGCCAAAGAACAAGGTACGTCCAGGCTTGGGCCTCACTTACGGTTTGGCACCGTTTCCATTAGAAAGATGGTAACGAAAGCTATTGCTGAAAAAAATGAAACCTTTTGGAACGAGCTTATCTGGCGTGAATTTTTCATGCAAATTCTATGGCATTTTCCAGAAACCGTTCACAAGGCCTTTAAACCTAAGTATGACCGTATTGAATGGCGCAACAACGAGAAGGAATTTGAACTTTGGAAATCTGGAAAAACTGGTTATGCCTTTGTGGATGCAGGAATGCGGGAGCTTAACAGTACCGGGTATATGCATAACCGTGTACGAATGTTGGTAGCCAGTTTTCTTTGCAAACATTTGCTGATTGATTGGCGTTGGGGCGAGGCCTATTTTGCCGAAAAGTTATTGGATTATGAAATGGCCAGCAATGTAGGCAACTGGCAATGGGCCGCAGGAAGCGGTGTGGACGCCGCACCCTATTTTCGCATCTTCAATCCCATGACACAAGTTGACAAATTTGATAAGGATAAGGCATATATAAATGAATGGGTCCCTGAATTACAAGAACTTAGCTATCCAGAAAAAATGGTAGATCACAAAATGGCCCGGGAACGCTGTTTAAAAGTCTACAAAGAGGCTGTAGGTTAATGCATTTTCAGTATTTTTAGTATCCGTTCGACCTTTTTTGGCTTTGAACCATAATACTGAGAAGGTTGAATTAGTGAATAACTAACTCAAATGTTTAAAATGAAAAAAAGTACAGCCTTATTACTGTTGGGTTTGATATCATTGAACCTCACCGCTCAAAAATTGACCAAGGATAAAAAGGCAATCATTGCCTCTGTAGAAAATCACAAGGAAAACCTAATTATGCTCAGCGATTCCATCTGGGCTTTAGCCGAAACAGCTTTTGAAGAATCTAAATCCGCAGAGCTTTTAGCCGACTACGCAGAAAAAAATGGAATGACGGTTACACGCGGAGTTGCCAATATCCCCACGGCATTTACAGCCACATACGGCTCTGGAAAGCCTGTGATAAGTGTCCTGGGAGAGTTTGACGCGCTACCGGGACTTTCACAAAAAGCAGTGCCCACCAAGGACCCAAGAATTGAAGGTGCGCCTGGACATGGTTGTGGACACAATATGTTTGGTGCAGCGAGCTTAGGAGCTGCAATTGCCATAAAGGAGCAGATTGAAGCTGGCACTATCAAAGGGACCGTAAAATTTTTGGGAACTCCTGCCGAGGAGAAATACTTTGCCAAAGTTTGGATGGTGGAAGCTGGACTTTGGGACGATGTGGATGTTAATGTAAGCTGGCACCCAGGCGCCAATATTGAGGCTGATGTACAGAGTGGCCTCTCTTTGGTGGATTTTATCGTTGAATTCTACGGACAAGCTGCCCACGCCTCTGGAGACCCATGGAATGGACGAAGTGCTTCTGACGCTTTGGAACTTTACACCAATGGAATCAACTATTACCGAGAGCATATTAAACCCACATCACGAATTCATTATCATATCCAAGACGGTGGACAGGTAGTTAATGTGGTTCCCGACTATGCGAGACTGTGGGTACGCGTTCGCGACCCCAAGCGTAAGGTGATGCTTCCCACTTATGAGCGAGTCAAAGCAATGGCCGAAGGAGCTGCCATCATGGCCAATGTAGATTACAAAATATCATTGGTCTCAGGAATCTACGAAGTCTTGGTCAACCGTGCAGGAGGTGAAATCATGCAAAAAAACTTGGAACTGTTAGGGCCTATCACTTATACGGATGAAGAAATAGCTTTTGGCAAATCCATCCAAAAAGCTACGGGAAAACCTGAGGTGGGCATGGACAGCGAGATTAAACCCCTAAAAGAAACAGAAGAATTGCCCGGAGGTGGTTCCACCGATGTTGGTGATGTAAGTTGGAACGTGCCCAACATCAACCTTAGCGTAACTGTGGCGCCCAAGGATACACCATGGCACTCTTGGGCCGTTGTGGCCTGCGGAAGCATGAGCATTGGCCACAAAGGGTTGGTCTATGCATCAAAAGCTATGGCTATGACCATGTTGGACCTTTTTGATGACCCAAAGCTGGTTGAAGAGGTCAAAGAGGAGTTCAAAACCCGAAAAGGAGATGAGAAATACGAACCAATGATTGATGGTCCTCCACCCATCAATGGAATTGGAGGGTAATTGAACATTATGAAAAAGATACTACCGATAAGCCTGCTCCTTGCAGGCTTTTTCAACCTACACGCCCAGAAATCCGAGCTTGCCTTTTTTGAACCGCTTTTGGGTAAAACATGGAAAGCTGAAGGGAGTTGGGGAGATGGCTCCAAATTTAAGCAAGAGACCGTGTTTAAATATAGTTTGGACAGCACCTTGGTTTTGGCTGAATCCAAAGGGTTTATCAACCAGGAACAAACGAAATATGGGCCAAGAAACCACGGTATCCGAAAGTTTGACACTGAAAGTAGTTCCTTGAAATTTTGGGAATTCGATGTATTCGGAGGTGTCACCTCAGGAACCATAAGTACCAAAGGAAAAGACATTATCTACACCTATGAGTATGGTGGTTCCGTGGTCACGGATTATTGGAAATATGTGGATGCCAACACCTATGATTTCACGGTAGGTAACTATGAGAATGGAACTTGGAAAGAAACCTATTTACAAACCCAGTTCAAGGCAGAAAAAGCTGATTTCGGGTTTCAGTACGACCATTATTCAATAGTGGTTACAAAACTTATGGAAACAGGTGATTTTTATCGGGATATCCTTGGGCTGACCGAAATTCCGCATCCTGATAGGTCCCCTGGATTCAGGTGGTTTCAGATACAAGGGAACACCCAATTGCATCTGATCAAGAAAGATATTGCTGATTTCAGCAAGAACAAGAGTATGCATCTATGCTTGGCCACCCAAGATTTGGAAGGTTTCATAGAACATTTAATGGCCAATAACATCAATTTTTATGATTGGCCCGGAAACAAGAGTTCCATCACGGATCGTTCTGATGGCGTAAAACAAATCTACATTCAAGACCCCGAAGGATACTGGATTGAAATCAATACCGCAACACATTAATTATGAGCAACCCCATATTACAAACATTTCCGTTAGGCTTTCCTTGGCAGACCCAAGACCCGTTTTTATTCTGCGTATACCATTTGGACCATTTTCCCAAAGGAAATGGAGAAATGGGTCCCGACCCCGCCCTTCTTGAGGGAAGAAGTCTTGGTAATGATTTTAATCCCAACCAAGCATGGCGCATGTACCACGGGCAGACCATTCCAGGGTTTCCGTACCATCCTCATCGTGGATTTGAGACCATTACCATTGTCAATAAGGGATATTGTGATCATTCAGATTCTTTGGGGGCCGCTGGTAGGTTCGGAGAGGGTGATGTACAGTGGATGACTGCCGGTCGGGGCGTACAGCATTCAGAGATGTTTCCCCTACTCCACGATGATGCCGACAATCCAATGGAATTGTTTCAAATATGGTTAAACCTTCCAAAGGTCAGCAAGTTTGTTGAGCCGCATTTTAAAATGTTGTGGCATGAAGATATCCCTATTGTAAAAGAGGAAAATGCACAAATTAAAGTGGTTGCGGGCAACTACAAAGGTACGCAAGCCATTCATCCTGCTCCAAATTCGTGGGCAGCTGATGGAGCCAACGATGTTGCCATTTGGAATATCCATGTCGAAGCTGATTCTGAGTATACCCTTCCAAAAGCAAGTTCTGGGGTGACCCGTACCCTCTACTTTTATGAAGGATCTGAAATTTTCTTTGAAGATGGAAAAATCATCCCAAACTTTGGGGTTGAGCTGGACCCGTCTCAAGAAGTGACTTTTAAAGTAGGGAGTGAAAAAGCTCATTTTTTATTACTCCAAGGAAGACCCATCGAAGAACCAGTGGCCAAGTACGGCCCTTTTGTTATGAACACCGAAGAAGAAATTCAAAAGGCTATGGAAGAATATCGTTTGACCCAATTTGGGGGATGGCCATGGCCCTATCCAGATAATGCACATGATAAAGACAGGGGTAGGTTTGCACTTTATCCTGATGGCACATTAGTGGAAAAGGATACATTGTAAGAAGTTAGAATGTTATACTAAAGATTAATCTACACCATTACAGCTCAAAATACAATATAAAGGTACAATGCAGTAATTATGTTAGGTTTATCTTACCTTAATGGGTAAAATATGAGTATGAAGTTCTTCAAATCATCCTTCTGTCTGATACTTCTTTTCTGGTTCACTCTAAATACATGCTTTGCACAAACCCAAGAAATTGACAGTCTCCAAAACGTATTAAAAACTGCCAAGGACACTACAGAAATTCATACAATGAGAACTCTTGGGGTTCGCATACGCTCCCATAACAAAGAAAAAGCCCTTGAGTATCTCCACCTAAGTGTGGAAAAGTCTAAACGAGTTGGATTTGCGCAAGGCGAAATCCAGGGACTCTATTCCATAGCGGTCACTCATGGTATGACTGGAAATTATGCTGAATCACTTGAGTATTTGAACAGGTGTCTAGATTTGGCCGTTGAGCATAAAGACTATAAAAGAATCAATTATGTCTATAATTCCATGGGTATAGTCTATAAAAATATTGGGGACTATCCAACCAGTCAAAGTTACTATCTCAAGCGTATCAAACTGATAGATTCATTACAATTGGACCAAGATACATCCACCCCCTACTTTAATTTAGGGGTACTTTATAATTTAATGGGTGAAAAGGACAAGGCTGTTGAGAGCTATGATACAGCATTGAATGTATATAAAGGTAGTAAAGATGGTCGTGAGTCTTTGGAAAATGATATCTTATCCAACCTAGCTAGGATAAACTTTGATGACGGAAATTATGAGTCAGCATTAAAAAAATGGCTTAAAGTAAGTGCTTACCACGGCCAACAAAACAGCAATATTGAATTAAGCGTTGATTATTCCAATATTGGAAATTGTTATAAGGAACTGGAAGAATGGAAATTGGCAGAGGAATATCTTCAAAAGTCATTGAATCTCGCCAAACAACTTTCCATTGGGCAGCAAATATCCATGGTATACTATGAGCTTGCAGATTTGATGTTTCGGCAGAGAAGGTTTCTAGAAGCTGTTGATTATTCCAATAAAAGTCTTGAGAACTTAGAAAATACAGGGGGGCATGAACAAAAAAAAGATGCGCATGAAATAGCCTATAAGATATATGAGGCCCAAGGTCAGTTGGCAAAGGCCATCCACCACCTCAATCAATCCATGGAATACAAGGACAGTCTATTGAACGAGACCAAAATCAAAGAAATCCAGAATCTACAGATACAGCACGATGTATATCTCAAGGATAAGGAAATTAATGAAAATGAGCTGCAGCTTGAACTATTGAATACATCGGTATCCTTGAACAACAAACGAATGGTCTATTTGTCCATAATCCTAGTACTATTATTGTTCTCGGCCGGGTTGCTTTACTTCCGGTATCTAAATAAGAAAAAATCCAACCGGATCCTTCATGAGAAAAACAATCTGATTTCGCAGCAAAAGGAAGTTATTGAGAAAATGAATTCCCAACTGGAAAAAAGAATGTTACGTGCCCAAATGAACCCGCATTTTATTTTTAATTCCCTCAGTTCCATTCGATATCTTGTAAGTTCGGGTGATAAGGAGGCGGCATTGACCTACTTGAACAAGTTTTCAAAATTATTGCGACAGGTCTTGGAAACTTCGGTCAATGTTAGTTTAGTGCTTCATGAAGAGATCGAACTCCTAAAGATATATGTGGAATTAGAGGCGCTCCGGTTTGACAACTCTTTCAGCCATTCCTTCAAAATTGACGAAAATCTGGACCTCTATCAACTTGAAGTTCCCATGCTTTTGGTACAACCTTATATAGAAAATGCTATTCTACATGGTCTTCTACCTAAAGAGGGGGCTAAAAAATTATCGGTATCTTTTAATGATAAAAAGAATCACATTGAGAGCATCATTGAGGATAATGGTGTGGGGTTCAATTCATCAAAAAAACAACAGAATAAAAGGGAAAAATCAAGGGGTATGTCCATTACGGCCAAGCGAATTGAAGCCCTTAAAAAATTCTCCAATGAGGAGTTGGTTAAGATTGAAAATTTAAATAATGGAAAGGAAACAGGTACCAGAGTAACTATCCTCATTCCAAAGGAGTAGACAAAACCGTATATCCTAAATCAAACGAGTGTATTTTTGAGAGGCTCTACTAAACTCTAACAATTTTGGCTCCTATGGCACGCAAACGCTCGTCAATGTTTTCGTAACCCCTATCTATTTGTTCTATATTATGGATGGTTGAAGTACCTTTTGCTGATAAAGCTGCTATCAACAATGATACGCCTGCCCTAATATCTGGGGATACCATGGTTGTGGCCTTCAATGTTGATTTAAAATCATGTCCAATTACAGTAGCACGATGAGGGTCGCACAAAATAATCTTAGCACCCATATCTATCAACTTGTCCACAAAGAACAATCGGCTTTCAAACATTTTTTGATGAATGAGCACCTCTCCCCTAGCTTGGGTAGATACTACCAAAATAATGCTCAAAAGGTCGGGAGTAAGTCCCGGCCAAGGTGCATCGGCAATGGTAAGAATGGAACCATCAATGAAGTTTTGGATTTGATACCCTTTTTCGTGTTTGGGAATGAAAATATCATCATCCCTGCGCTCCACTGTTATTCCTAATTTCCGGAATACTGTTGGAATAAGTCCCAAATCATCCCAACTGACATTTTTAATTGTCAGCTCGCTTCGGGTCATGGCGGCAAGACCAATCCAGCTTCCAATTTCAATCATATCGGGCAACATGGTATGCTCCGTTCCACCTAAACGCTCAACCCCTTCAATGGTCAACAAATTGGAACCAATACCCGAAATCTTTGCGCCCATTCGGTTCAACATTTTACACAACTGCTGCAAATATGGCTCACAAGCAGCATTGTAAATGGTCGTTGTACCTTCGGCCAAAACAGCGGCCATAACAATGTTTGCAGTTCCGGTTACGGATGCTTCATCCAAAAGCATATAAGTGCCTTTGAGTTTGTTTGCTTCAACACCGTAAAAATGTTCCTCGCGGTTGTACCTGAATTTTGCCCCAAGTTTGATAAAACCCTCAAAGTGGGTGTCCAAACGGCGCCGGCCAATCTTGTCGCCTCCTGGTTTGGGGATGTATCCCTTGCCAAATCGGGCTAAAAGTGGACCCACCAACATAATGGAACCTCGTAAGCCACGGCCATCTTCCTTGAATTTTGAAGATTGGAGGTACTCTAAATTGATGTCATCAGACTTAAAAGTATAGGAGCCCCTACCCTTTTTTTGGATTTTCACGCCCAAATCCTCAAGTAAGGAAATAAGCTTGTTGACATCCAAAATGTCTGGAATATTGTTAATGGTGATTTTTTCTTCGGATAGCAATACGGCACAAAGAATCTGAAGTGCCTCGTTCTTTGCCCCTTGGGGTGTTATCTCACCGTGTAATTGGTGACCACCCTCTATTCGAAATGTTCCCATGGATTGCTTTGGAGTTTAATACCTTTTTTTTCTGCCGCGTTTTCCCTTCTGGTTATTGCCACCACTTCTGTTGGACTTGGATTGTCTGTTTTTGAGGAACTGACCACTTTCGGTAAGGTTTTCGCCATCACTGGACAGGTCAATCTGCCCATCACTCAATTCCTTCAAATGACCAAAAATGACGGAATCTTCCACCGAATCCTTGTTCCAGGTCAAGTAACATTTTTTCATATGGTTGGCTATGGCGTACTCCAAACCAGAGCGCATATCTCCCTTTTCCCATTTTACGGCCACATCTACCATACGCTTGATGTTGTTCCCGTAAAACCGGTATTTTGGGTGATTCTGAGGGTATTCCAAAGGTTCTGGCCTTTGCTGTAGCACTTCTTTGGATGTAATTGGAAATGGGGAGTCCACATCCAAATTAAAGTCTGACATGATGAACAATTGGTCCCACAGCTTATGTTGAAAATCCGGCACATCCCTTAAATGGGGTTGAAGGTTCCCCATAACACTGATAATGGCCTGTGCAACCTTGTTGCGCTCTTCCCTATCTGAGATGGAAACTGCATGGTCCACCATTTTTTGGAAGTGTCGACCGTATTCGGGAATGATGAGCTGCGGACGCTCTGTATTATATTCTAGGTTTTCTACTGTATTCAAATTAAAATATTTTATGAAATAATAGTCTTGGGAAGTATATCCAATAACGCTTGCAAAATAATAAAATTATGGCAAACCACGGGGTTAGAGCGAAATTACTCCTTCAACAACGGCCACTTCCTTGTATTTTTGAATCACTTCATCTGGATTTTTAAGATGCACCGTGATGGACAGACTGGTGTAAGTTCCTTTTTTGGATTTCTTGGACTCAATGACGGCACCCGTATTATCAAAGATTTCATGGATTTGTGCAATGCGTTTATCGTCCGTAGGAACAATAAACTTATAAAGGTAGGTCGAAGGCCAATTCGTATTCTCCAGTAACTGCTCTTTGAGCCGCGCGTAAAATTCATCTGTGTTCTCCTTCTCCATGCCTATTTTTTTACAAATATATGGGTTACACTGCAATTTTTTTTCCTTGAGCCTATTTCATTACTTTGTAGTGTTAAATAAAAGGCTTGGGCAAGAAAAAAGTAGTCATTACAGGGGCTCCCGGAACGGGAAAGACATCCATTGTCAATGGATTGGAAAGTATGGGTTTTCATTGCTTCCATGAAATTATACGAGATATGACCTCAAAGGCCAAGCAGGAAGGGGATACCAAAGTTTTTGAATCGAACCCGTTGGTTTTTGTGGATGACGCCATGCAGTTCAACAAAGATTTGTTGTATGGAAGGGCAAAACATTTTAAAGAATCATTGGACATCCAGGTTCCCGTTAGTTTTTTTGACAGAGGCGTTCCAGATGTGCTTGCGTATATGGATTTTTTTGGACAACCGTATGGTAAGGAATTTATTGATATCTGCATGAATCATCGGTATGATACCGTTTTCATTGTACCACCGTGGGAAGAAATTTATGTTTCCGATGGTGAACGATTGGAAACGTATGAGGAAGCAGAAAGTATACATCTAGCGTTGATGAATACATATACCCAATTTGGCTATCACCCCATTTCAGTGCCAAAAGATGTAATCCAAAAAAGGATTGACTATATTTTGGAAACACTTAATCAACTTTAGTGCGGAAAGAGACCAAAGCTATTTTAAAGGAATTCTGGGGGTATGATGATTTCAGGGGCTCCCAGAAAACCATCATAGACACTGTACTTTCGGGAAAGGATGTCTTGGCATTGATGCCCACAGGTGGGGGAAAATCCATCTGTTACCAAATTCCTGCACTTTCTAAGGAAGGCTTGTGTATTGTGGTGTCACCTTTGGTGGCTTTGATTCAGGACCAAGTAAGCCAATTAAAGTCCCGGGGCATAAAAGCCATTGCACTCACAGGCGGAATTCCTTTTACTGAACTCAACGATCTCTTGGACAATTGCCTCTATGGAAATTATAAGTTTCTCTATCTCTCCCCAGAACGGTTGCAACAATCGCTAATACAAGAACGAATCCAAGAAATGGATGTGAACCTTATCGCCATAGATGAGGCCCATTGTATTTCGCAGTGGGGGAATGATTTTAGGCCCTCCTATTTGGAATGCTCCATTTTGAAGGAACTCATTCCCAACACCCCCATGATAGCCCTTACGGCCACAGCAACGCCCAAAGTGGTGGATGACATAGTTCAAAATCTAAAATTGGAGGATGTTGCTGTTTTTAAAGATTCATTTTCCCGTTCAAACATTGTTTTCAAGGTAAAACGAACAGAGGACAAGCTGTACCAGCTAAAAAAATATATTGGCAAGATTCCCGGAAGTTCCATTGTGTATGTCCGTTCTCGAAAAATGTCAGTTTCCCTCTCGGAATTTTTGAACAAGAACGGATTTAAGGCCTCCTTTTTCCATGGCGGAATCTCAAAATCTGAAAAGGAAACAAAACTAAAGGAATGGTTGGAGGGAAAAGTCAACATTATGGTGGCTACAAATGCCTTTGGGATGGGAGTGGACAAGTCCGATGTTCGTTTGGTGGTGCATTATCAGATTGCCGATAGTTTGGAGAGCTACTTTCAAGAAGCGGGAAGGGCAGGAAGGGATGGAAAACCGTCCACGGCCATAATTCTTACTACCAAAGAAGATGAGGAATTGGCCAAACAGCAGTTCTTGGCGAACCTCCCGGATGTTTCCTTTATTAAGAAAGTATATTCCAAACTCAACACCTTTTTTCAAATTTCCTACGGTGAATCTGTGTTGGAACCCATGTCCTTTAAGTTCAATGCGTTTTGTAAACGGTATGAGTTCCATCCAAATATGGCTTTCAACGCACTTCGAATCTTGGACCAAAACTCGGTAATTGCATTATCTGAAAACTTTCAGGAAAAGACCACCTTGCAGTTTGTGGCCTCCAAAGCTGGAATTTTCGAGTATTTGGATAAAAACCGAAAAACGGCCCCCATCATTCAGACCATATTGCGGACGTACGGCGGAATTACGGAATACGAGACCAAAATCAATCTTCATTTGCTCTCCAAAAAAACGGGGGAAAATGAAAAGTCCCTCAAAAAAATACTGAAGCAACTTCAAAAAGATGGCATTACAGAATATAAGAACACCACTAGCGATTTGGAAATTACCTTTTTGGTGCCGCGCGAAGATGACCACACCATAAATCCGTTTGCCAAAAAAGTGCAGGATTTTAATCAGGTGAAGCAAAACAACATGGCTGCCATGTTGGGTTACATTAAAAATAAGAAGATTTGCCGGAGTGTTTATTTGTTGAAATATTTTGGTGAAAACACAGCTGAAAAATGTGGTACATGCGATATTTGCACCAAGAAGGAAAAAAAGGACTCCCCTGTTAACCTGGAAGAGCGAATCATTGGCCTATTGAAGATAAGTCCCAGCACCTCCAGAAAGTTAGAAAAGGCAACAGGAGCAGATGAAAAAGCCCTTTTGAAAGCCTTGCAACAACTGCTTGACGATGAAGTAGTGGAACTAAACCAAATAAATGAGTACATCCTTAAAGAATAATCCCTTGCGAATTGTATTTATGGGCACTCCAGACTTTGCCGTTGCAAGTTTAAAAGCCCTCGTAGAAGCTGACTTTGATATCGTTGGGGTCATCACCGCACCAGATAGACCTGCTGGAAGGGGCAGAAAAGTGCAGGAGTCTGCAGTAAAACAATTTGCCGCAGAACAAGACTTAAATGTGCTGCAGCCTACCAATCTTAAGGATAAAGGTTTTTTGGAAGAACTCAAAAGTCTTAATGCCAATTTAAATGTGGTGGTTGCTTTTAGAATGTTACCTAAAGCCGTTTGGCAAATGCCCGAGCACGGTACCTTTAATTTACACGCCTCCCTCCTTCCCCAATACCGTGGTGCGGCTCCCATCAATTGGGCCATCATTAACGGAGAGACAGAAACTGGTGTAACCACCTTTTTTATTGACGAGGAAATTGATACGGGGAGTATCATTCTCCAAAAGACGGAGCAAATAACGGATGAGGACAACGTGGGCAGTCTGCATGACCGTTTGATGGAACTCGGTGGTGAACTCGTGGTGGAAACCTGTAGACAAATTGCTTCGGGACAAGTATCCAGTACACCACAAAAGCATTTTGATAATCTAAAGCCTGCTCCCAAAATCCACAAGGAAACCTGCCAAATTGATTGGAACGCTTCTTTGGATGCTATCCATAATCTTATTCGCGGATTGAGTCCGTACCCAGCCGCGTGGAGTGTTTTTGTAAATCATGGTAAGGAAGAGACCATCAAAATTTACAAGACCAAAAAAGAATTCGTCCAACATACCGATGAAGTTGGAAAACTGATTGCGGATAAAAAAACACTAAAAGTTGCAGTTGCTGAAGGCTATCTTCAATTGTTGGAAATACAACTCCCTGGTAAGAGAAAAATGGAAACTTCAGCCGTTTTAAATGGCCTAGACTTGGATAAAAATGCCCACCTTCGCTAATCCCTTGCTATGCTTGGGCTAGCTAAAACATGTCATTTTTTTCCGACTTTATCAACAAACGTTTCAAGTTATTAACAAAAACCCCTATTTCCCTAGGTTTTACTTGCGTTAATAGCAAATCCATATAAATTTGTTCAGCATTAAAATTATTTTAACAACAATTAATTTAATTCCATTATGAACAAAACAGAATTAATCGATGCTATGGCAGCTGATGCTGGCATCACTAAGGCAGCAGCCAAAAAAGCATTGGAATCTTTCTTGGGAAATGTAGAGGGATCACTTAAAAAAGGGAATAGAGTTTCCCTAGTTGGTTTTGGTTCTTGGTCAGTTTCCAAAAGAAGCGCCAGAGAAGGTAGAAATCCACAGACTGGACAGACCATCAAGATTGCCGCTAAGAACGTTGTAAAGTTCAAAGCTGGTGCAGAATTGAGCGGTGCTGTAAACTAATCAATTATTTTTTTAATATACAGAAGCACTTCCCAAAAGGAAGTGCTTTTTTATTTTGGCAATGCTTTAGGTTTTTGGAAAAATTGTATATTATACAACGATTAGAGGTAACAGTGTTATGAAAATGGTAAGTCATAAACCTAAAAAAGGTAAGTTACTTGTTGCGGAACCTTCACTTACCGGAGATGTTTCCTTCAATAGATCAGTGGTGTTGCTTGCAGAGCATAACCATGAGGGTTCTGTAGGATTTATTCTTAACAAACCCTTGGACTATACCATATGTGATCTTATTTCTGAAATCACTATTCCTTTTAAAGTATTCAATGGCGGCCCTGTGGAACAGGATAATCTATATTTTATCCATAAGGTTCCAGACTTAATCCATGATAGTATTGAGATTTCCGATGGCATATTTTGGGGCGGTAATTTTGAAAAGACCGTAGAACTCATCAATAAAGGTGTGATCACGGAACAGGATATCCGATTCTTTTTGGGCTACTCGGGTTGGGACTCCCAGCAATTGGACCAAGAACTGATGTCCAAATCTTGGGTAGTCATCAAAAACGAATATGAAAGTGGTATTTTGGAGAAATCCTCATCCGCTTTTTGGAAGGAAAAAATGGTGGAATTGGGCGGAGATTACCTGTTGTGGTCAAATTCTCCTGAAAATCCATCCCTCAACTAGCTACCCATTCTGGCCCTAGCATTTAATTTTCCCACTAATTTTTTGGCAATCGTGCTAGAGAACGCTTTCTTTCGGTATTTAGAGATGGGTTGAATACCAACAACACTATTGGTGATAAACAACTCATCTGCCTTTTGCAGTTCAAAAGGTGATATGGATTCCTCAACCAATTGAAACTCCTCGGTAGCTTCAATAACTTCCATTAATTTTTTCCGGACAATACCATTTAAACAGCCGTCCGCCAAAGGTGGCGTTTTGACGGTATCCCCTTTCACCACAAAAAGATTTCCATTTATGGCCTCCACCACTTGTTTGTCCGTATTCACCAAAAGACAGTTGGCATACCCATTCTCTTGGGCATAGACACTGGCCACCACATTTAAAATCTTGTTGGTGGTCTTAAGGCTGGACAGCATATCCTTGTTTACGTAGTAATCTTTGAAGAGTTCCACTTCATAATCCCCTTCATTGATTACATAAAATGGAGAGTCTAGGAGCTTGGTTTCTATGATATAGGAAATATCATTAGTTTCAGGGGCATACAACCCACCTTCATTCCTAAAAATGGTCAATCTAACCCTAACAGCCTTGTCGGTACCATTATTCTCTGCGATGGTCCTTTTGATTTCTTCTTCCAAAAACTCCAAGGTGAATTCCATGGGAATTTCCATTCGGAGAATCCGCATGGAGGCCATCAACCTAAAATAGTGGTCTTCCCAAAAGAAAAGGGTTCCGTTCACACACCGTACCGTTTCAAAAAGGGCATCACCGTATTTTAACCCTCTATTGGAATGGGTCAAAATTTCTTGATCTTCTGGAAAGAGTGAGCCGTTACAATTGATCATAAAAAATCCCGATTTTAATCGGGATCAAAGATACGGTATAGTTGAGAATCCTTTCTAGGTGGACCCCAAGACTTGTTTTAAATCTGAGATTTGGTTTTGCCAAAGCATTTTGGCCTCGTCCACTTCATCTTCATCTGCAAAATCGGTAATGAAAAGAGAAACATCCTTGGTAATCTCATCCACTATGATACGCATTTCAAAAAAAGAATCATCCTCGTTCTCAATCCATGTAAACTTTACAAACTCCTCACTTTTCCGTTTAAGCATTTTGGCCTGTTCTTCAGCTCCATCCCAGATAAATGTAAATATTTCACTACGTGAATTCACATTATCGGCATACCATTCAGATAGTCCAGACGGGGTAGAAATATATTGGTAAAGCAACTGTGGGGAAGCTTGGATAACAAATTCAATTTCAAATTTTACCTTATCACTCATTATAGCGCGCAATTAATCCTTTTCAACAATTGATATAATTTGGGAAGATAAAAAAATAAATATCAAATAATAAATTAATCCTGAATTTTGATTCAGCAAAAATTAAACTCTATATTTGCACCCGCTAAAACGAATCATGGCGAGGTAGCTCAGCTGGTTACCCGCCCGTTCCGAACGGCACGTTCGGGCGGGGAGCGTCGGATTCTCTTTTAGCCTATTTTTAAAAACAAACCATGATAAGGCGAGGTAGCTCAGCTGGTTAGAGCGTCGGATTCATAACCCGGAGGCCGGGGGTTCAAGTCCCCCTCTCGCTACAAAAAAAAGACCATTTCACAAAATGGTCTTTTTTTATGTCTAAAATCTTTCCAGACTTTTTAAATCTGCCCAATAACTTTATCTTTTCTGTCTTACACAGTGGTAGTTAAAAGCTTAAAATGTGCTATAATAAAGCAGTTGGGGAAACGTACAAATTTTTCATAGCAAGGAGCAAATGCCTAATTTTAAAGAACGGATAAAATCATCTTGAAATTGGAGCAATCGCATAAACTGATTATTGATAACGTTAGCAGGTTTATTGATTTAACCGAGCTCGAAAAACAGAAGTATATTTCTTTGTTAACAGCAGTCAAAGTTAGAAAGAAGGAATTTTTGCTTCAAGCTGGTGAAATTACAAAATATGAATACTTTATCACCAAGGGCTGCTTAAAAGTGTATACCCTGGATGAAGCAGGGGTTCCTCATATCTCCATGTTCGCGATTGAAGATTATTGGACAGGAGACATGGCCAGTTTTATCACTAGGGAACCATCACGCTATTTCATTAAAGCTACCGAAGACTCAGAACTGTTGGGTATCTCAAGGGTTAATTATGATTTACTTTTTCAAGAAATACCAAAATTTGAACGGTTTTATCGTATGCTTTATCAAAGGTCGCTCATAAGTTATATAAGACGTTCCAATCATGGTATATCCTTAACGGCTGAAGAACGATATATCGAATTCAAAAATAAATACCCGAAAATTATAAATAGAATTACCCAGAAAGACTTGGCAGGCTACATTGGCATTACACCAGAATTTATGAGTAAAATTATATCCAAGGTCAATAGGATGTAAAAGTCTTAAACTAGTTCATTTTTTTTCATGTGTTCCTCTCGGAATTTTGAAGCATGAAAAAAATAGTAATAATCACTTCACTATTAATTCTCGGATTTGCGAAGAACTCAAATGCGCAATTCACCCAGATAGAACTGTTCTCAGGCTTTGATAAAACGGATTTTACACTGTATTCAAGTTATCCAATCAATGCCAAAAATTCATTGAGCATTGCAACCCTTGCATTCTTTCAGAAATTCAACAAAAAAGAGAATGCGGATTTTGATGAGGTTGGTGTTCAACCCACGTTATTCTGGAATATCAATAAGACCATCTCAGTAGGGCCCTCGGTTTATTACAATAGCATTTCAGGGTATTCAGGGCGTTTGTCGGCTAAATTTACATTGAAAAGTTCCAGACTGTTACTTGTGGTCATTCCTACCGTGGGGCGCTATCAACAAACCAAAAATACTTATGCTGAAACCTTTGCGCAAATCCAGTTTAATACCCCTATAAATGATAAAATATCGCTATGGCTCAACGGTCAGTTTTTAACCGTCTGGGATGAGTTTAGGACACATTCAAGAAGTTTTCAGCAGGTGCGGGCGGGCGTATCATTCAATGGGCACCAATTTGGTCTTGGTGTGGACTTTGACGAGTATGGATCAAATCCTATAGAAAAATCATTATTCGGTGTGTATTACCGAAAAACTTTATAAACAATTATTAAATCTTAAACATTATGAAAAATTTAGTGCAAGTTTCACATTGGGTAGCCTATGCGTATTTGATTTATGCCTTTGGTTATGCGAGTCTTTTTAAAGTTTTCCAGAAGCAAAGTATGATGGACAACATGAGCAATTTTGGTTTCGGAAAAATATGGACCCTATTTATTGGTTATGGCGAATTGTTTGGAGTAATTGGTTTGGTTGTTGGGTTTTGGATGCATCAAGTTAAAAACCTATCGGTTCTATGGTTATTGCCATTCGCAATTGGTGCATTGATAACTCATTTCGCTCATAATGACTACGAATACTTTTACACTGCTTTGTATTGTTGCATTGCTTGTATTGTTGTACTAGGTACAGATAAAAATTTCAAAGTAATACTATAGTGATTTAATCTTCGAAGTTTTAAATAAACGCATGGTTTTTTCATGGACTGGTTCGAGAATCAATCTAGTGAAGATATCGAATATTCTCTTTTGGCAATCAGTCTTGTCTTAACCGCAGTAATAAATGGCATTATAAAATGGCCAATGGACTAATCTATTAAAAAAAACAAACATGAAAAAAATAATCACAATTGCAGGGAGCAATAGTCAAAAATCCATCAATAAAAGTTTACTGACCTATACCAATAGTTTATTGGAGAACGTAGAAATTATCACAATTGACTTGAACAATTATGTTTTGCCCATTTTCGGTGTAGATTTTGAAGTTGAAAATGGCATTCCAACTGCGGTTAAAAGATTAAACGAATTATTCAATACAGCGGATGGATTCATCGTATCCCTAGCTGAACATAATGGGTCTTACGCAGCGGTTTTCAAAAACACCGTGGACTGGTTATCCCGCTTAAATATGAAAATATGGAGAGACAAACCCATGCTCTTAATGGCTACATCACCAGGTGGCAGAGGTGGCGCAACCGTATTACAATCTGCGAGTACCTACTTCCCTTTTATGGGAGCTAGCATCACTGATACTTTTTCGTTACCCTCGTTCTATGATAATTTCAACAACGGAGAAATTAGTAATGAAAGTTTGAAAAAGGAACTTCAATCCAAGGTTGACAAATTCCAAATAACAATTGAATCAAGAAATCAACAATATCAAGTCTAGATGAATAAATCAAAAAAGACCATTTTAAAAATGGTCTTTTTCTTTATATCACTGTAACTTATATTACTAATCTATAAGCTTTCCTCAATAATTTGCTCTACCACCTCAGGGTTCAACAAAGTGGAAATGTCCCCCAAATTATCAGTTTCTTTAGATGCAATTTTTCGGAGGATACGACGCATGATCTTTCCACTGCGCGTTTTGGGCAAACCTGGTACAAATTGAATCTTGTCCAACTTGGCAATCGGACCAATGTGCTCCGTAATCATTTGGTTGATTTCCTTTTTTAGGTTGTCCCGGTCTCGGGATTCCCCTGTTTCCTTCAAAATCACATAGCCATATAGCGCATTTCCCTTTACATCATGGGGGAAGCCAACAATGGCCGATTCTGCCACTGCAGGGTGTTCGTTTATAGCATCTTCAATAGGTGCTGTACCTAGGTTATGCCCAGAGACAATGATGACATCATCTACCCTACCCGTAATACGGTAATAACCAACTTCATCCCTCAAAGCACCGTCTCCGGTGAAATATTTTCCTTCAAAAGCTGAAAAGTAAGTGTCTTTATAGCGTTGATGGTCTCCCCAGATGGTTCGTGCTATGGAAGGCCATGGAAATTTGATGCATAATCGCCCATCTACTTGGTTCCCCTTGATTTCTTTTCCATTTTCATCCATTAATGCTGGTTGCACTCCTGGCATCGGCAAAGTGGCATAGGTAGGCTTTGTCGGGGTTGAAAAAGGAATGGGTGAAATTAAAATACCTCCTGTTTCCGTTTGCCACCAGGTATCCACAATGGGACATTTTTTATCTCCAACATGATCATTGTACCAGTGCCAAGCTTCCTCATTAATAGGTTCTCCCACGGTACCCAAAACTTTTAAGCTAGAAAGGTCGTGTTTCGTCACAAAGTCCAAATTTTCCTTGGCCAAGGCTCGGATAGCCGTTGGTGCCGTATAAAATTGGGTGACTTTATGTTTTTCCACCACTTCCCAGAATCGACCAAAATCAGGATAGGAAGGGACACCTTCAAACATCACTGTAGTGGCCCCATTGATCAATGGTCCATACACAATATAGGAGTGGCCTGTAATCCAACCAATATCGGCCGTACACCAATAGATGTCATCTTCTCGGTATTGAAAAGCGTTCTTAAAAGTATATGCGGTGTACACCATATACCCGGCCGTGGTATGCATCATTCCTTTTGGACGTCCTGTAGAACCTGATGTGTACAAAATGAACAGTGGGTCTTCCGCTTCCATAATTTCAGGGACACAATCGGCATAGGCTTTGTCCAACAGTGGTTGTAGCCATTGGTCACGTCCTTCCATCATATCGATCTTCGCTCCAGTTCGCTTGGCCACCAATACACTTCCAATACCTGGGCATTGTTTCAATGCCTCATCAACAATTCCTTTTAGATCAATGGTTTTATTTCCCCTAAATGAACCATCTGAGGTAATGACAATTTTTGCTTCACAATCATTGATTCTAGTTGCCAATGCAGTGGATGAAAATCCTGCAAAAACAACCGAATGTATAGCACCTATTCGGGCACAGGCTAAAACCGATACCGCCAATTCGGGTATCATGGGTAAATAAATTACTACCCTGTCCCCTTTTTTAACGCCTTGATCCTTGAGGACATTGGCAAACTTACAGACTCTTTCATACAAGTCGTTATAGGTTATATGTTGTGCTTCTTCCTTCGGATTATTAGGTTCAAATAAAATGGCTGTTTTATCGCCTCTACTCCGCAAATGGCGGTCGATACAATTCTCGGTAATATTGAGTTGGGCACCATCAAACCATTTGATTTCAGGTTTTGTAAAATCCCATTCCAAAACCGAATCCCATCTTTTACGCCAGAAAAAGTGCTCCTCTGCCACTTCTTCCCAGAACGCCTCTGGGTTTCTTACGGATTTACGATAGACCTGAAAATACTCTTCCAAATGTTTAATATGGTAATTGCTCATTTAGTATGCTTAATTTTTAATGTGACTTTAAAATTATGAAAAAGGGTTCAATTTTTGGGTTTATCAATGTTCAACGGCTTCTCCAGCACCACTTGGAATACGGATATTTTCCACAATTTCCTGAACATCTTCAGGAGGATCATTGGTAAAGGTGTTCACTGCTATGGCCACAATAAAATTGACTAGCATTGCGATGGTCCCAAATCCTTCTGGCGAAATACCAAACCACCAATCACCTTGTAAACCAGCAACAGCTTCCTGTCCTCCATCAAAAATTCCGAATTTAAACTTCATCATGTAGAAAAGCATAAGACAAAGCCCTACTACCATTCCTGATATCGCCCCTTGGCTGTTCATCTTTTTATAAAAGATGCCCAAGATAATCGCAGGAAAGAATGATGCCGCCGCAAGTCCAAAGGCCAATGCTACCACCGCGGCCACAAAGCCCGGCGGGTTGATTCCAAAATACCCTGCAATGATTACAGCAACGGCAGCCGAAATCCTAGCCGCCCAAAGCTCTCCCTTTTCGGATAGGCCAGGATTAAGGACATTCTTGATCAAGTCATGGGATACGGACGAGGAAATGACCAACAACAATCCTGCAGCGGTTGACAACGCTGCCGCCAATCCACCTGCGGCAATTAAACCAATTACCCAAGCCGGCAAATCTGCTATTTCTGGGTTGGCCAATACCATAATGTCACGGTCCACGGTAAGCTCGTTTACTTCCGGTGCTGCCACATATTGAATTTTACCATCACCGTTTTTATCCTCATGGGCGATGAGTCCAGTGGTTTCCCATCGACTGAACCATTCGGGCATTTCATCATATTCTTTCCCGCTTACGGTTTCAATGAGGTTTGTTCTTGCGAATACGGCCACTGCCGGTGCCGTGGTGTACAAAATAGCAATGAACAACAAAGCCAGTCCCGCTGATTTTCGGGCATCCCGAACCCTTTTCACAGTAAAAAAACGAACAATTACGTGTGGTAGACCTGCCGTACCCACCATCAAGGCCAATGTAATGGCAAATATGTCGATTGTACTTTTTGAGCCCGAAGTATACTCCGCAAAACCGAGTTCGGTGGAGAGGCCATCCAATTTATCCAAAAGATAAGTTCCAGAACCATCAGATAAGGTGTCACCAAAACCCAATTGCGGAATGGGGTTCCCTGTCATCTGAATTGAAATAAATATGGCCGGTACCATAAAGGCAAAAATCAATACGCAATATTGTGCCACTTGGGTATAGGTGATTCCTTTCATTCCACCAAGGACGGCATAGAACAAAACAATCACCATACCGATGACCACTCCTGTGTTGATATCAACCTCCAAATATCTTGAAAAAACAATGCCCACACCTCGCATTTGACCCGCTACGTAGGTAAAAGAAACAATAAGGGCACAAAAAACCGCTACTACTCGGGCTGTTTTGGAGTAATACCGTTCTCCAATAAAATCGGGTACGGTGAACTTTCCAAATTTTCTAAGGTAAGGTGCCAATAACAGGGCCAAAAGCACATAACCTCCAGTCCATCCCATTAAATATACAGCCCCATCGTAGCCCGCAAAGGAGATAATCCCTGCCATGGAAATAAAAGAGGCCGCCGACATCCAATCTGCTGCCGTGGCCATTCCGTTGGCCAATGGGGAAACCCCACCTCCAGCTACATAAAATTCTTTGGTGGAACCCGCTCGCGACCAAATGGCAATTCCTATATACAGACCAAATGACAATGCGACCAATACATAGGTCCAAATTTGAACATCACTCATGATTGCGTTTTAGAGGGTTGTTATTCTTCGTTGTAGCCGTATTTCTTGTCCAATTTGTTCATGAGCCGAACGTATACAAAAATGAGGATTACAAAGACGTAGATGGAGCCTTGTTGCGCAAACCAAAAGCCTAGTTTGAAGCCGCCCATTCGGATGGTGTTAAGTTCATCAACCAATAGGATTCCAAAGCCGTAAGAGACCAGAAACCAGATTGCCAGTAAAATTGAGAGGTATTTAAGATTTTCTTTCCAATACTTTTTGCGAAGGTCGGTGTTCATTTGTTCGGTTTGATTGAAGAAATATATGAAATCCTCAGAAAAAACCATCAAAAATTGAAAAGACCAACACTTTTATGGAAGACTGTTCAAATAATTGGAAACATTGATACCAATGCGTTCATGGATATTGGACACATCTGCTTTTATGAAGTCTTCACCCGTAATGCTTTCATACAGTTCAATGTAGCGTTCTGAAACGGATTCGATGTAATCATCACGCATTTTTGGGACAGTTTGTCCTTCCAAACCTTGAAATCCATTGGAAATCAACCATTGGCGCACAAACTCCTTGGACAATTGTTTTTGTGCTTCACCTTTAGCCTGACGTTCTTCATAGCCATCAGCATAGAAATAGCGTGAGGAGTCTGGTGTATGGATTTCATCAATTAAAACGATTTCGCCTTCCTTGGTCTTCCCAAATTCGTATTTGGTGTCCACCAGAATCAATCCACGCTTAGCAGCAATTTCGGTTCCTCTTTGGAAAAGCGCTTTGGTATATTTTTCCAAAACTTCATAATCGGCTTGGGAAACGATACCTCTTTTTAGAATGTCCTCTTTGGAAATATCCTCATCATGGTCTCCTTTTTCTGCTTTGGTGGCTGGAGTAATAATGGGTTCAGGAAATTTATCGTTTTCTTTCATCCCTTCGGGCATGGGTTCCCCGCATAACATTCTTTTACCCGCTTTGTATTCGCGTGCAGAGTGACCGGAAAGATACCCGCGAATCACCATTTCAACTTTAAAAGGTTCGCAAGCTTTCCCAACAGCAACATTGGGGTCTGGCGTGGCCATCAACCAATTGGGTACAATATCTTCTGTGGCCTGCATCATTTGGGTGGCAATCTGGTTCAGAATCTGGCCTTTATAAGGAATACCTTTGGGCATGACAACATCAAACGCAGAAAGACGATCTGTAGCCACCATCACCAAAATATCATTACCTAAGGTGTAAACCTCTCGTACTTTTCCTTTATAGACTGATTTTTGACTCGGAAAATGAAAATCCGTGTCCATAAGCGTGTTCTGCCCCATCTTAAAATTGGTTTTGGTGCTCTATGTTCTTGTATGCGTCGATGACTTTCTTGACCAGTTTGTGACGAATCACATCCTTATCATCCAAATAAATAATGCTGATGCCATCCACATTTTTAAGGATAAGCAAAGCCTCCTTCAAACCAGAAATCACCCGTCTTGGCAAATCAATTTGGCCAGGATCGCCGGTCAGTAAAAATTTGGCATTCTTGCCCATTCGGGTGAGGAACATTTTCATTTGGGCGTGGGTGGTGTTCTGGGCTTCATCCAAAATCACAAAGGCATTGTCCAACGTACGACCGCGCATAAAGGCCATGGGAGCTATTTGAATGGTCCCATCCTCAATATACTTGGCCAGTTTTTCTGCGGGAATCATATCGCGGAGTGCATCGTACAATGGTTGCATGTACGGGTCCAATTTTTCCTTGAGGTCGCCAGGAAGAAATCCCAAATTTTCCCCAGCTTCCACCGCAGGTCGGGTTAAGATGATTCTACGCACCTGTTTTTCCTTCAACGCTTTCACGGCCAAAGCCACTCCAGTGTACGTTTTCCCAGTACCTGCAGGCCCAATGGCAAAGACCATATCGTCTACCTTACAGGCATCCACCATTCTACGTTGGTTAAGGGTCTGCGCCTTTATCAATCGCCCACTAACACCGTGCACTAAAACATCACCACTACTTTTGGAGGCTGTTTCTTCTTGCCCATCGGTAGTAAGGACACGCTCAATCATGTTTTCATCCAGTTTGTTGTACTTGGCAAATTGGCTAGTGAGCATGTCGAACCGTTTGTCAAACTCTTCCAAGAGTTCTTCATCACCATAGACTTTAATTTTGCTACCTCGGGCAACAATCTTTAGCTTTGGGAAATATTTTTTTAGAAGTTCAATATTCTCATTCTGTTGCCCAAAAAAGTCTTGTGGGCTGATATCCGTGAGTTCAATGATCAGTTCGTTCAAAAAATGCGGGGTATTTTATGTTGTTTTTACAAGAATTGTATTCTTTCTTTTTTAGTGTAATTTTACTTCACAAACTTAACCAAAAATCAATTTGAGCAGCGAAAAACATATCAACAGTATTGCATGGCAATCATAACCTTAACTACAGATTTTGGATATAAAGATCACTTTGTTGGTGCCGTGAAAGGGACTATTCTGAGTAACCTTCCCGATGTGAACCTTGTTGATATTTCCCATGCCATTAGTCCATTCAACATTCAGGAATGCGCTTATATCCTTAAAAATGCCTATCGTTCCTTCCCAGAAGGGACCGTACATATTGTTGGGGTAGACTCTGAACTTTCCCCAGAAAACCAGCATATTGTGGTTCAAGTGGACGGCCATTATTTTGTGAGTGCCAATAGCGGGGTGATTTCGTTGATTACTTCTGAGATAAAACCTGAAAAGGTAGTAGAAATACAAATTCCCAATGTGGTCTCTGGTTCATTCCCTGTACTGAATGTCTTTGTTCAAGTGGCCTGCCATATTGCCCGTGGTGGAAAATTGGAGGTCATTGGAAGACCTTTTGATGAACTCCGTGAGCTCAGGGAGTTTGAACCTAGAATCATCAATGAGGGAAAAACCATTTCTGGGAATGTTATTTATATTGACAACTATGGCAATGTGGTGACCAATATTCAACGAAGTCTTTTCAACGCCTACAGAAATGGTAGAGCTTTTGAGATAAATGCACGCACCACCAAGATCAAGGAAATCCATAGTAGTTATAATGGCATCATCCATTTTGATTTGGATAAAAGCCAGCGAAAAGGACCCGGCGATGCTTTGGCCTTGTTCAATTCGGCAGGCTATATAGAGTTGGCCATTTATAAAAGTGACCTGAATTCGGTAGGTGGAGCTTCCTCCCTTTTAGGCCTGAATTATAGGGATACCGTAACTATAAATTTTCTATAAATGTTGATACGTATTGTGAAACTCACTTTTAAACCCGAAAATATTCCTAGTTTTGAGCGAATTTTTAAAGAATCAAAAAACGGAATCTTGGCGTTTGAGGGCTGCAATTTGGTAGAGCTGTACCAGGACCTCAAAAATCCTTGTGTGTTTTTTACGTATAGTTTTTGGGAAAACGAATCGGATTTGGAAAGATATCGGACATCGGATTTTTTTAAAGGTGTGTGGGGAACCACCAAACAACTGTTCAGTGAAAAACCCGAAGCTTGGAGTGTCAACAAAGTTGAATCAACAAACCCATCTTAATGTTCGCGATTTTTAAGAGAGAGGTTCGGTCATTTTTCACTTCGCCCATTGGGTATTTGATCATAGGGTCATTTTTGTTGCTCAACGGGCTTTTTCTATGGGTTTTTCGAGGCGAGTACAACATCTTTGACTATGGCTTTGCCGATTTGGGCAACTTCTTTTTGCTGACTCCCTGGATTTTCATCTTTTTGGTTCCGGCCATCACCATGAAAAGTTTTTCCGATGAACGCAAAATGGGGACTTTGGAACTGTTGCTGATTAAACCCATTTCGGTTTGGAAATTGGTCTTGGGCAAGTTTTGGGGTGCTGCGTTGCTATGCATCATTGCCGTGATTCCAACTATAATCTATGTTTTCACCATTTCCAATTTGGGTATGATTGAGGGCAACTACGACCTCGGGATGGTTCTCGGTTCCTATTTTGGACTCTTATTTTTGATTTCGACCTATACGGCGATTGGGCTGTTTGCCTCTACCCTATCGGATAATCAAATCATAGCCTTTTTAGTAGGTATTTTGTTATGTTTTTTGATGTTCAACGGATTTGATGCCGTTTCTTCACTGTTTTCAGATGGGGAGTCCCAGCAATTGATTCAAGGAATTGGAGCAAAATCCCATTTTGACAGTATCGCAAGAGGCGTCATAGATACTCGGGATTTGGTGTATTTCATTTCAATGACACTACTCTTTTTATTCCTCACATTTCAACGCCTAAAACAACTGCCCCGATGAAAAAGTTTCTTATTTCAGTAGTCGTGGCACTTGTTGCCGTTGTGGTAGTAAACATCTTGGCTAGTTTTGTGTACACACGTTTCGATTTAACCGAAGACAAACGCTATACGCTATCCCAACCTGCCATTGACGTTGCGCAAAAATTTGATTCTCCCGTGGTGATTGATGTGCTTTTGGATGGGAATATTCCACCCGAGTTTTCCAAACTCAAGACTGAAACCATTCAACTGCTGGAATCCTTTGCTTCCAAAAACAAGAACATTACCTATAACTTGGTTGACCCGCTGGAAGATGAAAGTCTGGCCCAACAGACCATTGCAGAACTGCAAAGCTTAGGGCTTCAACCTGCCAGTGTAACCGTTGAGGAAAACGGAAAAGTTTCACAAGAATTGGTCTTTCCGTGGGCCATGGTAAACCATGGTGACCGAACCGTAAAAGTGGCCCTCCTTAAAAATAAAATTGGGTCCTCTGCGGAGGAGCGCATCAACAATTCCGTGCAACAATTGGAATATGCCTTCGCCGATGCCTTTACCAAATTGAGCATCACCGAGAAGAAAAGTATCGCCGTCATTAAAGGTAATGGGGAACTCCAAGATAGGTATTTGGCTGATTATTTGACCAGTATTCGCGAGTACTACAATATTGCCGCCATTACCTTGGATTCCGTGGCTTCTAACCCTCAAGATGTGTTGGACCAATTGAAAAGTTTCGATATGGCCTTGATTGCCAAGCCTACCGAACCATTTTCCGATCAAGAAAAATATGTGATGGACCAATACGTGGTGAACGGAGGGAAATCCATCTGGCTGGTAGATCAAGTGGCCATGGAGATGGACAGCATTCTAGCGGGCGGTGGAAGCGCCTTTGCCCTGCCCCGAGAGCTAAATCTCAAGGATTTCTTCTTTAAATATGGGGTTCGCATCGATCCCGTATTGGTAAACGACCTATACTTCACCCAAATTGTTCTCGCCACAGGAGAAGGAAACGATTCCCAATTTGACCCGGTTCCGTGGTATTACAATCCTATGGTGTTTTCCAAAAACAACCATCCCATCAATACCAATATTGAGGCGGTTCGGTATCAGTTTACGAGTCCAATGGATATTTTGGAAAATGATTACGACAAGACGGTCCTTCTACAAAGCTCTCCGCTGTCCAAAACGGATGGTACTCCACGACAAATCAGTCTGGACATTTTGAACAATCCACCTGACCAAGAAACCTATACTCCAGGAAATATGCCTTTGGCTGTGCTGATCGAGGGCGATTTTGTCTCGATGTACAAAAACCGGGTAAAACCCCTGAAATTACAGAATACCATCGAGGAAGGTACTGCCAACAAGATGATCGTTATTTCGGATGGGGATGTCATCAAAAATCAACTGCGAAATGGCAGACCACTGGAATTGGGGTACGACAAATGGACCAGTAGTTTCTATGGGAACAAGGAATTTTTGGTCAATTGTACCAATTATCTTTTGGACAACGCCGGACTTATAAACATTCGAAGCAAAAAAGTATCCATCCCGTTATTGGATGTGAAGAAAATCGCTACCGAAAAAACCAAATGGCAAATCATAAACATTGGTGTGCCAGTTATATTGACTTTACTTTTTGGTGTTTTCTTCGGCTATTACAGAAAGCGAAAATTTGCGGCTTAAGTGTTGATAAATTTGTTTCTTTGCTTCGCCGTTTTAAGATATATTTGTTTTTATCGATTTATACGCCCAGTTTTACCGACTTCAAGTCAAATGGGCAACAATACTAAAGGATTTCTTTGATGAAGTTTATCGTATCCAGTACATATTTACTGAAACAATTGCAGGTTTTGGGAGGAGTTATCAACAATAGTAACACGCTTCCCATCCTAGATAATTTTTTGTTTGATTTAAAACAGAACCAACTTACGGTCTCCGCATCAGACCTTGAAACCACCATGAGCTCCGTTCTTGAAGTGGATTCCGATGCCGAAGGTACCATTGCCGTACCAGCTCGTTTGTTGTTGGACACGCTAAAAACGTTTCCAGAACAGCCCCTCACCTTTGTGGTAGAGGACAATAATACGGTTGAAATCAGCTCCAACCATGGTAAATATGCCTTGGCGTATGCTGATGGGGCCGAATTTCCCAAAGCAGTGGAAGTTTCAAACCCAAGTTCCACCACTCTTTTAGGCGATATATTGGCCACGGCCATCAACAAGACCATTTTTGCAGCGGGAAACGATGACCTTCGCCCGGTGATGAGTGGTGTTTTCTTTCAATTTTCCCCCGAGAATTTGACTTTCGTGGCTACGGATGCCCATAAACTGGTGAAATATCAGCGTCAGGATGTAACGGCTTCGCAAGTTGCGGAATTTATCATGCCGAAAAAACCATTGACTCTTTTGAAAGGGATTTTGGCTGGTTCTGAATCTGAAGTGACCATTGAGTACAACGATAGCAATGCCAAGTTCATTTTTGACAATTCAGAATTGATTTGTCGCTTGATTGATGGCAAATACCCAAATTACGAAGCGGTAATTCCAAAGGAAAACCCCAACAAACTGACCATCTCCAGAAATCAGTTTTTGAGTTCGGTTCGTAGGGTTTCCATTTTCTCGAACAAGACCACACACCAAATCCGGTTAAAGATTGCCGGGGCCGAATTGAATATCTCGGCTGAAGATGTGGATTACAGTAACAAGGCGGAAGAACGTCTTTCCTGTTCTTATCAAGGTGACGACATGCAGATAGGGTTCAATTCGCGCTTCTTGTTGGAAATGCTCAACAATCTATCTTCGGATGATGTTTCATTGGAAATGAGCTTACCCAACCGAGCTGGAATCCTAACGCCCATTGATGGCTTGGACGAAGGCGAACACGTTACCATGTTGGTGATGCCTGTGATGTTGAATAACTAAATACTAAAACTATACGTTTAAAAAGCTGGAGCTATATGTTCCAGCTTTTTTGTTTTATAAAAATCGTATTGTCATAAAATAAGAGGGTACTTCACCATTCGAAGCCTTCACAGCGTTTACTATTGGCAAAACAAACCCCAATATACCTGTTGCAATTAAGCCCAAAATCCCCAAGCCCAAAAGCAGAATGGCCGGGATACTTATAACAATGTACAGAATAAGACTCAATTGCAGATTGATGATGGCCTTGCCATGTTCATTCATTCCTTCAACCTTGTCTTTTGATGACAACCAAATGATCAAAGGAACAATAAGACTTCCAAATCCAATAACATACGATAATAACTGGGTCAAGTGGGTGATGGACAACAGTGTGCTGTCCTTTCGCATAACATTTTGATTAACAACTTCCATTTTTTGATTGATTTTGATGATGTACCCTATTAGTAGATAATATTGCCAAATTGTTACAGCTTTCCGCTAATTTGTACTTTTGCCCCTATGTCATATACCGATAACATTGTGGCCTTGGCTACCCCTTCAGGAACTGGGGCCATTGCGGTCATTCGCATTTCAGGGCCTGATGCCATTTCCATTACCGATTCCATTTTTCAATCGGTTAAAGGGAAAAAATTAATTCAACAAAAGAGTCATACCATTCATTTGGGGCATATTGTTGAGGACGACAAAGTCTTGGACGAGGTGCTCGTTTCCATTTTTAAGGGGCCTCACTCCTACACAGGAGAGCATGTAGCTGAAATTTCTTGCCATGGTTCCCCCTACATCCAACAGCAAATCATTCAATTGATTTTACGAAAAAGGTGCCGAACGGCTTCTGCAGGTGAATTTACGCTACGTGCCTTTTTAAATGGTAAAATGGATCTGAGTCAGGCTGAAGCTGTGGCCGATTTAATAGCCAGCGACAGTGAGGCATCCCATAACATTGCCATGCAGCAAATGCGGGGTGGTTTTAGCAATGAAATTCAAAAATTGCGAGAAGAACTTCTGAATTTTGCCTCCTTGATTGAGTTGGAACTCGATTTTTCCCAGGAGGATGTAGAGTTTGCAGATCGTTCTCAATTCAACGAACTGTTGAACCGCATCAGTGAGGTCCTAAAAAAATTGATTGACTCCTTTGCCCTAGGGAATGTGATCAAACATGGTATTCCTGTTGCCATTGTGGGGCAGCCCAATGTGGGCAAATCTACACTGCTCAATGTTTTGTTGAACGAGGAAAGGGCCATTGTAAGTGACATTGCCGGAACCACTCGCGATACAGTTGAAGACCAAATCAGTTTGAATGGTATCAACTTTCGGTTTATCGATACCGCAGGTATCCGGGAAACGATCGATGTAGTAGAAAAAATTGGGATTGAGCGAACCTTCGACAAAATTGAAAAAGCCCGTTTGATCATTTTCCTTTTTGACCGTATGGATTTTGACCGCTCGGAACTGGAGCGTATCAGAAATCGCTATCCAAATAAACGGTTGGTTCCCATTTGTAATAAAGTAGACTTGTTGGAGCCATCCCAAATAGAGGAATTGCAGCAAGAAATTCCGGAAGTTCTTTTTCTTTCGGCCAAAAACAGAACGGGAATACCAGAATTGGAAAAGAAGCTGCTCGCTCTGGTAGATTCAGGAGCTTTAAGTGGTGATGAGACCATTATTACCAACAGTCGCCATTACGATGCGCTTTTAAAGGCTTTGGAGGAAATCCAAAAAGTAAAAGAAGGTATGGATATGGGGCTGGCCAGTGATCTCATGGCCATTGATATCCGGCAGGCCTTGTTTCATTTAGGGGAAATCACGGGAAGTGTCACCACAGATGATCTTTTGGGGAATATATTTTCTAATTTTTGTATCGGGAAGTAATTACACTTCCTTTGATTAGTTAAGCCCTTCTTTTATTGGTGTTTACAGTTATTTAACTATTCTTATTTGTTGCTAATTTGCTCTTTTTTACGTATCTTTCGTTTCTAATTTGTTGTTATAGAAACAAATTTTGTTGCTAACAACAAGTTTGCTGTTACAGAAACAACTGCAATTTTTTTTGAGATATGAAGGTTACACTAAGAAAACGCAATCAAGGTGGTAAGACCAGTTTATACTTGGACTACTACCACAAAGGCAAACGTAAAACAGAGTATTTAAAACTCTATTTAGACCCTAATGCCAAAACCAAGGATGAAAAGGAAGTCAATAAAAAAACGCTTCAATTAGCTGAGACAATTAGAGCACAGCGACAAATCGAAATCCAAAACGGTGTTTATGGCTTCCGTGACAATGAGAAATTAAAAGCCAGTTTTACCAACTACATTCAGCTTCTTACCGATAAGCGAAAAGATAGCTCAGGTAATTACGGAAATTGGGATAGTATGCTAAAGCATTTACAATCCTATATTCCTATGGACATCACTTTTGCGGAAGTTGATAGAAAGTTTGTCCAGGGCTTTAAAGAATATCTTGATAAGGATGCCAAAACAAAGAGTAACCAGAACTTATCTCAAAACTCAAAGTACTCCTATTTCAACAAATTAAGAGCTGCATTAAAACAAGCGGTTAAAGATGGTATCATTCCAACCAATCCTTCTGAAGGTGTAGATGCCTTCAAACAAGGAGAACCTCAGCGAGAGTTTTTAACTCTTGAAGAATTACAAGCTGCGGTACAAGCGGAATGTGAAATTCCACTAATGAAAACAGCATTTATATTTTCTTGTCTTACCGGATTGCGTTGGTCAGATGTAAATAAGTTGCTTTGGTCAGAAGTTCAGCATTCAAATGAAATGGGGTACTACATCCGTTTCAGACAAAAGAAAACCAAAGGAGCGGAAACCCTTCCTATTTCAGAACAAGCCTTCGGCTTGCTCGGTGAACGTCAGGATAAGGACGAAAGAGTATTTAAAGGATTGCGTTATTCAGCTTGGCACAACTTAAAGTTGCAGCAATGGATGATGAGAGCAGGAATTTCTAAAACCATAACCTTCCATTGTGCGAGACACACCTACGCTACATTACAGCTTTCCGCAGGAACAGACATCTATACAGTTTCAAAATTACTTGGTCATAGAGAATTGAAAACCACTCAGATTTATGCTAAGGTAATCGACCAACAAAAGAAAGAAGCCGCTAACCGAATTAAACTGGATTTATGAGTAAGCAAAACAACACCTTAGATAAAATCCTTGATTATGAGTTAAGACCTTGGCTTGCTCAAAATAGTATGGATGATGAATTTGCTTCCAAATTTAGAAGTTTAAAAGAATACACACCTCAACAGCCCTTACAGTTTGAAATTGAATTTTTCAGACCATTTGACAATAAAACCAAATACTATTCAAAGCTTATTCTGAATACCGTAAAATCTGATTTTGATGCTCTGTACCAAACCATTGATGAAGATAGAAACGAGAACCTAATCCGTTACTACCTTAATGATACACTCAATAAGCGATTAAAAACACGCTTGAAAGACCTTGGAGAATTATTGAAGAAAAAGGATTATGCACTTACGTACATAAATCCAAAAAACACCTCGCATCAGTTAGACCAAACACATAAAGCCAACACCTATATAATGCAGCTACTCAAACTTGCTTATATGCAATTGTACTTGGAGGTTCAGGAGGCTTTCAAAGATTGGGTTGATGATGAATTTATTGTGGAGGACTTCTACACCCAATTATTAAATGAACCTATTCCCGAACAACTTCACATCAAGAAACTACAAGTTATTGAGGTTACTCCTGAACCAGTAAGAAAGCCCAAACCAAAAACAACGGACAAACCTATTCCGTTCAATTCTTTCACCTATAAACAGTACAACACCAGTCCTGATAAACTTGGTGATTTATGGGATAGCTTAAAGCTCAATAATTTCATTAGCACTGACACACCTCTACCCACTTTTAAAAAGGTATTCTCAGGTAAAGAAATCAATACACCTGTTACTTGGACAGGAAATATCAGTGAGCTTTATTACTTCATAAAATGCATCCATACTAATTTGAAATTAGTAGAATATCTCAAGCAGAAAATATGGGAGGTTACTATAATTTGTTTTGTTGATGAAAACGGAGAACCGTTCGACCGTTCAAAATTCAGGTCATTAAAACGTCCAAATCTTACAGGTGACAAAATCGATAATGCCGTAAACCTATTAAAATAGGTTACTCTGCACTTTACACTTCCTATTCTTTTTCAGTTTTTATTTAGCCCTTATTCTAATCCGATAAGGGTTTTTGCTTTTGTTTTCCCACTCTGCACTCTGCACTCTACACTGCACCCTGTTTCTGCACCCCATAACAGCCTTAAAGTCAATCTACTTTAGCACTGTATTCGGACATCGAATATGACTTTTGGCCAGAAGTCTTTTACAAATTTTCAAACCCATAATAAGATGGAAGAGATTTTAAAAAGACTTGAAATTATCGAGAAACACGTATTAGACCAAAATCTAATACTAAAGAATGTACTCAACTTCAATGAAGCTTGTCAGTACTTGGAATTATCGCAATCTCACTTGTATAAACTCACAAGTGCGGGAAGCATTCCACACTACAAACCCAACGGTAAGAAACTCTATTTCAACCGTGAGGAATTAGACCAATGGTTATTGCGTAACCGCAATGCCACTACTGATGAAATCGAACAGCGAGCAGCTGATTATCTAATCAAAAAAGGGAGGGTAAAGCTATGACTGAAATAATCGATTTACTGGTGGCACTCTCTCAGCAAGTTAGAGACCTAAATACACGTATTGAATTGCTAAATGCAACGAAGGTTGAATACCTGAAAAATGCGTGGGTAGATAATCAGGATGTAATGCAGATGCTACACATTAGTCCACGCACCTTGCAAACATTCCGAACCAACGGCACAATTCCTTACAGTAAAATAAGCGGAAAGTTTTACTACAAGGTAGCTGATATTGAGGAGCTTTTACAGGCAAACTATTACAATCCAAACTTCAAATGTGATGGACATAAATAGAGAAGACATATTAAGTAAAACACATTACGGCCTAAATATTTATGCCTATGTGTTAAGACAGTACTATCCGGGCGAAACAGTTCTTTCCCTTTCGGGAAGGGACTGTAAACCCACTAAAAACCCATTTAATGCAGGCAAGCCTACATTATGGGTTAAGGTAGTAGATAATTGTGCGGTGCATATCGATAGCGAAGAAGCTATTGCAGACGGCAATGTATTTGATTTTGCAGCACTACATTTTAAGCTTTCTGGTCAGGAACTACTGGATAAGCTAAATGAAGAATTGCATTTGCGTATTGGTCAGAAAAACGGTTTTTACAATCAGGAGGAAGTAATATTTACAGAACCTGAACCCGAAATTATAAAACCAAAACCACCAGTATTCAGCTATTACAAAAAGCCTGTTACCAATGTAGTACCTACAAAAGAGATAACCTTGATAGAGGTTTACAACCTCATCCAAGGCAATGAATTTGCTACGTGTACAAGTACACTACGCAACATTCAAGATGTAAAGGAAGCCCGAAAATACAAGGCGTTCAATTTCGATTATGTCACCTTCTCAGGTGCATTTGCAAAACGAAATGATAAAAACCTCAAAAAGCATTCAGGACTTCTAACGATTGACTTTGACCACATCAGTAATATTTCCACACTAAAAGAGGAACTTCTCAAAGACGAATACTTTGAAACAGAACTTCTTTTTACATCACCTTCTGGTGATGGTTTAAAATGGGTTATTCCTATTGAATTAACCAAAGTCAAACATCAAGATTATTTCAAGGCGGTTGCCAATTACATCCAATACACTTACAGCTTGGAAGTAGATGGTTCGGGTAAAGACATTTCAAGAGCCTGTTTTTTACCTCACGACCCCAATGTATTTATCAATCCAAAATATTTATAGATGATGGAAAAGAAAACATTTAATCCGTTGGAATGGATGGATAATTCAAACCAACAAGAGCAACATACAGAACAGAACTACCTACCAGTTACAGACGATAATTCAGAAGTTGAAAAAGTCATTCAGAATATAGAAGCTAATCATATTGATATAGCTCCCAATTACAACGATTGGATAAATATCGGTTTCGCTTTTGCTGATGAATTTGGAGAGTCTGGAAGAAGCCTATTTCATAGAGTAAGCCAATATTATTCAGGTTACAACTCTAAAGAATGTGATAAGCAATTTGATAATTGCCTAAAGTCAAAAGGTCAAGGTGTTTCATTGAAAACCTTTTTCTTTCTTGCCAAACAAGCAGGCGTTTCTATTGTAACACAATCCAATGAACAGTATAACGCTAAAAGTAGTAATCACAAATCAACAAAGGCTACACCAGTACAAGAATACCAGGAAGAAGAACCGATTAAGGAAATAATGCCAACATTCCCTAAATCCTTATATCCTGAGCTTCCCGAATACTTACAACAAGTGGTGGATGTAGCTACCTCAGATGAAGAAAGAGATATTTTGCTCTTAGGGTCATTAGCGGCTATTAGTGCGTGTTTCCCAAAACTCTACGGTATTTATGACGGTAAGAAAGTATTCTCTAATCTATTTCTATTTATTACGGCACAAGCATCCGCAGGAAAAGGACGTTTGGTGCATTGTCGTCAATTAGTAAATCCTATTCACAAGGAATTACGAGAAGAAGCCAAATTGCATAAGCAACATTTTGAGTTGGAAATGGCGGAGTACAACGCCAATAAAGGTAAAGTTGAAGGTGTAGAAAAACCAGCCAAACCACCTGAAAAAATGCTGTTTATCCCTGCAAACAATAGTTCAACAGGTGCATACCAATTATTGGGTGATAGTGATGGCAAAGGCTTAATTTTTGAAACCGAAGGAGATACCTTAGCACACGCCTTTAAAAGCGATTACGGAAATTATAGTGATGGTTTCAGAAAAGCATTCCACCACGAAACTATTTCCTATTACCGCAGAACCGACCGTGAGTTTGTAGACATTGAAAGTCCTTGTCTATCGACCGTCCTTTCAGGTACGCCAAAACAAGTTTCGGCTTTAATACCAAGTGCAGAAAACGGCTTGTTCAGCCGCTTTATTTTCTACTTTATGAATGTTAAGCCTGTTTGGAAAAACGTATTTGCAAGCACTACAGATAACGGATTAGATGATTACTTTGAGAATTTAGGAAACCAGTTCTACGACCTATATAAGTTGCTCAAAAGCAATGGTGATTTTCAGTTTTACTTAACCGCAGACCAACAAGAGCAATTCAATCAGTTTTTTAGTGAGATACAAGTAAAATACCTCAATCTTCAAGGGATGGACTATATGGCTACCATTAGAAGATTAGGGCTAATTGCATTCCGTTTCTGTATGCTCTTTTCAGCATTAAGGATATTGGAAACTGGAGATACTTCTAATAAACTCATTTGTGAGGAAAGAGATTTTCAAACCGCATTGGCTATGATTAAAGTATTGGTGAAACATTCCAGTAAAGTATTTGGTGAGCTTCCAAAAGAAGAAACCAAACCTACCCGAATGAACCGCAAAGAAAAATTCCTATACGCTTTACCAAGAAACTTTAACCGTCAGAAGTATTTGGAAGTAGCCAAAAAACTAAACATTCCTGCAAAAACAGCCGAAGGCTATATCACTGGTTTTATAAAGTCCAACCTTATTCACCGTGAGCAACAGGACAACTATACAAACCTCTCTATTGAGGAAAACAAGGATGTTGAGGATGCTAAGGATTAAACATCCTTAGTTTCCTCTATTTCCTCAAATCCCTTACCTGTTATTTTATACCTCTCTTTTTCTTTTTATTACGTTTTACTTTCTTATATTTGGCAGAATCTGTCAAGTTTAATTTTGCCAAAATGGAAACATTCGCTTCTAAGCTCAAAACGTTAAGGTTAAAACAAGAACTATTGCTCAGGCAAGTAGCCGCAGCAGTAGATGTTGACACCTCTATGGTGAGTAAATTTGAAAACGGAGAACGCTTTCCAACAAGGGAACAAATTGAGAAACTCGCTACTTTTTTTAAAGTACCGGAAGATGACTTTTTGATTGAAGCATACAGTGATAAACTCACATACGACTTCAATGAAGAACCCTTGGCATTAGAAATACTTAAACAGACAGTTAAAAAAATTGAGTTTAAGAAAATGAATTAAGAATAAGAATACATTCAATTGGTATGAACCGATAAAACCAACTAAACTAATGCAAAATCACTGTTTCAACATCCTAACCTTTAACCATCCGCAGAAAGAACTAACACTCTACTTTACCAATGTAGAAGATGAAATCCTTTCAAGGATAAATCATAGATTAGTACCTGTTGAGGTTATTGAGAATTTTGGGGAACAGGAGCATTATTACACATCATTCACAAAAGAAGTAGAAGGTTTTTATCCAGTAACCAAAGCGGTAAATCCACGCTATGAGGTTAAAGAAGATGAAAACGGAGAAGAACGTTCTTACTTTGTGAATAATTCGGCTTTATCGGTTTCCATATTAAAACGGTATTACAATTACTTAATACACGAATATTTCAAAGCCCAAGGCTTTTTGGTCAAACCTAATTTTATCAGCGATACAGAAGTTTGGCTACCAAGTAAAAAGTACGATAAAACAGGACAGTTTAATTTATTCGACCGCTATTCGCTAAAAGTACAGTTCAAGACAGTAACCAAACAACTGGAGTTACTCGTAACCTTTGAGGGTATTTCCAAAGTTTATAAACAATCAGTAGAGGTATTACAAGAGTCAGTTTCACCAACAGCGTTTAATTGGGTAATCTTTGACAATGGGCTGTATAGGTTTGATGAATTGCCAAATGCAGGTAAAAGAGCTTACAACCAAGTGTTTCCTGTATGGAACTTCAATACTCGTGATGCTTTAGGTGAAACTACAGAAGCACCCGATAAATCCAACAAATACAAAAAGTTCAAGGATGCTATTGACTTCTTTTATAATACCTATCTAAATACCGAAGCATTTAAAAAGCTTATCCCTATCAATTCCAATGGCTTTATACCAGTAGAGGAAATCAAAATGGGAAGGGTTAAAAGCAATAGCAACCAGTTATTGTTTGGAGAAGGCAATACCGACATTGTTCCAATGAACGGTATGAAAAATCACGGTCCATTTGATTTTAGCGATACTTCCAATATTCATTTCTTTTTCATTTTTCATAAAGACGATTATCAGGTAGCTAAGAAAATGGATGGTTTCTTTAGAGGTACAGAAAAAGGATTTGGAGGCTTATCAAAATTCATTCATACGCCTTATCATACTGAAAAGGGATTTAGTATAATGTTTGAGGATAAAGAAAATCCTTGGTCTGAAATCTACCATAAAGTAACAGAAAAGCATTTTGAACCCGATATTCAATATATAGCCATTTACATTAGTCCCTTTTCTAAAAACTCACTCGATAAGTCCAGGAGAAAGATTTATTACAGACTGAAAGAGCTTTTGCTCAAAAAGGGAATTTCCTCTCAGGTAATAGATGCTGAAAAAGTAATGACCAACGATAAATATTACTTTAGCTTACCCAACATTGCCATAGCCATATTAGCCAAATTAAACGGTATTCCTTGGCGTTTGGATAATACGATAAAGAAAGAATTGGTTATTGGTGTAGGAGCGTTTAAAAACCCTGATTTCGATATTAAATACATAGGAAGTGCATTCAGTTTTTCTAATAACGGAAGATTTAACCGTTTTGAATGTTTCCAACAAGACCAAACAAAAGAACTGGCGGGTTCTATCATAAGAGTCGTAAAAGAATATGCAGCACTAAATCCTGAAATAAAACGCTTGGTAATTCATTTCTACAAAACAATGGGTAGAGCAGAATTAGAACCAATTGAAAATGGTTTGAAACGTTTAGGATTAAGTATTCCGGTATTCATTGTATCTATCAACAAAACAGAAACCTCAGATATTGTTGCGTTCGATTTAAACTGGAAGGACTTAATGCCATTAAGCGGTACATACATCAATATTGGTTACAACAAGTTTCTATTGTTCAACAACACAAGGTACAGTAATAACGGTTTCAATTTTCACGATGGCTACCCATTCCCGATAAAACTAAAAATATACTGCACTCAAAAAGAATTGGTTGATGATTTTAAAACAGTAAGAGAACTCATAGACCAAGTATATCAATTCAGTAGAATGTATTGGAAATCAGTAAGACAACAGAATTTGCCAGTTACGATAAAATACCCTGAAATGGTTGCAGAAATGCTACCACATTTTGACGGTAACGAAATACCCGAATTTGGAAAAGATAACCTTTGGTTTTTGTAGAAGCATTTGGATATTCCCTACCGCACAGCCATTTGCTTCCAGTAGGTTCTTTTCGTTCGCTCGTACCTCACTTACTACAATCACCCACTTCCTGCAACGCACAGCAAGAGAAGTCCTTCATTCCTTTCCGTTGCACTACAATCCATTCCGTCCTGCACTTGCTTTTCCCCACGCACATCCAAACGCAGGTAAAGCGGTGTTCCACCTTCAGTCGTCAGCAAATAAAATCGCCAAACCATTACAGCACATTTTTTGGAATACTTCAATTTTTAAAGGTCAAAAAAAGAGCTATAATGCCCTACGGGTGCTTCGCTAAAGCTACGCAGTTTGTCACTTTTATTGCGTTCCTCTGTCAGTTGTCACGGTAGTTCCCTTGTCTTTTTTGCCACTTCCTTCCGTTCCTCCAGTCAGTCGCAAAAAATCCAACCACTACCCATAATTTTGCTCGCCTGCGGGTCGCTGCAGACTGCGGCTTAATGCTGATTGATTTGCCTCCGCTATCGCTATGGCTATTAAAGCGGTAAGCCTTGTGTAAGTTCCGTTGCACTCCGCCTTTTTGTGTAAAGAAAAATTACAAAAAGGCTACGTTCCACTTCACACATAGCTACAAACCACCCTTATCAGGGTTACTGTTGGTAGCACCCTTGCTCCACTCGCAGGCGGCTCGCGTTGCTTGTCCAATGTCCGCAAACCGTTCGTACCTCACTATTTGCAGCCATTGTCCAGCCGATTTGCTCAGGGCTGTTTTTACCTGCGTTCACACTATGATACCATTTTACATTCAAGCCTAAAACTATATTTAAGAATTTGCTTAAATAAGAAAACTATTTGTATCTTTACTGCGTTATTAAATCCAAAAGAGAGAGATTATGGAAAACAATCAATCGTGTATAAGAGTGTTTGCCGACAAGGTTCAAATCGACAATTGTAGAGAAATCCTACAAACAAACGAAAAGGCATTCACACAACTGAGTGGACTTTTGGCATTAGCAGGAAACGAAGTAAGGTTGAAAATTTTATTTCTTTTGGAAGAGGAAAACGAACTCTGTCCCTGTGACCTTTCGGACATTTTAGGAATGAGCATTCCCGCTGTTTCACAACACCTACGGAAACTCAAAGACGGTAACGTCATTGAAGGAAGAAGAGAAGGACAAACCATTTTCTACTCTTTGAAACAAGAGCAACTGACTCTACTTAGGCCATTCTTTAAACACATCATAAACAACTCAAAAAAGGAAACGGTATGAACAAAAAATCTAACAGACTAGTCGGAGCGGGAGTGCTTTCGGCAGTAGCAGCATCGCTTTGCTGCATTACCCCAGTATTAGCTCTTATTTCAGGAGCATCAGGAGTGGCATCTACATTTTCGTGGATGGAACCTGCAAGACCTTATCTTATCGGCATCACCGTTTTGGTTTTGGGATTTGCCTGGTATCAGAAACTCAAACCACGAACAGCTAAAGAAATAGAATGTGCTTGCGAAGAAGACGAAAAGAAACCTTTTATGCAGACCAAAACATTTTTAGGAATAGTAACCGTTTTTGCTGCCTTGATGCTTGCTTTTCCAAACTATGCACACATTTTCTATCCTTCAAAGGACAACAAAGAAGTTATAATCGTAAATGCTTCGGATATTCAAACGGTAACTTTTGAGGTAAAAGGGATGACTTGCAATGGCTGTGCTTCACACGTAGAAAATGACGTGAACAAATTACCGGGCATTGTTAAAGTGGATGCGAGCTACGAAGAAGCGATTGCAAAAGTAGAGTTTGACCAATCCAAAGTAAGCCTTGCTCAAATTGAGGAAGCCATCAACGGCACAGGTTACAAAGTGGTTGGCAAGAAATAGTATTTTTTTGCCATCCGTATTTAAGAACTTAATTAAATGTTTACACAATGAAAAAGAATTTGATTCTATGGAGTGCATTATTCCTGATTGGAATTACTCAGGTTAATGCTCAATGTTGCAAGCCGACTGACCATAAAGCACAAACAATAAATACAATCCAAGAAGCTAGCAAAGCCCTAAAACTGAAAATCACGGGAATGACTTGTGCTGGTTGTTCCAACCATATTTCAAATACGCTAAAAGAAGTGGACGGCATCATTGAACATAAGGTGGAATATCCAGGCGATTTGGCAACCATTCAATACGACCCGAAAAAAACGAACCCTGAAGCAATCATCAAAGTGATTGAAAAGACAGGCTATAAAGCCGAGATTATTAAAGAAACTCCAAAAAAGAAATCCTAATGATGCAAGAAACAATAAAACTCGACATCACAGGCATGACCTGCAACCATTGTGCCATAGGCATTGAAAAACTTCTTTCTAAAAACGAGGGAGTAAAAGAAGCCAATGTGAGCTATCCGAAAGCCACTTGCGAATGTTCTTTTGACCCTACTAAGACAAGCAAAGAAGAAATCATCAACACCATCAACAGCACAAAAAATTATCGGGTAAAAAGTGAACTACCCAGAAATGAGAATAGTGCGAATAATCAATTTGACTTAATCATTATTGGTGGTGGTTCGGCAGCATTTTCGGCAGCTATCAAAGCAGAAAGTTTGGGGTTAACCACATTAATGGTAAATGGTGGATTGGACTTTGGCGGCACTTGTGTAAATGTGGGTTGTGTACCCTCCAAAAATTTAATTCGTGCAGGTGAAACGGTCTATCACGCTACCCATTCCAATTTTAATGGTATCAAACCAAAAGGCGTGGACATTGATTTCACTCAAATCATCAAAGACAAAAAAAAATTGGTAGCCACACTGCAAGAGAAAAAATATATGGATGTGGTGAGCGATTTTGAAAACCTGACGATGCTGAAAGGTTGGGCAACATTCAAAGATGAAAAAACCATTGAAGTTGATGGAAAAGAACATAAAGCCCTAAAATTTATCATTGCAACAGGTGCAACCACCAATATTCCTAACATTGAAGGATTGAACGAAATTAAATATTTAACAAATGTTTCCCTTTTCGATTTGGAAGAAAAACCTGAAAGTTTGACCATTATGGGAGCAGGTTACATCGGATTGGAAATCGCAATGGCATACAATCGTTTAGGTGTGAAAGTCCGCATTATTGAATTTACAGACAGAGTACTACGAACACAAACACCCGACATCAGTGAAGCATTGGAACACCAAATGCGAGAAGAAGGCATTGAAATTTTACCCAATTTCAGAGCCGTAAAATTCGAGAAGAACGGGAACGAAACCATCATTCATTGCAAATGTCCTGATGGCTCATTTACCAAAATCATAGAAAAAGGAAAAGTAGTTATTGCCACAGGAACCAAAGCCAATACAAGCCAATTGGAATTAGAAAACATTGGATTAGAACTCACTCAAAGTGGACACATTGCGGTGAATGAAAAAATGGAAACCAATCTATCCTACATTTACGCAGCAGGTGACGTAACTAACACCCCTGCCTTTGTCTACACAGCTGCATTTGAAGGTAAAATTGCCGTTGAAAATGCTTTCTCAGGAACGGACAACAAGGCAGATTATTCTTCATTACCTTGGGTGGTATTTACTGACCCTCAAATTGCAGGTGCAGGCGTAGATGAAGTACAGGCAGAAGCCAAAGGCATTCCGTTTGAAGTTTCAAGATTAGAGCTTAAAGACGTGCCGAGAGCCATTGCAGCAAACGACACCAGAGGATTTATTAAACTCATTCGCAATACCGAAACCGATAAACTGATAGGTGCAAGAGTAGTTGCACCTGAAGGTGGAGAATTGATTCAGCAATTAAGTATGGCAATCAAATACGGAATAACAGTGCAAGACCTGGCAGAAAGCTTCTATCCCTATTTGACTTTGGGAGAAGGCATCAAATTAGCAGCGATAACTTTCGGAAAAGATGTGTCGAAATTGAGTTGCTGTGCCTCTTAATTATATACAACTGTATTTTCTTTAACCATCTGCAAGCAAACACTATAATTATTTTTATATCAATGTACAATGTTATCTTAAATTTTAGAATAAAATATTAAATCTTAAATCACTATAATATTACATTGTAATTTTCATAGCCTCCTTTTTAGGGGGCTTTTTCTTTTAATCATCACAGGCTAAATTAAAAAAGAGAATAGCAAAGTTAGGCGTGTCCGCTCAAGCCCACCGCACAAACGGATTATCAAGGTCAAGCCCTACGGGTTTTGAAAAAAATCTCCACCCTTTGGGTAGTATTTTTTCCAAAAACCTTGACAACCCTCCCAAACACGCCTTTTCAAGAGCTTTCTCTTTTCTTTTTTTCCCTTTTTTCTTTTCTCTTTTAAAAATGAATGAGCGAAGCGTAGCGAGCAAATATTTAATGGCTTACTATATGAAAACGTTTCGCATCATAACTCACCGATTAAACCAGAATTATTCTGAACCTCATTTCTTTATAATGAATAAAGGATTGAATAGCGGAAAACCGCTGAATGAACCTTGTCCGAATTGCTTTGTCTGTATCACTACCAATGAAAATGATAAGGATTTTATGTATTGGCTTTGCTTCGGATTATGGAAGTCTAAATCTTTCCATTACTACCTGAAAGGCTCTGTAATTCCATTCATCACGATTGGAGATATAAAAAAGCATCTTCGGGATAATGAATGTATAGCAAGCAAACATCCTCAGTTATTTCACCAGTCAATTCACCACTTGAAATTGTTGGAAGTAAATGAGGAAAAACTCAAACTTTCATTAAAAATGATAAATACCGCTAAAAAGGCAATTTTCTATAAGTTGATGAATAAAACAGGTGTAGTTTAAATACTGCATCTGTCATAAAATCAATTTCTTAAAGGCAAAAAAGAGCAAAGAAAAGCAACAGAAACCCTGACTGAACTACTGCACACTTATTGAAGTATCTTAGATATTAAAGGGCAAAGCCGAGTCAAGTCCGTGCCAAGTCCGAACATTTGTTTAACCCCAAAAATATTAGAAAAGATGGGAAAAATTAATCAAGGTATTCTCGGTGGTGTCTCAGGACAGGTTGGGAATGTAATCGGTGGAACTTGGAAGGGCATTGATTACCTAAGAATTAAACCTTCCAGTGTAGCGAACCCAAGAACCGAAGGACAAGTTGACCAACGTTCAAAGTTTTCAACCGTGCTTCGCTTCCTGCAACCAATGACAGACTTCTTGCGTGTTGGTTTCAAATTGTATGCTAACAAGATGACTCAGTTTAACGCTGCAATGTCTTACAACTTGAACAACGCAATTACAGGAGCTTATCCAAACTTTGCGATTGACTACGCAAATTCATTGGTAACTCGTGGTAATCTTACAGGTGCAGTAGATGGAGCGGTTTCTTCTCCAAGTGCAGCAACAGTAGATGTAACCTGGACAGATAACTCTGGAAGTGGTAGTGCCTTAGCTACTGATAAAGCAATGATTTTGCTTTACAACGCTACAAGAGGTGAAAGTGTATTTACAACAGCTGGACCCGTAAGGTCAGCCGGAACAGAAAGTATTTCCGTGCCTTCTGAATACACTGGTGAAGATGTTGAGGTATTCTTAGGGTTTATCTCAGAAGATGGCTCTAAAGTAGCGAATAGCTCTTATTTAGGTTCTGTAACAGTTGCTTAATAGCGATTGACGTTTTCTTGGAAAACCGTCCTTTTTTAGGGGCGGTTTTTTTATCTTTACACCTCTCGATTTTCCTATCTTTAGTCCTTAATTAGCTATAATTCAGCACTTTTTGTTGCTTATTTGTATCTATTGATAGCTAATTAATTGATAATCAGTAGTACATTACATTTTGTATCGGGAAATAAAACTAGTTCACCTTACACCCATGCGATGGGTTCCAAGCAAAACTATATACATTACAATAAATCCGATAATGACCAAAAATACCAACTCCACATGTGAAAGCAGGGTGTTCATTCCCAAAGCCCTATTTGAAAGTTGCGTCATATGGCCACCTTCGGTAAATTGAACTCCTTCCAGGTTGTCTAAATTTCTTCTTATTTCCAACAACTCTATTTGAATATCACTTAAGGTCGACATCCGCGGTTCTTTTTGTCCCGCCAATTTATCCTCAAGTGAGATAAGCTCCATAAAGTTTTTCTTTAAATCGATAAAAAAATCCGATTCACTCTGGGTAAGTTTGGTTTTTTCAAAGCGCGACATCAATGCCACAATAGAGTCATTTGTGGCCCCTAAAATAAGCTCATCGTCTCCTATGGAGAGTTCCTTTTTATGAAACAATCCACTTAAATGATAAATGTAATCTTGGGCAACCACCCGATCTTCATAGACAGAATTCACTGTGTCTTGGGTCCGTAAAATATATCCGTAATCCATAAGGTTGGCCACCATTATAAGCACAAATGAGATGGCCAAAATCAGAAGCAATCGCAGACGTTTCTTCCTTTTGGGCTCTTTGGATATGAAGATTGTTTTTAGCACAACGGAACCATTATTTCCTTCGGATAGTGACTTAATTGGAAGTGAGCCCAGCCTCAAGACCATTTATCCAGCAATTCTGGAACGTTGAAGCTGAGCAAAACACAACCAATCAATTAACCACTACTTAAGCTTTTATCAGCTCACCAGATTCCATGGCCTCTTTAAAGTTCGCTGCAACTTGCCAGTGGCTTCCAAAGAAACGGTTGCCATCAGCTCGTTTAATCTTAACTTTTAGGGTGCCATCTTTCTGTTCCTTGACGGAAGTGACAACCACTTTGTTTCCTTCCACTCTCTTGTAGTTTGCAATACCTCCCCTTTTTATAATGAAGTTGGGTCGGGGAAAATCGATATGCTCATATTGAGGGGCATCTGGTCTCCCTATTTCAAAAACATCACCAACAGAAACTTCCTGCGCGTTAAGGCTGAAGGCACCGAACATAAACGCTACTACTAAAATGTACTTATTCATATTTGACTATTTAAGGGTTATACAAAAATTTTTACTTTATATACTTTTTATTGAATGACCAATATTATCCTTCTGTCCCATCCACTCTACATGTTCAATAATCCTTGAATCTGTATTTGGAATCCGTATTTCATCTCCAACTGCACTCCCTATCAAAGCTGCTCCCAAAATGCTTCGCACCGAAACTTTAGAAGGGTCATTAACGCTTTCAGGTTCAAGCACCAACTGAAAGGTTTGCTTTTTACCGGATTTCTTGGCCACGGTTACCTTTGAGTATAGTCGAATAATACCTTCAGGGAGTTCTGAGCCATCACAAATTTTGGCATGTTCCAAACGTTCTTTAAGCATATCCAGAGCATCTTTTTGGAGATAGTCATGATAATGCTTGTGAAAGTTCAGTATCTTTTTCAGGGCCAAATAATCCGTCTTTTCCATAGTTACTTCACCAAACTTCATGACTTGGATTTGTATGTTCTAACACTAACGGCCGGTATAAAAATCAGCATGGCTATTCTGTTTGCCTTATTAAGACAAAGCCCGTGCCTAAATAATACCTGAAATAGAGTTTAGGTATAAAAAACTGTTTATCAGTTACTTGACGTGACTTAAAAGAAGAGAACAAAAAAATTAAGTGGGTAGATCCTACCCATGTGAGGAAATATTCCCCAGTCTATTTGAGTCGCTCACGAAGTGTTTTTCGGTCAATGCCCAAAATTTTTGCAGCTTTGGATTTGTTGTTTCCAGTGGAGGCCAGCACTTTTTGGATGTATTCCTTTTCAACCTGTCTTAGTGGTTTTAAAGATTCCTCTGGGAAGTCAATTTTAAACTTAACCTGCTCAGGCAGATGATTTACGGTCACTTGCCCATCGCACATAATAACAGCTCGTTGGATAATATTCTCGAGTTCACGAATATTTCCCGGCCATGAATAGCGCTGCAGTACTTGAACAGCCTCTGGGGTAATGTTCACCAGTCTATCCCGATATTCCACACCGTATTTTTGAAGAAACTTGTTGACCAAAAGTGGAATATCAGAAATGCGATCGCGCAACGGTGGTACCTTTATGGAAACCACGGTTAAACGGTAATACAAATCTTCCCTGAAATGCTTACCCTCAATCATTTCTTCCAAATTGCTGTTGGTGGCGGCAATGATTCTGACGTTCAGTTTTTCAGGTTTTTGGGAACCCACCTTAATCACCTCCTTTTCTTGAAGAACCCTCAACAGTTTAGTCTGAACGGTTAGCGGCGCATTTCCAATTTCATCCAAAAAGATGGTTCCATTGTTTGCGGCCTGAAAAAAACCACTTCGGGTTTCATTGGCTCCAGTAAAGGCTCCCTTTGTATACCCGAAAAGCTCTGCTTCCAATAAATTCTCTGGAATGGCTCCACAATTGACTGCTATGAACGGAGCTCGTGAAAATCTGCCCGAATAATGAATAGCGCGAGCCACAAGCTCCTTTCCCGTTCCACTCTCACCCCGAATGAGCACCGTGGCATGGTTGTCCTTTACCCGTTCAATGATTTGCGTAATATTTTCAAAAGCTTCCGAGGCACCTATCATTTCCCCGTATGCCTTTGGGAGTTGTGGTTCTGGTTTTACATCCTTTCTTTTTAGGATAATGGTCTTTAGGGCCTTTTCAACGGCATCTTCCAGCTCTGCTTTGGTGAAAGGTTTGGTAAGGTATTCCGTTACACCTGATTTAATAACGCTCATGGCGTCATCGATGGAAGGGAAACCCGTCACCACCAATTTGGGCATATCCGGAAAATGTTCCGCCGTGTACTTGATCAATTGTATGCCATTAATCTCAGGCATATTAATATCTGTAATCAAGAGGTCTATTTCTGTGTCCTTCAAAATGTAAAGGGCTTCCTTGACCGATACAGCGCTGTATGTATGGTAGTGCATGCCACCGAGGTGCCTTTGGAGCAGTTCCAAAATCTGAATATCGTCATCCACCAACAAAATATTTTCCTTTCTGAGCATGTGATCTATTTGATTTTGGGTAATTCAATAGTAAAAATGGTCCCTGTTGGCTTATTTGGGGCATGTGATATGCGACCCTTGTGACTTTGGATGATACCATGCACAACGCTAAGACCAAGGCCACTGCCCTCACCCACGGGCTTGGTGGTAAAGAAAGGTTCGAACACGCTGTTTTCTTTATCCTTGGGTATTCCAGAACCTTCATCAGAAATCACCATGACCACCTTATCCTTTTTATCTGTAACCTTCACTTTAATTTTACTTTGTGGTGGCGAAAAGTAAATTGCGTTTACAATAAGGTTGAACAAGACTTGGGTAAGTTGAATTTTATCAGTCCTTAGTTGAATATTTTCTGAACTAATGTCCAATTGGCAAGAGATCTCATTCTTGGCCAAGGTAGCCCGAAGCAAGTCAATGGCATCTTCAATGACTGGGACAATATTAATAGTGCTGCGCTCCTCGGGCATTTCGCAAGCAAAGAACATGAGTTTTTTTACCACTTCCCGGGAAAAAATGGTATTGGTTATGATTTTATCCAAATCCTTTACAGCCAAAGAGTCGTTTTCAACTCTTTCGCGCAAGAGTTCGGCAAAACCCAAAATATTGGCCAAGGGGGTATTGAGCTCATGGGCTATGCCTGCAGTTATCTCACCTAAAATTCTAAGGCGGTCCGCTTGCTCCACCTGTCGCCGGATACTTTCTTGATTGTCCTTGATTTCCTTTCGCTCCAGAAGATTACCCACTTCCAGGCAAACGTTATCCAACAATTGCTGTTCTTCCACCAAGAAATCCTCTAACGTATATTTTGGTGTTGGATAACCTACACGAATAACACCTTTTGGCTCATTAAAAACCTTAATGGGAGACTCCAAAAAAACGTAGGCCTCACCCCTTTCTTCGGTTTGAATTGAAATTGTTGGTGTTTCCAATTCCACGTAGGTTTCCTCATCGAACTGCCAAGCCACTTGCAAACAGTTGGCTATGGCCTTGAGGACTTCTTCAATTTGCTCATAATCACTGTTAACAATCAAAGAGGTTACCTCATAAAGGCAGGTTAATTCTTTAATACGTTCTTTAAGTTTCTGTTCGGCGGTGTGCAAGGTCTTGTCTTTGCCCGTAAATTACTAAATTCCTATATACTTAAAATGAAAGAGGGACTTTTAAAATCCACCAACATTATCTTGAATCCAATCGTTGAATTTCCATTGTTGCCGCTGAAATTAAATCTTTCAGTTGTTCTGAATCTTTTTTAGGACAATGTTGGGACAATTGGTATTCTGATCTTTCAATAAGCCTTTGGCAATAGGCTATCTGTTCCTTTACCGGTAGCTTGGATATGGTTTGACCAAAAAGGCGATCCAAGTGGCACAACGAAACTTCCCTGGACTTTAAACGAATAAATTTGAACATTTTAATCTGGGGTTGGTTGGACTATATAGAAATCCACAAAAACCAAGCCATAATTGTTAAAGTCACACTTGACCTTATACGTTATCTTCCACCTTCAGCATAAAACCTCTACGATTGACATTTATAATACTGATTCTAGGGTCCCTGCTTAAATGCTTGCGCAAATGCGAAATAAAAACGTTAAGGCTCTTTTTATTAAAGTAGTCGTTTTTGTCCCAAATAGTGGTCAAAATTTCTTTATGGGTGCACAATTGATTCATGTTCTTGGCCAATAGTGTAAGTAAGTCAAATTCTTTGCCGGTCAACTTTATGGGTTCTGAATTATACCTGAGTTCAAAACTTTCTGTATTCAATGTATAGTCTCCAATTTTAAAATTGGTCTCTTGCGGTTCAGAGTCCGGGTTTGAAACCAAACGGGATAAGAGTGCATTGATTCGAACAACAAGTTCTTCTTCATCTATTGGCTTTTTTAGGTAATCCACCGCCCCTAGGGAAAATCCTTTTAGAACATCAATTTTTAGGGAACGTGCCGTTAAAAAGAGAAAGGGAAGTTCCGGATTAATGGCCTTTACCTTCTGCGAAAGTTCAAAACCATCCATATCTGGTAGCATTACATCCAGAATCGCCAAATCGAATACATTGGTTTCAATTTTTTTCAGGGCTTCCTGTGCATTTTTTGTCCAGGTAACGCCAAATCCCTTCATGCCAAGATACTCGGAGAGCAGGTAACCTAAAGACGCATCGTCTTCCACCAAAATCAACTTGTATTTATTCTCCATTGTTGCTCATTTTTAGGGAAATGACAAATGTTGTGCCCTCTCCCAATTTACTATCTACCGTAATTTTACCGTTGTGCATACTTATAATTTTATGCACGTAGGATAAACCAAGTCCATATCCTTTTACTTTATGGACATCACCATTTTTTATTCTGTAATATTTCCTAAAAATCCTTTTTTGGTCTTTTTGGGCAATTCCCGGACCGTTATCGGAAATGGCAATCAATAACTTTTTATGATGCACTCTCGCAAACAGACGAATGACTGGATTATCAGCATATTTTTTGGCGTTTTCGAGCAGATTCCCAATGGCATTCTCCAAATGGAATCTTTCAGCCCGCAATGGATAGGCGTCCCCGACCAGTTCATACGAGAAGTTGACCTGTTCATATTCCGAAAGAATCTTAAAGTCTTTACAAATACGCTCCAACTCAGGTTTAAAATCAATCTGGCCAAACTGCATTATTTTTTTTCCGGATTCCAAGCTGGCCAATTCCAATACCTTGTCAATATGCTTTCTTAATCTATCTGTTTCACGCCGAATCAGCTCCAAAACTGGCTTCTTCTCTTCCGAAATTCCCTCTTCCAATATTTTGCTCGCCAGACCAATCGAAAATACCGGTGTTTTTAATTCGTGGGTAAGATTGTTGATGAAGTCATTGGTTGTGGTGATCAAACTGCTTTGCCAATAAAATGATCGCAATACCCAAACTACTACCACAATTATTGCCAATAGAAAAATAACCCCTGGAATTGTTAATCCGTTCAACTGGCCCATAAAATAGGTGTTGATGTCTTCAAAGCCCAGCTCCAACACCAGTTCTTTATTCAATAGGTTGGGAAGGTAACCTTCAATCTTGATAGGGTATATGAGGATGTCATCATCCTTTATATGGGGTGTATGTGAAGAAAGGTATTGGGTGGAATCCCTAGCATATAAGGAATATGTGAATGGTGCATCTATTCCCGAAACTCCAAGCTGATAGGAGATATAGTCGTTCAAATAGTATTGTGAGAGCCTTTCCAGACTATCCAAACTAATCTTTAATTCCGAATTATCCTTTTGAAGGGTGCTGCCCAAAGTATATGAAAGTGAGTTGACCTCTGAAAGCTCACTGTTTATATTGTCTCGTACATCGTCGATTTTTTGTGAGAATTGTACCCTTGCTAGTCCTAATCCAACTCTAAGATATTGGTACTGAACCACCAAGAGGCCTATTACAGAGACCACAAATACAATGACATAAACATTCCTTTTTGTCAACATAGTACGAAGTAAGCAAAAAAAGCCAAGCATTTTACTTTATCCTTAGCCCCATTAATCTTTCATTAATCTTTTTGTTCTTTCGTTAACCTCTTTGCTTCATAAAATATTCTAGTTTAGCATTGAGTTTAGTTAGTCATAAGTAGCGTTACATCCATAGAAAGGATACATATAAAACCGGCCAATTGGCCGGTTTTATATTTTTAGATATCCTGTTTTGCAGTGTTAATGTGTTCGGAAAGTTGGTCTGGTTAACTGTCATATCCATTATATTTGCAGTCCAAATTTTAGGCATGTTCAGTTTTTTTGAAAAGAAAGTTTACTTGGCCGACTATCTGCATGGGCTGGTTGACATTCACAATCATATCTTACCTGGCATTGACGATGGCGCCAAAACAGTGGAGCAATCCATTGAACTACTGAAAGGGTTTGGTGAGTTTGGGGTAACTAATTTTATCTGCACCCCGCATATTATGCACAACTATTATGACAACACCCCTAAAACAATTGAACAGTCATACGAAAAGCTAAAAAACAAGCTTGTTGGGGAGAACCTTCTGAATGTGAATATTGACTGTGCCGCAGAGCATATGATTGATGACAACTTTGAGGATTTGTTGGAGAAGGGCGAGGTTATGCCCCTTAAAAAAGAATATATTCTAATTGAAATGTCATATCTACAACCTTCACTTAATTTTGAAATGGCGGTAGGTAAAATTGCTAAAAATCAACTTTTCCCCATATTGGCGCACCCAGAACGTTATATGTACCTGCATCCCAAATATGGAAAATACGAACATATGAAATCATCGGGCATTCAATTTCAACTTAATCTTTTATCGCTTTCCCCTGATTCCTACGGAGATGCGACAACCAAAATGGCTGGAAAGCTAATAGATGATGAACTCATCAATTTTGTAGGTACGGATATTCATAACATTAGACAACTTGCAGTCTTGAAAGAAACAAGGATATCAAAAAAACTGCTTAAACGGCTTTTGCCTATTATTGAGCATACTATTTATACCTTTTATTGATATCACGAAAAACTCCACCATTTTTTAATGGTCTTCCCATATCCGTAGCCATATTTCCCCCCGTAGCCCAGATTGGTCTGTTTTACATTATTGACAATAAATGCGAGGTTTTTGAGTTTTCCCTCTTTATTTAGTTTAAGAGGGTATTCAATAACTTTTCGTTCAGTTACATTCGCTTTTGTTACATAAAGAATTTGATCCGCATATTGATTGATCAGAAGTGTATCGGCAACCACCATCATAGGTGCGGTGTCAACTATTATAACATCATAGGAAACTGTCATTTGATCGAAAAGTTCCTTCATACGATCACTCATCAACAATTCTGAAGGGTTTGGTGGTATTTTTCCAGAATAAATCACGTCAATGACCCCACTATCTAAATTTGAACTTACAATGATGTCCTTCTCAGACACGGTACTATCATAGAGGTATTCTGTTAAACCTTTACCCACATTACGCTTGGGCTTTTCTTTACTATCTGCCGTTTTACTTGAAAAGAACGTATAAAGTTTAGGATTACGAATGTCGGCTCCAATAAGAAGGACTTTCTTACCGGCATTAGCATATATTAAGGCCAAATTGGAGGAAACAAATGTTTTTCCTTCTCCGGGCACACTGGAGGTAACAAATACAACTTGCCCTTTGCTCTTAAATCTGGACTTTAAAGTATAATCCAAGTTAGTCCTTAAAATCCGCATAGATTCTGCCAGAACAGAGCGATCTTCTCTTAGCACCATCTTACTTTCCTTCTTGCCCAATTTTGGCAACTCCGCCATTACAGGTACATCGGAGGAAATAGCTTCAAGATCAATTTTATTATGGATTTTGTCATCCAACATGTCCTTAACGTAAATTATGGAAAATGGGATTAGAAGACCCAAGATCATGGCAGCTAGCGCTATAGCGTTTTTCTTTGGTGAAACGGGAAAATTGGAACCATAGGCCGTGTCGATTATCTTGGATTTAGGTACCGCAGAGGCAAAAGTAATCTGGGATTCCTCTCTCTTCTGTAGTAGATACAGATAGAGTGATTCTGTGGTTTGTTGTCTTCTAGCAATGTCCCTCAAGGCTCTTTCATTGCTGGGCGCGGCATAAATTCTAGAATTGATTTGAGACAATTGTTTGCTCAAACTGTTTACCTGAAGATTCAAGTTGTTGGTAACATTATTTAAACTAGACTTCATTCCTCGTCTTAAATCGTCAAGTTGTTGATCCAACTTTACAATTACCGGATTCTTTTCATTGGAGCTTTCCAGCAACCTATTCCGTTGCGCAACTAGTTCGTTATATCGCTGGGCATTGGAAGAGATACCTTGGTCCGCCAAACCAACTTCGGGTATTATATCAAAGCCTTCTTGCCCATCAATTAAATCTTTCATGGAATTGGCAATACTTAATTGAATATTGGCATTCTGCAATTCTTGCTCACTGGAGGCACTCATGTTAAAATTTACATTGGACTGTGAGCCTAAATCGGCAATACCCCTACTCTCCTTAAAGCTCTCAGCACTTTGATCTACTTCGGAAAGATTGGAATAAATTTCTGTAATCCTATCATTGATGAATTTTGTGGTTCTATCCGCTATGGCCTTCTTATCAGCAACGGCATTGGCATTGTTTACACCAATCAAATTGTTTATGACATCAATTGCCCTTTGCTCAATAGGGTCAGTAAGCGTTATATTGATAATATTTGATAGCTTCTTATCATTAGGACTGATAATCGTTTTTTTTCGGTATCTATCGGCAACCATTTCAACGGGTCTAATCACTACATGCAATGGTCTGTCTTTGTAAATAGCCAACTTGTCCTTTGGAGTCAGAATAATGTCGCCAATTTCAGTACTTACCTTATCTCCAAAGTCATATTTTTTCTCAGCACCATCTTCCTTTTCTTTGTAGCCAAAAGAGGTTTTTGAATGGATACGGACATAAAAATCAAATTTGGCATTGTTGACAATAGAGTCATTTGATAGAAAATTGACCGAAAAAGGGACGTTCTTTTTATTATATATTTCGGTATTCTTTATGTTGCCCAGAATAAAAAATTGAATGTTTAAGTCCAATTGCTGTACAATATGGATAAAGTTATCCCTTGCCGACAACAATTCCGTCTCATCCTCAATTTGAGACTTCCCTGTAGAAAACATGTCTAAATCCTGTAAAACGCTTAGTTCTGAGGCTTGATTTGATTCTTCAAGTATTTGAATCTTAGCGGTTGCACTATATTCAGGAACTGTATACCTCAGATATACCATAGCCAAGGCTACACAGATGATAATGGAAAGAGCAAACCATTTCCAATTCCTAAGGCAAATCTTAAATAGTGTTTTAAGGTCTAATTCAGAGCTACTTGACATTATGGATTATCTTTTTGGGGCTTTAAACTGAAGTAAACTTAATTTCTTGTCAGCAACACAACTGTAGAGGTCACCAAAACCGAAATTATGGAAACTGCAATGGAAGCTCTTTGATCTAAACTAGAAGCGGTTTTACCAGATTTATTTGGCTCAACATATACTACATCGTTTTGGGTCAAATAAAACACTGGGGATTTAAGTGCATCCTTTTGATTTAAATTGATTCTATTATAAACCTTGGTGCCATCAAAATCCCTGATTACCATAACGTTATCCTTTCTTCCCTTAATGGTAATATCCCCAGCCATACCCAAAGCTTCCATTATAGTTATCTGTTCACCATTCACGGGGTACGTGCCAGGTTTACTGACCGCCCCTAAAATTGTTACAGTGAAATTTTTTATCCGAATATTGATTATGGGGTTCACAAGGTAATCCGACAGTTTTTCTTCTAGTAGTTTTTGAGTTTCACTTGGTGAAAGTCCTGCTATTTTTATTTTACCTATTACAGGGAAATCTATTTCCCCATTTTTGTCCACCAGATAATCCACCTGCTCAGGCCTCATTCCTCCTTCTTGTGAACCTCTATATAAATTAAAGGGTGCACTGGCCTCTGGATCAAGAACGGAAACATGGATACTCACAAGATCATCCACCTTGAATTTTGTGTTTGAAGTATTGTTATCCACCAAGGTTTCAAATTGGTTGGCGTCTTGAAAATAGACAACATCCTTTGATGGGCTGCAGGAAGCAATCAAGCATACTACCGATACCAAGCATGCGACTTTGATTTTTTGATACATTGATCTGGTCATTTAGTTGTTGAATTGAGGAATTTCAGGTTTTGACGGTTTGTCGTGAACGCCACTTGTATTTTTCTTTTTGTCCAATTTACAAAAATCGGAATTGTTGGAAATGTATTCTGGTACAATACTTTTCATCAATTGAACAACATTGTCTTTAAAAAACAAATTTGAAATACAAAGTTCATCTATCATCGTTCTTGTTGCTGAATAGTCAATATCCCGCACCTTACTGATCATTATCTTATCATGATAGGTAGGCAAGGTGTTTTCACCATTGGCCAATAGTTCCTCATATAGTTTTTCACCAGGTCGCAACCCGGTAATCTTTATGTCAATATCTTCTGGATATCGCAGACCAGAAAGTCTGATCATATTTTTAGCCAAATCCATGATTTTGACTGATTCACCCATATCGAAAATAAAAATTTCACCTCCTTGCCCCATTGCTCCAGCTTCCAAGACCAATTGTGAAGCTTCTGGGATGGTCATAAAATAACGAGTAATATCCTTGTGCGTAACCGTAAGAGGTCCGCCCTTCTCTATTTGCTTTCTAAACAATGGAATCACAGAACCGTTTGACCCAAGTACGTTGCCAAAACGTGTGGTCACAAATTTTGTTTTGCCATCTTGTTGTCTGCAACTAATGTACATTTCCGCTATACGTTTTGTTGCTCCCATGATGTTGGTCGGATTAACCGCTTTGTCAGTTGAAACAAACACAAATTTCTCCACCTCAAATTCCACCGCTAGATCGGTTATGGTTTTTGTTCCAGCAACATTGATTTTTACAGCTTCATAAGGATTTTGCTCCATTAAGGGTACATGTTTATAGGCCGCGGCATGAAAAATCCTGTCTGGTCTATATTCTTGGAACAATACGCGCATTTTGTTTTTGTCACGAATATCCCCTACAATTGGTACAAAATTAAAATAACCAATCTGTTTCAATTCCTGCTGAAGGTCGTAGAGTGCAGATTCTGCTTGGTCAACAACAATTAATGTACGGTAATTGTATTTGCAAATTTGGCGAACAAGTTCGCTACCAATTGAGCCAGCCCCACCGGTAACCATGATTACCTTATCCTCAAAATCCTTCAACACCTTGCTGTTCCTTATCTCAATAGGTGGGCGATCCAATAAATCTTCAATTTGAACCCTCTTAATCTGAGAAACCTTTAGTTCTCCATTGATCCAATCTTCAACAGGAGGTACAATTTTAACCTTAACGGGCAGATCAACAACTTCATTCACCAAGACCCTAAGTTGCTTTGGGCTTATGCTCTGTATAGAGAAAATTATCTCGGAAATGTTATTGAACCTTACAAATTCTGGGGTTAAAATGGCTTTATCGTAAACTTTTACACCATTAATCTGTTTACCCACTTTCTGAAGATTGTTGTCCACGAAACCAACAACCTTGGCTCTCATTTTGGAGTGATTGGTGAGTGTATTGTGTGTTATTATACCTGATTCTCCGGCGCCATAAATAATCAAGTTCTTTGAGGGAGATGTACTTCCGTTCATCATTGTTTCGTAAACAATCTTGAACACGTACCTTGAAGTAGACAGTGAAATAAAGGTCAATAAGCTATTAATGATTATTATGGATAAAGGAATTGTAAATCCATCTACAAAACCTGCGTACCTATTGGCCAATACCACACCAATTGCCCCAATGCTTGCCAAACAAACCGCATTAAAAATAGCATAAACGTCTTTAATGCCCGTGTGTCTGACCACGCCTTTATAACTTCCAGAAATCATGAACGCCATTGTAAAAAGCACAATGATGATTGGCAATTGCGTCCATAACTTTTGAACATCAAAATTAAAGCTAAGATTAAACCGGATAAAATATGCTAAGATGAAGGACACAGCTACAATGCCCAGATCGATGAGCAGCACTGTCCATTTGGAAGCGTAGCGTCTACCGTTTCTAAACAAGAATTTTCTGATCATTGAAACTTGTTTTTAATTATTTTACAAATTCTTTCCAAATCTTCGATTTCCATGCTAGATCCACTTGGCAAACAAAGACCTGTATTAAAGAGTTCTTCGCTAACACCGGTTTCATGAGACTTGTATCCTTCAAATACAGGCTGTAAGTGCATCGGCTTCCACAAAGGTCTGGATTCTATATTTTCATTTTCAAGAGCTAATCTTAATTGCTCTCTTATTTCAAAAGATGGGGTAAGTATACATGTAAGCCATCTGTTACAGTATGTTCCTTCAGGTTCTTCCAAGAAAGAAATTCCACCTAAATCTGAAAGGTACCGCTTATAATATTCAAAGTTCCTTCTCCTCGCTTTTACCCTATCTTTCAAAACTTCCATTTGCCCCCTACCAATTCCGGCAACTACATTACTCATTCTATAATTGTACCCAATATGGGAGTGTTGATAGTGAGGTGCATTGTCCCTAGCCTGAGTGGATAAGAAAACTGCCTTTTCCTTCAATGATTTAGACTTGCAAAGCATGGCTCCACCACCTGATGTAGTAATAATTTTATTTCCATTAAAGGATAAAATGCCAATTTCACCAAAGCTTCCGCACATTTGACCTTTATACGAACTTCCCAATGCTTCTGCGCTATCTTCCAAAATGGGTATATCGTATTTGTTGGCGATGGCATGTATTTCATCTATTTTGTAAGGCATACCATAAAGATGAACGGGAATAATGGCCTTTGGCTTCTTACCTCGGTGTATACCATCGATAATAGCCTCTTCCATAAGTTCAGGTGACATGTTCCATGTTTCCCTTTCACTATCAACAAAGACTGGTGAAGCACCCAAATAGGCAATGGGATTGGCTGAAGCTGCAAAAGTGAAACTTTGGCAAATGACCTCGTCCCCTCGATTTACACCCAATAGTTGCAATCCCAAATGAATAGCTGCTGTTCCAGATACTAGGCACGCAGAATGGATATCTTTTCCTATAAATTCTTCTATGGCAGTTTCAAACTGTTGCACATTTGGTCCAAGAGGGGCAATCCAGTTGGTGTCAAAAGCCTCTTGGACGTATACTTCCTCATTGGTTCCCATGTGCGGGGGTGATAACCAAATTTTTTTCAATACTGTGGTTTCCATTTCAGTTTTGGGTTGATATAAGTAGGTGAGCTATTTACTTCTCAACGTAAAAGTAATGGTTAAAATCGCCCAGTCATTGAAATCCCTTCACTATTCGCCCAAGATGAAAAAAAATCGATTAACTGTACATTGCTCAAACAGCAGATTTCATCATTTATAAGTAAAAGTTTACAATTGACAATTAATACCTTGGTTTCCTGTAAAAAAGGTTCCATATCCTTGGTGTTTATATGTTCTACAAAAGTAAAGTGAATCATCATTGGAACCCTTATATTCAACCTGTTTTTAGCGGAGTCACATGAATCCATCGAGAACGTATTGGAGAATTAGATAATATTCTTGCAATTCGTCAACAATGTTTCAACACTGTTTGCCATCTTTGCAGAAACGCTACTGATATGAAAATTTTAGTCACAGGTTGTGCAGGCTTTATTGGTTTTCACCTAGCAAGACAATTGCTCAAAAATAATCATGATGTAACTGGTCTGGACAATATTAATGACTACTATGATATTGACCTTAAATTAAAGCGATTAAAGGAGCTCGGAATTGATGAAAAGAGTGCCCGATTGGAAGGACAATTATGCTCAAGCACTCTTCACCCAAACTTTCGATTCATAAAAACTTCGTTAGATACAAAAAAAGCAGTCCTTAAAGTTTTTGAAGAAGGAAATTTTGAAATTGTCTGCAACCTTGCAGCACAGGCTGGAGTAAGGTACAGCTTGGAAAATCCTGATTCTTATGTTGAAAGTAATTTAGTCGGGTTTGTCAATATTTTGGAATGTTGTAGGCAATTTAAAATCAGACACTTGATATATGCGAGCAGCTCCAGTGTTTATGGACTTAATAAAGCGGTTCCCTTTAAAACATCACACTCTGTGGATAAACCGATAAGCTTATATGCGGCTACTAAAAAAAGTAACGAATTAATGGCTTATACCTACAGTCATCTTTTCGGATTTCGGGCTACCGGCTTACGCTTTTTTACAGTTTATGGTCCCTGGGGGCGACCAGATATGGCAATGTTCATGTTCACTAAAGCAATTATTGAAGGGAAAACCATATCTGTTTTCAACAATGGAAATCTAGAGAGAGATTTTACTTATATAGATGACATCATACGAGGGATGCTACCCATTGTTGAGGAAAGATACACATCAAATTACAACAAAGAAAAGCTTTACCATCTTTACAACATTGGAAATAGCAAACCCGTAAAATTAATGGCATTTATAGGTGCCATTGAAACTCAATTGGGTAAAAAGGCTGAAATAGAAATGATGCCAATGCAACCTGGTGATGTCACAAAGACTTGGGCAGACGTCTCTGGATTGGAACAAGACTATAATTACAGCCCAAATACTCCCATTGAAAAAGGTGTGCATAAATTCATTGATTGGTATAAAAGCTTCTATGGGGTATAAGACCCATTAATTCCTTCGCCCAATACCAAAATTAGTTTGACTTTATTGACGCTTATCCCGTTTTATGAAAAGTTCATCCAAAACCAGGGTAAGTTTTAGCTTGTTTATAGCATATTTGTAATCTGAAATAAAAAAATAAAATGAAAATAACCGTTGTTGGTACTGGATATGTAGGCCTTGTTACTGGAACCTGTTTTGCTGAAATGGGGAACAATGTAACCTGCGTAGATATTGATGAACAGAAAATAAATAATTTAAAGAATGGCATTATCCCAATTTATGAACCGGGTCTTGAGCCTATGGTTATGAGGAACGTTGCCAATAAAACCCTTCTGTTCCATACCGAATTAAAGGAATGTTTGCATGGCTCCGATATGGTGTTCATTGCTGTGGGAACGCCCATGGGTGAAGATGGTTCCGCAGATCTTAAGTATGTGCTGCAGGTAGCTAAGGAAATAGGGCAACATATGAGCACTCCATTGATTGTTGTGGATAAATCCACCGTTCCTGTAGGGACCGGAGACAAGGTCAGGACTGTTATTGAACAAGAATTGGCCAAACGAAATGTCACTATTGAGTTCCATGTGGTATCCAACCCTGAGTTTCTCAAAGAAGGAGATGCCATTAGCGATTTTATGAAGCCAGACCGTGTGGTCGTTGGTACGGACCATAAAGAAACTGCAGAAGCCATGCGTCAACTTTACTCTCCGTTCTTTAGGAGTAGCATGGATAGGATGTTGGTCATGGATCTTCGATCAGCCGAAATGACAAAATATGTTGCCAATGCCATGCTAGCCACCAAGATTTCGTTTATGAACGAAGTTGCCAATATTTGCGAATTGGTCGGTGCTGATGTCAATAAAGTACGAATAGGTATTGGATCGGATAGTCGCATTGGCTATAGCTTCATTTACCCAGGTAGCGGGTATGGTGGTTCATGCTTTCCAAAAGATGTCAAGGCATTGAAGAAAACAGCAGAACAACACGGATATCAAGCACAATTGTTGAGTGCAGTGGAAGATGTGAACGACCGTCAAAAATATGTGATAGCAGATAAGGTAATTGCCCATTTTGGAGAAGACCTCTCCGGACTAACCTTTGCCGTATGGGGTCTTTCCTTTAAGCCAGGAACAGACGATATGAGAGAAGCACCCTCTATTTATATCATTAAAAAACTGACCGAACTGGGAGCAAAGATTCAAACCTATGATCCAAAAGCCGTACATGAAGCCCAGACCTTCTATTTGAAAGATGTGCCTGGTGTAACTTATTCTGATTCAAAATATAGTGCGCTCTCCGGGGCGAATGCTCTTCTTTTGTTGACGGAATGGAAAGAATTCCGGTCTCCTGATTTCATGGAAATAAAAAGTAGTTTAAAGGAGCCTATAATATTTGATGGCAGAAACCAATTTGACAGTAATCGATTGGAGGGCCTTGGATTTACATACTACCAGATAGGAAAACAGGTTTCCCGATAAACCCAGTACAGTAATTGTTATAAAAAAAGGCCGTCAAAATAAGTTGACGGCCTTTTTTTTGTCATAAGTGTTATTGCGATAACTGCGACATTATGGTTTTATATGCGATTTCGGTAGTGAGATTTTGGGTCACGTACTGATAGCCGTTCTCACCCAATTGTTTTCTCAAGTTTTCGTCTTTATAAAGCTTCATCATGTTTTTCTTAAAAGCATCAATGTCACCAGCCTCAGACCATAATCCACATTGAATTCTCTCTTGGTCTGTACCGAAGTCGGTATTAATGTCCACGGAGGCCAAAACAGGTTTCTTAAACATATAATAGGACAACACTTTTGAAGGATAATTTGGAATGGTAAAATCCTGGCTCAAGGAAATAAGACCAATATCTGCTAAACTTAACAAATTATTGTACTCTTCTTTTGGCAGACTATCCTTAATAATCACATTGGTAAGCCCAAAATCCTTGACCATTTTGGCAATTCGCGGTTTTTCGGTTCCCCTACCAACCATAAAGAAGACCAAGTCCTCTAAATCTTGGCATTCCTTTGCCAAATTGATGATATTCTCCAGCTTTTGCGGTTTTCCCATATTCCCACCAAAAATGGCAATAATCTTGCCCTCAAGACCAAATTGAGCCTTTGTAGCATTAGGATCTGCATAGTCTATCTCGGCCAACTCTGCCCAATTGGGAAGCAAATGCAATTTTTGCGGGTTTAGATATGCGTTGTGTTTTTTTACATAATCCACGTTCGCTTTAGACATACAGCCTATATAATCTGAGGCTTGGTACAATTTTATTTCCTTTTTACGGAAAAATGAGTGGATGAAACCCTTTGGTTTCATCATTTTGAGGTCTACGGCATTCTGCGGAAAAATATCACGCAAAATCAAATACAATTTCCCATTGGATTTCTTTTTGATCCAAAGGACCACATCGATCAACGTTATGGGAGGCGTGGGCATCAAGATAAGGTCAAAATCCATCGCAATATTATGCTTCTTCAAAGCACGTTTGTATAAATAGGGCAACATTACGTTGGAAATACCCTTTACCAGCTTATTGCTTCCAAAAAGTGAAGTAGAAGGGACTCTTAGTACTTTCAAGCCACCTTCCATTAAAACTTCAGAATGCTTTCTATTATCATCTGCGGTCAATACCAGTACATCGTGTCCTTGACGTTTAAACTCCAACATCAACCATGAATACAGAAAATTTCTTTTTTCAACATTGGGAAACCCTAGACCAAGGAAAATGACCTTCTTTATTTCTGCCATACCACTCGGTTTACATAATCTACATAAGAGAGTATGATACGAACCACCTTTTCGCTCACATTGGGCATTTGGTAATCGGATACCTCCCTAAAATTACGTTCTGGATTTCTTTTTTGTTTTTCCAAAGCTTTAAGCCCCTGTAAAATTCGGTCTGGATTAAGACCTACCATCATAACAGAAGCTTCCTCCATGGCCTCTGGGCGTTCATGCGCCTCTCTAATGTTCAATGCCCTAAAATTAAGAATACTGGATTCCTCTGAAATCGTTCCACTGTCCGAAAGAACAGCATAAGAGTTGATTTGAAGTGCATTATAATCCGAAAAGCCCAAGGGTTTTAAAAACTGGATATTTTTATGGGTAACCACTTTCTTTGCATCCAACATGTTCCGAGTCCTTGGGTGGGTGGAAACAATCACCGGGTAACCGTATTCCTCTGCAATACGGTTCAATGACTCCATTAGTCCCTCAAAGTTTTTTGGGTTATTGATGTTCTCTTCCCTATGCGAGGATACAACAAAATATTTTCCCTCTTCCAGGTGTAGATCCGTTAGTACTTTTGAAGCCTCTATCTTACTCTTAAACTGATGCAGTACTTCGTACATTGGGCTCCCGGTTTTAATCACCCTATCTGGAGAAAGTCCTTCACGCAACAAGTATTCCCTTGCGATATCGCTATAAGTAAGATTGATATCAGCTACATGATCCACAATCTTTCGATTGGTTTCCTCAGGCACCCTTTGATCAAAACATCGGTTTCCCGCTTCCATATGAAACACTGGAATCTTCCGTTTTTTTGCTGGAATGGCACACAAACAGGAATTTGTGTCGCCCAAAACCAAAAAGGCATCTGGTTGGATTTCCTCAAGTAACGGGTCAATCTTGATAAGAATATTACCAACGGTTTCTGTGGCATTCTTTCCAGCAGCACCTAAAAAATGGTCTGGTTTTCGAATACCAAAGTCTTCAAAAAATATCTCATTTAACTCGTAATCATAGTTTTGCCCTGTATGGACCAACGTGTGATCTATGGCTTCATTGGCATCCAAGGCATTGAGAACACAAGCAAGGCGTATAATCTCAGGTCTTGTGCCAACCACGGTTAAAACTTTAAGCTTTTTCAATAGTATTAGTTTAGGATAAGTTATTCAACATTTTCAAAATAGGTGTCTGCATCCTCTGGGTCGTAAGGTTCGTTGATCCAAAATAAGGTAATCAATTCTTCTTTTCCCGTATTTGTTATGTTGTGTGTATACCAAATTGGCATGTCCACATATGCCGGTTCCTCCCCGTCAAGGTCATAATTAATCACTTCATTGGTTCCAATTCGCCGTAGCTGGATTCGTGCCTTGCCCCTGATTACGGCAAAACGTTCCGCTTTACGGGTATGAAAATGGTTACCGCGGGTAATACCTGGAACTGTGGTGGAAAACGAAAACTGGCCCGAGGTCTGTGTTTTGGCTATTTCCACAAACGCTCCCCTTGGATCTGTATGCTTTGTGTACTTGACAGGATAGTGATCGACGGGCACATAACAGCGAAAGGTGTTGAAAAGGGACTTTTCGAAGTAATCTTCTAAATTGGGAAAAACACCATTTCCCATATAATCGGATTTGAACTTTAGTAGCAGCTCCAATATTTTGGAAACCTTGATGTGATGGTTTGGTTCAACATCAACCTCAAAGCTGTTGTTGTCCAAAGCAATACATTTGACATCGCCAAAAATGGCATCAATAAACACCTTTACCAAATCATTGATATAGATAAGTCCCACTTGGGCATCATTGATAATGGTGGGTTCTTCACCGTTGGCTACTTTATGACAAAAAGTGGCCACCACTGAATTGTAATTAGGTTTGCCAAATGGCCCAAAAACATTGGGAATGGTCAAAGAAGTAAACTTTCCTCCCGTCTTTTTAGACCAGGCCATAAACTGTTTTTTACCTTCCAATTTTGATTTTCCGTATAGATTATCCTTTACCTCTTGGGAAGAAGACGAAAAAATAATGTGAGGTAATGATGATGCTGTATCGCAGGCAGTGATTAATTTATCCACCAGTGCCACATTGGTGTTAAAAATTACATTTGCATCCTCATGCCTGTTCATAGCCGCGAGGTGAACAATTGTATCACACTTAGAAACAAATTCGGACAATGCGGAAGGATTTTCAAAAAAAGAACGTTCAAAAGGCACCAACTCCACGTCATCCCGTAGTGACAAGGTGGTATACAAATGATTGCCTACAAATCCCGCCTGACCGGTAACTCCAACTATATGTTTTTTCATAATTTCTACCATATTGCCTTCCACGTTTCTAAAGGGAACCTATAATCGTCTTCTGACGAGTCCTTTAAGCTTACATTGGAAAAAACCTGCAAGCGAGCTTTTTCTGAGCATGCTTTAATTCCTGTAGCATAACCGCTAGGTACTGCCAAAATATTGGGTTCCATAGCGTTCAGTTCAAACCTTAGTGGGGTAACGTCTGGACTTGGGCCACTAAAATCGTCAATTTCAACCAAATTGATCACAAACGCCCCAGACAAACAGTGGAACCATTTTTTTTCTTGTTGATGTCCTTGCCAGGCCCTAATATATTCTTGATTTGCAGGTGCGATCTCATAAAACCTGACTATTTCGTCCATGTTAAAGGCATTTGCAAAACGCATGGTGCCCCTGCTGTCCTTAAAAATTTCTACATTGATGATAAAATTGCTAAGCATTTAATTGTTCTTTGATGTACCCCAAGTTCATCAATGTATCCACAAGTTCTTTGTCTGATAAATGTTTTGTGTTGTGTGAATGGTAATCCTCTATGGCATTGATGTCTTTTTGACCCTCTGAGAAGTATCTACTATAATTCAAATCTCGGTTATCTGCAGGTATACGGTAAAATTCGCCCATATCTTCTGCTTTCTGCATTTCTTCCCGGGTACACAAAGTCTCATACAATTTTTCTCCATGCCTTGTACCGATAACCTTGATTTCATTGTCTGCCTTGAAGATATCGCGGACAGCCTTAGCTAAATCACCAATGGTGCTGGCAGGGGCCTTGTTTACAAAAAGGTCACCCTGATTTCCATGTTCAAAAGCAAAAAGTACCAAATCAACTGCATCCTCCAAAGACATTAAAAACCGTGTCATATTGGGATCGGTAACGGTTAAAGGGTTGCCTTGTTTGATCTGATCAACGAACAGGGGTATTACCGAACCTCTAGACGCCATAACATTGCCGTAACGGGTTAGACAAACTTTGGTTGTATCATTAGGAATGTTTCTTGAAGCTGCAACCGCTACTTTTTCCATCAAAGCTTTACTTATTCCCATGGCATTGATGGGATAGGCTGCCTTATCCGTACTCAAACAAATTATCCGTTCCACATTATTGGCCACAGCGGCATCTATGGTGTTTTGTGTTCCAAAAACGTTGGTCTTTGCGGCCTCAATAGGAAAAAATTCACAAGATGGCACTTGTTTCAATGCTGCTGCATGAAAAACATAATCCACCCCCTTCATGGCATGGTTAATACTATTGAAATCTCTTACGTCTCCAATGTAAAACTTAATTTTGGGGTTCTTTAAACGATTCCGCATATCGTCCTGTTTTTTCTCATCTCGACTGAAAATGCGAATCTCCCCAATGTCAGTGGTTAAAAAACGATCTAGGACGGCATTCCCAAAAGAACCGGTCCCTCCTGTTATCAATAATGTTTTGCCTTTGAACATTTTACTATTTTTTAAATCTAAGCTACAAAAAGAGCTTTGTCCAATGTTTTTATTCTTTCGTGATATTCAAACAGTTTCGCAGTGGAAATATTATCCAAAAAGTTAGAAATCGACTCTTTATCCGTGTCTATTGTCCACCCCATTCCCTGCTCAACAACCCTTTTACCTACATAAGTGTTGGTTGCACATACAATTGGAATATTGAAATACCCAGATTCATAGAATTTGTTGGGCATCGCAACCTTTTCATTTTCCAATGTATTATCATAAACCACAAAGTTCAGGTTATTTTCTCCATAAATGCGCTCTAAATCATCAGGGTTCTTAAAGGGTCCATGATAGACTATATTTGGATTATCTTGGGTGGCCGCATTTATTGAATTCATTAACCTACCCTCGTGGGTAGCTCCATAAAAATTAAGCACAACCTCTTTATTACCAGATACATATTCCATAAGATTTTCAATGATATCAACATACCTAAAAGCTCCTATATAAGCTATTCTTATTCGGTCTTTGTACATTTTGTCAACAGGAAACACTCTACTATAGGTCTCTAACTTATTTTCTGCGATAATAAGTTGCTCTTCGTTTATGTGTTTTTTATAGTGGGCGTCATAAAAGCTTTTAGTTGTAAAAATCACTTTTCGTGATTTACCAGCTAGATATTTGTCAAGAAAACCTAGGACTCTACGCTTGTTTTTACTGGAATAAAGCCAAACAATATCACTTATTTCGTAATATACATCTGAGTTGATCAAAAATGTGCTTAAAATTCTTAAATCAAGGCCAAAGACATATAAGCTTTTTCTTTTAAGACCATATTTTCGGTAAATAAGGAATATAAGCTTGATAAAGCTGATAATTCTACGAACATATTGTTGGTTTTTTATCTGATCTACAATGGTTACTGAAATATTCTTGTTTTCGCCCAAAATATTTTGGTTTTGCACAGCATGGACATTTCTGGTAAAACCGTAGACATGAATCTTATCATATTCCTTTGTCTTTTGATTTATTCTTTTTACCACCCTAGGTTGTTCCAATGATTGGGCCAAAACAATTAGCGTTTTCATAATGCAACGGATTCTAAACAATCGTTATGCCTGAAGCACCCCACAAAAATCAATAATCTTCTTTCCTGAGTCTTTGGAAAGGCTTTTAAACTCATTATGTGCTACCAGATAGACCACAATATCAGCCTGTTCATACGCAGTTTTGTAATCGGTCAACTTAAATACATTGTGTGATTCAATGTTTGGTTCCACAATAAAATATTCTTCATTGTTGGTGTTCTGCAATACTTTTTGAACGATATATTTTGCGGGCGATTCCCTTAAGTCATCTATGTTTGGTTTAAAGGCCAATCCCATTAATGCAACTTTAGGTTTATACCCAAATTCCAACTCAAATTTTAATTTCTCGGTCTGTACCTTTTCGGCACACCAAAAAGATTTGTAGTTGTTGATTTCCCGTGCTGTTCCTATGATCTTGGATTCCATTGGGTAATCGGAAACAATGAAATATGGGTCTACGGCAATACAATGGCCTCCTACCCCACAGCCTGGCTGTAAAATATTAACCCTGGGGTGCTTATTTGCGAGCTTAATCAGTTCCCATACATTGATGTCTGCCTTATCGCAAATCAATGAAAGCTCATTAGCAAAGGCAATCTGAACATCTCTTGAAGAGTTTTCGACCAACTTACACATTTCCGCTGTCCGTGCATTTGTGGGATGTAATTCTCCTTTTACATAACTGGCATAGAATGCTGTAGCCTTTTCTGTAGATTCTTGATCAATACCCCCAATGACCCTGTCATTATTCACTAATTCATACATTACATTGCCCGGCAATACCCTTTCTGGACAATACGCCATATAAATTTTATCTTTTAATTCAGGACGTGAAGCAAAAATAAGGTCCCGCATTTTTTCGGTGGTCCCAATTGGTGACGTTGATTCAATGATATAGAGATCACCTTCTTTTAATAAAGGCATAACCGCTTTGGTAGCGGCCTCCACATACGAAATGTCCGGCTCATTTTTTTCCTTGAAGGGCGTTGGTACCACAATCAAGTATGCGTCTGCTTTTTTGGGCTCCAGACTTGCCTTGAGGTACCCATCATTTACAGCTTTGGACACAGCTTCTTCCAAGTCCGGTTCTACAATGTGTACTTTTCCTTTGTTGATGGTTTCAACAACTTTGGGATTCACATCAACCCCATGTACCATAGTTTTATTTTTTGCAATCAATGTAGCAGTGGGCAGGCCTATATAGCCCAAACCCATCATTGTTACTGCTTTTTCTGACATTATATTTGATTTTTCATGAATTCAATAATACGTTTACATGCCTCGCCATCGCCATAAGGATTATGAAGTTTGCTCATGGCTTTGTATTTGTCATTATCTGATAACAGGGAGGAGGTTTCATCGATTATTTTTTTAGTATCGGTTCCCACTAAAATGACGGTACCTGCCTCAACAGCTTCTGGGCGTTCTGTGGTATCTCGCATTACCAATACCGGTTTTCCCAAACTGGGGGCTTCTTCCTGAACCCCACCACTATCGGTAATTACCAGATAACTTTCGTTCATTAACCATACAAATTCTGGATAGGCCAATGGATCTATAAGTTTTATATTTTCCATACCTCCTAAAAGCTCATAAACCGGCTTCTGAACTTTAGGATTTAAATGCACAGGATAAACAATTTCAACATCGTCATATTGATTGGCTATTTCCTTAAGTGCCAAACAAATATTTATAAACCCCTGACCATGGTTCTCTCGTCGATGCCCTGTAACCAAAATAATCCTTTTGTTGGGAGTAAGCTTGGCCTTCAGTGCATTCAACTCTGGAGTATTCAAGGTTTTTACACGTCCCACACTATCATGAAGAGCATCAATAACAGTATTACCTGTTATTTCAATTGTAGCCTCATCAATTCCTTCATTTTTAAGGTTTTGCGATGATGTTCTGGTCGGTGCAAAATGAAAGTCCGCAACATGTCCGGTAATACGTCTATTAATTTCCTCAGGGAAGGGCGCCCATTTATTGAATGTTCTCAATCCCGCCTCAACATGACATACCTTGGCACCCGAATAGAATCCGGCAATACTTGAACCCATGGTAGTCGTGGTATCTCCATGCACATAGACAAAATCTGGATTATAGGACTCCAATACTGGTTGCATATTGGTAATTATGGCCGCAGTTAACCCATAGAGATTCTGTCCCGGTTTCATTAAGTTGAGATCAAAGTCAGGTGTAATATCAAAAAAGTCCAAAACCTGATCAAGCATTTCGCGATGCTGTGCAGTTACACAAACCTTGGTTTCAAATAGTTCTGATTTTTGAAAGGCCTTTACCAGTGGTGCCATTTTTATGGCCTCCGGTCTGGTTCCAAAGACGATTAGATTCTTTTTTGGCATATTAGCTTTTTCTGTTCGCGTATAAAAATTTGTAATAAATGTTGGGCAAAAGTACCTTAAAATATCCAGCAAGGACGACAAAGGGATATCGAATTGGAAAATGTTTTTTCATGTAATGAGACTGGGATTTAAAATCGAAGCCAATGGGATTTACCAACATTTTATACCTCTCTTTTAGTGAGAGCTTCGCAAATTTAACATACTTGTTGCTGTGGTCATTGACACACTCTCCTACAGTTCCGGGCATAACCAATACTGGTAAATTCTTCTTGGTAGCTTTCATGGTATAATCAAAATCGGCCATTCCATGTAGATATCCTTCTGAGAGAATCCCAATTTTTTCAACCACATTTTTACTGACCCACATAATGTTGGCATTGCCCAACTCACACGAAATAGGTTGTTCTCCAGGCTGCAACCGCTTCATGGTAGCTAGAAATCGATTGGTGAAAACAGATCCTCCATAGGTAAGCTTCTTAGTTTTTGAATCCACAGTAGATCCCACATAAACTCCGCCCTCTCCAAAATTGTCAATAGCATGCAAATGTGTCGATTTTACTTTATCAAAAAGTGAAGGATATACAAAGGTATCATCATTTAACAACAAATAGGCATCATAGTCGCTTTTCACAGCCTGCCGCCATGAGTTTCTCATCCCTCCAGCCCAATACAACGATCCGTTGCCTTTTAAAATATTCACCTCTGGATATTTATCCAAAACGGCTTGGAATGTTCCATCGGTTGAACCGTCATCGGTTAAATATATGGACATCGTCCAATCGTTTTCCGCATTTTCATATGCTTGGTGCAATGCGGTTAGGGCTGCAATGGTCTTATCCTTTCGGTTAAAACATGTAAGAAGTACAGCAAGTTTGTTCATTTTGGGGATAATGGTCAATGTTTGCTTAATTTAGTTTCAATACTAGTGTAAAAGTAAAGCATCGTTTATAAGGGAAATGCATTTATTGGATGACCTTACTCAATTACGGGATAATCGGTATTATATTTTTTGACCGCCCCAATAAAAAAGCAGAAAAAAGCGAAAAAATCGAACATGCCTTCTAAGATGGGCTCTACCATAAAAACCAAAGAGAATGCCATAGTATAGACAATCATTTGGTTATTGAAGGCATACAGTTTTTTATTTTTTTTGATAGCCCTAAAAACGGTACTGTAAGCGTTTGTAGTGAAAAATAGAAGAAAAAAGAAGGATAAAAATCCTCCAACCCTCAAAACATCAAACCAAAGATTATGGGAGTGCCCAAACTCATGTTCACTCCATCCCAGGGGCTTTTCAAACAAATACTCCATTGATTTTACCCAACGTCCCGTCCTACCGCCGCCAGATGCTACATCTTTACCATCTTCCATTCTATTGGCAAAGGCTGATAACCAATCTTGATTTAAATCAAAGCTTACGGTATTCAATAAATAAAAAGTACCCAGAAAAAACAATAGGAACATAAACAGGTTTCGTCTCAAGGACTGGCGTGGTATCACATAAATCAAAGAAAACAGAAGCGTAATTAAACTTATACTTATTTGAGTACGACTGCCTATACGTAATATGCATGCCATTGCTACCACATAGTAGAATAGCAAACCAACCCTATGGATAATATTAATTTTCTTAATGTGAGGAACCAAAAGAGCGGGCAAGGCCATGATCAACGTAAAATAAGACCCCATAATCGTAGCAGGAATAATGTTTCCTGTCCAATAATTGGGTAGATTTCGGTCTACAATATTATAGCCGTTCTCAAGTATATCCGTAAAAACCGAAAGAACCGCGGAGAAAGAGAAAATCAATGAAGAAATCAACAAAAACAGCAGCAGGTGTATGTGATTGTCCTTGAGCTTTTCTGCAAAATATTTGCCAAGTAGATAAAATAATCCTGGAAAAAGAGCATAAACAATAATATATTGTTTGCCTGCTATTGGGTCAAAAGAGAAAAAAGCTGCATAGGTCAATGAGAACAATAAGAGCAATAAGAGCCCGGTATCACTATTCCCCACCAGAAAATTCCTCTTGAGCAACACTAATGGCAACAAGGCATAACCAACCAAAATATTTAACCCCATTGGATTCAATAGGTATATAAAAAACAATGCCACTAATGGAATCCCCAGTTTTTTTATCTGCTTAAGCACTTTATCCTAGTTTTACCAGTTTTTTAAATAGATTTTTAAGTTTTGCAAAAATTTGTCTAACAAACAACACCCGGGTATATCTTAAAGGAATTTGTTTAAAATTATACATGACCTTTCTTTCAAAGTCAACGTCATACTTGTTTTTTAACGGAACTCTAGTATCATAAAGAAATATTTCATGTCCATCAATTTGCCGTAAGACGTTATCATCATGGGGCTTCAACGATTTTCCAAACGATGTAATGATTGCAAAATCCAAAATCTTGGGCGACAGTAGATAGCGCTTGGCTTGAACAGGTCTAATCCCATGTAAATCCACACAAAGTTCATCTTTCTGCACACCTACCGCATCAGACAAATGTAGATTCTCATAAAAAGCGTCATATACTGATGTGGATTCAGTAACCTTTGAAAATTTATAGTCTTTTTTGGCTCCATAATCCAAAGGAACTTGATAAATAGTACTGTCGTTTCCCACATGAGTCCCTGCATCACTAAAGTTGGTGGTCAGCGATATTTTTGGATATAAAAAAAATAGGTTCTTTTCTATTAAGTACGTAATATTATATTTCAACCAAGATTTTGGGGACCAACTTCTGACATATTCCGGAACATTTTCATTATCATCAATAGCTGGTTCCGCATTGTACCACTCCATAAATCTAGACCATTGTTCTTTGGTCCACGCCTGGCCCCAAGACGAGGCAAATTGAAAATACCAGTTATCAAAACCATCTTGGATAGGCGAAAAATTATCCCGTGAATGCACATTGAGCTGATGATTGTATAATGATATACCACCAATGTTTGGTTCAGCTAAGGAAAAATTCAACGCTTGTTCTGCAAAAACATAAAAATTTGGGGAAACGAACAGATCATCTTCCAATACAATGACCGCCCCATAATCCATACTAATATCTCCACATTTTAAAATATGCTTTCTCAGGCCAAGGTTTACTTCTTGATATACTACTTTCTTTATGCCATATTTCCACTCAAACGCATTGGCCAAAGCCAAAACATCTTGATTATCCTCTGCCCTATCAATGCTAATTATTAAATCTATATCCTCATTCGGATATGCGGCCTCGTCCAATGATTTTAAAAGTCTTGTCAATGACCTGGGCCTATTGAAGGCAACAACTACTATGGGAATTTTCATTTCAGCTTTCTGTTAGTTGTTCCATAAATATGTCAATATTTCTGAACTTTTTCGCATTTTCCTTTATCCATGCTGCCTCTTTATCCCACCATTTGAAGGTTAAAAGAAATGCAATCTGTTCATCTGAAAATCGTCTTTTAATTACTTTGGCGGGCACTCCACCAACAATGGAATAAGGTTCTACGTCTTTGGTGACCAAAGCATTGGCCGCCACTATGGCCCCATCTCCTATGGTCACCCCATCCATAAGCGATACATTGGCCCCAATCCAGACATCATTGCCAATGGTAATGCTATAGCCACTGCTATGCGGCTCAGCAAATTCCTCAAAATATTGTGCATCCGAATACGTAAATCCAACTGGGGTTTTTAAGGCAAAAAAAGAGGGGTGGGTAGATACAAATGTGCTTGCCGGATGCTTACCAAAAATGCATTTGACGTTTGGACCTATGGAGCAATATCTTCCTATCTTGCTTTTGGCCAACATGGCCCCTTCAGCCAAATAAGAACCATAACCAATGGCCGAGGAAACAAGGGAACTATTCTTGCCAAAAGCATTCTTTCCTTCGCAATCTACCGAAAACCCAATGAATGCACCTTTATGGTAGACAATACCTTTTTTTCTTTTCAGGTAAATACGTCTAAAAAAAATGGCTGTATTCGTAAGTAAGGAACTAGAGAGCACCCATTTTTTAATAGTGTTGACCATGTTATGTTTCTATACGTTAAGGCTAGAAATACCCGCGGATACTTTTAAACCTTTACTAGGTTCTTCTTTAATATGGCTTTCTCCCAAATGTAAGGAGATAAATCCGTCCAACATTTTTGAGCCTCCGTAAAGTTGTGGTTTTTACCTTTTACAATTGCGCTTATTCGGTTCTGCAAAGACACGGGATCTGAAACCAACTCTGATTGCAGAAAATTACGTGAATGTGTCACATCCATAAACCAGTCCGATAAATCATTTTGCATCCAATCCACTATGGGAGAGCTGAACCCAATTTTAGACTTTCTCCATGTTACCTCTTTGGGCAAAAAGGGGTCAAGGGCATCTCTTACAATACGTTTTGTATATCCATCCCCAATTTTACTTGAATACGGTAAGGAATTCACAAAACTCACTATCCTATGGTCCATAAAAGGCATTCGTATCTCAACACTATTGATCATGGCATATCGATCATAATTTCTAAGCAGTGTGGGTAAAATATTTTCGTGGAACATTGCATACAAGTACTGAGTAAGATTGTCCAGTTTTTTGAAATTTGGATGATTGTTATCTCTGGAGGGCATTTTCCTTCCAAGCACCTTTTTACCAAACTTTTTGGCCATATAATTCGAATACAATTTCCAATTACCTGTTCTATCATATTGAACTTTATCTTCATTGATAGACCCTTGATAAATGTTCAAAATGTCATGTGTATGTCTTGGACTGAAACGGGCATCCCATAGACTTTCCAAAGTGCCTTGTTGATACCCACTCAGTAACTCGTCAGCCCCATGGCCATCCAAGGTTACGGTAGTGCCATTTTGCTTTACAGCTTGGTATAACATAATCATGGGCAAAGGAGAGGTAATATAAAGATCCTCGAACAGGTAAAAGTAATGTTCTAGATTATCCCAATGTTTTAAGGGATCTATATCAACAAATGTGGCTCCAATGCCCAGATGATCGGTAACCATTTTGGCATAATGGGATTCATCCAAAGGTGTTCCTGGGAACGATGCCACAAATGCGTGTTGCCAGTCATCGGAATAGCTGTTATTGTTTTTTGCCAAATTGGCCATGGCGGCTATTGTGGCACTACTGTCCAATCCACCGCTCAGTGCGGTTCCAATGGTCACATCTGAGCGCATTCGAAGTTTGCAGGAATCCATAAACAGTTCCCTGAAGTGCTCCACCTGTTCTTGATAGGTCTTTGGCACTTCCACTAAATGATCCAGTGTATTCCAATAGCGATACAGATTCAATTGACCATTATCCAGGTGACCACTATGTCCTGCTGGAAACCGTTTTATTCCCTTTATGAGACATTTTTCAGTAGCTTCGTAAAAGAAAATGTGTTCTTTCATCCAGTGGAAGTCTTCCGAAACCTCCAGCCGATCCATAAATGGAAAAATGGCCTTCATTTCTGACGCAAACACAAATTTTCCATTGACCTGCGCATAGAACAATGGCTTTTTGCCATATCGGTCTCGAGACATGAAAAGGCGTTTGGTCTCTGTATCCCAAATAGCAAAAGCCCACATCCCATTGAACTTCAATACACAATCCTCTCCCCACTCAATATAGGCCTTTAAAAGTACCTCGGTATCTGAAGAAGATTTGAATCTATGGCCCAACAGTTCCAGTTCTTGTTGTATTTCCAAAAAGTTATAAATCTCCCCATTGAAGATGATTGCATATCTTTTGCTTTCATGTAACATGGGTTGATGGCCATTTTCTGAAACATCCAAGATGGATAGCCTGCGGTGTCCCAACGAAACCTCTTCGGAAATATGCTCAATACCGTAGCTATCAGGGCCCCGGTGTGTGAGGGTATCCAAAGCCATTTTAAATAGTCCTTGGTCTGAGGCGGGGACGGTTCCTAATATTCCACACATATTATTTGGTTTGTTTTATTCGGTTTTTACTTATATCTATCCTTCCGATCAGTCTGTTTATTGAATTGAACGGACTATTTAAACAACTCATTTTCAGGTCAAAAATTGCTCCGAACATGTGGAGATTTTTTTGCTTCTACACCAATTTTCCTTTCTTAAAAACCTGCACAAAAAATAAAGCCTTTAACATCATATAAAATGAATTACGGGTCTTTGTAAATAATACAGGTGCCAAGACAGATGCCATAAATTGGGAAACCAAAGTAGCGTATGCCGCGCCCATAATCCCCATCTTGGGAATCATAAGTATGTTTAAAGCTATGTTGGCAAGCATACCTATTCCCAAACATATGATATTGTATGCTTGGAAATTCTCACTTATAAACCATTTTTGGTTTGCCACACCCAGGAAAACGAACACACTGCCCAGAATATGGATATTTAATACCCCTGCGGATCTTTGGAATGCCTCACCATAGAGTATATTAATCATCCAATCACTGAACAATAATACCGGCACAATGATTACAGCTCCTAGCACAACCATTAGGTTATACAGCTTTTGAAGCCTCTCCATATATAATGTGTCATCTTTTAATTTCGCATTAATGATGGCCGGAAACAATGAACTACAAATTATGGTCGGGATAAAATACCAAGCCTCACTGAGTCGCACCGCCGCAGAATATTGGCCAACTTCGCTATTTCCCAAATATTCTTTAATCATCACCTGATCTATCTTCATGTAGATGGAAACAATGATTCCGCTCAAAATTAATGGCCATGCATCCTTCAATAGATTTTTGGCCATGGGCCAAGAAAATTTCCAAGCAAACAGTGACTGCCCAGACTTCATATAAAACCAGACAAGACCTGAACACAGAAAAATTACATCAAAGGCAAGTACATAAACAAAATAAATCAATGAATAGCCCCCCAGTATCAAATATACTTTCAGCAGGGCAGAAATAAATACACCCACCAATCCGGCCATTGCATAGAACCTACTCTTCACCTGACTATGAAAATAGGATGCGATAACATTAAAACTATTAACGAAAGTAAGCAGTCCCAATATTATAATGATTTTATTGGTCAACGGCTCATTATCATTGTAATATATGTTAACAATAAGTATCAACATGATTACGGAGGATCCCAAAGTCTGTAAACCAAAGGAAGATCCAAGGATCAGCTCTTTTCTATCTTCAGATTTAACCAGTTCGCGAATTATGATATCGTTGAGTCCTAAGGAAGATAGTGCACTAAAAATGCCAACAAAGCTTTGGGCATAACTTAATATTCCAAATTGTTCGGGGCCCAAATACCGAGTTACCCATACCCCAACACTCAATGCGATTAAAAGACGTAAAACCTTTTCCCCCATTAACCATGAGGTATTTTTGAGGTATCTGGTGAAACCCGAATTCTTGTTTAAAAACGTAGAAAGTTTGCCTATCAAGTGTAATGTAAGTATTGTTAGATTACCAAATCTATTGCTCTAGGGTCCATTAATTTAAATAGTGTTCGTACATCAAAGAAAGTCCCTGTTCAATTTCAATTTTGTGTTTCCAACCTAAGTTGTTCAATTTGGTTACATCGGTACGCTTTTCCATGGTGCCGTCCGGTTTGTTTGTGTTGAATACAAAATGACCTTTAAAGCCTATGTGCTCTTTTATTAAATTGGAAAGGTCTGCTATGGAGATATCCAAACCTGTTCCAATATTAACATGTGTATTTCTTATCTCCTTTTGCCCATTGGCATAAGTATCGGAAAAGTTTCTATTCTCCATTAAAAACACACAAGCATCAGCCATATCTTCAGACCACAAAAACTCACGTCTAGGTCTACCGCTGCCCCATATCTCTACAGTTACGGTTCCTTCTCCAGTCTTTTCTACCCCATATTTTTTAAGTATGGCCTTTTTTTCTTCTTTAGTGCTCTTACCCGTAACATTTTCAATGGGCAATTGATCAAAATCGCGGTCTATGGTGATCCAATCATCATTCTCCAAAGCTTTACCCAAATGAATTTTACGAATCAGCGCTGGCAAGACGTGGGATTTTTCCAAATCAAAATTATCATTGGGACCATATAAATTGGTTGGCATTACTGATATAAAGTTAGTACCATACTGCAAATTATAGCTCTCACATAATTTGATGCCCGCAATTTTTGCAATCGCATACGGTTCATTTGTATACTCCAGTATATCGGTCAATAAATAGTCCTCTTTCATTGGTTGGGGGCAATTCTTGGGGTATATGCAGGTACTTCCAAGGAACATTAATTTTTTTACCCCATTTAGATAGCTTTGATGCACCACATTGTTCTGAATCATCAAGTTATCATAAATGAACTCACCTCGATAGGTGTTATTCGCTACAATGCCCCCCACCTTGGCCGCTGCTAAAAAAACATATTCCGGCTTTTCTTTCTCGAAAAACCCAGCTACCGACGTAGTATCGGTCAGGTCCAAATCTGCGTGTGTCCTAACAATAATGTTTTGATAGCCTTTGGATTTTAAATTTTTGACCAAGGCACTTCCAACCAATCCTCTGTGGCCTGCCACGTAGATTTTTGCATTCAATTCCATACTTATTCGAAATAATTTAGAATGCGATAGCCTCCTTCTTTCAAGTATTGTTCTTTTTGCATCAGTTTTAGGTCACTTTTCATCATATCCTTTACCAATCCTTCCAAATCGTATTCGGGTATCCAACCTAGTTTGGTTTTTGCTTTTGTTGGATCCCCTATCAGAAGGTCGACTTCGGTTGGTCTAAAATACTGTGGATCTACGGCCAACACTTCTTTACCAATTTCAAGTTGGTAATTTGGGTTGTGGCATGCCTTTACATAGGCTTTTTCATCTACACCTTTTCCTTTGAACTCCAATTCAATTCCCACTTCGTTGAAACTCATGCGCACAAAGTCACGAACTGGGGTTGTTTTTCCAGTTGCAATTACCCAATCCTCAGGTTCATCTGCTTGCAAAATCATCCACATCATGCGTACGTAATCCTTAGCATGGCCCCAGTCTCTCTGAGCATCCAAATTTCCTAGATAGAATTTGTCCTGAAGTCCCAATGCGATTCGGGCAGTGGCCCTTGTTATTTTTCGGGTCACAAAAGTTTCTCCTCGAATGGGTGATTCATGGTTAAAAAGTATCCCGTTACATGCATACATATTATAGGCCTCCCTATAGTTTACCGTAATCCAGTATGCGTACATTTTTGCCACAGCATATGGGCTTCGGGGGTAAAATGGTGTTGTCTCACTTTGTGGTACTTCTTGGACTTTTCCATATAGTTCTGATGTGGAGGCCTGATAAATCCGGGTTTTCTCACCTAATCCCAATAATCGAACGGCATCCAAAATACGGAGTGTACCCAAACCATCTGCATTTCCTGTGTATTCAGGTGTCTCAAAGCTTACGTGAACGTGGCTCATTGCTGCCAAGTTGTATATTTCATCGGGCTGTATTTCTTGCACCAAACGAATTAGGTTGGTACTGTCAGTCATGTCCCCATAATGTAGGATGAAATTTCTGTTTTCTACATGTGGGTCCTGGTACAGGTGATCAATACGGTCTGTGTTAAAAAGGGAAGAACGCCTTTTTAAACCATGTACTTCATACCCTTTTTTTAGAAGAAATTCACTAAGATAGGCGCCATCTTGTCCGGTCACCCCAGTAATCAATGCTTTTTTTGCCACGTTTTTGAAATTTAATTACAAAGATGTGTATTAAACCCTATATGACAAGTATTATTATATGAAATGTATTCTTTTCTGGATGGAGAGTCAATAATCCATTAAAAGCACGACCTATAATCGAAAAAAAAGAGAAGCTTAGTTAAGCTTCTCTTTTTTGTCTATAAAGTGAGTTTGTTGATTAAATTTCTATTTTATGGTAATGGGGTTTCCGCTAGCGTCGGTGCTATTTATAAGTTGAACCGATTGAGTTCCGCCGAGCACTTCTAAGGCGTTTATACCACTGGCGCCAGTAAGGTTACAATTCTTGATTGTGTTACTACTGTTGAAATTACCTCTTAAATAACCAAAAGGTCTTGAAGATTGCGAATTAGAGTAGTTTATATTGATGTTTTCAAGATTAACTCCAACCACATCAACACCATTGCTGGCAATGACACCATTAATACCATTTGCAGATGAGGCGTCTACATTTATGTCGTTATTTATGAAATTAACATAGCCTTGGCTCCCACTATTCTGTGAGAAACGCATTGCACCTATATCAATTCCTTGGGATGCGGTGAAATTAAAAACGTTTCCATCCACATTAATGGGTTCATTGGCAACCGGAGCATAATTGTACATGGCGTTCACATAGCAATTGTTAAACACATTGTCTGTAATATTGATGTTTTTCAGTGCTCCATTGTATGAACTGGTGTTGGAACCTAACCGCACACCTCCATAATTTCCGGTGGTCTCCATGGTAAAGGTGTTATTGGTGATAACAGCTCCATCAACCTCGGTCATCGACAGAAGGTAATAGTGAGCGTCACTTCCCGGGACAGTTCTAATAACATTGTCATGTACATAAATGTTCTGAATAAGATTACTGCTCTGGGTGCTAAAAAAGTCAATCATAGTCCCCATTTGTTGGGCAGAGTTAAACATGGATTCAGGAATCTCCTCAAAGTAACTATTCTTAATTTCCACATTGGAGACACAGGCTTTAATTGCCCTTCTTGTACAATATCTGTAATCCTCGTTGTCAAAAACAAATTTGCTATCGTGATCAAGTGAACCTCCACCTTGAATTGCATAGAATGCTTCAGCATCATCACCAATAATATTGGTGACTTTATTGTTGGTGTGCAATACTGTAAAAGGATCACTGTAATTGATACCTGAAATTGTATACCACCATCCTTTTGAGATACCAGCAGGTGCATTGTTATAATTTCCATCACCCTGGGCTACAATCTGGTCAATTACACAGTTGGAAAATTCACCATATTTAAATCCTGATTCTGAAGCGTTTATGGTAAATCTGAAAGCAACTGCGCGGTAGGTGGTAGATGCATAAAAATTGTGCACATAAAGATCTTGGAACCTAAAATATTCCTGACCATGCAAATAAAACAGTCTTCCATAGGTATTTGTTCCGTCGAACTCTCCATTGTAAATGGTCGGTGATAAATTGGTGATATCAAAAACAGCATCTACAGAAACTTGACCTGTATTGAAACCGGCAGCACTAGTAACTTTAAGAACTGCGCCATTCATGTTCCAATCCAAGATACCTGATCTTCTGTAATTTGTAGGCCTATTTTTTATGTAGGTACCTCCATTGGCAGTTACAGCCAACTCAACGTTGTTGATCATTGCATCAATGGCGTCTGTATCATCTGAATTATCCCCAGCATTGGCCCCAAACGTTTCTGGGCTTACCCTAGAGGCATTGTATGTTTCACTGAAGGTAACTGAAGGAGCAAACGCTTGTTTATAGGTATTTTCTATATAAGCTCCATTTAAATTAATATTGGAACCAGAAATAACACCCCCTGCAGGTTCAATGGTTTGACCAGCGGCAAAGGTGCAGGAATTACAATTGAAAGATTGGGAAATGACTGCTTTTAAATTGGCATTGGCAGGATTGGTAATATCTGCCATGGATGTAGGCGTATAAGTTCCTTCAATTTTATTGGTGTTCTCAGGATTGTCAGGTGTACTAAAGTCAATCCCGTCAAAAGGATCCTCATCTGGATCTTGGTCTTGGTCTGGGTCTTCATCTGGATTCGGATCTTCATCTGGATCCGGGTCTTGATCTGGATCTCCAGGTTCAACAACCTCTTCGTCAGGTTCGATTACATACTCATCAAATAGGTCACTATCTTTGGCACAAGATGAAAAAAATAACACTAATGTGACCAAAAATAGCATGGCTCGTGGGGTACAATAAGATAACTTCATGGGTTAAAACGAGATTTCGGGTTTTAAAATTAGTACTTCTTCAAACTTATTTCGTCCAAAAACTAAATTATTCGATGAAATACACATCCAGTACGTGATTTTAGGATCAAATGGATTTCGTCGATACCCGAAAATCGATGAACGGCAAGATATTTTAACATTTATTAATATCCAAGCCTTTGTCCTACTTTCAAACAGAACATTTTGTTAATTTTGACTTAAAGATAAATTACACTGACTTTTTAATGTCCCGATACAATGGCTTCACAAAAGCGACGTTATTACCAAAACTCAACTTTTTGTAATGTATAAGCTATTTTTGAAGAGAGTACTTGACTTGGTCTTGGCGGTTATTGGATTTGTACTGTTATCTCCTATTTTCATTATTATTTGGTTCGTTCTGCTCTTTGTCAACAATGGTAAACCATTTTTTCTTCAACCTAGACCGGGAAAAAATGAGAAGGTTTTCTCGATTCTAAAGTTCAAAACCATGACGGATAAAACCGATAATGATGGAAAACTTTTGCCTGATGAGTTAAGGGTCACCAAATTTGGCACTTTTTTACGGAAATCTTCACTGGATGAAATTCCCCAACTATTAAGCATCATTAAGGGCGACATGAGTTTAATTGGTCCTAGGCCTTTACGAGTGAGGTACTTACCCTATTATACCGAAGAGGAAAAAATTAGGCATACGGTTAGGCCAGGGGTTACCGGCTTGGCTCAAGTATCTGGTAGAAACCTTATAGATTGGGACACAAAACTCCAAAAGGACATAGAGTATGTGCAAAACCTGTCCTTCGCCTTGGATATGAAAATCTTATTTAAGACCGCCCTAAAGGTTTTGTTACGAAAAGATGTTGCATTAGATAACGAATCCGGTATGCCAAGCTTTGATGAGGAAAGAATGAACAAACCTAAAGCTTAAATTAAACCTAAATTCCTATTGGCATAGCCCCTATCAAATCTTGGGGGATAACTGAGGGGATGATTGTTTTATTGCCCCCTTATTTTTGTTGATCACCAATTTTCTTTTCCCTGAAGGCAACAACGGAATGTCGTCCACATACTCTACATGTATTATGGCATCTTCTCCAAAATATTCCATATACTTATTTCGAATCCTTCCCTCATCATTCCGGTCATAAAGAGGAGAAACTTTCAACTTTATTGTATAATCACCATCTTCTTCCTCGATAAACTGGAATTGTTCAATACCCTTAAACTGCAATATGTGATGAATAATATGAGAAGATATGTAGTCCCCTTTTGTATTGGTGAACATATCCATTTTTCTTCCTTCAACTTTAGTAAAGACAATAGCTTGCTTTTCCGGGTCATAATCCATTACACCCACATCACCGGTATCGTAACGTATCATGGGCATGGAATAATTAAAAAGATCTGTAATCACTATTCTACCCGTTTCACCAGGCCTGGCAGGTTTATCTTCATTCAAATCCAGTAATTCCACATGATAACTCGCCCAATTAATTTCAAAGTTCCCCGTACCATCGTTCACCTTTTGCTGGGCCAATATTCCATTTTCGCTGTTCGAGTACCTGGAGACAACTTCAGTGCCCAAATATTTTTCCGCCCTACTCTTTACACCTGGATTCAAAGCTTCGGCTATAGATATGATGGAGTCGAATTTACAATGTAAAGACCTTCCCAATTGTTGCTCAACATACTTGGAGACCGTGTTCAAGGCAGAAGTGTATGCTAACAGACTTTTATTGGATGAGCTATGTTCCAGCTCATGTACCAGCTTGGCCAAATTCGCTTCTGTAAGGTCATCTACCGAGTATGCAGCAATATTTTGGAGAAGGGTCAGTAGTCTGTTTTTTTTGTATTGCTTATCCCATAATCTGAGGTAGTACAGTCTTGAGCCTAATTTAAATCCAGCTCTTTGCGCAAAGAAAAATGTGTCCGCGGTATTTCTGTTCCTTTTGTCTTTGTTCTGAAGGATTTTAAAAGGTTTTCCAGTAGATCCACTGGTGGTAACTTCATGATTGTACCCGTTCAAATGTACTTCACTTCTAAATAGTTCAAACTTTTTTTGAATAGTTTCCTTTTCAACAATGGGAAAATCTTGCAGGCTATATGGTCGTTTTTCTATGGCATAGTAAAATGGAACTGTATGTACAGCGTGCTCCAATAACCTATCAAGGTTATTTTCCCGTGTCAGTCTCGATTCATCAGACTCGGGAGCTTTCAGTACCATTCTAATTTCCGAACAATGTTTCCTTATGTGACCACCCTTGATTGCATCCAAGGACCAAAAAGCAACATTTCGCAACTGTTCCAAAACTTTGACCATATTAATTTAGTTGTACGTTTATTTTAATTGATAGAACTTCTTAATCAACAGAGTCTTCAAAAGAGCTCACATATAAAATACCACTACTTACACTATCCATAACATAGGTATAGTGTCTTATATTTTTATCTGGTATTCTTAAATATCTTCCCAAATTATCACCCTCCATAACGGCATAAATCAAAGGGTCATCGCGCAAGGAATCATAATTTAATATTTTATATTCCGATGTGTCATTAGGCTGTAAATCCCCAAACTTCATTGAAAACAAGGTAACATGCTCAAATTGATGTCCGCTATTATTGATGACCCTTATTTTGGTTACATTTTCTTGAGATGGCCTATGTTCATCCTTGCATTTGGCATCAAGAAAACAAAGCATCAATGATACGACCAAGAAACCAATTTTAATGAAGTTCATAGTGATATGTACAGTTGTTTAAAAGTACTGCTAAGCAAAGCATTAAAAATCAATATTCTGTTAACTTCCAAAAAAATCTATGAATTGCACATGACTGTTAAATTCATGGCGATAATCATGCAATGAGTGTCTAATGCAGTAGATTTGTGTATAAAATCACTTTCGCTGAAATGAGGTTTCTCCTGATTTTCTCCTTAATGATTGTTGGAAAATTTTGCCATTCCCAAATTCAGGTAGTGGGGAAGGTTCTTGAGTACAATGATAAGGGGAAAACCATTGTTTTGCCCTACGCAAATGTGTACTGGGCCAATAGTACAGAGGGCACTACCACAGATTCATTGGGAAATTTCAAGATTCCATTTAACCTTAATTCTAAAAAACTAATTGTTAGCCTTATGGGGTATCGGTCGGATACAATTCCGGTGAACCGACCTAATTTAGGCAATATTGTATTATATCCTAATGTGGTCTTGGACGAGGTGGTTGTGGAAAAAGAGGTGGCCCCTATTCAAAAATCACTGTTCAAGGTACAAAATGTGGTTTCTGTGGATAGCAGAGAGATGTTAAAAGCTGCTTGTTGCAATCTTTCTGAAAGTTTTGAGACCAATCCTGCAGTCGATGTAAATGTATCTGACGCCATTCTAGGTGCCAAGCAGATTCAAATGTTGGGACTAAACAGTCCTTACCTTATGTTCACCCAAGAAAATATGCCTTCCATTAGAGGAGCTTCACAAGTGTTTGGGTTATCTTTCACCCCTGGATCATGGATTGAAAGCATTCAAATAACAAAAGGTGCAGGAAGTGTACTAAATGGTTTTGAAAGCATCTCCGGACATATTAACTCCGAGTTGGTAAAACCTTTAACGGATAAGCGTTTTTTTCTGAACATGTACGCCAATAATTATGAGCGGTACGAATTTAATTCCCGATTTAACCATAGCCTATCCGACGAACTTGGCGTAGGCCTATATGTCCATTCCAACCTCAGGAATGGCTATATTGACAATAATGGTGATTCCTTTTTAGACACCCCATTGACAAAACAGATAAATATTATGAATCGTTGGCAATATTTAAATCCTGAAAGTGGGTGGGTCAGTTACGCCAATATTCAATATTTGGGAGATACTAAGGAAATTGGACAGACTGATTTTAATGTCAATACGGATAAATTGACCACCAATGCTTGGGGAAGTGTCATCAACACAGACCGGCTGGATCTTTCTGCCAAATTGGGCTATGTATTTCCTGATCTTCCCTATCAAAGTTTTGGTTTTCAGACAACCTATACCACGCATGACCAAGATGCTTTTTATGGCTTAAATGTTTATGACATCAACCATAAATCATTTTACAGCAATCTCATATTCAACAGTATCATTGGGAGTACCCTGCACAAATTCAAGACAGGAGTAAGTCTTACTTATGATGGTTTTAATGAGTTGGTAAATGAGACGCCCTACCGTCGTTATGACAATTCCTTGGGAGCCTTTTTTGAATACACGTATGACAATTTGGAAGGACTTAGTTTTGAGTCAGGACTTCGAATTGACCAACATAACAATCTAGGAACCTTTGTTACACCACGATTTCATTTGAGGTATTCACTTTGGGATAAAGCCAGTCTTAGGGCTTCTTTTGGCAGAGGCAAACGCGGTGCCAATATTTTTGCGGAGAATCAACAATTATTTGCTTCTTCAAGACAAATTGCAATTACAGAAAGTAATGGAAACTACTATGGCTTAAAGCCAGAGAAGGCATGGAATTATGGGGTAAGTTTTATCCAAAAATTATATGTGTGGAGCCGGGTTTTGGATTTTTCCATTGACTTTTACCGTACACAGTTTATTGATCAGGTGGTGGTGGATTGGGAAACCCCTGGAGAAATTTCTTTTTACAACCTTACTGGAAATAGCTATTCAAATAGTCTGCAGATAGACTTGAACTATGAAATCCTTCAAGATTTTTATCTAAGATCTACTTACAAATTTTTTGATGTGGTTACGGATTATGATGTAGAAGGCTCTCTAGAAAGACCCTTACAGCCAAAGTATCGGTTTTTTATCAATCTTGGCTATGAGACACCAAAAGTTAGTGAAGGCCAATGGCGATTCGACTTTACCGCCAATTGGTTGGGCAGTCAACGGTTACCAAACACTATGAGCAATCCAGATGAATATCAATTACCCACCTATTCACCATCCTACTTGATTATGAATGCTCAGGTAACCAAAGTGTTTTCAAGCAAGTTTGAATGTTATATAGGGGGTGAAAACATGGGTAATTTTACCCAAAATATGCCGATTCTATCGAGCAATGACCCATTTGGACCATATTTTGATAGCACACTTTTATATGGTCCTGTATTGAAAAGCACCTATTTTTTAGGTTTCAGATATAAAATTTAATCCAATACGTATATGAGAACGATTTTACTATCATTTATAGCTCTAATGGTAATGAGCTCAGGACATGCGCAGGACAAGAACAAATCTGTGTCTTTTGAGGTAAAGGGAAACTGTGGTATGTGTAAAAGTCGCATCGAAAAAGCTGCCATTAAATTAAAGGGTGTGAAATATGCTACCTGGAATCCAGATACCAAAGCTTTTGAGGCCATTATTGACGAAAGAAAATGTTCTGTTGATATTATTAAAGAGAGGATTGCTGAGGTTGGTCATGATTCTGAAGGATTTACTGCTTCAGAAGAGGTCTATGATAAGTTACCGGAATGTTGTAAATATAGAGACCCCAACAGCATTCATTTGGATCACGATATGGGGAACCATAAAAAATGAGTTCTTTATACTTTTATGAGCAATAAAAAGGGAGCTGAAATTTAGCTCCCTTTTTTATGTTCTCTTTATAAGGAGTTTTTTACATCTTAACAACTCTTTTTACCACGAGAATTTCCCCATTGGCATCCGTAACCCGGATTACATAAAATCCAGACGATAAACCATAGAGGTTTTTTATCACCATTGTATCGGTATTCTGGAACGCTTCCTCCTTAATCTTCATTCCCATCATATTGAAGACTTCAATCACACAATCCTTACGCTTATTCAACTTAATGGTTATTTTCTCCGTAAAGGGGTTTGGAGCAGCAGAAATAATAATAGGCTTATCATCCAAAAGATCTCCTCCCTCCTCCCAAACAATGGGTTCAAACAACTTTTCGGAGAAAGGGTACGGCTTGTATTCCCGGTTTTGGGCAAACAAAGGGGCTATTTTACCAGCACCTGCATTCTGGGTATCAATAACGGCTTGAAACGATGATCCGGGAGCCGCTTCAAACCCTGGGGTTAGATTTATTTCATTCACAGACTCAAATCGTGCCACTGCACCGGCAGGCACCAAAAAATTGTCCCCGGCGTCTATAGTAAATTGGTAATAGAAAATCTCTTCTGGATTGTAGGTGTTGCTAACGATATAGTTGTCCAACTGTGCAAGCTGATTTTCTGCATAAAAAACACCATAGACCCTGGAATCAGTGATATCATTTGGGTCAACTGATGGCAAAGTCTGACCGTCAAAGACATACGTTCCGTCATAACGAAGCATTGAGGTGATAATATAGGATGAACTCTGATGTATTTCCTCCCAATCTTGCCACACCTTGTCTACAAATGAATGGTGAAAGTAAAATACCGGGTCTCTTGGAGAGAGTGGGGTTGGCATGGCTCCTCCTGTCCAGACGTGCGCACCTCTGTGAACGGGACGACGTTCCAATTCATTGGAAAATATGAGGAAGTCATTCATTGCCATTAAATTGGAAACATCTGTGGCCGTAGGAAGCGGACCATTTGATCCTAAATTCCTGCCCAAACTCCAATTGGTATTAAAACTCCCTAAAAAGTCTTCATCCCATAAAGCATCAGTTGGGGACTGATATATGGATGAATCCCAATAACCAAGGCTTATTTCTGGATTTACCTCTTGCAAAGCCTGTTCAACTTCAAATATCATTCTTCGGTGCCAAGCCAAGAAAATTTCCCTACTTGATTCATCAGGTAAATTAAAATGTAAATCGAGTCGTGTAGGATCCGCGGTGTTATCAAAATTGAAGAACTGCCCGTGGAAATTTGCCAAATCATTCATTAGATCGGGACCATTCCTTATTTCGTAGAGCGCATCTACCAGTTCAGAAATTTCATAATCTGTCATTTCGTCAAATCCTTTTCGAATACTTTGGCCAAGCGAAGTTTGGACCAAAAAAAGGCTCACAATCAAACCAATTATCAAAGCGTTTTTTTTCATATAAGATAAACTGGGCATATTCTATTTTTTATTGGAAAGAAGTCCTATTTCTCTAATCTTTTGTTTTATTATTTTGGCTATTTTCCAATATATCCAGTCGGTTGACTATATCCTTTATTACTGCATTTTCTTCCTTTAGGGATTTAATCTCTTCCTCCTGCGATAAGATATATAAGGTAAGCTCCTCTATTTTCTGCAATAACTTGGCATTCATTGCACCTAAATCAATTCCCTCTTCCTGTACTTGTTCAGCACTTGGAATGTTGGGGAGGTGACCATGCTCTTCAATGAATTTCTTCACTTCGGTCAAGTCCAAAAGATTAAAATCATCAGTAAATACAAAATCTGGCCAATTACCTTGTAGCTCTACTTTTACTCCTTCCGCAATTACGTTTCCAGCAACCGCTAAACGGTAACCTTGCGTATCTGTTGTTCCAATACCCACATTCCTGTCCGCAAACAAATCCCTCGCGGTCCAATCAACTGTAATCAAATTAGCATTTTCAGAAGTATAGTCAACAATCCCTGTACCCGCAGAAGTGTTAACCGTTTCGGTGTTGCTCACCGCAGAGGTGTTGCCGGCGGCATCCTCGGCGAACACCGTAAAGTCATAGCTGGTGCTTGGCGCAAGGCCCGTTGCGTTGAAGGTCGTGGCTGTGCCCGTATTGGCGATGCTGACCCCGTCCCTGAACACCTCGTAATTGGTCACCCCTACGTTGTCCGTGGAGGCCGACCAGGTAAGGTCCGTGGTGGTCGATGTCGTGTTCGAGGAGGTCAAATCCGTGACGGCGCTCGGTGCCTCAGTATCGGGTGCCTGCAAAGTGTTCACTGTTTCGGTGTTGCTCACCGCAGAGGTGTTGCCGGCGGCATCCTCGGCGAACACCGTAAAATCATAACTGGTGCCTGGTGTAAGGCCCGTTGCGTTGAAGGTCGTGGCTGTGCCCGTATTGGCGATGCTGACCCCGTCCCTGAACACCTCGTAATTGGTCACCCCTACGTTGTCCATGGAGGCCGACCAGGTAAGGTCCGTGGTGGTCAATGTCGTGTTCGAGGAGGCCAAATCCGTGATGGCACTAGGCGCCTCCGTGTCGGTTGTAGCACCTTCAGGAAGGATTGTAATATTATCAACCAGAACAGCATTTCCAGCAACTAATCTTGCCGACCAAGGACTTGTGTATACTCTAATGCCAGGAGTAGTTGACGTTGCCGTAACATTAAATACATATTGAACCCAGTTACCACCAGTAATAGCGGTAGTGCTAAATCCACTTAATCCCTGCCAATTGGCAAAGGCCGGTTGGTTGGATTGGGCTCCTTCCCGAGCCCAAATCGTAACAGTGTAGGTTTGACCTACAACTGCATCGAAACTGTATTGTACATAAGTCCCATTGTTGCCATTGGACTCCGCTCGAATGGAGAAAGCTCCAGATTGGGCATCAGAGTTGTCTGAAAATAGAAGTGCGGTTCCGTTCCAACCTGTAGTCGTATTTGATTCGTTGGTTGGTGAAGCAGCGTTGGAGTCGTCATATAAGTTTTGCGCAAACGTATTTGAAACTCCGAAAAGTAGTGAAGCAAGAAGTAATTTTTTAAACATTTACAAAGAGCATTTAAAGTTGAGAGTCCAGGGGTTTAGAACAAAAATATGCTTCTTTGTACCGAGTCAATTTTTTTGGCATAAATTATCGATGAAACGCAAAAAAATACTTTAAATGTCACCCTTGCCAAAAGCGCTTCCAAAGATAAAATTCTTGGACAGAATGAATTAGAAAAAACAAGATTACTCAATTCGTCTATAATTAAGTCAGGTGACTTGTGGATCTTATTGTCTGATTGCGTCAAAAATCCTACTGGAAAAGGCTAAAATTAATGCCCTTTTCATTCTTAAAATCCCGAATTTTTAACGTAATTTGTAATTAATAAAGATTGAATTCTTTAAAATTTTGCCCCATTTTTTAACCTCAAATGCCAAATATCATGAAGAAAACCCAAATACTAATGAGCCTGGACGTTTTTCAATTTTTCCATATCGGGGAAAAGGGTTAACACAAAGTTTCTTTTCCAAAGTATTCCAATCATTTATTTAATCCCCAAAGAAATGAACGATAAATCCGTAATTATTGGTGCTGGAACCTATGGCCAAACTTACGCCTCATACATGATTGAATCTGGCATAGACATTATTGGTTTCATTGACGACGACCCCAATCTGTGGGGAAAGGAGATAATGGGTATTCCCGTTATTGGCGACTTTGAAAGTCTTAAAAAAAACAGTTTTAAAGAGTGGATAAACAATGTTTACTGTCCCATAGGTGATAATATTGTCCGTGAAAAGTATTTAAGCGAATCCAAAAGATTAGGATACAATATCCCCAATTTCATCCATCATACCGCGATAATAGGACCCGGTGTACAACTGGGTGAGGCCAATTATATTCTGGCAGGCAGCGTAATAATGCCACATACGGTCACTTCAGACTATGTGATGATAAGCATAGGATCCACGATTGGTCACCACGTAACCATTGAAAATAGCGTCTTTATTTCTTCAGGCGTAAATATTGGTGCCAATCTATCGCTCAAAGAACACTCTTACATTGGTATTGGGGCTACAATTATGTCCAATATCGATGAAATTGGGAGAGGGGCACTCATTGGAGCGGGCAGTGTAATCATTAAAACAGTTGAGCCCCATACAACCATGGTAGGAAATCCTGGTCGTTCGCTTATGAAACAACATAAATCATCCATAAAATAGTATAAAAAAACCACTCAAGAACATAGGTCCTTCCAAAAAAGATACACCTTAAGCAATACATAATTACTTGTCAAGCACACTTTTATCCATTTTTTTGAACCATATATCGACCTTGGATAATTGAAAATTGATTATGACGACAAGATTAGTATATTCAAAGTTTCAAATAAAGGAACCTAAATCTTTCCTTTTTAAAACATAGGTCATAATCGAATAGCCAAACAACACCATTCAATGAGAAAAACCAACATTCTGTTCACCTGTGCAGGTCGCAGAAACTATTTGATCAATTATTTTAAAGATGCGCTAGATGGAAATGGGCGTGTGTTCGCAGTGGATAACCAATTGACTGCTCCCGCACTTGTTGATGCCGATGTAGCCATCAAAGTCCCTCCCATTTATGACTCTGGGTATATGGACCATTTAAAGGAAATTGTTGCGTCCCATAAAATCAATGCCATTATCTCTCTGAATGATTTAGAGCTTCCTCTCCTGTCTGAGCATAAAGATGAATTGGAATCGTTGGGAGCCAAAGTCATAGTTTCCGACCCAGAAGTGATTGACATTGCCTTTGACAAATGGAAAACATTTACTTATTTTAAGGAAATTGGTGTTGGCACCCCAAAAACGTTTTTAACTTTAAAGGATGCCAAGAATGCTATGGACAAAGGTGAACTTCACTATCCCTTGATTGTTAAGCCAAGATGGGGAAGTGCATCAATTGCCATTGATATTGTTGAAAACGAAGAGGAACTTGAACTTGCCTATCAGTTACAGCGAATTAAGATTCAGAAGTCAATATTAAAAAATGCGAGCTCCAGTGATATTGAAAAAAGTATTTTAATTCAGGAAAAAATAGAAGGTGATGAATATGGAATAGACATCTTAAACGATTTTAAAGGCAATCATTACGGTTCTTTTATCCGAAAAAAAATAGCCATGAGATCTGGTGAAACGGACAAAGCCATTTCAGTGATTGACCACAACTTTTCCAAAATAGCTGAAACCATCGCTAAAAAAACCAAGCATATAGGTAATATGGACTGTGACTTTTTTGTCAAAGATGGTGAAGTATTCTATTTGGAAATGAATCCGCGATTTGGAGGTGGATACCCATTTTCACATGAAGCAGGCATAAACACTCCTGCTATTTATATAGCATGGCTCAATGGTGAAAATTCAGTTGACCATCATAACAGCTTCGTTGGGGGGCTTATGTTTTCAAAATGTGACAGGATGATGCCGATAAAGAATATAAACCCTTAAATGATATTTTCTTTTTAATCTTAAATGAAAGAGCCGAGCTACAAATGTAGCTCGGCTCTTTTCTATGAATAGTCCTCGTTTTTACCTTCAATTAGTATTCTACAATCTCAAATTCCGACCTCCTATTTTTTGAATGCTGCTCCTCTGTGCATCGAACCCCATCCTCACAATCATTTACCAATTGGGTTTCGCCAAATGCTCCATGACTGATTCTATTCGTTGAAATACCCCTAGATACCACATATTCCACCGTGCGCTCTGCTCTTCGCTCCGATAACCATTGATTGTACGGTTTAGTTCCCCTAGAATCTGTGTGTGCTGTAATTTTAACGGTAATATTTGGTTCATCCTGCATGATAGCAACCAATTTATCCAATAATTCTTTGTCTTTGGAAGTGAGATAAGATGAGTTTAGCTTAAAGTAAACATTGCCCAAATTGTTGATTTTATTCTGTAACGCGGCACGTCTTGCATCTTCAGCATCTTTTTTAGCTTTTTCGGCGGCTGCCAGTTCTGCAGCTTCTTTTTCTCTTTGCAAACGTTCTGCCAATAAACGGGCTTCTTCCTCAGCCTTTGCAATGGAATCCTGCACACGTTGTTGCTCTTCCTCCAATTCTTTGAGCATAGCCAATTTTTCCTTACCCTTGCGAGATAATTCCTTTTCAACTTCAAAACGGTATGCAACTCCTACAGCATGCTGAATGTGGTTGGTTGAGTTTTCAGTGTTCATGGTCCACTTGCCAGTGGAATTGAAATCAAGCCCCCAATGGTCAGAAAACCATGTTCTAAAACCAATTATGGCATTATACGTTCCCCTACCCTGATTATTTGCATCGGTGTACCCCGCTCCAATACCTATATAGGGGTCAAAAAAACCAGTCTCACCCAAAATCTTATTAAGGTCATAACTTACTCTAAAGTCAAGACCAAAATAATCCACATCCTCTGGATTGACTACGTTATCAACTATTTTTCCCTCCTTGTATTTGTTGTATGTTCCAATGGCTTCTAGACCCACTCCATTTTTAAAATAACGCCCAATACTTATTCGGGATGGGTACGGAACAGCGTTCCAGCCTTCACTAAAATCAAACAGTTCGCCAAATTCATCACCAGAGTCATCTACAAAATTAGTTCCCAAAGTCACCAGCCAATAGCTATTTACAATACTATCCTTCTTGGTCAACTCCAATTCCGGCTCTTGTGAAAAAGTAGATGTGGTTAAAATACATGCCAAAGCCACGTAGGACAATCTAGAAATATTCATTATGTAAGATTTGAGGTTATCAAGAACAAAGCTAGGTCAACCGTTTAAAACGATAAATTTTGCACTTTCAAGTGCGCTTATTTTCGATAAGAAGTAAAAACGGTTGTAAAAAAACTCTTACCAACCGACTTTTTGAAAATTAATCGTTTTTGAAGAAATCGGCAATTTGTACACGTAAAATGGGTAGGAAATGTAACTTTCTGTCTTTTCTGAATCAGATAACTCAATGGCTATTGTACGTTCTTCTTCAGTTTCACTGAGTTGGGACAATTGAGGTGTTCGTTCTCCTTTTTGTTCCCCCAAACAAACCACAATGGCCATTTCTTTTGAAAAATCCAGCATCGGCACTGGAAGGCCTGGTTTTCTGGTTTTGTTGACTTGCGAATAGAACTTGTTCAGAGATTTGGTATCCTTGATGAGCATCACCTCATATTCGACAATCCCACTATATCCATCACTTGTCACCAAAACTAGGTTTTCCATTTCTTCTCCAGCCATCTTTTGTTGGGCTTTACATGAAAGCAAACAGCTTGCAAGCAATAAGAGCATTAAAAATCTCATGCCTAAAAGGTATTCTTAAAGCGGGATTTAAAGGCTTTCTCGTATAACTCTTCATAGAGAGGCAAAATGTGTACAATATCAAACTTTGAAGCAACATTGTAGGCATTTTGTTTGAATTTTTCCAAAACAGCATCATCCCGAAGAATCTGCAACGCTTTGGATGCCATATCGTCAATATCTCCCACATTGGACATAAACCCAGAGACGCCATCTTTGTTAACCTCGGGAATTCCGCCTGTATTGCTGGAGACTACGGCCACCTTATTGATCATGGCTTCTAGCGCTGCCAATCCAAAGCTTTCCGTTTCCGAGGGCAATAAAAATAAATCTGAAAAACAAAGAATTCTATCTATCTCGGTGCTGTTACCCAAAAATAAAACCTTGTCTTTCATCCCCAGATTGTCACAGAGTTGCTCTGCTTTTTCTTTTTCAGGGCCCTCCCCTACCATTATCAATTTTGCAGGAATTTCTTCTTGGATCTTATGGAAGACCTTAATTACATCTGGAATTCGTTTTACCTTCCTAAAATTACTAATATGGGTTATAATTCGCTCATTTTCCTTGGCCATCAAGGAGCGTTGACAATCCGTATAATCAGTACTATACTTGGATTTTTCTATAAAGTTGGGAATGACCTCAATCTCCTTTTCAATATCAAAAATATCCAAGGTACTTTGTTTCAACGCCTCTGAAACAGATGTGACCACATCGGATTTATTGATGCTAAATGTAACCGCTGGTTTGTAAAATGGATGTTTCCCAACCAGGGTTATATCAGTTCCGTGCAACGTGGTGATCATAGGAATGAAAATACCGTATTCCTGAAGCATTTTCTTCGCCATATAACCCGCATAAGCATGGGGGATGGCATAATGCACATGAAGAAGTTCTATACCATACAACTTGATGGTATCCACCAATTTACTGGACAAAGCCAATTCATAGGGCTGGTAATGAAAAAGTGGATATTCTGGCACGTGTACTTCGTGAAAATGGATATTATTCCCCAATAATCCAAGACGTACCGGTTGTTTATAGGTAACAAAGTGAACTTCATGGCCCCTCTCGGCCAAAGCTATACCCAGTTCAGTGGCAACAACACCACTACCACCAAATGTAGGGTAACAAACAATTGCAATTTTCATGACTACAAATCTAAGTCAATATTTGTTGTCTAATTTATAATGGAATCATAAATAGCTTGTTGAATCCTGGTTCGCAACCCCGACCTGATCAACAACGTATTTGTGGCGGATGGGTAGGTTCTATTGGACAAAAATACATACACAAGCTCTGCATCGGGATCGGCCCAAGTGTAAGTTCCTGTAAAACCACTATGCCCAAAGCTTTTAGGAGAAACACATCCACAGGTTGGGCCACTTTCTTCAAGTTGTGGTTTATCAAAACCGACACCCCGCCTAACATTCTTATTGCAGAAATAACAGGTGTTGAATTTCTTTACGGTCCGTTCATTTAAAAATCGCTCTCCTCCATAATATCCGCCCTGAAGGTACATCTGCATTATTTTGGCCACATCATTGGCATTGCTGAACAAACCTGCGTGCCCTCCTACTCCACCCTGCATGGCAGCACCCATGTCGTGCACATAGCCTTGAATGGTCTGGTATCTGTAATAGTCATCCTCTTCCGTAGGAACAATTTTCTCTTTAGGGTATTTCTGGAGCGGATTGAATGCCGTATACTGCAAACCCATTGGTTTGTAAAGAAATTCATTGATCAAATTGTCAATGGATTTGCCATAGATATCTTCAATATACTTTTTGAAAACATAATAGCCAACATCACTATAACGGTATCGGTTAGATTTTAGACTTTGACGACCTATGCGATTGTAAATGGAGTCTTTATACGCATTGGTAAGATATAAGTGGTCCGCCACCTGATACGGAAAATCTTGAGAGGGGTTACGGCTGTAAAAATCGGGGGAAGGTCTGCGGTCTTTGGTCAGCGTATCCAAATAAAAGGCAATCCAAGCCGGCAAACGTCCATAATGAGACAAGGCCTTCAAAACGGTTACATCCTTTAATTCGGTACTCTCATACTCAGGAACCAATTCCTTGAAAGTATCGTTCAACGCTATCTTACCCTCTTCTTCCATTTTCATGATCAAGGGCAGTGTCGATAAAATCTTAGTTAACGAGGCCAAATCGTAAATGGATTCTGCTGTGACTTGTTCTTGGGAATTGTAGGTAGGTTTCCCAAAACTCTTATGATAAATAACTTTACCCTTTCTGGCCACAAGGACCTGTGCTCCGGGATACATCAGTGAATCCAAGCCATTCTGAACCAAAGTATCCACCATGGCCAATTGAGAAGAACTCATCCCAACGCGTTCAGGGATGCTATATCCCAACCGTTGAATAGGTTTTAAATTAACACCGGTGTTGACTGGAAACTCCCCATGGGCGGATACAGGGAGTTTCCCCGTTGCACCAATCGCCCCAAAAATTACTTCGGCCGCCTTTTCTTGGGCTATTTCACTGTTCTGATATCCAATAACCACCCCATCCATCGTATCAAAATTAAGGATGTCCAAGAGTGCATACGGCTTGGCAAATACCGTCAATATGGTGTTGCTTGTCCGTAACCTTGAAATCTCTTCGAGCCAAAACAGCTCGTTTTTGGAAAATTTATAGCCTTTCCATGGACTTTCATTGCTTTTGTGAAAGCCGATGATCACCAGGTTGTAATTGGCCAATTCCTTTTTGTACCCGGCAATATCTCTAGCTTCAATTTTTGTAACCTTAAAATACTGGTTAAGTGTTTCGTGAAACTTGGAGCCTGAATCGTCCCCAAATTGCACATAGGCAATTTTCTTATTGTCCAATTTTTTAATGGGCATCAAGGAAAAATTATTCTTGGCTACGGTAATTGCACCTTCAATCGCCTCTTCATAGACCACATCATTTTCAATGTCATTTAAATCTTCATACAAGTTTTTGAGTTCAACAGGACGATAATCGAACAGACCAGCTTTGTACTTGGCCATCAATACTTTCTTTACCGAATGTGCCAATCGCTCTTCAGAAATGACCCCGGTGTTGTATGCTTCAATCAGCTTTTTCTTGGCACTGAGTACATTTATGGGCATTAAAAGCATATCGTTTCCTGCCAAAAAAGCTTGTAATTCAACTTCACCATCGGGGGCAAATTCCGATACCGCCTTCATATTAAGGGCATCTGTAAAAACCAAACCCTTAAAGTCCATCTCATCTTGAAGGAGTTGGTAAACAATAGCATTGGAAAGTGAAGAAGGGTAGCCTTCCCTACTTTCCAAACTGGGAACATCCAAGTGCGCTATCATTATTGAGCTCAACCCATTTTCCATGGTTCTTTTGAAAGGGTACAGTTCAATGGAATCCAATTGCTCCAGGGTAGAATTAATTATGGGCAATGCTTTATGCGAGTCCGTAGCGGTATCCCCATGTCCTGGAAAATGTTTCCCACAGGATAAGACTCCGGCCTTTTCCATTCCTTTTACTAAGGCGATTCCCTTTTCGGCAACATTTATGGGATCTTCTCCAAAAGAGCGATTGCCTATGATGGGATTTTGTGGGTTATTGTTCACATCCAAATCTGGAGCAAAATTGATGTGTACGCCCAAACGTTTGGCATGTTTGCCAATTTGATACCCAACTTTCTCCACAATGGCATTATCCTGAATGGCCCCCAAAGTCATATTCCAGGGGAAGGCATAGGTGGAATCCAACCGCATGGCCATTCCCCACTCTGCGTCAGAACCAATCAATAAAGGCATTTTGGAAGCAGCTTGATATTCGTTAGTCAATTTTGCTTGTTGCACTGGACCCCCGGCCAAGAAAATAACCCCACCAATGCCCTCGTCCTCAATCAATTTTTTCACCCTATCCTTTGATGCCTGATCTTGATTGGAAGCAATACTCACCATGAACAGCTGTCCAATACGTTCTTCCAAGGTCATTCTGTTGTATTGCCCCTTCACCCAATTGGCTTGAACAAGGGAATCTTTAGTGACCAATGGATGATTTTGGCCCATTGCATGCAAATAAAAGAATAGGAATATGGGGAGATAGAACTTTATGCGCATAAATATCTTGTCTATGACATCAACTTACAGCACATAAAAATATTGCTTTTCATCGAAGAATGTACAGAAATTAGGATTATTTAAGAGTAAATCAATTTTTAAGGGTAGTTGTCAGTTCAAGTGGAATTCTAAAAGAATTTTGTATCGAGAACTGATATTGCAAGAGATCCAAACCTATTTTCGATACTATTTTTCTTCAATTAATCTCAAAAAATCACTCGAATTGACGGTCTTTCCTTCTTAAAGCTAAACAAATCGGGAATGCCAACTCTCACTGGCAGGTACTTCCCAATTTTCCAAATATTCCTGTTTGGTAGCCACTAAATTATTGAAAACCACAGTGTTTTTAGAGACCGCTTTCGCCTTGGCCATCTTTTTGAAGTCTATTAAGGGCTTGTAAGCAATGAATTCTCCCTGTTTAAAGGAAACGTTCATTCGATCCAAAAGTTCCACATTATATTTTTGTTCCAGGCTTTGGATAAAATGTACCGATGCGTCAATGGAACAACCCGATGCACTGGCATTGGTCTGATCCAATCCAATAACGATGAATCGATTATACTTCATCTCAAAACCGGCTTGCAATGCGCTACCATGAGCGGTCCATTCCTTCAAAAATTCGGAGAGACTCTGGGCTATTTCCTGTTGCTCTTCTTCAGTGAAACTACGATTGGATTGATAAATCCAAATTCGGGATGTATCTGGAAGTTGATTGAAATCTACTAGCATACTATCTATCTATTAAGGTCTCAACTGCGCTTGTCTGCCAACAAAGGTAGGCCCGACCTGACATTTCATAAATTTTATAATCCTTGGGAGTTTGCCAATACTTCAGCAACATCCAAAACCGTAACACTATCTTCTTTTTCGTGTGCTTTAATTCCGTCCGTCATCATGGTATTACAATACGGACATCCTGTGGCGATGATGCTTGGTTGCGTCTGCAATGCTTCTTTGGTGCGCATCACATTAATGTCCATATCTCCTTTTTCCGGCTCCTTGAACATTTGTGCGCCACCAGCACCACAACATAGGGCAGTTTTTTTGTGACGCTTCATTTCCACCACGTCTGCATTGGTCTTGGAAAGCAGTTCCCTAGGGGCATCATAAACAGAATTTGCCCTACCTAAATAGCAAGGGTCGTGAAAAGTGATGCGTTTCCCCTTGTATACTTCCCCCTCAATGGTCAACCGACCATTATCTATCAATTCTTTAAGATATTGCGTATGGTGGACAACTTCATATTTACCCCCCAAACTTGGGTACTCATTTTTTAAGGTATTGAAGGAATGTGGGTCGCAGGTTACAATTCGTTTTATTTCATAACCGTTCAACAACTCAATATTCATCATGGCCTGCATCTGAAACAAAAATTCATTACCGGCGCGTTTGGCAACATCTCCAGTGGAGCTTTCTTCGGTGCCCAAAACCGCAAAGTCCACATTGGCTTTGTTCAATAACTTCACAAAAGCCCGTGAAATCTTTTTAGCGCGATCATCATAACTGCCGGCAGAGCCTACCCAAAACAATATTTCTGGCTGCTTACCCTCTGCCATAAATTCCTGCATGGTCTTGACCTTTAATTGCTCGCTCATAGTTTTTGATTTATTCGTTCACCCAATTTAAACGGTCCATTTGATTATAGGGCCAAGGTGCACCGTTGTTTTCAATATTGGACATCATATTGTTCAACTCCATCGGAGCTGCGGATTGCTCCATGACCAAATAGCGCCGCATTTCCACAATAATGGACAACGGGTCAATACTTACGGGACATGCCTCAACACAGGCATTGCACGTAGTGCACGCCCAGAGTTCTTCTGGGGTGATATAGTCATTCAACAATTGTTTGCCATCGTCCACGAATTCACCTTTATTGGCATCTATGACCTTCCCTACTTCTTCCAATCGGTCACGGGTATCCATCATTATTTTTCGGGGCGATAATTTCTTCCCGGTTTGGTTGGCGGGACATTCCGAGGTACATCGACCACACTCCGTACAGGTGTACGCATTCAACAGCTGTACCCAGTTTAAATCCATTACGTCTGATGCACCAAATTTTTCTGGTTCACCTGCACCATCGCCCTCTGCTGGAGCTGCATACGGATCAACGGAAGGGTCCATCATCAATTTTACCTCATTGGTAACAGACTCCAAATTCGTAAACTGACCCTGGGGCTTTACTCGACCATAATAGGTGTTGGGGAATGCCAATAAAATATGTAAATGCTTGGAATAATATAGATAATTCAAAAAGGCCAAGATGCCCAAAATGTGAAGCCACCATGCGCTACGTTCAATCAGTATAAGTGTTGAAACGGAAAGACCATCAAACAAAGGGGTTATAAACTGACTGATAGGAAATGCGCCTGCCTTGGTATAATGTGCCGCTCCTAATTGTTGCAACTGGTAATCGGCAGCATTCATAGTCAAAAACAACAGCATCAACACCAATTCAATATAAAGAATTAGGTTTCCATCGGTTTTTGGCCATCCTTTCATTTCGGGTTTAATGAACCGCTTCAGCTTGATGATATTTCGTCTAATCCAAAAAACCACAACAGCCACAATGACCAATAAGGCCAGAACTTCAAAAGAACCTATTAGAAAATCGTACAGTGCGCCAAGTGGAGCAAATAATCGATGGGTACCTAAGATCCCGTCCAAAATAATCTCCAATACCTCAATATTGATGATGATAAAACCAACATAGACAATAATGTGCATGAGTCCCGCAATGGGCCGAACCACCATTTTGGTTTGCCCTAAAGCAATACGGACCATGTTTTTCCAACGTTGGGGTTTATTGTCGCTTACGTCCACATCTTTGCCCAGTTTTATGTTTCGCGACAATTTTTTAACGTTCTTGGTAAAGAAACCAATGCCCACAATCAGGGCGATAGCAAAGAGTATATTGGGCAAATATTCCATCATGTCCTAGTTCTGGGTCTGTGTTGAATCGGCAGGATCATTCTCTGGAAGCGTATAATCCTTTTGTTTTTTTCCAAATACGGATACGTTGACATATCGTTTGGGATTCAACCTAAAGTCTTGTAGCAGCAAATCCAATTCTCTGGAAGCTTCAGCCAAATTGTTGTACAACACCTCGTCTTTGCTGAGCTTGCCCAAAGACCCCTCGCCTTTTTCAATTTTTCCTAGGATGACATTTAATTTATCCACTGTGGTCTGGAAGTTGGTAAGGGTTCCTGCGATATCCACATTTGCCAACGAATCGGAAAGTTTGGAGAAATTGGAAGTAATCTTATCTACATTTTTAAGCGAATTGTCCAGTTGTGCTTGGTTGTTTTCCAAGAGTACATTTATTTTATCCGCACTACCCTTGAATGCTTTAACCAATTGATTCAGTGAGACAATGGTTTCCTTCAATTCCCTTTTCGTGGGGTCGTCCAGTATCTGATTCACGTTCATCAACAAAGTGTCGGCATGGGACACAGCACCTTCTACCTTCATCTGCAATGGTGTCAACTTTTGTTGGACCAATTCCGTAATACCTGGCTTTATTTTAGACTGAAGGGTGTCTCCTGATTGGGCAATAGGGGCCCCATCAAAAACAGGAACAATCTGTATTCCTTTACCTCCAATGATTCCGGTATCAAAAAGCTCTGCCACACTATTTTGGGAAAAGTCAAACTCATTACTCACCGAAAACGTCACCAGCAACTTCCCTGAGCTGTCCTTAAAACCAATATTGGTCACGTTGCCCACACTGTATCCATTTATGGAAACCTGTGTGCCCGATTGTAGACCGCCTACGGATTCGTATACGGCATAAAATGTTTTATTATTGTCGAACAGTGGGGAGGATTTTAAATAGCTAAGCCCAAAAACAAAGGCAAAAATTCCTACAAGTACGATAACCCCCGTTTTAACTTCCCTGGATAGCTTCAAAGGATTCGGTTTATGGTTTAAACAAAATTAGGAATAATTTTGACAAGGCAGGTAAAGATGTCCATTAGTTCGTGGCTTGCGACAATGGCACACGTTCTCCATTCTTGTAAGCCACTATATACGACGTGGTATAGCCCTTGGCATCTGCATTGGCTTTCAGCTTTCTTGCCTCTTCCATGGTTGTTGCATTGCCATACATATATCTATATAGGTTGTTATAGGGTTCTCTGGACAAAATGTCCAACCCTTTAAAGTTCTCACCTCTTAAAGGGATATTTTTGGCACTGGCCAAAAGTTGCACCTTAAATACAATACCATTATTGGTGGGCACGATAGTTTTTACAACTTCTTTTTCAGGTGTTGACACCACGGTGGTTTTTTCCTTATTGGGTATATCGTTTGTATTTTCCAGAGTTTTTTCTTCCTCTTTGGTTTCTTCTGGAAGGTCAACAACTACCTCCGTATTCTCTACTTCTTTGGAAATGGAACTGAGGTCGGCTCCCGTGTTCAACTCAGATTTATAGGCCAAAACAGCATCGGCAATGGCCTTTCCCATTTCATTCTGACCTTTTTTTGAATTTAAGTAGGTTCCTTCGCTTTTATTGGTCAGAAAACCAGTTTCCACTAAAACGCTTGGCATAAAAGTTTGATGGAGCACAATAAACCCTGCTTGTTTTACCTTTCGGTCTTTTCTCTTCAGCTTTACGGTAAAATTATCCTGAAGCTTTTTGCCAAGCAGAATGCTTTGGTCCAAAAATTCTTCCTGCATAATGGTGAGTCCAATTACAGACTCCGGTGAATTGATGTCGTACTCGGCGTAGCGTTGTGCGTAATCATCTTCCAAATAAATAACGGAGTTCTCTTTTTTGGCCACCTCAAAGTTTCGCTGGTTCGCATGGAGTCCCAAAACAAAAGTCTCGGCCCCATCAGCATCTGAATTGTGGGCATTGCAATGCACGGAGACGAAAAGATCGGCATTGGCCTCATTTGCAATCTCACCTCTTTTAAAGAGGTCCACAAACGTGTCATTATCCCGAGTATAGATAACTTTTATGGATGGGTCTTTCTCCAATTCCTTACCGGCTGCAAGCACCACTTTCAGGGCAATATCCTTCTCTAGAAAGCCATTTCCTATATTTCCAGGGTCATGTCCGCCGTGTCCGGCGTCCAAGACTACAATAAACTTATCCTTCTGTTGTACTTCGGTATCATTTTTGGTGAAAGAAGTCAAGGGAAGGACTACGAAAAGAAAAACTAAAAATGCAAACCGACTTTTATTCATAAGAACTTACTAATTATGGTATTCTCTATTGGTTAAAAATATCGTAATCCCCCATAAGCGGAACAAAAAATATATGTAAGTTTGAGCCCAAAAACTGAGCCAAACCAGCACAAAAATAGGATTTATCACGTTGCAATCAAACAAACATCTTTTAGTTTTCCTATTTGTTCTTCTATGTGGCAGACTCACCTTAACAGCTCAGGAAGACCCTATTACACCTTTGCCCATCAAAGCTGTACAGGATAGTATCACGGCTCCATTGCTGCCTGCCGATTTTCTTAAAAGTCCCAATGAGGTTGATTCTGTCGAGGTAGATTCCGCATCCCAAAAACAGCCTTTATTGCTGGACAAAATCAAATATAAGGCCAAGGACTACGTAAAACTTAGCCAGAAAGATAACAAAATTTATTTATACGATGAGGCAGAAATCTATTATCAAGATACCGAACTAAAGGCAGGTGTTATTGTAATGGACTATGTGAAGAACGAGGTGTATGCAGGCCGAATAAAGGATGAAAATGGAGTTTATTCGCAGCTCCCCTTTTTCAAACAGGGCGACAATGAAGTAACACCGGATTCCATCCGTTTTAATTTTGATACCCAAAAGGCCCTGATTTGGAATTCAAGGACGGAGCAACAAGCTGGTGTAGGCCAACTGGGGAGTGACGCCATGAACGTTTATGCTGAAATCACCAAAAAGGAAAACGATTCTGTTTACTTTTTAAGTGAAGGTAAATTGACCACTTCAAAGGATACGGCAGACCCAGATTATTACATTCGTGTGCGGAAAGCTAAGTTTGTGCCCAAAAAGAAAATTATTGCGGGTTATAGCAACATGTACATTGTGGATGTTCCCACTCCCATTGCCTTGCCCTTTGCTTATTTTCCCTTATCCAGTGGACGAGTGGCCGGATTGCTTTTCCCAACCTTTGGGAATGACCCGCAGCGCGGCTATTTTCTTCAAAATGGTGGATACTATCTCCCCATAAGTGATAATGTGGACCTTAGTGTGATGGGAGACTTCTATACCAATGGCAGTTACGGTTTCAGAGGGCAATCCATTTATGCTAAACGCTATAAATTTAGAGGGAATGTCAACGTCAGTTATGAAAACTTAATCCGAAGTCAAAGAGGTTTTGATGATTACAGCAGAACAAGCAACTATAACATTCGAATATCGCACACCCAAGACCCAAAGGCCAGTCCGTATTCGCGCTTTTCGGCCTCAGTAAACTTGGGAAGCAGCCAATATTATACCAACTCGCTAAACCAAGTTAACCGAAACAATTCACAGACCAACACCTTTGCCTCTTCCATAAGTTATTCCAAAACGTTTCCTGAATACCCCTCAGTGAATGCCAGTTTGACCCTGAGTCATACCCAAAACTCAAGGACGCAGTCCATCAACATGTCCTTGCCAACTTTACAGGCCAGTATGGAACGAATCTTCCCTTTTGCCAAAAGAGAGGGCATAAAAAAGGGAATCATACAAAACATCAACTTTCAATATGATGTAAATGCACAGAACAGCATAACCACTACGGAGGAGGATTTCTTTACAAGTAAGATGTTTGAGGATGCGCGAATTGGTGCTCGCCACCGAATCCCCATCGGAACCAACTTTAAGGTAGCAAAATACCTCAGTGTCAGTTTGAATGGTAGCTATGAGGATGTTTGGACCTTGGAAACGATACGTCGAAGATACGATACTGAACAAGAAGCGGTGGTCACCGACACCATTCCTGGATTCGACCGCTTCAACAGATATAATCTTGGGGCAAGTGTGGGAACCGTGGTTTATGGTACTTTTAATTTTGGGGAGGATAAAAAAATTCAGGCCATACGGCATGTTATGCGACCTTCCATTGGATATAGTTACGCGCCTTCCTTTGAACAATTTTATGAGACCTATACAGATGGGGATGGAGAAGATGTGCAATACACCCCATTTGAAACCAGTATCTACGGAAGACCTTCATTGAACCGTGGAAGCTCGCTAAACTTTTCATTGCAGAACACGCTTGAAGCCAAAGTGCGGGACAAGGATTCTACGGCCACGGAACCCAAAAAAGTGAGCATCCTTAGTAACCTAAGCTTATCGACCAGTTATAACTTTGAGGCGGATTCGCTAAAATTAAGTCCTGTGAGTCTTAGTGGGGCCACCGAAATCATTAAAAATGTACCCATTAATTTCTCGGCAACCCTGGATCCCTATGCCATAGACAATAATGGCAGACGAATAAACACGCTGAACGTAAAAAATGGTGGCGGACTATTACGACTGACCTCAGCACGATTGAATACCGGCTTCTCCATTAATAGTGAAATGTTCCAAAAAGGAGGGGCAAAAAAGAAAGAAGGTGACCAGTCTAACCAAGATCCGGATTATGGCGCCAACCCCTTTGAACTTAAAGGCGTACGAGATGCCCAACCTCATTTTAACAAGGGTAATCAAGATGGAGGAGGCGATAAAGACAATCCAATTTATGGCACAAAGATTCCATGGGACATGCGTTTGACCTATGTTGCTACTTATAACAACCGAAACCGAGAAAAAGAAATTACCAACCACTCCTTAATGTTCAGTGGAAATATTCAGCTTTCGCCAAAATGGGAGGTTGGATTTAATTCTGGATACGACTTTAAGAACAAAGGTTTTGCTGATACTCGATTTAACTTTCAGCGAGACTTGAGCAGTTTTAGACTAAGTTTTGATTGGACTCCCTTTGGCCGTTTTGAGCGTTGGTACTTCTTTATTGGGATAAAGAGTTCTCTGCTTAGTGATCTTAAATGGGAAAATAGAAGCCAACCTTTTAGTGGCCGACGATAATTTTAAATACTTTAACACCCAGCAAAAAAACTATCATCAATGAAAAAAATAGTTAATACCTCTAATGCTCCAGCCCCCATAGGTCCTTATAACCAAGCAGTGTTGGTAAAGGATACGCTCTACATTTCAGGACAAATTGCGTTAGACCCTGCAACGGGTGAATTGTTGAAAGGGGATGTTAAAGCAGAGACCAAACAGTCTTTGGAAAACCTAAAAGCCATTCTTGAAGCTGCTGACATGACTTTTGAAAACGTGGTGAAAACTTCGATTTTCATCAAGGACATGAACCAATTTTCCCAAATCAATGAGGTATACGGTACTTACTTTAACCCTGAAACCGCTCCGGCTAGGGAAACTGTAGAGGTTGCCAACCTTCCAAAGTTTGTAAATGTTGAAATTTCAATGATTGCGGTTAAATAGTTTCTTTGTGAAACTCAACCAACCCTTCAATGGGTCTTCTGCGGATTACACCTAAAATCAGATCATTTCGTTCCAAACAAGCGGTAAGCTCATCCTGAAGGAAGTGTGCAATACTGCCCACAAAACTAATGGGTACCTTGGTGGCCAGCTCAAATTGCATGATGTAGTTGTTCACAAACTGCTGGAACCCTTTTTCAATGACTCCCTTGCAGTAGGGATGCTCTTTGTTTTCAATGATAAATCGGGCAAATGTGGCCAAATAGGTATTGGGGTTGGGTTGTTTGTAAAGGTTTTCTTTGATAACATCCGCATCCAGATTGTATTCCTTGGCAAACTTTATCCCCAAATCTTGAGGCATTTTGTGGAAATAATAATCCCGCAACAATTTTCTTCCGAAGAAATTACCACTACCATCATCCATTAATATATATCCCAAAGACGTTACTTTTTGGAACAATTGGTGACCGTCATAATAACTGCAGTTAGATCCTGTTCCCAAAATGCAGACAATACCCTGTCTACCAATCTTGGTTGTGGAGTAAATTGCCGCATAAGTATCTTCGCGGACCTCGGTCTTGGCATTAGGAAAAAAATCCTTGAAGATTTCTTTCAAGAATTTCTTCATTCTATCGGTACCGCAACCGGCGCCGTAAAAATATAACTGACGTACTTCTTCTTTGTTTTTGGAAAGCTCAAAATTATTCGCCAAACGATCTTCGATTACCTCACGGGTAAGAACCTCTGGACTAAGTCCCAAAGTTTGGGTAAGGAACAATTGTTCCCCTTTATCGTCCAGCGCAATCCAATCGGATTTGGTGGCGCCACTATCCACAATTAATATCATACGTCTGAGTTTAGTGAGTGAATCCTGAAAGGGGCCAAAACCCCTTTCAGGAAATATATAGTATGGTAAAATAAAAATTAAAGACTGGCGGCGTGCTCTGCCAAGTCGACCAATTTGTTGGAATATCCGGTCTCATTGTCGTACCATGAAACCACTTTGAAAAACTTGGAATTTAACTCAATTCCAGCATCAGCATCAAAGATGGAGGTTCTTACGTCTCCAACAAAATCTTGTGAAACCACTAATTCCTCAGTGTAACCCAAAATACCTGCCAATTCACCTTCAGAAGCTTTTTTCATCGCAGCCTTAATGCCTTCGTAAGACGTTTCTTTTTGAAGTTTTACGGTCAAATCCACTACAGAAACATCAGCAGTGGGCACCCTAAAGGCCATTCCTGTCAATTTTCCTTCCAAGGAAGGGATAACTTTGGTAACCGCCTTAGCCGCACCAGTGGCAGCTGGAATAATGTTCAAAAGTGCACTTCTACCTCCTCTGTAATCTTTTCTAGAAGGACCATCCACTGTTAGTTGAGTGGCTGTGGTAGCGTGGACTGTGGTCATCAATCCTTCTTCAATACCGAACTCATCGTTCAACACCTTGGCCAAAGGCGCAAGACAGTTTGTGGTACAAGAAGCATTGGAAATAATGTTGTCCGATGCTTTTACATCTTTATGGTTTACACCCATAACGAACATGGGAGCATCTTTGGATGGAGCAGAGATAACCACTTTTTTAGCACCCCCATCAATGTGGTACTGGGCAGTTTCCAAGGTGGTGAAAATACCGGTGCATTCCGCAACGATATCAGCGCCAACTGCATCCCATTTTAGATTTTTAGGATCACGTTCGGCTGTAATTCTGATGGTTTTTCCATTTACGACCAAGTTACCGTCCTTTACTTCAATGGTACCATCGAACTTTCCATGTACAGAGTCGTACTCCAACAAATAAGCAAGATGTTCAACATCCAACAAATCATTGATGGCAACAACATCCACATTGTCTCTCTTTACGGTTGCGCGAAATACCAACCTTCCAATCCTACCGAATCCGTTGATTCCTATTTTTAAATTTGACATGTTCTCTTTTTTAGTTTTTACATTAAGTTGTCATTATATCAGAAACTCGTATGAGTTCTTTATCTATCTCTGTGTGGGCCTTGATGGCTTCATCGATAGGTGTCAACACCAATTTGGTATCTCGTATCCCTACCATATAATTGGATTTGCCCTCCAATAAGCTTTCAACGGCCTTTACTCCCATTCTACTGGCCAAAACCCGGTCAAAACAACTCGGATTCCCTCCACGTTGCATGTGTCCCAAAACAGACACTCTTACATCATAGATAGGAAGGTGTTCCTCTACATATTCTTTAAGCTCAAAAACATTCTTACCGGTTTTATCCCCTTCGGCCACAATAACAATACTGGATGATTTACCAGATTTTTTACTACGTTTTAGGGAATCCAACAAACGCTCCAAACCTAAGTTCTGTTCAGGTATCAATATTTCTTCGGCACCAGCCCCTACCCCTGCGTTCAATGCAATATGGCCCACATCTCGACCCATTACTTCCACGAAGAAGAGTCGGTTATGCGAACTTGCGGTATCCCTAATTTTATCGATGGCATCCACAACCGTATTAATGGCGGTATCAAATCCAATGGTATAGGAAGAACCTAGAATATCATTGTCTATAGTGCCTGGAATTCCCATGATGGGAAAGTTGAACTCTTGATTAAAAAGCATGGCACCGGCAAAGCTTCCATTACCTCCAATCACCACAAAGGCATCAATACCTTCCTTAACCAATTGGTCGTAAGCTTTCTTCCTTCCTTCCTTTGTTCTAAATTCCTGGCAGCGAGCAGATTTAAGGATTGTCCCTCCTTTATTGATAATATTGTTTACGCTACGGGCATCCAATGTCTTGAAATCACCTTCAATCATTCCTTGGTACCCTCGGTAAATACCCACACACTCAATTTTCATGTACGCGCAAGTACGCACCACAGAGCGAATTGCCGCATTCATCCCCGGAGAGTCTCCACCGGAGGTAAAAACTCCTATTTTCTTTATTTCTGAGGCCATTCAAAATTTTAAAGGGTCAAAACTAGGAAACTTTATTCAAAATATGAATGCCTTAATAATTTATTTGTTTTCTGGGAAATCCTCAAACGTTTTCGTAAGAAATTCATCAAAAACAGTGAAAAAATATAACCTTGTTACGGTTGTTTTAGGGGTGACTCCTTTTTCGGCCTAAATCGAATCAAACTATCCTTGCCCATAGTTTCCAAAGGCACTGCCTGTTCCTCTAAATCTTCTTGTTCTGGAGCCTCTTCACTCTCCTGCTTTTTATTGAATACTCTTTGCATCAACTCCTTGAAGCTGTTGAAGTCTACCTGATAGGAAAGACCCACACCTTGGGTGTAGCCTTGACGCTCTATCAAAAATTGTTGTATCTGATTTTCCCTGTTGAATATTTTAGCACTCAGGGTTCCTTGTTCATTCAACAATACCTGAACCTCAACATCACCTGCTACCACAGTTTCTGAAACGCCTCCTACCGGAACACCTACCCTACCATTTATAAGGATTCGGTCTGAGATTTGGGTGGATAAGGTAACACCAATCCTATCTTCAGTTCTTATGTCTGCATTGGGATCTAAGAGCCCTTGCTCATAGGAAAGTCCCAGATTTAATTTGTCATTGTTGCCTGCCAAGATTTGATTGAGTAAGCCCGAAGCCGTTTGTATAAGATTTCCAGTAACCGCTTGTTGATTGATTCCGGTCTGGGCATTTACAAAGGTCCCTTGTGCCAGAAGGAAAAAGGCATTCCGTTCTTTTACGGTTGGGTCTTGCAACCTATACTCCAATTCGGACTGCACCACAGAGTTTGTACCCGGAAAATCAATATCAAAATTAATGTTTGGGCTTTCCAATTCGCCATCCAAACGTACAACCACCTCAGTTGGAATCCTTCCGGTGTATCCTGGATTATCCAAAAGTGGGGCTGGGTTGGCATTGAGTGAATATACCGCTTCCAAGTTCAACTGTGCTGCCAAGGGATCTCGTTCCCATAGAATGGTACCTCCGGGGCGAACTTTGAACTTTTTGTCAATCACCCCCCCATACTTAAAGTTGTATTCTCCGGTAACCGCAACAAATTCACCATACATATTGAACTTGCCGTTGGTATTGATCTCTATCAACAAGATTCCTTCCCCTGTACCTTTCAGTGAACTCCCGGAGCTTTGATCCACCACAATTTCCACTTCGGCCTCCGGGGTAACAGCAAGGTCAAATTCCATTTCCAGTCCTTGGTAATCTTGCAGTACTCGTTCTTCGGTAAACGATTCCGACCCTCCTTTTTCAATAAAATTGATAAACGAATAATCCCCAACACTCGTCACGTCACTTAATGGAATCTTTAGCGAAGTTCCCCTAGCCGTGGTGGCGTCCACTTTAATGGTAAGTGCATCGGTGGGACCGTAAATGCTTCCAGTACCATTGATAAATCCTTGTCCATAGTATAGGGACTCTTCATCAAACTCGGTGTTGAGAATCATAAACCGATTGTTTTTGGTATCCACATCCAATCCCAGATACCAATCTTCAAACCCGGTATGACTGATGGTACCATCTAGTGTAGCCGTTGTGCCTTCAGCAACATCTGAGAGGCCTATATTTTCAAAATAGAAACTCTGATCAAATAAGCGAACACGGGAATACTGGGCAAAATTATAGTCCACATTAAGGTAGGGAATCCCAATACCGGCATTAACAAGGCTCAGTGACCCATTAATGGAAGGGTTACTGACACTTCCAGTAACTTTTGCACTCCCTATGATACTCCCCCTGATATTGGATATGACGTCTTCTCCCAAAGGAGCAAACGGTTCCAAACTAAAATCGGTGAAATTTGCGGAGAGATCCAATTCCTGTTTATTATTATAATTGGTAACCTTACCATTTATACTCATTTTCTCCTTTCCATTGTCATTGAGCCAAGTGCTCACTCCAAATTCGGTTAAATCATTGTTTCCGAATATGCCCAGCTCCAAATCTCCTAACCGAATATCATTGACACTAAAGTTGCTGATATTCAAACTTGAGGTGGGCAAATACTTGCCATCTTTTTGGAGGATGTTCAGAAAGCCATCTACTGAGCCATTCAATTTAAGACTGTCTATAGCCGGAGTAATCTTATTGAGGGAAACAATTTTAAATTGAAGGTCCAAATCCTTATAGGTTGAATCAGCAATCTCACCTCTCAAGCGAATTTGCTCTCTATTTTTGTTGTCCATCACCACATCCTCAATTCGGATACTGTCCAGAGTTCTGTTAATGATGACCTTGTTCTGACTGTTCCCGTCCTTGTTAAGCACCCAAGTGTTGCCTTTAAAACTAACATCAGATTTCTTTAATCCTATAACAGATCTATTGTTCTCATTGAAGGTGTGATAGAAATTGAGGTTGTAACTGTCATTGTACTCGCTACCTCCCTTAAATTCTGTTCTAAAGAACAGTGTATCCTTTAAGGTGGTATTGATCAAACTAAAATCCTTTATGTCATAATAATTTGTAGACATGTCCTCTACGGATACGAAGGTGTTGAAGAGCGGATTCTTATTGTCTATTTTAAGTTCAATATTATCAAACTTATTACCGAAAGCTTCAATACTGGGCGATTTAAAAGTGAGTTTAAAATCACCTTCATCAGATACAATATTTCCTCTTATAAACGTATTGGGATCAAAGGCCACTTCTGGAAAGAAAACATCTACAATCTTGTTGTAAATTTTAAAATTGAAGTCCAAATGTTGCCCTTCTGAAATTTCGTGGGGTTTATAATTGGTGTAAATGCTACCGATGGAGTTCTGTACCAATTTTCCAATTTCATTGACCCTGAACTTTCCTCTCACATATCCTGTAATGATGTCGGGTGAATTGATCTCAACCGTCCGCACTGTATCTTGGTTAAACGAGGAGTACACCGAAAAATCCTCAAAATAGTACGTGGAGTTCTGATTTTGATAGGTGGTGTTCGAGAATCGCATCTGACCTGCCATATCATCAAGAGTTCTACCTTCAATATCCATATTTACATGACCTTTGAAAATGGAGATGCTATCATCAATAAAGTTGAGCTGCTTTAAATCGGCATAATCCACTGCGGCAATAAAATTGAACTTGTTCTCCCTTCCACCAAAATCGGCCAATCCTTTAAAATCGAACCGGAAATTTTCGTCATTGCACAACAGGGAACCATCAAAAAGCTGATCTTTTAAGATACCTGAAACCTTAATATTGTTGTATTCGTATTTGTTGAACTGCAGCTTGTATACATCACCAATGACCTCGGTATTCAAATTCTCTGCAGCAAAGCCTTTTCCTTCCACATTAACGTCCAAAGAAGTGAGGCCCAATTCATCGTCATTGGTGAATTCTCCCAAGTCAAAATCAATAAGGGATATAAAACCAATGTAGGAAGCGTCATTTTTTGCTTGGAGATTTGTCATTTGTACATCCATATAGCTGCTACCCACCGCTGTATTGAGGTTTATTTTTACGTCGAGGGAGGTCTCCGTAACCTCAACATCACCCCGAACCGTAAATTGCCCCAACTTTTGCACAGTTTCTGGTATGTTCCTGCCTAAAATATTGGGCAATAATGCCCTTAATTGATAATAACTGGAGGTTAGGTTGTCTATATCGCCACGAATGACAAACGGTGCTTGGTCCGTGAACATATTGTCAAACTCAAAGTCCCCCCGAACGCCTGTGTTGTCTGTGAAGAGGAAAAGATTATCTACAATAAGTTTATTGAGCACACCTGAAAAATCACCCGAAAGCGTAACAATCCTATCTTGCCCAAATTCATCATAAAAGGCATTCACTTCGTTGAGTGCTACAGTAGATTCCGTAAAAGTGGCATCAACCTGAACACGGTCCACAAATTGCGCAAAATCCTCGCGATTGTAATTGAACACCAAATTACCTTTAAGTTCAGATTGTTCAGTATCAATGAGAAGTTCATCAAACCGCATTTGTTCTTTGGTATACTTGAAGTTTGTGGCCAATTTTTTAAGTCGAAGCCCCCGTTTTGCGTCTAAGGAAAGATCTTCAATGTTCAAGGTAACCTGCGGCCCTAAAATTTGAAAGTCGTTGGCCAGAATCTTCAGTTCGGTAAAATTTAGTATTCCTGGAGATTCCAAATTTTCATCACTGAGTATAAATCGGCCTTCATTGATTTCAATCTGATCAGAAGACATAAAAAAAGGAGGGGTTCCGGGAGGTCTTGGTTTACCATCATCAAGTTTGGCCACAAACACGTCCAAATTGGTATCGGATTCTCCTTTGTAGGTTTTTAGGTTGAAAAAGAGGCCATCAACCTCAATGTCCCCAAATTCCATTTTCCCGTTGACCATATTTCGTATGTTCAAGACAGAAGTGGTCAACTTATTAATATACGCCAGCGTATCCTTTTTATAATCTTCCACATAAATACCCTTTATGCCGGCATTTAAATTAAAAAGCGATAAGCTTACTTGATCTATCTGGATATTTGTGCCAAATTCACTGTTAATGGATTCCATGGCATATTTTGCCATTTTGGTCTGCACGGCCGGCATGGATAAAATCAACGAGCCCAGTACCATAATCAGCAAAATTGCCAACAGGAAACGAAGTAGTATTTTCCGAAGTTTTTTGATAGGGCTTTATGTTTTACCTTTGATGTCCAATTTTTGTTCCAAAGCCTGTGGTAAATTCAAAAAATTATATTCTTGCAATTGAATCATCCTGTGATGATACTTCTGCCGCCATTCTCTGCAATACAAAAGTACTGAGCAATGTGGTGGCCACACAAGAAATCCACAAGCAATATGGAGGTGTTGTCCCAGAGTTGGCATCGCGGGCCCATCAACAAAACATTGTCCCTGTGGTACACCAAGCCTTGGCCAAGGCAAATATCGACAAAAAACAACTATCTGCCATAGCCTTTACGCGCGGCCCCGGACTCATGGGTTCACTGCTGGTGGGTACCTCATTTGCCAAATCGTTGGCGCTCGGCCTAAACATTCCCTTAATAGAGGTAAACCATATGGAGGCCCATATTTTGGCCCATTTTATTGAGGATGAAACCCGGACACCTCCTACATTTCCATTTTTGGCCATGACCATAAGCGGTGGACATACCCAAATTGTGAAGGTTACCGATTATTTTACCATGGAAGTGTTAGGTGAAACCTTGGACGATGCCGTTGGCGAAGCTTTTGATAAAAGTGCCAAACTCATGGGACTGCCCTATCCCGGTGGACCATTGGTTGATAAGCATGCACGGCAGGGCAACTCGTTGGCCTATGATTTTCCAAAGCCGAAGGTAGATGGACTCAACTTCAGTTTTAGTGGATTAAAGACCAGCATCCTTTATTTTCTGCAAAGGGAGACCCAAAAGAATCCCGATTTTGTTTCAGAAAATATCGATGATATTTGTGCCTCGGTGCAGTATACCATTCTAGAAATCTTAATGGAAAAGCTACAACTTGCCGTTGAACAGACCGGAATCAAACAAATTGCCATAGGCGGTGGGGTTGCGGCCAATTCTGGCATACGAACTCGTTTAAAAGAAGCCGAGAAATCCCTTGGCTGGACAACCTATATCCCTAAATTTGAATATTGCACCGATAATGCCGCTATGATCGGTATTGTTGGGTATCTTAAATTTATGGAAGGTGATTTTACGGACCAGAGTGTAGCTGCTAAGGCGCGCTATGCCATTGGAAGCAAATAATTAGGCCAAAACAACGAAACTAAATCAATGCAGCTCTTTTACGACCCCAGCCTGGATCATAGTGCCACACAGTTTGTCTTTTCAGCAGAGGAAAGCAAACATATTGTACGGGTGTTACGTAAAAAGGAAGGTGATGTTTTGCTCATCACCAATGGAAAGGGGTATTTGTTTGAGGCAGAAATATTGAAGGCCGACCAGAAGAAATGCAAAGCCCGAATCATTTCAACCAAAAAGTCGATTCCTAAGCGGTACCATGTACACCTAGCCGTGGCACCAACCAAAATGAACGATCGTTATGAGTGGTTCCTTGAAAAAGCTACGGAAATTGGGGTTGATGAAATCACTCCTATCATTTGTGACAACTCCGAACGAAAGACCCTAAAACTGGAACGGATGGAACGCATGCTCCAATCGGCCATGAAACAATCCTTACAAACCATTCTTCCAAAACTCAATCCGGTTACACCGCTTAAAACTTTTGTGGAAGAGCCGCATACCGGACTCAAATTTATAGGTCATTGTGATAATGGGGATAAAATGGAATTGAAACGACGGGTAATCGCTGATATGGATATCACCATTCTCATTGGACCTGAGGGAGATTTCTCTAAGGAGGAAATAGATTTAGCCCGGGAAAAAGGCTTTGTCCCCATATCGTTGGGCAACACGCGTTTGCGTACCGAAACCGCTGCTGTAGTAGCCTGTACTACCGTAGCCATAATCAATGGTTAGTTGTTTATCGCAGTTTTGGCAGCAGCGATAATATCCAGATTTTCAGACTCCATCACTAATACAAGAGTCAGGTCATCCGTTGGGGATACCAAATCTGGAATATTGATTGAAGCTGTTCCAGATTGACGCTCCAAATCGATATATTGTTCTGCAACCACAATATTTGTATTGCGAAGCGTCCTATTTCTATTTTCACCTCTTTTCACCAGAGTTGTCCGCTCGTCAATCACCAAAACAGCTCTCAATAATTTATGGTTTATATCCCCAATAGTGGAATATTCAAAATTAACTTGGTCATCGGTAGTTTTTACAGACTCTAGCTTTATCCCATACCCCGTATTCCTCGAGGAATAGAATTTGATTTTGGTATGTGCCGTAGTTGAATTGGACCCTACAAAATGTTCCTTTCCATTGACCACTATTTGCGGTGTATAATTGTTTGGAGAACGAAATTTTCTATTATAAGCACTTTGCTTTTTGGTATAGGCCGATTTGGCAAAAGGGTCCTTCCAACCAATATAATCCCAATAATCCACATGGTATGACAAGGCAAAAACCGATTTGGGAAATTCTTTCTGAACCCTTTCCAATAGTGCATCTGCAGGTGGGCAACTGGAACAACCCTGTGAGGTAAAAAGTTCCAACACAACAAAGGAATCCCCATGCTTTAAATTGATTTTTGGCTTTTGATTTTTACCAACATTGGCGGTATACAAGGCCATTAGCGACATCCCAAAAAAGGCAAATGAGAGAAATATGATTTTTTTAATCATGAATACTGTACTTTTGACTAGTTGGTTAATCGGATTTACATGAGGCAACTTACCCTGTACAGCTGTATTTTAACGTTTTTTATGATGGCCATGGTCCACGCACAGGAAATTGCCATCCTTAAATATGGCGGTGGTGGTGATTGGTATTCCAATCCAACAGCTTTGCCCAACCTCATTCAATTTTGTAATGCCAACATTGGTACACGAATCGCTCCAGAACCCGAAACTGTGGAAACGGGCAGCGTTACCATTTTCAAATATCCATTTCTCCACATGACCGGTCACGGAAATGTCTTTTTTACCGATGAAGAAGCAGAGAATCTAAGAACTTATCTTCTTTCCGGAGGATTTTTGCATATTGATGACAACTATGGCATGGCCCCATATTTAGAACGGGAACTGAAAAAAGTATTTCCCGAAAAGCAGTTGGAGGAACTAGGAGCGGACCATCCTGTATTCAATCAAAAATATCAATTCCCAGATGGACTTCCCAAAATACACGAACATGATGGTAAGAGGCCGCAGGCCCTTGGCATTTTTGAAAACGGAAGACTTATACTCCTATTTACTTTTGAATCCGATTTAGGAGATGGCTGGGAAGACCCTTCCGTGCACAACGACCCCGAGGATGTTCGGTTAAAAGCTCTCCAAATGGGAGCAAATATCTTGGAATATGCCTTTAAAAGTTAATCCATGACATCAAAGACCATAGCAAACGGAATTTTAAGGGCCGTAGCCATTATCGCAGCGGTGGTACTTCTGTGCTATTTCCTGTACAAAATTCAATCTGTTATAGCCTATTTGGCTATAGCTGTGGTCATTGCCTTGTTGGGCAGGCCAATTGTTTTGTTCCTGCGAAGAAAACTAAAATTTCCCAATACTTTGGCCGTAGTGGCCACTATGGTATTTATGCTCGGTATTTTTCTTGGAATATTGGCACTTTTCATTCCATTGATTACGGAACAAAGTAAAAATCTTTCCCTTTTGGACATTGAGGCTTTAAAGGCCGATATCAATACCCTGTACGTTCAAATTTTGGAATATTTTGGGGCTACCTCGGGAAATGTGGAAGATTTGATTGAGGAATCCCAACTTGAGGAAAGTATGCTCAAAGACCTGAACTTTGGTTTTATCCCAAATTTCCTCAACTCATTTGTGAACACATTGAGCAATTTTAGCATTGGTCTTTTCTCAGTACTATTTATCTCATTTTTCTTTCTTAAAGACAGCAAACTTTTCCAAAACGGTTTACTCACTTTTGTGCCGGACAACAAGGAAAGTAATCTGGTGAAATCCATTGACAAGATCAACGGATTGCTCTCAAGATACTTTGCCGGAATTCTGTTGCAGCTTTTCATTCTATTTGTTATTTACACCATTTCACTGTTGATTGTTGGTGTAGAAAATGCCATCGTAATTGCATTCCTTTGTGCCCTTTTCAATATCATTCCTTACGTGGGTCCAATCATCGGGGGAGCCATTATGATTACCCTCACCATGACCAGCTATTTGGGAGCTGATTTCAGTACGGTAATTTTACCAAAAGCCTTCTATGTTTTAATCGGTTTGGTGATTGGCCAGCTTATCGATAATTTCTTTTCACAGCCCTTTATTTTTTCCACCAGTGTTAAATCCCACCCACTGGAAATCTTCTTGGTCATTATCATTGCAGGCTTACTTTTTGGAGTGGTAGGTATGGTGGTCGCCGTACCTGGATATACTGCAATAAAAGTAATTTTAAAGGAATTTATGGACGAAAATTCCTTTGTGAAAAAGTTTACGAAAAACTTATAGTATACGTTTGAATAAATTCATATTAAATACTGGTATACAGGAATTTATAAAAAATAATTGGAGTGCTGACATCGTGTCAGTCTTACTCAAAAAGCCGGTATTTGAGGGCATTTCCCAGAAAGAGCTTGCAGAACAGTTGGAAGCCAAGAAAAAGTGCAAGGATAAGTTACCTTCTTGGTTCAATACCCCAAACATTTATTATCCCAACAAACTCAATATTGAGCAAACCAGTTCGGAGGAAACCGCACGTTACAAATCAGGTTTAGTGGATGGAAAAACACTGTTGGATCTAACCGGAGGATTGGGCGTTGACACCTATTATTTTTCTAAAAAAATTGACACGGTTTTTCATTGTGAAATCAATACAAATCTGAGTGAAATTGCCCAGCACAATTTCGAAGTTTTGGGTCAAAAAAACATCGTTTGTCTTTCACAAAATGGTATTGATTTTTTGAACGAAACCGGCAAAAAATTTGATTGGATATTTGTGGACCCTTCACGACGACACGACGAAATTGGAAAAGTGTTTTTGTTCAAAGACTGTCTCCCCAATCTTCCAAAACACCTTCCTCTCCTTTTCAAAAAATCCAAAAATGTTTTGGCAAAAGCCTCTCCTCTTTTGGACATCAAACAAGGTATCGAAGAACTCGATTTCGTAAAGGAGGTTCATGTCGTTGCCATTCAAAATGAGGTGAAGGAACTGCTCTTTCTCTTGGAGCAAGATTATGACGGCTCAGTAAGAATCAAAACCATCAATCTGGTTCATGAAGAAGAAGTGACTTTCAATTTCAAACATGAGGATGAACCGCATATTAAAGTGGATTTCGGCTCACCTGAAAACTATCTCTATGAACCCAATTCTGCTATTTTAAAATCAGGAGGATTTAAATCGGTGGCGAATGCCTACGGCCTAAAAAAATTACACCAACATTCACATCTATATACGTCAAATGGCCCAATAAACTTTCCTGGAAGACGGTTTTCCATAATAAGGGCACTACCCTATTCCAAAAGCACCGTAAAGGAATTTTCACAGCAAAAAGCAAACATCACAACGCGGAATTTCCCCATGTCCGTAGCTGAAATTCGAAAAAAACATAAAATCAAGGAGGGAGGCGAAACCTATCTATTCTTCACGAAAACTTTCCCTGATGATCTAATGGTACTGGAATGCAAAAAATGGGAATGACCTATTCCAGATTATCCAACCATTCATATAATAGAGTCATCCAATTGTTCAGGCGTTTATCCTGCAGAGCCAACGAAAATCCATGCCCACCCTTCGGATAAATATGCATAGTCACCGGAACATTTTCCTTTTTAAGCGCACTGAACATCAAAATACTGTTTTCAACCGGGACACCTTCATCATCCTGAGCATGCAACAAAAAAGTGGGTGGAGTATCCTTGGTGACATTTTTGTTTGCTGAAAATCGGTCAGACATCTCATCTGAAGGGTTATCTCCCAACAATGCTCCTCTTGATCCTGTATGGGTCGTGGATTTCTCCATGGAAATCACGGGGTAGATTAAGGCCATAAAATTGGGTCGTGCACTTACATCATCAGCTTCATCCTGTTTTTCATAAACCTCGTCCTCGTAATGGGTACCAAGTGTGGAGGCTAGGTGTCCACCTGCAGAAAAGCCCATGATTCCAATCTTTTCTTCCGAAATATTCCACTCAGCGGCTTTGCTTCTCACCAAACGAATGGCTCTTTGGGCATCTTGCAAGGGAACCACTTCTTTCTCCTTTACAATGGATTTGGACAATGGCAGACGATATTTCACAACAATCCCAGCGACTCCCCTAGAGTTTAATGCCTTGGCCATGTCAATTCCCTCCCAATCGTACGCCAGTCCATAATAACCACCGCCCGGAAAAATGACCATCGCCTGTCCATTGGCATTGCTCTTTGTGGGCAAATACACTTCAATGGTGGGTTCTTGAACATTGCTTATCCATTTGAATCGTTCAGTCTCTATTTTTTCCTTTTCATTTGATGGTTTCTGATTTGGAATTTTCTTGGACCACAAGGGCATAATGGTGTCTTGTGCCGAGAGACTCATGGTGAATAGGCCAATGAGCGTCACGAAAATTGATGTGTGTTTTGAATATTTCACTCTGTTTGTTTTTAGTTATTCTTTACAGTCCCATTTAAAATTAGCCACCTTATCATTGGAAGCAGCTGATAGATTATAATGCCACCATTCTGTTCGGATGGACCAGAACCCATGCTTCTCCATGGTTTCCTTCAACAATTTACGGTTGTCCAAAATTTCCTGGGGAAGGTCCAAATTATCGTGGTATGCCCTTTTTCCGAAGAAATCAAAATCGGTACCCATGTTCAGTTCGTTGCCCTCTAAATCAACCAAAGTGATGTCCACGGCCCCACCCTTGTTATGAATTGATCCCTTTACAGGATTAGCCACATATTGGGGATTGGGAACTATTTCCCACATCTTGTATTGCACTGAATTAGGTCGATAACAGTCGAAAAATTTAATTTTGACACCCTTTTCCAAAAAGTCTTTATTAGCCTCTATCAGTGCTCTTGCAGTTTTTACCCGGGTATAGCATTCGGCACAATCATACACCTTTGCCTTTAAAAAATTGTTTTCAGTGGCGTACCGCATATCATACGCAAAATCATCACTAAAATCCGCCAAACGTACAAAAGTGGTATCGGCGAGACCTTCAAAAGATTTTAGCTTTTTAACAGGCTCAACCACAGTATCAACTTCCTTAACAACAATGCGTTTTTGTTCCACTACCTTCTCTTCCTTTGGTTTTTCCTGACAATTGAAAAAGGTAAGTGCAATCAAACTAAGCAACAAATATCTCATTTGAATCAATTTATGCGTTTCTGCTTGGCCATCCATGTGTACAATGAATCGGTAGTGTATGCCCTGTCCCAAGCATTATGACCAACATCTTGGTATCTGGTGTATCTTACATCATAATTCATTTCTTTGAGCTTACTCACCATTTTATCCGATTCTTCCACATCAATGATTTCGTCTTTATCCCCATGAAAGACCCAAATGGGCATGTTCCTGTCAATCCAATGCGCATAAGGCACCGGCGCCATCCCACAGACTACGGCCATAGCGGCAAATTTATCTGGATACTGTGTGGCCATTTCCCAAGCCGCACTACCTCCCCGACTAAGGCCCGTTAAATAGATTCTCTTCTTGTCCACCCGATTTGCATCAATAACGGAATCCAATAATTGGTTAACCGCCTGTGTGTTCCACCACATTTTTTCATGAGGATTCTGCGGCGCCAAAATCAAAAACGGAAATTGCTTCCCTTCAATCAGCAGTTTGGGTGGCCCATTTTTCTTGACATGCAGAAGCTCTTGGCCCGATTCTCCTCCTCCATGCAAAAAAAGTAATAAACCGAAGTCTTTATTTGGTTCATCAAAATAATTCTCTGGATAGTATAAATAATACCGAAGGTTTTCTTTAGTAACCGTCCGGGCCTCATCTTCCACCAAATGGGATTGTGCAGAGCATGCCTGAAATAAAAAAACAGTCCCCAGTAGAAGTAAATGGGAAATCAGTTGGCGAATTAACATGCCGTAAGTTACAAAAGTTTGTCCGCGATTTCCATCCAATTATTGGCACGTTCAAAATCTGTGGTGTTGGTATTGTGGGGTGAGGTAAACATGATGCTTCTTCCGTCAAAATAGGTAAGGTTTTTGCTGCGGTCATCAATAAGTACATCCCCTTTTAAGATGTTTTTATCGCCACACAGGATTCGCTTTTTCCAAGTGATGAAGGGAAAGAATTCATCCAACCAGTCTGACTTTTCCTTGAGCGAATTGGGAAATTCCATGGCCGCAGAAGCTATATAGACATCATGCTTTTTACTTAACTCACGAAGTACTTCTTGACTATCTGGAATTACCTTTAGATTTCTAAAATATCCTATTCGCCAATTATGCCCTCTAACGGTATCTTGGTGCTCTTCCGGAACACATTGCCATGCTTCTTTACCATAACAATCCTCCAAAGTCAAGTTTGCATTGAACTCGGCATTATATAGCTCAAGGTGGGCACCGTAAGCATCGGCCATCACCTCATCCATATCCACAAAAATGGTCATTGTATTTGTTTTTGTGAAGTACGGAAAATCCCAACAAAAGGTCAAAAAAAGTTATTCAATCAATGCAATTCCTCACAACTAAAACCACTTTTTTGCAAAAGGGATGATATGGAAGGTGCACTCAGACTTTGGGTCTCGACCCGGAGGATATTATCACAATCCTCCAGGTCGAAATTCCAATAGCCGTGTTGGTTGACCAATCGGTTCAGCAAAGGTTTTAGTTTTTTCACTTCGCTTTTACCGGTAACTGATGTTTTAAATACCAATACGTTTTTCATTTCTAAAATTAATTTAGCTTCGGTCATAAAAAAGTGGAGGCTCTACACCCAATGAACGCAAATACACATAACCTTGGCCCCGGTGATGGATTTCATTATCCATGAAATAGAAAATCTGGGATTGAACAGGACCTTCATACTGTCCAAACAATTTTACATGCTTCTGAAACTGATCCGCTGGAATCTTGGCCCATAATGCATTGATTTGCTCTGTGGCCTCATCCCACCATTCCAAGATTTTGGCCTTACTATTGCCATGATCGAGGTCCTCATTAAATGTTGCGGGTTCTCCCGACACTATTTCCTGAAGCCCTGGAACAGCTATGGCTAGCAGTTCGCAAACCATTGCTGAAAATGGACGCATTCCGCCAATGGAGTGGGTAAAGAATTCCTTTTCTGGAAAGGCTTCGATTGCCCTTCGGGTCACTCTTCGGTGTCCTTGCCAGTGCTCCAAAAGTTGGGAAGGTGTAATGACTTGTGCTGATTCTTTTTGTTGTTCCACTGTGTTTTTCATGATACATTGTTTTTGGATTTTGTTTCTGAAACCAAAGGTAAATGGGGGGTGTGACAACGGCGTGTCAGTAGTAAAAAATGGCAGATAAATTTTCTTTGTTGACAATACGTTGTCAGTGACCCATCATAATTTTGAAGTTTAACAACTGAAAGAATGAACCAAAAATGGCCTATCTACCTTGGATTGAAATCCTATCTTTGGGAAATAGGTCGCTCAATTATGGGAATGGATACCGCTAAACGTTTTGATAGGATTGTGGCCATCTTAATCCAGCTGCAATCCAAACGCATTGTTAAGGCCCAAGAACTGGCCGACCGCTTTGATGTGAGCTTAAGAACCATCTATCGCGACATACGAACCTTGGAAGCATCAGGGGTTCCCATTGTTAGTGAAGCCGGGGTGGGCTATTCCATAATGGAGGGGTATCGCTTACCTCCGGTTATGTTCACCAGGGAAGAGGCTGGGAGCTTTGTGGCTGCCGAAAAGCTGATGCAAAAATTCACCGATAAATCGCTGGGAACGTATTATGAATCTGCCATGTTTAAACTGAAATCGGTGCTGCGCGGTAAAGAAAAAGCTTGGGTAGAAGCTTTGGAATCGCAAGTATCCATTTTTCCTGGTCAAGAGTTGTTCAATGCATCTATTCCCAATGCCCTTGAAATTCTTTTTGAAAGTATTGCCGAAAAAACACAGGTCTTTTTAAAATATGAATCACTTCGGGAGGATGCCCCTTCAGAAAGAAACATTGAACCCGTTGGGGTCTTCCACGAGAACAATTTTTGGTACATCCTTGGCTATTGCCACCTCAGAAAAGACTACAGACACTTCCGGACGGATAGAATACTGCAAATAAAACGCACCCCGCATAGTTTTGCCCTGGAACACGGCACCATTGATGAGCATCGGAGCAAGAACGACGAAATCCAAAAAACAAAGGTCATCATTTTGGTAAACAAAACGGTGGCCAAATATATTCAGGGAAGCAAAAAACATTATGGCTTTGTATCTGAAAAACCAAAAGATGGAGAAGTGGAAATGACGTTTATGACCACAGATTTGGCAAATGGTTTTGCCCGTTGGTACCTCATGTTCGGGGATTACGCCAAAATTATGGAACCAGAAGACCTCAAAAAACGAATTGCAGAACTCTTGCAAAAAAACCAAGATATGCTTTCAGCATAATTCTCTAAGTTGAAAACACTTTTTTAATAGGGTAAAAAACCTCTCAGGAAATAGGGCGCAAGGTTTCTATTTAGAAAAATATCCTTTACCTTCACAGACAGTCGTACAGAGTCGTTTCGAGACTTTTTTCGTGTTTTAAACCAACCCTAAAATATGCTGCTTAAAGGTAATTTTCCTGAAAAAATCTTTTTGAATGGTAAAGTGATTTCCGGTGTTGATGCCGCCATTTCCGTTTTTGACCGTGGTTTTCTTTTTGGAGATGGCATTTACGAGGTTATGGTGCAATTAGAGAATGGGCTTTTTTACAGTGATGCTCATTGGCAAAGGCTTCAGCAAAATCTGGAAAAAATTGGAATTGGCTATAATGTTGCTGAAATGGAAGCTTATCTGAATCCACTTTTGATGGCCGGCAACCTTTTAAACAAACCTTGTCTCATATACATACAGGTGACGCGAGGGGTGGCACCGAGGAAGCACTCTTTTCCAAAAGACGTACCACCAACGACCATGATGTACGCCCTACCCTATTCGCTTCCCCATATCAACACAAAAAATGTGTACGCCATTCTACGTTCCGATAACAGATGGCTTAGGTGCGATATAAAATCAATCTCCCTTTTAGGGAATGTCATGGCCAATGAAAGAGCCATGGAGGAAAATGCGGAAGAGGCCGTTTTGGTCCGGGATGGGTTCATTACGGAAGGCTCCCACACTAATATTTTCTTTGTAAAATCAGGAAAAGTTTATACGCATCCAGCCAATCAATTGATTTTGGATGGCATTACCCGAAAAATTGTACTGAAACTCTGTGAAGATTTGGACATTCCCGTAATGGAAAAAGCCATCGGTGTGGACCAAATTGATGGAATGGATGAAGCATTCCTCACGGGAACCACCACCCAAATTGCCTCAATTGCACAACTCGGGGACCATACCTACCATGCTCCTGATACCATCGGACCGGTTACAAAAAAATTACAGGAAGCATTTGCAGAGCTTAAAAAATTGGAACCCGAAAAATTAGTATTGTAATGCAACTAAATTTAAACACCGACTTCCTGATCAAACTATTTTTGAGCTTTTCTTTCATAGTCATTTTTTCTTGTGGTGGCCCGGAATATGATATTCTTATCCTAAATGGAACGGTATATGACGGCTCCGGAAATGCACCGATTGAAACTGATATTGCCATAAAGGATTCCATGATTGTGGCGATAGGTGATTTGGACGAATCTAAAGCCGCTCGAATACTTAAAGTCGACGGTCTTGCCGTTTCCCCAGGATTCATTGATATGCACACCCATTTAGAGCCTATCATGGAATTGCCATCATGTGAAAGTCATGTTCGGCAAGGTGTAACCACTGCTTTAGGTGGACCTGACGGAAGTTCTCCTTGGCCTTTGAAAGCTTATTTGGACAGTCTCCAAGCAAAAGGAGTCGGCATGAATGTGGCCTATCTCATAGGTCATAATACCGTTCGGAAGAATGTTATGGGACTGGAAAATCGGGCACCAACCCAAGATGAACTGCAATCCATGGAAGCTCAGATTGATAGTGCCATGAAAGAGGGAGCCTTTGGAATTTCAACCGGACTCAAGTATCTGCCAGGGGCGTTTTCTGAGGTAGATGAAGTCATTGCCCTGTCCAAAGTAGCGTCAAAACACGGTGGAATTTATACCTCACATCTTAGGGAAGAGGGTTTAGGTTTGTTCGATGCGGTTAAAGAAGCCATACAAATTTCGGCCGAAGCAGAAATTCCCGTGGTGTTGACCCATCATAAAGGCATCGGCAAACCCATGTGGGGGAAAAGTGTTCGCACATTGGCCATGGTCGATTCTGCCCGGGCCAAAGATCTCGATATAAAAATGGACCAATACCCCTACGCAGCTAGCTATACTGGAATTTCCGTGCTCATTCCCAGTTGGTCCATGGCGGGGGGTCAAGAGGCCTTTGACGAAAGAACCACTGACCCTGCTTTGAGGGACAGCATCAAAAACGGAATCGTTTTTAACATTTTGAATGATCGCGGTGGTTCCGATTTGGACCGAATTCAATTTGCCAAAGTGGAATGGCAACCCGAATTGGAGGGTAAAACCTTAAAATATTGGGCTGAACAGAAAGGTTTGGAACCTACCGTAGAAAATGGGGCTGATTTGGTCATTGAAGCACAATTAAATGGTGGTGCATCCTGCGTCTTCCATGCTATGGCCGAAGAAGACGTAACCCGAATCATGCAACATCCACAAACCATGATTGGCTCCGATGGCCGATTGGTAGAACCTGGCATGGGTCATCCCCATCCACGTTGGTATGGTACTTTTCCAAGGGTTTTAGGGCATTATGTAAGAGAAAGAAAGACTTTGGAATTGACCGAAGCTATTCGTAAAATGACCCTATTGCCCGCCCAAAGCCTAAACCTAAGGGACAGAGGTTTAATTAAAGAAGGAATGCGAGCTGATATCACCATTTTCAACCCAGAAACGATAATAGACAAGGCCACTTTTGAAAAACCCCATCAATATCCCGAAGGAATTGATTTTGTGATTGTAAATGGTTTTTTTGCTGTGGATAATGGGGAATTTCACGACCTAAGGTCTGGAATGATATTACGAAAAAAATAGATGCAATAAATATGAAACAAGTTATTTCAATCTTGGTATGGGCTGTTTTCCTAATGCCAACTTTAATCATCGCTCAAGGAAATCAAGCTATTGAAAAGAAGTATACCAAAGAAATTGACAAATTGGCCAAGGCCAAGAAAGTTCAAGCCGCTTTTGACCACATTATCGAACAAGAGGACCAGACCATGAAGGATTTGGTCACCTTAACCGAAGTATTGGCGCCACCCTTCGGAGAAGATAAAAGAGGGAAAGTCTTTGCTTCGATGCTAGTGGATGCTGGTGTCGATAGCATTTGGACCGATAAAGTAGGGAATGTCATCGCTTTGCGGAAAGGAACCTCAGGCACGCCGGGCTACGTTGGCGTTGATGCACACATGGATGTAGTTTTCCCTGAAGGAACCGATGTAACCGTTAAAAAGGTCGGCGACACCTTAAAAGCCCCGGGCATAGGGGACAACACACGGGGACTCACCATGCTCCTCAGTATGCTCAAGGCCATGAACAAAGCAGATATTAAGACCGAAAAAGATGTGCTTATCGTTGGAACGGTGGGCGAAGAAGGCCTTGGGGACCTTCGTGGTATGAAATATATGTTCAACGAATCTGGTCTCAAAATCGATTCTTGGATTGCGATTGATGGTGGTAGTATTGGAAGAATCAGCAATGCCGGTTTAGGTTCTAAACGTTATAAACTGGTAATCAGTGGAAAAGGAGGGCATTCGTGGGGCGATTTTGAGTTGGCCAATCCGCATCACGCCCTAGGCAAAGCTATTGATGTGTTCTCAAAAGATGCTTGGGCCTTCACTGCAGGGGATATTTCCAAAACCAGCTTTAACGTGGGCAGAATTGGAGGCGGAACCTCAGTCAATTCCATTCCGTTTGAATCGTGGATGGAAGTGGACATGCGCGCCATCGACCCCAAAAATTTGGACAGGATTGAAGACATCTTCATAAAATCCGTCGAAAAAGCCATTTCAGATTACAATACCAGTGGTGTAAAAGGAGAAGTAACCTATGAACTTATAAAAATTGGTGATCGCCCTTCCGGGGAGCTTCCCGCTTCCTTGCCCTTGATTCAAAGAGCTATGGCCGCCACACAGTATTTTGGCGTGGAACCCTCTTTGGGAAGAGGTTCTACCAATATCAATATCCCGGTTTCCAAAGGAATTCCATCGGTCTGTATTGGTCGCGGCGGACAAGGAGGAGGTGCACACTCCCTTCATGAATGGTATATGAATGACGAGACTGGCGCAGAATCCATTCAACTGGCCTTACTGATCACATTGGCCCAAGCCGGACTTCAAAACTAATTTATGACAAAGACTTTTGCCAACCTGCTCTTCTCAGTTGCACTTTTATGGGCGAGTCTCGTTTCAGCCCAATTAGAAGCTAAAATTTCCCAAATCGATAGCTTGTTTTTGGATTGGGACCGTCCAAACCACCCAGGGGGTGCCGTGGCCATAATGCAAGGCGATGAAGTTATCTTCTCCAAAGCGTATGGCTTGGCCAGTATGGAATACTTGATCCCCAATACTACAGAAACCCTATTTAATGTGGCTTCGGTATCCAAACAGTTCAGTGCTTTGGGAATTGTGCTGCTTCACCTGCAAGGAAAACTTTCTGTGGACGAAACCATCGATACCTATATAGATGGTCTTCCAGAATTTGGAAATAAGATTACCATTCGGCAAATGTTGCACCATACCAGTGGGCTTCGCAGTCTCCATGCTTTGTTTGCCTTAGCAGGATGGCGAAATGATGATGCAAGGAGCAATACTGATCTAAATCGGATTATTGCCATGCAGACTGACCTGAATTTTGAACCCGGTTCTGAATACATGTATTGCAATACTGGGTATATGTTTTTGGCTGACATCATTGAAAAAGTCACTGGCCAAAGCTTTGTGGACTACATGAAAAAGGAGGTGTTTGAGCCCCTTGGGATGAAAAACACCTATGTTGAACCCCATTATGATGCCATCGTTCCAAATAATGCCACATCCTATTATACCAAAGAAAATGGGTTTACCCGTGCCGTGGAATATTGGGGCTATATTGGTTCTGGCAACATGCATACAACTACTGGGGATTTGCTAAAATATCTGAGGAATTACTATGCGCCATTACCAAATTGGGAAAAGGTCTTTGAAACCATGTTGACATTGGACCCATTGAATGATAGAAGTTACAATCAATATGCGTTTGGTGTAAACATTGAAGAGATGTATGGCAAAAAAAGGATAACCCATGGCGGGTCCATTGGTGGGTTTAGGTCCAATATTGCGGTTTACCCTGAAGCTAAGACCAGTATTGCCATCATCACCAATTTTTCATCTTCTGGTCCCTCGGATAAATCCAATCAGGTGGCCGGTATTTTGTTTGATGTAAAGCTTACCGGCAAACAGCTAAAAACCATCAAAGTCGAAAAAAGCACCATGGAATTGTATCGGGGAAGCTATTGGGACAACGAAACCTACGAAGAACTGGAACTTGGTATTCGAGGGGACACCCTGCTCGTTGGCAAATCAGAAACCCCTTTTTTTCCGGTTCAGGAAAATGAGTTTGAAGCCTTAAAACGAGATATCAGAATTCAGTTTAAGGGCGACCAGTTCACCTATATTCCCCATAGCGGTAAGCCCCAGACTTTTAAAAAATTTAAGGAAGAACCACTTACAGAAGAATCTATACATGAATATGTTGGTTCGTACTACAGTCCAGAAATCCATACCGCGTATTCCCTATTCATCAAAAAAGAAAAGTTATATGCGTTTCACATTAGGCACGGTGAATTGGCAGTAAAGCAAAAGTTCAAGGATCTAATTGTAGGTGATTATCCCCTGGAGGTTTTGAAATTTAAACGAGAGGATGGTAAAATCACAGGGATGTGGATTTCCAATGGAAGAGTACGCAATCTTTGGTTCAAAAAAACAAATTAATATGAAATCTATTTCACAACGCTCATCTTTACTTTTTACGCTATTGTTTCTCCTTTGTTTTATTGGGACAAAAGCACAGGTCTTTCCAGACCGGGTCTGGCATTGGGCTTCCGAAGCTGAGGCCAAAGCATGGAACAATCCCAAAAAAGAAGCCTTTCATGAGTATTTGGTGGACAGTACAAAAATCACCGGGCTTATGATTATCCATAAAGGCAAAGTTGTTTTTGATTATGGGGACCTTGAAGAAGTCAGTTACATTGCCTCCATCCGAAAAAACGTGCTCTCGATGCTGTACGGCCAATATGTTGAAGATGGCACAATTCGTCTCAATAAAACCATAAAAGAACTGGGCATTGATGATGTTGAGGGGATTCTTCCCATTGAGCAGTCGGCCACCATCCAGGATATTATCTCTGCTAGGTCCGGGGTGTACCACCCAGAAGGGTATGGCGGAGGGATGCAGGAATATGCGCCAAAGCGTGGTTCGGTTCAACCGGGAAGCTATTGGTTGTACAGCAACTGGGATTTCAACGTTGCTGGATACATTTTTGAACAAGAAACCGGAAAAAACATTTATGACGAAGTAGAACGACAACTGGCCAATCCGTTGCATATGCAAGATTGGGACCGTTCGCTACAGCACAAACAAGGTAACACCTCCATCTCTAAATACTTGGCGTACCCCATGTGGTTTTCAACACGTGATATGGCCCGTCTAGGTCTTTTAATGTTGAACAAAGGAAAGTGGAAAGATGTTCAGGTTATTAGTGAAGCTTGGGTGGATGAGATGTTGAAATCCCGCACTTCCCATATCGAGTTGAACAAAAATGTTCCTGTTTTTGAAGGCACAGGGGTCAATTATGGGTATGGTTATATGTGGTGGTTATGGCAAGATGTGAGCGACCCGCGTTTTGAAGGTGCTTATTCTGGAAAAGGTGCCATGGGTCAAAATATTACGGTGTATCCTGCCATTGAAACCGTTTTGGTATTTAAGACCAAGGCGGCCTATGGTCGCGTAAATCCTTCTGCTGTACGCATAAAAGTGGCCCAAAAATCGGCAGAAATCTTCACTATGGAAAACTAACCGTCTTTTGGGTCGCTCTAGAATTTATTTAATTGGCTGTGCTGTTAGGTAATCGTAGCTTTGATTTGTCGCCATTTCAATATTAAAACTGAACCCGAAATTAGGGCCACAGCCGTCAATATCAATGCTCCAGTCCACCTTCCATAAATCCAATATCCAGTGGCGAATAAAAGGCTATAAATCAACACGGTACCATATAGCATAGCCTGAATACCCTTAGGCACGCTCCATTTTTCACCTGTATCCAGTTCAGTGCCCTCCGCTTTGGCCTCTTGTACAACCTTTTTCCAACCGGGACCACCGGGATTTATCTTTTTATAAAAGCTGTTCAATACTTCGGTACTTTCTGGAGAAGTGCTGTAGGTCGCGATCAACCAAGCCACTGTAGTCACGATTACCACGGTGGGATATTCCATCCAATCGGGTAAAAGTCCTGTCTCCGTAGCAAACAAATAATCTCCCAATGGAGTCAATTTGAACAGCAAGGATAGTATTCCAGATACGAACATCGCGGTAATCTCGCTCCACGCGTTGATACGCCACCAAAACCATCTCAAGATAAAAATCAATCCGGTACCAGCTCCAAAAACCAATAACACCTCAAAAAGTTGAAGGGCATTTTGCAACAAAAGGGCCAAGAGTGCACTCAAGACCATCAGGCCAACCGTGGAAATACGGCCTACGGCCACCAATCGTTTTTCAGATGCTTCTGGATTGATGCGTTGCTTGTAAAAATCATACACAATATAGGAGGAGCCCCAATTGAGCTGTGTTGATATTGTTGACATGTAGGCAGCCACCAAAGAGGCCAAAACCAATCCCAACAATCCAGCAGGTAGTTTGGTCAACATGGCGGAATACGCCAAATCATGCCCCAACTTATCATCCGCTACAATAGGAAAGGCTTGTTGTAGGCTCTCCAAATCGGGAAATACCACCAAAGATGCAAGTGCGACCAAAATCCAAGGCCATGGACGCAAGGCATAATGCATGATATTGAAAAAGAAGGTCGCACCAATGGCGTGCTTTTCATTTTTGGCCGAAAGCATCCGCTGGGCAATATATCCACCCCCTCCAGGTTCTGAACCCGGATACCACGAACTCCACCACTGCACTGCCAATGGAATAATTAATAAGGTTATTAAAGTATGGGTATTGCTGGTATCGGGTAAGATATCCAGCTTATCCTTTACGTTTTCGTTGGATAGTAAAGCTTCCAATCCACCAACTTCTGGGATGTTCACCAAATAATAGGCTGCACCAATAGCGCCGCCCATTGCCACGAAGAACAGGAGAAAATCGGTATAGACAACTCCTTTAAATCCTCCCACGGCACTGAAGATAACCGTAATGAGTCCGGCACTTACAACCGTTTGCCATGGTTCCAGCCCAAGCATGATACCACCTATTTTTATGGCAGCCAATGTCACCGCGGACATGGTAATGACATTGAAAATCACACCTAAATAAATGGCTCGAAAACCTCTAAGAAAACGAGCTGGTTTTCCGCCATATCGCAATTCATAAAATTCGAGATCCGTATTTACGTTGGATTTCCGCCAGAGGCGTGCATAAATAAAAACAGTAAGCAGACCTGTCAATAAAAAGGCCCACCAGACCCAGTTTCCGGAAACCCCATTGGTCCGGACAATATCGGTCACCAAATTGGGTGTATCGGTAGAAAACGTTGTGGCCACCATAGAGATTCCCAGCAACCACCAAGGCATGGATTTACCCGATAAGAAAAACTCGGAACTGTTCTTTCCTGAGCTTTTTGACACATAGATGCCAATGCCCAAGGTTATGGCAAAAAAGCCGAAGATGATGAGTATATCCCATGTATTCAATGATATCATACTATACTGCTTTATTTATTGGATTAGGTTAGAAAAGTAAAGTACAACAAAAATGACATATCAAAATAGAAATGATAGCCAAGATTTGTACACGTAAAAAAGTAAAGGAAGAGCAACTCTTCCTTTACCTTACTTAACTCAAAATTAAACTAACTCAAATTATGAAGTAATCACTTGGATTGTTTTCATAAATCTTTGGCCTATTGCGCAAACCAAAGGGTAGTTCCTTGCATATCTGCTCCTTGTACGGGTTCAACCGCTGAGAAGTTGGGATTGTCCTGAGCTCCGGAACCATAACGTAAACGTTGTGGGTAAGCTCCGTTCAAGGTACCCAAAGCAAAGATGGTCTGATTTGACACCCCTGCGGCTAATTCCGCTGGATAGCCTGTGTCGCGAACCACGGCCCAAGCTTCAAATCCATCTGTATAGCTCATCAACCATCTTTGATGGGCTATCTTTTCAAGTTTTTCATCCAAGGTTCCTACGGTAATATCCGCAGCTGCTTCATTAGCGATGTACGTATCGGCATCACCATCAGGAACATCCCAAAGCCTCATAGCCTCTTTAATACCCAAGGCAAACAACTCTTGTGCATCACCAGTGGCTCCTTGCAATCCTTTTAAGACAGCTTCAGCTTGTAAAAAATACGCTTCAGCACTGGTCAAAATAATTTCTGGATAAGCATCCACTTGGGCACCCTTAGCTTGAATTACTTGCTCACTTGGCGTGCTAAAAAGATCATAACGAACATAAGGGTACGTGTCGCCATTTATCCTAGAGGGTTGTCCTACGTATTGCCCTGCAGGCATTTCAATTATGGTTTCATCACCCACAGTAGAAAGCGTGTACTCTGCACCTGCTCCATCAAGGGCGGAGATGATAAAGTCTAGTCTTTCTTGATAATTAGGGTCTGGTGTGTCAGGATTATTGGAAAAAGTAAAGGTTCCTCCTTTAGCTGGTTTCACATATGCATCCAATCTAGGATCATTATTATCCTGCAACAGATTAACCAAAGTACTACTTACGGTCCAATCTGAGCCTGTTCCAAAGTTATACCAAACATCACCATAGGCGGCAGCGGCCCACTGGCTTATCACAAAATCCTTGTTCATGACCACACTTCCAGTGGTTTCGTCCAATAAAGGAGCTGCCAAAGCCTCACTAATTGCAGTTGCTGCAAAATCATCCCCTGGTGCGCCCAAGGCTCTCATTCCGATTCGCAATTTTAGGGTGTTGGCCAAACGCTTCCATTTTTGTAGGTCTCCGCCACAATACACATCGTTCTCACCGGCATCATCCACACCTACACCGGTTCTTTCGGTGGAACCAATAATTGCTATGGCTTCCTCCAACTCGGCGATCACTCCTTTATAAACTTCTTGTTGGGTGTCATATTTTGGGGTCAGAATACCGTCAACACCTGCTTCGCTGTAAGGTACCATACCAAAGGTTTCCGTATACATTTGATAATACAGACCTTTAATTATAAGTGCCATGGCATACATGTACTCATTCTCAAGTTCTCCACCTTCTTTTACAAAGTCTGTGAATCCCTTGATATTACCCAAATATCCGGCAAGCCATCCGTAAGCGGCATCTGTATATCCGGCATTATAGTTATATCCCAAATCATCAGCCCACCAGCAACCACTGAATCCGAAAGTAAAGTGGCCTGCAAATCTATCGGCATGGATTAAATGTGCCCTCCAATATGGGAAACGGTCCGGGGAGTACAATTTGTACTGTGTATCCGTCAAAAAGAATTTAGCACTTACCTCAGAGGGAAGGAATCCATTTTGATCGGTATTGATCTCATCAAAATTCTTTGTACAGGAAAGTATTGTGACCATGCATAGAAGGCCAAATACTAAAAATTTAATTTTTTTCATCGTAGCAAGTTTTTAAAAGTTTACGTTTAGAGTAAGTCCAAAACTTCGTGTAGTAGGCAAGGCATAAAAAAGTACCCCTTGACTAAAGTTTGACGTGGAGTAACTTGACTCTGGGTCAAAATTATCGACCTTCTTATATAAAAATAACAAGTTTCTTCCAACTGCACTCAATGAAGCTCCCGTTAGGAATGTTTTATCCAGGAGTTTCTTAGGGAAATTATAGGTAAGGCTTACCTCTCTCAACCTAAAGTTGGTTTGATCGTACACATATTCAGACCCAATACCACTTACTGACCCCCAGTAATCCTGAGCACTTATTGTAGTGGTATTCGGAGAGAAAGTTCCATCACCATTATCCACAACACCATCAACCAAAACCCCACCTTCGCGGAACTCCAAAGATCTTGTTGAAACCCCTTGGGCATCCAAACCGGCATCGGTACCTGAATAGACTTCTCCACCAATTCTAAAATCAATAAGAGTATTCAGGGTAAGGTTCTTATAACGGAAGGTATTGGTAAAACCACCCACGGCATCAGGTTGGTAATTTCCAACCTTAACACGTTCTGAAGTGGCTTGCGGCCTACCTTCTGCGGTTACTACAATTTCCCCGGCATCATTTCGCAGCCAAGTAGTAGCCTCAATATCCCCGAATCCTTCGCCTACTCTAGCCACTGTGGAAACAGTTCCTGAGTTACTGCTACTAAATTCGAAGAAGTCCTGACCATCAATCAAGCTTTCCAGCTTGTTCTTGTTTCTGGAAACATTGGCAGAGACATCCCATGAGAAGTTTTGGGTTTGAATAGGTCTACCTCCGACCAATATTTCAAAACCTTGGTTGGTGATCTCCCCTACGTTGGTCCTGAAATTATCAAAACCTGCACCTGGATCTAACGGCACATCAAAAATCAAATCCTTTGAACTAATATCATAATAAGAGATATCAGTAAAGAATCTATTGTTGAATGCTCTTAGCTCTAAACCAAATTCTGTTGACTTAACATCCTCTGGACGCAAGCTTTGGCTAAAAAGAGTTCTTTCTCGGCTTACGGTTACATTATCCAAAAAGCCATTGGCTGCAATTCTGAATAGATTCACCAATTGCTGTGGGTCCGTATCGTTACCAACACTGGCAACACTACCTCTCAATTTAAACAAATCAATTTTGTTTCCTAGATCAAATGCTTCGTTCAACAAAACACTCAAACTTGCAGAGCTGTAGAAATAGGAACGATTCTCTGCGGCTAGAGCTGATGACCAATCGTTTCTTCCTGTAAAGTCCAGGTAGATCATATTATCATAAGCCAATGAGACGGCTCCATACAAGGAGTTCACATTTTTCTTTATCAATGCGCTCTGCTCGGCAAACAATTCTTCGGTATTGTCCAAGAAAGGTCTTCCTGGAATTTTTATGTTTTCACCTCGTGTGCTGGAGCTAATGGTAGAAAAACGCAATGCATTTCCACCTACGTTTGCGTTAAGATTGAACTTATCACTAAGGTCCTTATTGAACATCAAAAGAAAATCGTAGTTGGTTTCCGTTCTCTTGTTCTGACCATAGTTCACCCTACCTGAAGGAAAAAAGTGATGTCCAGTTCTTGTGATTGCCTCCGTGTCCTGGGTAATGGCATCAGTACCTACCCGCACAAAAGCGGAAAGATAATCCGTGAACTCATATTGTAGTTTCGCGAAACCAGACACTCTGGTCCTTCTGTCCATATTGGAGTCATTGTTCAAAATCCAGTATGGGTTACCTCCTGCAGATGATGGTGCAATTACACGATACGGGTTGGCCGGATCAATTGGGTTTTCAATATCTTGAAAAACCATAAGATCCTCAATACTTACATTTCTTTCCAAAGGCCATAGATAGGCCATTACACCTTCGGTACCTTGTGTTGGTCTGTTTTTAGCCTTTTGAAGGAAATAGGTCACCCTGGTATCCAAACTTAATTTATCTGAAAGCTTGGAAAAAGCACGAAGGTTAAAGTTATCCCTATCCACACTTGAATTGGGCAAAATAGCATCCAAATCAGAGTTGGTATAGGAAAACCGTACGGAAGCGTTATCATTACCTGAGCTCAAGGCCAGTGTATTGATAAAGCTTGTACCTGTTTCGAAGAAATCCTTTACGTTATCAGGCTGGGCAACATAAGCCCTTTGTTGTCCATTGAACTCCAATTGTTGGGTTCCATCAAAGCGGGGACCCCATGAGTTGGTACTTGTTACTGTATTTACTTGGGTAACCAAAGGATCATTGGCGTTTACCTGTGGAAAAATTCCATCAGTTCCTCTACCATATTCATTTTGGTATTCTGGCAAAACAAAAGGATTCTCGAATGTAGCACTAGAAGTAAAGGAAATACCCAATCCTTTCTTCATGGATCCTCTCTTTGTAGTGATAATCACAACACCGTTACTAGCTCTTGAACCGTACAATGCCGCTGCGTTTGGACCTTTCAACACAGAAATGGACTCAATATCATCAGGGTTTATATCCGAGATACCAGTACCTAAATCGGGAATACTGAATTCCCCTGCACCTTCAGGAGCACTTAGGGCACTGTTATCAATTGGCACCCCATCCACAACATATAAAGGTTGGTTGTTTCCACTAATGGAGTTGTTACCCCTAATAACCACACGGGTACCACCAGCAGGACCAGAAGTGGTTCTGGAAACCACAACCCCAGCCACTTTACCAGCAAGGGAGTTTACCACGTTGGGCTCCTTAACCAAGGAAACCTCATCTCCTTGCACCTCGGTTACGGCGTAACCTAGTGATTTTTTCTCTCGACTGATACCCAAGGCGGTTACCACCACCTCATCAAGAAGCTCAGTATCTTCTTGTAAGGTCAGATCAATAGTTGTTCTTCCCGAAACCTGGATCTCTAAGGTTTGGTAGCCTAAATAGGAAAATACCAAAGTGGCATTGCTGTCGGATACAGTAATACCATAATTTCCATCGAAATCGGATGTAACCCCGTTGCTGGTTCCTTTTTCAACAATGTTGACCCCAGGTAACGGCACACCAGCTTCGTCAGAAACCGTTCCGGTAATTGTTTGCGCCATAGCACCATGGATAGATACCAAAGCAACAAAAACAAATACATACTTAAGTTTTTGAATCATGTTAGTTTATTTGACAGTTAGTAATTAAGAAATACGTTAATTTAAAGTTAACATATGTAGTGAAAATCCTTATTTGTTAGGCATTGTAGAAAAAATTTCGACCAACAACAATGGTGAAAAGCCGAAGGGAGGTTTTGTTTATGAATAACTCCTAAAGTAGCCGTGCAAAAAGTGAGATACATAAAATAGGTTTGTTTTTTTTATTGGATTTTAACCAGACTCCAAGTTTGACCAAAAAAAATGCAATAAGGAGTGATTTTTGACAAAAAACCAAGCAATCAGAATGGCGGTAAGATGAACAGTTTAATGGTTGATAAATTTCTACGTCCAGCCAAGCACACTCAAAGGGGGTAATTGCCTACTGGTCCTGCAAAACAGAATAATCAAAGAAAAAGGCTTTCTTAGTACCATTTTTCTTGGCCTGCTCCACAGCCTCGCTTAGTTTGTCGGAGGTCATTTCAGAAACGTTATGGGCAGTATGGACTTCCAAGTCTTCAGTCTCTGCCCTAGCAATTAAATGGTTCAGGAATACAGAATCTTCGTTGTTATTAACCAAAATAATGTTTAACCCATTGGACCGATACCGCTTAAATTCAGCTATGTAAGCGTCAGTTTCTTTTTCTGAATCCACCGCGATACATACCCAATAGACAAAATCGTTACCACCCTTTGCCACAATTTTTGCATTGGGTTTCATACCAATATTGTCCATGCAGGAAAACAGGGAAATGGAAAGGAGTAATATGATAACATGAAATCCTCTCATCTTGTCTTTTTAATTAATCTCATGGTATTTTCCATCTTGTGTTATGGCATATATTTTGCCGGTAAATGGGCTCTTTGCTTGAATGGACCACCCCATCCGATGTACTTCCATATCAAGATTCACTTTGGTACCATCCTTTAAAATAGATTCCTTCCCAAGCGCATCCAATTGGTTTGCCCATGAACCATTCTGAGAATGATATTTCTTCTGTGCTCGATAAAGTCCATACAACATCCATCGGATTTGTTCATCCTCTGGAATCATAAAACTATCTACTTCCCCAGCCACTTTTGGCGAAAAATAAGCGTATCCCCAATGTTCGGGTTCATGCATATTAATCACCCCTTGTGGAGACCACACCCAATTGTATTCAGGAAGAAATTTGCCGTTTTCGTCCTTTTTTCGGGAATATTTCCCGTCAATCAGGTCAAAATCCCAGTTTACCCTAGAAAAATTAATACGCCAGAAATCATCTTCAGGAATCATATTGCTGCCACTCGCTTCTTTCAACACCTCCCACGGCATAGCCACTTCAACACTCCATCCAGTATCTGTATCCGAAGCATCATTTAAAGTGCCATTGACATGCACAGCGGACTTCAATCCCAAAATTTCCCAACTGTCTACCACAGGAGCACTTTCCCTATAGGGTTTAACCAGAAGTAAATCCCAAACGGTGTTGAGGGCATTCATTTCAAACTCATAATAATTATGGGTGTCACCATCGGGGTCAATGAAGATTTCAAAATCGTTGTTATAGAAAATAACCGTATCCCTTTGCTTTAGGTTGGCCCAAACGTGGGGTTCTTCCATTTCAGCATAGAAGTATAGGTAGTTTTCGTCCCATAACATCCGTACATTGGTCTTATACCTTGGCGTTTTTACACCTTCAATATCAATAAAATCATGGGATACATCCGCCTTGCCCCAAGAGGTTTCATTGGCCAGCCCATCAACTTTAATGGCCTCATTGGTTTTGTACACAATAATGGATTGCGGTCTTTCAATTTGTTGTCCAGAACAGGAGACTCCCATTACCAAGAATAGACACAACACTACTATTTGAAATATTTTTGACATTTGACCGAAATCTATTTCAAGGATTTATAACGATTGCTTTGGTTACATTTGAAAGCTGTTTAAGTCGATATAAATCCGTTCAATATTTAGTTATTTGTAAAAATTCCTAATTTCATCGGGATTTATGCGCTTTATTAGACCAATGACAGCTAAGCGAAGCCAAATGTTCAAAAAATGTAATCATTAGCCAGATGCAACTTCAAAAAAAGGTCAAAAATAGGTTCTTGGTAAATGCTGCAACACAGTTCAAGATTACCCCCTTGCATCATGTAATATTCTGGCTTATCTATTTTACCTTCAATTTTTTGCGATGGGGCAGTTATTTCAATGATTATGTGTATTCTTTGAAGTCCAATCTTTTGGGGTTTCCCATACATATTTTTCTGACTTATTTTACCATTTATTATTTGATTCCACGTTTTATTTTTAAGCGGAAAATCATACAGTTCATTGTCATCCTATTTTCCTCCATTTTTGTTATGGTGGTCATCAAATATCTTCTCACTTATTTCTTGATCAGAGAGGATGTTTGGCCAGAAGGTCCAGAAACCCATAGCCTTACCCTTAACTATACTGTTGTAATGATGTTAGGCGAACTCTATGTAATCACCTTTGTGGCCTCCATAAAATTGACCATTGATTGGCTCAGGGAAACCGGAAGGGCCGCCCGATTGGAAAAGGAACAACTGGAAAGCGAACTTCGGTTTTTGCGGGCTCAAATCTCTCCTCATTTTTTCTTCAACACCTTGAACAATATATATTCGCTTAGTCTAGAAAAATCGGACAAAACACCCGAGACCATTATTAAACTCTCAGATTTGATGCGTTATGTCCTCTATGAAACCAAGGACAAGAATCAAAGTTTACGAAAAGAACTGGTCTTTATACAGAATTACCTAGACCTTGAGAAGATTCGGTACAATGAGAATCTTCAACTTGAATTTAGGATAATCGGAAATCCAAAGGGAAAGAAAATCGCACCAATGTTATTGGTCCAATTTATTGAAAATGCCTTTAAACATGGGGCAAATCAAAATATACGCAAGGTTAGGATAAGCATAAATATAAGAATTGAAGAAAAGTTTCTTTATTTTGAGATCAGGAACACCAAACCAAAAAACCACTTACACACCAAAGAAAAATATGCCGGTGGTATAGGGCTTTTGAATGTTGAGAAAAGATTGAAATTACGGTATGGTGAAGATGAGTACAAACTTGACATACATGAGGAATTGGATGAATATATTGTGAACTTAAAGCTCAAACTCAGATGAATATTAAATGTGTAATTATTGATGACGAACCCTTGGCGGTAAAGGTTATTCAAAATTATATTGAACAAATCAAAGAACTAGAGGAAATGGCCGTGTTCAATAATGCCATTGACAGCCTTGCCTTTTTGCGCGAGAATAAACCAGACCTTCTTTTTTTGGATGTGAACATGCCTATCATTGATGGCTTCAGTTTCCTTGACAGTTTGGATGAAAAGCCCATGGTCATCATAACTTCTGCTCATGCGGAGCATGCGGCCAAAGGGTTTGATCAAGAGGTTTTGGACTATCTGGTAAAGCCCATTTCCTTGCCCCGATTCATAAAAGCGGTGAACAAAGCCATTGCCAAATGCAAGGAACACCCTAAATGGGATACCACCCGAGACCATATCTTTGTGAAGGTGGACAAAAAGAAAATGAAAAAAATCTATTTGGATGAGATTATTTTGGTGGAAAGTCTAAAAGATTACATCAAAATCATTACCACCAAGGGAAACCATATAGTGCATAAAACCTTGAGTGCTTTCACAGACGAACTTTCAGGTGACAGGTTTATAAGAATTCATAGATCTCATACTGTTTCTTTGGATAAAATAGATGCCCTGGAAGGCAACAGTGTTGAAATTGCTGGAAAACGGTACGTTATTGGCCGTAGCTATCTTGAAGATGTAAAGGGTATTATTTTAGAACGTTCCATCTCTTCAACAGGAAGCAAAAATTCAGATTAAAAAAGCTTGCCGTAATGGCAAGCTTTTTTGTCTATGTACTTGATAAATTATGTGATGAGATTTCCATTCTCATCCCATTCAGCAATGTCATTACGTTTGCTCTGGTCCACACATTTAGCCACCCATTCCGGGTCATAGGAAACCCCGTGCTTCTTTAAGACATCATCGGGCACACCGTCCCATACATTGGGCATATTACCTTTGTAGCCCAGTTCCTCAATTCCAATTTTTGTGGTGTAGAATCCGGTCATGGTGAGATTACGGACCAATGAGAAAAAATTGACCTCAAAGGGTCGTTCACTCTCTGGAATATTAGCATCATAATAGGCAATTTCATCCAAAATGGTTTTCTGTTGCGCTTCGGCGGCTGACTTGAATTCCACCTCAAACTCGGTATTGCTCTTGTGATCCAACCACATTAACCCTCCCCTAAGGTCGGTCTGCATTTCAGGAATGTCTTTCGCCATGAATTCAATAAAAGAAACCACATCGGCATCCGAAGCACTTTTGAACTCTTCGCTGCCTGGCAATATTAAATCGCACAGAACGGTCATGGTGGCCAATTCATGTTCATTAAAAAATTGCTCATCATACAGTTCGGCAACGTGCTCATTCTCTTTTTCGGTTCGCCATTTTACCGCAGTGCTCTCAATTGTCTTTTCATCAATGGTAACTTCGGTTCCAGGTTTACAACCATTTAGGGCCAGACCTCCAGCCACAGAACCCAACACAATTGATTTTAAACTTTTCCTTCTATCCATTGCCTATAAATTTTGCTTTTTCAATTGATCTACGATATAATCCGATGCCCTCCAAGAGAGCGCCAAGATGGTCCATGTACAGTTTTTATCGGCTTGTGAGGTAAAAACCCCTGCATCCACAACAAAAACATTCTCAACATCATGCAATTGTTGGTATTTATTGGTGACCGATGTTTTTGCATCATCGCCCATTCGGGTAGTACCCACCTCATGAATAATACGGCCGGGTGCATGAAGTCCATAATCAGCTTCGGGACCTGGTTTCTCACCAATGAGCTCTCCGCCCATGTTGGTCAATATCTCTTCAAAAGTATCGTGCATGTGCTTAGCCTGTTTACGTTCCAAATCTGACCATTTGTAGCGGAAGCGCAATACCGGAATACCCCATTCATCAACGGTGCTGGGGTCTATTTCACAATAATTTTCCTTACGGGCAACGGATTCTCCCCTACCACTCATGCCCACAACGGCACCGTAGTACTTCTTCAAATCTTTTCTGAGTACGTCTCCGTAACCTCCTGCCTTAGTGCCAAAGAACTTATTGAAATCGTTGACGTTGAACCCGGTACCATAGCTGGGCATTCCACCCCCGCCCCATGGTTCAATGTGATATCCTCTGGGAAAATCACTTCCTTTATCGTTCCACCATGGTGAATACACATGGATGCCACCTACACCATCTTCATTGTAGGACATATCGCGGTTCATCAAATCTGGAATGAAGGCCATTCGGTCCGCCCCTGTGGAATCATGTAGATATTTACCCACATGGTCACTACTGTTCCCCAGACCATTGGGGTGCTGAGCACTTTTGGAGTTCATAAGAATTCGTGCGGTGCTACAGGCCGAAGCACCCAATATCACTACTCTTCCTTTGAGCTTATATTCTTTTCTGTCCTCTTTGTTGATATACGACACCCCGGTAGCCTTACCTTCATCATTAACCGTGACTTCGCGCACCATACAATTGACAAACAGGTCTACCTGACCTTTACTTTTTTGGGCAGGGAATATTAAACAGGTACCGGCTGAAAAATCGGCATACACCTGGCAGGCCCTTGAACACTGTCCACAATAAAAGCAGACCCCCCTTTCATTGTTTATTCTTTTGGTTAGCATGGACATCCGTGATGGATACACCGGAATGCCAGATTTTCTTGCTCCTTTTATGTAGAAAAGTTCATGCAACCTAGGTTTGGGCGGCGGTAGAAAATAACCGTCTGGATCATTAGGAAGCCCCTCATTGGTACCGAAGACTCCAATTAATTTATCGACCTTGTCATAGTAGGGTTTTACATCGTCATAACCAATGGGCCAATCGTCACCGTAACCATCAATACTTTTATGCTTAAAGTCATCTGGTCCAAAACGAAGCGAAATACGCCCCCAGTGGTTGGTACGCCCACCCAGCATGTGGGAACGGAACCAATCGAACTTTGTACCTTCTGCATGAGTATAGGGCTCCCCTTCAATTTCCCAGCCACCGTAAGCAGCATCAAAATCACCAAATGGCCTAACGGTTCCTGCCCCTCTTCGTGGGGACTCGTATGGCCATCGTAGTTGGGTTCGCTGTTCTGGGTCTGCTGGGTCAAAAAATGGACCTGCTTCAACAACAGCCACTTTTAGACCTGCATCGGCCAATACTTTTGTGGCCATTCCTCCACCGGCTCCAGAGCCAACAATAATGGCATCATAGACCGTTGAATTTTCAATTATCTGCATTGTGTTCTTAAATTCTTATTTAACACTGATTCTATTTTCATTGAACCCAAAAAAGCGAAATTGAACCTTTATGGGTCCCTTACACTATTTGATTCGTTTTGGGTAAATGATGAATATTCAAAATTTTCAAATTAGAATCCGTAATTTTTAGACCAACGACCCTCTTACGAAGCTTAATAACAACAAAAAAGCTAAAGGATAAAATACTTGTAAGCCTACCTTTTTTTGATTCAGAATGAATGAAAGTTTCATTTCCTCCTTATCGATTATTCTCTGAAACGTATCTTGATTATATCAAAAAAACTATCTCTAAGCTGGGAAATTCCGCTGTGCAGCTAAATATCGTTAAAATTTAAAAACGACGGGGATTGGCGCTCTATTTTTGTAGAAAATATAATGGGGTCCTCAAAAAATTAAGCTTTTAAAAGCTTAACCCTAAACGTAGACCCTTCGCCAATCTGACTCTCCACCGAGATGGTTCCCCCCATGGATTCAATCTGGTTTTTGGTAATGAATAGTCCAATTCCGCGGGCATCTTTGTTACCATGGAACGTTTTGTACATGCCGAAGATTTTTTCACCATGTCTGGCCAAGTCTATTCCTTTGCCATTGTCCTCAACTGACAATACATGATGTTGGTCCTCTTCAGAGACTGTAAGGATAATATGGCACTTCTTTTTTATATCTCTATACTTAATACCATTGGTGACCAAATTTAGGATGATGCTTTCTATATACGCGGGGACTCCTTTTATTTTTAGTTGAGAAGAAACCTCTACTATAACCTCAACCTTATTCTCATTGATCAAGGCATTGATGTCTTGCAAAACTTTAGTAATGGTTTTACGAAGCGGGATGGTATCCAATTCCTTTTCCGTCTCCAATTTTACTTGAACCACCTCGTTTAGATGGGCAATGGTCTCATTGAGACCGTTGGATGCCCTACCCAACATATCCAAGGTATCTTTTCGTTCTTTATCTTCCAAGGTATCATCCAAAAGAAACCCACTTATCATGGTGAGGTTGGCGGCATGGGATCTTAGATTATGGGAAACAATATGGGCAAAATTTAAAAGTCCACTGTTCTGATTAGTGGTCAATTCCAACAGACTCTTTAATTTTTTCTCCGCAATGATTCGGGATGAGATATCTACAATCTGAGATATAAAATGAGAGATTGTACCATCTATTTTAAGTACCGCGGTAACCGTCAGAAAAACATAGACCAACTGCCCCTCCTTGTCAAAATATCGTTTTTCAATTTGATAGGTGGACCGTTTTCCGTCAACAAGTTCGCCGAGGAGGGTTAAATCAATTTCCAAGTCATCGGGATGGGTTATATCTTGAAATGTAAGGTTCAATAGTTCGTCGGTTGTATATCCCAAACTATTGCATAGGCTTCGGTTCACTTGCATGAACTTACCGTCCAGTCCTACCAAGGCCATTCCAATGGAAGAATTCTCAAAAGCCCCTTGATGTGATTCTTCACTCTTAACAAGTTGCATTTGGGTGGTCTTCAATTCGGTAACATCTTCGTTGGCCCCTATCATTTTCAACGGCTGTCCATCATCGTCCCAAATAATTCCTGCCTCTGCTTTTATCCATCGTATTTCCCCATTGGGTCTTTTTATTCGGAAAGTGGTATTGAAATCTTTTTTCCCTTCAACGGCGTCCTTTACCTCTTGAGCAGATCTTTCTTTATCCTCTGGAAGAATGCAAGACTCCCAGGCTTCATACACCCCATCAAAATCCGATTCTTCAAGGCCGTAGAGTTCGTACATGTTATGATCCCATAGTACCTGGTTTTCTGGAATATTATACTCCCAAATACCTATACCCGCTGTTTTGGTAGCCAGGGCCAATCTTTCGCTTACGCGTTTATATTCAAATTCAGCTTTTTTTCGAACATCTATGTCTTGAAAAGTTCCCGTTAGTCGAACACACCTGCCATTTATGATTTCAGGTTCCCCAATGGCCCTTACCCATACCTCCTTTTTTTTTGCAGTAACAATTTGAAGTTCCACATCCCAAGAAGTTCCATGATCAATTGCATTTTGGACTAACTTGGATATGGTTTTCCGGCTATGACCTTCCTTATAAAAGAGAATGCCCTGCTCAAGATTGGGAACATAATCCTCAGGTACTTCGTGAATTTCTCGTGTGATCTTGGACCAGAATATTCTATTTTTTACCAAGTCTACTTCCCATCCTCCTATACGCGCTACGTCTTGGGCCTTTATTAAAAGTGACTCTTCAACTTTTTTATCGGTTATGTCCTCTAGAAAAAGGATCAATCCCTCTACAGCACCATTTTTATCAGAAATGGAATTGATTTTCCATTCGTACCACACAGCATCGCCATTTTCCAGAACCACGCGCATCATATCAGACCGCTGGTCCACGCCTTCCAAGCAATAGTTGATGTCCATTTTCAATTCGTCTGGCAGCGTAGGCATGGATTGATAAAAAGGCTCCCCTTTTATGTCTCTAGATTGCTTGAACTGCTCTAACCAAGCATCCGTAAAATCCACCAAGTTCAACTCTGCATCCAAAAACGCAAAGGAGATTGGAGCTTTGTGGCAAAGAGATTGATCAATTGTCATCCAGTTCAGTTCGATTATTGTTGAGGGCAAAAGTAACTAAAACCCTATAAGAATATTTCAGGCGCTTAGCTAATAACGATAATTTAAAAAGCTTAGTACCGGACACTGACCCATAGTTGTTTTGTTTAAAGTATAACCCTTTTGTGTTCAATATCCTAGCTACAACGTCAGTTGCAAAACCAAATTGCACTTTATTTTGTTAAACTTTTAAAAAAATAAGTTAAACAAAAATATTTTTGTTTAAGTTTACCATGTATTTCTTAAACATTTTAAAACAACAGTCACATGAAAACACTACTGAGAATAACCAAACTTGCTTCACTGGTTATGCTATTTACTCTTGCATCTTGTTCAGATGATGACAATGGAATGGCACCACCACCAGAACCTACAGCCAACATTGTAGAGGCGGCCCAAGCCACCTCAGATTTGAGCACATTGGTGGCCGCACTACAGAAAGCTGATGAAAGTGCCAACAATGATTTGATCACTGCACTTAGTGGTGATGGACCTTTCACCGTATTTGCCCCAACTAATCAAGCCTTTGCAGACCTATTGGCGCAATTGGACGGATATGATTCCCTTGATGATTTCAGTTCACAAGAACTTCAAGACCTTTTGGCCGTTATCCTAACCTACCACGTTGTGCCGGGTGCAGCTGCAATGTCCACAGATTTAAGTAATGGACAAACGCTGACCACCTTGCAAGGTTCCTCCTTAGAGGTGAGCACCACCGGAGGGGTTTTTATAAGTGATGCCACAGATGTTGCTGCGCAAGTAACCACAGCAGACGTGGAAACATCCAACGGCGTTGTTCATATTATTGACAAAGTACTCTTACCACAAGCCATTTTAGATGCCTTGGCAGATGTTATTCTTGTACCCATCACCGACTTGGCATTGGGCAACGAGAATCTTGAAAATTTGGTGGCTGCCCTTGTAGCCGCTGATGGCGACTTACCGACCGCTTTGCGAGGTGATGGTCCATTTACTGTATTGGCTCCTACTGATGAAGCCTTTGAAACCTTTTTGGATGGTGCCTCACTTGATGACATTCCAACTGAAGTATTAACACAGGTTTTATTGAACCATGTAATTGAAGGTGAATTGTACAGTACAGATTTGCAAAGTTTGGGCGCTGGATATACCTCAACTTTAGCAAGAGGAGTGCAGGATGCCAATATCAGCATCTTCTTTGATACGTCGGACGGAGTTACCTTTAACGGTGTATCTTCTGTAGTTACTCCAGATGTAAAAGCATTGAATGGCGTAATTCATGTTGTGGATGTCGTGATTGATTTGCCCAATATTGTAGATCATGCTGTGGCCAATCCTAATCTTACTTCTTTGGTGGCCGCCCTTACAGACGGAGGCAACACTACATTCACGGACCTTCTTTCCAATGAAGAGGAAGAGTTTACCGTTTTTGCACCAGTTAATGATGCCTTCGCTGCATTTACAAATCCGAATTCCAACGATATCAATGCTATCTTGTCCAACCATGTAGTTGTTGGAGCAGCAGCCTTCTCATCAGGATTGATGAACTCATACGTGAACACAGCTGCTGAATTTGATACCGATGAGAATCTGAGCCTATATATTAATACAGATGATGGGGTAACCCTAAATGGCGTGAGCAACGTAGCCATCGCTGATATTGTGGCGACCAACGGTGTAATCCATGCCGTAGATGCCGTAATTGATTTGCCAACTGTTGTAACATTCGCTGTAGCTGACCCTAATTTCTCCACTCTGGTTCAGACATTGACCGAGCTTACCCCAAGCACGGACTTTGTAAGCGTCTTGTCTGCCCAAGGTGGTGCTGGAGATGACCCCTTCACCGTATTTGCTCCAACCAACGCTGCATTTGAAGCCCTTGCGGCCATTCCAGCTGAGGATGACTTAATACCCGTATTACAACACCATGTAGTGGCAGGAGCCAATGTCCGTTCTGGTGATCTTTCTGATGGTATTACGGCCACAACTCTTGAAGGTGATGCCATTACCATAAATCTACCTGGAACTGGAGACAACATTGCAGATGTAACCGACGGCGCTGGAAATACAGGAATCGGTATCGATGCAGTGGACGTTCAGGCCATAAACGGTGTTATCCATGTACTGGATGCCATATTGATTCCTGATACTACGAATTAATATAGATTCCGTTAAGTTTGTTTAGTTTATAGTTAATAAGAAAGCTCCCAAGATTAATTTCTTGGGAGCTTTTCAATTTAAATAGTTGTGCTTTTAAAATTTATGAAGCATCCAATTCTTCCAAAAATTTCTGTGCGTTTTGCAGATGGCCCGCTTTGGTATCCGGATTCATTTTGTCAAAATTGCGTAGCAACATTGCAAGTCTAGGATTCTGTTCAAAGAAATCTCGATTCTTATCCATGAAATTCCAGAAGAGTCCATCCCAAATTTCCTCCCATTCACCACCATCATAATCCCCCATTTTGTTGATGTAGTTGCTACTACTGATATAGGGTTTGGTACTCATAAGTCCGCCATCGGCAAAGAGCCCCATGCCATACACATTGGGCACCATGACCCAATCATAAGCGTCAATGAAAAGTTCCATGAACCATTGGTAGATGTCATCTGGGTGAAATTCGCACAATAGCATAAAATTGCAGAGTACCATTAAACGTTCAATATGGTGGGCATACCCAGTTTTCAATACTTTTTTGATAGTGATATCCACTGGGGTTATTCCGGTTGTGCCATCATAAAATGATTTTGGAATCTTTCGGGAATAGCCCCAAAAGTTACGGGTACGTTCCTCCGTACCTTTTACCTGATAAATCCCGCGGATAAACTCACGCCAGCCCATAATCTGTCGTACAAAACCTTCCAAGGAATTAATGGGCACCTTATTTTCTTCAGCAAATGATATGGACTCATGTAGCACATCTTCTACAGAAATCAAACCCACGTTGAGCATAGGTGTCAATACACTGTGGTGTAAATATGAAGCATCTTTGACAAGTGCATCTTCATAATCCCCAAACTTATGAAACCGGTTTTCCAAGAAATCCATGAACCACCGGTCCGCTGATTCAAAGTTCATGGGATACAAAGGGGATTGGGAAAGCGACCCAAGATTGTCTGCAAAATGGGATTCCACATAGCTTTTTGCTTCTTCAAAATAAGCATCGGCATCAGGAAAGGAAATGGACGGTGGGGTTCTGTTTTTTGGATACTTTTTTCGATTGTCAACATCGTAGGTCCACTTCCCTCCTTTTGGATTATCACCCTCCAGTAAGATTTCCCGTTTTCTCCGCTGCTGTTTGTAAAATGTCGTTTGAAAAAAGTTCTTCTTGTCTGGTTTGAAGAAATGCTTCAAATCATCTGTTGAATTCAAAAAAAGCGGGGAGTCATACCACTTTACGGTAGCCCCTGAGGCACAAGACTTAATTCGCTTTTCCAACCAATTATCCGTTGGGTCAATTATGTGGAACTCTTCCCATCCTTCGGCAACCAATTCCTTCAATAATATCCGGATATCGGCGCGTTCTTCCTTCGCATCAACGTAATGGACATCATATCCTTTTTCGGAAAGAAAATCTGCATAGAATTTCATCGTAGCCCGATGAAACAAAATTTTCTGTTTATGAAAATTATATTGATTAAAAAACAAGGTTTCTTCCACCAAAAACACAGGAACACCCTCTGGAAGCAAATCCAGATTTTGAAAAAGCTGATGCGGAAAACGTAGGCTTACTTTTCTCATTTTTTTGTTAGGGAATTGATCATCCCTTTAAATACAAAGGCATGAAAAGGCAGCACCATATACCAATACAAGCGGCCCCAAAGTCCTTTGGGCCTAAATACCGCTCTTTGGAACAAGGTGTTATCTATTATTTTGAACTCCAACCAAGCTTCGCCCGGTAGTTTCATTTCGGCAAAAAGAAGCAATCGCTTTTGTTTTTTGTCTGCAAGCAATACACGCCAAAAATCCAAGGGGTCGCCAGCTTCCAGATTGGTATCGTGCCTACGTCCACGACGCAGTCCCACTCCGCCAAATAATTTATCCAGATATCCCCGAATGCGCCACAACAGGTTAAAACCGTACCAACCGTTTTTCCCGCCGATGGACCAGATTCTGTTAAGGGTATACGTTTCATCCTTTACAATTTTGGAACGCACATCTTTAAAGCAACCGTGATTGGGCACTTGAATGTGATCGGACAACTGGTCATGGAACACCCCGCTACTAATGGCATCCTTCCAACTGGAAATGACAGAGTTCTGTTCAATTTTTTGAAAGGCGAACCTAACGGCTTCCTTATACGGCATCGGTTTTACGTTAAGAATTTCATTGATTTGGCTGGGTTTGGCTATAACCTCAACCTTCATACTATCTACCAATGCCTTGGCCAGATTGAAGGAGGTTGAGGTCACAAAATACAGCCAATACGATGATAATCTCGGGGTAAGCACTGGGAGCGTCAAAATGTATCTTTTTAATCCCCGAACCTCACCAAATTGATACAGCATTTGCTTATACGTTAGAATCTCGGGACCACAAATGTCAAAGGATTGGTTCCTTACTTCTTCTTTTCCCGCTGCACGTTGCAAGAAGCGGAGCACATCGCGAATAGCTAGAGGTTGCGTTCGGGTGTTGAGCCATCTAGGTGCTACCATTACCGGTAGTTTCTCCACAATATCCCTGATAATTTCAAAGGAAGCACTGCCGCTACCCACAATAATGCCTGCTCTAAAGGTGGTTAAGTCATACGAATCCGATTTTAAGGTGTTCTCAACAGCCAAACGGGATTTAAGGTGCTTGGACAGTGATTCATCATTCACAATGCCGCTCAAATAAATAACTTGGTTGCACGTAGTTTCCTCAATTAGATTCTTAAAATTTTCTGCGCATTGTTTTTCCAATTCTTCAAAATCGTCTCCTGTGGCGGTCATGGAATGAATTAAGTAGTAGGCCACATCAATGTTATTGGGAAAAACAACATCTTCGGTATCCAAAAAATCCACCTTGATAAACTCAATACCTTCCTTGGATTCAATTTCATCGGGAATGCGGTTCAAATCCCGGACACAACAGATAAGTTCATGTTTTTCAGATAATAGGTTCATCACCAAACGTTTGGCTATATATCCTGTTGTTCCTGTGATGAGAATCCGCATTTAAACCGTTTTGCTTGTGTTTTTCGGGCGTTGGTATGGGTATCTCGTCTGCAATTTGGGTAAAACATAGCCATCCAGACCGTTGATACTGACGATATTTCCTTTGGAAAGGTTCACAAAACCATCTTTTTCCAACAAATCATCTTGAATATACGCAGAAAGTATTTCACCCACTACAAGAATTGTCCCATTCAGCTTTATGGGGTATTCTTCCACAAATTTCATAGCCAGCTTTATGGGTGATTGGGTCACGAAAGGGGCTTTAAAATTGTTGATATATTCAGATTTGAGGTTGGTCATTTTAAACTCTGATACTTCTTTTGGATACTTTGCCGAAGTATGGTGTCCATCCTCCATGATTTCTTGGGATATGTGATTTATAGTATAAAAACCAGTCTGTTTTAGGTTGTCATAGGAATTTCTGGCCACGGTAGTCGGCCTCAAAATAAATCCCAACACGGCAGGATCGGAACCCAAATGAATCACCGAACTGAAAACGGCTACATTTTCATTACCGTGATCATCGACGGTTGCAATAAGATTGGCCGATTTAAACCCGGACAAGCTATTGATTAAATTGATGCGGTACAGCTTGTCCAGAGAGCCCAAGTCCCTTTGTGTAAAACATCTCATACCAAGGTGTTGAAATTGCCCGCCTTGACCTGATTTGCCTTGAGGTCGTGCAAGAGATTATACAGACCGAAGAATGTTCGGTTGATGTAGATAAAGTGTTTGGAGCCCCTGTTGGCATCCATTCGTCTCAACTCAGTATTTTGTGCATATTTTTTGCCCAACTCGGCTATTTTTCCAAAAAAGACAGTGTCTGAAAAATCAAATACCTCATTATGGAACGGTTGGGTAAAAAGGCTCAGCATTTCCCTAAACATGTTGGTGAAGAATTGAATTTCCTCTGGGGAATCTTCAGGTCGTAAAATTTCCAGCTCAAAAAGTTTCTTTTTAAAGAATTCCGGATTGGAAATATTCTCTTTTTTGGCCAATTCAAAATAGGGAACATAAAACGAATCGGGAATCGACTTGATACAGCCAAAATCCAAAACTACAAGTTGGTTGTCCTTCGATACCAAAAAATTGCCAGGGTGAGGGTCTGCATGTACTTTTTTCAACTTATGGATTTGGAACATGTAAAAATCCCACAACGCTTGGCCCAAAATGTTGGATACGATGCTGTCTTGGTTGTACGCGGTGAATTCAGACAAATGCTCCCCCTCCATCCAATCCATGGTTATGATTTTTTCCGAAGAAAGGTCTTTGTAATAGGTCGGGAATTTAAGATTGGGCAAGTGACTACAAGCATCTACCATATTTTGGCTTTGCTCAATTTCCAATAGGTAATTGGTCTCTTCCATCAATTTATCCCGTACTTCCTTAAAATATTTGTCGCTGTCCTTTCCTTTTATATTGAACATTTTTAGAGCGATGGGCTTTACAAGGGCCAAATCCGTGGCTATACTATCGGATACACCTGGATATTGAATCTTTACGGCAAGTTTCTTTCCATTTTTTGTGGCTTGGTGTACTTGCCCAATACTGGCACCATGAACAGCTTCAGGGTTGAAGGAATCAAAAACTTCTGATGGGGATTTTCCAAAATACTTTCGGAAGGTCTTGTTCACCAAAGGTCCTGAAAGTGGTGGTACGGAAAACTGGGAGAGTGAGAATTTTTCTACATAGGCCCTTGGCAACATGTTCTTTTCCATGCTCAACATTTGGGCTACTTTAAGGGCACTGCCCTTTAACTCCCGAAGGCTGCCGTAAATATCCTCGGCATTGTCTTGATTAAGCTTTTCCTTGGCCTCCTCTTCTGAAGTCGTTATTTTGTTTCCGTAATATTTCAGGTAATTTACACCTACCTTGGCTCCCGTCTGCACCAATTTTGTGGCACGTTGTATTTTGGAGGTGGGGATACTATCTATTGTTTTCATTTACGACATTGCCATTTTTTCCTTAAAAATAAATTTCCCCAAATCCACTAAACTTTGCAAAGGGGTCGCTTCCAAAACATCAAAAGAACTATTGACGGATTTTTCAATGAGAATGTCCGTTTTCTCAAAAGATGGTGAGTTGTCATCGAGCCAAAACTTTAGAATAAAGAGCAATTGTCCCCAAGCACTTTCCGAAATAGCCTTACGCTGAAACTTTTCAATGCGTTCTTGGTTGAGTTCCATGGTTTTTATGTCAAGGCCATCCACATACTTTTTAAAGTCCTCCCTAAGCTTGTGCAATGTTTTGAGGTTGTCCAAGGCATGCTTTCTATTTTGCAGGATCAGCGAGACATAACTTCTATTGGCAGTTAAAATCTCAAAAAAGGTATAGTAAAAGCTCAACAACTGGTTCCGCGAGTTGGATGTGTTGTAGGCTTCATCTTTATGTAACAACGCTAAGGTGTTTTCCAGAAACGTTGAAAATATGGAGGACTTAATTGCACTGAATGAACCAAAGTGCTCATAAAAACTGGTCTCTTCAAGATTGTAGGTTTTGCAGAACTTATATACCGAAGCGGGTTCTTCATCGTGTTCCAGCACATATTCCATGAACCATGAAACAATCTGCTGTTTGGAAATATTCTTCTTTTTTGCCATCGTCCTTGTTTTCTGTAAAGATACAAAATGTTTAATTTTTAAATATAAACATTAAACATTTTTAACAAGGGTAATTCTATAGATTCTCAGGGTTAATGGCCAGGCTCTTAAACAACTTGGCTTTGGTATGAAAAAACTTGTTTTGCATTTCGTTTCGTTTTAGGAAGGCATCAATCAATTTACTTTCCCTGGAATTTATCAAAAACAAGGAACTCTCCCCAAAACTGAATTTTCTTTCTTCGGCCTCAAGCAAAGTACCGTAATCCCTCACTATATTGGCTATCAACGTATTCTGGGTAAGGTAGGAATCCAACTCCCTATATATGGCAATGACCTTGTTCTGAATTTCAATTTGGGCATTATCCCGCTCAAACTCGGCATCCCTTAATTTGAACTTGGCCAGTTTTAAATCACCTCTTTCTTTGCGTAAAAACAACGGAAAACGGAACGAAAGTCCTCCTTTATAATTTTCTGTGACCAAAGAATTGATCAATTCAGGTGTCTCGGTTATAAAATTGTACTCCACATCTAATTTTGGGAGCAACTTGTTTGCCTTAAGCCTTCGGTCCACCACAAGACCATCAATCTTAAAATCGAGTGAACGTATTTTAGGGTGGTTATCCAAGGTGAAACTGTCCAAAGGTTTTCCCAAAATTTCCAAGGTTGTATCTATTTCAGCATCAGCTTCCAAATTTGGCACCACATTGTCCTGCAATTCCACGGGCACATCATCAATCCATAAGAAATTGGACAACTCCAGGGACCTTTTCATCAGTTTCACCCTGGCTTGCTCCAAGCTCAACGCTCTATTTTCAACTGCTATTTTGGCTTCTACGGTATCAATTATGGCGATGTCTCCTGCCAAGGCACTGCTTTTTACACCCTGGAACCTGACCTCGGCATTTTGTAAAAAATCCTGAAAAACTTCAGCATCCCTGTAGGCCCGTAACCAATCAAAATAAGCTAAAGAGGCATTAAAGAGCACTTCATTCACCAATAAATCTTGGTCGGCTTTGGATTGCTCCCTAAAAAATTTGGCTTTTCGCAGCGTAGCCATGCGTTCGTTTATCCAAAATCCCTGTAAGACGGACATAGATACACCAGCACTGTACAAACCGTCTTCTGGAAGCGTTTCATCAGGGTTGATGTAAACGCCCTCACTTTGTTGATAATTTCCTTTGAGTTCAATCCCGAACCACGTTGGTATTTTAAAGGTAGTATTGAGTCGATCCCAATATTCGGTCTCCTTGAATTGCTTACGGTCATAATCCACTTCAACCTTAGGGTCAAACCCTCCCCTGGCCTTCATAAGATTGGCCTGACCAATGGGTATAGCAAGCTGGGCCTGCTTGGCAACCGGATGGTATTTTTTCACATATCCCAAATACTCTTTAAAGCCCAGGACCAAACTGTCTTGCTGGGCATGGGAAGCAAAGATGGTAAGGAAAAAAATCCAAATAAGGTGGTTAATCCTACTACTTTTTGGCATCGGCAGTTGAATTTTGGGGTTGGTAATAATTGGGAGGGAAACCGTTTAGCTGTCTCCATAATTCAAACCAAATAGGCACATCTTCCAGTAAAGCCATGGTACTCGCACCAGACCCTACTCTAATATCGGTCGGCCATTCTTCATCTTCCTCATCTGGGGCCAACAGGATACGATACTTCCCATTAGGACTTATGAAGGTTTCAATGGCCACAACTTCACCGCCAAAAGTACCGTAGGAAACATTAGGCCATCCACTGAAAATGATTGCAGGCCAGCCATCAAACTGAATCCGTACTTTTTCTCCTATGTGAATTAGGGGGAGGTCAATGGGCTCCACATAAGTCTCTACAGCCAAATCATAACTGGCTGGCATAATGCCCACAAGCCTATCTCCTTCTTTGAAGGTCTCCCCAATTCCGGATTGCAGGGCTTTATTGATGAAACCACTTTGGGGTGCCCTTATGAACTGTAGGCTATTCCGCATCTCATAGTTGGTGTACTCATTCTCCAATTTGGTGACTTGGGCCTCCGAATCGAACTGATTGGATTGGGCGGTGTACAGGTCGCTCCGCGCTTTGGAAATCTTATCGGTATACTCAGCTTGAACCCTTGTAATTTCAACTTGGGCATTGATTACATCATTTTTACTGGCCAATAATTTATTCTCTTGCGAAATGATTTTTGCTTGTGCCTCTTGAAGCTTCAATCGCTTCTCCTCCAAATCGGTCACTGCCTTTAAGCCTTCTTTTTCCAACTGCAATACCCGGTCATATTGCCGTTGTGCAATGGCAATATTGGTTTTAGCCGCTTCTAGATCAATACTGTCGCTCTTTACCTTAAGCTTGGTCTGCACCAACTTGTTTTTGGCTTGCTCCAATTTTAACTCTCGTTCTTGGGACAAGGCCTGAATCTGCGTTTGCAATGCTCCCACTTTTTCCTGATATGAGGTGACCGACATGGACTTTGCCTTGATTTGCTGTCCAGTCCGCTCTACCAATTTTGGGTCAAAGTATTCGCTTTTTACCTCAGAAATTTGAAGAATAGTATCACCTTTCTCCACAAAATCCCCTTCCCTGACGAACCATTTTTCAATACGGCCCGGAATTGGGGATTGAATGGTCTGGGGGCGCTGGTCTGGAGTCAAAGTAGTTAGATAACCCCTACCGGATATGGTCTGTGTCCAAGGTAGAAACAACACAATGAACCCTATAATAAAAAATACAGCCAAAAAGCGATTGAACTGTTTGTAGTGCCGCTTATGAAAGACCTTTCCAGCTTTGTACACCGTAATGTCTACCTTTTGGTTTAACCTGTTATGTGAGATATTGAGCATGGTTTCTAGCTTTCTTTAATCAATCTTCCGTTTTCAATGGCAATGGTTCGGTTGCAAAGACGCTCCCATTTTGGGTTTTCACTCACGATGACCAAAGCCCATCCATTGGAGGCATCGGTCAAAAATTCCATGATCTTATCGGCTTCCAATTCTGTAAACTGATCCAAGGGGTCTTTCAGAATTAAAAGTTTGGGTCTACGCACAATACTTCTCGCCAGTACAATTTTCTTGGATATGGTATATGGAATCTTTTTTCCTTCTGGGTATAAGGTTGTCTGGAGCCCTTTGGGTTGTTCTTTCACAAACTGGGTCAGCCCTGTTTTCTCAATGGCCCAGTATACATCTTCCATGGGAATTGATGTGTCACCAAAGGTGATGTTGTCCAACATGGTACCTTCAAAAGGGTATTCTTCAGTAAGGGATTGCCCCAAATAGGTTCTATAGTTATTAAGAAATATGCCCTTTAAATCAACATTGTTCACGTAAATTTTGCCTTCTGCGGGTTCTAAGATGCCTGCAATCAATCGAAGTAAGGTGGAGCGGCCAGACCCACTGGGGCCTTTTAGCAAAATAGAGCATTTTGGGGTGATGGTGAAGGATATATCATCCAAGATTTTCTTTTCTCTTCCCGGAACCTTGTATACTACATTTTGGAGTTCTATGGTCATTCCTTCATTTTCCTTGAACGGAGTTTCTCCTTCTTGGGGTTCCAATTCCTTGTCCACCACTTGACCCAATTTTTCGAGCGATGTCAATAGGTCATAAAAGGTTTCTAGTCCAGTAATGAGCTTTTCAACCGAATTGATGACCAAAAGGATAATAATCTCCGCGGCCACAAACTGACCAATGTTCATTTGTTGGTCCAGCACCAAAAGTCCACCGATCAACAGCAAACCTGCCGTTACCAAAACCTTAAATCCGATCATTTGAATGAATTGCAGTACAATTACCCTAAAATGACTTTCTCTGGCCTCCAGGTATTTATCCACAAGCTTATCATTCTTGTCCATGGCATGGGAGGTTTTTCCTGAAAGTTTGAAGCTAATGATGGACCGGGCAATTTCTTGAATCCAATGGGCCACTTTGTACTTGTTCTTGGATTCATCCAAACTGGTTTCGAGACCTCTTTGCGCGGTAAATTTGAACACCACATAAATCAACAATACCAAAAGTAGACCGTAAATGATGAAAAACGGATGGTAAAAAGAGAGCAGAATCAATCCAAAAATAATTTGGAGCAATGCTGCAGGGAAGTCGATCAGTATTTTGGATAAGGACTTTTGAATGGTGAGCGTATCAAAGAACCGATTGGCCAATTCCGGTGGATAGTAGTTGCTCAACTGACTCATCCGTATTTTTGGAAAACGGTACGCAAATTCAAAAGAAGAGCGAGTAAAAATTTTCTGCTGAACGTTTTCTATAATCCTAATCTGCATTAATTGCAATGCTCCGCCAAAAGCCACACCCAGAGTCACCAAAATTACCAGAACCACCCAAGAAGTACTTATCTGGGCGCCCTGAATCAGGTTAATGATAGCCTGTATTCCGAGAGGAAGGGATAGGTTTACCAATCCTGCAAATATTGCATAATAGAATACTTGAAAAATATCCTTTTTGTCCAAAGTGAGCATGCGAATCAATCGCTGCCATGTGGTTAAAATATCTTTACCCATTCGTCTCTAGGTTTAAAGTTCGGTCAATTAAATCTGTAAAGTATTCCAAGGGTGATACAGATTCATTACAGTTGGTTAGGGCAGGAAAATGTTCTTTTAGAAAATATTGATGCAAGGATCCCTCAAAAATTGTGCTGGCAAGGCTAATCGGGTAAGGGTATTCACGGTCTACTGCCTCAATCATTTCCGTGAGTCTATTGACCAATCGCTTATAGACCAAAAAGTAGCCTTCCTTGTTTTCTTTATCCACTTCCTTGGTGAGGTAGGATTTTGAATATTCATTAATTACGATTTTGTTTAAAATGACCTCATTGATATGTAAGAAAGTGGTGTCTTCTTCAACCTTCTGAGTGAGGATTTCAATGGCTCTCCTCAATTTCTTTTCATTATCTGAAATACCATAGGTAGCAAATACCATCCTGTACTCCAACCAACCCCAATACCACGAGGCCAGATAGAGTAAAAGTTTATGCTTGTTCTCAAAATACCGATAGATGGAACTTTCATTGGATTGAATTGCAGTTCCCAACTTTTTAAAAGTAAAGCTTTCAAATCCTATCTCATTAATCATCAATATACTATGCTCAACAATTTTCTTTCCTAACTCTGATGATTCAGGATCTTTTAAATATAGGTTTTCATTAATTCCCATACGCAGAGACTGCATTAATCTTTCCATTTTTATGTGCATTTTGAGATTAATCATCGCAAATATAAAAGTATTACTATTACACCATAATAGTTTAACTTTCAATTAACGGTTGGAGTCTTTATGTTGATTTGCTTAAAACCACTGAAAATATTCAATATGCAGGGTGCCTTGCGAAAATAAATTCAGCTTTTGTAGAGCTCTTGAGTATTCAGAAGAAGAGTTGCATTCTAAATTAATCTCTGAATTTATTTGTCATGAGAATAGGGAACGTGCTGCTGCACAAAGAGAAAAGTTGATTGAAAAAGTACTATTGGCCAGTTTTGAGAACCGCTATGTGTGTAAATCAGGAGACTTGGTTTGGCTGCATTGGACTTCAATACCAATGAGAAATGCACGATTGATCTAGACCATTTAGGTGGAGAGTGCGGTAAATGAGGGAACTACTATTACAATCAAATTCAAAGGATAATACCCAATTCCTGAGTACTGAATGATACTAATTATAAATTGATCTCAAGACCTATTGGGCAGTGGTCCGAACCATACACATCTGAAAAAATGCGCACGGATTCCACTTTGTCCATCAACTGTGGACTGATCAAAAAATAGTCAATTCGCCATCCCACATTTCTTTCCCTGGACTTGAATCTATAACTCCAATAGGTGTAGGCAACTTCATCAGGATGCAATTTGCGAAAGGAATCCACAAACCCCGAGTTCAAAAAATTGTCCATCCCATCTATCTCAACTTGGGTATAACCAGCGGTCTTATTGTAGTTTGATTTGTCATTCTTTAGGTCAATAGGCCTGTGGGCCACATTAAAATCTCCACAAGCAATAACCGGTTTACTGGCTTCCAGATTTTTGAGATACTTAAGGAAGTCCGCATCCCACGTTTTACGGTAGTCCAACCGGTCCAATTGTTGTCCGGAATTGGGAACATATACATTGACCAAAAAGAAATCATCATATTCTGCACATTGAATCCTTCCCTCGGCATCGTGCTCAGGAACACCCATATCATTTTTTACCGATACAGGGTGCCTTTTGCTCAATAGTGCCGTGCTGGAATATCCTTTTTTTTCTGCTGAATTTGAAAAAGCCACATAATCCTTTAAGTCTTCCAGCTCTTTCTCAGTTTCATGTTCCTGTGCTTTTGTCTCTTGAATACAAAGCACATCTGGATTGATTTTATCAATAGTTTCCGAAAAGCCTTTTTTGGCGATGGCACGGATTCCGTTTACATTCCAAGAAAGAATCAGCATAGGGTTCTCTTTAATTTGAATAGTTTTTAAAGATAAGTGATATGGAGGATTATCTCAGAAAATATTACAAATAGAAGAAATTTATCTTAAATGGGGCAGTTTGCATACAAACACGTTAAGTGTATTGTACTCCATCAATTTTATGATTCTTTGGTGCATAACTCTATATACCGCTGAGAACCGGAGTTTCCATCTGGAGGGAAGGATATAGACCACTATCCTGTGAAAGTGTGTTTTTATATTCTATCAAAGCCATCACCAATAGATTGTCACCTATATTTTGTAAATCATTTATCATGGGAGGTACTACTACATTCTGAGAAACGCATTCGCCTTTTTCAAACATCATCAGTGAAATTCTCCCATCAGAAAATCTAGTAATGGCCTCTCCCCCTGACAAGGAAATCAACTTAAAACTGTTCTTCATCAATCTAAAAGGTGTCCTTTCATAAGACTCGAGTATTATCAACCCTATTTTGACGTTCTTGGATTGGTAAATTCCATATTCACTAAAATCCACACAAGTTTGCAACTGATGGAGTTCGGCTAAATCCATCGTATTCCAGGAATCAAAATTTTCCTTTCTGCTTAATTCAACATATTTCATTGTACAAGGCGTTACCCATTACTACTTTCTATTTTGCTTGAAAATGTTCCAAAAAATATACACGGTTACTGAAATACATATGGGAACGAGAACCAAATCTGTTCGTATTAATTGGTCCTTTATGGAAGTGTCCAATCCATTAAAATCCATTATATGCATAGTAACCGTTAACCACATAATAACTACCAATACGAAAAGAAGACCATCTATGAGTTTCATGAACTATTGCGTTTGATATAACTATTTAATTTAAAGCGGGAATAAGATTCTCAAGAATCTTTTGAACTATCTCACAGGATAAAGGTTTACTTAAAAATCCTTGACATGCGATGTGTCTATCAGCATCAACTCTGTCCTTTACGTTGGTTGATGATGAAAGCATAAAGATCTTTGTCTTGGTTAAACTTTTGTTTTGCAACCTGCTGTATGCATCCAAAAATTCAAAACCACCCATTTCGGGCATATTAAGGTCCAGTAATATGATGTCTGGTAGGAAATGGTAATCTGAGCTGGTATGGATACTCAAAGAGCTTAGAAAATCCAATGCTTTTTTTGCTCTAATGAAGGTTAGGATTTCCACATCGCCCACTGTACGCTCAATAAACTTACGATTAACGAAGAGGTCAATTTCATTGTCATCAATCAGCATAAAGTTTAATCCCATGATTCAATGGTTTAATTTTTTCAATCTAATTTGGACTGCAATTCGTTTTGTGGTTTCCAACATCTTCAACACATAAAGATCCTTCGCTTTGGAGTTGAGCTTGCTCGTTCCACACTCAACTGGGGATCTCTTTTCAGTTTTATGCCGGCATTTTAAGGTAAACCGTTCATTTCCTTTATCATCTTCATCAATTCTTTCCCCTTTTAAGAAATCTGAAAAAACCAGTTCTCTTAACTTTTCATCCATTACTTCCTTTTTAAAAGGGTGAGGTTGTGTGGCCATGGCATTTACTTTTGAAGCTTTCTTGTTTTATATTCCAAACAATGTTCTTGGGCCTCCTCCATATCATTACATATAATAAAAGGAGTTTTGGTATGATAGATCCTTTTGTAGGATTGCACCAATAAACTGATTGAGAGGGAGTTTACAACATAGACCTCATATACGATATTAGATAGATTATTGAAGCTTTTTGCCAACAATAGGCCCGCTTCACTGGAAAAAGTACCTTTTACGTCACGTAGGTCAATCAAAAAAGGCATAGGAGTCCCTGTGGATAAATCCGCAATTGTATCAAGATACAGTTGGGCAGTCCTTGAATCCAACTGATGCTGGGAATTAAAATTGCGTATCTTTCCAAATAGGACCCCATTGCCCTTGGTCCAAAAAGTGGCATGTTTATGAATAATCATCTCTTCCATACGCCAATCACTTGCTGATTATCCGGACAACCCTTTTTGAAACTGCCAAAACTATGGTCCAGTGCTACTTTGGGATTACTGTACAATGTGTTCCAAAAGGCATTGCCCGTTGCAATACAATACATTGACAGTAGTATCCTCAAAGTATTGGACCTGACCAAAAATGATGTAGACAAGACTGAAAAATCTAACAACGATGGGGGGGATAAAATGGTAAACAGTCTAAAGGCTTCAAAATTTCCAACTTCCCTCAAATCAATCAACAAAGGGAGATATCTACCCTTTGACAAAGTCGCAATTCCACTTGCAAAAATTTTTGCGACATCATCTTCAAAAATTGCACCTTCACATTCCTTACTTATTGTACAATGAATGATATTAGAATCTATCCAAAATACAACTCCATCAATCTCAGTCATGCTTAAATCATTTGCAAAACACAAGACAATGGGTGTGCCAAATTAGATTTTATTTGACCAAATAAATTATAAATAATTGAATGTCAATATTTTAAATATATTTTTATACTGCAAGGTCATAAGTAGGGGTCACGGTATACCGTTTTTATAAAAGTAAGAAATAACTTACTTCGCGGTATTCCGTGGGCATTTACTTCTTTTTAATGCCCAATTTGGACATTTTATCTCGTAAAGTGCTTGGTTTTAAATCGAGTAGTGTAGATGCGCTATCAGGCCCTGAAATTTTCCAATTGCATTTCTCCAAAATACTGACAATATGGTTACGTTGGATGGCATCCAATGATAGATTATTGGATTTAATGGGCATTTTGGACTTTTGCATCTCAGATTCAAAGCCGGGAATCACCAACGTTTCACCATTGGACAGAATAGAGGCTCTTTCTATTAAATTCTCCAATTCCCTGATATTTCCAGGCCAATCATAGGACCTTAGTTTTTCCATGGCCTCATCCGAAACATATTTTATCTGCTTTGCATACTCCTTGTTAAACTTGTCCACAAAATGTTCCACCAATAATGGGATATCCTCTTTTCGTTGTCGCAAAGGAGGGATTTCAATGGGAAAAACATTAAGCCTGAAATACAAATCTTCACGAAATCTTTTCTTTTCTATTTCTTCTTTGAGATTTCTATTGGTAGCCGCAATGACCCTGACATCCAATTTTTTTGTTCCCATTCCGCCAACTACCTCAATCTCTCCCTCTTGTAAGAAACGTAAAATCTTGGGTTGCATGTCTAAGGGCAACTCCCCTATTTCATCCAAAAACAAAGTACCGCCATCAGCCAGTTCAAATTTTCCCACCTTATCGGTGAAAGCACCTGTAAAAGAACCCTTTTTGTGCCCGAACAACTCACTTTCTATAAGTTCGCGCGGTATGGCCGAACAATTCACTTTAATCAATGGTTTGGTGCTCCTGGCGCTAATATTGTGCACCGCTCTGGCCAAAAGTTCCTTACCTGTACCGGACTCTCCCAATAATAACACGGTGGCATTGGTCGCGGCTACTTTCTCTACTTCACTGAGTACATCACTGAACTGGGCACTACCGTACACCATTTCCTCAAAATTGAACACCAGGTCGAGCTCATTCCTTAGATAAGTGTTTTCCTGTTCCAATTGATCTCTTAGAACATTTAATTCTGCATTGGCTTTGGACAGTTCCTGATTGGAAAGAACAAGTTTATCTTCGGCCACTTTCCGCTCATGGCTCTCAACCATCATGGAAACTATGTTTGCAATGGAAGTGGCAAATTCCTGTTCATCCGCCGTCCAATCTCTCGTTTCGTCTCCCACATGTTCAAAACAAATAATTCCATAATAGCCACTTGTACTATTGATGAAAACATCCATCAGTGATTTTATGTTATTGGGAGACAAATAGTCTTTAGTGAACAATTTAGTGATACTATCGTTTTGGGCGTCCGTTACCCTTACAGTTTGATTTTTGTTCAAGGCCTCAAAATAGTTGGGGTTACCCTCTTTTTTTAGCAGCATTCCATGTGAATGTCCATCTTGATCCAAATCGTAAAGGTTTTCACAGTAAATCTCACTTTTGTCAGCATTGAAACTCCAAATACTTACACGCCCAACATTTAAGGTTACCGCGGCCAATTCTGTAATTTGATTTAGGGAGCGTTTAAAATTTTTACCGACAAGACCAGCCAATTTTAGAATAACGTCTTTTTTTTCTGAGGACTTTAAGGCACTTTCCTCCAGGGCTGCTTTCGCCTTTACCTCTTCAGATATGTCCTTCATGGTTCCGAAAAGGGCTATAACCTCACCCGTATCATCGGTTATATTTCCCGTTAAAAAGGTGGCCAAAAACTTTTCGCCATTCTTTCGAATAAACTCAAATTGGAACGACGGGGCCTCACCTCTAGCTACCTTTTGGTTGGTCTTGGTTATTGCTTCAAAATCTTCTGGTTTGACAAAAGGGTAAGGCAAATTGAGCCCTATGAGCTCTTCCCTGGAATAACCAAGAATATTACAGGTGGATTCATTTACCAAAATAATTTCACCCTTAAGATCTACAATGATAAGCCCCTCTTGCATGGACATGATGAGTTTATCTGTAAACTCTTTGGCCATTTTTAAATCCAGTTCGGCCTTTTTACGTTCAGTGGTATCAATGATCGTTGCAAAATAGGAATGGACATCTCCATTCGGACCTTGCATGAGGGAAACCATTACATCCACATTAAAGCGGCTTCCATCCTTGCGCATATAGACCGTCTCAAAATTGTCCAGTTGTTCTCCCCTTTCAATTTTTTCATGCCTTAAATTGGACTCATCCTCAATTTCCGGAGGGGAAAAGGGGTAAGGGCATTGTTTTCCAATCAATTCTTCCTCGGAAAAACCCGACATCTCGCAAAACGATGGGTTTACACTTGTTATTTCGGTCTCCAAATTAAACACCACCAGTCCTTCATGCATCGATTCAATAAGCCCTTCAGAATATTCCTTGGCCGCTCTTACCTCTAGTTCTGCATTTTTGCGTTGTGTAATGTCTCTAATAACACCAATCAAATACTTGTTCCCTTTTTCGTCAACAAACCGGGTTTTCTTGGTAGAAATAACTTTTGTTTTACCTCCTCGAACGGTAAGACTCTCTTCATTGACATTCTCGATTCCTGTTTCTATTACCTCCCTGTCAATTTTTAAAAAACTCTCCCTTTCTTCAGGTGTTACATCTTCAGCCAATGTCTTGCCCAAAATATCCTTTCGTGACAGTCCGAACATTTCACAAAAAGCATCGTTTGCCAACAATAATCGGCTTTGGTCATCTTTTACAAAGAGGGGATCACCAATGTTGTTTATAATGTTGTCCAAGTACTTTTTACTGTCCAGTAATAGCTCTTCAGTTCTTTTCTTTTCCGTTATGTCCGAAAAAAAGATGGTCAACCCTTCTTTGGAGGGGTAAAACCTATTTTCAAACCATTTATCTAAAGGAGAATAATAATGTTCGAGCTCTTGTTTTTTTTGTGTTTCAAAAGCCTTTATGGCCAAAGTATAAAACGGCATTTCAACCATATCGGGGAACTCTGTCCAAATATGTTTTCCAATCAAGTCCTCCGGTGTTCTACCCACAATGGCAGCAGTATTCTTATTGACATACGTATAGTGCCAATCCGTATCCAAAGAAACAATACCATCGCTAATGTTGTTTAGGGTAAAATCCAACTGGGAAACCAGTTCTTTCTCTTCTAGAAGGCTACTATACTTCCTTCTATAGTTTAAAATCGAAAATAAGTCTTGGTTTACGGAGGCATTCTGAATCGTATCAATTTTTCCGTGTGTGATATCCCTCAACAATCCTAGATGGGCAATTATATTTCCTTCCTTATTCTTAATACTCGATGAGAAAATTGATACGGGAAAGTGACCTCCATCCTTACGCATATGTATAGTCTCGTGTTCACCTCTAATGCCCTCTTTCAAGGTTTCTTTGAATCCCATTAAAAAATCCTTCTTGAGCTCATCTGGCCAAAACGGAAAAGGCGCTTCTGCCCCTATCAGTACTTCTTTTTCAAAACCGGTCAGTTCACAAAGTGCCGAATTGACAATTATTATTTTCCCGTTGGCATCCGTTATTAGCAGTCCTTCACTTATGGATTCTACATAGATATCGGAAAAGCCAAGGTCTAATTTTAATTTTTGAACCAGTGTCTTGTTAATTTCACCCATACGTAACCTGATGTACTCCCAAACTTGTAGATTGTAGAATTTTACGTGTTAATTTAAATATTTTTGGGGGAGCGAGCAATACTTTGCAATGAGCATATGCCTAAACAAAATGTATAGGAATCTGTCTGTAAACTTCCTTTCCCTATATCAACTGAGTTAATTTACTAAAAATTTTGTCTTCATCCAATGCTTGAGAGAAGCCCAAAACCGTCCAGTAAAAAAAGTGAGCGAAACTATGCTTTTTTAGCGAATTTAATGTGTGAATAACACATATCGACGTGAAATCAATATCTCCATATTGGAACGAATTGGATTTTCTGACTTGAGAAAGCATCAATTATTTAGATAGATCGATGCATTGATTGTTCAATTGCATGGTTGTTATACGCTGTTCAAAATGTATATGTAAAAAAGGCCTCAGCAAGATAACTTACTGAGACCTTTTAAGTACGGGTGATTGCAGAAGGATTCAAACCTCACACGCCAACCCTCAAGTATATTGACTTTTACCTTGCTGATGTTTTGTACTTACCAAACTACAGAATACTTCAAGTAATTGTATTTCGTGGATAGTAAATCCTTACATAAACCAGTAGTCTACAAAATACCAATTAGGGGTGCATCTACTTACTTATATTTTATCGATAACTGTCCCAACTGCCAAATAATTTTTATAGAATCCTTCATTGACAATTTTGAACCATCTGCATGAATCCATCTTTTTAAGGGTTGCTCGCAAATAAGCGAAGTTGCTTTTTCCTTTCCATACTTTTTCCCCATTCGTATAAAAATTTCCACATCGAACAACCATCTGGTTTTAAACGGTTTGTTAAATACATCCGAAACGGTATTTGGGCGCATTACCTTGGCACCACATTGCGTATCCTTAAAAGGCATTCCCAGAATTTTCTGAATAATCAGGTTTATGGTCTTACTGATGATTTTTCTAGCGGATTCTTTAGTGATATCGGCTCCCATTCTACTGATTCTGGAACCACTTACAATATCGAAGTTAGAACCTTCAATAGTACGAACCAGTTCATCGAAATCCGTAAAATCCGTGGAAAGGTCGGCGTCTAGATAACCTAGGTAATCAAACTGATCGTCTTGAGCCAAGTGTAACATTCCTTGACGCACTGCTTCCGCTTTTCCTCCATTCACTTTACAATCGTAAATACTGATGGCCTCTTCGTTCCCATTTCTTATTTCTTCCAACACCTCCAAGGTATTGTCGGTACTACCATCGTTCACAAAACAAAGGTGGTATCCAGGATGCTTTTTGGCAAAATCTTGAAATTCTTTCCCAGATAATCGTTCAGCTTCATTGTAGCAAGGTATCACCACCCCAACACAATGTTTTTGAATCAATTGTAATTCCTTTTTTACCGATTGTTTCTCCAAAATGGGAGGACCTATGGTTCTTTTTACCCTTGCGACCATCTCATCCAAACCGATGGGTTTTTTCATGTAATCGGCGATACCAAGCTCAAAACTGTTCAAGATTACTTCCTCGTCATTATTTCCAGACATTACCATAATCGGAACGTTCATGTCAATATCCTTAAGTTGGTCAATCACTTCCAAACCGGTCATCTCAGGCATGTTCATATCCATAATGACCAAATTTGGCTGGAACTCTTTAAAGATTTCAATCCCTTCTTGTCCAGTAGTGGCAGTCTTTACCAAGTATCCAATCTCTTTAAGTTTTCTCTGTACGGATAGCAGTATTAATTGCTGGTCGTCTATTGCTAAAATTTTCATAGGTTAAGATTTAGGTTTTTGAATAATTTCTGAAGCAAATCTATAACTAGTTGACGTTTTAGATTGGCGAAAAAAGTTGGAAATCAAGTAAGTGTAGACGAATGGTAAAATTGAGCCGATGGATAGTCTATTGGTTTTTCGACAATATTTCGACCTTTATACTGTTATATTTTCTGACAGATATCAATGCAAAAACAAACCAACATAACACTGGCCATTGCGTTAGTTTTTGGGCTTATTTTTCATGGGGCGAATATCTTTTTCACTTTAGAATCCACCTATGATGCGCTCATACACCTATTCTTTGCCGACCACTACGCAAACAGCTGGTTCGAGCCATGGGATTATCGCTGGTACACCGGATTTACGGTACAAGGCTATCCTCCTTTGGTTCACCAATGTATGGCATTGCTCTCCTATGTAGGAGGGTTAAAGTTCGGATTGTTTACCATGGCTCTGTTTATCATTGCTTTGTTCATCACCGGAGCATACCGTTTTGCCTTGGTCATTACGGCCAATCGTAAAATTGCAGGATACACTGCCCTGCTTGCGGCATTTTCTTCCATGTTTTTGGAAACCTTGCACATTTTCGGACAATTGCCCAGTTTAATGGGGATTTCCATTTTAATGCATGCCCTACCAGAAATCTATATGTGGATAAAGACCGGTAGAAGGTGTAAATTGGTCTCCTCCTTATCCATGATTGCGGTTACTGTAACCTCCCATCATGTGACCCCAATTTTTGGTATGGTATTTTTTATTTTTCCATTGATAGGGTTGGTAATTATGGACGCCTGTAAGGAAGCTGTGGGCATCAACACCAAAATCACCTTCAAGGTTTTTTTGCAACAGTTCAAGAGATTGTTTTGGCGCATTGTTGTATTTGGTGGCGGTTCTTTAGTCGCCATTGTAGGCTGTATATTGCCCTATTGGGTCAATTCCAAGAAAAATCCGATCACACAGGTTCCGATTCCGCATGGATCTCGCGATAATTTTCTGGAGGTAACCTCTTCGGGCTTGGTCTTTTTTCTCATCCCTTGGGGAGTACTCCTTTTTATATTGCCTTATCTTTTTTATCGATTCTACAGTAAACGATTATTGTTTTTTGGATTGTCCTTTTCCATGCTGACCCTATTGGGTACCGGAGGCACTACGCCCTGGCCCAAAATGTTGTTGGGAGATACTGCGTTCAATATTCTTACGTTGGATAGATTTACACTTTGGGCCACCATAATGGCGCTGCCCATTTTTGGCGAATTTGTTTTTAGATTGGTAGAAGGTGACTTTAGACAACAATTGATAAAAGCCTTTAAAAAACCACTACATTATGTTTTGGCCGGTGGATTGGGCATCAGTTTTATTGCCATGGCCATTTTTACCATGAGCTTAAATTATTTTAGGCCCTCCCAGCCACAGAAAATAAACATGCTGCCCATTGTTAATTTTCTAAATCAAGATGAGCACGATAGATGGCGCTATTTACCGCTCGGTTTTGGGGATCAAATGGCCTGGCTGTCCGCACAGACCAATGCCATGACGGTGGATGGCAACTATCATTCTGCACGAAGGTTGCCCGAATTGACCACTAGGGCCATTGAACGGTTGGAAAATTCAAAGTTCAGGGGTGTGGAGGGCATTGGTTCCCTACAGCAATTTTTGACCGTACCTGAAAAATACAATCTGAAATACATTTTTTCCAACGATAAGTTTTACGACCCCATTCTCTATTTCTGTGGATGGCAGCGCCTACAACAATTGGAGAACGGCATTATGGTCTGGGAGCGTCTCAACATCTCCCCTTTGCCCAAGGTAATTCCCAAAGATGATGTACCCAATTTCTTGAAACTGATGTGGGGACTGATTCCTGTAGGGACTTTGATTCTGGCGTTTATCATCAATATTCAAATTCCGTGGTACTGGAAGCTTAAGGGAAAAGCTGCCCCGGTGGACGATTATTTTCATCACGCACCTAAATACAATGGGATTTCCTCAGGACTTTCCTTTGTAAATGGAGTTTGGGCCATTGGTATTATCGGTATCTTCCTTTTTGGCATCTATCATTTTTATTTGGACAATGCTACCCAAATAAGCGCTAAAAATGTAGTAAAAGCCTATTATGATGCCTTGGATTTTAAAGAATTTGAAAGAGCACATTCCTATTTAGACCCAGAAGAAGAAGTAAGTCTTTCTCAATATATGTTGGAAGTTTCGGTTACCGACGGCCTATTGAGTTCCTACGCCAAATTGGACGCAATCGGCATCACTGAAACCAAAGTATCTGAAAATTATGTAGAAATGGAAGTGGCCACCAAATGGATCACGCCTTTGGAGAAAGTGGCCCGCAATTATCAACACACGGTCGTTAAAAAGAACGGACAGTGGTACATCAAACCCAAAAAAGTGGACAACGATATTCCGCCCAACCAATTGATCACGTCCAACCAAACCCAATATTACAATCACGGTCGTAGACGGATAACCACACAGCAAACCTACCATGAGGATATCCTTCGACAACCTATTTTAGAGGTATTGTCGGCAAAATTGGTAAAATATAAGGGCAGTTACAGTATTGTTGGAGAGCTTCAGAATATCGATAATGTACCTGCGGATGTCTCCATAAAAGGCACGCTGTACAATAAAAACGACAAGGAATTGGCACAGCACGATGTAAAATTCCATGCCAAACACAAGCTAATGCCAAAGGAAACCACTTCTTTCCGAATAGATTTTGAAGGTATTGCGTGGTCGTCCACAAAGGATACCCTGCCCCCAACTTTTGATCCCGACCAATTTACCCCGATCAGCCTGGAAGAGCAACCTGTTACGTTTGACCTGCAATGTGCCGGCAACGTGGCCACTTCTGATCTATACAAATCAGTGGCCTTGCAAAACTGGCACTTGGACCAAAACCTATTAACGGGGACATTATTTAATTACGGTACCCAAGAGGTGACCATACCTCAAATTTTGACCTCCTACTATTCGGACCAAGGCGATATTTTGTGGGTAGATCATCATTTTACATTGGATGGCATCCGTATCCAACGGAAACAGACCTTCGAAATTCCTATGTTGGACTTGAACGAAATCGAGGTGATTGCAGAGGGTTTGGAAAACTGTTACGTGAATGGAACACCCAACGCTGAAATCACCAACAATTATTTTTCGGATAGAAACGAAGCGGTTAAATGGGAAATGATGCGTCCATACAACGGAGAAGGTTACCATTATTTTAAAGTGGAGTTGAACAATTATATCGGTAATCCCAAATAAATGAAATTTTGGCAATACATAGGGTTAGTATGTTTAGGAGCAATCAGTTGCTCCAAACCTGTTGATGCCAATTTTGGAAAAACGGTAGAGGCCATTCAAATCACAACTACCCAAAAGGAGTTTATAGCCGGCGAGACCATTACCCTTCAGTTTGATGGAGAAAAAGAGAACCAGCTCCTATTGATTCAAAATGGTTGGGGCACTATAGCCATCCCTGCGGATAGCACTCAAACCTCATTAACATTTTCGCTTCCAGCAACTGTTGCCCAAAAAAGCGGGTGGGTGCAATGGAAATTAATTAGCAATGAAACGATAACCGCTACAGGTGACTTTTTCATAAGACCTAGTACTACCTTGGCCATGTCCATGGAAACCTATTTGGGACCGACCAGCATTTTTGCGGATAAAAAAGACCAAGCCATGATCGTATCTTTGCCGCAGGACAAGTTTGGGAACCCTATGCCAGATAGTACTCAAATCACACTAACGGAAAAGTTCAAGTCCGATCAAAAAAGCACCATCACATCGGTACAGTATATGATTTCTTTCGCCTATGTTGGGAATAAATCAACCGTAGGCGAACTTTTTATAGGGTCTCGTCTAGAAAATCAAATATCCAAAGAGTTTACAGTGAGCGTTCTGCCCACTAAAGCTGCTGATTTCGCTATCAATTTTGAAAGACAGCATAGCTATGCGGATGGTAATCAGATAGTTTCCTTTACCACCTCAACCATTAGAGATCAAAACAATAATATTGTTGCCGATGGAACCTTGGTCAATTTTGTGGTCGAGGATGCCTCTGGCAATAGTTTACAGACGTACGGCACTACCTTGAACGGTGTTGTAACAGGCAAAATGCTCCATCCCGAGGTGGCAACGGAGTGGAAGGTAAAAGCACATATCAGCGGACTATCACAAAGCAATAGCCTAACATTGAATTTTGATGCAGCCGTAATGGATTATATGGTGGATAGCTCGAAAGATGGCCGATTCATAAGCGTTGGACCTATTCTTAGTTATATGGGCCAATGGGTTCCCGATGGTATGGGCATCCAATTGGAAATGCAAGATTCAGATGGGAAGTCAGTACTGACTTTAAGTAGTACCACAAGAAAAGGAATGGGAACATTTGAACTTCCCGAAGGGATAAATGCGAATACCCACAAGGGATTTGTAATTGTAGCAGGAATTAAAAAATCGGTTAACCATAAAACTGAATGATGGCTCGGAAAAACCTATACAGATCCTTGCTCTTATTGAGCTTTTTGGCCTTAAATGCAGGTATCATCTATGGTTTGGCGGCCGCTTGGAGTTTTCTGAACACTGGGGCGGACAAGTCTTCCATTCTTCATATTGGCGGTGCTATAGAAAAAGCATATCAACCCAAAATCGTATGGACAACCAATGGGCAACGTGGCAGAAAAATATCCCAACAGGCCCTAAGCGAACTCGAAAAAGACTATATCAATGCTTGGTATGTAAAAAATATTGCCTTATCAACTTTTGACGTACTTGGAATTGAAGATTACTACACCGAAGACGCCAGAGAAGATCTCAAACAATTGATCAAAAACAATCTGGACAATCAAGTTCGGATAGAAGCCACTACCCTATCTCACCATCCTCGATTGGAGTTTTATAGTTTGGATGGAAAATTGGCCATGCTTACCGATAACCATGTGGTTCAGGTTGAAAAAATATTTGCTAACGGGCAATTCCTGCAGCAACAAAAATCCACACATAGTTATCAAGTAATTTTAATGTTGGAAGATGGTTTTTGGCGGGTTCGGCAAATGGTTAAAATTCAAAATCCACCTGAAGCCCAAGCACAAAGGGAAGAGGTTTCATTCAATGTGAACTCATTAAAGGGAATCAACTATTATCCAAAGGATAACCCATGGGATATGTTCGGGAAGAATTTTGACAGCGAGGCCATCAATGCTGATTTTGAAACCATAACATCCCTAGGTTTAAATTCCGTTCGGGTATTTGTTCCCTACGAAACATTCGGGGCTGCTTCTGTAAAAACTGAATATCTTGACCAGCTTGAAGAATTGTTAAACTTGGCACAGCAAAACAACCTGAAAGTTTTGGTCACCCTATTCGATTTTTATGGGAATTATGAGCTAATGGACTGGACCCTGACGCACCGACACGCCGAAACCGTAGTTTCCCGATTCCAAAATCATGAAGCTTTGTTGGGATGGGACCTAAAAAACGAACCTGACCTTGATTTTGACAGTCGTGGCAAGGAAAATGTACTGGGTTGGCTTTCGGAAATGGCACAACTCATTAAAAAAAAGGATAGCATACACCCTATTACCATTGGATGGTTTGCCCCCGAAGCGGCCATGAACTTGGTCGATCAAGTGGATTTTGTTTCTTTCCATTATTACGAGGAAGCTAAAAATCTAAAAGAGCGAATCGCTGCCTTGAAAGAAGCGGTTGGGGAAAAGCCCATGGTTTTGGAAGAATACGGAAAATCGAGTTACAGCGGTGTTTGGAATTTGTTTTCCAACTCAAAAGAAGCTCAAGCCAATTATTTGGCTGAATTACAAATTGTTTTGGAAGAGGAGCAGCTTCCTTCCTTTATTTGGACCCTACACGATTTTGAAACCGTGCCAACACAAGTGGTAGGTAGAAAACCCTGGCGAAAAGCACCACAAAAGCATTTTGGCCTATTAGATACGGATGGTGAGAAGAAACCTGCTTATCATACGGTCATAAAAAAAGAAAAGGGGACAACTAACTAAAGTTATCCCCCCTTTCATACTTAGCCTAAAAACTTATGCGATTTCCTAAATCCGTGTCAGGTCGAGCGCAGTCGAGACCTACTTGCAAGGTCAAAACAACCAAGACTTCTCGACTGCGCTCGAAGTGACAGCAGTTTATATTTTCATAATGAGTAGTAACCCGTCTATCATACGGTCATAAAAAAAGAAAAAGGGACAACTAACTAAAGTTATCCCCCTTTCACACTTAACCTAAAAACCTATGCTATACTTGTCTCGTTAATTTCCTGTAATTCTTGCGCAGAAGTTGGCAACAATCCTTTCTTTGTCTGTATCACTTTAAAATGATCCAGGTACATTTCGGTGATTTTGGACATGGGCAGCGAACATGCTGCTTTGTAATTCTCCTTACCTAAATAAGTTCGGTATGACTCGTTTTTCAATATGTTTTCCAAGGCATCGGACAAAGATTCCACATTCTCTGGTTCAAAGAATTCGCCACGATAGCCTTCTTCCCTGACCAAGATGCCCAAGTCTCCCAAATCTGGTAACACCACTGCCTTTCCGTAACTTCCAGCTTGGTGCAATACCCCGGAACTTCCCGTTGTTGATGTATAAGGGAAAACCACTACGGCACTGTCTCCGAAAATACGTGGAACATCTTCCTCGGCCACATATCCGGTAAATCTTAGATTCTTTACGTGGCTGTATGTCTGTTGCACATTCTCCAAGTACCCTGGTGTGTTTGGACTATCCGTCCCAGCGATTACAATTTCAATGTCCAGATTGGAGTTTTTACGCAATAGCTCAACGGCTTCGATCATTGGCTCCACCTTTTTGTAGGTCCCAAACTTTCCGAAAGTCATTACCTGCATAGGACCTTTTGGTAAATTGTAATTCGGTGCAGGTGGGGTTTCGAAGGCACCATGTGGCACAAGGGCTACATTATTGACCTTGTATTTGTTTTCCAAAATAGTTTTGTATTTGCTGATGGTGACGGCCAATACATCCGACGCCAATACAAAGCGTGTTAGGGTGGTGCCAATAAAATTATATATTTTTTGAAGGAATCCGTTCTGAGTTATTCCAGCATTTTCCAAATCCACTTGCTCCAAAATATTGTGCAACAAAGAGATGGTAGGAATGCGCATCATTTTACAAACAAAAGGCAATAAAAGTCCAAGCGCAGCAGGAACCTTTTTGTCTCCAAATTTCAAAAATTGGAGGTTGAACAAAACAGCGTCCGGTTTTTCTTTTCTGATGGTCTTTGCCACTCTGTAAATATTCTTAAGGTCGTTGAAGTTCCAACACTCCTTAACAGTGATAGGACATCCTTCCTCTTCAAAGGAAAGGTCTTTTGGTGCTTCGGTATGGTCCGTAAGCAATACAATCTCGCTTACTTCTTCTTGAAGTCTAAAATGTTTTACCAGATGGTATCCATATTCGGTAAGGGTTACTTTACTTGGCGGATACGCTGTTACAATTGCTAGTTTCATAAGGTTAAGTTTTTGTTCTATAAGATTTTAGTGATACAAATATCCGCACAAAACCCTGTAAAAAAGGTGATTAAAGGACGGTTGAACAAAAAGTGTAGACGAATGGAAAAGATGAAGCGATAAGTTTAAATCCATAAAAAAGGGCCGGAAAACAACATGTGCTTTCCAGCCCTAGGCCTGCCCTCTATTATGGGGGAACCCTATCTCCTATGAGATAAAAAATAGAGTATTTGAACGGCAAGCAACACCAACATTACCAAAATCTGTAGTTGGACCACCATGGCCAAACTACTATGAAACAACACAATCAAAACTATTTGTGACACACCCATCACTGCTGAAAACAAAATGGGTTTATAATGATCTAAGGATAAAAAATAATAGGTGAAAATATTTGCCACGGCAAACAAAGATGTGGCCAGTGCATATTGCCACAACAATGAAGCCATGGACAAATAGGCATCTCCAAACAGCAAGGTTATAATAAGCTCTGGGAACAAAGCACAGGCTAGTACTATTGCTGTGGAAAGTAATCCGATATACCCAACATACTTAAACAATATATGTCCCGTAGGCTTGCCTTCTTTTTTAAGGCGAACCACAGTGGGCAATAGCAACATTACGAACATCCAGGCAACAAAATACACCACGCGACCGATTAATGCCAAGGAAGCGTAAAGACCTGCTTCTTGTGCTTCAAAAAAGTGTTTCACCAATATAATATCGCTATTGTTGATGATGATCTGGGTCAATTCGTAGCCGGCCGTGATCAACATAAAAGTCCGCACCTTTGACCATTCCAAACCAATAGGAGCTTTTACTGTTTTTGCAAGGCTCAACTTTTTGTAAGGGAACAATCCAAACACCAGGGAAACCAAAATTCCAAAAGAGACCAATGCACCAAAATGGTCACGAATTACCAAAAAGGCCAATAGGGTAATTCCCAATCTGCCCCACATTTCCAATTGATAGGAAATGGCCAATTTGGCAAAGGATTCTTCCCCTTGATATTGACCTCGGTTCACGCTCATTACAAAGTAGATAGGAACGCCCATTGCAAAAATTCGGAACATTACCGTGTTCTCCGTATGCAATATATTTTGGAGCATTGGTGCTGAGAAAAATACCATTGCCCCCAACAAACATCCAATCAAAAGTGCAAAAGCACCTATTCGATTTCTAAAAACATCCCATTGATCGGATGGTAATGTGGCAACAAATTTTGCTGTTACCAACTGAAAGGTCATTCCCAAAAATGAGAGGACCAACAACAAGGTGACCAACAAAGCTGCATCCGCAAAAGCTTCTGGACCCAAAATGCGCCCCAACAATAAATTATAAATGTAGTTTCCTCCATTCACCAATAAGGCACTCAGCATAAAAAGCTGTTGAGGGGAAATTCGGTTTTTTACTAGGTTAAGAACGGTCATAGCATAAAAAATTAAAAGGTGGCTTTTAAACACACTTGCTTCAAATCCTTTTTGGGCAACCATCCATTTATGGTGAAATGGCAATCCAAAAGCACTGCATTGGCAAACATTTGAATCAATACCTTACTTGCCAAATCATCGATTACCGATACTCGTTGTAAATCAAGTTTAACGGTAGTACCTCGTTTAATGAAGTTTTTCATATGTCTTTCAAAAATCTTGATAGTGGTACTGTCCAATCGCCCATTTACTGAGAAGACTCTTCTACATTCGGTGATTTGTAAAGCCATGATTTTTAGTTGTTAAGGTTAAGATTTGTTCGACTTGTTACAGCAAATATCCACTGATTTGACGTTTTAAATTGGACGGTGTAGACGGATGACGGATAGCTGTAGACGAATGGTAAGGTTCGCCCTTCGGCTGCGGAAAGACTCGTTTTAACTTTACCATATCAAAAAAACCTCAAAAGCTTAACCTATGAAACGCTTTATTCACATCATCATTTTTGTGGTAACCATACAAGGAGTTTTGGCCCAGTCCGAAATGGAAACCGGATTTCAACTTTTGGAAAAAGGGAACTTCTCCCAAGCTGAAAACTTTTTTGGTGATTTCCTTAAAGATAATCCCGATAACAAAACAGCTCAGATCTGCTACGGGCGTGCTGTGGGTCTCAACGGAAACCCGAACAAGGCCAATACCTTATTTAATGGTATGTTGGAAAAGCACCCAGATGATTACGAGGTCCGCATCAATTATTATGAATCCTTTTTATGGGGAAAGCAATTTAAAGCTGCTGAAAAATTGTACGTCGGCCTAGTTGAAGATTATCCCAATAAATTTGGTGCGGTTCTAGGCTATGCCAATACGTTGAGTAATCTTCAAAAATATGAAGAAGCCTTACAATGGATAGAAAAAGCTTTGCAATTGCAACCTGGTAATCCAAGTGCGCTTACTTCAAAAAAATACATGAACCTTGGGTTGGCCAACACTTTGGTACAGTCACAGAATTATGATGAGGCAAAAATCAAACTAAAATCCATTTTCAACGATTTTCCAAATGATAGGGAGACCTTGTTGAACTTGGCCAATGTATTCTTGATTACCAAAGAGGTCGATAGTGCAAAAACGTCCTATCGCAGACTTGCCATTTCTGCAAAAGACTCTATTGTGGCTTTAAATGGAATTGCCTTGGCCGAGCATATTGGGGAAAATGATAAAGTGGCCCTGAAGGTTGCCATCCAATCAAAAAATAAAGTAGACAAGATCAACGATAACGAACTTAAGGAAAAGACGTTTGAACGCTACGCCCAAGCCCTGATCTGGAACCGAAAGTTTGTTTCTGCCAAAAAATACATCGATAGTCTTTCCAACCAATTTGGTGATAAAAATTGGGTGTTGGCCCTTAAAGCCACCCATGGAATGTACACCGGGAATATTAAGAGCAGTCTACAGCATTATGACGCTATTCTGGCATCGGACAGTACATCTTTTGATGGAAATTTAGGAAAGGCCAATGCACTTTTTGCCCTCGGAAGGATAGAAGAGGCATACGCCGCCACCAACAAAACCTTGTCGATTTTTGAAAGCCAAAAAGATGCGCAAGGGCTTATCGAAAAAATAAACGGACAATATAGCCCTTATGTGCAAGAAACGGCATCCTACAGTTTTGACAATGGAAACAATGTGGCATACGCTACCCAAACTACAGTGAACCTACCATTGTCCACCAAGTTTCAAACGGTTGTAAATTATCAGTACCGATTAACTGAAAATTCAGAAACCTCAGCAAAAGCACATACGCACATTGCAACTGCTGGAGTTACCTACGCCATGCTGCCCAAGTTAAAAGTAGTTGGTGTAGCAGGAATCAATAATGCCCAGTTCAACGGTAACGGCTACTCTCAACCCATTATAAGTGCAAAAGTGGTTACAGAACCATATCGCCTGCAAAACTTGGAGGTTGGATACCAACGAGAGGTCCAAAATTTTAATACGGATTTGATCGAGCGCGAAATTGTAATGCAACATTATGGTTTAAACTACAACATTGGTTCCAATTTTGGGTTGGGATGGTATACCCAGCTTATACACACTGAGCAGAGCGATGACAACCAACGTGACCTTTTGTTTACTTCCTTGTATTACACTGCGTTGCGAAAGCCCAACTTAAAGTTTGGACTCAACTACCAGTACTTGGCCTTTGCGGAGCAAGTGCCTACGATTTATTTTAGTCCTGAAAAATACCAGGCCGGGGAATTCTTTGCCGAAGTGAGCGGTAAATTTAGCGGTAACTCCACCTATAGAATCAATGCGGCAACGGGTTTACAACAGGTGGAAGATGATGATATGACTTCTATTTTTAGGGTAGAAATGAATCTAAAACACCAATTCACCAAACGATTGAGTGGCGGGTTGTACGGAAAATATAGCAACATTGCCTCGGCGACTGCAGCAGGTTTCGAATTTACTGAAGTGGGCATACAGCTGAAGTGGTTATTTAAGAAGCAGCCATTTTTTAATGGGAGCATTGCTTCAAGGTAAAATCACTATCCTCTAAAAAGTAAAGCCCGGTCATAACTGATCGGGTTTTTTAGTTTGTCTTCTATCCCAAATAGGTTTTTGACAATTCTTTTGACAGCTTTTCTTGTCTTAGGCACATCATCCGTTTTTAAAAACTCCTCTAATTGCATGGTAATAATGTTCAATTCAGCATCTCCTATCAATTTGGGTTGAATTTCTCTCATCCATAAGGATTGATTCGACCTATCTCCTGTTGTTGTACAATAAATCAATGCATCAAAGGGAATAAGACTCAAAGGTCTGCCCATTCCCTTTCATTGATTTGCCGCTTCCCAATCAAAATTTGAGCTAGCTGCAAGATGTCCATTTTGACTTACATTTTTTACCCGGCAGGCATTATTTTCAATCCAATACCTTCTGATACAGTTGACGAGAGCAAAAATGTATTCATTTACATACTTCACGTCATACCTATCAATCTCTGAAGTATTTCTTTCAAAGGTCTCTTCCTTCTGGAATTATGCTATAATCTGTTCAGATCTATAAAAGAAATCATCCACTTCTTCTTGGTTCCGCATAATTGTTAGAGTTGTATCTAAGTTTATTAAAAATAGTTTCTGAATGAATTATCAGTTTTTAAAGCTCTATTTTTTAATTACGCTTCATACTGGGAAAAACATTCTCCTTTATCAGTATTGCTTCCACATTCAATCTAACCATTTTCTGTCTCCATAACTGGTTTCAAAATAAAAGCAAGCCAAATCATATTACTTCAGAAGGAAGAATATTGTTGTTCAGAACAAACCCTACAGATGATTTTTTAATCAATTTGAAGAATTAATCAATAACCTCCAGCATTATTCAATAAAAAAACTCCCCTAAAAAGGGGAGTCTTCATCAAAAAAACAACAACCTATAAAAACCACATTTATTGTCGTATAATCTTTCCGCTGTACCGTTTGTTATTGGTCACATCTCCCAATTGATACAGATACATTCCCTTGGGCAGATGGCCAAGCTCCAAGCGTATGGTATTCTCGTTTCCTGTTGGAGCGTGGGTCTCTGCGTAAAGTACCTGTCCGCTTAAATTCACGACATATACATTTACCATATTGCTTTTTTCCGGTAATGATATCTCCGTATATTCCACAAAAGGGTTGGGGTAGTTTTTGAGCTCCAGTTCGATCTGAGGGTTTAGGATGCTGGTAAAATCATCGCCTAAGTCAAAACTATTCGTTTCCTCCGTGACGGCCACTTCCTGTTCTGTTTCCGATTCTTGCTGAAGTTCTCCATAAACCGTCAAGGCCATTTGGTTAACTTCCAGTTCAAACGATGTATAATTTTGGTAGTCTCCCTGCACGGAAATTACAATAGTTCGCAGTTGTCCAAAGTCCATATTTTTTCCTTCGTGGTTTACAAAGTCTGAAAACGATAGGCTGTATTGCGTTTTTTCAGTATTTGCATCCAAGTTATAGCGAAGACGCTCGCTCCACTCGCTCGTGGCATCGGTAACTAAACTTATCTCCACGGGAGTCTGGTTTTTGATGTTGAAGTGTAGATATTGGTAATCCTCAATTGGCAATTGTAGGTCACCGGCCAGAATATTACGGAATACGTTTATGGTTTCCTTAACTTCTCCCTTGGCCACTACTCCCCTTTCTACAATATGTCCGTCCAAATCCCACTCTTGGTGTTCAGTCACTTCAAATACTTCAACACTATCGGCTTGTGTATTGTAATCCACGCCCCATGGGCCATCGGCCAAGTAAATTGCATCGTGTTGATAAGAGTTTTCGGCAATAATGGACAGTCCCATATCAAAAAGGTGCCCGGATTCCACAACAATCTCCTGCTCCCACTCACCATTTAAATCGATTATAGTATTCAAATTTTGAAGATCTTCCTGTTCTGTGGTTTTGTAATTTCCATCCAACAACAACCAGGTTGCCTTGCTTTTGTTGATGATATTCAGATGCAATTTTCCGTTTTTGTAATATCCATTCTGAATGAATACAGTAGGCAATACATTTTCCCCTTCATTGGATTTCAATGTTGATTCCTGGCCCAAATTGGTAAGAATCTCGTTTACGACAGTGCTCACCTGACCCATACTATTTCCCCAGACCTGAAAGTTCATATAATCCCCGGCAGGGTACTCGGCCAAGTTCCAACGACTGTAAACTGTGCGATTCGCTCCGTCCTCTTTCACGGAAAATACCACGGCATACTCAACATTGCCATTAGATCGCTCCAGCTCAGAATAGATCAATTTGTGTCCTTGTAGCTCGATGGTCCTTAAATCTTTCAGTTTGGAATTGTTAAGACGATCGCAGATTGTTTTGGTGTGGTTATACACCTCACCTTTGGTATTCAGTGCCAAAGCGGCAGAAACCCTATCGGTTCCTTGGTAATAATCGATTCCGAATACTTCATCTGCATTGGTAATGGACAAAAGATCTTCAGGACTCGAAACATAAGACGTCTCCGTTCCAAACATTCCAGTGCTGGGAAAATAACCATCCAGATTACCCGATTTGGCCATTAAGGACTTGTAGGTCTTTTTATCGTACTTATTTTGCAAGGCGCGCTTGTTCTTAAAAGTATTGGCCTTGTTTCGGTCAAAATTTCTTTTTGCGATCAAGCTGGCCAAGTCTCCATTACTTTCCAATCCGCCATCATTTCCGGAGGTAACAGGTGCGTGGTCCGTAATTTTATTATAATTGGTGGTTTTTATGGCCTCATACGGATTCGCTGTGATGTAAAAAAGGGCATCGTTAAAATCGTTGTCGCAACTTGCATAATCCCGTCTAATGTCCTCAAAACCCAAAATTATGCGCTCGTTATCCGGATCGTTCAACAATACATTGTGATATCTAAGAAATTCAAGAGCCTCTGGATTATAGTCAGGATTAGAAAACAACTGCCATAGTCCTGGTGTTACCTGCCCCTTCCATCCGTTGGCCAACAATACCCAACCGATGCCCGTGCCGGCACTAAATCTTCCAATTTTTACTCTATGCCCTGTTTCCAAGCTTCCACCACTATACTTTGCGGAGACATTTGGAAAAATAATGGTAATATCTTCTTCTTTTGGTGCGGTCAATTGAGGTTGATTTATATCGTAGGTATAAAAGCCAAGAACGTTTTTATACCCTGCCCCTTCTCCTACAAAGGTTACCCATACATCGGCCTCTTTATCCAAAATAATATCAGTATCATAACCAGAAGTTATATACTGCGGATTGTAGTTGGGCACTGGAAATCCTTCGGGAAGGGCATTACTGATCATGTCCAAGGTTTCTTGGGACACATCATCCTTTCCATCAAAATAAAGAGGAGTTCCATCCGAGGTATAATCCCCTAGATATTTATAACCATATTGTTGGGCAGATGCCCATACAAATGTTAACAATGTTGCCAAAAGAAGTAAAAACTGCTTCATAATAGTAGGTTTAAGAATATGACACAAAGTTGATGAATTCCAAGTCTTTAGGACGGTCATCCTCGGTGAATGAAAACTTTCTGTAGACGGATGGAAACCAGTAAGGGATAAGCATAAAAAAACACCCAAGCGGGTGCCTTTAAATTTCATTTTATGGATTGTTTTCTTTAAATCAATCCAAAATAATGGACGATACCAGCCACAAAGGCATAGAGTACTCCAAGTTGCAAAGAAGTCAATGCTTTACGAATATGTCTAAATACTAAAGGATTTTGCATGATGATAGTTTTATAGTCAGTACGTCTACAAAGCTATCTTACATTAAATTGTCAATGGCTTGTGCACAGTTGAAACCCAAAAAACCATAGACGGATTGAAAAGTAGTGTCGTTGATTTTACAACAGGTTCAACCTGCGCATTAATTCTGGACGATTGGATCTACTGATAGGAATCACACTTTTCTCAATTAGGACACTATTGTCCTCAATATCCACAATCTTGTTAAAGTTGATTACATAAGATCTGTGGATTTGCAGGAACTTGTCCTCTGGAAGTTTTTCCATTATTTTTTTCAAGGTGGTGTGCACCAAATAATCTTTGGACTCCGTTTTTATGTTGATGTAATCGCCTTTGGCCTCTATCAGCAGAATCTCCGCAAATTTTAGTTTGATGAGCCTGCGGTCAATATTGATGTAAAGGTCCTCCCCTAAGGCAGTTTCCTGCTCATTTGTTGCCGCAGAGGCAGAAGAAGTGCCTACGGAAGTATTCTTTACTTTCTGGATGCATTTTTGAAAACGTTCGTGGGTGATCGGTTTTACCAAATAATCCACAATGGCCTCATACTCGTAGGAAGCAATGGCAAAATCAGTATCTGAGGTCGTCATCACTATTTTAGGAGGATTCTTTAAGGTTTGGATAAAATCAATTCCGGTAAAACCCGGCATGTGAATGTCCAAAAAAACCAAATCGACCTTATATTGGTTCAAGAATTTGATGGCCTCAATAGCATTGTCAAATTCCTCCATTACATTTAATTCTGGAACCTTTGAGCATAATTGCGATACAATGGCTCTGGCGGCTGCTTCGTCATCAATTAGTATACAATTCATCTTAAATGTTTTTTAGGTAGTGCTCCACAACTTTTAAAATCGACAAGAATTCTTCTTTGAGCGATTGTTCACCGTTTCGTAGTTCATTTTCGTGCTGTACTGCCAAGGTGTAGGCATTGTGTAATCCTAAAACGTTTAATTTATGCTTTATCTTGTGTACATGCTCAGAAGCTTCACGAAAAAGCACATTTTTCATGGTATCCAGATACTCTTCCTGCTCAATTGGAAATTCCTCTTTTAGTATGCCAATAAACTTTTGACGAAAGGCAGTATCCCCGTCGGCCAGATTGTCCACATACTCAAGATTTGGGGTTTCTATCATGGTTATTGCTTTTTTAGGGTAAAATGAAAGGTGGAACCCATATTCTCAACACTTTCCACCCATATATTTCCTTCATACAGGGAGACTATTTTTTTGACCAAAGCCAAACCAATACCGGTTGCCATGGCATCATCCTCCAGTTTGTTGAACATTTCAAAAATGTCCGATTGGTATTTTTCGGGAATTCCTTTACCATTGTCCGCTACTGCGAAATACCAATGGTCTCCCTCATCCTTAAAATCCACTTGGACGGTTCCTTGTTTTCTGTTTTCAGTGGCTTTCACCGCATTGGTCATTAAATTCATGAACAACTGCTCAATCTTATAGCGATCATAAAACAATTTGGGCAGTTCATCGGGAAACTTGAATTGAACATTGTTGGGCACATAAATATTCCCTTGTATATCCGATAACATTTCTCCCAACTCAAAAATAACGTTGGAGGCATTCTTGTCCTGCAATGTGGAGTGCTTTAAAATACCGGTGATGAGCTTGTCCATTTTCTCCAAATTCCCAAGCGCCAATGAAAGGTTTTGTTTGCTTTGTTCAGATAGGGTATCCTTTTCATCTTCCTCAATCCAGGTAATCAATGCACTAATATTTCTAATGGGTGATTTTAGATCGTGCGAAACCACATGGGCGTAACTGTTCAAGGATTCGTTCTGGCTTGCCAAATTCTTGAGTAATTTATCTTTTTCTGTTGTCATTTCTGACGCTCGCTGGGCCAATTCACCAATTTGTCTGGCCAATTTTTCGGCATCAAAATCACTGTCCACAATGTTTTTTGGAACTTCTTGTTGCTTGAAGTTCGCTTGTAGTGCGGAAAGTGCGTTTTCTAAAGAGTTCAACACTTGTTTCTGACGGGCTGCTTCTTTTTCAAGTTCTCTGTTGGCATCGTACAATTCATCAGAACTAAGTGCGGTGGCTCTTTGGAGCATACTCAGCTTTTCATCGTAATTTTCATAGGAGTTTGCAATGGCCTCCATTAATTGGTCCAAATCACGATTGTCCGAGTAGGCTTCGGGCAAGTATTTTTTTAGCTGTCTTTTTAATAAGCTGTGCATTACTCGCTGAATAAGGTCAAGGTCATGGTTTGGTTATGTAATTTACAGGTGTTTTGCCCAGCAAAAGGAGCCATCTCTCCGTAGGAGTAGAATCCAGATACTGCCACATTTTCACCGATAACTTGGGTAACTTCCTCAATTTCCTCCTCGGTCCGCTGGTCCATTACAAGTTTTCTTCCCACACAGCTTATTAAAATGGCCAATTGCGATTCGTTTTCCCGTGCCTGAACGGCCAGTTGCGCAGCAGATTTTGCGCCATTGGCTATATCATCCACTGTAGCCATCATCAATTGTACTTTGGAACCTTCCGGTACATCTCCAGCCAATATCATGGCATTATGTTGTTCATCTATATTTAAAATGGTACGAACAATGGGTTTTTCATCATTGGTCTGTACACTAAGTGGGTATAATAGGGCCGATTTAGGAAGTTCGCTCGCCTTATCACCCAAATACTTTTTATACAAATCCAAAGCTGGCTTGCCATCAAGCTCAAACAAAATGTTCTTTCGTGATTTTGTGATCAATCGCTCTGGGCCAAAGGGGGTCCATCCGCCAAAGTTGGCACAATTTATTTCCAATGAATCACCATAAAATCCAATGGCTACCACTTCGCCTTGCTTAGGGGGTTCATTGTAAGACGACAAAGTGACCTCAAAGCGGTCATCATCACCGCAGAGTCCACCTGAAAGGCCGAAATTACCGTTCCCAACCTGCTCCATTCCTTCGATAAGTTCGCTACCGTTCACAGTGCTTCCTTCAGAAACCACAAAAACATGTCTAAGGTTATCGGTAGGGAATTCTGCTGCCAACATTTTACCTAAGCTTGCATCGTCCTGATTAAATTCCGATATATTTTTATTTTTTACCAAAAACCGACTTTTTTCAAATTCTATTGCAGTCAACGTCACGGTTCCCTCCAATACTTTCTCCCCCAATATTTCTCCAGAGGTAGATCCAAACACCAAATGCCCATCGGGAAACAAACTTCTTATTTCTTGAAATAGTTGTTCTTCTTCCAGTAAATATCTATTTCCAAAGATTAGAACCAAAGGTTCTTTCAACTCAGTTTTATCCGTTGTGAATTCAAAATTGGAATTAGAGGACTTTTTCGCCTGCAATATCTTCATGATGCTTGATTTTTAAGTTTTGCTTTTCAAGAGTAAAATGGAAATCGGTACCTACTCCTTCTTCACTTTCCACCCATACGGTGCCGTTGTATCTGTCTATGATCTTCTTTACTATGGAAAGACCAATTCCGGTTGATTTTTTATCGCTTGATGCGGACTGGAAAATCTCAAATATTTTTTTGTGATATTTTTTTGGGATGCCCACACCATTATCCTTGATACAAAACTTCCAATGGTCAGATGTTTCTTGATAAAGTACCTCCACCTTTCCGTTCTCCTTCTCAATATGGACCACCGCATTTGAAATGATATTTTGGAACAGCTGGTGCATTTTGGTCCTATCGGCTATAATCAATGGCAACGGTTTAGGGCTCAACACCTTCACATTTTCGGGAATGTAAATACTGTCTGTTATTTCTGAAATCACCTCGTTAAGGTCAATCTGAATATTGTTCAATTCTGATGTATTGGCAGTGGAATAGGCCAATATGCCACTGATCAGATTCTCCATGGATTCTATCTTATCTTGGATCATTCCTAAGTATTCCTTACCAGTATCACCCAGGGCATCACTATAATCGTTGCTCAACCACGTAGCCAAAGCTTCAATGCTCCGCAGAGGGGACTTTAGGTCATGGGAAACCACATAGGCATATTCTTTTAGGCTTTCGTTGCTCTGCTCCAGCTTTACCATGAGCTTTTCTTTCTCGAACTGCAACTTTTTCTGTTCAGTTATATCTAAATGAATGCCAATGGAACCGATTACTTGTCCCTTTTCATCATATCTTGGTGCACCACTGATCAACCAATGGCGATAGTCACCATGCTTGTTGATGACTTCAATTTCGTAGGAGTCTGATTGGTTTTCGATTCTTTTTGCGTTCTTTTCCGCAATAATGGATTTATCCTGCACGGATAGAACATCGCTTGCATATTTTCCAATGAGTTCATTTTCGGCAAATCCGCTCATGTCGCAAAAACTTTGGTTCACCATCTGAATGCGATCATTGGTATCCACTTCTACCAAGCCAAGGTTCATATTTGCGATGATGCCGCTGTATTTGTCCTTCTCAGCCTGAAGGTTACGTTTAAAGGTTCTGTTTAAGGTAACATCCCTGTAACTCCACAGGTGCCCTTTATAAACTCCATCACTTATAACCGGAATATAGTCGCGTTCCAAAATTCTACCATCCACCATTTCGAGCTCATCCGCAAGCACGGGTTCACGATTTTTCAAAATTTCGGCGATCCGACCCATGAATTTATCCGGATTCTTAAAGTTGTCCTTACTTTCTTTTGCCACATTGGCGCAATCCATGCCAATCATTTCTTCTGGATTGACCGGAACACCGAACATCTCGCAAAACTTTTTATTGGTGAGGGCTATTTTTCGGTTTTCGTCTTCAAGCAGTACAGCCATTTCCAAGTTCTTGATCAATGTGGCCAATCTACTTTCGGACTCTTTTAATTGTTTACGTTGGTTGCCCAAAAGGGTTTCAATATCCTTTTCTTGGGTAATGTCGCGAAGGATTCCCTGTGCAGCAATGGGATTACTGTTTCGGTCATAAATTAAACTTGCATTGATCTGTACAAACTTTTCATCACCATCGGGCAAATTAATTTTGGCCCTATAATTTTTTAATATCCCAGTTTCCAAAAGGGTCTGAATAGACTCCGTTGTGTATTGTATAAATTCTGGATGTACGTAACTGGATAGATTAATTTTGGGATTTCCCTTATCGAACTGCAAAAACTCTTTTGCTGATTCATTGCTACGGACCACATTGAACTCAAGGTCCATAACCACGTAAGAATCTATAATGCTGAGGAATCCGGCATCGACTTCGTCGGTTTTTTCATCCAATAAATTCTCCAATTGGGCATTGGCTCTCTTTAAATGTATAGTAGTGTCGTAGAGTTCCTTGGATTTTTCTTCCAATATTCTCTCGGCCTGTGCCCTTGCCTTTTTTTGGCGCTCCAACGCCCTTTTTAATACTTCAACTTCATTATTCTGCATCCTGTACAACATCAAATTTGACTTCGGTTCCATCCTCTTTCAATAGTTCAAAAGTTACCTTGGAAGAGGTATTAAAATGTTCAAAACATTTTTCTATCAGTCCGTGAGCCAATCGGTACAGTCCCCTTGAGGAAACATATACCATGGATATTGATGTGTCTGTTCTGTCCAAAATATTAAAGGTGGGCAGTTCAGCATCAGGATAGAGTTTTTGGACGTGCACGTGGATATGGTCTTCTATGGAGTATAATAGTCCAATGGGAGAGTTATAACTTTTAATTACTTCGGGGTGTGCCTTTCCCAAACTACCGAACAAATAATGACCAAAGGCATATAATAGGTCATCTATAGAAATATGGGTTTTCTGGCTCAAGTTTTTGAGCAATGTCACCATTTCGTTAAAATCGTAGGTTCCAACGGAGGTATAAATTCCTTCAGATGGTAAATCTGAAGCTTCAATAATGGCATCCACGGTCTCCAACCCAAATTGTTCTTCGACCATTTCTAAAAATTCGGTAAATACTATTCCCTTCATAATCTGGCTACTATCACACAAAAGTAGGAAAACGTCTACTCAATGAGTAAGTTTTGTTGTGAAATGCCATTTTTAACTAGGCTTTGACCAGTTCGTTGATGTTCCAGTACTCCAATACGGATTTCAACTTTGTCTCGTAATCTTCGTATTTGAGGGGTTTTATTATATATCCGGCAATCCCAATTTTGTAACATTCCAATAGGTCATCACGGTTTTCGGACGTAGTCAATACAATAGTAGGGAGGTATTTTATTTTGTCATGCTGCTTTAGTATGCCCAAGAATTCAATTCCGTTCATCCGAGGCATGTTCAGGTCCAACAAGATAATATCCGGCAAGGACTTTCCAGACTGGAGAATTTCCAGAGCCTCTTCACCATTTTTGGCCTCAACCAGAGTATGCTTTGATGCTAACTTGGATAGGGTCCGTTGAAACTTCATGGTTTCTATGGCGTCGTCTTCTATAAACAAAATATGCATTTTATATCAATTTAGCTATACCCAAAACAACTCAATTTCCACCTCTTACAGTGTGTAAAGGAGTCAAAACCCTATTTACTGTCGGTGAATGGAAAAAAGCTGTAGATGAATTGAAATTTGCTTAACCTACAGCTTTCCCAATCGGGATCAGTTATTATTTAAAGAATCCTTCAATCATGGCTATCGAATGATATATACGTGGAAAATTATAAGCTAAAAAGCATTGAAAAGCAGTTATCAAAAACCAAAAATAGGAGCGCTTTTTAGGAATGATGTACAAAATTTCCTAAATTCATTTAAAATTCCCCCTACAATATATTGCTTATTATAATGCAATGCAGGCCGCGTATATGATAAAAAGGTTCTGTTTATACTAAACTGACTGTATGTGGAGTAGGATAATAAAAACCTCACTAGCACTCTATATTCCGCTATTGATTTTTACTCTTGTATGGGGCTATCTCCAAAAGCATAGCCTTATCACGAACATTGCCCACATTCAGCAGCGGAATATCCAAAACAAAAGCTATCATTTGGAAGATCAATGTGAAGTACTCATTGATATAACCTCATATTGGTCCAATGTTGTATTCCCAGCTAATTTTAGCAATGGTGAGCCATTGGATTCTGCCTTTATCAACGAATACATTCGCATTATGCAGGGCTATGAAGTATATGATCAACTTCGATTTTTAGACCTGCATGGAGATGAGATCTTACGCTATGAAAGGACAGATGATAAAACGATGGAGCCAAAAGACTTGCAGCGTAAGGTAGATCGCAGTTATTTTCAAAAAGGACTTTCACTCAAAAAAGGTCAAGTCTATATCTCCCCTATTGAACTAAACAAAGAGAATGGCGTAATAGAAAAGCCCTACAAGCCAGTAATTAGAGGAGTGACCCCAATATTTGATGCTGACCAAATACAAATAGGATTGGCCGTCACCAATTTTAACATGAACAAGGTTTTTGATTTGATGAAAGCAAGAATATCAGAGGACAATTTTTACCTGGTAGACAAGGATCGAAATGTAATAACCACAAACCTTTCTAATAACGTACTGCCACATCAGGCAAGCATGAGCCAGCAGGACTCGTCCATAAAAAAGAAACTTCAGCTAAGAAACCTCATTTTTGAAAAGGACACCTTCTTTATGGAAAAAGGGAGTCTGTGGGTTTTCCAGAATGTCAACATTGGCTTTGGAAAGAATACGGATATAAGCCTTCAAGATGATATAGTTGAAGTCATAACCGAGAACGATTGGGCCATTATACAGGAAATTCCGCCCTCTTATATAAGTAAACGGCTGAAAACCATTAGAAGGAACCTTATTCTTTTTAATATTCTCACCCTTATTGTTATTTCGCTGTTTGCCTTTGGATATGGTAGAACACAAAAGGAAAAAAGAAATTTTGTTACCGAGCTAAAACAAAAGAACAAGGCCCTATTGGACAGTCAAAACCGATTAAAGTCCACCAATCGTCTAGTGAAACAAGCCAACGATAGACTACAAGTACGGAATAGGCAGTTGGAGGATTTTAACTATGTAGTGGCCCATAACCTAAAGGCACCGGTGACCAGCATGTCCATTATTGTAGATATGCTTAGCAAAGCTAAAAATCAAGAAACATTTAATGAGCTACTCCCAAAGCTAGAAACTATTTCCAAGAATATTAGCACGCTTACCCAAGATGTACATACGTACGTTTCCATTTTGAACAATACAAAACTTGAGCTAGAAAATGTGAACCTGCTTTTGTTGCTTAAGGAGGTCGAAAATGATTTTGTGGAGACCCTTGTTGACAAGGAAGCCAAAAACTTTGAAACCATATACAAACTTGATGCATGGCATACTTTAAAATGCTCACGATTTTATATGAAAAGTATTCTCCAAAACTTTTTGTCGAATGCCATCAAATACAGAAGAACAGACGTTAATTCCCACATAATTTTTGAAAGTGCATGGGAAAATGACCAAAAGGTACTCTTCATAAAAGACAATGGTCTTGGGATTGATCTAGCCCAACATGGAAACAATCTCTTCAAACTTTACAAAAGGTTTCATAGAAATATTTCTGGAAAGGGAATGGGGCTATTTATAGTAAGATCACAGCTTGAAGCGATGTATGCCTCCATAGAGGTGGAGAGTACAGTGAACCAGGGGACAACATTCAAAATTAAATTTAAAACTCATGAAAAAACCAAACATTCTTTTAGTGGATGATGACGAAGTGTATCTTTTCGTAACAAAAAGGATATTAAGCAACCTATCCAGTGATATTTTAGTAACCTCCTTTACAGATGGAGAGCGCGCCATTGAATATATTAACCTATGTATTGAAGAAAAGGTGGAACTACCTGAAGTGATTCTATTGGACATTAACATGCCTTTTATGGACGGATGGGGATTCTTATCAGAATTTAAAAAGATGAAACCTGTACTGCCCAACCATAACGTCAACATCTTCATGGTCACGTCCTCAAATGACCCAGATGACTTTAGTAAAGCAAAGGACTTTGAAGAAATTACCGGATACATTGTCAAACCTGTCTTTGAAGATAAAATGACACAGATTTTAGAGGAAATATATGATGGTAATTGGTAGGATTAGGGCAAAATCCCTAAGTAGATTTTCGGAATTAGATTTATGATCGTGATTACAAAAAAATAAGCCTCTGAAAGACAAACTCTCTGAGGCTTTATTACTGGGGTTTCAGCTTTTTAATTTTAAAATTAAAGCCAATTCCTTTTACGATTCGCAATAGTAATGGTCAATGTCCTAAGCATATCTATTTATAAAGCACTGTAATTATTCAACAAACAATAATTGCGCAAACGTATATAGGTCATGTCGCCAAACAGGCCATGTGTGCCCTCCAGGGTATTCACTATATTGATATTCAATACCCATATCATCAAATTTTTTCATCATTAGCTGACAGTTTTTAAAAGCAATGTCCTCTGGACCTCCCATTGAAATGAAGAAGTTTTTGAGGTTACTGTTTATCGCGTCCGCATTGTTTTGCATATACTTATACTGTGGTCCGGACAATTCATCATTATTGGCAAACCACCCTGAACTGAACACACCCAAATGGGAAAACATATCGGTATTACGAACCCCAGCATGCAAGGTTTGTAGACCACCCATGGAAAGTCCGGCCAAGGCCCTGTTCCGGGCATCGGTCTTCACACGGTATGTTTGCTCCACAAAGGGAATGGCACCTTGCTTTAGTTCGTTCTCAAAGGCCACCAACGAGTTTTGACCGAATCCTCCACCGTCTGCAGAAACATTTCCATCCAACATGGCAATGATCATGGGCACCGCCTTGTTTTCAGCGATAAGGTTGTCCAATATAATATTGGTCCTTCCTTGGGTGGCCCAACCTCTTTGGTCTTCTCCTCCCCCATGCAACAGATATAAAACAGGAAACTCTTGGTTGGATTCCTCGTAACCCGGCGGCGTGTAGACATACATTTCGCGCCACGATTGTGCTGCATTTGAAAAGTACTTCTTTATGCGGATATCACCATGCGGCACATCCTTCAAGCTATAATAGCCATCTCCCTTGAACGGAATCTCAATGCCGCTGGCCATACGCCCCATGCCATAAAAGGTTTCACTGGCCGGGTCTGCCACGGCCACCCCATCCAGAATCAATGAGTAATAATGGAATCCTTCGGTGATGGAATCCGTGGTCACGGTCCAGAATCCCTCATTGTCGATTTCCATATCGTATTTTTTGCCAAGGTCTATCTGCACCTGTTTTGCCTCTGGGGCCTTTGTTTTAAAAATTACCCTGCTATCCGGTAGTATTTGTGGATACTGTGCACGTCTAATGTTGGTGCTCGCTGGCAATCCCAAAACACTGTACTTGTTGAGCACATCGTTGTTAACGGGCTTAAAAAGCAGTTGGGAAAACATATAAAGGTCGTTTTTCCAAACCTCAAAATCGTGCCCTCCCGGTTCTACATAGAAAATATGGGGTACATCATGGTCTCTTAAATATTCGCTCGTACGGCTGCTGAAGGGCATGAGACCATCTGCATCTCCACAAGAAATCCATAACAATTCCAACGATTTGGCTTTTTCAGGGTTGGGAAGCAATTCTTGGGGTGCCTTGGTATTTGGTGCGGATGAAAATGCGCCTACCCAGCCAAATGTGTCCAAATTGCCAAGACCAAAGTTCAAGGTTTGTCCACCGCCCATGGATAGACCGGATATTGCCCGATGCTCCCTGTCCTTGTATACCTTAAAGTTCTTCTCTACATAGGGAATCAAATCATTTAGAAGGTCCTGTTCAAAGGTGGCAAACGCCTCAACCTTGTCAGGGCTAAAAATATTTCCTTCAGCACGGTCATTTTTCATGGCCCGTCCATTAGGCAATACCACAATCATGGGCTCCAATTTTCCATCTGCATAAAGATTGTCGAAAATTACTTGGGGAGTACCTTGGTTAAGCCACTCCTTTTCATCCCCTCCAATTCCGTGCAAGAGATACAAAACAGGATATCTTTTTGATTTGGAATAGCCGGGCGGAAGATAAATCAAGGCCTTACGTTCTGTGCCAATGGTTTTTGACGGGTACATGATACTGTCTATCTTTCCCTTTGGAATGTCATTTCTGACCTTGTCGAATCCTTTTGGGGCATGTTTTTCGGCTATAGGGTCATTGGCCTGATTACGCTGGACATTCAGTAGTTTTATGGCATACCTTCTACCCAGCATGCGATACCCTTCTGCACTAAAATGAAGGTTGTCCCTGGCATCAGGAACTCCTTTTGCAGAAACGATGTGCGCATTGGGAATGGTTTCGGGCAGCGTGGCCACAATTTCGTTCATACTGGCACAAATGCCTCCTTGGTCCGCATGAACCATTTCTCCTGCCAACAGAGGTGTTTTTGATGCCTCCAAATCCAAATCCTCAAGAAGATTGTCGTAAACGGTCTTCACTTTTTTGGGCCAAAGGGTGTCCCCGGTATTCGATTCTCCTTGATGTAGCAAGATTCCCTTGATCACCCCATCTTTTTGGGCGATTTTCGCCATTTCCACAAGACGGGCATACGGATTTCCATCGTATTCCGCTACCATATTCTTTAACCAATCTGGTGCGGTGGAGACGTATTCTTGGTAGTTGTCCTTGTCAAACAACTCAATTTTACAGCCCCCAACGGCCACATTGATGACCCCGACCTTTATACTATCGGGTAATTTTTCCACTAGCGACCTGCCAAAATAATCGGTGGGGGTCAACCCTGTTTTACATCGGCATAACGGTGGAATTGCAGTGTACCATTTTCCTTTTTCACAGTTCAAATCAGGACAGTCCACAGCCGCCAAAACCTTGAAACGGTCATTAACATCGATGGTATCCTGTGCCTCAATACGGGCGTTTCCTTCCATATTTGATTGTCCCAAGGCCAAATAAATATGGAAATTGGGGTCTTGTGCCATAGTTTTTGCGGAGCAAAAGAACACGGCTGCCATGAGACAAAAGTTTAGTATTGATTTTTTCATTGTTGCATTTTCTTGATGGTTTTTTTATTCCAGTGCCATATCGTTTGCCTTGGTGGCATAAAGTCCCAAAAGGGCACCTGTAAAGCCTCCTGCCACGTCTGTGGACAGAATGTCCCCTGAAACGGTACCGCCCAAATTCTCAAAAGAGGTTCCGTCTGTTGAATAGCTAAAGGTATACTTGTCCCCCTCAGCCGAAATCTTTAGTTCTATTGGATTTGAAATGTCAATTTTGGTGCTTGCCAATACTTCGGATTTTGTCGAGCGCTCTCTTCTAGAAAAGCTGTTTTTTTCCAACACCAAAACGTAGTCCTTGTCCTTTTTGGTTACTCCAAAGACATAATTAGATCGTTCATTCTGTAAGGCAACCACTCCCGCTAGGTCTTTTTCCGACTTTGGTTTGTAATTCAGGGTAGTACTGAATGAAAATGTTCTGTGCTGTTGTCTGTAGAACAATGTGGAAGTGGGTTTCAATTCCTTGATATTGGTTTCAAATGGATTGATTTCCAAACCATTCTTGGTTTGTTCCATAAAAGCTTCCCTTGGCCCCCGCAATCCTATCCAACGGTAATCCAATAAATCGGATGAGAAATCCTCGGTATAGGTGAAGTTTCCATTGGGAAAATAGCCTTCCTGTCCCATTTTATTTTCAACACCTTCTGGCATTTTTAATTTGGGTTCCATTGGGACCAAACCGTTTTCAAAAACGGGATAGGTACCTGACCAGTCCACGGGTAGAATAAAGGTTTCCCTTCCGGTGTTCACTCGGTTTTCCTCATTGGGTCGAACCGCCAAAAAAACACCGTAATATTTGTCATCCGGCCCTAAAACCAAGTCGGCATGGCCCGCCCAGTCCACCTTATTCTCTCTTTCCTTGGGAAAATAACGCTGGGTAAGTATTGGATTGCTTGGTGCAGGGATATAAGGCCCCTTTGGGCTGTCACTCATAAATATCACTTCACTATGCCAATCTCCTGTACCGCCTTCGGCGCACATCAAATAGTATTCACCATCTTTTTTATAGATATGGGGGGCTTCAATCCAGATGGGTTTATCCGAAATATCAACACCACCATCCACAATAATTTTGTCGGTACCCTCAATGACTTGGTCTTTTTCCACATCGTATTCCCATATTTTAATGACCCTATGTCCGTTGTAAAGTTCCTTTCCAGGGTCTGGAGCATCATTATGCACGATATAGGCCTTGCCATCATCATCAAAAAACAGCGATGGGTCAATTCCGTTAAATTTCAAGTGATACGGATCGCTCCAACCTTCTGCAGGGTCCTTGGTCTTCACCACAATATTACCAGCGCCACCTGCAAAGGCGGTTGTGATCATATAAAATGTGTCATTGTTAGGGTTATAGGTAATTCCAGGGGCGTAAACACCTTGGCTTATACCGGTATCATGGACATCTAACTGGGAAACGCGATCCAAAACATGACCTATTTGCGTCCAGTTTACCAAATCCTTGGAATGAAAAATGGGCACACCCGGAAACATAGCAAAGGAGGAACATACCAAATAATAGTCGTCCCCTTTTCGGGTTATGGCCGGATCTGGATAGCACCCTTGTAAAATGGGGTTGTAGAACTCATCTGTTGCCAAGGGATAATCATTATATACCTGATCATTGCCCTGGTACACCACTTTTATGAATATGGGTACATTGGTTGATTTTGTTGGTTTGGGATCGATATCTTTTCCCTTTGGTGAAAAAGAGTACAACCCTACAAGTAAGGTCAAAAACGCCCCAAAGGTTATCTTTTTTAGATTTTTCCTAGTTCGATTCATTATAATTATATGGATATGAGTTTATTGCTTAATTTTATTTACTTCTGCCAAAGGTTGGGCAAGAACTGATAATATAATAGGTGACGCCAAGTGGACCAGTCATGTCCCCCGTTTCCACCTACATAGTATTCGTGTTCTATATCATGGTTATTTAATGCGTCGATAAGACCCTGGACCCTCGCGTTGAAAAAACCTTCTGCTTCCTTGGTACCCTGTCCCACAAAAAGATAATCTACCTTATTATTTACTTCTGGGTCATTTAAAAATTGGGGTAAGGTGGTTTCCGCAGTGGTGTCCCCAGCACTGAGAATACCAAAATTAGCGAATAGATCAAGTGAGCGGAAGCCGATGAACATACTATGGCGACCTCCCATGGACAATCCTGAAATCGCCCTCCCTTGGGGACTTTGAATTGTGCTGTAATTTTCATCGACCAAGGGAATGACATGGTTTCTGAGCTCTTTTTCAAAAATGTCAAAGGTAAGTTCGGAATGCTGCGGGTGGTTCCTGTGTATGATTTGATTATTGGGGATGGCAATAATCATGGGCTTGGCTTTATTTTCTGCCAAAAGATTGTCCATAATCAGATTCGCCCTGCCATCATACACCCAATTTGAAGGCAGTTCACCACTTCCGCCCAATAAATACAGTACAGGGTATTTTTTTTCAGGATCGTAGCCGGGTGGTGTGTACACGTACAGTTCCCGTTCGCCTTGGGTGACATCCGAATGATAGATATGACGTGTAACGTTTCCATGAGGGACGTTTTTGGCATCATAGTATGCTGGTCCATCGCCATGTACGATCAATTCACTGTATGGAGGCATAGCCGTAAATGCCGCATAAGTATTGCTGGGGTCTGCCATTTGCACACCATCCACCCGAAGATGGTAGGCATACATATCAGGAGGAAGTGGTCCAATGGTCAAGGTCCAAACACCTTCTTCCCCTTTTGTAAATGGAATGGGCTCCCTACCCTTTCCCAGAGCGGCATTTATGGCTCCGGGATTCAATTCCACTTTTTGCGCCTCTGGTGCTTTCACCCTAAACGTAACGGTTTGGTCATCATGTACTTCGGGCGAATTTACTGGTGCACTAAAGGGGATAAGCCCTTCGGTATCTTTCTGTGGATTAAAGTCCAAGTTAACATTGGCCTGCTGACCATAGGAAAAACTGGAGATAAGCAGAGAAGTAAGGGTGGTATAAAATAAATTTTTGATTTTCATATCATCTATGTTTAGAAATGAGCTACACTGTCACTTTTTAAAAAGCAATTGTGCATATTGATAGAGGCTTCTACGCCAAGTCAGCCATTCATGGGCAGTTTCAGGGGATTCATAATACACATGATCAATTCCCTGTTCTTCCAACATATTTCGGAAAGCACCGACAGATCCCGGAAACGGATCAGGCTCTTTGGTGCCCAATCCCAACCAGAACACTTTTATTTTTTCTTCCACAGCCTTTCCATCATCAAATGCGCCGTTTAGAAATGTTTTTGTGTCTATTTTATCGCTGGTCGGATAGTTGGAAGTACCACTGAAACCGCCATAGTACGCAAACTTGTCCAAATTGTTCATAATGATGCGCATGGTCTGGTTTGCGCCCATGGAAAGTCCGGCAATGGCCCTATGCTCACGGTCTGCCAAAGTTCGGTATTCAGAGTCGATCATTGGAATGACCTCTTGTATCAACACCTCTTCAAAGGCTGACTGTGGTCTTCTATTTCCCTCGGTTGAACTGTCCTGTGGCTTATAAGCATACCCATTGTCCATAACAATGATCATAGGAACTGCTTTATTTTCTGCAATCAGGTTGTCCAAAATTAGATTGGCCTTTCCTTGCGAGGCCCACCCTGTTTCATCCTCAAAACTCCCATGTTGAAGGTATAGCACTGGATATTTAGTATTTGTATCCTTACTATATTCTGGCGGGGTGTAAACAAAGCATCTTCTCCATGCTTGGGTAATGTTAGAAAAATAGAGCTGCTCCGATACCCTTCCGTGCGGAACATTCTTTACGGCATAAATTTCACGGTCTGTTGCCGGAATTTCAATACCGCTGCCCCAACGGCCTGCACCATAATAGTATTTGGTGCCCGGATCAGGCACAGATGCCCCATCAATGTTCAATTGGTAATAGTGAAAACCTTCGTCCTGGGGTGCTGACTCACCTGTCCAAATTCCTTCCTCGTTTTTGGTGAGGTCGTATTTGACCCCACCAATATCGAGTTGTACTTTGTTGGCTTCGGGAGCGAGTACCTCAACCTTTACACGACCTTCCGAGTCAACCTTTGGATATTCCTTTCCAGGCTGATTGGTCTCTGAAGGTTCGTAGTCCGTTTGAGCCATACACGGCTGCAATGCCAAAAAAAGTACGGCAATAATTGCATGCGGATATCTCATCTGACTTTCTTTTTAGAGATTATTTAAAAAGAAGGGGAGCTAGTTCATGTAGACTGCGCCTCCACGTCTGAAATTCGTGTGCTGTTCCTTCGGAAACATAGGAAACGGCCTTTATTCCGGCTTCATTTAAAGCGGCAGCTGCACTTTTTACAGCTTCAGGTCTTTCCTTGCTCCCAGAGCTTAGGAATATGAGTTTTACATCGTCTTTATCCTTGATGTCCTCTGGACTATAGGTACCTCCACTTAGCAAACCGTAATAGGAAAAAACATCGGGTTTGTTCAAGGTGATCATCTTGGTCTCCATACCACCCATGGAAAGACCGGCCATAGCTCGGTGTGATTTATCAGCAACGGTACGATAATTGGCATCAACATAAGGTATCAATTCATCAACCAAAACGGTTTGAAAAGGGGTAATATCAAAATTGCGCAGCCCACCAAATCTTATTTCATTGGTCATACCATACGTCATTACAATGAGGAAAGGATCAATTTTGCCTTCGGCAATAAGGTTGTCCATAATAAGGTTAGCTCGGCCTTGGTTGCTCCAAGCTGTTTCATCCTCGCCCCAACCGTGTTGCAAATACAGGACAGGGTATTTTTTAGACTGGTCCTTGTCATATCCTGGAGGGGTATAAACAAAGGCCCTTCGGGATGTATTGGTGCTTTTTGAAGGAAAAAGGATTTGCTCCACCTTCCCATGGGGAACATCCTTTAAAGCGTAAAATTCTTGGTCATGGGCAGGTATCTCAATACCACTTTCCCAACGAGTGGAACCATAAAAATTTAGAGCGCCTGGATCGTTAAAAGTACCTCCATCCACAGTAAGGTGGTAATAATGGAAACCTTCGTCCATTGGACCTTCGGTTGTGCCCATCCAAGAGCCGTCCTCTACTTTATTGAGTTTTGTTCCGCCCCTACCGCCAAGACCAAGGCTTACCCTAACACTGTCAGCGGCGGGCGCTTCTATTTTAAATCGTGCATATCCCTGTGAATTGACCTGTGGGTATTCCTTACCTGGTTGATTCAGGGTTGAGGGCTTGAAATCTTCGATTACGGTAGTTGAATTGGTTTGGGCGATGCCTGTGGCATAGCAAACCAATGCAAATGTTAATGTTGCAGCATTAAATTTCATAATGTTTGTTTTTAGTTAACTTTTGTTAGATTCTAATTGCTCATTAATTTGTTGTTATAAAATAGTTGAGTTCTACTAAGTTTACTTCTCCCCATTGGTACAAAATAAAGTCATTGGGGCAATGGTCTGTGCGTTGGGGGAGAAATTACAGTTTATGTTTTCTGGCACCAATATAAGTGTTTATTGAACACATTAAAAATGAATTAGTAAGAAATCATTGAAAACCCTGCAAATCAATAAAATGGAGTTGGTTGGCGAGGAACTAACTCAGGCTGACCCAAAATCCTTGGTATACATAAACACGGTTATTATTTTCTACAAGGAATAACATGTGTATATTGAAAATTTTAAATACTGGACACGTTCCCAGTATCAGTATCACTATCAACCACTAGCCTATGAAATGGTCATTTTATTTGGTTTTCTTATGCATTCCAATTTCATTTTTTGGACAGCATTCAGTTGACTTAAAACTTTGGTATGACGAACCCTCAGGAGATACTTGGGAAAATGCGCTGCCCTTGGGCAATGGTCGCGTGGGCGTCATGGTCTATGGCAATGTGGACAAAGAAATATTCCAACTCAACGAACATACGGTGTGGAGCGGAAGTCCCAACAGAAATGACAATCCAGATGCACTTGGGGCCCTTTCCAAGGTACGGGAACTCATTTTTAATGGAGAATATAAAGCAGCAGAACAATTGGCCAACGATAAGATCATTACCAAAAAATCCCATGGCCAAATGTTTCAACCTGTTGGGAATCTGGAACTAACCTTTCCCAATCATTCGGACTATCAAGATTATTATAGGGAGTTGGATATCAGCAATGCGGTCAGTAAAACTTCCTATAAAGTCAATGGTATCACATATACAAGGGAAACATTTGTTTCTTTGACCGATAGACTTCTGATAATACATTTAACGGCGGATAAATTGGGGCAAATCAACTTTACGGCGAATCTCACCACTCCCCACAATCATTCAAAAATAGAGACCATTCGAGAAAATCAAATCTCCCTTTGGGGCAGAACCGGTGACCATGAGGGTGTTGAGGGCAAAGTGGAGTTCAACGCCCTTATGAAATTGAAAACCAAAAATGGTAAAACTACCCAAACCGCTACATCAATTATAGTGGAACATGCGGACGAAGCCATTTTAATGGTATCAATTGCCAGTAACTTCAATTCATACCAAGATTTGAGCGGTGATGAAATGCAACGTACAAAAGGTTTTTTGGATGCAGGTTTTGACAAGGATTATACACTTTTAAAATCGGAACATATAAAAAAATACCAGGAATTATTCAATAGAGTGATTTTGGACTTTGGAGAAACGGAAGCATCCAAATTACCCACTGACGAACGACTTGCAAATTTCCGAAACATTGAAGACCCCTCTTTTGTGGCACTATACTTTCAATATGGGAGGTATTTGCTCATATCCTCTTCCCAACCAGGAGGTCAGCCTGCAAACCTCCAAGGAATCTGGAATCAAAACATGCAACCCGCTTGGGACAGTAAATACACCATCAACATCAATGCAGAAATGAACTATTGGCCCGCGGAGCGGACCAATCTTTCCGAACTTCACGAACCCTTCTTAAAAATGATCCAAGAACTCTCTGAAAGCGGTCAGGAAACAGCCAAAATCATGTACGGGAGTCGAGGATGGATGGCACACCACAACACCGACATTTGGAGAATAACTGGACCTGTGGATGGTGCCTTTTGGGGCATCTGGAACGGAGGTGGGGCTTGGACCAGTCAGCATCTGTGGGAGCACTATCTGTACACTGGAGACACCACTTTCTTAAAATCAGCGCTCCCCATTTTGAAAGGAGTTGCTGAGTTTTATGCCGATTTCCTAGTTCAACACCCCAATTATCCCTATTTGGTCATAGCTCCGGGAAATTCACCTGAAAATGCCCCCGAGGCACATCAAGGTTCGTCCATAACCGCAGGATCTACCATGGACAATCAGCTGGTTTTTGATGTATTCAACACCTATATTCATGCTACGGAAGTTTTGAGAAAGGAAAGCGCTTTCATAGACTCACTAAAAGTGTTGAGAAGTAAATTACCCCCAATGCAGATTGGCAAGCACAACCAATTGCAGGAATGGTTGGATGATGTGGACTCGCCTGAAGACAATCATCGTCATATTTCCCATTTGTACGGTCTTTTCCCATCCAATCAGATTTCTCCGTACAGAACCCCAAAACTTTTCGCTGCTGCCAAAAACACTCTGCTTCAGCGTGGGGATGTATCGACCGGCTGGAGCATGGGCTGGAAGGTGAATTGGTGGGCCAAAATGCAGGACGGCAACCACGCTTACAAACTCATTAAAGACCAATTGACCCCAGTGGGAATCAATCAAGGGGGCGGCGGTACGTATAACAATTTGTTTGATGCCCATCCCCCGTTTCAAATTGATGGGAATTTTGGGTGCACTTCTGGTATTGCCGAAATGCTGTTACAAAGTTCGGACGGGATGGTGCACTTGCTCCCTGCCGTTCCTGATGCCCTTTCCAATGGGTATGTAAGCGGATTGAAGGCAAGGGGTGGATTTGGGGTGGTGGCACTTCAATGGAAAAACAAGGGACTTGTGGCAGCCACTATAAAATCAAGCTTAGGAGGAAACCTACGTCTCCGTGTTCCCAATGAAATGGAACTCGTTGGAAATGGCAATCTCAAGGAGGCCAAAGGAGACAATCCCAACAAGTTTTTCAAGATGGAAGAAACAATGGCCCCCATCATTTCAGAGAAAGCCTCCCTTGAGGCACTGGCTTTGCCAAAGTCCTTCGTCTATGATATTATGACCGAGAAAGGGAAGATCTATTCTTTTAGGATAAAAAAATAAAAAGGTTTCCATTTTGTAGATAAGCGAACTGGTATTTAAACAAAACCTAAATAAAATATTCATTTTAAGCAAGCGAAACTACGATTCGTGCAGCGAATTCAATGTGTGGTCACCTAGATCAATATTTCCATATTGTTACGAATTGCATGATTGCTATATGCTGTTAAAAACATTATATAAAAAAGGCCTCAATAAGAAAACTTACCGAGGCCATATAAGTACTAGTGATCGCGGAAGGATTCGAACCCCGTCCGCTAACCCTTAATTTTATTGGGTTTCGCCTTGCTTATGTTTTGTAACTAACCGAATTACAGACCACTATGAACAATCTCATTTCGTAGGACCCAAAATTAACTATAAAATATTAAACCTGTCCTAAAAATCGGGGTATCTACATTCATGCCCATGAATAAATTCAAAGGTTTGTATGAGGTATATTATATGAGGCTTTGTCTTCTAGCCTTTTGAACAGCCTCTAACTTGTTGTGGACCTGAAGCTTCCTATAAATATTCTCGATATGCTTCCGTACCGTACTTGGGGATAGGAAGAGATTATTGGCAATCACGGTATAGCTTAACCCTTCCGCCAGTTGTTCCAATACTTCTTTTTCACGTGAACTTAACGAAACGTCATCTTCCTGTACGGATAGTGATTCTTGTTTTTCCGGATATCGTAATAATTTGAGCGTCTTTACCGCAATGGAAGGGCTCATCGCCGCGCCTCCCCCAAGAGTCTCGGTAATGGCATTGTACAACTTTTGTCCTTCAATTTCCTTGAGCAAATACCCATCGGCACCGGCCTGGATTGCATTGAAAATATTCTCATCATTATCGAAAACGGTAAGCATGAGCAACTTAATGTGGGGATATTTCTGTTTTACGATACGAACGGTTTCTATACCGTCCAAAACAGGCATTTCTATATCCATAAGTACCAAATCGAGGTTGTGGTTCTTTTCCAATTTAGACAGCAACTCCCCACCGTTGTACACCATGTACTTGATGTCCAAATCCTCAAAATCTTCTAATTTCTCTTTTATGGCACGAGCCAAGAACGTATTATCGTCCACTATGGCCAGTTTGATTTTGCTCATGGTCCTATACTTTTTGAAGTGAAAGAATTATGTCTTTACCTGTAACGTTACCTTGGTGCCTTTACCGATTAGACTTTCTTGATTGAAATAAATGCCAGCTTTTTTGGCCCTGTTCCTCATTATATGAAGTCCGTTCCCTGTCGACTCCTTTGATGTATCAAAACCCTTTCCGAAGTCCTCTATTTCAATCTGCACTTTTTCATCAACATTGACAAACCTTACCTGAATCTGATCACTCCCTGAATGTTTTACAGCATTGTTCACGGATTCTTGAATAATTCTAAAAAGATTCATCCCCACAAAGGCATTGAGCACCTTATGATCCTGATTCCCCTCAACTTTTACATTGATTTTATCATCTGTGGCTTCATGAACAGTGGCGGCCAATTGCTGGGTCCGCTCCTTGATATCCTCCAAACTGATTTCATCCTTGTTCATGGCCCAAATGGTATCCCGAAGCTCAGATATGGTGACGAGTGAAAACTGTTTCATCTGGGTAAGCTTCTCCATTAAAAATACTTCCCCCCTATCTATTCCGCGCTTTGCCGAATCGGTTATTGAGGTGAGGTAGGTGAGCTGCGACCCAATATTGTCGTGTAAATCTCGGGCAATACGTAAACGTTGTTCCTTAAGGTTTTCCTGTGCTCGGGCTTCTGCCATGGCCTTTTCCAGAGCGGTCTCCCTAGCAAAATTCTTCGCCTTTACCTTTTGTTCACGGAAAATCAGAAAACCGACAATAAGCAGTATGGCCAATAGAGCCCCACTGCCCATAAGCATACTGTTCCTATTTTTCAGGATTAGCTCACCCTCGACCAATGCATTCTGTTGGCGAAGGATTTCGTTTTCCTTTTGCTCGGACTCGTATTTTTCCTTAAGGTTGAACATTTCGCTTGCTTTTTCAGCAAAATAAAGGCTATCTCTTGCTTCCTTATGTTTTTGATGATAAACATAGGCCTTTTCAAAATCCGGTTTTTCTTCATAAATCAAGGACAAGGTTTTCGACAACACATCAATGGCTGGAATAAAATCTATTTGCTCTGCTTCTTGATATGTGGTCAAAGCCAATTCCTCTGCCTTGATTTTTTTCCCTTGTTTGAGAAGTACATTGGCAAGATCATTTCTTAGAAAATATAACGCCAGACGCTCACCTCTTTCCTCTTGAAGCGAAATGGCCTGGATATAATATCGCTCTGCTTCCTCAAAATTTTCAAGCCCCCAGCTTGCCAAGGCCATATTGGTCACTGGATATGCTTGATCCAATCTTGCTCCCATGGACCCAAAGCCATCGAATGCTTTTTTTGCATATTCAAATGCTGTATCGTATTCCTTTTTTACAATATAGGCCGATGCCGCACTATTATAGCTCGAAATCAACATATATTGATTACCCATAACTTTATACATTTCCATTGCCTTGAGGTAGTACTCCAATGAAAGGTCAGGTTCTTCAATGAGCTTAAATCTGTTTCCAAGATTTAGATATGACCCAGCAATCCACAGACTATCATTTCCAGCCTTAAAGTTTTCCAATGCCTTTAATTGAAAATCCACAGCCTTGTCAAACTCTGACAGTGCCTCAAATGCATTGCTGATATTCGTGTAAAGACTTCCCAAAACATAATAATCCTTGGAATTTTCTAAAATCGGTTTGGCCTTCAAATGAAAATCCAACGCCTCTTTGGGCCTACCCTCATCTTGAGAAAGAACTCCATACGCTACCCATATTCTTGCCCTGAAATGGTCATCATCCATAATTTCGGCCTGTCGAAAGGCCATATCCATGTAATATCGGGCACTGTCCATATTTACGGACCGAAACCTCATGCCAACATCTTTTAGTGCCAAAACTTTATCGCCGCCCTCCTTCAACTGGGCAGTATCCTTAAGTGCTTTGATTTCTTTTTTAATATCCTGTGCCAAAATTGACTGCAACGTGAATATCAAAAAGAATAAAAAGGTAATTGGAAATTTGTAATAAGTGGTCATTATAACTAAAAGGAATGGTTGGTGCTTAAAACTAATCCAATTGATTTTATAATCTTAGTTTTTACAAAAAAATTAATTCGCCTTGTCCACCAATTTTTGAATGGTGGCATCTAAAAATGATGATATTGCAAGTTCTGCTCCCTTCTTATATTTTTCTGGATCGCATTTTACAACGGACACATTAACGTCCTCCTTGTCCTCTACCCTCCAAACACGGAAAACACCGGCATCCATTCCTCGCTTGTCCACATCTGCTCCCTGTGAGGCATCAAATTTTTGCTTTTCAAGAACGCCTTCAACCTCTACTCCACGGTTGGACACCATCTGCCCTATGTTAAACCTGTTGACGCTGGATGCATCAATCTTAAAGTCGGTCTCTGCCTTTACCTGTGCGTACCCGGCATGTCTGTTCAAGGCTCTTGTGGTTTCGCTCAATGCATTATCAAAAGAAATAACATTTAGCACTACCTTGTTGAAAATAAAATCATTTTTCTGGTTGGACACCTTCATTTCGACCTGCTCCTCGTAATTGGCTAGCTTTAATGGCCCAGCTTTCTTGTTCTCCATATTTTGCTTTGCCACGATAAATTTTTGTCCTGTGGGACGCATTACTATGTCACCGAACTCATCTCCTTTTTCTCCACCTTGACCAGACCTCAAATCCCATCTTTTTTCGCGGTTTTTCTCATAGGCGCTATGGTTCCATAACTCATCAACGGAAGCTATTTCAAATCCTTTTGCCCTAAGGTCCGCCTTGTACTCTTCAAAGAGTTTATCGGTAAGTTGTTGAAGGTCTTCAATATTGAGCCCGTCCAGCACCAAGGTCAACGACGCCTTTGCATCTCCTTTTAGTCCTCCTCGCCACATTTTGCCTCCTTTTTTCTTGTCCTCTAACTGCAATGCTGTTTGAAAATTGACCTGAAAATCGGAAATGACGATTCGTTTTGGACTTTTTCTAAAATTGAGATTGGCCGGCCCCAACATTTTTATCTTAAAATCCTTTACATTTTGTGCAAATGCCACAGGGGAGGCACAAAGTAGAATCAATAAAAAAGATAACATGGGTAAATTGATACGTTTCATACTATTGGTTTAAAGTTTTGAACAAACATAGCATCCAATGGCGTTGAACTCAATAGGGCAATTGTCGTAAAATGACAGGGAATAGGTGGCTATGTGTCAAATATCAAAATAGAAAAAGCTTAAAAGCCCCATCACGAATGTTGCCAAAAGCAAAGCCGAATTGATGCGTTGCAACTTTGGGTTCAATTTTTTCAGGGTTGCATAAATGTGCAACGCCAATGCCAAAAGAAACGCAGGTAGACTCAAATAGAAGTTGAAAAGGTAGAACCATAGCCAACTGGTGCATAGCGCCCATGCTGAAATCGCCGATATTGCCGGTGGTATGCATTGATTCATACGGCTCACAGCTGTATTAGGATAACGATAATACAGAAAAGTTGCCAGAAGTACCATGGGCCCAAGCATCGCGATCAACAATAGCACACTACCGAACATAATATGTTTTTTATACCAAATAAACTTCTTCACCATTGGGCAGCACAATGCTCAACGGCACATTTCCATATTGTGTCTTGTAAACCAATACTTTGTCCCCAATAAAGAGTTTGTCGTACAGTGTTGAGCTTACCAAGAGTGGTCCTGATGTAAGTATGATTCGATTGGAATTGGCATATCGGTTGGAAGTCAGTGCGAATTTATCTTCGACGATGGATGGAACTCCACGTTTATGGGACCTTTCCTTGTTCCTGTTATAATTTCGGTAGGCCACATATAATCTATAAAATTGAAAAAGAGGTACGACCCAGATTGGAAACAATAGCACGACAAAGCTCCAAAAACCGCTAATTATCATTAAAAGGCCAATAGTGATAAATGGACTGGACCTTACCAAACGCTTTTTTATTTCCGTTTTCCAGATCCTATGCAAGGCTTCATAATCTTTTGGGGTATAGCGAGTATGTGGAATGTGTTTTTCCAGAAACTTTTCTTCTTCATCAAGCTTTTGAGCAACATGGGCATCCTCAACTTGCCCCAAAACATGAAGATTTAGTGTGATTCCTGATTTGGGAGCACGGTCCAGCTGCACCTCTACTCCGATTCTAGCTTTTGAGTAATAAGAATAGTCCACCGAAAACTCCTCATTATCAATATAAACATAATATGACCTTCTAGTTCGGGTCCTTGTTTTGTGCCCGTAAACAGGCCTGTCTCCCGTTGTGGCCCAATGCATCCTTTTGTCGGTGATCTTTCCAGAAACCCGAGATTTTAAACCTAGTTTTAAATCGATTGCCGTGGATGCAATAATATAGGCTATGATGCTAAAAAATAAGACCGAGAAGGCCACCATCATGTAGACTCCAACTGAATCATCTGCAAAACCTGAATTGAACATAAACGACAGAAACAACCAGAATATACCGATAACCACTACCGGAAATAACAACATTCCATATAATTGACGCCTCAGCTTGGTCTTATCTCTATGTTCTAAGGGCAATGTTTCCAATTTAGGCATGATCCACAATTTGGTAGAGCCAAAATTAGGGTCTCCTAGAATCCCCACAATAGGGCAATTGTCCTATTGCGGCATAGGATGGCATACAGATAGTTTTGCTGAAAACCAATCCAAAAAAAAATGAATTCCATTACCAATACCAAAAGACTTTCCCTTGCCATATTTATAATTCTTGCCCACTTTTTTCATTACCAAGGGTCTGCCCAAAACCTGCACCTCAGTAATTTTGACATCAAGTATGGGCAGGTAACAGCGATGTCCATCACCAAATATCATGCTATCGGAGCCCATTTGTACAGTGAAAAGAACCAACTCATGTTCAACCCCGATGGTTATTTAACAGAGGACAAACTTTACCTGGATAATAATTACGAAAAGCTTACCACTTATGATTACATTAATAATGCGTCAAAAGCCATAGAGAAAAAATTCAATCCATTAGGTAAACAAGAAGGTTTGGATAAAACCCTTTATATCTATGAAACACCCATTGGTATAATTTCGGATGACCTACCCGAAACCGTAAAAAACGATGAAGGTCAATACATTGTTCTTGGCGGTTTAAAATACGGTGCAATCTTTAAGTACAAAAAATACGTGATCGTCTATGAGCTTGCGGAAGCAAACAATGGAGAAAGCAAGGTGTTCTACTCCAGTGAATATACCTACGATGGACTAAAACTAGATGAATCCTACAATCAAAAGGATATACGTTATTTTAAATACAATGACAAAAAGTTATTGGAGGAAGAATTGGGCATGTCCAAGATTTGGGAAAGCCTTTTATATAAGTATGTTTACGACCAGCGTGGCAATTGGATTGAAAGAACCAAATTTAGGGCATCAAACTTTACCGAAACCAAATATCAATGGATCATCGATGAGGTAAAATACAGGACCATCACGTACACAGATGGCACGGCAACAGGTAGCAATGTGCCAAGTACTCCAGAAATCGCCTATTCATCCAACCAGAGCAAATTGAAAGACCTCCCAAAACTCAGCGATCCCATATTGATGTCCAAATCCATGAAATTCCTTCAAGATATCACTAAGCTCAGAAACAAAAACAACAAAGGTACAAGCAACGCAACTAAAAACGAGATTTCCCCAACATGTTTAAACGGTGACTGTTCCAATGGGTTTGGGAAAGCTGATTTTGGGACATATACCATTGAAGGTTTTTTTAGTGATGGCAAGGCCAATGGCCAAGGAACTTTATTCTACAAGGATAATTCAGGATATTATCAAGGCAACTTTGTAAATGGTTTCAGGGACGGATTCGGTATATACACCTGGGTCGGCAGTAAAAACTACTACATCGGACAATGGGAAAAGGGTTTTCAAAACGGATATGGCTACATCAAAAATGGGGGTGAAATATTGCAGGCGGGTAGATATGAAAAAGGGAAATTGACCCAAGACCTACTAACCAATAACTATAAGAACAAAATAGCAAAGGGAAACTGTGTAGGTGACTGTCAGAATGGATTTGGATACTATAAGTATGATAATGGAGATAGCTATGTTGGATTTTTCACCAATGGCAAAAGAGATCATTTAGGTGCTTACTCTTGGAAATCTGGAATGGCGCATATCGGAACAATTGTTAATGAACAGCATAACGGTTACGGTCAAGAATTCTATAGACCTAGCGGACAATATTATTTGGGTGATTTTTCACAAGGAAAACGTAATGGACTTGGCATTTTTTATAACAAAGAGCATCAAATACTACAAAAAGGTATTTGGGGTGATGGGCAATTGACCGGAAAGTTCTAGAAAACTTGAGCGCTTTTATGAAAAGCTTAAGCTACTCAAGATTCCTTGAGTATTAAAAAATCAAAATTTAGCGAACGGAACGCAGTGAAGTGCTGCAAGCCCCAAATCTTGCCAAACTAACCATACTGAGCGAGGCAATTTTATCTATTAATCCGCTATACTCTTCCCATCATTTGAGTTAATCCAATGGTCTGTTGACCTCAATTTTATATTTCCAATCTCCATTCCGTTATTTTAAGCTTTAGATTGCTTTTCCATAGGTCCGATTTATTTTTTCGTCAAATTGCGTCAATTTTTTCGTCAAAAATTTCCAGTGTTTATGGGGCTTCCCGAAGGGTTTACTGTAGATTTCGGAAAAGTTTACTGTAACCCCTGATTTTGAACAGTATTCCAAAAATATTTTAATTAAATGGTTTTCAACTTGTTGAAGACCCGAAAACAACCGTGATGGCGCAATTTGCGCATCACCCTCTTGCTATTCGTTTTTTCACGCGAGCGTGAAAACCCAAATACCTTTCTTTTAGTGTATGGAGTATCAATAAACTCTGTGGTTTTTGTCTCTTTGTAGCTGTTGATTGGACTTATCTTCACGAACTACAAAAACAAATTAGAAACCAAATACAGAAGGTGAAGTTCAGACTTGGGACAAAATTTATGATGTGCATTTATGAATGGCTTTTCCCAATTACAAATCAAAAGTCAAAATCTCCAAACTTTTCCCTATTGTCATTTGAATCTGAAAATTTCGAATCCAGAATCGTTTCTAGACCACTCATATCTTCACTTATTTTCTTATCCAATACTCTTGCATAAACTTGGGTAGTGGCCAATTTTGTATGTCCTAATATTTTGGAAACCGTCTCTATGGGAACCCCATTACTCAAAGTAATCGTAGTTGCAAAAGTGTGCCTTGCCATATGGAAAGAAACATTTTTTGGAATGTCACATGCATCCGCGATTTCCTTTAAATAACTGTTCAATTTTTGATTGGAGATTCTAGGGAATAGTTTTTCAGGTTCTCGTTTAGGATGATATTGGTATCGTTTAATAATAGATAATGCTGGACCAACCAATGGAAGCTTAAAACTATTCTTCGTTTTCATCCTTTTTGTGCTTATCCAATATTTTCCATCAATGCCAAGTACAAGGTTATCTTCGCTAAGACCCATTATATCACAATAAGAAATACCAGTATAGCAACTAAAAACAAACAAGTCTTTTACTATACGTAACCGTTCAATCCCTGTGTGATATTCTTGAATTTTCTGAAGTTCAGGTAAGTTTAAAAACTCCCTTTCCTTTCTTTCCATTCTAATTTTAAACTTTTGAAATGGGTCTTTATCTATCCATTCATTATCAACGGCTATTCTAATCATTTTTCGTAGACGTTGAATATGCTTCATTGCACCATTGTTTGAAAGGTTAGCGTGATGATTTATGGGATGTAGTTTGCGTAAATATGTTTCAAATCCAACTATAAATTGGTGATTAAGTTGTGATAGTCTGTAGTCATCACATTTATATTGTTGTTTGATATACTTCAACAGGTACTTCTGACATGTCTTGTAATGACTAAGAGTAGCCTTGCAAAGACTATGTGCATTATGTGTGTTGTGATACTCAAACAAACTCTTTAAAGTAACTTCACTCACATCTTCTCCAAAATAGTGCGCTTTGACCATCTGTGGAGTAATATGGGACGTTCTAGACCGAAGTTCACGATAGCATTGAAAAAGTCCTGTTTCTACTTCCATCAGATAAGTATTGATTTCCTGAGCTTCCTTTGTTCGCCCCAGAACCTTCGACCCCTTACTGTCCCAGATCTCTTTCGGGATAGTATACTTTAAACTCATGTTTGCCCTTTGCGAATCAACGGTGATTCGGGCATAAATCTTTGCGTTGCCGTCATTTCTTCGGGAAGTACTTATCCAGAAACTGATTGAAAATGTTGTCCGGGTTCTCATAGGTTTTGTGTTAAATTGAACGATAATTACCTACGAAAGTCAAATACTAAGTGATTGTAATATAGTTAATTACACGCTTATTCGGTTAACACTTTGAAGAAAAAAATTTACTAACCGAATTACAAACCAAAACATACCATTTCAAACCAATTCAAATGGGGCTCCTAAAAATTAAAGCCTTGCAAATCAATAAGATATGCAAGGCTTTGTTTTTATTTGAACTCTTAAAGTGATCGCGGAAGGATTCGAACCTTCGACCGTCTGCTTAGAAGGCAGATGCTCTATCCAGCTGAGCTACGCGACCCAAGTTTGCGGGTGCAAAGATACTAATGTCAGTGGTTGTAAAAAATATTTTTTTTATTTCTTACGCTTTTTGCATCAGACCACTCAAGACCAGTACATTGACTAATCAAATCCAATTTCTTTAAGACCTTCGTGACTTATTCCTATTACATCAAGCGGTTTTTTGTCCCAAGTCATATCTTGCTCCACAAAATATTTCTGCATACCCGAGGTTTCCTTCTCTGCCAAAATTCGCTTAAAATCAATGTTTCCTTCTCCAACTGGAGCAAATTTTCCCTCATCATCCATGTCCTTTACATGCCATAATTTAAATCTGCCTGGGTATTTCTCAAAATAGGCCACTGGGTCTGCTCCTGCTTTGGTCACCCAAAACAAATCCATCTGAAAGTTCACATATTTTGAATCTGTGTTTTCCAACAAATACTCAATAGGTTTTACTCCATCCTCATTATCCTTGAATTCAAAATCATGGTTGTGGTACAAAAGTTTCAATCCTGCCGCATCACATTTTTTTCCCAAGGTAGTTAAGATGCTGGCGAAATCTTCCAAAGACCCCTGCATGCCCATAGTTCTATCTTCAGGATTAAAGGTAAACATGCCCATAGGCGGAACCGGTATCGTAAAATATTCAAAACCAGCAGCTTTAACAGCGGCTATTTGTTCATCTGCATTTTCCAAAGTAACCGAACCTTGGTGGGTACTCACCGGTTTCAGACCCACACTTTCCAAGTATGCTTTAAAGTCTTCTGGAGCCATGCCATAGAACTTCCCTTCATTATAACCTGCTGCCTCAACATAGGCATATCCGGCATCGGCCACTTTCTGGAGCGTTGCTTTGGCGTCTTCCCCCATATCATCCCGAACCGTGTACAAGGCCAATCCTCCAAAATTTTGATCGCCGCACGAGTGTAAGGTCACCAATAATACAAGAAGCCCAAAAGGAACGAGTTTGTTTAATGCTATCAATATTTTTTTCATTCTGAAATTGTTTGAGTTTAATTGTAGTTCTTTAGCTCTCCAATATACTGCTTTCCTATCGATATTCATGAGCATGGCCCATTCTGTTCATCATATGGAATCCCTAGTTTGTATAAATTAATATGCTAGGGATTCTTTCGTTTATGGCGTGAATGAACTATCTTAATTCTTTAAAAATCAACCACCATGACCAAATTCTGCGTTCTCCTTTTCAGTTGTTCTCTATTCTTGATTTCTTGCAGTTCAACTGAAGAATCAAAATACACTATTGCTGTTAGTTTTGCTGAATCCGAAAGCCTAGAAAACAAAGACGGAAGACTATTGTTAATGCTTTCCTCGGACGACAGTAAAGAACCTCGTTTTCAAATCAATGATGGCCTAAATACACAACTCATCTTCGGAATGAACGTTAATGGCATGGCCGCGGGTGAATCCATCATTATTGATGAATCCATTTTTGGATACCCCTACCCTAGTCTAAGTGAAGTTCCTCCGGGAGAATACAATGCACAAGCACTTTTGCACGTATATGAAACTTTTAACTTATCCACCGGACATACCGTAAAGCTTCCCATGGACAATGGTGAAGGGCAACAATGGAACACTTCTCCTGGCAACTTGTACAGCAAGCCGTTCAAAATAACCGTTGGTGAGAATGGTATTAACAATGTCTCTTTGGTGATGGACCAAGAAATTCCACCCATTCCAGAGCCAGAGGATACGGAATGGATAAAACACATTAAGATCAAATCCGAGAAATTATCTGAATTCTATGGTAGGGACATTTATTTGGGAGCGCATGTTTTACTGCCAAAAGGTTTTAACGAACATCCCGAGGCAAAATATCCCTTAATGGTTTTTCATGGTCATTTTCCAAGTGATTTCCGTGGTTTCCGAACCACCCCTCCTGACCCCAACTTGGAACCCGAATACTCCGCTAGGTTTGATTTGGAAGGCTACAATCTCATCCAACAACAAGAGGCGTATGACTTTTACCAACGCTGGAACGAACCTGATTTTCCCCGTTTCCTAATTATTGAAATCCAACACCCTACTCCCTATTATGATGATTCCTATGCGGTCAACTCTGCAAGTCAAGGTCCGTATGGAGATGCCATCACTTACGAACTCATTCCTGAGATTGAAAAACGATTCCGTGGTATGGGCGAAGGTTGGTCCCGATTTTTATACGGAGGTTCCACTGGAGGTTGGGAAGCTTTGGCCGTACAGGTAAAATATCCCGAAGAATACAACGGTTGCTTCGCAGCTTGCCCAGACCCCATTGATTTTAGGGCCTACTGCCTCACCAATATTTACGAGGATGAAAATGCCTATTACTACAACTCTGAGCACAAGAAATTGGAAGTACCTTCCCATAGAGATTATTTGGGCGACATACAGTCTACCTTACGACAGGGCAACCATTTGGAACTGGTTTTGGGCGACAAATCCCGATCAGGACAACAATGGGATATTTGGGAAGCCACCTATTCACCCCAAGGTGATGATGGTTACCCAGTTCGAATCTGGGACAAAATGACGGGCGATATTGACCATGAAGTCGCCGAATATTGGAAAGAAAACTACGACCTGCGGCATATCTTGGAACGCGATTGGGACAAACTTGGCCCACAGTTACGGGGCAAAATCCATATTTACTGCGGCGATATGGACAATTATTACCTCAATAATGCTGTCTATCTGATGGAAGATTTTCTGGAAAGTACCACCGAACCATACTATGACGGTGAGGTCTTATATGGTGATCGTGCTGAACACTGCTGGAACGGAGACCCCGACCAACCCAATGCCATCAGTAGGTTACGGTACAATTCCATGTACGTGCCAAAAATCATGAAGCGTATTGCCGAAAGTGCGCCCCAAGGTGCGGATTTGACCAGTTGGAGGTATCAATAACCGGCTTGATGTCTTTTAAAAACGGAGTTGTCCTATATTAGCCGAGCTCAAGGTAAACCAGTATTGAGCAGCTTATGCTTGTGCTATGGATTATACGTTTTGCCATTCCATTATTCCATACCAGGAAAGAATAAATCGTTTCATAAAATGACAAACGGCCAGCAATACAATTGCCAGCCGTTATAGTTAAATCAAAACCAAATGTCTGAATACGATGTGACGGTCAATATCCAGATTCAGTATTAATCAAAATCAAGACAAAATTACGAATTTATGACCAACTTTGGACTATACCCCATGAACATTAGTTTGAAATGGCACAGAATCAAAAATAAGATTCAAAAGTATCATCAACCGCTATTTGATTGACTGTATAAGAAATCTTTTACTTGATGATTATTCCACTAAACTATAGGTAAAAGTGATCTCGGTTTGTATCACATCGCCGTTTATATCCGTGACATTAAAATTATCTGAAAATGAAAAAGCCGTGTCGCTTCCATTAAAGGTTAAACTCAAATTCTGCAAATTACACCCAAAGACAATGCTCAACGTATTGGAAGCCAATTGCCAAGAACCAGAAACGGTGGCTCTATTCGGGCAATTCGTTCCATTGACACCTTGCTCAAAAGTGTATGACCTGCCTGAATTGAACGTATAGGCCGCATCTTTTTGACAATCATTATATTGGGCAAAAATGTTTGTGCTGGGATTTTCTTCGTCATCATCAGTAATATCCACGGCTTCATCTGCAACAATGGCCGTTAACGTCCACTCTCCAACCATTTTTTCTTCATTGGCTACGAGAGCTCCAGAGAAATCTTCCGGACAATCATCACCATCATCCGTACTGCAGGAAAGAAAACATCCACTTATCATGAACAATGCACCCAAGTTAAAAAGTAATCGCTTCATAGTAAAATTATGATTTAAAGGTTTCTAGTTTGATGTAGCGAACCTCAGAAGGTTGCATCAACCGATTCACTTTTTTTAATGGACTTCTAAACCAATATTACTTTTTTGGAACTATATCCAACAAAACAGCTATCTCATGCCCCTTATTTTGAACACATTCCATTATGGACTCTACTTTAATATAATCTGTGCTCGATTCCACTCTAAGAATATTGTCACAATCCTCCAAATCAAAGTTTATGAGGTATTCCGGAAACAGAGCTTGTAAGTGCTTTATTATTCTGTTTGCATCGTTTTGATTGTTGAGGCTGGTTTGAAATACTTCTACCATTTTGTAAAATTGTTCAATGCATTTGTGTTCTATCCGTTCAGATTTTCCACATATTTTTTGAAGTTATCCAAGATGGCCTGCCACCCATCTCGCTGCATATCGATTGGGTTCTGGTCCTCTGGATCAAACTCGGTTGTAAGCTTTACTTCATTGCCAAGGCTTTCAAAGGTGGTGATGGCCCGGCGTCCATCACTCATCACGTATGAAATTTTCTTCATAGGTGCGACCTCATCATAAATGGCTTCAAAATCGAATCCAAAACTACCGTCTTTAGCCTCCATTCTTGCCAAATACCTTCCGGCCACTCTTAAGTCATTTTCAGCTTTTGGACAACACCAATCATCCGATGCAAAATTCCATTGGGTAATATGTTCCGGTAGCACCCAGCATTCCCAAACCTTTTCAATACCAGTTTCTATGGTGCTGCTTATTTTTATCTTTTCAGTTTTCATAAGGTTCAAATCATATTATCCTATAATAGGTTTGTATTTAGCACGGTTCTCATACATAATCCAGCCTAAAATGATGGCCAATATCAGTGCAATGATCAATCCGCTGGTATGCACCACTGTATTCATCAGTACTATCTCCACCATTACGGGCAAAATTATTAGGGCGCCAAGGGCCCTCGTCTTGGGTAAAATTATCAGGATTCCGCCCACTAGTTCGGCCAGGGCGATCAAGGGCAGTAACCATGATACTTCCATGAATGCCTGAAAATCACTCATTAATTCTTCGGGCATTTCCTCGGGCATGGGCATGTAGTGCAAAAACTTGTCCAGACCGGCATTGATAAACATTAGCCCAAACAAGAGGGCAAGAACGAATAAAATCTTTTTTTTCATAATGATTGGATTAAAGTGTTATAGGTTATGTGTTGTAAGCACTTGGCGGTCAAACTGGAGAAACGGTACTGTTTTATCTTGTTTTTGACACTTTCTATTCAATGCAAATTTTAATTCAATGATGGTTGGAGCCCTGCTATCCCGATACTTCATCTAGCTTTTCTTGATACCGAAAGGCTGCCATGTGTTTAATCAGTTCCAACGGAAGATCTTTGTCATGGGGAAATTGCACCGAACCTTTTCCAGTCTTGTAGCTAGATAGTTCCTGACTAAAGTTTTTATGGGTAGACGGAACAGCATAAAACCCAATATGTTTTTCATACTCTGCATAATACATCAAGATGCCATGATATCTAAGTGCCGGCATATTATAGCTGATGATCTCTTCGGCCAGTGGCGCCACTTCTTTCAGTGCTTTACGAATGATTTCCATACGCACCAGTGCATGCTTCGGGACACTTTGAAAATACGCATCAACCGTTTTAAACTTCTTCTTGTCCATACTACTTCAATATTAATTTTTTAGCACTTGCAGTGAAACAACCACTGATGTCCATATCTATCAATAAGACCACCAAAAAGGTAGCCTAAAAATGTTTTATCCAAAGGATAAATCTGTGTTCCTCCTTCCTTTAGTTTGTTAAAGTAGTTCTTAACCTGAACCTCATCCTCACTATCCACAAGTATAGAAATGGCATTCCCCTTTATTAATTTTTCATTGACCATATCTGTTCCCATCAACAGCATATTTTCTTTTTTGAGAGAGGCCTGTACCACATATTTTTTCATGTTGGAAGGAAATCGTATTTCATTTGGGCTGCTTTCCAAAGTTTGAATTTTAAGTTCTCCGCCCAAACATTCACGGTAAAACTCCATCGCTTCCCTACAATTACCATTAAATGTAAGATATGTTATAATCTGATTCATGCTGTTTAATATCTTCACTTCACAAAGTTGGCAATCTACAGGCATAAGAAGAGGGGGTAAAAACGGCGATTGCACGTGTTGATTCCGCCAGCGCAATTTGCTACATTTGAATTGTGAAAACAATATCCATCTTGGTTCCTGAAACTGCTGTGGCTTCTGGTGTTACCGGCCCACGCTATCTTTTTACGACCGCCAATCAATTTTTACAGGCTGCAGGCAAAGACCCCTTATTTAAAGTGCAGATGGTAGGCCAAACCAAAGAAGTCCGCATACAGGACGGGGCATATTCCATAACGGCAGATGTTCTTTTAAAAGATGCTGAGCAAGCCGATTTGGTCATTATTCCTCCTTTATTCGGAAATATGGATGCAGCAATTGCCCTTAACAAGGCAACATTACCTTGGATTATTGAACAACATTCCAACGGCGCAGAATTAGCCTCGCTTTGCGTTGGTGCTTTTTTATTGGCCTCAACTGGCTTGCTCGATGGTAAAAAATGTTCCACCCATTGGGCTTTTTATACCGAGTTCAAGGAGCAATTTCCGCAGGTTGAAGTGGTGGATGGCGGCGTAATTACTGAAGAAAATGGGATTTATTCCAGTGGTGGAGCCCATTCGCTCTGGAATCTACTGCTCTATATTTTGGAAAAATATACAGATCGTGATACGGCGATTCTGGCTTCCAAATATTTTGCTATTGATATTGACCGAAACAGCCAAGCAGCCTTTATGATGTTCAGAGGACAGAAGGACCATAATGATGAAGCAGTAAAAAAGGCCCAGGAATACATTGAAAAAAATTATCAAGACAAAATAACCGTTAATGACCTTGCACAACGAGTAGCCGTCAGCCGTAGAAGTTTTGAACGAAGGTTCAAGCAAGCTACGGATAATACGGTGATAGAATATCTGCAACGCGTAAAGGTAGAAGCCGCTAAGCGTAGTTTTGAGTCCACCCGAATGAATATTTCAGAAGTAATGTTCGATGTGGGCTATACCGATTCCAAAGCCTTTAGAAATGTCTTTAAAAAAATTACAGGACTTACTCCTATTGAATATCGGAACAAGTATAACAAGGAGACTTTTTCAGCTTTGGTGTGAGGGGCGTTAAAATGATACCAAAACGGAATCACCAGAATAGCTTACCTGTTTTCGCTCGCTGGTTGGCATTAATTCGATGACAAATTCCTTTTCAATGTTTTCACCTTTGCCGGCCACTATGGTCATGGTTTTCTTGGCGTCATTCCATTGGAACTTGGTTAGGGAATACGTGCCATCCAAATAATCCAACGTCTTTCCGTCATCGGTATAAAGCTCGAAAGTACCATCTGCCCCCGACCATACTTTAATGGTTGTTGGTTCATCAACCTTTTCATCGGTATATTGTCTAATGGGGTCCATTGGAATGATTGCTCCCGCACTTATATATATAGGCATTACGGAAAGGTCCACTTCTTTTTGAATGGTCTTTCCTCCTTCAAGTGATTCCCCCGTCCACCAATCGTACCAAGTGCCTTCGGGAAGATAGACATTTCGACCGGTAGCGCCTTTTTCGAAAATTGGAGCAATCAGCATTTTCTCACCCCAGAGATACTCATCTCCAATGGCTTTCGCTTTGCTATCATTGGGATGGTGCAACCAAAGTGCTCGCATCATGGGCAATCCTTTATCCCTAGCTTCCCATGTTAAAGTATAATTATATGGCAGCAACTGATATCGTAATTCGGCATATGCCTTTGTAATGGGTTCTATGGTATTGTTGTTCATTTCGGATTCCAAAGGTGGTGTTCTGGTTTCCAATGGACCTCTTTCATCTAGTCCCCAACCCCATGGAAGGTGGGTCCACCAGGTTCTTCCGTGTGATCGAAAAGATGGACAAAAAGCACCAAATTGAAACCATCTTGTAAACAGCTCTGCCGTATATTCTTCGTTGGGATAGAATCCTCCAATATCCGACCCCCAGAATGGTGATAAGCTCAAGGATGAGTTGATACCCACTGCAATTTGACCCTCCAAGGTTTTCCATGAAGAATCGGTGTCGCCAGACCAAATCCAACCGCCCCATTGCGCAATACCCAAATAGCCATTTCTGTGCAGGCTCCATGGCCTCAAATTGGGTTTCGTGGACAATGGTCCCTGATAATACATTTTATGTCGATTCAATCGCTCAAAAAGATTGAACCAATCGCCTTCATCGGGCCAAAATGCATCAACCCCCATATTCATTAAGGGAACATGTTCCTTCCAGTGGGTCAGTATATGTGAACTATCCACTTCTTCACCCTCTTTGGGCGGGATTGAACCATGTAAAGTCTCCAATCTATCCCTATCCCATGGCACCACATGCAACACCACTTTCGCATTCTTGCTGTGCATTTCGTCAATTACTTTTTCAGGTGACTTTTTAAATACTTCAGGATTAAACTCAAATGAGGGTTGTTCCGTGTTCCATCCTACCGGCGTAAAACCGGTTCCCAAATAGATAACAGCGTCCATTGGAATTTCCTTTTCTCGAAAGGTGTTGACAATATCCATCATTTCCTCATCCGTTTCCAAAGTGCGGTGCGACTGCATATAGCCCATAGTCCATTTTGGTGGCATTATAGCTGGGCCGCTAATGGTACTGATATCTTTCATCAAAGCTTTTGGGTCATGACCATCAAACACGTAGATATCATAAAGTCCATTGATGTACTTTGGAGGAATTCCCTTTCCAGTATTCTCCTGTTGATTTTTTTGGTTCTGCTGAATATAAAAACCCTGTTCTGGAGTAATTGGTGAGTAGACGCCTGTGCTATCCGAAGATAAATCAATCTGTCCCCATGGTGTGACCATCCAAAGTCCCCAACCACCAGTTCCAACAAGCATTGAAACCGGGTTTCTGGAACCGTAAGCCGTGGCCTGCCAACGGGGAATCATTTTGTGCAATCGGCCTTTTCGGTCAAATTCTATGTCATGTTCCCTCCAATTGGCATCTTTTTCCGGTTTTGGACCACCTTCCCCCAAACCAAGGATTGGGGGTTCATCTATGGCAAATGAAACATTTCCTTCATCATCAAAAACCAACTGCTGTATCATTATACCTTCTTCATTAGTCACGGTCACCGTCAACGGATTTGTGGAAACATGAACCTCAAGACCATTTATTGTCTCGGTCAAGTTACCACGTAATTCAGTTATATCGATAGTGTACTCGGTTTTTTCCCGATCTTCAAAAACAATATGCCCATAGGATTCCATATCATAACCCTGTGGTTTTAGAGTTATTCGCAGAGCATGGTCTCCAGCTGCCCCAATTTGTAGCTGGGCTGGTTCTCCCACTGTGGTTATTGGTTGGGTTTTGTCACACGAACCAAGACCCAAACATAGGGCAAGACCCAAGACAAGTGGTAACCTATTGTTCCTAAGAGACGAAAAACTCATAACCCTATTTGTCATTTTTACGCATTTGGCACTTCTTAAATATATAGGATTAAACCTGATTGTGAACAGCTACCATACAAACTAGGCAATATAGGTTTAGAGTTCGGTGATATTGTATAAAAGTGGCTATATGCTTGTATATCAAATCTATCAAAAACAAAAAGTTGGATATTGTTTTCAGGTTGGCTTTTGGATTGTTAGCTTTGCGCACCAAAAAACATGACCTGCAGGTTAGAGAAAAAAGAGCTGGAAGAGCTCAATGCCACCAACATTTTACCCCAAACTCCTTTTTGGGGACGAATAAAAAGAAATCAAGGTTATTTACCTAACGGATTTGAACTGACGGTTTCCAAGGATATGCTGGCAAATGAAGCTGATTCACTCTCCAAAGTGGGGGACGACCTTTTGGTCCTCACAAAATATATTGACAAAGAGATTTGCTACGCCTATGTGCCCTACGGGCCTAAACTGGAACCTTCCTTTGAAAATCAAGGTTTGTTTTTGGAGCAACTTTCAGAATCCATAAGGCCATATTTACCATCAAACTGTATTTTCATCCGTTTTGATTTGATATGGGAAAACCAATGGGCCGCAGAAGACGATTATTTTGATGCTGCCGGGAACTGGACCGGGGCGCCTTCCAGCCAGGTACAGGAATATCGCGTGAATTTTAAGACAACAAATTGGAACCTAAAAAAAAGCGTCAGCGATGTACTTCCCAAGAATACCTTTTTCCTAAACCTCTCCTTAAACGAAAAAGAACTGCTTAAAAATATGCGGTACAATACCCGCTATAATGTTAAAAAGTCCCTGAAAAATGGTGTCCAGGTCAAGGAGTATGGCATTGAACACATGGATGAATGGTACAAACTATATCTGGATACCGCGATAAGGCATAATATGCCTTTGCAGAATCAAGCGTATTTTTCCACTATTCTGAAAAATCAGGATAACAATAAAAATGGTGTGCAAGTAAAAATGTTGATGGCCGACATTGATGGAAAATTCTTGTCTTCCATGTTTTTAGTCCTATCAAAAAAACGGGGAACTTATTTATATGGCGCTTCTACTTCAGATAAAAAAAATGCAATGGCTAGTTATGCCCTTCAGTGGGAATCCATAAAATTAGCCAAGGAATATGGGTGCACAGAATATGATATGTTTGGTTCGGCGCCCAACTTAAAACAGACACATCCGCTACACGGAGTCCATGTGTACAAAAAGGGCTTTGGGGGCGACTTATTTCATAGAATGGGATGCTGGGATTACCCGTACAATGAGAAATTGTACGATATGTACAAATTTCAAGAATTGAAAAGTCAAGAGGCCTAGATTCGATTAAACATGGCCCTTCTTTATTTTTCACCCTCAATTTTGGAGTCAATAAAGCCAAAAACAATATTTATGGCCACCACCAGAAAGGTCAATATACCCAGTTCCACAAACATTGAAGTAGCGGCCAAACATCCGGCTCCCGCACTGCACCATATGGTAGCGGCGGTGGTGAGTCCTTTGATTTTATCCTCTTTTTGAAGAATGACTCCGGCGCCTAAAAATCCTATTCCGGTCACTACTTGACTGAGCACGCGTGTTACATCGGCATATTCTTCTCCATAAAACCGCAAGGACACCAAAACATAAACAGCGGCACCCAAAGCTACCAAGGTATTGGTCTTTAGTCCCGCACTTTTACCTTTGTATTCCCGTTCCAACCCTATCAACAGACCAGCAATGGTTGCCAGACCAACCCTGATGCTAAAATCCAAGATTCCCGGTGAGTTATATGTAAAAAATTCTGTCATTATTTATACCTATGAAATACAAATAGCCCCCATTCATGAGAGCTATTTTGCTTACTTAGAAAAGGGATTTGTTCTCTTTACCAGGTTTCAATTTCCTTTTTCAATTCTTGTTTTGCTTTTCCTGTTTTCTGCTGAAGTCTTCCCAACATTTCATCGAATTTACCCTCGGAATACGTTAGGTCGCTATCGGTAAGCTCTCCATATTTTTGTTTAAACTTTCCTTTTACTTCTTTCCATTTTCCTTCTAACTGATCGTTATTCATGAGTATTTTATTTAAAATTAATAATAGATTTATTTGTCTCCAATCTACCTTATTTCCTCTCGATGGATTGACGGAAATGGACATAATCTTAACGGTAAAGCATTATTCACCCAATTATATCACACATTTCACCTCCAAAACCAATCGCGTCAACATAATTTGGTTTCGAGACAACCATTCAAAAGACGTTTAATTATACTTCTCTATCGAACTAAAAAAATTGAAACTATGAATGAAGCAGAACAAGTGCTATTAGGAAATATAGCTGATACCGATCATGAAATTTTTGCATTGCTCAAACAAAGATACAGTCCCAGAACTTTTAGGGATGAACCCATAGATTCCGGGGAATTAAAACAACTTTTTGAAGCGATTCGTTGGTCGGCCAGTTCTTATAATCGTCAACCATGGCGTTTTATTTATGCAGAAAAGGGTACGGAAGCCTTTGATAAAATTGTGGATTGCCTAAGCGATTTCAATAAAAAATGGGCCTCTATGGCCCCTGTTTTAATGTTAAGTGCTTACAAGGAAAAAACGGATGAGGGCGAGGAAAATTTTCATGCTTTGCATGATTTGGGACTTTCATTGGGAAATATGACCGTACAGGCCCAATATTTAGGAATTGCCTTGCACCACATGGCCGGCGTAGATTGGAAAAAGGCTCAAAAAACATTCAATGTTCCAAAAGGCTACCATATCACCACAGCAATTGCCCTTGGTTATTACGGGGGTACATTGGAAAAACTTCCTGAAGATTTACAGGATGCAGAAACCGCTGAACGCACACGAATGCCACAAGAAGAGTTTGCGTTTGAAAATGGTTGGGGGCAATAAGTCTTGATTAAGCCGCGGTAGTAAGGACAAATTCTACACGTTGGATTTTATAGGGAATCCATAGATGTTTCAAAGTATAGACCTGAAAGTACTATACCAACTATAATAAGTATTAAGATTACCAAGATGATTAAAAATCCAATTTTGGTAATCTTACTTTTTCTAAATATGTAATTGCGTTTGGAATCTTCCTTCTCTTTTACCAGTTCCAAGTTTTCTTGTGGTTGTTTGTGGTCTTTCTCTTTCATGATTCTTAAATTGAGGGAAAGCTATTTACTTTTCATGTTCCAACTTGATTTGTTCAAAAAAATTATTGACGCATTTGAGAAGCAGTATCATATCTCATGGTTATCCAAAAATTGAATCAGTCTCGTTTAAAAATAGGGATAGCATCAACAATTGAACTTTTAGAACAAAACCTTTTTGATCAATAATCCTACTTTGCAAATACGATGTAAATGTGGTAAGCATCTAAATATTACCGTCCTCAAAAATCAATATTATGATGGAAGAACATGAATATGCAAAACACGAAAAAGATTATATAAAAAAATATCAGAAACAGGGTTATGATGTCAATTTTCGATTTGAAAATGGCAAACTTATCGCCTCCAAGTCCAAAAATTTATATGGGCCAAGCGAGGTTCGCATTGTTGCAGAACACCGATATGAGGGAATGAGCAATCCCTCTGATATGTCCATACTCTATGTTTTGGAAACGGAGAAAGGCGAGAAAGGCACATTCTTAATGGGTTATGGTCCCAACACCAACATGGATGCTGCTGAATTCTTTAAAGCGGTTCCTGAAGAAAACTCCTCAAATAGGTAAAACATTGAAACTGAGAATCATCAGAATTTTCTGTATTCCGTGCACCATAGGTCAGATTTAAAGTAACCCATCGTGTTGAAAAAATAACTACATTTATTCCATACCAGCAGGGATTACCCCAGCATTCCATTGCACCCTACTTTTGTATATGAACCTATGATAATCAATGTCAAATACGATGCAACCATCACTTTAAAGGTGATATTGCAGGAGCAACTGGAACGACTGGACATTCCACATATACTTCATGGAACAGGAGAAATAGAGGTAAAGAGAAGTCTTTCATCTGAAGAAATGGAAGAACTCACGAACAATCTCAATATATATGGTATTCAAATTTTAAGCGACCAAAAAGTGGCATTGGTACAACGGATTAAAAACGCCATAAACGAAATGTTGCAAAATGACATGGCTAGATCGCATAAGGTTTCTTCGTATTTGACCGATACCTTAAATTACAGTTACACCTACCTGTCCAACCTATTTTCGGAGACTACCTATACCTCAATTGAGAATTTTGTAATTCTCAGAAAAGTGGACCATGCCAAAGATTTAATGACCAACACCAACCTAACATTAACAGAAATTGCCTATCGTTTAAACTACAGTAGCGTTGCACACTTGTCCAGTCAGTTTAAAAAAACAACTGGCTTAACACCTACCAAGTTTCAGAAGATTTTGAAAAAACGAAGGGAAAATAGAATACAACAAACTATATGAGCACAAACCCTTCAAATGGGGGCAGCCAAATCTTAAACGTTGCCCTTGCTGATGATGATGAAGATGATCGCTTATTTTTTCAGGAAGCCATAGATGATATTTCCATCCGCACCAAACTATCGTTGTTCAACAATGGACAGGAGTTAATGGATTATTTAAGCCTCCCCAAAGTAATCCTGCCCAATTTAGTATTTTTAGACCTTAACATGCCCATAAAGAATGGCATGCAATGCCTAAAGGAAATTAGGGCCAATAGCTCTTTGAACCATGTCTGTATTGCCATATATTCCACCTCATGTTCAGAAAAAGATATTGAGGACACCTTTATAAATGGAGCCAACATTTATCTGAACAAGCCTAATAACTTTGGTAAATTACGGGAATCAATAGAAAAAGTACTGCAAATCAACTGGCAATACCATACCTCAAATCTTAATAGGGACAATTTTTTATTGCGATTGTAACCATGATTGTAGAGCATATGTATTATTTATGCTATATCATTTATTGAACTAACCCAATGGAACCAATTCCTAAAACTTGGTGTTCATTATATAGATGGATTTGAAGATATTTCGACGCATAGCAAATTCACCCGTACTGGACAAAATAGCTTTGGCCATAGTCATTGTGCTATTGCTGTTCATCACCACTGTTTTATTCGGGCAGATAAAGACATTGGAAGTTTCTGCTGAGGAAGTTTCCAATTCCCTTATGATTGATAAGGAAATCAATACCCTTTTCTCACAATATGACCTTATGGAATCCGCAGAGTTTAGATCTGTAATATTGAAGGATTCCACTTTTGAAGAATCGTACATAGATCGCAAGTTAGAGAGTGACCAAACCCTGAAAAAACTTCATGGGCTAGTCAAAGATATGCCCCACCAGAGTGCCAAATTGGACACAATAACGCAATTAAAGGACAGTCTTCACATAACGCTAACAGCACTTCATGGAAAAATAAGGCCCTCCCAGGCAGACTCAACAGCTATGATTTATGTTGAAAAAGCTGCGGCGCTTTTAAAAAGTCTCAGAGGAATCAAAGCCAACATGCTCCAGCATAATGATGAAATTTTACGACAAAGCTTAGGCACTTACCGAGGGCTAACATTTCTTACACCGCTCACCACCCTAATATTGGCACTGTTCTCCATTTTGGTATTCACGGTGGCGTATTTCAGGTTGCGCAGGCACAAAGATCAGATACAGTCTTCCGAAGCATTGTTGCAGAATATTGTACAGAGTACAGATAACATTATGAACTATTACGAACCTATTCGAGACTCCAATGATACCGTGGTAGATTTTAGAATAGCGTTTGCCAATATCTGCAACAGGGATTACTTGAACCTGGAACCGGAGGAAATCGTTGGTAGACCTATTTCAGAAGTGTATCCGTTTGTGTTGAAAAACAATGAATTGGGACGAATGATTGACTGTTATCGCAATGATGACACCATAGATTTTGAACGCCAGGTAACTGTTGAAGGAGAAGCGTTTTGGTTCCATACATTTGTCAGGGCAATGGATAATGGTCTTTTGGAGGTCATGCGAAATAAAACTGACGAGTACAACGCAAAGCAGGACCTTATGAAGGTAAATGAACAGCTTGAGGTACAGAACTCCATAATGTCCGAAGCCAAGAAAATGGCCAAAATTGGAAGTTATACTTGGGATATGGAAAAAGATACTGCCACCATTTCCGACAACTTTTACAATATTTTGGATTGTGAACCCGGTGAGTTTGAACCCTCTTTTAAAACCTATAGGAACTATGTGCACCCAGATGATATTGAACAGTATGATGCATATGGGAAATGGTTCCAGAAAACACAGAAACCTAGAGAACATACCTATAGGGTAATTACAAAAAAAGGAAATATAAAATTCTTGCGGACCAAAGGGCAGTTTGTAGAACGGGAAGGTAAAAAGGTTATGATCGGCGTTGTACAGGATGTAACTGTACAAATAAGTTACGAGAATGATCTAAAGATAAAAAACCGGGAACTGGAACGCAGCAACGAAGAACTGGAATCCTTCAATCGGGTGGCCAGTCATGACCTACAAGAACCCCTGCGAAAAATCCAAATGTTCATATCCCGTTTTGAGGAGAAAGAAAAAGATACACTTTCGGAAAAAGGCACAGAGTATTTTGACAAAATAACCGAAGTCGCCGCTCGCATGCAATCCCTGATCCGTAATTTATTGGCTTATTCAAGGATTGGAAGCAAAGTAAAGGAGGTTGAAAACACGGATTTAAATGAAGTCTTGCAGAAAGTGCAAGAGGACTATGCAGAGCGCATTAAAGAGGTGGGTGCCACTATCTCTATAAAAAAATTACCAGAAGTACAGGGAGTTTTCTTCCAACTGGAACAATTGTTCGGCAACCTCGTATCCAATGCGTTGAAATACCGGAATCCAAAAATTACCCCAAAAGTAGAAGTGAAATCCGAAAAAGTGCCTTACAAAGAGATTCCGACTAAATTCATTAAGCCCGCAAAAGAATATTATAAAATTACAGTCTCAGATAATGGTATTGGTTTTGATGGAAACAATGCCAACACCATATTTGAAGTATTTCAGCGCCTTCATGCCAAGAACAAATACTCCGGAAATGGAATCGGCCTGGCCATTTGTAAAAAAATAGTGGAAAACCATCAAGGCTTTATCCATGCCACAAGCGAATTGGGCAAAGGTTCTTCATTCATCATTTATTTGCCCGTCTAAGCCTCCCTATTGCTTATTTAAGAGCATTTTAACGTGATTTTGCGACCAATCCAAAAATTGTGTAACAGAAACAAAAAATTGTGTAAGACGGTAGCTGTCTTCCAATGCGATATTTACCATAAGTAAATTGAAAGGTTCAATTCAGCAGTTATAAACAGCCTAAAAACCGTAAATATCATGAAGACATTATCTATAAAAACAGCACAGGTAAAAACCATTTTTGAACAGTTCAAAAAAGATATGGGTGGCGAGCTACAAGTTGACACCAAAGAGCATATCTTAAAAATTGACAACCCCTTGGGACAAGGTCTTATAAAAGGTGTTGACTTTAAAGGAGGAATTTCTTATTTAGAATTTGATATGGAGTTTTCCGAAGATTTGACCTTGGTTGCCAACTCCCCTAAAAATCCACCCATCTGTTTTGCATATTGTTCGCACGGTCAAATGATGCACAGTTTTGGTTCAGAAGGGGAAAAACACAAACTTGAAAATTTCCAGACCGCGATATTGACCAGTAAAAAACTACAGGACAATATACTATACTTTGAAAAGGACGTTCGCCTGAAAATGATATTGATTTTGGTCAATCCAGTCCAAAATTTAGAAGATGGGAAACATTTGAACCATAAATTGCAAGAATTGTTCTTTACAGACAATACAGCCGATAATTTTGCCTATGTTGGATCGTACAATTTAAAGATTGCCGATAAAGTTCAACAACTAAATGCCATATCTGAAAAAGGTATTGCCCGAAGATTGATGATCGAGGGTTTGGTACATATGATTTTGGCCTTGGAAATACAACAGCACACGGACGACCTAAAAAATTCAGAGTATAAAGATTCTTCATTGACAGCAAGGGAAATGGAAGTTATCCAAGAGCTTTCATTGTTCGTCAACAATTACCCAGATAAACAACTATCTGTAACTTACCTCTGCAAGAAAGGTGGGTTGTCCCCATCCAAACTTCAAACAGGGTTTAAGTTGATGCACGGTACCACTGTGACCGATTACATCCGCGATGTACGCATCAGAAAAGCCGAGGACCTTATCAAAAACACCGATTTGAACATCTCGGAAGTGGTCTATAGCATAGGTTTTATCAGTAGAAGCTATTTTTCCAAAATTTTCAAGGCAAAATACAATTGCAGTCCAAAAGAATACAAGGACAAGCAAAGAACCTTTGCCGTTTCGGCCTAGTACATGCTACTTTAAAAATTAAAACGCTATGGGAAAGAAAACGATGTAACGGAATTCCCCCCTTTACATCATCCCATAAAAAAAGCCCCAACACAATTGGGGCTTTGTTCTTTAGAACAGGAAAACATTATTTCTTGTTTTGCTGATCTTTAATGGTCTTTTCATCAATATCATACGTATTGGTATCAATATTGGTGTTACCTGTTGGGTTTGTGGGATTGTTCTGTTCTACTTTTCTTTTAAACTTTCTTTTATCTCTTGTCATTCTATTTGGTATTTTTCAGATTTTACTTTTCCGAAACACTATGTGCAACGGTATCCATTTTGGATATACTGTAATCTACTGAATCATCTCCACTTAGCTTGACGCTAATACAGTAAGGATTGACGCTTTTAGTGTTTCATCATCAATCTTTGTTTTATATGCTAAAACCGGTTACCCACTGTCGATAGGCATCTCAAGCCTAGTATTTTTTAAACATCTCGGTTTTTAACAGATAAAATTAGAGATTGACATAATTGGGCATTGAAATTCGTCAAAACAACAATTATAGAGGTGCGTATATGCGATATTCTAATTTTTACCGGTTTGATGCATCATATTTTTCATGATATGCTTCATTTCTTTTAGTGTCCACAGAACACCCAAGATATCTTTGCTCTACAATCTTTATAATTCAATGACTAACTTAAACTTGAAGATTATGATTAAACTGAAACATGCGGTCATAACCCTATTAATAATGATTGGGCCTTTGGCGTATTCGCAATCATTGACCGTATCGGGAACTGTTACCGATGAAACTGGGGCTCCTCTTCCAGGTGCAACAATAGTGGTATCTGGAACTACCAATGGAACCCAAACAGACTTTGATGGAAACTATACCTTAACTGATGTATCCTCCAGTGCCACATTGGTAATTAGTTACATTGGTTACCTGAGCCAACAAATTCAGGTTAATGGCAGAACCTCCATCAATGTAAGCTTGGCCGAAGATTTACAGGCTCTTGATGAAGTCGTGGTGGTAGCCTACGGTTCTCAATCAAGATCAGAGGTAACTGGAGCCATATCAACCGTTGGCGCTGACGAAATTACCGCCTTACCCGTAGCAACAGCGGATCAAGCCTTACAAGGTAGGGCCGCAGGTGTAACCGTTACCAATAGTGGCTCACCAGGTGTGGCCCCTGTTGTTCGTATCAGGGGTGTTGGTTCACCCAACGGTGGTAGTCCTTTAGTGGTAATTGATGGTGTCATCTCAAGTGGACTAGGGGCTATTAACCCCAACGATATTGAAAGTATCAACGTGCTAAAAGATGCTGCAACCGCTGCAGCTTATGGTTCACAAGCAGCCAACGGTGTTATCGTTGTAACCACAAAGCAAGGAAAAGCTGGTAAAACTGAGTTTACGTTCAACACCTATACCGGTGTTCAATACGTTACAGAGCGTTTTGACCTGTTAAACACGGAGCAGTATTTGAATTTTATTGAGGAAGCTTTTGGTACGGTTCCCACTACACCATTGAGCTCTTCAGGCAACGATACCGACTGGCAAGATGCCATTTTTCAGACCGGTATATTGCAAAATTATGATATAGGCATGTCAGGAGGTAATGAGAACAGCAATTTCAGGGCATCTGTGGGTATGCTAAAACAAGAAGGTACCATCATTGAAACGGGATATAACCGATACAATGTTCGTTTAAACAGTAACTTTAATGTTACTGATAAATTTAAAGTTGGTCAAACCTTGGCTGTAACTTTTACAGATTTTACCCCAGAGGTAAATGGAAACAACACAAATAGGTCGCTAATAGAGCACGCCATAAAAAGTGCACCTTACCTTCCAATTTATAATCCAGATAATCCTGGAGGCTTTCAAGGTCCCACATCTGCGTTGGATGGCCAAGATGCTGAAAACCCTGTAAGAATACAGCAGAATGGAAGCCGTGGAACCAAAGGCACCGAGATTTTTGGAAGTCTATTTGGGGAATATGAACTATTAAAAGGCTTGAAATTTAGATCTCAGTTTGGTTTGGAGTATAGCTACAGCAATTTCGATTCGTTCACACCATCCTATGATGATGATAGCAACGGACAATCTACACATGCGCAAACCTTTGCTGCAATCACAAAAAACTCTTCGACCTTTAGAAGATTTCTGTATACCAACAGTCTTAATTACAACGTAACTATCGATGGTGTCCACAATTTGGATGTATTGGCCCTGATTGAAAAAAATGAGGCCCGTTTTAATGCTGTAAATACGTCTTCCCAAAATTCGGTCACCAACGATATTACCCAACATGGTCCAGACCAAGTTGTTGCAACATCCAATACCGACGAGGTTGACAAAATTGGTTACTTGGCTCGTCTAAACTACAATTATGACAACAAGTACCTTCTTTCAGGGTCTATCCGTCGTGATGGTTCCTCCAGATTTGGGCCCAATACCAAGTGGGGTACCTTTCCATCTGTTTCTGCAGGTTGGAACATAGCAGGTGAAAACTTCATGGAAAACTCAAATTTGAATATCTTTAAATTGAGAGCAAGCTGGGGTACAACCGGTTTTGACGGTATTCCCAATTATAGATTTGCTACCACATTAAATCCCAACTGGATTTATGTCATCAATGGAAATCAAGTTGGGGGAACTTCCCCAGCCGGTATTCCCAACCCGAATGTAGCTTGGGAAGAAAGGGAAATGTTGAACATTGGTCTAGATTTAGGTCTGTTCGATAACAAATTCACTGGCGCCATTGAGTACTACAATAATAAGAGTAATGACTTATTGATTGATTTGCCATTACCTGGTTCTTTGGGTAGTTTGGCCTCTACAGTACCAACAAATATTGGTGATGCCGAGGTCAAAGGTTTTGAGGTTAGCTTGGGGTATAACGATTATGAGGGTGATTTTACCTGGTCTGCCAACCTTAACTTCTCAACGGCAAAAACCGAAATGTTGAATAAAGGAACTGAGGGTATTACACAGGCATCCACATTTGAAGGATCTATAGTCAATGGTCTTGAGGCGGGTGCTCCAATTTATGCCTTCTATGGCTACCAAACCGATGGTATCTACCAAACCCAAGCTGAGGTAGAAGCAGTATTGGGCACAGAGCAAACTGCGATTCAACCCGGTGATATTCGTTTTGTGGATCAAAATGGGGATGGCGTTATCAATAATGATGACATTGTTCAACTAGGTCAACCCAACCCAGAAATCACTTACGGACTGAACTTGGATGCAAATTATAAAAACTGGGACTTTAACCTGTTTTTAAACGGTGCTGCTGGACATCAAATATATAACACCAATATATATGATCTAGAGGGAATGCCGAGAACGTTCAATGCCGGTGTGGCTGTTTTGGACAGATGGACACCAACAAACCCATCCAATTCCATTCCTCGTGCATTTGACGGAAATAACGGTATTAATACTGCTTCATCTGATCGCTATCTCGAAAGTGGTGATTTTACCCGATTAAAAAATGTAACCATAGGGTATACCCTTGGAGACAATACCATACTTTCAGAGTATTTCTCTCGATTACGGATATATATCAGTGGACAAAACCTATTGACATTTACCGATTACACAGGTCTAGATCCTGAAGTAGGTAACGCAACCAATAACAACTCAGAGTTCGGTATTGACCGAGGAAAATATCCACAACCTAAATCAGTATTGTTAGGATTACAAGTAACGTTTTAAAAAAATTGTCATGAAAAATAAAATTTTAATAAGCTTAGTCTTTATTATAGCACTAGTTGTTTCTTGTGATGAGGATGCTTTGTTCAAAAACAATCCCAATGAGCTTTCTCCAGAAACCTTTTTTGCTACTGCGGCCCAAGTTGAGTCTGCCGCAAATTCAACATATGCATCTTTACAGGAAAGGGGGCTTTATTCCCGTCATATGTTCTTTATGATGGATAATATGTCCCAAGAGAATGGTCGTAACCAGCAGTTGGAGGCGGATAAAGTAGAATATATCCAATTTTCCTTCAACCCAAACCACGTATCCATTCCATTATACTGGGACGCATGTTATCGAGGCATAACCAACTGCAACTTTCTCATTAACAATGAAGAAAAAATAAATGAAATTGCCGATTCAGAACTTTCTGGGGCCATGAAAGCCAAATTTATTGGAGAGGCCAAGTTTATGAGGGCGATGTATTATTTCTTTTTGGTAACACGTTTTGGTGGTGTGCCCATAAATGATAGCGGGAGCGCCGAAGGGCAGCCTAGGGCATCAGTAGATGACATCTATAATATTATAATACAAGATTTAACAGATGCCACCACTTCTTTGCGTTCCAGAGACGTTGAAGATACGGGTAGAGCCACTCGGGAAGCGGCTATAGCATTCTTGGGTAAAGTATACTTGTTCAGGAACAATAAAGCCGCTGCGTTAGCCGAGTTCGAGAAAATATACGGTGTCTTTGAGTTGGAAGAAAACTATTTTGACAACTTTACAGAGGAGAACGAATTTGGAAAAGAGTCCATATTCGAAGTAGTATATGACGACGAAATTGGAGGACAACCTTGGGGAATACCTTCCACGGGTGTGGCAGAAGCTGGTTTTAGAGGCCAAGAATATGGTGTTTTAAATTGGTTCAACGTCCATATTTCTGATGATCTTTTGGATGAGTATGAAGTTGGCGATGGTAGAATCCAAGATAACTTTTACCAAGCAGGTGATGATTATTGCTGTGGAACCATTCAAGAGAGCGATTTAGCCGATGCTAGTGGTGCCATTCGGAGAGCAGGTTGGAAGAAATACCAAAATTATCATGCCGAAGCTTCAGAAGACCAACAATCTGGTATCAACTTTAAATATTTACGCTATGCCGATGTACTACTGATGATGGCTGAATGTGTGTATGAAAATGACCCTGCAAGGGCAGTTGGCTATATCAATGAAGTAAGAACAAGACCAAGCACCGGATTACCGCCATTAGCTACCACGTTGTCTTCATCGGAGGTTTTTGATGCCATTGTACATGAACGCAAGTGCGAATTGGCAGGCGAGCAGGTTCGCTTCAACGACATTTTACGCTGGGGCATTGCCGATACAGAGTTGGCCGGAAGCAACTTCCAAGCCGGTAAACATGAACTACTGCCAATACCTCAAGCGGAAATCAACAATAATTCTGCATTGACAGATGCCGATCAAAACCCTGGATATTAAGATTTTAATTTTGAGTTAGTTTTTTTGAATTAATTTTAGTGAAACAGCGTGTATATTTTTACACGCTGTTTTTATCTCTGTAAATTTGAGTTTTATTCATAATGTATAGCAGAAAAGTTTTTAAGCGTTTATTTTCAATACTGTGTAGCCTTTTGGCCCTGTCCGTGTTTTACCATTGTGCTGAAAAAGATTCATCATCCTCTACCCAAGACCCAAAGATTTTTTCAGCGCTTACCCATACCGATACAGGGATAGATTTCGCAAATCATCTCACCGAAAATGACTCACTCAACTATTTTACATACTCCTATCTCTATATGGGTGGTGGTGTGGCCACCGGCGACATCAACAATGATGGCCTTATAGATATTTATTTTACAGGGAATCAAGTTTTAAATAAACTGTACCTGAATAAAGGAAACCTTCAATTTGAGGATATCACCCAAACCGCTGGTGTTGCCGGTGATGACCGATGGTATACCGGTGTTGCCATGGCCGATATCAATGGAGATGGCTTTTTGGACATCTACTGCTCCGTAAGTGGCAAGTTTGCACCAAAAAACAATCAATTGTTCCTCAACAATGGGGACGGCACATTTACTGAAAAGGCTGCTGAATACGGTTTGGATGACCCTGGCAACAGTGTTCAGGCTACCTTCTTCGATTATGACAAAGACGGGGACTTGGATTTGTACGTGGCCAACTACCCTCCCACTCCGTTCAGTTCGCCCACCTTTGTGTACTCGTACAGAATGAACAATTTAGAGGACATTGAATCTGACCATCTCTACCGAAATGATGGGGATAGTTTCACCAATGTCAGCAACGAAGCCGGACTCAGGGCTTTTGGCCTCTCTTTGAGTGCCACGGTCGGGGACCTAAATAATGACTCTTGGCCGGATCTTTATGTTTCCAACGACTTTAACTCACCAGACTATATGTACCTCAATAACCAAGATGGTACATTTAGGGAAGTGGTCAAAGAAGCCACCTCCCATACAGCATTCTATGGCATGGGGGTTGATATAGCCGATTTTAATGATGATGGTAATCTGGATATCTTTCAGGTAGATATGGATGCCAAGACCAATCGAAGAAAAAAGGCTAATATGGCAAGTATGAATCCGAAACTGTTCTGGGATGTGGTCAATGCTGGGTTTCATTACCAATACATGCACAACTGCCTTCAACTGAATTCTGGATTTTATGAAGATGGCGTGCCTCATTTTTCCAATGTTTCCAGAATCACGGGAACATCTTCCACAGACTGGAGTTGGGGACCTCTGTTTGCAGATTTTGACAACGATGGCTTAAAAGATCTTTTTGTATCCAACGGAACCCGACGTGAAATCAACAATAATGATTATTTCAACAAACTGGAGGAAATGGACAACAAAGCGGACAGCCTACTTCAGCTGAGTCTGCAAATTCCTTCTGAGAAAATCGACAATTTTATTTTCCAAAATAAAGGAGACTTAAAGTTTGAACGTTCAAACGAAAAGTGGGGAATCGAATATAAAGGATTCTCCAACGGATGCGCCTATGCCGACTTGGACAATGATGGCGATTTGGAAATCATCACAAATAACTTGGACGATTTTGCATCCATTTTTGAAAATACAAGCGCAGAGAAAAATGCCTATATAAAAGTGGCCTTTTCCGGTCAACAAGGAAATGGTTTTGGTCTTGGAACACGGGTATACGTTACTGCACAAGACCGAACCCAGATGCAGGAACTTACCCTTACACGGGGATTTCAGTCTTCAGTAGCACCCGAACTACACTTTGGATTGGGTTCCGTAGAAAAAATTGACCAACTAAAAGTGGTCTGGCCCGATGGAAAAACGCAACAATTGAGCGAGGTGGATGCCAATCAAAAATTAGTGTTTAATTATTCGGAAGCGATTACATCCAAAGAAGAACCGGGAATTACTCCGCAATTGTTCCAAGAGGATACCACCGGTTTTTTTCCTGAGTATACACACGAAGAAAATGTGAACGATGATTTTGCCAAACAAGTACTGCTACCCCATAAAATGTCTTCTTTTGGTCCTGCGTTGGCCGTTGGTGATGTAAACGGGGATGGCTTGGACGATTATTTCGTAGGTGGTTCCAAAGGTAAATCAGGCAATCTGTTTATCCAGTCATCCAATGGTTTTGAAGCAAGTGACTCCCAATTTTTGGAACAGGATAAAGGCAGTGAGGACAATGGCGCGCTTTTTTTTGATGCGGATGGTGACGGTGACAACGATCTCTATGTGGTCAGTGGCGGATATGAGTTTACCCCAGACGCCACACAATTGGCAGACCGACTTTACCTAAATGACGGGGCTGGAAACTTCACAAAATCGGATTCCAGCATTATTCCAACAATCAACATAAGTGGGTCCAGAGCATATAATGGCGACTTTAACAAAGACGGAAAACAAGATCTATTGGTACTAGGTAGACAAGTTCCCGGGAACTACCCTTCCCCTACCCATAGTTACATTTTGATGAACCACAGTATTTCAAATAGTATTGAGTTTCAGTTGAACCAAGATATGCAACCCGAAGCCTTTGATGCATTGGGCATGGCAACCAGTGCCGTGCTGACCGACTTTAACAATGATGACTGGTTGGACATCATTGTGGTTGGGGAATGGATGCCCATTCGAGTTTTTAAAAACACAGGTTCAGGTTTTGTGGAGGTTTCTGAGGAAATGGGACTGAACATTGACACCACAGGCTGGTGGTGGAGTATTGAACAAGGAGATTTTGACAATGATGGTGATATGGATTACGTTGTGGGCAACAACGGTTTAAATTATAAATACAAAGCTTCTCCAGAAGAGACCTTTGATATTTTTGTCAATGACTTTGACCGTGATCAAAATGTAGATATTGTCCTTAGTTATTATAATGAAGGAAAACAGTACCCTTTGCGCGGCAGGGAGTGTTCATCGCAACAGATTCCCGGTATCAAAAAGAAATTTGAAAACTATGAAAGTTTTTCCGAAGCCACCTTGGTAGATGTGTACGGTGAAGAAAAATTGGAATCGTCACTACACTATCAGGTTAAATCGTTTGCAAGTATTTATTTGGAGAACAAGGATGGAAAATTTGTGATTCATCAACTTCCGCGAGAAGCCCAACTTTCCAGTATCAATAAAATTTTGGTGAATGATTATGATAAAGATGGCTATTTGGATTGCCTGATTGCAGGAAACCTTTATGCTTCTGAGGTAGAAACACCACGAAATGATGCAGGGCACGGTCTATTGCTTAAAGGCAACGGAAAAGGTGGTTTTGAGCCCGTTAAAGCTGCTGAAAGCGGATTCTTTGTCAATGGCGATGTTAAAAACATGGCTACAATCCAAGTGAAAGATAAAAAGTATATTCTCGTTGCCAAAAATGACGATGCCATGCAGTACCAACGCATAAATTAGCTCCAGAAACAATCATCCTACTTTAGTTCTGTGGGCAATACCCCAAATTGTGCCTTAAAGCATTTGGTAAAGTAAGATGGTGACGAAAAACCAACCTTGTAGCAGACTTCGCTGATGGATTCAGTACCATTCTCAATGAATCGTTTGGCATGCTCCAAGCGTATCTTTCGTAAAAATTCCGTAACCGTAAGCCCTGTCATGGCCTTAATTTTTCGATACAGCTGGCTTCGGCTTAGGTGCAGTTCTTCCGCAAGGGATTCAACATTAAGGTTTTCATCAGCAATGTTTTTTGTGATATAGTGCAATACTTGGGTCATAAAATTCTTGTCCAGCGAAGAGGTATTGTCAGGAATTTTAAAGTTATCGGAATTACTGAGGTATTTGTTGAACAAAACCTGTCTACTCTGGATAATTTGTCTCAGTTGCGCTCGAAGCACCTTCATTTCAAAAGGCTTTTGCAAATAGACATCGGCGCCGCTATCAATTCCCTTTACCCAGTCATCGGTCATGGCCTTAGCTGTCAGCATCAACACCGGAATATGACTGGTCTTAATATCCTGTCTAATGCGACTACAGAATTCAAATCCATCCATTTCGGACATTACAACATCGGTAAGAATCAAATCAGGTAGTCGCTTTAGTGCAATCTCCAAACCCTGTACCCCATTAACTGCTTCAAAAACCGTATATTCACTTTCCAACTCATTCTTTAGGTAAGCCCTAAGCTCAGCGTTGTCCTCCACAATAAGCAATGTACGATTGGAGGCAGACAAATAAGAGATTTGCGTACACTCTTCGGGCATGGGCTGGGAGGCTGGACTTTTCTCGATTTCCGGTAAAGCCATTAACTCGTTGTTTTCAAAACAATCTTTGCCCAAGGGGAGAAAAATCCTGAATTTGGTACCCACACCTTCTTCACTTTCCACGACCACCTTGCCTTTCAACAAGTCAACAAAGCTTTTCACCATTTCAAGTCCAATACCTGTACCACCATAGTATTGGCTGTTCATTTCTTTGACCTGATAGAACCGTTCAAAGATTTTTTCGAGTTCTTCCTTTTTGATGCCATGGCCGGTATCCTCAATATATATCTCCAAAGCCTGCTTGCTCTCTTGGCAGGCCAACAATGGAAAACTCATTTCCTGTCCACACCGAAAAATACCTATGGTAATAAAGCCATTATCCGGTGTAATCTTAAATGCATTGGAAAGAATATTGAAAATTACCTTTTCCAAAAGAGAGGGGTCAGTCCAAAAAGGAATGGGCTCATCATCCGATTCAACCATTAAAATGATATTCCGAAGAGCCGCCTCTTCTTCAAAATGTTCTGTAACTTCCGTTACAAATGATATGGCCTCCATTTCTGAAATCCGAACAGAAAATTTATTGATTTCCAACTTTCTAAAATCCATCAATTCATCAATAAGGCGTTTTAGTCTTGAGGTATTTTTATGGATTACACGTAATTTTTCATGTGTAATTCTGGACAGCTTTTGTTTTGAATCGTCAAGAATGTCTTCCAGAGGATTTAAAATCAGTGTTAGCGGTGTTCTAAACTCATGGGAGATATTGGTAAAAAATTGAATCTTTTTGTCATTTAGTGCTTCTTCTTGAACTCTTCGCTCCCTTTCTGCTATAACCGCCCTTTTTTCACGAATACGTTGTGAAATGAATTTCGCCAAAAAATGGGAAATCAAAAGTATTGCCAAAATATATAACGCCAAGGCTGTGTTGGTGGCCCACCACGGACGCAGGATAGTAATCTGAAGGGTTTTCGGTGTTTCATTCCATACGCCGTCATTATTGGCCGCTTTCACTTTAAATGTATAGTTGCCCGGTGATAGATTGGTATAGGTAGCGCTTCGGGTTTGGCCCACATAGTTCCATGTATCGTCAAAACCTTCTAAAATATACGCATATTGGTTTTTCTTGGGTCTTGTAAAATTAATGGCGGCATACTCTATGGTAAGCACGGATTGCTTGTGTTTTAAGGTAATGGCATCCGTTTGGGCAATTACCTTGTCCAAAGGCGATTCTTCTTCATTTGGTCCCACCCGCCTGTTAAAAAGGCGAAAGTCTGTAAAATAAATTTCTGGTTTATTGGTATTGGTCCTGATATGGTCTGGGTCGATGTAATTAATACCGCCATAACTGCCAAAATAGAGCATTCCGTTTTGGTCCTTGAATGCTGAATTAAAATTAAAATCATTGGCCAAAAGGCCATCGTTGGTGTCAAAATTCTTGAATGTTTGCTCGTCAACATCAAAATGGGACAACCCATTGTTTCCACCAATCCATAAATCACCATTATCATCCTCCAAAATTGAGGAAATGGTCTCTTGCTTTATACCTTCACTGGCACCATACCAAGTAAAACTTTCATCTGTTGGATCATATTTACAAAGGCCAGCACCATCGGTTCCGATCCAAATGTTTCCTCGGGTGTCTTCAAACAAAGATACCACGGCATCTACAACAAGTGGATTGCCCAAACTTTTGTACATGGGTTCTCTCAGCGAAATGGCCTTTTGGCTTGCTACGTCATTGATGGCAATCTTATACAAACCTGCAGTGGTCCCCATCCAAATAGTGTTGTTTCTATCGATGAGTACAATGCGCATAGCCCCTTCACCCGGTCTGGGATCATTAAAAATTCTCTTGTTGTGATATGTGAATTTTTTACTTTTTGGATTATAGGAGTGCAGCCCTTCCACATAGGAACCTATCCAAATGGTTCCTTCTGGGTCTTCCGCAAAACTCATCACCCGGTCAGATTGTAGTGCTCCTCTGGTGTTTGAAGCTGTGTAATTTTTAAAAGTTTGTGCTCCGTTCGGTAAATGAAAAATCCCCGAATTCCATGTACCTACCCATACGTTGTTGCCACTGTCAATAAAAAGTGCGGTAACGTCTTCGGCACTTAAATGGGGGCCAATGGAATTTCCGGGATGGGTAAGGTGAACAATATTTCCTGTTCTGGGGTTAAGGACATCCAGTCCTCCGCCATCCAATCCAATCCACATGTGTCCGTATTTGTCCCCTGCAATGGCACTCACTGAAGGTGATTGCAACGAATTATTCACATTGGCGAGGCTTCTTATATCCTTAAACTTGTTGTAAAGCTTGTCGTAGACCCCTACTCCATTGTTGTAGTAGCCAATCCAAATACGGTCTTGTTTATCCACAAAAATGGACCATATTGAGTTGGACTTTATGCTAATGACATCAAACTTGTTGTACCGATAATGCTTTACCAACTTTCCTTGCCTATTTAATGCAAAAAGGCCATCATTTTCGGTGCCGCACAATATGTTTCCATCTGGTGCTTGTGCTATGGACAGGATACGTTCACTACTTATCTTGTAGTTGTATGTTTTGAAGGAATTAAATGGGCTCATTTCAACCTTTAACAACCCATTCTGAAAGGTTCCCATCCATATGGAGCCTTCATCATCTTTAATCATTGAGACAATATAAAATGGAGCATTGTCCTTATCCTCCCGATTCTCAAAATCTAAGGTGACCTTAGTTACTTTCCCATTCTCGAAAGAAAAAAGTCCTCTATTGGTGCCTATCAATAATTCCTTATCCCTGTTTTTTATGATGCTGTTTATCTGTAGGGACGTAATATCGGTATCATCCATAGGAATATTGTGCCCGACCAAGGTTTCTGGGTCTACCGAAAAAAGTCCGTTATAGTGCGAGCCCACAATAAGTTTACCTGTACTACACTCTTGGATGGCCCAAATGGGAACACTTTCTAAGGGGACCGAATCTTTATAGAATTTTACTTGCTTAAAAGCGTCATTGTCACGGTCATACAGATTTAAGCCCGCTTCGGTACCTATCCACAATCGATTGCGTTTATCAACAAATGATTTGTAAATCAATGAGCTGTTCAAAGAAGTACAATCCGTAAAATCCTGCTTATAATAGACGAAGTCAAAACCATTGTATTTTTGAAGACCAACCCCGTTGGTTCCCATCCAAATAAGGCCCAGACTATCTTGCACAATGGTTGAGACAGCACGTTGTGAACCTTTTTGATCTATGTTCACAAAATTGTATTCATTCTCCGAAATCTGTGCATTTACCTCAACACTTTTCAGGAACACAATTGCAAACGCAATCTTAAAGAGTTTAGTTGTTATTTTTCGGTTCAATGAAAAATCGATTTTGAAAATAGGTTTAAATCACAATAAAATTTACAGATAAAATCTGGAAAAAAATTGTTTCGACTGGCTTCAAATAATTATTTGAAAATTTTTGAGGGTATCAAAACAGGTTCTTTTAAAACAGCTTTTAGTTTTATTCCCACAGTTATAAAATGTCTTAAGTTTTGCAGCCGTGTCGCATGAGGCTCATGAAGGCTTTACCAAAACCGTAATGGTTTAAAGTATAAATTCACCAAAAACTTAACGTTGTTTCTAATGCCTAGACATGTTTTATACCCAACAATATTGTAAGGTCATCACTTTCCCAGAATAAATACTAAAAGCTCGAGGTCTAAATCTTGAATTGGCTGGGTATTTAGGTCATACCCGTGCCGAAGCACAATAGTAAAAAAGCCAGTTTTTTTGAATAAAATTTCATTTGAGTTTGTTTTTAGTTAACGCTTTTTAAAGTTAATCAATTTTATTAGCAATCCTAAAATAGTCGAAATCTACAAATCCTCCAACTTCCTTGCTGGCATAATTGAAAAGTCCAAACCGATATCCCATAAAATGGGGTAAGGTATAGGACATTTTGAGTTGGCCTCCTATCTTCATCCAATCCTTACCATTAAAACTATAATAGAAGTCAGCCACATCCTCTAAATCGGTGAAATTGCAGGTCGCTTTTAGATAGACGACATCTTGCTGCAAAGGAAGGCTTTCCATTTCCTCCGGCTGGTCGTTCTGGGCGCTCACCATGACCAATTTCTTTTCTCCGTTTTCATATTTCACGCCTATTTGCCCGTAATTTTTTTGAAGAAGGACCAAGCCAGCAAAATCGCCTTCCTTCATATTTGAAACATCCAAGGCCGTTGTACCAGAGCAGATCGGACCGAAGGTTCGTTGGGTCAATGTATTTCTCGCTTGGACAAATTTTTCATCAGTTCGTCCTGTAGTCAGTCTTAAATATCCGTTTCTATCCGTTAAAGACCATAGACTGTCCGCCGGATTATGATTCCATTGCCACACCAGCGGAAGCGCAGAATCCCCCTCCTGCCTATTGAATTCATCACTGTCCACTATATTTGGTATCAACCCTGAACTTGCAGGTAAATCCAAAGTATCTGGAACCTTACCATTTACGCCCAGAACAGGCCATCCATCTTCCCAAGTGACAGGTGCCAAATAGGGAATCCTCCCAACAGAGCCATAATCCCTGAAAAGATAGGTGAACCAATCGCCCTCAGGGGTGTCAATCAAACCACCTTGTGCAATTCCCCGATCTTGTAAAGCGACTTTTCCTTCGTATGGTCCATAAATAGAATCAGCACGGTGAATCAAAACAGTTCGCATACCATTTCGGGGCCAAACGATATTAAATAGGTAATATTTTCCATTGACCTTAAATAATTGGGAGCCTTCCGCACCCAGCATAATGTTGTCACCCGCAGGGGTACTGGCATTTTCAATAAGCACCCGTTCTGTACCTACCTTTACTCCTGATAAATCATTCTTTAACTCGGCTATCATCAGTTTTCCGTTGCCCCAAATCATGTACACTTTACCATCATCATCAAAATGAACGGTAAGATCATGGCACGAAGGCTCAAAAGAATTTACATCCCAAGGTCCATTTTCAATATCTTTAGTGGAATACACATAGGTTTTTCCTGTTGTTGCCGCAAAAGTGAATACATAAAAAACACCCTTGTGATATCGGATACAACTGGCCCAAGACCCTCTTCCATAGGCACTTTCATCATTTTCCAGATTAAGGGCATCCATGTCCGCCAAGATATCATATGCATAATTGACCAATTTCCAATTGGACAGGTCTGTGGACTTCATGATGGGAACCCCAGGACTCATGTGCATGGTGGTACTACTCATGTAATACGTGTCCCCCACTCGTATCATGGACATATCGGGTACATCTGCAAAAATGATGGGGTTTTGTGCCCTTTTATCCTGAGCATTCCCAAAAAGCAACGTAAAAAAAATAGAGGCAAATACCGTTTTCCTTAATATTATTGAAGATTCCATAGTTCTTTTGACCATTCCTAAATCAATCACCGTTGAGCTTTTTTACAAGCTTCATCATATTTATCCAAAATGAACACACAAGATAAGTGTTTATTTAACACACTTATGTTCAATATCAAACAAATCGCTATAAATTTGGTTTTGATTCCTTTATTCCTTCTCTTTTCTCAGAACAACCAACGGTGAATTTCGGACGATACCCAGACTGTTTCCCACCCCTAGCACAAAAACAAGTAAGATAATTAATGGCATAATGATTAAGAAGGGAACTATGGAAGGGGCAAAAGTTGTTTCAAAAAGTGCATATGCCAACAAAGCATTGGCGATCACGGCCAGTATGACTCCCATGAACGCACCCAAGAATCCCAATACGGCATATTCAATGGAAATTATGCTTAAAATCTGTGTCCCTTTCGCCCCTAGTGTGCGTAACAGCGCACCTTGCTTTACGCGTTGGTGCTTACTACTGTAAATCGCACCCATCAGAACCGCCACGCCCACAAAAATGCTGAAAAACGCCATAAAATTGATAACCCAGCTTATTTTTCCGAGTATGTCTTCTAAAAGGGTCAGCATTCGATTAAGGTCTAAAATGGAAACATTCGGGAACTGCCTAACCAGTTTTTGTTGCAATTGAGCGGAATTCTCATCATTTGTTGTTCTTGTGGTCATGACCCTAAATTGAGGGGCATTTTCAAGAACCCCTGAAGGAAATACCACAGAAAAGTTGGGTTGTAACCTACTCCAATCCACCTGCCGGATGCTTCTTACTTCTGTGTCCATTATTCTGCCTTGAACATTGAAACTGACCTTTTCTCCCACAGTTACCATGGCTCTATTCGCAAAATCTTCACTCACCGAAATGGGAACATTTGAACCATTACCGGAAGAGGCAGCCCACTCACCTTCAACAATTTGCTCAGAACCAATAAGACTGTCCCTGTAGGTTACCCTGAACTCATGATTTAATATCCAACGGCTCACTTGTGAAGTGGTATCTTTTCGGATTTCCTCCACATGCTTTCCTTTCAAGGTTTCAACCCGCATGGTCACGATGGGGATTTCATCGATTACCGGCAATCCCGATGATGTAATTGTGTTGGCGATGGATTTTGATTGTTCAGTTTGAATGTCCATCAAAATCATGTTAGCACTATTGGCCCTATCTTCTATAGTTGCTTTTTGCAAGAGCATGTCCTTGGTTAAATACAAGGTACTAATCAGGAATGTTCCAATACCGATGGCCAGTACTAAAATAAGGGTCTGATTCTGTGGTCTGAACAGATTTAGAAGGCCTTGGCGAGCCGTAAAGCTCCAGGAATATGGAAAAAATCGCTTTAAAAGGCCCATAAAAAATTGGGCCACTCCGGTTAGAATCAAGAAAACTACGATTAAACCCAATACAAAGAACAGCGACCGTTCCAAATCACCCAAAAGCCAATACGAAAACCCAAGCACAAACAGGACAATCGCCGCTCCAACTAAAATGGTATACTTGAAGGAACGAGTCCTCTTCTCTTCTACCACTCGTAATGTCTGCAATGGGGAAACGTACAATGTCTTTATCAAAGGGTACAATGCAAAGAGAACCGACATGGTTATGCCCAAAGCAACTCCCAATACTATACTTTGTAAAGAGAGGGAAATCCCAACGTCCACAGGAAGCAAGTCCCCTAGCAATACCGGGAACAACCGCTGAATAAAATAACCTGCCAAACTACCCAACAATCCGCCAATAAGCCCCATACAGGCAACTTGAACAAAAAATATGAGGTAACTCTGCCATTTGGTGGCTCCCAAACATTTAAGAACAGCAATGGATTTTAATTTCATCCGAATGTAAATGCTCATTCCGCTTGCGATACCAACACAACCCAACAAAAGCGAAATAAATCCCACCAGATTCAAGAACTTTCCAAAATTTTCATACCGTCTCCCCATACGCCTTGCTTCGGATACATGCGTATCAATATCAGCATCTTCATTGTCGAGGACAGGGTCAAGCTCATCTTCAAGCAGTTCCATATCCTGACTTACATCTGCTTTGAAATAATACTTGTAGTCGATACGGCTTCCTGTTTGTACAAGACCTGTGGCTTCGATATAATTGTATGGAATCAATACCGGAGGGGCAATGGCACCAAAGACTGAATTACTCCCTGGAACTGTTTTTAAAGCTCCGACAATGGGAAATGTTACCGCTCCAAGTTTTATACTATCCCCTACTTTTAAATTGAATTGAATCATGGTGGTGGCATCCACCAATGCTCCATTTTCTCGAAAATTATCTTTAGCTGAACTTGGATTGGCCTCCAAACCTTCATAAAAGGGGAAACCAGCTTCAACACCCCGGACCTCCATCAGTTTAGTGCCTTCATTCCCTGGAAAAGCGCCCATGGAAAGAAAATTGATTTCCTTGGCATCAGCCCCACCCAGGGAATCCATAATTCCAATGACCCTGTCATTGACCGGCTTATCACTTTCAATGACAAAATCGGCACCTAGAAGTTCTTTGGATTGTGATGAAATATTTTCTTTGAGCAGCCCGCTGAAGGAATGTACACTGACAACTGCAGCTACTCCCAGCGCAATGGAAAAAATAAACAACAAAAGCTTGCCAAAGCTTGCTTTTCCGTCTCGCCATGCCATCTTAAACAACCACCCTATTCCTGTGCGTTTTTTCTGCCCTTCCTGCATCAGCTATAACTTTCCTCAAATTTACCGGACCGTAGCCGAATACTTTTGTCGGTCTTTTGCGCCAACTCCAAATCATGCGTCACTATAACCAAAGCGGTTCCTTGTTCTTTATTTAGTTCAAACAACAATTTTTCAATCTTGGCACCGGTTTCGTCATCCAGATTCCCGGTAGGCTCATCGGCAAATAAAATAGAAGGTTTATTGGCAAACGCGCGGGCCAAGGCCACACGCTGCTGCTCCCCTCCCGAAAGTTGTGAAGGGTAATGTCCAGCACGATCTTCCAATCCCACTTTTGCCAACAGTTCCCTACCGTGTACTGCGGCTTTTTTTATGCCTCGAAGTTCCAAAGGAACAATCACGTTTTCCAAAGCCGTTAGGGTGGGTAATAGTTGAAAATCCTGAAACACAAAGCCTATATTCTCATTTCTTAACCTAGCCCTTCCATCCTCATCAAGTTCTGCCAAATTTTCACCACATAACCATATATTCCCTTCGTTGCTAATATCAAGACCTGCGCATAACCCCAGTAGTGTGGTCTTTCCGCTACCCGACGGACCCACAATGGCAAATGTCTCGCCACGCTCCACTTCAAAAGAAACATCATTTAGTACATTGAGATCGTGTTCTCCACTCCGATATGTCTTATTGAGGTTTTGAACTTTTAATATCTTTGACATATATGCTTTTGGTTAAAACTCTCAAAATACTAAAATTGACCTTCATCAGAAAAATTCCACAGCAACGCAAGCAGTTAATGTTTTGTTATTTTTTGACTCTCCTACTTTTGGGGTGCGGTGGAAAAACCTCAGAGAAAAAAAATCAGGAAGAATCTAATGTTGAAACTGAGACAAAGGCCTCTTCAAGTGATTCCAAAAAGAAAATTCTTTTTTTTGGTGATAGTCTAACCGCGGGATATGGTCTTGAAATGGGAGAAGCCTTTCCAACTCTAATTCAACAACGAATTGATTCATTGGGTTTGGATTATCGCGTTATCAATGCCGGTTTATCTGGTGAAACCACAGCAAGCGGAAAGAATCGGTTGGATTGGGTGCTTGAAGATGGTATTTCCATAGTTATTATTGAATTGGGTGCGAATGATGGTCTCCGCGGTGTTCCACTCAATGAAACCGAGTCAAATCTTCAAGCGATGGTAGATATGGTTCAGGAAAAGCTGCCTGATGCGGAAATTATTTTGGCAGGAATGAAAATCCCGCCAAACATGGGTCTTGAATATACGTCTAGATTTGAAAATATATTCCCCGAATTGGCCGAAAAAGAAAACGTATACTTAATTCCGTTTCTACTGGAGAATGTTGCCGGAATACCTGACCTTAACCAAAGTGATGGCATACACCCTACTGTTGAAGGGCAAAAAATAGTGGCCGAAAATGTTTGGGAGGTCTTAGGTCCCCTTCTATAACTGGTTTAAAAATCCGAAGTTCAGGTAGCTTGGAAGCAATGGGTTTCAAGGGCATGGCAAGGGCGGATAAAGACAAAGGAAGGTATTTGAGTCTATTTTTGACATGGATTTTTATTCTTTTTTTAGCAAGAATTGGTCATATTTTTTATCTTCAATGGGTATCAGTACTTGACTAAAACCACATGGATTGAAGCCAATTATCATTCTTATTCTGGCATTCTGCAGTTTCAATCTCTTTTCCCAAGAGTTGCCCCCTATTCAAAATTTCACACCAAAGGAGTACAATGGCGAATATCAAAACTGGGGCATTTCCCAATCAAGTTCCAAGAACATCTATGTGGCCAACCATACTAGCCTTTTGGAGTTTGATGGAACTAGATGGCACAGATATAACCTTCCCTCCTCATCTATTATTCGATCCATAAAAGTGGTCAACGACCACATATATGTAGGTTCTTACCGTGAGTTTGGGTTCTGGACAAAGGACGAAACTGGCCAACTTTTATATACCTCGTTATCCGAACGATTGAAGATGCCTCTTTCTGAAGATGAGGAGTTTTGGGACATTCTTGCCTTGGATCACTGGGTGCTATTTCAATCCTTGGACCGTATCTATATCTACGATCAATTAGAGGACAACTTCAAGGTTATCGAGGCCAATTCTGCCAAGGCCAATCTTAATTTGGTAAAGGGAAAAGTTTATTTCCAAAAGGCGAAGCAAGGTCTTTTTACAATTGAAAACGGGGTACCCATACTTGTGGACGACCACCCCATTTTGGCAAACCGATCTATAATTGGAATTTATGATCTGGGCGAAGAGCTATTAATTGTTACCGAAGATGCCCATTTTTACCGATACGATTTTGAGTCGCTATCACCATGGTCAACAGATCTTGATTTGCTGAACGTAAAGTTGTACAGCAGCATACGTTTAAATGATGGCTCCTATGTGCTTGGCAGCATATCAAATGGCTTTTACCATGTGTCATCGGGTGGGCGGTTAATACGTAACATCAATCAAGCAAAAGGGCTCAACAACAATACCGTGCTATCTCTGTTTGAGGACATGGACCATAATTTGTGGTTGGGGCTCGACAATGGCATAAGTGTCATCAACCTCTACTCACCTTTTAACGAGTATACTGACAAATTGGGAAACATTGGGTTGGTCTATGCAGCACTCAACCATAACGGCTATTTGTATTTGGGCACCAACCAAGGGCTCTTCTATAGAAGAGAGGACACTTCGGAAGAATTCAAGTTAGTGAGAGGGACCGAAGGTCAGGTCTGGAACCTGCAGCTGGTGGATTCCACCATTTTTTGTGGACATAACAGCGGTACTTTTGTAGTGGATGAAAACCGTGCAACACTGGTTTCCGATTTTCCGGGAACGTGGGGTGTAAAACCCATAAGAAGCAATCCCGATCTTATTCTACAGGGAAATTATAATGGCCTCAGCGTTTTGGAAAAGAAAACAGGATCTTGGCAACTGCGAAATACCATTGAGGATTTTAACATTTCCAGTCGATTTTTTGAGATTTTGGACTCCTTGGAAATCGTAGTGAACCATGAGCAAAAGGGGCTGTATCATATTGAATTGGAAAATAATCTTGAGCGACCAAAAAATGTGGTCAATAAGGAACCGGTTGGTCACAGTTCCAATATATTTATGTTTAAGAATCAGTTATATTACAAGACCTATACTGGCGTTTACACCTTAAAAAATCGTTTAAACGAGATTACTTTGGACAGCACATTGACCCAAATGATCTTTGCAGAGGATGGGAACCCTATCAGCATTATTATACCGGATACCACAGGGCAAAAGCTCTGGTTTTTCACCGAAAATGGCATCAAATATATTTCCCAAAGCACCTTAAGTGGTAAATTGAGCACTAGCAAAATTCCCATTCCAAGCACTTTGAGGAGCAATCTTGGTGTTTCAGGGTTTGAGAATATCTCCAGAATAGCGGACAACGAATATCTCATAGGAAGTTCCAACGGTTATGTTACCCTAGATTTGGACAGGGTCACCTCCATCACCAATACCATAAAAATAAATACCATTTATTATGGTGATTACCGAAATGCCTCCACTAAGATTTCCCCTCAATCCGTTGGCGAGTTCACTTATTCCAACAACAACATAAAATTTGAGTATGGTGTAACAGAGTTCGATAAATATACCGAGGTACGATATCAACATAAATTGGAAGGAATTTACAACGAATGGAGTGAATGGACCGAAGTTTCTGAGACCACCTTTAAAAATCTACCCTTTGGTGAATATTCCTTTAGAGTTAGGGCAATGGTTGGCAACGTTCCCACGGAAAATATGGCTTCTTATGAGTTTTCCATTGCGAGACCTTGGCATCTATCCAACAGTGCCATTGTGGTTTATGTGCTAGCCTTGTCACTATTGTTCATCTTGGTCCATAGATTGTACAAAAGATATTACCGCAAAAAACAAGAATCGCTGATCAAAAAGAACGAAAAGGAACTGGAGCGTAGAAAACTTCAGGAAAAGGAACGGATTGCGCAGATACTCAACGATAAGCTTCAGGATGAAATTGAAAACAAGAATCGTGAGCTGGCCATTTCAACCATGAGTATCCTTAAAAAGAACAAGTTCCTGTCCCATTTAAAATCCCAATTGAACAACATTTCTGACAAGGGAAGAAGCATTAAGACCGTTATCAAGGAAATAGATCAAAACATCAATAGTGAAGACGACTGGAAATTTTTTGAGGATGCCTTCAACAACGCCGATAAAGATTTCCTGAAAAGGATAAAATCCAAGCACGGGGACCTTACCAACAATGATTTACGATTGTGCGCTTATTTGCGGTTGAACCTCTCATCAAAAGAGATAGCCCCGCTCCTTAACATCTCGGTAAAAAGTGTAGAAATGAAGCGCTATCGGCTTCGCAAAAAGTTTAACCTTCCACACCAAAATAACCTTACAGACTATATTTTAAACTTTTAGCGCAACTCTACTTTCTATCTTCTCCACTCTACAAATCTTAAAAATACCTCTACATCAACTCTACTTCTGTTGATTTTCACATTACTTTACCCGATTTTAAAAGAACTCGTCAAAACCGCTAAATATTTGTAATTCCTTATGTTTTGAGGCCTTATTATATCAAATAATCAATTTTAGGCCTTAAATTTTGCTGATGTAGGTTTTTTATAGAGGTGAATCCTTTGTTAAGAATACGTTAAGCCCCCTAATTTTACCTTCAAACAAAATCGCTCTAAAATGAGATATGGCATTGTAAAATTAATGGTGCTCCTATGTACAGCTTATGGATTTTCACAAGGAAAGACCGTTACCGGTACAGTATCCGATGCTACCGGTCCCATACCGGGGGTAAATGTACTTGTGAAGGGAACCACAAACGGTGTGGTCACCAATTTTGATGGGGAATTCACCATAGAAGATGTATCAAACAACGATACTCTGGTTTTCAGTTATGTTGGGTTTGAAACCCAAGAAGTCCTTGTGGGAACACAGAATGTAATGAGCATTGTTCTTAGTGAGGACACTGAAGCTTTAGATGAAGTCATTGTGGTTGGTTACGGTACCCAAAAGAAAAGTAACGTAGTAGGCTCCGTGGCAAGTGTGGAAGTGGAGGAAGCCACCAGTGTCCCCACAACCAACGTATCTGAGATGCTCCGTGGTAGGGCCGCGGGCGTTCAGGTAAACTTGGCCGATGCCCGACCAGGTGGTAACTCAAACATTGTTATTAGAGGTAATGTTTCCGTGGCACCCAATGGAAACTCCCCACTGATCATTGTGGACGGATTGCCCTTTGACAACCTTAATGATGTAGCCCCAGACGATATTGCCAATATTGAAATTCTTAAAGATGCTTCTTCTACGGCCATTTACGGGTCAAGGGCATCGAACGGTGTAATCTTGGTCACCACCAAATCCGGAAAAATCGGAAAGGCAACTATAGACTACCATGGGTATACCACGGTGCAAACCTTGACCAAAAACTTCAATCAATATGATGGACAACAATTCATTGATCTTAGAAGGGAAGCCAACAGAAACAGGTTTACCGGTGCTTATCTGAGTGATGAGAATATTTTCTCCCCTTTTGAATTGGAAGCCATAGAAAACCAAAACTTTGTGGATTGGGAAGACTTGGTGTTGCGAGATGCCGTTATACAAAGTCACTCTTTGAGTTTTTCGGCAGGAAGTGAAAAAACCAAGGTCTACTCCAGCGTAAACTATTTTACCCAAGAAGGTATCATTCCAAATTCAGGATTCGACAGGGGTACTTTTAAATTGAATATAGAGCAAAAGCTAACGGAAAAACTTCTCTTCCGAGGAATTCTTAACTATCAGAATGCCACTCAGGATAGAGAGACCGGAGGACTTAACTTTACCACCATTACCCCGTTGGCAAAACCATTTGATGACGAAGGTGAACTTGTGAAGTTCTATTTAGGCCCATCAAACACCGCTGTGAATCCCTTATGGGACCAACGGGAATCTACCGATGACACCAAGATTAACCTAACCGACGTCAATTTAAGTTTGGTGTACAATTTTACACCCAACCTAAGCTACACCCTAAAAACCTTCTTAAGAAACAGAAATACCAATAGAGGACTTTATCGAACCTCATTGCACTCAGGAGGGGATGAAGGCATTGACGGCCTTGGTGTGTTATCCAACACCCTGTTTAAACAAGTTCTTGTGGAGAACATCGTGGACTACACCCCACAAATCAATGATAACCACGATTTAAACCTAACCTTTGTTCATGCTTTTGACGAACAGAGCAATGAGTATACACAAATAGACAAGTCTGGTTTCACTAATGATGCCTTGCTTTACAATGGCAATGCCACTACCCTGCTCAATAATTTCAGGGATGTTTCCCAACGAAGACTGCTTTCCTTTTTGGGAAGACTGCGCTACGGATATTTGGACCGTTACCTTTTGGAAGCTACGGCGCGTGCCGATGGTGCCTCCGTATTTGCTGAAAACAACAAATGGGGCTTCTTCCCTGCGGCCTCTGTTGCCTGGAAAATGCACAATGAACCCTTTATGCAAAATGTGGATGCCATCAATGAAATGAAATTTAGGGTAAGTTACGGTGCTACCGGAAACCAAGGTATCAATCCTTTGGAATCCTTGGGAGTGGCTGATGACCGCCCTTATGTATTTGGTGATCAAACAGTGGCCGGCGCAACAGCATCTTCCCGTTTGCCCAATCCCAACTTAAAGTGGGAAACCACTGCCACTTTGAATACAGGACTCGATTTTAGGCTTTTCAACAACCTTTTTGAGGGAACTTTTGAATATTATAAAGCAAACACCACTGATTTGCTCTTGGACCGTTCCATTGCAGGAACAACAGGCTTCAATGTAATCCGATTCAATGTTGGCGAACTGGAAAACCAAGGTATTGAGGCCACATTGAATACCAATTTTATTCGGAAAGAGAATTTTACATGGTCTTTGGGACTGATTTTCTCACGAAACCGAAACAAAGTAATTTCACTTACAGGAGAACTGGATGAGGAAGGAAACCAAATCGATATAACCGATACGTTTGGCAGAAGGTTGTCCGTAGGACAATCCATCAACAATATCTGGTTGCCCAAATACGATGGTATCTATCAAGAAGGTGACGATATTGCAAGCTCTGGAAATCCATTGGCGCAGCCCGGGGATGTTAGGGTCGTTGATCAAGATGGAAATGGTCAAATTGATGACAGGGACAATGTGTTCACCAATACAGACCCAGACTGGTACGGTTCCATTACCAATACCATTACCTATAAAAACTTTGACCTGTTCGCTGATATTTATATTGTCCAAGGAGCCACCAGGTTAAATCCGGTCCTAGCCAACGGCGAACTTTGGAAAGGGGCCATAAATGGAATCAGGGCCAAATACTACACGCCCGAATTTCCCTCCACAGAATACCCAAGACCAAAACCGGACACGCATTTGCACTTGTTTCCATTTGCGGTGAGGGATGCTTCCTATGTTCGTTTGCGCACCTTGACACTAGGATATAACGTCCCCAGAAGGACTTTCTCCAAAATAGGGTTACAAAGTGCCAAATTCTATCTAACCGGGACAAATCTGTTCACATTCACCGATTTTAGGTCGTACAGCCCAGAGCAGAACCCAATCAACGGATTTGAAACCGCTTTCCCAGAGACCAGAAACATAACCCTAGGTGTCAAATTAGGATTTTAAAAAAATTGATATGAAAAACATGAACCTTAATATAGTATCAAAAAGAATTTTTGCAGTGGTTTTTGCCCTTGCAATGCTCTCTTCCTGTGAAAAGGATTTTCTAGAAGATAAGCTACGTTCCAATACCTCCGTGGATTTCCTGTACACCACTCCTGAAGGATTGGAGTCAGCCGTGGTAGGGCTCTACAGCCTTAACCGGGAAATTTATCAAGACCTTAGTTTAAACGGTACCTATCCCCTGATCCTGCAAGCCAAAAGTGATTTGGGGGTGGGGATAACTGGAGAAGTATCGCTCTATAGTCGATTGTTGTGGGGAGCCAGTTTGGGTGATTTTGGAACCACTTCCGGTATCAATGCCCACTGGGTGCACCATTACAGAATTGTGGACCGTTGCAACGCCATTATTAGAGGGGCGGAAAACTTACAGGACATAGACGAGAGCCGCAAAAATCAGATTTTGGCCGAAGCCAAATGTATGCGGGCCAATGCCTATTTTTCCCTCTACAGGCTGTTCAACAATATTTTCATTACCACGGAACCCACCACCCCTGAAAATGCCTTCGATGTCCCCCAGGACAAATCCTCGGTTGAAGAGATTTTCTCCTTGCTACGGTCCGATTTGGATTTTGCCATCGACAATTTGGATTACAATCCAGAGCAATTTGGCAGATGGGGACAGGGAGCCGCACGGCATCTAAGAGCCATGGTGGCCTTGTGGGAAGAGGATTGGACCGAAGCCGCTGCACAAGCTGATGCCATTATCACCAGTGGCAACCACAGTTTGGTGGCCACAGAAGAAGTATTTGCCGGAGAATTGGACCACTCTGAAACGTTGTTTGCCATCAATTTTGAAAGGGAGACCATTGGAGGAGGCAGCCAACACATCATGAGTTGGAACATGGTTTCAGCCTATTCTGATGCTCCAGGACTTATCCAATCCGTTGAAAACGGTGGTGCAGGAGCAGGTTTCATCTCGTTAAACCAATACATAATAGACTTGCTCAACGAAGACCCAGATGACAATCGAAAAAACAATACCTATTACATTTTCGAGTATGCTTATAATGATGAAAGTGCACTTCCCCCAGGCAAAGAGTTGGGTGACCCATTGGATTTGTACGAAAACAGCGAGACCGACCAAAATGAGTTCATGCTGTATTACCGAAGACAAAACCCCGGGGTGTTGAAATTTTTTGATGAGACCGTAGAGCCCACAGATCGTAACCATTTCAAAAACATCATGATCTATAGATTGGCAGAAACCTATTTGATCGGTGCTGAAGCGCACATGATGGCGAACAACACTACAAAAGCGTTGGAATACCTCAATGCCGTTAGGGAAAGGGCCAATACAGACCCAGTCAATAGCATTGACCTTCAGGCTATTTTAGATGAAGGAGCACGCGAACTGGCCTTTGAAGGACAACGTTGGTTCACCTTGAAAAGAACTGGAAAACTGTATGAATTCCTTTTGGATCACATGAACAATGACAACATGAACGAATCATATCCAGAAGGAAATCCCAAAGTTTTGCTTAGGGAATATATGGAGAACTGGCCCATACCACAGCAGCAAATGGACCTTTTAGGGCCCAATTACCCTCAAAATGAAGGGTACAACTAATCGTCAGTGCAAAAGAAGATTAATTAAAACAGCAAAAAATGAACAAGTATAGCACAAACAGCAAGAGATTACTTTCAAGACTGCCCTTTCTATCCATATTAGGTGTGCTGGGTATGTTGGGCACTATACTTTCCTGCGAAGTTGAGGATGACACCCCTCCTCCTTCGGCATACGTGGCTCCTGAGCCCGAGCCGGAACCAGAACCAGGTGAAGGATGCACATTTTCTACCATTGTACCTGAAATTGCAGAGGGCATCGATTTTGAATGCGGTGGTCCCGAGGTTACTTTTTTTGGGGAAAAAGATGGATCGTTCACCTTGGAATATGTGGAGAATCCTGATGCATCGGGCATAAATACTTCTGAAAAAGTGGTACAGTATGACCAAACCGATGGTGTGGAACCATGGGCCGGTTTTTTCTTTGACCTGGCCAGCAAGGTCGATTTCACTGAAATGCAGACCGTCAACATAAAAGTGTATTCCCCAGCGGCGGACCAAATTGTATTGTTGAAATTTGAGGACAGTGCTGATGGTTCCATTTCCAAAGAAGTGCAGGCGGAGACAACGGTTGCCGATGCATGGGAAGAGCTTTCCTTTGTTTTTTCACCCAGTGATTCGGATAAATTTGACAGATTGGTTTTGTTCTTTGACTTTAACGGGCCAAAAGATGCACCCACCACCCATTATTTTGATGATATTGTGATGAGTGAAGGTGGCGAAGTGGAAGAACCGGGGGAAACCTCCGAACCTACCACTGCGGCCCCTGCCCCAACCATTGACCCATTGGAGGTGATTTCGCTCTTCAGTGATGCCTATACCAACGTTCCCGTGGATACTTGGAGAACAGATTGGTCCGATGCCACCTTGGAGGATATCATCATTGAAGGCAACGCCGTTAAAAAGTACAGTGAGTTGAGCTTTGTCGGTGTCGAGACCGTGGCCAATCAAATAGATGCTACCAGTATGACCCATTTCCATACCGATATTTGGACGGGCGATGCCACCGAATTCAGAATTAAACTGGTCGATTTTGGACCAAATGGCACTTTTGATGGTGGGGACGACACCGAGCACGAAATTGTATTTGAAAACCCAACCCAACAAGAATGGGTAAGTTTGGATATTCCATTATCTGATTTTACCGGTTTGACCACACTAGCCCATATTTCACAACTGATTTTTGTTGGGGCGCCCTCCAAACAAAATACAGTTTTTGTGGACAACGTTTTTTTCTATAATGAAGCAGGTGTCTCCACCGAACCTATATCTGGAGCGCCGGTACCCACTGTTCCCGAAGCAAATGTGATTTCTGTCTTTAGTGACACATATACCAATGTTGCCGGAACGGACTTCAACCCAGCATGGGGACAAGCCACCATCGTTACCCAAGAGGATATCGCGGGCAACAACACTTTAAAATATGCAAACTTGAACTATCAGGGAACACAGTTCGCTTCACCACTGGATGTTTCGGGAATGACCATGCTCCATGTGGACTATTGGACCGCCGATTCATCTGAACTCAACGGTTACCTGATCAGTTCAGGGCCTGCTGAGACCCCACACTCTTTTGCCATCACCACCGGAGAATGGGTAAGTGTGGACATCCCTCTAACCGAGTTTTCCGGTGTTGTGGACCTTACCGATGTCATCCAATTGAAGTTTGACGGAAACGGAACCATTTATTTGGACAACATTTATTTCTACAATCCTCCGGCCACGGAACCTACTTCGGCAGCGACCGACCCAACGGTTCCTGAAGCCAATGTAATTTCAATGTTCAGTGATGTCTATACTGATGTTCCTGTAGATACTTGGAGAACAGATTGGTCAGCAGCAACCTTAGAGGACATTTCAGTTGCAAGCAATGCCGTAAAAAAATACAGCAATCTAAATTTTGTGGGAATTGAAACGGTAGCCAACCAAATAAATGCTACAGGAATGACCCATTTCCACACCGATGTTTGGACCGCAGATGCCACTGAAATCAGAATAAAACTAGTGGATTTTGGGGCCAATGGAGCTTTTGATGGCGGAGGTGATGATGTGGAACACGAAATTACCATATCCAATCCGGAGCAAGGCACATGGCTATCCTTGGACATTCCCCTTTCTGATTTTACAGGATTGACCACGCGGGCCAACATTGCCCAACTTATCTATGCCGGACAGCCGGCTGAATCAATGACACTTTTTGTGGACAATGTATACTTTCACAACTAATCGGAAATTGGAACTTAAAAATAAACGAGAGCAGTTTGAGTTAGCTTAGTTTACCAATGGAAAGACTCCTGTCCTTTGGGCAGGGGTCAACATCCAAATTAAAATGCTATGAAAAAAAAGAACAACAAATGTATTCATCAAAATTTTAAAATGAGTTTATTCAACATATCCCTTTTGACCTTGGTTTTTGTCCTCTCATGTAGTTCCAATGATTCGCAACCCAATGATTTTCCTTCAGATTTGGTCGTGGACGTCACTATTGTTGGTGCCAATGATGCCAATCCCATGGGGGATGGTTCGGGGAGGATTCAAATAACTGCATCGGCGACCAATGCTGTGAGATATGCCTTTCGGCTTGAAAATGGCGACCAAATTGAAAGTCAGACAGGAAACCTTGAACACACCTTCACCCAAGATGGCACCCATTCCTATTCCATAGTGGCCTGGGCCTATGCAGAATCGGGTGATTTTGTGACAAACACCGTTACTGTTGAAGTTTTTAAATCTGACGAAGCATTTGCCACTTTGATTTTTTCGGATGAATTTGAATATGAAGGAAGTCCAGACACTCAAAAATGGCACCATCAAGTCATTCCCCCAAACAATGGAAGCTGGCACAACAATGAACTGCAACATTATACCGATAGACCCAAAAACTCTTTTGTAAGTGATGGGACGTTAAAAATTAAGGCCTTCAAAGAAGATTATTCAGCTAGCGGCAGCACCAAAGCATATACCTCTGCCAGATTGAACGCCAAGCTTGCTTTTACTTATGGCAGGATTGAGGTTCGGGCCAAACTACCTAGTGAAGCGGGAACCTGGCCGGCCATTTGGACCTTGGGGGCCAATGTGAACGAAACCGGCAACTACTTTGGTGATCAGTATGGAAGCGTTGGGTGGCCCTTGAGTGGTGAAATTGACATTATGGAACAGACCGGATGGGATAAAAATATCTTGATTTCACATTTTCATTGGGGAGATTTAAATACTGAAGAATACAAAGAAGAAGGTGGGGAATCCCCCATAACGGAGGCATCATCCGAGTTTCACGTATATTCCGTGGAATGGAACAGCGAATCCATCAAGACCTATGTGGATGACACCTTGATCTATGAATTTTCAAATTCCACCAACAAGCCCTTCAATCATGAACATTATTTGATTCTGAACATTGCCATTGGAGGAACTCTTGGCGGTGAAGTTCCGGAGACGTTTACAGAGGATACCTTGGAAATTGATTATGTCCGAATTTATCAATAGTAACAGTAATCGTAAGCTATAGCTAGAAAAGGTATGTCCCTACTATCAAAAAAGGCACAATTCATTAANNTTAATGAATTGTGCCTTTTTGCTTATGGATTTAATTAGTTCTTTGTCAGCTAGATATAGTATCCCCACATCCCGGTCTACCCCAATATCTCTTTAACATTTTGTGATTTTGTTTCCACAATGGTATTTTCATACATGGCATCCAATCCCATTTGAACACAAAGTGCGGCCATGGCACCAGTTTTTGCATTTGAAATGGGCTGGGTATTGTTCATCAAATTATCCCTAAAGTCAATTAAGGCCTGTTTACTAGGGTCCTCGTGGTCAAAATTCACAGGCATGCCTTTTCCTTCATCCCAATTCAATGTGGCACCAGAAACACCGTCAACCTCACCTATCTCTTTTTGATAGCTTCCCTCTGGATAGTACCAAGCCTTCACATAATCTAAAATATAAGCACCCTTATCTCCCAATACTTTTACTTTATAACCCCCCATAGCATTGCTTGTGAGGCACGTAAATGATGCCTTTACCCCTTTGGGGTAACTGTATATCAAATGAATATTGTCATAGGTCTCCCTACCATCCTTCCAATAATCGATACCCCCCACACCCATAACTTTTTCGGGCATGGCTCCCAGTACCCAATTGGCAAAATCCAGTTGGTGTGAGCAAAGCTCGGCCAAAAGGCCACCTGAATATTCCTTGTACATCCGCCAGTTGATCATGCGTTCCCATTTTGGGTCTGGTACAGGTCGACGCCAATTACCATTTCTGTTCCATTGGCACTCAAATGCGGTAATTTTTCCGATTTTACCTTTATTGATTTCATCCACGATGTGGGTGTACAATCGGGAACTGTGGTATTGGTGCCCTGCTTGAAAAATTTTATCGGATGCTTCTGCCGCATCCACCAATTGTTTTATTCCGTCATATCCTTTGGCCATGGTTTTTTCCCCATAGACATGTTTACCTGCTTTTAAGGCATCAACAACTATTTGGGAATGTGTACTCAACGGTGTGGCCACCAAAACAGCATCTACATTTTGATCTTCCAAAAGTTTTCGGTAATCTGAATAGCCTTTCGCTTTTCCATTCACTCTGGAAAGTCCTGATTCAAGTCGAAATGGAATGATATCGCAGCAGGCCACTACTCGCATATTCGGAATCTCATTGATGAATGGAATAAGTCCTCCGCCACGATCTCCAGTTCCAATCACACCAATATTAATGGTATCATTGGCGCTTTGGGTTGCATACCCCAAAACAGAAGGTGCGTAGAGTGCCGCCGAACTGGCCAAACTACCTTTTACAATAAAATCACGTCGTTTCATAGTTAATTATAATTTGGGCTCCCATCCCTTTTCATAGTCCCGTTTCCAACTTTGCATGGCCTTTTCACTATTTAAAACCTTTCCGGTTTTTGCATCGACCTGAAGTGTATGACCAGCATCATGGGCCATATTCCCCAAATGGCAAAGCATGGTGGAAACACTGGCATCCCTTATTTCAGAATTCAAGGAGGTATCCTTTCGTATTGCATTGAAAAAGTTGGCCACATGGTCAACATCCAGTCCACCTATGCCTTGGGTGTTTGTAGTAGCGCTCAACTCTCTTTCATATTCTATTTTGATAGGATTGCCACCAAGATCATACAATTTATAAAAGTTTCTGCTCAATTCAATGGTTCCTTTGCTTCCATAAATGGTGATTCCCCTTCCAGGTCGTTCGGGTTTCATGATACCCCGACTATGGGAAGTCCATGTAATGAACTTATTTCCAGGAAACGTGTAGGTTACCTGTTGATTGTCTGGGAACTCCCAGTCATCATTATAAGTATATTTACCGCCAAAGGAGGTTACCGTGTCGGGTAAATCCACTCCCAAGGCCCATCGGCAAATATCAATCTCGTGGGTACCATTATTGTGGATTTCACCCGTACCCCAATTTCGGAACCAATGCCAGTTATAGGGGTGGATGTTATCCCTATACTTTTCTCTGGGTGCAGGGCCTTGCCACAGTTCCCAGTCCAACGTCTGCGGTACGTCTATCAATTTTCCATTTCCTATTGAGGTACGGTTGTTGGAATAATAGGCTTCACCTTTGAAGACTTCGCCAATTATTCCTTTTTTGATATCCTCTACAGCAGATTGTGATGTTTTTGCGGAACGTTGTTGGTTCCCCATCTGAACCTTTTTTCCATACTTATTCCGAGCGGCCACCAAAAGATCATTTTCATATGGATTATGGCTACAGGGCTTTTCTACATAGACATGCTTCCCCGCCTGAAGCCCCATGATAGCCATGGGAGCGTGCCAATGTTCCGGTGTAGCTATAAAAATGGCATCCACATCCTTGTCCTCAAGTACTTTTCGGAAATCCTTTTCAACTTTTGGCACATAACCAATATGTTTCTGGCACCAAGCATTGTGTTCCTCGATTATGGTATCGTCTACTTCACAACTGTACAGAATCTTGGCATTAACATCTTGGTGAATCGCCAAAACGTGCGCTTTAGCTCGACTCCTTACTCCAATTACCGCACAGTTTATTTGATCATTGGCCCCTAGGATATGGGCATTGGCCCAGGAAGGAAGAACCATGCTTCCCAATGTGACGGCGGCTGTTCCTGTTGTCGTTTTTTTGATGAAATCTCGTCTTGTGGTCATTTTATTGCTGTTTGTTGATGGATTTTATCTTAATATTCTTGAAGCTTACCCTGTCCCCATGATCCTGTAACAAAATAGGGCCAGTTGGTGCCTCCCCAAAATTTGGCCATACCTTATACTTGCTTTCGGACACTAATTTCTTATAGGCATCACTTCCGCGTTCATACTCCAAAACCTTCATGCCATTGAGCCAGTGCTCTACATGATTATCCTTGGAGACGATATGGGCCGTGTTCCACTCTCCAATTGGATTTGCTGGTTTGTTGGGGTCGGCTTTAATAAGATCATAGAGCGAAGCGAGCGTACGACTACCTTCATGGTTGCCCAGTTTGGCATCTGGGTGGACAGCATCATCCAAAATTTGGTATTCCAACCCAATAGATGAACCAGGGCCCTTGTTCAAGTCTGTGTTCACATAGTATTTGATGCCGCTATTAGCCCCTTCGGTTAATCTAAAATCAACCTTGAGCTCAAAATCGCCATACTGTTCGGTGGTCACAATATCACCCCCTGCTGCGGATTCTTCCCCTCCCGTTGATAGGACGGTGAGTACACCATCCTCAATGACCCAGCCTTTGTCCGGAAAATCATCCAACCGGGCACCGCGCCATCCTTCCGTTGTCTCACCATCCCACAACAGTTCCCAGTCAGTGTTTACCTCATTAATGGTAAGCTGATTCTTGGTGATTACTGGGGGTAATGGCATTTCTTTGGTATATTTTGAAAGACTATCCGTTAAAATTTTGATATTCTTCCAAGCGATTTCAGTGCCCTCTTTCTGCTCTTTTCCAATACTGTGTACTTGTAGGGCAATAAATCCACTTGCCGTTTTTTCATCTATCAAGTTGGCTGTGGGTACGCCATTGATCCACGTTCTTAAGGTGTCGCCAATGGCTTCAATACGGTAATGGTTCCACTCATTTTGTTTGAAGGCCTTTTGCGCTTCGGAATTGTTGTCCAAAGTGACTAACCAACCTCTTCTTCCCTCTTCATAAATTCCAGCACTCCATGCCCTATCTGAAGGATCGATCTCAATCTGGTAGCCATGCACCCTTCCATTTTGATAATATGGAAAGCTATTGCTTCTAACCTGTATTCCGGAATTCATGGTAGAATCCACTTTGTATTCCAACTCCAAAATAAAGTCATCATACATTTTTTCTGTGGTTAAAAAGGAGTTCGGGGTATTGTGCACTGTTGATCCCACAATCATATCCTCTTTAATGGTATAATTGGCTTCACCCCCTTTTTGGGTCCATCCATTCAAGGTACCATCAAATAAATCAATCCAAGGTGTGTCATCCTTTGGAGCATTGGTACAGCCCCATCCTAGAAGAAGTGCCATAATGCCATATTTTAGTTTTCTCATTTTGTGTATCATTGTTTTTTTATTTTCATTTTACATCGATTATAATCCAAATAGTCTTGGCAACCACAGGCTAAGGCCCGGGAAATAGGTTATGAGGAACAGCGCTACAATCATCGCTAAAAAAAGTGGCAATAATGGTTTTATGACTTTTTCAATGGATGTTCTTGCAATGCCCACCCCAACAAATAGCACCGAACCGACCGGGGGAGTACACAGCCCAATACAAAGGTTCAAGATCATGATGATTCCAAAGTGCACGGGATCTATTCCTAATTTTGTGACAATGGGTAAGAATATGGGCGTGAATATGAGCACGGCGGGGGTGATGTCCATAAAGATACCCACAAAAAGCAATATCAGGTTTATGATGAGCAAAAGGGCTATTTTGTTGTCGGTGATGGACAAAAGTCCGGAACTTATCTCCTGGGGGATATGTTCAAATGACAGCACCCAGGACATGCTCATCGAGGCCCCTATCAACAACATTACAATGGCGGTAGTTGCCGATGCGTTCAGAAAGATTTCAGGGAGTTTCCCAAAACTTATCTGTTTATAGACAAAGCCCAACAATAGGCTGTAGAGGACTGCAATCGCGGAAGCTTCCGTTGCAGTAAAGATTCCAGCTACTATTCCACCAATTACCAAGACCAACAACAATAGGCTTGGAACGGCATCAATAGAGGTCTTGAAAACCTGTTTCAAAGAACTTCGTTCCCCCTTTCCGTATCCTTTTTTCTTGGCCCACAGCATGGCAACGATCATGAGCAGCAGACCTGTGAGCAATCCTGGGATATATCCCGCCAAAAATAGCGCGGCAATGGATGCTCCACCACTTGCTAGGGAATATACAATCAAAATGTTACTGGGGGGTATTACCAGCCCAGTGGTTGCCGATGTAATGTTCACCGCGGCCCCGAACTCTTTATCATACCCTTCTTTTTCCATTTCCGGACCAAGTATGCTCCCCATGGCCGATGCGGACGCCAGAGCCGACCCTGCAATGGCCCCCATGAGCATGGCCGATATTACATTGATCAGGGCCAAGCCACCAGGAAGCGCCCCCACCAAGGTCTTTGCAAAGGCAATCAACCGATGGGCGATACCGCCTTGGTTCATCAGTTCACCCGATAATACAAAAAATGGAATGGCCAAGAGCGCAAAACTGTCCAGCCCCGTAGCCATGCGTTGCGATATGGTAGCGAATGCGGGCAACATGGGCACACTGACCAACAAGGTCAACAGTGATGAAATGGCGATGCTCCACGCCACGGGAGCACCCATGGCCAAGAGGCCGATAAAACTTATAATCAAGACAAGGAGCGGTATGTATTCCGTAATGCTCATGCTTCCAATATTTCCCATGTTTTGTTGTACACCACCAAAAGACCGCTGATTGGAATCACCAAGTAAACATAAGCCAAGGGCAGGCCCAATGCGGGAGAGAGCTGCTTAAGCTCATGGGTGGTATAGACCAGCCAACTGCCACCGATAACCATTGCGGTTAGACAAAAAAAGATAATACAGCCACAGACCATTCTTTTGAGTAACCTCTGCTTTTGCACACTTGAACGTTTTGCAAGGATATCAATGGCAACATGGCCACCTTTCCCGGAAACGTAGGCTGCACCCAACAGTCCCAACCATATCATAAGGTATCTGGCCAACTCATCGGTGAAGGCACTGGGCTGTCCCAAAACATATCTGCTAAACACCTGCCAGAGCACATTCACCACCATTAGGCCCATAATCACAACAAGGATATGCCCCAAAGCTTTGTCCACTTTTTTCTTGAGTTCCATTAGTCTGCGAGGGATTTGATTTCTTGTATCATTCTGTTCAGTTCGGGGTCATCTTCATACGCTTTGTACATATCTTGGGTCATCTCTTTAAAAGGTTGTTTGTTGGGATATGAAATCTCAACTCCTGCCTTTTTTACCTCCCGCAAAGCTTCCGCCTCCGATTCGGCCCACAAAATCCGTTGATGTTGCAACGATTTTTTAACCGCAGTATCGACCCAATTTTGCTCTTCTTGGGTCAGCTTGTCCCAGAACTGGGTGCCAACGATCAACACGTCGGGCGAAAAGGTATGCTCGTCCAAAGCGTAGTAGGGACAGACCTCGTAATGTCTTGAAAGATAAAAACTAGGAGGATTGTTCTCCGCCCCGTCCACAACGCCCTGCTGGAGCGATGTATAAAGTTCTCCCCAGGAAATGGGCGTGGGTGACCCGCCCAAACTTTTTACCATGTCCATTGCAGTTATGCTTTCCATTACCCTGACCTTAAGACCCTTCAGATCATCAGGACTTTTTATGGGTTCATGCTCGGTGTAAAAACTTCGGAAGCCCGCATCATAGTAGCCAAGTCCCTTTAACCTGAATTGTTCTGCGTTGTCCAAAAGTGACTGCCCGATGGGGCCGTCCAGCACCTCAAAGGCATGTTCACGGTCTTCAAACAGGTATGGGAGTCCCAAAATCCTAGTCTTTGGGGCGAAATTCTCCAAGGTGGCTACGGACACCTTGGTCATGTCAAGGCTTCCCAATTGTATCAGTTCCAAAATCTCACGTTCAGTGCCCAGTTGTTGGCTGGGATAAATCTCGATTCGGAGTTTTCCATGTGAGAGCTCCTTCATATCCTCTCCCATTTTAACCATAGCCTTGTGCACCGAGTGGTTCACATCAAGACCATGAGCCAAACGGATTGTCTTTATGGAATTTTCCTGTCCACAACCCATAAGCTGCACAGCAAGAATCCATAAAAAAACAATCTTGGTTTGTTTCATTTTACTATAATATTGATGTAATATCAACTCACGCTCTGTTTCATTTCTAAACACCACTAAACGCACTAAACCCACCATCGATAGGAACAATGGTTCCTGTCACGAAACTGGCTGCATCACTAATGAGCCAATGCACGGCTCCATGCAATTCTTCTGCCCTGCCAAAGCGTTTCATAGGGGTATTTTTAATTATGGTCTGTCCTCTTTCGGTGTAGCTGCCATCTTCTTTTAACAACAGGTTTCTATTTTGATTACTGATGAAAAATCCAGGTGCAATGGCATTGACTCGAAGGCCTTCCCCAAATTTTAGGGCCAGTTCGGTGGCCATCCACTTGGTAAAATTATCAATAGCGGCTTTTGACGTGGAATAACCTACTACACGTGTCAGTGCCCTACTTGCTGCCATGGAAGAGACGTTGAGAATGCATCCATGTTTTTGCGCTGCCATTTGCTCCCCAAAAACCAAAGATGGGGTTACAGTGCCATCCAAGTTTAATTCAGAGACTTTTCTGAAGTCCTCCATTTTTAAATCGAAAATAGTCTGACCTTCGCCTATCACGGCACCTGGCATGTTCCCACCTGCTGCATTGATAAGCACATCGATTTTTCCCCAAGCATCAACAATACTTTTTCTGACACTTTGTAAAAAATTCTTGTCCAACACGCTTCCTGAAAAACCAAGGATATGGTCATAGTTCGCTTCAAATGATTTGACTCTTTCTTCTACTTTCTTCTGGGTCTGCCCCAAAATTGCAATCCTAGCACCTTGGGAAAGCAGATATTCAGCCATACTTGAACCAAGCACACCGGTTCCACCCGTAATGAGAATCACTCTGCCTGAAATATTAAAAAGTTCGCTCGTCATCTTTCCCCTTCCCTTAAAGGATTTGATTCATTTAATAAAAAAATGGTATTTCTGTGTACTTTTTACGCATTTGCTAATTTAGACGTTTTGTGCCAATAAAAAAATGAAATGGGTAATAAAAAAGAAGTTGATTTACCGGTTCTTCAAAATTTTCAAGTAAATCTTGATGCATTTGAGTGTTCAATGACTACAGATATTGACATTTTTGCCTTTGTGGAGAACCGGTCAAATCTTTTATTGATCAAGAGGTCAGTAGGAGAATTTACTGATGACTGAAAGTTGCCCGAGGCGTAATGGAAGCACATAAAACTATACAAGAATCCGCTCACAACCTACCTTTATGCACTTACTGGGTTAAAGGACAACCTAGAGATCTATTGGGAATCGAGGAACTGCTGCCCAAACAATTTACCCTATCTGAACTGCAACAACTTTATGAAGATATTTTAAATCTTTAGTTAGACAAGTGAAATTTTCAAATGGATATTTTAAAAAGAATAGTTCAGGCAAAGGCGGACTCATGCTCAATGAATTTCTTTCGGAAAACAAAACTTGAACCACCCTCTGGCTGATATGGTCCCCATTTTTATTGGAGTTTGTTCAAATTACAAACATTGATGGATTCATAAATCAGTAAAAGTGATATGTAAATTGACTATTTCCTTTTAAGGCATTCCAAGATGTTTGCATCAATTTATATCATCATAATGTATTTCAAATTAAATCTCTACTACTGTTTTTTATTGGTTCTGGTTTTCACAATCTTTTTGACAGCTTGCCAATCGGAAGAAAAGAGTCTTGTTTTTCAAGGTGAAGAATTCCCTTTTGAACTGGAACAGGTTGTTGATGGTGTACAGATTCCTTTTGCCATTGCCTTTATATCGGAACAAAAGATGCTGGTCACGAACCGATTTTCGAATGAGATATTCCTCATTGATGTAAAAGCACGGACTAAAACTCTTCTAAAAGGTATCCCAAAATCATATGCCGCTGGAGATGGTGGAGCGTTGGACATTCTTCCCCATCCTGACTTTCAGCAGAACCAATGGCTCTATTTTTCACATTCCATTGGCGATTCCATTAGAAGCACCATGGTGATTGATCGGGGCAAATTACATGCGGATTCGTTGGTGCAAATTGAGCGTATCTTTACCGTTTTTCCATTTTACAAGGGTTCTAGTCATTATGGAAATCGAATGGCCATACAAGACAATTATCTTTTTGTATCTATGGGTGATCGGTATGACCTAATGGATTCTGCGCAGACTCTTTCCAACCATTTGGGAAAAATTCTTCGTATTCACGATGATGGGAGAATACCCATGGACAATCCTTTTATGGATTCATTGGATACTGCGCCGGAAATCTGGAGTTACGGGCACAGAAATCCCCAAGGTCTGACCATACATCCTGAAACCGGGGAAATTTGGTCACATGAACATGGGCCTAAAGGTGGGGACGAAATCAACAGAATTCATCCAAAGCACAACTACGGGTGGCCCATTATCTGCCATGGCATCGACTATGATGATACTCCTATTGGAGCGGGAATTACCCATAAGGAAGGCATGCAACAGCCATTTTACTATTACGTTCCTTCCATTGCTCCCAGTGGCATGCAATTTTATTGGGGCAATCGCTATAAAAACTGGAAAGGCAATCTTTTTTTGGGAGCCATGGCTAAAACCCATTTAAACCGATTGGTGATTGAAAATAACCAAGTAGTTCATGAAGAACGTTTGCTACAAGATTTTGGGAAACGCATAAGGTCAATCACACAAGGGCCAGACGGTTTTCTCTATATCGGTGTTGATGGTGGAGGAATCTATAGATTAAAACCGATATAAGCCAGAAATTTTGCCAAACTAAAAACCAGCTTTAGTAAATTTTAAAGGGAAGCGTTTTGTTTCTGGCCTTTTTATCGGGCTTTTAGTAAAAGTGCAATATGCCCAAATCAATAAGGTTTTGAGCATCAAAGTGTGATGCGATGTAGCAAAAGTATGATGTGTTAGGTCCTTTCCGTTATTCCACTTTTAAAATCATTCTCTTTAGCTATATCCACAAATAAGATTTCTTTACAGTCCAATACGATATATCACAGCATTATCACCGTCGGTGAGTGCATAAATCGCTCCATCGGCTCCATCCAGTACATCCCTAAACCGTCTTCCTTCGCTTTCCAACAATCGTTCTTCGCCCACAATACTGTTATCTTCAATTACCAACCTAACTACATGTTCCCCACTCAAAGCTGCCAAAAACAAATTATTGGTCCACTCCGGAATCAAATTTCCGGAATAAAAATCGATACCACTTGGCGATACCACAGGATCCCAATAGTAATTAGGTTGCTCCATCCCATTTTGCTGAGTAATACCAGCCCCAATAGCCGAACCACTGTATTCCAAACCATAGGAGATGGTAGGCCAACCATAGTCGGCACCAGCTTCAATCAGGTTAACTTCATCACCACCCCTTGGTCCCAATTCGGCTTCCCAAAGATCACCTGATACGGGATGGATAGCCAATCCCTGCACATTTCTATGGCCGTACGAGTAAATTTCCGGTAAGATACCTGTTTCAGACAAAAACGGATTACCCGGTGCAGGCTCACCATCAGTGGTTATTCGTAGCACTTTGCCCAATGCAGCGTCCAATTCTTGGGCTTCTGGACGGGTAATTGTACTAGATCGATCACCAGTACTTACAAACAGATTTCCTTGCCCATCCCAAGCCAATCGGGACCCATAATGTGCAGTGCCATCATATTCAGGAATGGCCGTATAAATTACAGTTGCATCCTCAACTTCATCTTCACTGTCCGAAAGTCTCCCTTTGGCCACAGCAGTAGCGGTTCCATCTGGTCCATTTTGTGAAAATGTCCAATAAATCCTTCGGTTTTCTTCAAAATTAGGGTCTATGGCCACATCCAATAATCCACCTTGTCCAGCACTATTTACCGATGGAATCCCAGTAATGGATGAGCCTACAACGCCTGTAACGGATACCAAACGCATAGTACCACCCTTTTCGGTCACTAGAATTCTACCATCGGGCAAGTGGGCCATCCCCCAAGGTTTGGTAAGACCTGTGGCAAAAACGGAAACGGTATATTCGGTTTCGGTTTGAACGCCTGCAATTCTGGTCTGCCCATCAAACGCTGGAGAATAATCTGAATTTGGATCATCAGTTTCTACAGGGTCTAAGGGTTCGTCTGGAGTGGATGGACCATCATCACTGGTATCTTGATCTCCATCATCCCCGTTATTGTCATCATCATTGGAGCCCTCCTGATCCTCTGTATTCGGAATTTCTGGTGTATCACTTGAACTGCACGATAGTTGAACCGCCACAACCATTAACAAAAACACAAGCCAGATACTGTTTTTAAAAAGGTTCATAACAAATTGTTTTAAAGTAAGTTAGCAATTGTTTTCAACAAAACCATCAGTTTGCCATTTTATCGATAACCTACATCTTGATTTACCCACGTACACCATGGAAATTAAGTCATTAGAACCGTAGACATTACTTGATTAAGAAAAACTTTTGACTGATATGTCACTTTTCCATCATTAAAGAGATGCTGAATTAGCCCAGTTACCTGAAAACAATTGTAAATCAACGATTATCAAATCTAAAATTCAGAATTCCATACTATCCCTTCAGTATGAGTGTCGCCTCCCACACTACCAATATTTTAATTTATATAGTTTATAAGATGGGCGCAACACTATAGCTTATTGTATATTTGGTAAGACAGGCACACTACTCTAAAAGTACATGTGCCTATTATTTTAAAGATTATCCAAATATGACAGCTTTATTGAGCAACCGAAAATCGGAAAGGAACGCCGTTAGAATATCCTTACCCACCTTACGCACAATACTATTATCTATTTTTCTGCTACCTTTTTTTCATTGCCTCAGTGCCCAATCAAAAAAGAAACCCCGTAACATCATATTTATTTTAACCGATGACCATAGATATGATTATATGGGCTTTACGGGAAAGGTACCGTGGCTGGAAACCCCCAACATGGACCGTTTGGCTTCGGAAGGGGCCTATTTGCCCAATGCTTTTGTCACCACCTCGTTGTGTTCACCGAGTAGGGCTTCCATATTGACAGGACAATTTTCACATACCCACACCATTGTGGATAATCAAGCCCCAAATCCTGGAAACCTGACCTATTTCCCCCAATATCTTCAAAAAGCGGGCTATCAAACCAGTTTTTTTGGAAAATGGCATATGGGAAGTCATACGGATGAGCCGCGACCGGGTTTTGACCATTGGGAAAGCTTTTTTGGACAAGGCGTCTACTACAACCCCCAATTGAACATAAACGGGGAACGCATCCAGTATAAAGATTCAACGTATATCACTGACTTGCTGACCGAACATGCCGTGGATTGGTTAAAAAACAGAAAAAAGGACAAACCATTTTTCATGTACCTGTCCCACAAGGCGGTGCATGCAGAGTTTCAACCCGCTAAACGCCACAAGGGCAAATACAAAGGGAAGCAAATCCAATTGCCCCCCACCTACGACCAGACCAAAACAGGGGATTGGAGAGATTTAAAGTGGCCTGAATGGGTGGCCAAGCAGCGTGTAAGCTGGCATGGGGTGGATTATATGTACCACAGCAATATTGATATGCAGGAGCTCGTTCAGGCCTATTGCGAGACTCTATTAGGGGTTGACGAAAGTGTAGGCAAGGTAATGGACTATCTGGAATCTGAAGGATTGGATGATTCCACACTTATTATTTATATGGGTGATAATGGGTTTAGTTGGGGGGAGCATGGATTGATTGACAAGCGTCATTTCTATGAGGAGTCAGTAAAGGTCCCATTGTTGGTACGTTGCCCAGATTTGTTCAGTGGTGGAATTCAACCCAATGCCATGGTGCAGAACATAGATATTGCACCAACCATTTTGGCGGAGGCAGGTGTAAAGCAGCCACAGGACATGCCTGGTGTGTCCTTTGTACCAATCCTAACTGGGGAAAATCCTGCCGGTAACCGAAATGAGATTTATTACGAATACTATTGGGAGAATGATTTCCCCATGACACCAACTATGTTCGGTATGCGAACGGACAAATACAAGTATATCCGATACCAAGGCATTTGGGATAGAAATGAGCTTTATGATTTGGAAAACGACCCAAACGAAATGTATAATCTCATAGGCGATCCTTCAAAACAGGACACAATCAAGAGTATGCTGAAATCCCTATATACCTGGTTGGAGACGACCGGTGGAATGCAAATTCCCTTGAAATCTATGGACCGCCCCAGTTTTGGAGATTTTAAGCACCAAGGAGAATATTAACCAAATCATCCTAAAAAAGTAGATTTTAGTATGTTGACAAAAATAAAGTTCACAGCAGTTCTTTTTTCGTTTTTCCTTTTGATAATTGGCTATAGCTGTAAGGAGAAGGGGAATAATGCTAAAGTGAACATTGGAGGAGACGAGCTTGTTGAAGTAGAAACCCCTCCCATTGAAGTTCCCAAGGGAATGGTATGGGTTCCCGGTGGCAAGTTTATACAAGGTGCCGTACCTGGCGACAAAATGGCAATGATGCATGAAAAACCTGCCCATGGCGTATCTGTTGACGGGTTCTTTATGGATGAACATGAAGTGACCAATGCCCAATTTTCAGAATTTGTCAAAGAAACCGGCTATGTTACCGTGGCCGAACGTGAAATTGATTGGGAAGAAATGAAAAAGCAACTTCCTGAGGGCACCCCAAAACCACACGATTCCATCTTGCAGCCAGGGTCATTGGTGTTCAAAAAGACCAAGACCAGTGTGCCTAACCTCTATGACTTTTCCCAATGGTGGGAATGGAAGATAGGTGCCAACTGGAACCATCCCAGCGGGCCCAATAGTACCATTATTGGAAAAGAAAACCATCCGGTGGTGCATATCGCTTTGGAGGATGCACTGGCCTATTGTGAATGGGCGGGCCGGAGGCTCCCCACCGAAGCGGAATGGGAGTATGCCGCCAGAGCGGGAAAGAATGATGCACTTTTTTTCTGGGGCAATGATATAACCCTGCTAAGCAATTATGCCAATTCTTGGGAAGGCGAGTTCCCTGTGAACAATACCCAAGAGGATGGTTTTGAGCGTTTGGCCCCTGTAATGAGCTATCCCAAAAATGGTTTTGGGCTCTATGATATGGCTGGAAATGTGTGGGAATGGACCAATGATTGGTACAATTCCAACTATTATGAGGAAATGGCCAATAAGAATGGGGTTGTACATAACCCTTTAGGGGCAGATAAAGCCTTTAATTCAAACAACCCGTATGCCCAAGAAAAAGTCATAAAAGGGGGATCGTTCCTGTGTAGTGCTTCGTACTGTGCCAGCTATCGAATTTCTGCTCGTATGGCGACCAGTCCTGATTCTGGAATGGAGCATCTAGGGTTTAGAACCGCTTTATCCGTTAAATAGTTTCAGTAGTGGTACCGTTCCGTAGGAGGTAATTAACCCCTAATTTGAACATACTGCATGTAGTCACTGTTCTTGGCCACCAAAATATAGGATTGCCCATTTACTTTTATCACCAACATATCCTTGACATCACCGGGAACAAAAAAACCACTGTTGCGAGCCGGGATTGCCGTAAAACCTCCCATTCCGTCCCCTTTTAAGAACATGCCATACCCAGCATCATTGCGAGGTGTTTCCACTTCAGATGCAAATAAGTTTCCTGCTATAAGTGCGTCCAAGTGGCCGTCTTTATCATAGTCATCCACTAAAATCTTGTTGATGCTTGAAACCTGTGTTTCCATGGGCAGTTGATATATTACGAATTTCCCATCACGATTCTCCATGTAACTACTGGCGAATGATTTCACCTGATAGTGCAATGATTTTTCTAGTTTTTCGCTGCCGTAGACTTCCTGTAGGGTTGCCGTTGAAAAACTTTGGTAGTTCTTGAATTTATCCTTTATCCCGGGAATCTGTTGGGAGGAGCATTCTCTTCCTCGAACGGGATATTGCTCTCCTTGATTGTAATAGCCTAACACGATATCGCCTCGTCCGTTTTCATCAAAATCATCAAAATAGATATCGAAGGTTTCTTCGCCTTTGGCTTTATACTTATAGTTAAGACCATTGTTGCCCAAGATATAATCCATATCGCCATCACCATCAAAATCACCTTCTTGGATGCTCCACCACCACCCTCTGGTGTCATTGGTCAGTCCCATTTCTTCGGAAACCTCAACAAAATCACCTTGATTGTTCTTAAATACGGTTATTGGCATCCATTCTCCAACAATGATGATATCCATCCATCCATCCTTGTCAAAGTCGGTAACGGAGGCACTTGTAGCCATTCCCAAGTTTGTTAAAAGTTCTGTGGTTTGGGAAGAAAAAGATTGAAATTTTGCATTTCCGTTTTCACTTGCATTTTTCAGAAGATAGCTCGATGCGGCATTGGGATAATTCCCAGGGGTCTGTCTTCCTAGTACCAGCAGGTCCTTTTTCCCATCCTTGTTGAAATCTTCAGCATATACCCGCGAGCCACTGGCCAACATCTTTGGAAGTGCACTATTGCTTGCTTTATCAAATTGTCCATTGCCCCTATTTAAGTAAAGCCTGTCCTGCAACTCGGGAGAATTGGGTGAAAATTCATAGCCGCCACTCACTACATACAAATCGTTGTCTCCATCCCCATCGGCATCGAAAATGACGGCTCCTAAATCTTCGGAGCCTTTATCTCTTTCAAACACCTCTGATTCCATTCCAGTGAAACCATTTTCTGTCTGCAAAAAGATGATTCCAGTATGTCCGGAAGCGCCGCCTACAAAATAATCTTCCAATCCGTCGCCGTTCATATCTCCAACGGCTAATGCCGGCCCAAAGGTGGACATTTTATGTGGTAAAAGTACTTGGGTTTCAAAATCATCATTGTAGTTTTCCTTGTGTCTGAAAATAGGAAAAGGACCTCTATCAAAGGAATCGAAAAGGGTTTTTTCCTTTTCCCCCAAAGCATTGGAAGCGACTGCATCTTTATATTTCAAGGTTAACATCTGGTTGGCATCAACATTGCGCATGAGCTGTTCCTTCCCATCGTCCCAAAAAATTTTTATCTGATCAATTTTTTTCGCACCTCCCACTCCAAAATAGAGTTGCGGTGCCACAGCGGATTGAAAACCTCTGGAAAGCGTCAATTCCTGCAATTGTGTCTTATCGTCTACAGTGACATATACCCTGGTTCCCAAACCAAATTTATTTCCTTCTTTACCTTTAAATTGAAGTGTTATATAATTATTTACGGCACTGCTCTTATTTTTAAAGATGGAGGCCTTATCATCCAAATTATTGGTTACCACTTCCAAATCACCATCGTTGTCCAAGTCGGCATAAATGGCTCCAGTGGAGAACCCCTCAAACTTGATGTTCCAATCATCATTGACCTTTGCAAAAGTCATATCACCGTTATTTTTGAACATAAAATTATCCATCCGTTCAGAGGGAATACTGAGGGAGAGTTTCAAGAATTCATTCCGTTTACCTTCAAGGTCATCAAAATAATCATGGTTGCTTACTTCCCTACGGGTTCCGTTGGAGACAAAAAGGTCCTTGTGTCCATCGTTGTCAAAATCTGCAAAGAGTCCGCCCCATGTCCAGTCGGTTGAGGATACTCCAGCCATTCTTGACACATTGTTGAAATATGGAATATTGTTAAAGAAAACACCTGAATTCAGCTGTAGGCAATTGTGCATATACTGGTAATGAAAACCAGATCTAACGGTACTCCAGAAAAGTTCTGGATTCATACTAACCATATTTGCCTTCTGTCTTCGGTTGATGTGGGAGTCCATATCAGGTTGGTACAAATCCAGATTGCCGTCATTATTGACATCAGCCATATCAACCCCCATACCGTAGAACGCCGTTTGTGCAGTGCTCTGTCGTAAAACGTCCTTAAAAGTGCCATCTCCATTGTTCAAATACAGATAGTCGGGAGTACTGAAATCATTTGAAATGTAAATATCCGGCCAACCATCGTTGTTCAAATCACCCACAGTGGTTCCCAATGTAAGTCCATATTTAGCAATTCCCGCCTGTACGGACACATCAGTAAAGGTGTCACCGTCGTTTCTGTACAGGTGATCAACTTCCTCGTAGGTGTGATTCTTCATTTTATGAAGGTAGTAGGCATTGGGTGAATTAAAGTTGGCTGGGGGATAATTCCCTACATACAAGTCTAGGTCACCATCTTTATCATAATCAAAAAATGTGGATTGAATACTGTTCCCTTTATCAGAAATGCCATATTTTTCCGCTTGCTCCGTAAATGTTCCATCACCGTTGTTTACGAACAACTGGTTATTAAAGGGGGGAAACTTCCCACTTACTGAGCAATAAATATCCAAGAGTCCATCATCATTCACATCTGCCATAGTAACTCCTGTATACCATCTGTCATCTCCCCCAACGCCTGCTTTCTCTGTTATGTCCTCAAAATGAAGATTTCCTTTATTCAGGTAGAGCTTATTGGAGACTTGATTACCCGTAAAATAAAGGTCCACCAACCCATCATTGTTAATGTCTCCTGCAGCTACCCCACCCCCCATATAGAGGTAGGAATAGGTAAAGTAATTTAGGGCATGGGATTCTGTCAGGTTATTGGAAAAATCAATACCTGTGGTTGTTGATGGCAACATTTCAAAAATTTTGCCTTCTATAACTTCTTCTTTTTCAGTACAACTGGCCAGTAAGGCCAAACACAAAAGGTATATCGAACATTTTTTCATTACTCTACAATTTAATCATGCGCTCCCCACATTAATATAAAACATTATTAGCTAAACTATTCCAAAATCAATCCATAACCATCTCCAGTAATTATTCCGGGGTCGTGTTGGTAAACCTTAATCTGTACGGAAAGTTTTCATCATTACCATTATCATCGTCCCATACATGGTTTATATGCTCTGTGGGAGCCCCACTTACCAGGAACCAGAGCTCACTTGTGTTATCTGTTATGGTAACTGAGGTTGTTCCCAGTTCTGTTTTTTGGGTCTCTTCATAAACAGGTTTCCCATCAGTAAGGATTCTCACAAATCCCCAACGCCACCCTGCGATGGAACTCCATTCGTTTTCCAAACCTTCAAATTCCACCGTAACTTCTGTTTCCGCTGAAGAGACCTGGAGTTTTATGGCATTGTAGCCGTAAGCCTGTGGAATTTGCTCTTCAGCTATTTGATAATACCCATCCTCCACAGCATCTAGTTGGGTTGTATGCTCATATTCTAATTGTTGTGATATGGGTAGGGATGTGATAAATTCCCTATTGTAGCTTCCTAAAGGATAATCCCATGTAATATTTTTACCGGCGTATTCAAAAACCTCATCGTTGAGTTGCTCTTGCTCAATTCCCGTGATCCTTTTATAGGCTTGCAATGGATGCTCAGGCTCTTGGGCTTCCTTCCAAACTTTTCCTAAGAATTCATCACCATGTTTTTGTTTCCAATATTCCATAAGGTAAATGGATTGGTACCTGATATCTTCATGCGAGAAATTCTTGTGTGCATTTTTTAGAAAGTATGGCAGATCTTGTGAATAATCTTCATTGTTCATTTGCCATGACATAAATTGGGCACATTGCTCCCAAAATGTCCCTACATAGTCTTGATCCCTGAAACCGTAATTGCCATCACAATGTACTTGATACTGAAATGAATGCCCAAACTCATGGCCAATTACTGAATTGTAGGCCGTTGTAGTTGGGTTAATCCAAAGAGCACCTATAACATTATCATATCCCGCTCCTGTCGCCAACCACTGTTCTTGATAAATCAGAAAGATCATCATTCTGTATTCATCGGATTGTGATGTTCCTGCATCCACAAATTTTAGCGTATCGCGGTAAAATACATATTGCTTCTCTGCACTATCCAACAAGTTTTGAATATTAACCTGCATTGCTGTGTTTGCAGTTTTGCTGGGGTATTGACCGAAGCCTTTTTCCCAAAAAAGAATAACATTTTCCGAGGAAGCACTTCTTTGATAACTCCAATGACTGTTGTTGGAATCAAAATTATTGTCCTGTAAATCGTTAGGGATATATATGCTCTTTCCTGTACTCGGCTTTTCGGCAAACACATAGGGAAAATTATCGGGGGGAATTATGCCCTCTTCCGCCTCCTCATTACGTATGCTTGCAGAATTATCTCCCGATGAGCAAGCAGTAATACAATACAATAGAATAATTGTGTGAAACTTAAATCTCATGAAACGCTCCTAAAAAAGAAAGCCAAAGAAGATCAAAGACTTCCTTGGCTTATCTAAACTAACTCAAACTAACTATATAAAACAAAATGCTTACAGTTTAATACCCCGGGTTTTGGGTCAAATTGGGGTTGGTTTCCATTTGACTCAATGGAATTGGGAAAATTTCCCTGTAATCTCCATTGGGTGTATGCGAGAACCAAGATTTAGTGGTATAAACCCCAAAACGAATTAAGTCTTGTTTTCTGTGGTGTTCACCTACAAACTCCCATGCCAATTCGTCCAAGAATCTTCCATATTCAATATCGTCGCCACCTTCAAGGTTGGTGATTACACCATCTTCCTGCACACCATATTGATACACACTGCCTTGCATTAGTTCAGCACCAGTAACCACTGCCTTGGAAGGATCTGTATCTTTAAAGGCCCTTTGTCTAACATCTGTTACAATTTCAGCCGCTTGATCGGCAAATCCTGTCCGTAACAAGCATTCAGCCTTGATCATAAGGGCGTCTGTATATCTGAAAAAAGGAACATCATTGGAGGTGGTTCCCACATCTCCGGCACCTATTTCATATCGAACAAATCTATATCCATCAGCATCATCAGCTTCATTGACATTTTTTATATAGTTGATGTAATCCAATTGAGAATCTGGGTCATCTGGATTCAACAACAATGGATCCCCAGAACTGGTAAACTGTGGTCCACCTATCCACGTATCTTCCAATCGTTGATCGTCCTCATCATAGGTGTCAATGAACTGAGGAATAGCAGCACTACCACCCCAAGGAGATCCGGAAAGATCAAAAGTGGCCCTACTTGAACCTAAAAGTGCCTTGTACGCCAAATAAGAACCTGATGCGTTGATTTGATCAAAAGGTATGGCATAAATGGTTTCGGGTAGGTTTTCATTCTCAATGGCAAAAATATCAGAGAAATCTGAAGCCATTGAGAACAGACCGCTGTCAATGATATCCTGTACTTCTGCCAAGGCATCATCCCACCGTGGCGTACCTATGTAAACCTCTGAGTTGAGGTACATTTTGGCCAATGTCATTTTAGCGCCCCAATATGTGAAACGTCCGTAAGTGGCTCCACTATTTTCTTGGCTCAGCAATGGCATTGCATCGGTCAACTCTTGAATAATAAAATCGTACACCTCTTGGTTCGAAGCCTGCTCCGGCAAGAATCCTTCGGGCACATCAAATTGAGTTACCAGGGGGATGTTTCTAAAATTGTCATATAGAATGTAATAACAAAGGGCTCTCAAGGCCTTCATCTCGGCTATGTAGTTATCAACACCTTCGCCTTCCAATTGCTCCAATTGAAGAATAGCCTTGTTGGCATTGTTTATGGCCCTATACGACCGAAACCAAAGGGATTCTATATGGCTTGTGCCTGGCCCCCAGGTATGTTGGTGCATTAGAATGTATTGCGCACCCCATCCAATATTAGTACGTCTGGGTGTTACATAAAGGTCTGAAGACTCTTCATAGACATCAAAAAGTCCTTCCCATTCCCAATAAATGCCTCTCATATTGGCATAGGGAGTAGCAACAATGAGATTTAAATCATCAGCGGTGAAAACGGTTTCTTCAGCAAGAATTTGACTGTAGACAGTTTCCTCCAAATCGGTACAACTCGCACCCAATGTGCAAACTGCAATTGCAGCGAGTATCCATTTTTTTGTTTTGATATATTTCATCATCCAGCAATTTTATAGGTTTATATTGAACCCCAGGGTAAATGTACTTACTGAAGGGTATTTATCCCTGTCATCAGTACCTTGTACGAGGGGGTTATTTCGAATAATTTCAGGATCTATTCCTGAATAACTTGTAAAGGTGGCCAAGTTGGTACCTGTTACATAAAACCTCAGTGATTTAATAAAATCCCATCGGTCACAATTTAGGTTATAGCCCAACGTAATGTTATCAAGCTTTACATAGTCCCCGTCTTCCACATAATAACTTACAAAATTCTGGCCCAATGTGTTTGACAATTGTATGTCCTTGCCATATACGGGGTCAAAGGCAGAATTAAGAACGTTGTACTCAACATGGGGATATTCATAAAATACACGCTGTGCATTGATGATTTGAAAATCGAACGCTCCATTCAACACAAAGCTCAAATCAAAGTTCTTATATCTAAAGGTATTGGTAATACCGGCAGTGTAGCCTGGAATACCATTTCCAAGATATTGTTTGTTGGCATCATCTTGCTGCAGTGCATCTGTAAAGGGTGTTTGTGTTCCATCGGGTAATTCAATGACCCAAAGACCATCACTATCAATGTCCACCGATTTTAGCCCCCAAAAGGTTCCTATTGGCTGTCCTACTTCAAATCTATGGGTTACCTGGGAAACAGGCTCGCTCAAGGTTCCTAAGTTCACATAATCGCCTTCTATCTCGTACAGGTTGTTTGAAAGACTCAACAGCTCATTCTTGTTATGGGACAAGGTAATATTGGCGTCCCATGAAAAGTTATTGGTCTGAATTGGGGCAACGTTCAACAGTATCTCAAACCCTTTGTTTTCCATTTCACCAACGTTGGCCAAAGTTGAGCCGAACAAGTTTGGTGGAATTGGCACACTATAGTTCCACAACATTCCCTCCGTCTTTTTCCTATAAAAATCAATACTACCGTTGATACGATTATTGGCAAGTCCAAAATCCAAGCCAAAGTTGACCTCTTTAGAAACCTCCCATCGCAAATCTGGGTTAGGGTTACTTTGGGCTTCCAATCCTTGAACCCATTCGCCATCTACATAAAAATTACCTGCGTACCCCAATAGCGTCTGTGATTGGTACGATGCAGATGGAATTACACCTGTTTCACCATATCCAGCCCTTAACTTAAGATTGTTTACCCAATCAGCGTTTTCCATGAAAGACTCATTGCTGATGGTCCAACCCGCAGATACGGCAGGGAAATTACCCCATTTATTATTGGCTCCAAACTTGGAGGAACCTTCTCGTCTGAAACTCGCCAAAATATTGTATCGAGAATCGAAACCATAGCTCAAACGTCCAAAAAATCCAATCAGCCTGTCATCGTTCTTGTAACTACTTACAGACGCAGTTCCTTCATCTATACCTCTACCGGCACCTAGATTATGATAAGAAAAGGCATCGGTTGGAAAATCGCGGTTGCTGGATGACGTACCTTCGCTTGTAAAATACTGGTAACTGTAACCACCCAATACAGAAAAGCTGTGTTTATCCAATGTTTTGGAATACTTTGATGTGATTTCCATAAGGTTGGTGTAGTCCTGATTTGTTCCTCTTGAGGCAAACCCGTTGAATCGTTCACCGTTATAACCCAAATATTCCTTTTTCTGAGCGAATCCTGAAAAGAAATTATTTCTATCCGTAGCCACCATAATATTATTCTCCCAACCGGTGATCGGAGTTATGGTCAAATTTCCTGTCAATCGCATCCAACGTCTTTGAATAAGACCATCAGTAAGTTCTATCATACCTACTGGGTTAACATATTGCAATTTGTTGGTGCGCTGCACAAAAGTTCCGTCATCCTCACGAATTCTATCCGTGGGGTTACGAATCAAGGCTTGACGGTAAATTCTATTATCAAATGAATCGCCATTACCCAATGCACCTGTATTCTGCAAACCGTTAATAATATTGGCGTTCAATTTTATTATTCCATCAAACATGCTATGATTTACATCCGCACTTAATCTAAATTCCTCGTTAAAGGACTTCCTAAAAACCCCTTCTTGATCGGTGTAGTTAACATTGACCGCATAGGTGGAACTCTCATTGCCCCCACTAAAGTTTAGGTTATGATTTTGTGTAAGGGCGGTTCTGCTGATTTCGTCCAACCAGTCCGTGGTATAGCCCAAATCATCTCCTACTGGCAGGGTAACACCTTGCGCTATCAACTCTCTGGCATCATCGGCATCCACAAAATCCGCGGTGTTGGCGAACGAAGAAAGTGATGAGTAATGGGAGTAAGAAAGTGTTGGTGCCATATTTCTTTTACCGGACTTGGTGGTAATCAAGATTACCCCATTGGCACCCCTGGTACCATAAATAGCGGCCGCAGAAGCATCCTTTAAAACATCAATACTTTCTATCTCACCTGGGGCGACGGTATTCAAACCTCCGGGCACACCGTTGATCAACACCAAAGGTGCCGTACCCCCAGTTAAGGAAGAAACCCCTCTAAGGGAGATGTTAGCCCCGGCTGAAGGATCTCCTGAACCATTGGTAATACTTAGACCAGCCACCTTACCTTTAACAAGGTCGGCTGCGTCCCTAACAAAACCAGGGTTAAAATCTTCAGCTTTCACGGTTGCAATGGCCGTGGTCACCTCTTCCCTCTTTTGGGTTCCATAACCAATGACCACAACTTCCGTTAATTGCTCTAAATCTTCTTGAAGCTGCACATTGATCACCGTAGATGTTCCTACGGTAATTTCTTGGGCCTTAAAACCCAAATACGAAAAAGTCAAAACTGCACTAGGTCCTGTTGTGGTAATCTGGTAGTTTCCATCAAAATCAGAGACTGTTCCATTGGTGGTACCGTTTTCCACAACGGATGCCCCAGCAACTGGAACACCTTGATCATCGGTAATTGTTCCGGTAATCCTTTCTTGAGCAAATGCTGACTGTAGAAATAGTACATACAGAATGGGTAGAATGATTTGTTTTTTCAAACTTCCTAACCCTAATCCTGAGTTTTTAAATAAGTTGGCCAATTCCATAATACGTAGTTTAGTTGATTGGATTATTCCCTAAAATCCACCTGTTAAAATACTTTGGATAAACTCTTTAAATAACAAGTGATATTTTTACACTTGTAAAATTAATATAGTGAAAATCAAATACTCGTATTATATTATCTCTTTGTAATACTATATTATCTATTACCTGAGAGGTCATGTTAAAAAGGGATTCCATTGCTGGTCAACAGTGGATTATCCTGAAAAAGGTTAAGAAATAATTGTTTCAGAATACTTTATAAAGAAATACATTGAGAAGCTCAACCCAGAATTGATAAAAATGCTTTCAACGAAAGTATAGGGGCCATTCGCCAATTAGATAACTTTCAGGTCTAACAGAAGGCTCCTTTTAAAAATACCATTTTTACCGAATAGGTGTCCCTCTTAGTCCTTTGAAAACCTCATACGTTTTATCCACTTTCTCCTTTGGAGTGGTTTCAAACTCCTTGTCGGTTACCTTATAATAGGCCTGTAGACTATCCAATTTTTGATGCAGTGTCGCTATAATGTCTTCATATTGCTTATCATTAATAGCATTATGAATTTCTTGTGGGTCGTTTTGAAGGTCGTAGAATTCCCATTCATCAATATCATCATAAAAATGGATCAGTTTGTATCTGTCCGTTCGTACACCATACTGCCTTTTGACCATGTGAAATGCTGGAAAATCGTAATAATGATAGTAGATGGCATCCTTAAAATTCGCTCTGGAACCTTCCAAAAGACCACGGAAAGATGCACCTTGCATTTCTGACGCATATTGCAATCCACCTGCCAAATCAAGGAAAGTAGGGGCAAAATCCAAGTTTTGGACCATGGCATCAATGGTTGTTCCCGGTTCAATGACCCCGGGCAATTGCATTAACAAGGGCATTTTCATGGATTCCTCATACATGAAACGTTTGTCGAACCAACCATGCTCTCCCAAATAAAACCCTTGATCCGATGTGTATACCACCAAAGTGTTCTCATCCAAACCTGTTTCTTCTAGATAATCCAAAATCTTGCCGATGCCTTCATCCACAGCCTTTACCGTTGCCAAATACTCTTGCAGATAACGCTGTCCCTTCCATTCGGCCAACTCTTTTCCATGCAAATTGGCTTCCCAAAAGGCATTGTTCTTGTCCAAATAGGCCTCATCCCACACCTTGCGCTGCTCAGGGGTCATTCGGTCAAAATCTGTGGTCCACGGATTGTGGGCCAGTTTCGTGCTTCCGTAACCCTCACTCATTTTTAAATCGTGACCCTCATACATATCCGTATAAATGGTCTGTTGCTGTTCAGCTGCTGCCCTTTGGTTCACAAATTCTGGAAAGTAAGTGTCGGGCAATGGAAACATAATGGAATCGTACACATTTAAATGACGCAATGCAGGCATCCAATTTCGATGTGGCGCTTTGTGGTGCACCATTAAATAGAAAGGTTCCTGTGTGCTATCTCTCTGTTTTAGCCAATTCAGACTTTTTTCTGTAATCAAATCCGTAGCATACCCTTCAACTATGGAGGTGTCTCCTCCTGAAATAAATTCTGGGTTGTAATAATTCCCTTGGTCATTTAATATATCCCAATAATCAAACCCGGTAGGTGCTCCATGCAAATGCCATTTTCCAATGATTGCGGTTTCATATCCCAATTTTTTCAAATGTTTGGGCAATGTGGGCTGATTGCCATCGAATCGTTCTCCGTTCATCCGAAATCCATTGATATGACTGTGCTTTCCCGTTAGGATAACCGCCCTACTGGGTCCACATATAGAATTGGTGCAGAAATTATTTCGAAATAGTGCCCCATTTTTGGCAATACGATCAATATTAGGGGTCGGAGCCAACTTGCTCAGCTCATGTCCATACGCGCTAATGGCTTGAAAGGCATGGTCATCCGACATAATAAAAATGATGTTAGGTTGACCTTTTGCAACTTCTTCTTCTGATTTTCCTTCTTGCTTACAGGCCAAAACCAATAGCAAACCTGCCAAGACTGCAAAAATGCGCATAGTGTATTATTTTAAATTGAATGTTTTGGAAAGCTGGGCATTTGAATCGGTGCCGACAAAAATCTCAAATTCGCCGGGTTCAGCCACAAAATCCAATTGACTGTTATAAAACTTCAAATCATCTGGCGCCAAAGTGATGGTCACTTCTTTTCGCTCTCCTTTTTTCAATAGTATTTTTTGAAACCCTTTCAACTCCCTCTTAGGTGGGGTAATACTTCTCACCACATCCCTCAAATACAATTGCACCACTTCTTCCCCGTCATAATCACCGGTGTTGGCAACCGTTACTGTGGCTGATATGGATTCATTTTGTCCAATGGTCGTTTTGTTCAACCTAAGATTGGAATAAGTAAAAGTGGTGTAGCTCAATCCATATCCAAAAGGTAACAATGGTGAATTTGGTGAATCCAAATAATTTGATTTGAATTTTTGGAACTCCTCACTCTCCGGTGCAGGTCGCCCCGTATTTTTTACACTATGGTAAATTGGAATCTGCCCCACATTCCGAGGCCAAGTTGCCGTCAATTTTCCTGATGGATTGTAATCTCCGAAGACCACATCAGCAATAGCGTTACCGGCCTCTACCCCAGGATGCCATACTTGCAGGATGGCCACGGGTAGTTCATATTCTTCTGGGATGGTCAAGGGTCTTCCGCTCATCAGAACCAAGGCTACCGGCTTGCCTGTTTCTATCAATGCCTTGATTAATTTCTTTTGACTTTTTGGTATTGAAAGGTCGGTGCGACTTGCGGCCTCCCCACTCATCTCAGTGGCTTCGCCCACAACAGCGACAACCACATCTGAGTTTTTGGCCAAATCAACAGCTTCCTTCAACATATCCTCAGGCAATCGCTCATCGATTTCTATTCTGGGGCCAAACACGTTCACATGCTTGGCAAACTCAGGGTCGTCCGAAATGTTGGCGCCTTTCGCATATTGAATGGAAGCATTAGGGGCCACATTGTTGAAACCTTCCCTGATTGTCACGGCCAATTTTACATCCCCAGTGGGAGCCCAAGTACCCAACATATTGTTTCGGCTATCTGCCAATGGACCAATTAAGGCAATTTTTTTGTTCTTTTTAAGGGGTAAGATATTTTGATGGTTCTTCAACAGCACAAAGGAATGAGCCGCCAATTTCCGGGCTAAAGCCCTATTTTCTTTGGTTAGGATGTCTTTTTCTGGGCGATTGCCATCCAAATATCTATAGGGATCTTCAAAAAGGCCTGATTGGTACTTAGCCCTCAAAACCCTTCGGCAGGCACTGGTAATATCTTCTTCGGTTACTTTGCCTTCTTCCAAGGATTTTTTCAAGGTGGTGAGGAAACCTTCGCCCACCATATCCATATCCAAGCCGGCTTTGAGTGCCAAGGCAGAGACAGCTTGCAGATCACCTAGGCCATGTGCAATCATTTCGTTGAGGGAGGTATAGTCCGAAACGACAAAACCATCAAAATCCCATCGATTACGAAGCAAGTCCGTGAGCAACCATTTGTTTCCTGTTGCTGGAATTCCATCCACATCATTGAAGGAAGTCATGACGCTGGCAACACCAGCATCTATGGCCGCTTTATACGGAGGTAAATATTGATTGAACATTTTTATTTTACTCATATCCACGGAATGGTAGTCACGCCCAGCTTCCGCTGCCCCATAAAGCGCAAAGTGTTTTACACAGGCCAACATGGTCTGGGTTGCCGCCAAATCATTTCCTTGATATCCTTTCACGGTAGCCTCGGCTATTTTTGACCCCAAATAGGGGTCTTCCCCTGCTCCTTCTGCAATCCGGCCCCAGCGGGGGTCACGGGCAATATCCACCATGGGAGAAAAATTCCAGTTAATACCATCCGCCGTGGCCTCCTTTGCTGCCATCTGTGCGGCTTGTTCCACCAACTCCATGTCCCAACTGGAAGACAATCCCAAAGGGATTGGGTAGGTGGTTTTGTATCCGTGAATCACATCCGAACCAATCAGCAACGGAATCCCCAATCGACTTTCTTTAACGGCTAATTCTTGTGCAACTCGCACTTTATCTGGTCCTGCAACTCCAAAAAGACCTCCTACTTGTCCGGCCTTTATCTTGGCTTCAACATTCTTGCTCACTACTTCGCCTGTGGCCACGCCCCCACCCGGTGTTAAAAGGTTCAACTGCCCGATCTTTTCTTCCAAGGTCATTTTTTGCAATAGGGCTTCCACTTCTGGGATTCTTTCTTGTGCATTCATAGCCCACATGGATAGCAATGTAATGGCTATCATTACTATTTTTATATGCATGATAAGGTTATTTACGTTGACTTATTCTGATTTTACAATTGGAGTCCTCTCTGAAATTCCATTGTTATTGAAAGCCTCTATCTGAAAATAGTAGGAATCGGCACGGTCCATTCCAGAAAAATAATATTCATTGGTTCCATACACCATGATACTCCCGTACAGTTTATCCTCCGCCTTCCCGAAATAGATGACATAGCCGTCGGCTGCATCATTTTGCTTCCAGCGGAGCCAAGAGTTACGGCGTTCACCAAACTTCTTGGGATTGTTTCTGAGAACCACAAAATCCTCTACAGCTGTTGGCTTTTCACCATTTCCCTTTCCAAAGACCCGAAAACCGCTCAATGCAAATTTTCCCGTCGGCATTTTAATGTTCTCCAGTTTTAGGAATCTGGCTTTTGCAGGTTGAGGAAATTCAATATAATCGTGGGGAACATCGGTCATGTTGTTGCTTTTATCCACCAGCACAGACCACTTTTTTCCATCGTTGGAGGCGTATATCTTATATTGATGGTAAACTCCCGTGGATTTCCCCAAAAATTCAGCATCCTGATCGGCATAGTTGATTTGAATGGCGTTTACGGTTGATACCTCTACCAAATCGGTTTGAAAATACTCCCCTTTATCTCCGGATTTTGCACTCCAATAGGTGCGCATATCCTCGTCCACAGCAAAATTGGGCTGATATCCTCCCAATGTGGAAGATACTTGAACAGGCTTGTTGTAGTTGAGTACCATCCAACCGGTAAAAAGTCCTTTTATATGATCCGCGTTTTCTTTTGGCAAATATGTGGGATAATCGCCATAGGCCGTATTGCAATACATGACATCGTCTTTGTCAAAACCTGCTGGCCAAATGCCGATTCTTCGCTCAAAATTGTTCTTGTTGTTAAGGATAATTGTAGAAACATGCCACCAATTGCCGTAGGTATCCTGATACGTGGCTCCATGCCCGGCACCTCTGGCAAATCCTCCCGGTTTATATGAAAATGGGTTGTGTTCCTGATAGGCAAATCCCTTCAACGGATGATTACTTACATATACCCCATCCGCATAGCCGCTAAATTCTGTTCCAGGGGCGCCATATTGCAAATAATACTTTCCGTTATGTTTGGTAACCCAAGCCCCTTCCATGAAAGGTTGCAAAAAGGTATTGTCGTTATGTTCACCGAAACGTTCCCAACCATGGTCTTCGGGTGCCAAGTTCATCAAAGGTTTTACATAACCCTCGGATTGCATGGTTTTTGTGTTGATTTTTGTTCCAAACAAAGGATGTGCGTTGCTTGACCCCCAATATAGGTAGAGGTCATCAGTATCTTCCTCATACAAAAATGCAGGGTCCCACGCCCCAACTTTAAGGGAGTCCACTGCGATTTCCCAATTATCCGTTGTTGGGTCCTTGCTCTTCCATAAAGAAAATGCAGGACCATGTGTGGAACCAATCAGATAGAGCTCATCTTTCATTACAAAAGCAGCAGGGGCACACAGTTCGTCGTAGACCTTGTTCCGTTCACGTAAAAACTTTCGGGGGATGAACTTCCAATTGTACATATCATCACTCCACCAATAGCCCCATTGGTTGGTTGAAAACAAAAAATACTTGTCCTTAAAGGTGACTATTACAGGGTCGGCTGTAGCTCGATGTTTTCCATGCCTTGCAAAGCGGGGTATAGGCGTATACCCGTAATCTATATTGATAGGATTGCAATAGGTTTTTTGTTGCGCTGATATAAACTGAGTTGTTCCCAACAGTGTTAGGACAACCAGCAATATGAAGCTATTTTTAGTCATTTTCCAGTGATTTTTTTTGGTTTGAGAACAACCAAGGCAATAAATCTGGTTCGGCAAAGGCAGGGTCCCAACTGTTATGATTGGCAAAATCATATACCGTAAACTTTGGATGAGCACCTGCTTCCAACAAAGCCGAGACCATTTCCATGGACTGCAATGGATTAACGACATTGTCCTGAGCCCCATGGAATACCCATACGGGTGTTTTATCGGCATAAATAGACACAGATTCAGGGTCTCCACCACCGCAAATTGGAATTGCAGCGGCAAAAGTATTTGGTTTTCGACTTAACAATTCAAAGGTTCCCATGCCTCCCATGGATAATCCCATCACATAGACTTGATCGTTGTTTGAGTAGGGAGCTTCAATGGTGCTTTCCAACAATTGAAGAACCATTTGCATGGGTTTGGTGGGCCCATCTTTGTAATTAAAGTTTAATTTAACGGGATATGTGCTTCGGTCCACGTCCACATTGGACCAATAACTTTCCTTGGGACACTGTGGAAAAATAACAATTGCGGGATAGCGTTCTTGCAGGTAATCCGTAGCAAACAACTTACCGCCATGGGTCAATTGGCTTTGATTATCATTACCGCGCTCCCCTGCCCCATGGAGAAAAAGTACCACTGGGTAGTTTCCACCTTCATGGAAATTCTTAGGATACATGATACGGTAGTGTAAGGTATCATTCCCATCAATCAACATTTTGGACTCATATTTTGATTGCCATTGTGCAGCAATCAAATTACAGGCTAGGAGTAAAACAAATAGTGATAGCTGTCTCATCATATCAAAATCCAAGTTTGGTCAAACCGGCCTGTACATCTTCATTACCCATAAACAGGTTCCAAAGTAATCTGGTTCTATAATTCTCGATCATAATAATCTGGGGGCCTTGATCTATGGCCAAATAAGCTTCGGCCACCCAATAGTTATTTTGTGGGCTAAAGGCGTCATAGAATCCCGCTGGACCTAAAAGTTTATCCCGGTTCTCATAGAAATAGCGCATGGCCTTTAAGGATTCTTCGGGTGTATAGGGAATGGAGCTTATGGCCGCCGTGGGCGATATGACCCCGGTATCATTAGATGGGCTATGGGCATTATAGCCAATACTCCCATCGTTGTTTCTGGAATAACTTGCCGTTAATCCCCAACAGTCTTCCCCATAATCCAAATAATTGTTGGGATTGTCCACACAGTATGCGTAGTTGATTTTGGAGTGATTGACATTCACATCCCAATAATCAACAAATTCATCCGATAGCGACGTTGGATCAAGTCCCAAATAGGAATAGTGTGCCCAAAACAAGGGGCCGCCAAATTGTTCAGATCCATTGTGCTTCACCAAAAGCGGGTGCCCATATTGTGTATTGGCCGAGACAATACTTCCGTCCGAAGCCCAACCACTGGTATAGACCTCCTTGGATATGCTATGATCAGGGGAGGCCGCCGCCATGATGTAAGTGATCAGCACTTCATTATATCCCCTGAGCTGAAGATTGATATCGAATCCGAAGTTAGGACTCCAATGCCAGTACAGGACATTTTCTCCTTGGGTATACCAGTCCCATTCCACCCCTTTCCAAAGGTCATCCGCTTGTTGTGCCAATGTTTGTTCCGAAGCACTTCCATTCTTAAAATATTCTTTTACACATATTAAGCCCTGGGCCAAAAAAGCGGTTTCCACCAGATCTCCACCGTTATCCATAGGACTGAACGGAATCACTGAACCATTGGCACCATTTATCCAGTGCGACCAAGCGCCATGAAAACGGTCTGCGTTCTCCAAGAAATCGAGAAGGGTGGTCAATCGTTCCACGCCTTGTTCCCTGCTGATAAAGCCTCTTTCCATTCCCACTAGCAAGGCCATGAGACCAAAACCCGTACCTCCAGCGGTAACCACGTTTGCGTCCCTGCCCGGGTCATTAGGGTGGTATCGTTCCCTAGCTCCTCCAGAATTTTCCTCAGCAAAATCCCAAAAATATTTAAAGGTTTCAGCTTGGGTCAGGTCCATGAGGTCATCGTCTTCAATCTCAACCGGGGTTTCTTCCTCTTCCTCAACGGGAACCTCATCGTCCGTGGGCAATTCTGATAACCCTGTGGGTCCTTTACCCTCATCAGAGCATGAAAACAAGAAAAGAGTGCAGAGCAGAAAATATCCGAATATGTTTTTTACCATTTTATTCTTGTGTTTTAAAACCTAGCTTTTGCAATCCTTTTTGTACATCTGTATTGGCCATGAACAATTTCCATAACAAACCACTCCTGTGGTTTTCAATCATTACGGGAATCGGGCCTTGATCTATGGCCAAATATCTGGGCAAGTACCAGTTGTCTTCCAAACTGAATGCATCGTACGGACCGTACTCCCCAATCAAACTATCCTGTTCGTTGTACATAAATCGTAAAAACTGCATACTTTCCTTTGGTGTATATGGCATGGATGATAGGGCAGCAGTAGGTGAAATCACCCCTAAATCCATCCCTGGACGGTGACCTGCATATCCTTTTATCGAATAGCTTGAAGTAAGCCCCCAACAATTTTCGCCATAGCCTTTGTAACCCTTGGGATTATCCACAGCATATTTGTACTGGATCATGGCATGGTTGGTGTTCAACTTCCAGTAATCCGCGTACTGATCTGTAAGGCCCTTCGGGTTCAACCCCAAATAGGAGTAATGTGCCCAAAACAAGGGACCTACCGCAGCATTATCGTGTTCATAATGATTTAGCTCGGTTTCCAAACCATAATAGGTAGTATCTTGGGTAATGGCACCATTTTTGGCCCAACCTTTTTCATATACACTTTTATTGATGGAATGGGTGGGCGAAGCAGCCGCCAGCACGTACATAATCAGGCATTCGTTGTAACCTCCCACCGGAAAATTCATTTCCCAGTTGTATTCGGGACTCCAGTGCCAATAGAGCACATCCTCCCCATTTTTGGTATACCAGTCCCATTCAACACCTTCCCAAAGTTTCTGGATTTTATCGACTAGCTTTTGTTCCCGTTCATTACCGTCTTTGAAATATTCTTTTACCGCTAGGAGTCCTTGAACGAGAAATGCAGTTTCCACCAAATCGCCTCCATTATCTTTTTTGCTGAAGGGGGTCACTTTACCCGAAGGTAAAAGCCAATGGGGCCAAGCGCCATGAAAGCGGTCTGCTTTTTCCAAAAAATCCACAATTTTCTCGTAGCGTTCCAACGCTTGTTGACGGGTGATGAACTTTCGCTCCACACCCACCAAAATGGCCATTAATCCAAAGCCGGAACCACCTGTGGTAATGATATCCTTGTCGTGGTTTGGATAAAAATTATCCATATGGAAACGTTCCCTAGCCAAACCTGAAATGGGTTCTGCCCCATCCCAAAAGTAATTGAAGGTTTGGTATTGAACGGAATCCAACAATTCTTCATCCGTGTATACTTTGGTAGCCGAAGTATTATCTGCTACACTTTTGTCCTTTTTAGTTTTTTGGCCATTGCACCCCATAACCAAGGATGCAACAGCCAATGCAATTGAAATTAAAATTAACCTCATACAAAATCAACTAACTCAAAAAACTTAACTTTTTTGATCTTTATTAATCATTCATTATTTCTTGTATTTCCTCTTGGGTCAAGGCCTTATCAAACAGATACAACTCATCAATAAAGCTTGAGTCTGACAGGTGGTTCCACCCAATAAAATTGGGTGCCCCTGAACCAATGGAAAGTATGGAACAGTTTTCCCAACTGATGGTCTTATCCGTCATATCTCCCATGTTTGCTACAGGTTCTCCATTAAAATAGATCAGTGTTGCGGTTTCGGTCACCGTAAAGGCTACGTGTACCCATTCGCCTGCAGTAACGTCAATGACCTCTCCATCATTCCAAACATCTCCAGCATCACTACCCACATGGAGTTTAATGCGCTGGGATGCAGCATCGCCCTCTCTAAACAATCTGAAACCAGCACTTAAGTCATTATCACCTCCATTCATCGGTGGGCTTACTGTAAGCAGTCCGGCCCGATCAGGAGCCCCATCCACTTTGTACCAGAAAGCGCCACTGAACTGATTGTTAAACAGTCCATCGATAGGGAACGTGAGATACGAATCTGCTGCACCCGCATAAGCATCGCTTCCCACACTGCTTTCGCCAGCAAACCCCGGTGTTCCTTCAACCGTAGCTTCTGTATTGCTATTGGCCTCGGTATATGTACCATCAAAAGGCATGTAGAAGGTAGATCCGTAGTTTGGAACTGTAACCGTACCTCCTGCCACAGCTGCCACTTCCTCTGGGGTAAGTGCCTTGTTGAAGAAGCGAAGGTCATCTATGGCACTATTGTCCGACAGGTGATTCCAATAACTGAATGTAGGGCCTCCCGAACCAATGGTAAAGGTTTCGCAGCCCGTCCAATCAATAGGTGCGGACATGGCAGAGGAAAGCACTTCAGTACCGTTGAAATAAATGGTATTCTTATCACTGGCAATGGTAAAGGCAATGTGTACCCATTCCCCGGCGGCAACATCAATGACATCACCGTCATTCCAGCTTTCGCCAGCTCCGGTTCCTACATTAAGTTTAATACGTTGCTGGTTGGCATCTCCTTCCCTAAAGAGCCTAAATCCTTGGAAACGATCCACTTCGTCATCACCAATGACAATAATTCCAGCTCTATCTGGATCTGCGTCCACTTTGTACCAAAATGCACCGCTAAATTCAGGGGTAAGTAATGCTTCACTGGCTGGATATTCTATGTACGAATCCGTTGCCCCAGCATAGGCTTGGTCACCTACTTGGCTTTCATTTGTAAAGCCGGGTGTACCTACTTCAGTGGCCGCCCTACTTCCCATTAAATCAATGTAATCTCCATCAAAAGGCATATAGAATGACTCTCCAGGGTATTGTGGCATGTAGGGATTCAATGAATTCAACATAATCTGAATGTCTACATCGGTCAGTGCCTTATTGAAAATACGGAGTTCATCTATTTCACTATAATCTGATAAATGGTTCCAATAATCAAAAGTAGGACCACCTGAACCAATGGTCAAAACTTCACAGCCCGTCCAATCGATTGGAGCAGCCAAATCTGCGGATAGCATCTCAATTCCGTTGAAATAAATGGTAGTCTTGGTTTGAGAGATGGACATGGTCACATGTACCCATTCACCAGCGGCAACATCAATGACGCCACCATCGTTCCAACTTTCACCGGCACCGGTACCGACGTTCAGTTTGATGCGTTGTTCATCAGCATTGCCTTCCCTGAACAACCTGAAACCCTGAAAACGATCTTCGGCATCATCACCAACCACAAGTATCCCAGCTCTGTCTGGCACGGGATTTACCTTATACCAAAATGCTGCACTAAACTCTGGAGTCTTGAGGCCATCCATGGGGAAGTTTAAGTATGAATCTTGTGCACCCTCATAGGCATCAGAACCTACATAACCATCACCATTGAAGCCGGGTGAACCTACTTCTTCGGGCTGTTGGAAACTTATAAGGTCCATATATTGACCGTCAAAAGGCATGTACATTACCTCTCCATCAAACATGGCTTCGTAGGGTGGAGATTTAGAGAAATTAACCTCCTCTGTGGATGTTTTTCCTTCAAGGTCTGTGGCTGTTACCACTAGCTTGTGATCTCCATCACCCAAGTTGTCGTAAGCGAACTCTTTAAGTACAACACGATAATCCAAGAACGAATTGAAATTGGCTATTTGCGTACCGTTCAACATCACCTTAATGTCCGTGACCTCAATATCGTCTGTCACTTCAAAATCTATATCCAAGCTCGTAACCTCCTCAAAAACCTGTATTTGGGTTCCCTCAGTAGGATAGTTTATGGTAATCTGAGGAGCCGATTCATCAGCTCCTGGTGCAATTTCCGTGATTGAATCAATCCCTTGGTCACATCCATAAAAGAACAGGACGACCAGACAATTGACCAGTATTAATCTTATACTTTTCATCTTTTCGTTGTGTTAGTTGTTAATTATGTCTCCCAAAATGGGGAATTCATCAATCTGATCTTGATGATAGGTAACAAAGGCCCTGTCCGCCGTAAATGTCCTTCCTTCGAAACTAAGCTCTTCATATCTGCCCAAGCGTACCATGTCCAAGAAGCGTTTGCCCCATTCCATGGCCAATTCGGCATATTTTTCATCTACTAGTTGATCCAAGGTAACACCACTAATGGGTGGAAGTCCTGCCCTGTCCCTGACCATGTTCACTGCTTGGTCCGCACTCATGGCAGAGCCAGAAGCTCCTTGCAACAAGGCTTCAGCATAGATCAACAAGGTTTCGGCATAGCGATACACGATATAGTGTTTGTTACTTCCGTATGCGGTACGACCTGGAATGAGTTGACTACTGGGTAGATAGTGCTTGCCACTACAGAATATGGCTCTTTCATTGTCCAGCAGTACATCTCCGTAGCGTGTTTCCGGGGAAACAAAGTCGGGCAGGGTTTCTGCAGTATACGCTGTTGTGTTAATGATACTGTCAATACCGTTCTGGGTGAATAAAACAGTAGTTTCCAGACGTTCGGTTTCCCCTCTGTCCAACATAAAGGTCACGTACTTCATGGTTGGCTCAAAAAAGCCCCATCCAGCTGATGACCCTGCCACTGCCGGGGTCCATCCGTTTGGTCCGTAAGGGGCATAAAGATGCCCTACTCGGTCTCCTTGACCTGAATTAAAATCAGAATACTGGAATTCAAAAATGTTTTCATCACTGAGCTTGCCCGGTGTTTTGAACAATTCATAGTAATCTTGCATCAAGCTAAACTTACCTGAGCTAATAATTGCTCCGGCGGCGTCTGCCACAGCTTGATAGTTTTCCAACTCTTGATTGGCCAATGCTTTTACCATTAGAGCAGTATATCGCGTTACGCCTCCGGGCAGATCAGTACGCTCGTTAGGGCGCATGTCCAGCAAGTAGGGCAAAGCCTCATCCATTTGATCGGAAATATGTTGCATTACCTCATCCTTGCTTGGTACCGAGGTTACATCTGCAAAGTCGTTGAGATCAGAGGATTCTGGAATGAAAACCGCACCATAAACTTGGGATAATTGGAAAAGCAATATGGATCGCAAGACCTTTGCTTCAGCTATATACTGATTTCCAAGGGCTATTCCGTCTTCATCGGCAAATTCCATGTACCTACCAATCTGCTCCATGCCTGTATGTGCCGCAATGATGTCACCGTAATAGGTTTCCCATAAAGTTCTGGAACCAAAAAAGGAGTTGTCATATACGTATCTGTCCTGATTCTTTAAACCTTGCTGGTCTCCGGCGGCATTGACATCATCTCCCCTAGTTGCTACTACCAAAGGTTGCTCCCAACCTCTATCACTAACCGCCTGATAAATCCCAACCAGTTGAAATATCATGTCTTCCGTCTTTGAAAAGTCGGTACCCCCAGCAAAATTATTATTGAGTTCTGGTTGCTCAAGTTCACTGGAGCAGCTTGAAATTAAGATGCCCAGAAATGCCACGAATGCAAAAAATTTGTTTGTTTTTATAATAAATTTCATAGCTGTCTTTTTAGATTTTAACATTAACTCCCACTGTATATACTCCCGGTATAGGGTAGGTCTGATTGTCCCTGCCATCTGGCACCTCTGGGGTAAAGCCGTTGTAATCAAATAAGGTCAAAGGCCGCTCAGCAGTTATATAAAACCGTATTTCGGGGTTAAATTTTCCTGTCAATTCTGGAAGAGTGTACCCCAAGGTCACGTTTTGTAGTCTAACAAAATCCCCTTTTTCAACGAAAAAGCTGTTCAGGAATTGATTGCTCCATGGGTTTCTGATTCCTCTTGCTGATGGATAGGAATTAGTGGAACCGGGTCCGTTCCAGCGATTTATGGCAAAATCCCTGTCTATATTGGGGTCTGGGGTTTGGCGAATTGCGAATCGTTTTTGATTGGCAATGACATTCCCACCTTGTCCAATGACGTTCAATGAAAAATCCCATGCTTTATAATTAAGCCCTAAATTGAATCCGAAAGTATATGTGGGCAAGTAAGACCCTAAATCCACCCTGTCTTGGGCGTCAATTATCATATCACCATTGTGATCCACGAATCTAAAATCACCAGGCTCCACCGTAAGACCGTTTCCAATAGCAGCCTGCGCAGCAGGGTCTGCTTGGATTTCTTCAGGTGTTTGGTACACTCCTGCCACTTCAAGCCCGAAGAAAGGGTTTATGGTACCCCCTACCACGGTTCTTTGGGCAAGGTCACCTCCTGTTGTGAGGTTTTCTTGTCCTTTTAAATCCAACACTTCGTTATCAAGAGTTGAAAAGTTTGCCCCAATGTTGTAGCTAAAATCCTCAGAAACCCGTTTGTTCCAATTCAAAACCACCTCAAATCCAGTGTTTCTGATTTTTCCCACATTCTGTCTTGTAGTTCCTGGAACCAACAATCTGGATACTGGAATTACCGCATCTCTGGTATCCCTTCTAAAATAATCAGCTTCCAAAGATAATTGGTTGTTGAACATTCTTGCTGTTATACCCACGTTGGTCTCTTCGGTCACCTCCCATTTTAAGGCTTCAAAATCACTGCTGGTTACCAATCCTGGATATCTGGTGTCACCAAAAGCCGCATCGACTTCATCCGAGGTGATTCCTCCAGTACTTGATGCCACATTGGCATTACCCAATTCACCCCAGCTTCCTCTAAATTTTAGAAAATTGATCACATCGGTTTGTGGAAAGAAAGACTCCTCTGAAATGACCCATCCAGCACCGATTGTTGGAAAATAGCCCCATTTTTCTTGATACTTGCTTGTTCCATCTGCCCGGAATGTTCCATACAGCAAGTAGCGGTCGTCAAAATTGTAGGCAACCCTTCCAAAATAGGAGAAAAAGTATTGCCGGCTTCCGTCATCTCCAACACCATCAACATCTATTGTTTTGGATAAATCCAAAAAATAGGATTCATCGCCAATTCCTGGTCCGTTGGGGAAATTCAATCCTTTGGCTTCCAAAAGTTCAAAAGATCTATCCCTAAATGCTGTACCTGCCAAAACCGTTAGGTTATGTTTTCCAAAACTATCGTCATAGGTTAAGGTATTGTCCCAAGTCTGCTCTGAAAAAGTTTCCGACCTTTTAATCAACTCAGCATTTTCCCTGAAGGCATTTCCATTTCCGAAAAAGAAGGGCAATCTGACCTCCCTAACTTCCAAGGTTTCAAAATTGTGGTAATAGGCTGTTTTAAATGTCAATTTATCGGGAACCACTTGATAGCTCAAGTCAATGGCCATCAATGTGTTCCGTATTTTGTTCCTATTTTCCGTGTTCTCCATTATAGGGAAAGGATTTTGCGTGCCCCTATATCCTAAATCCTGTGCATTTGCGTAAGGCTTTGGAAAAGCATCGGTTTTGGAAGGGTCCAGAACCGGCATTACTGGAACAGCAAAATATGCGAGCGCGAACGCAGTATCTTCAGGTCTATATCTTGTGGCATTGCTGAAAAGTGTGGATACCCCTACGTTGAGACGGTCACTAATGTCGAAGCTCAATTTACTTCGAACGTTTAGGCGCTCAAAATCATTCTTCATTTTTAGAATCCCTTCTTGCTCAAAATAGTTCAGTCCAACAGAATAGGCTATGTTTTCCGATCCGCCCGTAACTCCAAAGCTGTGATTCTGTTGTAATGCATGACGCAGAATCAAATCGTACCAATCTGTATTAACGTTTGGTACGTTGGGATTTACCCTACTCCTACCGTAACGTTGCATGGCGTTCTCAATAAACTGGGCCTCTGCAGCCGAACCAGACTCCCTAGCCAGGGTCGCAAACTGTTCCGTATTGGAAAGTGTCACCAAGTTTTGAGCGATTTGCACCCCTTGATAGCCATTATAGGTAATCTGTGGCTTTTGATTTTTTCTACCGGATTTGGTCTCGACCAATACTACACCATTAGCCGCACGAACACCATAGATGGCGGCTGCTGAAGCATCTTTCAACACTGAAATACTTTCAATGTCCTCAGGGTTTAGAAAGTCGATGTCATCAAAAAAGGTTCCATCCACAATATATAAAGGGTTGGAAGCTCCGTCAACATACGAACCAATACCCCTTACTCTAATGGTTGGCCCCGTACCTGGAGCACCACTGGACACAACCTGTAACCCTGCCACCTTTCCTTGAAGAGCCTGCATGGCCGCACCGGAAGGGGTTCGGGTTATGTCTTCCGACTTTACCGTGGCGATGGAACCCGTTAAATCGGCCTTCTTTTGTGTACCGTAACCTACTACGACCACCTCATCTAGGCTCTGTGTGTCTTCCTGAAGGGAGACATTAATAGTGGTCTGGCCATTAATAGGTACTTCTTGAGTGGCAAAACCAATGTAGCTGAACGCAAGGGTTCCACTACTGGAAACATTGTCCAAAGTGTAATTTCCATCGAAATCTGTTTGAACACCGTTTGTAGTACCCACCAAAATAACACTCGCTCCGGGTAATGGCTGGCCCTGACCATCAGTAACCGTTCCCGAAACTGTACTATTGTTTTGGGCAAAAAGCAGTGCCTGAAACAATAAAAACGAGATTGTTAATAGTTTGCTTTTAATTTTCATAATTGTGCAAAAATTGAGTTAGATTTTTACTAAATTAATAAAGAGTGTAATCCCTTTCCCGATGTACCATTACATAATAAATACATCATTGAAATACCGCTTAGAATGCCTTGTTTCGCTTGATTTGCAGTAGCACCACCTCTGTTTGATGTAAAAAAAATTAACATAGTGATGTAGTGATGATGTAGTTGAAATTAAGCCGAAACAAGCTTGGAATTTGTTACAACAATACCACTAAAAGGTAATTAGGAAATTGGAGAGGTTATCTGAACTGTCCATATCAAGCTTTTTACGAAGTCTATACCGATGTATTTCCACACCCCTAACGGATATGGCCATTAACGGGGCGATTTCCTTGGTTGACAAGTTCATTTTAAGGTATGCACAAAGTTTTAGATCCTTAGGAGTCAGTGAGGGGTATTCTTTTAAAAGTCTTTCAAAGAAGTCTTCGTGCAGCTCCTTGAAGTTCACTTCAAATCGCTTCCAGTCCTCCGTATCTTGAATGGATTTGTTCAGTTTTTTGATAAATGATCTATAGCGTTGGGAGTTGGAAAACTTGTCCTTGTTCATAAGAAGCATATTCTTAAGCTCCAAAATCATCTCGTTCTTTTTGGCGATGTTAAGGGTTGTACTGGCCAGCTCATTCTGTTTTAACTTGACTTCTTTGGCCAATTTTTCCTTTTCCAATTGCGAAAAGCGTTCTTGCTGTTCTTTTTCCATCTGTTCCTGCAACTCCTTTTGCTTGCGCATAAACTTCCTTCGGTTATACTGCCGTATCGCGAAAACCACTAAAATTGTGCAGATGCCGTAAAATATCATACTAACCGTTGAAAGATACCAAGGTGGGGCAATCTCAAAATAAATGATGTTGGGTTCAGAGATTCTGTTGTCCATACCTGCGGTAGATACTTTAAACGTATACTCACCATGTGGGAGGTTCTGGAAATTTATAAACCCATTTTCGGCATATTCGGAATACTCTTTTGGACCTTCCAATTCATAAAAGTAACGGGATTGAATGATTTCTGGACAGGATGCCTCAATGATAATGGATTCTGCATTGTTATAGGGAATCTTAACTGTGCCATTTGCAGAATAGGTGTTTTTTTCATCCCTAAGCACCGTCACATCTGGAATTGGAAGTGCATGTTGGTTGGTCTGACCTTGCAGTCTTAAATCATCAACCTTGGCAAAGCCGTCACTGAGTGTAATGTAAGAGGTGGAATCATTCATTTTAATGACCCGTTGAGAATCTGGAATCAATCGTTCCCGTAGGGGTAAATCTGTAATCATCAAGCTATCGCTCTTTAAATCAGTATAGATAATTGATTTTCTACCCTCGCCATCAACAAACCAAAAATGACTGTCATCAAAAAACAACAATTCCTTGTTTTCATAATCAGAAAATTCCTCAAACGGAATAATTCGGTCTCCAATGGGGTTGTACTTATACCATTTCCCCTCACTAGAGAACACCATCTGGTTTTTAATGTTGAACACTTTTACGTTGTATTCACTGGGAGCACTGTCTTGATCAAACCTTTGTGTTTGCTCAACTTCTTCATAATTATCCGCTAAATGAATTCTGTAAAATCCTTTGTACGGGTGGGCAGCCCACAGAATATTAGGAGTTTCAAAGGATAGGTGCTTGACAGGAAAGTCAATGCCCCTTATCCGTGTAATCTCCCACTGTCCGTTGGGTTGTTTTTTAAACTTCATTAACCCATTGTACGTACCTTGGATATACGTTGCATTCTGATCAGGCACCTTTATTATTTGGTATCCGCCCGATTGTGAAGTGAGTAATTGAAATCCATTTTCACCAACTTTGTATGTGCCCGTATTATGACCGCATAGCAGATCACCCTCAATCTCAGCCAAGTCCCAAACATGACCTTGGGACCCGTTTACAAATTTTAACGCATTATCCTCAAAATAGAAAACACCTGTATTACTTCCTAAATAAAGCCTGCCATTGTGGTCTACCATATCATAGACCATTCCTAAAGTACCGGAATAGTCGGTGTAGTACATGATCGAATTATTGAGTTTTGCCCGTGCAATTCCATTATCAAGACCTAACCACAGGTGGTCGTTAAAAAGCAACATGGAAAGAACTGTATTGTTCTGAAGTCCCGATTCGCGATTCAAAACTTGGTACGAGTCCGTATTGGTATTGAAAAGGTACATTCCATTTTTAATGGTGCCAAAACCAATTTCATCATCGCCCAAAAGGAGGATTTTATTTAATTGATGAAGTTTAAGCTCTTCATTTATTCGCGGAATCCAGGATTGTAAACGCAGACCATCAAAAAGGTAACACCCACTTAACTTAGTACCGACCAAAAGCTTACCCTTGAACACCACCATATCGGTCACCGTTTTTCCTTGTAAAAGCTCTTGATTTGGCAATGGGACAAGTGTATCATTTCTAAGTTCAAAAAGTCCGCTCAATCCACCTGCAACAATGATCTTATCGTTAAACTCGATGAAATCCGAAATGACCTGTGGTGGATCTAACACTTTTATACTGTTGCCATCATAACTATAAATGGATGAGAATGATCTAAACAGAACATTGTTCTTGGCAGGTAGAATTTCCCAGAACTCCTCACTGGTAAATTCATGATCTTTAATGAGTTGTGTTAGTGAGGTGTACTCAAGTTCCCCAAGCTGATTTTTCTTCCAATACCCGAATTCTTCATAGGAACCTGTATATATCCTATCCCCTATAGATTCAACCGACCTAATAATGGTATTGTTTGGCAGTTTATTCAGGCTCCACTGTTCTCCATTAAAATGCAACAACCCTTTATTATTGGCCACAAATAACTCACCATTGGCATTTACAGACAAATCCCAATTTTTGCTGGCTCCTTTGTATTCCAAAAGCCGATAATTATAAATAGGAGGTAATAGGTTTTGGCCACTTAACCATAAGGGGATGAGCAGTACTATTATCCTAAAAAGCATAAAAAAGATATTTACCCGTTTGTTGCCCAAAAAAGTCATTTGTACTATTCAATATACAAAACTGGCTCCAAAGAAAAACAATCGAGGATTTATAACACTAAAAAAACGGAGTAATCGTACGCGGGAATTTATTAGCCCTTATTAATCTTTTTGACTTAGATTTAGATTTTCAGGAAGTGGGCAGGACCAAAAAGTATTCATTTACACTGCGACTTTATTTGTTGACCATCTTAGACCATTGCTAATTCAACCAACTCAAAAGTTCCCTTCTCTGCCCCACAGACCAAACAGGTGTATTCTTCTGGCAAATCCTCAAACTTTGTATTCTTATCAATGTTGGACTGGGGCTCTCCCATAGCTTCATCATATATCGTTAAGCAATTGCGGCATTGGTGCACCATATGGGATTTGGGTTTCACCTCTTCCAGTTTTTTGCCTTTCTTTTCTGATTGTTGGCCCAATTGCAAAAAGTAATGTTTGCTTAGTTCAATTAGGAGGTTGGGCAACTCTTTTTTGTCCACATCTTGGGCATAGACCAAATATTGCGCAGTGTTGGGGTCAAAGTCCTTAAAATGACAAACATTGTAGGTTGGTTTGGCATCATATTCCGCCACTAAGGTGGATATGGGATTTCTTTCAATTACAATGGAAGAAAAATGCGATTGCTTGCCTACATCATTACTAATACCAAAGGTGAGGCCATAGGTGCTGATGTCGTTTTGATCAAAATTATTGACCAAATACTTTTTAAGTTCCAACGCTTCTTGGTCATCAACGGGTAAATGCCAGTTCATCTCCAACTGCGAATGTCTAACATTGATACCTCTTTGCCCTAGAAACCGTTCCAATTCTGGGCGGCTCTCCTTGGGAATTCCTTTTATGATAAATGATTTCCACGGGGTAATGCAAATCTTTCCAATACTGTTATCCAGACAAAATCCACACATTGCCTTTAGAAAATCCAGGTTATACCTATTATTTCTCCAATATAGCCCCAACCAATATTGATCAATCCCCATCTTGTTCATACCTTCATAATATGGAAATGTCAGAAAAGGAACTGCCAGTTTTTTATCCATGGCCTTATTGTTTGTGTTGAGGCCTTGGTTTAAAATAGCAAACAATTGGTCGATGTTATCCATGGTGTGGAACACTTCTTCAATAGCCCTGCATAAGTGAACAATATCCCAGCTATAAACCAAAACCGGATAGTAGGCACTTGTTTTCCAATGTGGCAAACGAACATTCAAATACCAATAATCCTCCTGTTCTGAGGCCACAAAATTGAGATTGCCATTAAATATGGGCACCAACCGCTGTTTGGGGTCGGTAATATTAATTTTAAGCTTGGGCAAAAAATCAAACTGTTCCAAAAGGTAGAGGTATGTAGATCCCTTGAGCCAGTGGGTGGTATCAAAAATATCCACAGAAACGTAGGAGCATACAATATTTTGAAAGGTCCTGTCCGAAATAACATCTGTGCTATATTTTGAAATATTCTCAAGCTGGTCCTTTCTCAAATTCTCCAGTGGGAAGAGTAAGTCCTGGCGTGACCCGAAGTACACCTCTGACAGTCCAGCAGCCTCAAGCATGGTAATAATGTCCTTGAGTTCTCCCGGGGAAGTAATTCCACCCTTGATCAGTATCCTATTTAAGTCATCATTCATCAATCTATGCCATTACTGTTTTTAACTCCCCCTTTAATAATGCCTGTACCTCTGGTTTGCAACTTCCGCACCCCAGACCAGCTCCTGTTTGGGAACACAGTTGGGCAAAATCCGTGCACCCTCCAGCAATGGCATCCTTTATGTTTCCGTCACCTACTTGACTGCAGGAACAAACCAGATTACCCTTCATGGGTTCAGTATTGGATGCTCCTCGCAGTAGCTCGTTCCGTTTCTCGGAAAGTTCTATTTCTTCTTCAATAAGCCGTTTGAATTCGGCAAACTCATTTTTATCCCCCATTAAAATGGCGCCTTTGAGGGTGTCATCCTTCACAATGCACTTCTTATAGAACCGTTTACTAACGTCCATTAACAGAATTTCTTCATAGGTTGGGTCATTCTTTGGTACGTTGACCATGCCTATACTGCACAAATCCAAATTTTCAAACTTCAAGATATTCATCAGTACGGAACCTTGATAAATACTACTTAAATCGCCCAAAATGTAATTAGCAGCCACATCGGCCTGTTGTTCCGCCGCCGAAGTGATGCCATACAGAGCATTTTTAAATTCGGCTATTTCGCCCAATGCAAAAATGGATGGGTCACTCGTTTTTAAATAGGGATTGACCAAAACCCCTCTCCTTGTGTCGAGACCGGCATCTTGTGCTAAGGTGATGTTGGGTCTGGTGCCAATGGCGTAGACAATGGCGTTGCACCTCAAGTTTCGGCCCGTTTTAAGGTTGACCGAAAGCGTAAACTGGGATTCTTTGTCCTCAAACACGGTACTTACCTCATTATCAAAAAACAATTGTATGCCTCTTTCGGAAACATCTTCTGCCAACAATCTGCTTGAAATTGGGTCCAACTGGCGCTCCATTAGCCTAGGGGCCCTCTGAACAATACTGATGTTAATGTTTATTTTCTTTAGTGCGGCTGCCAGTTCAAGTCCAAGCAAACCACCACCAACAATGACCACGTGCTGTTGATTGGCCGGGAGTCCCGTATCCAATAAGTACTGTTTTAAACGGTCCGCGTCCCCACGCTCCCGCATGGTGAACCTTCCCGGCAAATCCATTCGAACTTCATTTGGTACAAAAGCACGGCTTCCCGTTGCCATAATCAATAAATCATAGGAATGCACGTACCCAAGGTCATCTACAACCTTCTTTTCTTGAGCATAGATTTTTTGAATACCATTTTTGGGATACAGATTGACCCTAAGCTTTTCCAATTCACCCTGTTTCAATTTTTGTAGGGATTCCCAAGACAACTCTTCATTAACATATTCTGGCAACAAAACACGATTGTAGAACGGATGCTCTTCCTTTGAAAACACATGGAGCTCATCTTCCCTATTCTTCTCGCGATAGGTCTGAATAAAACGATATGCGGCCGCTCCCGCACCAACAATGACTATCTTTTGCTTTGCTTTTTTGTACTTTTCAACTTGGACCGCACAATATTTAAAATCGGGTTCCTTTGAAATGGGATCCACAATGTCATTGGTAAGGTTATTGGCTCGACTGAAATCATCATTTAAGACTTTACCCCAATGCATAGGCAAAAAAACGACCCGCTCCCGAATGTCATAATTAACTTTCACCTTTACCCGAACACTCCCACGCCGACTCTTTACCACGGCAATATCACCATCCCTAAGGTTGCGCAAATAGGCATCTACTTTGTTCATTTCAAGAAAAGGGGCTGGAATATGGGTCAGCAAACGCTTCACCTTTCCAGTCTTTGTGCGGGTATGCCATTGATCACGCACCCTTCCCGTATTCAAGACCAAAGGATAATCCGGGGTGGTTTCTTCTGATTTGTTGTATAGGTTTCTAGGCGCATTAAAATGGGCCTTCCCGTTCGCCGTAAAATAGTTGTAATCTTGAAAAAGACGTGGTGTTCCCTTATGTTCTACAGATGGTACGGGCCACTGAAAACTTCCCTCCTTTTTGAGTCGGTTGTGGGACAGTCCCGAAATATCAATGTTGGTGCCCTTGGTCATTAGGCAATATTCGTCATAGACCTCAGCTGCGTTTTCGTAATCAAACCCTCCATATCCCATTTCTTGGGCAAATCGCCACAGGATTTCAGCATCGGGCAAAGCTTCTCCCGGTGGGTCGATCACTTTGGGCAAATAACTAATGCGACGTTCGGAATTGGTCATGGTGCCCTCCTTTTCCAACCATCCGGCAGCTGGCAACAACAAATCTGCATATTTGGTAGTCTCGGAGTTATGGGAAATATCCTGAACTACAACAAAGCTGGCTTTTTGTAGCGCTTGTTCAATTTTCTTGGCATTTGGCATGCTCACAATAGGATTGGTACAAATAATCCAAATGGCCTTCATTTTTCCAGATTCCAATGCCTCAAACATTTCAGTTGCCGTATAACCTGGGTCGCCATGTATTTCTTTTCCACCCCAAAACTCCTGAACTTCCTTCCTATGTGCAGGATTTCCCAAATCCCTGTGGGCAGCCAATAGACTGGCCATTCCCCCTACTTCCCGTCCTCCCATGGCATTGGGTTGACCCGTTAACGAAAAAGGACCAGAACCTGGTTTTCCAATATGTCCAGTCAACAAGGATAGGTTCAACAGGGAAACATTCTTGTCCACCCCTATCACACTTTGATTAAGTCCCATGGTCCACATGCTGATGAATCCTTTTGCATCGGCTATCATTTTGGCCGCTTTGCGAATTTCATCTGCGGTGATGCCACACTTTTCAGCTGCTTGACGAATGCTGAGTTCAAAGGCCTTCTGCTTACAGGCTTCAAAATTGGAGGTATGTTTTTGTATGAAGGATTTATCTATTTTCTTCTTTTCAATCAACCATCTCGCCATGGCATTAAAGAGAATCACATCGGTTCCGGGCAAAATCTGCAGATGAAGGTCGGCCAAGGCACACGTTTGGGTCTTCCGGGGATCCACAACAATCAATTTCACCTTGGGATTCTCCTCCTTGTGCTTTTCAATTCTTCGAAACAATATGGGATGGCACCATGCCGGATTGGCCCCTGCTATTAAAAAACAGTCTGCCAGTTCAATGTCCGCATACGAAATGGGAACTGCGTCATTACCTACTGTCTTTTTGTACCCAACCACGGCGGAACTCATGCATAAACGGGAGTTGGTATCGATATTATTTGTTCCCAAAAAGCCTTTGGTAAGCTTGTTTGCCAAGTAATATTCTTCCGTAAGACACTGACCAGAAACATAAAGACCGACACTGTCCGGACCATGGCGGTCCATAATACTTTTAAAAACTGCAGCGGCGCGTTTTAGGGCTGTATCCCAAGTGACCCGCTGCTTTGGGTGGTTCCGGCTCCATCGCATTTCTGGATATAAAATACGGTCTGTGGTGTCTTGGGCAACATAATTCAAGGTTTTTCCTTTGGTGCAAAGCATGCCCTTGTTTACCGGATAGTCTTCATCTCCTTCAACAGACAATATGCCCTTTGTATCCTTTGATACTGTAATGCCACAACCAACCCCACAATAGGAACAAATGGTATTGTATGTATCCTTTTTCTGCATTGAAATAGCACATTTCTTGTAGGGGTGAAGTTAGAAAATTACGTACTAATACGTAGTGCTAAATTGGCAAAAGTGTTGGTTAAAATCGAAGGATTTGTAATAATTGGCCCAAAAAGTTATAAATATGTAATCTAGACCAGATTATATTTAGCTGCAGTTTTGGAAAGATCAATGAGATTCTTCACTTTCATCTTCTTCATAAGATTAAAGCGATGGGTTTCAATGGTGCGTTTGCTGTTCTGTAGTTTCTCCGAGATTTCCTTGTTGGTGAATCCTGCCAAAACCAATTCCAATACTTGAAGCTCTTTATTGGTAAGATCAAATGGATTGTTTTGCCTCTCTTTATGTGAATGGTTTTCTTGATTCTTTGGTGAACCGAATAAGTTGTTCACCAATACATTGGAAATATCCCCACTAAAGTACTTACCGCCTTCATGAACCATATGTATGGCCTTTACAAATTCGGTTTTACCGGTATCTTTTAACAGATAACCACTAGCCCCCGCCTGTACAGATTTAAGGATATATTCTTCGGAGTCATGCATGGAAAGTATGATGCACTTTGTTTTTAAATCAGAAGCGGCATTCAAGCGCTCAACGGTTTCTATGCCACCAAGTTCCGGCATTCTGATGTCAATAATCAAAATATCGGGAGCTTTTTCACCCACCATTTTAATGGCTTCCAATCCATTGGCCACTTCACCGATTACATCCAGGTCTGGCTCTTCCTCCAGCAATGCCCGGATACCGTCCCGGACGAGTGAATGGTCATCGGCCAAGACAATTGATATGGTTTTGTTCAATCCCGAATCGTGCATAGCACAAAAATAATCGAATTATTGAAATACCTTAAATGAAATAAAGGACACCCAATTTAAAATGGGATGTCCTTTAAAAAGTAAACTCAAAAACTTAAATTTTGCTAATCTGTTTTGGCTGTGGTAAAAAGTTTAGGTTTGATCGTAAGCATGACCCACGCCCAATTTTGGGTGCTTGACGCATCGGCCTCAGCAACACCCTTGAGTTCATACATACCGTCCGCTGGGAATAGGTGTGAATATCCGACTTTTAGGGCATATCCATTAAAGCCCTGGGAAAAGACCAAATCGATCTCAGTTCCCAAAGCATTTTCTCCACTGGGCAAATCTTGTTCTCCTTTAAAATTCAAAACCCTTGCCAACAAGCTCGACTTCTCACCTAATTTTACATTGGCGCTGGCATGGATATCGAACAATCCAATGGAATTGGCATGGTTGCCCACATAGAAATAATCCATAAAGCCATTAAATTTGTGGTTGGTTCCGTACAAAGGAAAAAAGGCATTGGTTTCAGCTGCTGTTTGTCCATCATTTCCGCTTATAATTTCCAGTCCGGCACCCAATCCAATTGCGCTGGAAGCTTTATAGCTAACATCCAGCCCTAATAAATAAGCACCTTTCACATCCAGTTCTCCTTGGCGCTCCCCAGTCTGAAGGAATGCATTTGCCGCCAATCCAAAGCTTCCTTTTTTATAAGTCAAATGTGTCCCAAAGGTTTGCAAATTGCTTAATCCATCTTGATTGGTTTCATCATCAAAGTTTTGGAATCCATTGTTCAACAACACCAAGCTAGCGGTCCAACTTTCCCATTTCTGTTTTAGATATAGCATTTGCATAGTCTTGTAACTGAAAAATCCCGTGGTGTTATAGGCATTGCCCTCAGATTGAAACCCATTGGGATTGTCAAAATCTTGATTATAGGCAAAGGCAACATCAAGCATAAAATTGTCTTTGGAATATTTGATCATTGCAGCATCATGATTTCTTCCCTGTTGCGCCCAATCCAGTCCTCCAAGAATGCGCTGGTCATCGTAGGAAAGGACCTGTCTTCCCAATTTGGTAGACCAACCTGAACCCAGTTGAAGTTCCGCCCATGCTTCAAACACTGCAAAAGAGTCATTTTGATCATCTGGAAGAATTTGCCTGTTCTCTCCCCAGACCATAACATCTTGAAGGCTAAGATAGAATTGATACAAGTCTGATTTGTAATCCACGTTTAAACGGGCCCTAGTTGAAGTTGCCAGACCGGGTTCAGCAGTATCCGAAATTAAACTGCCAAAGCCATTCCTGTATTCGGTTCTTGGCCTAAACTGACCATCAATGGTAAGCTGCGTGAAAGCAACTTTAGCTGCCAGTAGACATAGCAATACCAGTGTATTCTTTTTTATAGAATCCATATTTAATGTTTAAAAAGAGTGTGATTGAATGTCTTGTTTTGCCTAATCTGCGTTCACGGAAGAAAGTTTAAGCTCCCCTTTCATTTCCTGCAACACCTCTTCCTCATCTGCCGTAGAAAATTTGATGGCCAAGGATGAAAGTGCGGTAACCACCACAAAAATTCCGATTATAAAGTAACCGCCCGAAACAGCTTCAGAAGCAGCTATGGCTTGTGCCGATTTCATAGCCTCCTCACCAAGCGAAGCGTTGGCCTTGAGAGCAGCACTTTCGGCTACCGCTGATTTGGACTTTAAAAGCAAGGCGGCCAAAAAGGCCCCAACATTGCCTCCAGCACCTACAATACCAGAAATTGAACCAATCGCCTTTTTATTGATAAAAGGAACAACAGAAAAGGTGGCCCCTTCCGCCATTTGTACCGTAAGGCTAAAAGCGACCAAGAATAAAATTCCTACGGCCAAACTCGTGGTCAGTGAAAATATGGACAGCATGAGTCCTTCGGCCATCAAAATGGCAGTCAAAAAAATGACCCTACCTCTAAGACCCTTTAATCTGCCAAAACGGTCACCAAAAAATCCACCCAAGGTTCTCGCGAAAATGTTCATCAATGCGAATGAAAGTACAATGTTTCCAGCAGTGCTCCGCTCCAGCCCAAATGTGTTCTGAAGGTAATCATCCATAGTACCATAAACAGTGAGTTCCATGCCAAAGCAGGCAGCATACACTATAAATAGTATCCAAACTCTATAATCTTTGAGTGTACTGGCAAATGACACTTTATCCTTTTTCAAAACTGGCATGTTTCCTGTTTTCCTCAACTCCGAAAAGTTACCTTTTGGAGTATCCGTGGTAAAAAAGTAGTATACGAGCCCCATTGAAAAACAAATGACCCCTGCGATAACCATGGAATAGCGCCAAGCAATCTCCTCGGCCACTCCAAAACTAACAACAGCCGCAGCTATCAAAGGCATCCCAAGCCTATTAGCTCCACCACCCAGATTTCCCCATCCTGCAGATGTGGCGTTCGCAGTACCCACAATATTCGGCGCAAACATGATAGAGGTGTGAAATTGGGTGATTACAAAAGAAGCTCCAATAAAACCGATAAACAACCTACAAATCAAAAACTGTAAAGGCGTCTGAACAAAACCAATGAGTATAACGGGAATTGCACCAATAATAAGCAACCAAGTATAGCAAAGTCTTGGGCCATACTTATCGCATAGTTTTCCAATGAGTAATCTCGCAAAGACAGTACCCGTTACCGCCAAGATGATAGAATTCCATTTTTGGGCCGGTGTAAGACCTAAGTCCTTTACTACATCAGGCATAAATGGTACAATTCCAAACCAAGCAAAAAAGCAAGTAAAAAAAGCAATTGAGGTAATCCAGAAAGTTCTGATCGGGACACTTTTTACATCTAAAAGGTTGAGTGTTGTGGCTTTCATGTTACGTATGTTTTTAGGTTACAGCGTCAAAACTACGTATTTTTAAGTATTTATACGTATTTAATAAAGTGAAATACGTATTTTTAATAAAATCCCATGACGCTCATATAAAAAATAAAGCATGCTTAAAATGAACATGCTTTTATTGAGAATCAGATAAAAGTCGGTAAGCCTAACTTATTATGCCCTTATCAGAAATCCATATTCACAACCCTTTGTATAGCTTCTTCATAGAATGCAGGATGGTCGGCTACGACATCTCCTATTACTATTATACCTGGTTGCGAAATATCTAGTTGTGCAGAAATTTCATTAACCTCCTTTAAAGTTCCTACGAAACAAGTTTCATTGGCCAACGTTCCATTTTGAATGACAGCTATCGGTGATGATTCTCCTCTGTATTGCGCCGCCAACTTAGCTATAGCCCTTATTTTACGTACTCCCATCAATATTAGTATAGTTGCGGATGATTGCATTGCAAACTCAAAATCTTTGGATAGATTATGGCATTTAGTGGTAGCGGTGAGCACCCAGAAACTACTACTTACTCCACGTTTAGTCACCGGTATACCCTGACTTGCCGGCACGGAGATGGCACTAGTAATCCCCGGTACAATATCAACAGGCAAACCGAAAGATTCGGCATACTCCACTTCTTCCGAAGCTCGCCCAAAAACGAAAGGATCGCCACCCTTTAACCGCACCACGTGCCCATAGACAAAAGCACTTTTCACTATTAACGTATTAATTTCTTCTTGCGAGTAGCTGTGTTTACCGCAGCGTTTGCCTACGTATATTTTAGGTATGTTCGCAGACACTTGCTGAATCAGCTCTTCACTCACTAAAGCATCATACAAAACTGCGTCAGCAGACTGCAACACCCTCAAACCTCTTACGGTTATAAGGTCTATACTACCAGGGCCTACCCCTACCAAACTTACTCTTGCTCTCATAATTACATGTTATTATTACGGTTTTTCAAAGCACATTTTATCAATTTCTCAACAAGAATACGTAATTATTTTCAAAAAATCAGTAGTTAATTAAGTAATTATACTTAGTTTTGGTTCATATTTCAAATCTATCGCATATGAAAACTGTAATCGTAGTTGGAAACGGAATGGTTGGATACAAGTTCTGTGAGAAATTCAGAGCGCACCCCGCCAGTGCAGCATTCAATCTTTTGGTCTTCGGAGAGGAGCCAAGACCAGCTTATGATAGAGTCCATCTCAGCGAATATTTTGAAAATCAAGATGCCAAGGCCTTGGAGCTTGCTCCATCTTCATGGTACCAAAAGAACAATATTGACCTGATTACTGGGGAGCGAATAACTGACATCCTAACTGAATCTAAACAAGTACGGACTATTTCGGGCAAATCCTATTCCTATGACCATTTAGTGCTCGCCACGGGCTCAGCACCTTTTGTCCCCCCTATAAAAGGAGTTGAAAAAGAAGGCGTCTTTGTTTACCGAACCATTGAGGACTTAGAAGATATGCTTTCATATGCTGCCCAAATAAAAGCTATAAAGCCCAATGGTCGTGCTGCCATTCTCGGTGGAGGTCTATTGGGGCTTGAAGCAGGGAAAGCTGTTTTGGACATGGGATTGGAAGCCCACGTAGTGGAATTTGCCCCAAAATTAATGCCCCGTCAATTGGATGCCCGTAGCAGTAATGTACTTCAATTAAAATTGGAGTCCATGGGGATGCATGTGCATTTAGGAAAAGTGACCAACCAAATTCTTGGTGACCAAGTTATTGAGGGAATGGATTTTGGGGAGGATGACCAACTTGATGTGGACATGCTCATCATTTCGGCTGGGATTCGCCCACGGGATGAGCTTGCACAGACCTGCGGATTGGAAATGGGTACCCGTGGCGGAATTGTTGTAAACCATAAAATGCAAACCTCCGTGCCCAATATCTATGCTATTGGGGAGGTGGCCCTATACAACCAAATGATTTATGGTCTCGTTGCACCAGGGTATGAAATGGCCAATGTGGCCGTAAATCAAATTTTGGGAGTTGAGGAGGTGGTCATGTCAGAAGAAATTGATATGTCTACCAAATTAAAGCTCATGGGGGTTGACGTGGCCAGTTTTGGGACGCCATACATGCCCGCAAGCAAAGGACTTTCCATCATTTTTGAGAACAAGACCAAATTTCTCTACAAAAGAATAAATGTAAGCCATGATGGCAAAACTCTGCTTGGAGGAATCCTTGTTGGCGATGCTGCTGATTACAACATTCTACATCAAATGTACCTCAACAACATGTCACTCCCTGAAAATGCAGAGGAATTGATTGTGGGTTCCCGCGGAGAAGGTGGATCTGCTTTTGGAAGTGCTATAGATTTACCTGATACCGCCCAAATCTGCTCGTGTGAAAGTGTATCCAAAGGGGATATTTGCAGTTCTCTTTTAGATGGTAAATGCAACTCCCTAAAGGATGTGGTCGGTCTTACAAAATCCACTACAGGCTGCGGAGGATGCAAACCCATGGTTGTGGAATTGGTCAATGAGACCTTAAAATCAATGGGAAAAGAAGTAAAGGATATTATCTGCGAGCATTTTGAGTACACTAGACAAGAACTATATGGTATTGTAAAGGTCAAAAACATCCAAACTTATGACGAAGCCTTGGACAAATGTGGAAAAGGAGACGGTTGCGAAGTGTGTAAACCTGCTTTGGCTTCCATTTTTGCGACCATATACAACGATACGGCCAACAAAGAAGATGTTATTCAAGATTCCAACGACCGGTTTTTGGCCAATATCCAAAGAAATGGAACGTACTCCGTGGTCCCAAGAATTCCTGGTGGAGAGATAACACCCGAAAAATTAATAGTTATCGGAGAAGTGGCCAAAGAGTACAATCTCTATACTAAAATCACGGGAGGGCAGCGTATCGACCTTTTTGGGGCCGAACTCAACGACCTTCCTGCCATTTGGAAAAAATTAATCAGCGCTGGTTTTGAAAGTGGACATGCCTACGGTAAAGCATTGCGTACCGTAAAAAGTTGTGTGGGTTCCACATGGTGCCGCTATGGAATGGATGAGAGTGTAAGCTTTGCCATTGAACTGGAAGACCGTTATAAAGGACTTCGGTCTCCACACAAACTAAAAGGAGGCGTGTCTGGATGCATACGTGAATGTGCCGAGGCACGGGGCAAGGATTTTGGCGTCATTGCCGTAGAAGGTGGATGGAACCTATATGTCTGTGGTAATGGAGGGGCCACACCAAAGCATGCCCAGTTGTTAGCTGAGAAAATTGACAACAAAACTGTCATTGCGTATTTAGACCGATTTCTAATGTACTACATCCGCACTGCAGCGCCGCTAATGCGAACCGCTGCCTGGTTGGATAAATTGGAAGGCGGTATAGATCAATTAAAAAAGATTGTTGTTGAGGACAGCCTCAACATTGCCCAAGAACTGGAAACAGAAATGCAGGGCCTTGTGGACAAATATGAATGTGAGTGGAAACAGGCTGTGGAAAATGAAGAAATCAAAAAAAGGTTCAAGCATTATGTAAATACTGAGGACAGGGATGACAATTTAGTTTTTGTCCCAATGAGAGAACAAAAAATGCCAGAACCTTGGACCCCCTAAAAAAAAGAATATGGAAACAATATTGCAAACATATAAGTCAGTCTCGTTGGAAAACGTGGCCATTTGGTTCAAGGCGTGCCATGAAAAGGACATTCCTGAAAATGGTGGAGCCTGTGTTAAATATCAAAACAAACAAATTGCGGTCTACAATTTTAAACGGAAACAAAAATGGTATGCCTGCCAAAACCTCTGCCCCCATAAAATGGAAATGGTACTAAGCAGAGGAATGACCGGAGACGCCGATGGAATTGCCAAAATAGCCTGTCCCATGCACAAAAAAACATTCTCTTTGGAAACTGGCGAAAACATCAACGGTGATTTACCTTCCATAGCCACTTTTCCGGTTAAAGTGGAAAATGGCTTTGTGTATATTGGTTTTTCTGAATAGCTTTAGAGAAATCAAGAGTCATGGACGAATCCAAAAAGCTTCTGGAAGCATTTAAATTGTTTGATGCAGCAAATGCAGAAGACCCCAATAAAGAAGTTGTTGAAGGCAAGGAATATGCAAAAGAACTTTTATATGCGCAACGCATGACGGATATACTGAACCAGTTTGAACCCAATGCTTCCGAGGCATTACAGTTAACTGCCCGTTGTCAACATATTTGCCGTTGGGAAATTCCGCGGGATTCGTATGAAATGAACCGTGTGGGATATTTAAAATGGAGACAGGAGCTAAAAAAATTTCATGCTGATAAGGCCAGTGCCATTTTAAAAAAAGTAGGGTATGATGAAGAGACGATTGAGAGGGTAAATTTTCTATTGCTCAAAAAGCAATTAAAGAAGGACGAGGAGACCCAAACCTTGGAAGATGTTATTTGTCTTGTTTTTTTAAAGTATTACTACGAGCCTTTCTTAATCAAACATGATGATGACAAAATCATATCCATTTTGCAAAAAACTTGGAAAAAAATGTCACCCAAAGGACACGATGCGGCACTAAAACTATCATTTTCCAAAAAAGGTCTGGCATTGGTATCTAAAGCACTATCCGATCACTAAACAGTACGTATCTGAAAATGGGCAGAAATAACCAACAACAGACTTTGGATGTATCCACATTTTTACGGATACGAAAATGGTATCTTCTCGCCCTTGCTGCTATTGCCCTAACCATTGTTATTGCCCAAATTTTAATCCAAAGACACCTTAATGATCAGTTAGATGACTCTAGGGTGATAAATGTTGCGGGAAGACAGAGAGCTTACAGTCAAAAGCTGGTGAAAGAGGCCATGCTGCTACACTCCACTCATCTTACAGAATTGCAACGGGAAGAGCTTTTACAAAGATTGCGAAACACCCTTACCATTTGGAAAGTTTCGCACGATGGGCTTCAAAATGGAAACGACAGCATTGGACTCCCCAAAGAGAATAATACGACCATACTGCAACATTTCAACGAACTCTCTCCATACCATAACGCCATGGTAAATGCGGTAGCGTCTATGCTAGCAACTCCGGATTCCTTGAAAAATGAAAATCAACTTAACATTTTACTGGCCAATGAAGGGCCTTTTCTGGAAAAAATGGACACTATTGTAAATGCATACGATACCATCAGCAAGGAACAATTACAAAATTTAAAGGTAAAGGAATACCTCCTATTGGCCTTTTCACTGTTGATTTTGTTTTTGGAAGTACTCTTCATTTTTAGGCCTTTGTCCATACAGATCAGGGAAACCATCCGTGACTTGGTCAAAAGCAAATTAAAATCCGATCAAGATGCTCAGGAAATCAAGAAAATATTTGAGGAAAAGGAAAAATCGCTTCAAGAATTAAAGGAGCTGAACTTTGTGATAGACAATGCGGCCCTGTTTGCCAGTGCCAGGAGTGATGGTTCGGTTGTTTTTATCAGTAAAAAGTTCCTTACGCTTCTTGAAGAACCAAAAATTGCTCCCAACACCCACCTCCCCGAGCTCCTGACCACAGATGACGGACAACAGCAGTATCTCAGCGAAATTCTGACCAAACCCCGAAAAAATATAAGATCGGAGGAAATTGAAATAACCACCAAAAGCGGTAAAAAGCTATGGTTGGATATTTCCATCATCCCTATCCATCCGTCCAACAAAAAACAAAGTATTCTCCTGCTGTGTTCCGATATTACCGAACGCATGCAGAATCAGAAAAAGGTGGAACAACTCACGCTTCAAAATTATGAAGAGCGCGTGAAGCAGAAACAGGTTCAGGCTGGTTTAATCGTTGAAAGCCAAGAGGAAGAGCGTAAGCGAATTGCCAAGGATATCCATGATGGAATAGGCCAAATGCTGACGGCCCTACGTTTTAATATTGAATCCATCAACCTAACGAACAAACAAAAGACCAAAGAAAAAATTGAGTATTTAAAAGACCTAACTTCAGACTTGATAAAAGGTGTAAGAACGGCCACTTTTAACCTTACCCCACCAGAACTCGGGGACCATGGCATTTTTCCTGCCCTGCATAAAATGACCACGGAATTGAGTAAACTTACAGGTAAAAACATCCTGTTTGAAAACAAAGCAGAGGAGAATACCCGTTTCGACTCTTTGGCAGAGACCAATATTTATAGGGTCACCCAAGAAGCGGTGAACAACGCCATAAAATATGCGGATGCCAATTATATTTTGGTGACCATTAACCTTAAAAATAATTTATTGAGCGTGGTTATTGATGATGATGGAAAAGGGTTTGACCCGTCCATTTTGGAAAAGCGCCCGAAAAATACCAGCGATGGTGGAATGGGCGTGTTTTTTATGAAAGAACGAATAAGCTATATCAATGGAAGGCTTTTTATCAATTCAACTCCTGGAGAGGGAACACGCGTTACAATAAATTACAATCTTTGTGAAACAAAACAAGAGGTTGAACAGTAAATTAGAACTAAAGCCATGAAGATACGGATAAAGGGAAATTCTATACGGTACCGGTTGACAAAGACAGAGGTTGAGACTTTTTGCAAAGAAGGCTCTTACAAAGAAACAACGGATTTTGGCAATTCTCGATTTACTTATGTCCTAAAGGCCAAAAAGGATGCTACCTCACTTGCAGCGTCGTTTGAAAACAACACTATTACCCTATACCTTCCGGACGAAGAAAGGACAACCTGGGCCACATCTGATAGGGTTGGGTACCAAAGTGTAGTAGATTTGACCAACAGAAAACAACTTTTTCTTTTGGTTGAAAAAGATTTTGTCTGTCTTGATGAAACGGTTGAGGACCAGTCTGACAACTATCCCAATCCTTTGGCGGATAAAAACCCCAAATAATTTTGTCCACATATCGGTTAGATTAGTTGTTTCGTCAATAGTTAACCCCTACCTATCCTAAAGTTATAAGTATTGGTGATGAAGATGCCAAATTAATAGATTTGACATCGTATCCAATCAATCCATTGCTCGTCATTGATGTTAAGATTGAGTTTACCAATCTTGGAAAAATAGCTGTTCCGATTGACATCATTTAGTTGAAGCCCATGAATCGTCCATGTTCCTTTTTACTTACCAAAACAGCGCATAGATCACCGTCAGTATCACCATGATCGCAAATGCCCCTATGTTGAAAAGCGGTCCGGTCCTGAAGGTATCCTTTTTAAGCTCAATGCCCTTGGGGTCATCCTTACCATTGGTTTGTACATAACTGACCAGCATAATGACCGCCAGGGTGATCAAACAGGTCAGGCCCATTTGGTCCATCCACGGTAGGGACGGGAAAAGGGATTCAAGTGCACTTCCGTCCGCCCACCCCTTGGGCCCCACCTTGAAGAACATGGCCACGGGCATGGAGGCCAGCACCCCGATGATGGCGCCCCGGTTGGTGGTCTTCTTCCAAAAAAGCCCCAAAAGGAAAACGGCCAGGATACCAGGGCTCACCACTCCGGTATATTCCTGGATAAATTGAAAGGCCTGGTCCAATCCCCCCAAAAGAGGTGCCACAACCATAGCTATTACCAGAGCCACCGCCGCCGAAAGCCGGCCTACCCCAACAAGTTTCCTATTGTTTGCGCTTTCATTGATGTGCTGTTTGTAGATGTCCATGGTGAAAATGGTGGAGGTGGAGTTCAACATGGAGGCCAGTGAGGACACAATGGCCGCCGCCAGGGCCGCAATGGCCACCCCTTTCAGCCCCGTGGGCAAGAACTGCATCAACCAAGGGTATGCCTTATCGGAAGCTCCAGAGGAAGGGATGTTGGCAAGTCCCTGTTCCCCCAGTCCGGATAATAGGCCCGGATCATTGACAATGACATAGGCCGCGATTCCCGGGATCACAACGATGAGCGGGATAACCAATTTCAACAAAGCGGCGAACAAGATCCCCTTTTGGGACTCCTTCAGGGACTTGGCCGCCAGCGTACGCTGTATGATATACTGGTTGAACCCCCAGTAATACAGGTTCGCCACCCAAAGTCCCCCTACAAGCACCCCGATACCGGGCAGGTTCACATATTCCGGGTTGGTTTTGTCCAAGATCATGTCAAAATGTCCCGGAACGGTCTCGAAGACAGTTCCGAGCCCTGCCATCACCCCCGCACCACCGGACACCGTGTCCAGGGCCAAATAGGTCGTCACCAGACCCCCAAGGACCAGGAACACCACCTGTATGATGTCCGTCCAGGCCACCGCCGCCAATCCACCGTAGAGGGAATAAGCCGCCGCGAAGAGCCCCAGGCCAATGATGGCGTAGATCATGTCGACCCCCAAAATGGTCTCCAGGGCCAATCCGCCCAGGTACAGTACAGAGGTGAGGTTCACAAAAATATAGAGGCAGACCCAGAACACCGCCAATATGGATTTCAAGTTTGTGGAGAAGCGCTTCTCTATGAACTCCGGGATGGTGTACAGTCCCTTCTCGATGAAAATGGGCAGAAAGTACTTTCCCACGATAAGGAGCGTGAGGGCGCCCATCCATTCATACGAGGCAATCCCCAGTCCAAGGGCAAAGCCCGAGCCCGACATCCCGATGAACTGTTCCGCGGAAATGTTCGCCGCTATCAAAGAGGCCCCTATGGCCCACCACGGCAGGGATTTGCTCGCCAAAAAATAGTCCTCCGTACTCTTTTTCTCCCCCTTCTTGGTCCGCGAGACCCAGAGCCCCACCGTCAATATCACCAGTGCATAGAGCACAAAGACCAGATAGTCCCAAAATTCAAAACTGCTTTCCATAATCATTGGTTGTTCGTTATCGGTTCATTTTTGTTTGTCGGCCAACACTCATTTCAATGGCCATCCATTTTGGAATAGTGCTCTGTAGGGAGCTGGGCCAGGGTCCGGGCCGCCTGCTCGGCGGTGATATCTCGTTGCGGGCTGGCAAACATTTCGTATCCGACCATGAACTTCTTCACCGTGGCCGAACGCAACAGGGGTGGATAGAACGACATGTGGAAATGCCACCCCGCATGCTCCTCCCCGTCCGTGGGCCGCTGGTGTATCCCGGATGAATAGGGAAACGAGGTCCCAAAAAGGTTGTCGTACTTTGTGGTCACAATCTTGATCATCCCCGCAAAGTCCCTCTTTTCCTCCCCCCTCATTTGGGCAATGTCGGGATGGTGCCTTCGGGGAACGATCATCACCTCATAGGGCCATACCGCCCAATAGGGCACCAGGGCCACAAAATGACCGTTCTCCGCAACGATCCGTTCCCTTAGTTGAAGCTCTTGTTCCAGATAATCGCCCAAAAGGCTCCTTTGGTTCTCTTCCCAATATTCTCCCTGGTGGACGGTCTTACTCTCCACTTCCCGTGGTACGGAGCCCTGTGCCCAGATCTGTCCATGTGGGTGGGGATTGCTGCATCCCATGATGGCCCCCTTGTTCTCAAAGATCTGTACGTGCCCTATATCCGTGCGCGCGCCCAGTTCCGTGTATTCTTTCTGCCACAGGGAGACCACTTTCTCTATGGCCGTAACTTCCATCAGCGGAAGGGTCAGCGAGTGATCCGGCGAGAAACAGACCACCTTGCATATGCCGGTCTCGCTCTTTCCCAATAAAAGCCCTTCGTTATATACCTCCTTGGGCGTATCTGGCAGCAATGCCGAAAAATCATTGGCAAAACTGAACACGTCCTTATAATCGGGATTGGTCTGCCCACTTGCCCTATGGTTTCCCGGGCACAGATAACATTCTTTGTCGTACGATGGTTTGTCCAAGGCAGGCAACTTCTCCTGTTTGCCCTGCCAGGGCCGTTTGGTACGGTGGGGCGACACCAGTACCCACTCCCCGGTAAGGATGTTGTACCTACGGTGCGGTACTTGGTTCAATCGGTCTTCAGCCATGTCCATTGATTATTGCGGTCCCTTCACTGGGGACGGTCTGGAACGGGGACAGTCCAATGGAAAACTTCTTTTTGTAGGCCTCGCTTGCCGCATCCACAAAACTGTCGACGGCATCCCTGTGGATGATGTTCAGTGTGCACCCCCCGAAACCGCCACCGACCATCCGGGCGCCGAGCACTTCTTCCCAATCCCTTGAGAAATCCACCAAAAAATCAAGCTCGGGACAACTGATCTCGTACTTTTCGCTCTGTCCCCGGTGCGACTCGTACAAAAGCTTCCCCAAACTGGTCAGATCATTGTTCTTCAGGCACTCCACTGCCTCCAGGACCCTTTGGTTCTCCTCAAGCACATAACTGCACCTCCTGTAGCGCAGTTCGCCAAGATCTTCCCTGCACCCGTTGACCATGTCCAAGGTTATCTCCCTGAACGAATTGGGGACGCCATGGCGCTCGGCCACGATCTTGAGGCCCGAAGAGCTCTCCTCCTTCCTGTCATTGTAAGCGCTGGTGGAAAGATTGTGTTTTACGTTGGTGTTGAGCATCAAGATCACATAGGGGGCCATATGGGTGGGAATGTACTCGAAATCGAGCGATCGGCAATCCAGTAACATGGAATGGTCCTTTCGCCCCATAACGGAGGAAAACTGGTCCATGATCCCACATTGGGTGCCCACAAAGTTATGTTCCGCCCTTTGCCCCAGTTTGATCATCTGCCAGCGGTCCAGTCCCAGACCGAAAAGCTCGTTCAGGCCAAAGGCCAGACCACATTCCAGGGCCGCGGAGGAGCTTACCCCCGATCCCACGGGTATGTCCGTCTCCATCTCACAGTCAAACCCCCTTAGGCCCGCTGTGAGCAACTGAATCTCATCCAGAACGCCCAGTACATAATTGTGCCAACCCTCGGTGCCCCTGTCCATTTTTGAAAGGTCCACCACCAGGACACTGTCAAAGCCCTTGCTCTTAACGGTGCACCTGGTCCTGCTGCCATTGGCCCTAAATCTCATGAGAATGCGTTTGTCAATGGCCGCTGGCAGAACGAACCCATCATTGTAGTCCGTGTGCTCCCCGATCAAATTCACCCTCCCGGGGGAGGAAACCTCCAGGTCATATGTGACTTCTGCCTTATCCAAGCTCTCTTTTATTCTATCTTCCATTAAGTTGGTATCCTTTATCAACTACCGTAAAAATTAAATTTATGTTCATTTCACCGAAAACCTGTATTCAGTAACCGTATGATATATATCACCTGGATTTAACTGCATGGATGGAAATTCTGGTTGGTTGGGTGAATCTGGAAAATGCTGTGTTTCCAAACAAAATGCAGTTCTAAAATCGTCTTTTGCTCCAGATTTTAAGGTGTTCTTTGAATCCATAAAATTTCCACTATAAAATTGTATTCCAGGCTCTTCAGTGAACACCTCCATGACAACTCCCGATTTATCACCAATAACCTTTGCTGCATGGTGCAAACCATTTTCATCACCATTTAAAACATAGTTATGGTCATAGCCATTTCCAAATTCCAACTGTTCATTGGCCACTTCAATACGCTCTCCGATAGTATGCTGTTTTCTAAAATCAAATGGGGTTGAGGCTACCTCTCTCAACTCTCCGGTAGGAATGAGTCCAGAATCCACGGGCGTAAATCTGTCGGCATTGATCTGCAACTTATGATTCAAAATTGTACCGCTACCTTCCCCATTAAGATTAAAATAGGCATGGTTGGTTAAATTTATCACTGTAGGTTTATCCGTAGTCGCCTCATATTCAATTCTGACGGCATTGTTCTCAGTGAGGGAGTAGGTTACCTTCGCTTGTAAATTTCCGGGGAAACCTTCTTCCATATCAGGAGAGGTATAGGTTAAAATTAATGTATGCTCATTGGACTGTTCGGCATCCCAAACCACATCTTGAAATCCTTTATATCCCCCATGCAGGGTATTTCTATTGTCGTTGGTAGGCAAGTCATATCCGTTGCCGTCAATGGTAAACCTACCACTTGCAATACGGTTACCTACCCTTCCAATTGTGGCACCAAAGTAGGCCTCAGGTGATTCAATATATTCCTTAATATTGCTGCGACCAATATTGACATCAATACGGTTTCCATTTTTGTCCGTCACAAATAGACTAATTATACGTCCGCCATAGTTGGTCATGGCCATTTTTAAATCTTTCCGCTGCAACCAAAACAACTTTACGGATTTGCCATCAATTGTTGTGTTAAAACCTTCTTCCTTTATGGTATTGGCCATTGCGGTTAGTTGGGTATCACTTTTGCTGTTGTTTTCCTGATTTGTTTTGCAAGATAGGCACAATATAACCACAAATAATGCTATTAACGACCAGGTAAATTTACTCTTTGCTCGTTTGATCATTTCATTACACCATTTAGCTTCTTGATTAAATCAGCCTCATCTTGTCTGTAAGGAGTGCCATCCTTTCTAAATATATCATGAAACCACTCAATGGGCTCACTTCCGTCTTCAATAGGAGTATTCCACGCATATATGGTATTGGATTTTCCATTTACCAACCCCCAATTGATTGCTCCTATATTTTCCTTTTTCAAAACAGGCAGGATATTGGAAAAACGGCTGTTGTTGGTCCGTGCCATATATTCGGTACAAATCATAGGCCTACCGTGGGTTTTTAAAAGATTGATTACATGTTGATGTTTTTTCTCATCATCATAATGGTGATAGGTAAGGATATCTGAATTGGCTGCTTGGAACTTATTGAGCTCTTGAAAATCCCAGCGCCAAAGACCTGCGCTCAATGGTTGGCTTGGGTTGACCTCCCTGGCCCACGTGAAAATTGCTTTTAAAAGGGGCATTGAACTTGTGAGCTTATCTGTGTTTCCGGGTTCGTTGTAAAGGTCCCACAAGAGTATACGATCATCATTGGTGAATGTGTTCAAGATGTCCTTCACATAAACTTCCAAAGCTGGGAAATTCTCTTCATTCTTGGATGCCGGGTCTCCCGGATCTTGCATCCAACCCGAATTATGGGTTCCTGTAATGGGTTCAGGCTGCTTTCCAATTTTTGGGTCCTTTCCCCAAACGTCGTCAAAAAATACAAACATGGTTTTAATACCGTGCTTGTTTGCAATTTGCAAATAGGTTTCCATATTTTTCTTGAAATCCTTTGGATTTGCTTTATAGGCCAAACTGTGCAGGTATACCCTCATGGTGTTGAACCCTATACCTTCGGCATAACCCAACTCACGATCAATGGTCTCTGGATCAAATGTGCTGGATTGCCACATTTCCAATTGGTTGATTGCTGTACTGGGCACAAAATTGGCTCCTGTAATCCATTTTTGTTTGGCATACCATTCACTTGCTTTTTCTTTTGACCATTTATTCTTTTCCAAAACATTTTCTTGGGCATTTGCCACAAGGATTGCACATAAAAACAGCCCTGTAATCAATATTCGCTTCATAATAATCTGGTTATTTTTTTGATTCACACTTAAATATTTTTGAGTGCTTCGGTTTTGGAATTAGTATCGACCTTGAAATCGGAATAGGCTATGCTGTTTGAGGGAAGTTGAAGAATAGAATTACCGGGCCTTTTTCAAAGCCCGATAATTTCCATTAACTAAACTCAAACAATCTAATTCAAACTAACTAACACTCGTACTCAATTAATTTTTGGTTTTATTTTGGTTTTTGAATAACCTTTTCCAATGGCCATGGCGTACCAAAATCCGGCCTTCCTTCTTTATCCCAACCAAACCGTTGAATTCTTGTACTCCGTTGGGAACATCCCAATTCGGGTTTGTCCTTTGCATGATACACCAGCCAATGTTCGCTGGGATCATTGGAGGTGGTGATACTATGGTGGCCTGGACCATACACATTGTTTTCTGTGGAAAATTCAAAGACCGCTTTAGAAAACCGCTTCCAAGAGGTGGCTTTGGTAAAATCTGAATCCTTCTTGGCAGCTAACATGCCCAAGGAATAATTATCGTCCCAACAGGCTCCCGCCGAATACACAATAAAGACCTCATCCCCTGGCCCCTCTAAAAATGAAGGTCCCTCCAGAATACTTCTCTCCCCGGTTTTCTCCCAATCATATTTGGGAGCAGCCAAAATGATTTCATCATCATTTAAGGTCCAAGGATTGGACATGGTGGCGATGGCTATATCGCTATGGTCATCTACATAGGGTGAATACATAAAATACCGTTTATCGCCGTATTTGAAAATAGACCCATCTATTCCACTGTATTTTGTGTTAATTTTTCCCTTATCCATCCACTCCCCTTGCATTGGATCTTGGTGGCTGTTCTCCAGAACAAAGACATATCTAGAGTGATCTCCTTCATTGGATGCATCAGCAGCAGTATAATAGATGTACCACTTTCCATCGGCATTATGGATTTCTGGCGCCCAAATGCAACAACTGTTTTCCCCCTCACTGGGAGCGTTCCATACAGTTTTTGAACCAATGTTCTCCACTTGGGTAAGGTCTTTGGTGGACCAAAGTTCCAAGCGGTTTCCCCTTGTTACCATGAAATAATAATATTCATTGTCATGCAGCATGGCATAGGGGTCCGCTCCGTCCTCTAGAATGGGATTGGTGAATGTATTCCCATCCTGACCTATCCCCATCTGAAAGAAGAAAATGGAAATCACGTAGACCAGTATGTTTTGTAAATTTTTCAAACTTCTATTATTAGGTGGTTATTGCATACTATTCGGAAGGTATTTCAATAACCTCTTCCTCGGATTTGGGCGTCCCAAGAATAGGATAGCCTTCCTCACTCCATTGGATCATCTGCATCCTTGGTGAGCGATGCGAACCGCATCCTTGCCCCGGTTCTGAATTGGCGTGGTATAAAATCCAATCCTCTTTGCCATTGGGTGACTTAAAAAAGGAATTGTGCCCGGGACCATACACTCCATTTTCCGGTGATTGGGTGAATATGGGTTCATCAGACTTTACCCAAGCTTCTGGATCCAATAAATTGTCCGTTCCGGTAAACGTTAACAATCCCAATGAATAATAATCGGTCCAACATCCGCTAGCGGAGAACACGATAAATATTTTATCATCATGAGACAAAAATTGCGGCCCTTCATTTACATATACTTCGGGAGGATTACTGTCTGAAGTTCCCTCATTCCAATGCCTTTCCCACTCGTGGGTTGGTGACGAAATTTTTACACGATCCCCTTCAATCTCCAAAGGATTCTTCATTTTGGCGATAAAAATATCTTGCTGCCCGTTGGCATCGCCTTCCCACCCAGACCAAAGCATATACAATTGCCCATCGTGCTTAAAGACATTACCATCAATGGCCCATTTGTCCGTAGTTGCGGCTATCTTTCCCTTAAATTCAAAAGTGCCTTGAAAGGGGTTTTCGTTCGGGTTTTCCACTACATACATTCTATGGGTCTCGTTATTGCCATCATCTGCTGCAAAATACACGTACCACTTTCCATCAATAAAATGGACTTCTGGTGCCCAAATATCATGGGAGTATACCGTCCCCTCCGGTGGGGTCCAGATTGTCTTGGTCTCGGCTTCACTAAGATTTGCTAGGTTTTTTACCTTTCTCAAAACCAGTTTGTTACCCTCTGTACTGGTGTAATAATAGTATCCGTCATGGTATATGTTGAATGGATCTGGACCAGATGGCAACAATGGGTTGATGAACGTCTCTTTCTGGGGTTGTTCACTTTCTGCCGTTTCTTTCTTTTCTGTCCGCTCCTGGCATGAAATCAAACAAAAACCCAATACCGCAATAAGGGGTCCATAAACTCTTGATCTTCTTCTATTTTTCATTGAATTCTTCTTTAACAATCTCAAATTTTTCAACTAGTTGGTTATATTCTTTTTTTGAAATGGTAATCATGCAACCATGCCTAACCTCTTTGGGCAATGCATACTTATCCCAATCACTGTAAAATGTATATCCTGATGCTTGATACCAAGGACCATTCAAATTATCGGACACGGAGAGCCCATAGGAAACCCCGGGATATTGCTCATAATACAGGTACCAAACTTTATTATTAGGGGAGGGAATTAGGGTTGGTGCCTCCCTAAAATTCGGACTTATGGGATCCGATGGGAAGGAATATGGCCCCAATAAGGAATCTGACCGAGCAATCCGTATCGTCTTTCCGGTTGGCCAGTACAAGGTTGGGTAGGTTTCATCCTTTATGATGGCAAAATAAGTGTCCTCCACTTTTCTGATGATGACATCAATAGTGCCAATGTTCCAATCAAAAAGTTTTTTGGGGGTATCGGAAAATGTCTTCAAATCCTTTGAAAGCACATACAAAGTCCTTTGACTTGCCCAATACCGTTCTGGGTCCGTTTTGGTGCCTTCTTTATGCGGCGTATGCCAGGTCATGACAAATTGTGCCGAAGCTTCATCATAAAAAAGTTTAGGTGCTCCAATACGTTGTAGCGCCTCTGAATAATCTGGAGTTTGTTTAAGGTTGGGCGTATATACCCCGTGTTTCTTCCAGCTAATCAAGTCATCCGATACCCAAATATTGATATCAGGTGAGGAATCACTGGTATTGCCCAAAATATAATATTTCCCATCTGGGCCTTTGCAGATATCCGGATGACCCTGATATGCATCAAAAACTCGTTCTCCATTGTTCAAACGTTGCCAATGCAATCCATCCAAACTAACCGAGTAATACAATCGTCCATAATCCTCATGGGTCATGTGGGCAAAAAGATAGGCCTCATTTTTTGGCGATTCACCTTCAGAAACCTGCCCCGGTATATCGGGTTGCTGGGCAGTTAAGTTCATAGACCCCATCACAGCAACTAAACACAATATGCGATACACCAAATTCATTTTCAAATTCTGTATTCTTTCAGTTTGGTTCATGTTGATTGGTTTTTATGGTACGCGTCTGATTTCCAGCAAAATCATAGACATTGACTTGTTTTATACTGCTGGTCGGAATAAAAATGCCTCTTGATGATTGGGTTAAATATCCACTGCCGTATCCGATTTCCTTGCGTTCAGCCTTCCCACTATCCAATATCATTTCGAGTGATGCTTCATTAGCTTTAAGCGATATAAATTCGCCATTTGATGCCACTGAAGCCCTTAGCAATTGTACAGCTGCATTGTTGTTGGTTACCACAACCAAATTTTCATTGCCCGCATTTACCATCCCCAGCGCTTTTTGGTCATAATCCAAGTACAGCCCAGAGTTGGATTGCGGAACATAGGTGAAATCCCCATTTCCATTTCCTAGCAACAATGTGCCCAAAGAAGCATTGTATGGTCCTGTGTAGGTTTCAAAAGATTCTGAGTTACCCACTAACAGCACATCTAAAAATCCATCTGAATTAAAATCATTGGCCAGCGTCCCAAAAACAGGAGAGAACTGCACTTCGTTGGGCAAGGGTTTTAGAACAAACTTTGAATTTCCTTTGTTTTCTATGTAGCAACTGCGCATTTCGGTGGCAGAAAGTACAATAGCGCTTTCCAGTTCCTTTTTGCTGAAAATATCGTTTATGGAAGCTTTTGAATAAGCGTCATACGTTCCAAATCGCTTGTGGGTGAGGCTCAATTGTTCTTGCATTACATCCCGAACGGCCACGGGAACATCCTTCCCATTTTTATGATAGCTCAAAATGGGGTCGTTGGTTCCATTATGGTCAAAATCCGATCCAAATACTTTTAAAGGCCGATCTGGATAGGCTTTATATTGACTATTTAGCCCAAGGTTCCCGGCGATATAATCCATGTCTCCGTCTTTGTCATAATCGCCAGCGGTTATACTGTTCCACCATCCGCTTGAATTGGGAATGGTAGCTTCTCTATCCATTTTCAGGGTTCCTTCATGATTCTGGAAGAAGGTTATGGGCATAAATTCACCCACCACCACTAAATCATACCATCCATCCAGATTATAATCGGTCCACAGGGCAGCGCTTACCATGCCCACATTTTGCAACCCATCTACCGTATTGGCCACATCATTGAAAATCCCATCCTCATTTCGCAACAAATAACTGTCCGGTGATTTTGGAAATTCGCCAACGGCAACTCTGCTACCCCTAAAAATATCAAGGTCTCCATCGCGATCATAATCGGCAGCTACCACAACACTGCCACTAAAGCGTGTTTTGGGAATCAGGCTTTGGGACCGGGACATATTGCCTTTCCCATCATTCAAATACAGACGATCATTGTAGATATAATCATCTTCCTTTAGGTTGACACTTCCCCCACTCACCACGTACAAATCCTTGTCACCGTCACCGTCGGCATCAAAAAGAAGTGCGCCCATATCTTCCATATTGTTCTCTCCCTGAGGCAAGGCTTCAAATTTTCCCGGTGTTTTTTGAAGGTAGATGGTTCGCAATCGTTTGGAATCCGCCCCTATGAAAATATCATCGAGACCATTGTTATCCACATCGGCTATGGCCATGCCCGGAGAAAGTTGGTTGTATTGTTGATGTAGGGAGAAGGTGCGTTTGAATTCATCAAAAGCATACTCATCATGTTTGTAGGTCAATCCCAAACTATCCGCATTCAGCAGTTCAAAAATTTGTTGTTCTGAAGGTTGGGCAGTCAATAGCGGCTCTTCTTCAGCCTCATATTTTATGATATGAAGGGCATCAGGAGCTAAACCATGTAACTGCTGTATTTTGCCATCGGCCCAAACCACTTCCACCCTAAAGCTGATGTTATTTCCCAACCCAAAAGAAAGTGTAGGATCAACCGATGACATGTAGCCTCTTACGGGTAGGTTTTCCTGATATTTCAGTTCCCCCGAAGGAAGCAAGACCCGTACTTTTGCACCAACTTCTTTACTCTCGCCTGTATCGGACTTTAATTGCAGTCGCACAAAATGGGATTCGTTTTTGGTTTTAGTGATTTCAGAAGTAGAAGATGAAATAAGTTCGTTCCGGTACAAGCTTGCCTTAGAATCGATGTTGTTGAATACCAAATCGAGATCGCCATCATTATCAAAATCGGCATAAGCTGCACCGTTGGAATAGGTACTTTCTTGTAGTCCCCATGTTTCCGAAGCATTTTTAAAAGTCAAATCCCCGTTATTCCTAAAAATGTAGTTCTGCAATTTAATTTCCGGTAGTTCATATAATTTTTTGATTCGATTCTGACGTGCCTCCTCTTGGTTCTTGCCTTGAAAGGCTGCTTCTTGGTTTAGGTACACCGCATAGTCCAAATTGGTAATATCGCGACGATAACCATTGGTGACCACCAAATCCTTTAATCCGTCATTGTCAAAATCAGCTAAAAGAGGTGCCCAGCTCCAATCTGTAGCATGAATTCCTGCTAACTGGCCTATTTCACTGAATCGAAGGTTCCCTTCTTGGTTGTTCCCTTGATTGAGTTGCAACACATTTCTAACATACTCTTCTTGATAGCCAAGACCTTTGGCCATGCTAAAAAAGTCCCGGTTGGTCTTCATGACCATCATTTTTCTTCGTTGTTCTTCCTCGGGCAACATATCCACCACACAGATGTCTGAAAGTCCGTCATTGTTCACATCCTGAATATCCACTCCCATACTGTTGTATGAAGTGTGCTTTAAATACTCCTCCGATTTGTCCACGAATGTGCCATCCTGATTGTTGATCCAGATATTGTCGTTGGAAACAAAATCGTTGGCGCAGTACACATCCAGCCATCCGTCTTGATTCAAGTCTGTTACACAAACCCCAAGTCCGTGGCCCTCTTTTAAGATACCAGCACCAAGAGTCACATTTTCAAAAGTTGGATGACCATTTACAAGTCCCTTGTTCTCGTATAGTCTATCGTTGGAAGGGCTCTTACCATTGTTACGTTTTTTGTGAAGTTGGTTACGACCTGTTTTTTCCATGGCGTTGCTAAGAATGTAGCAATCCAGGTCGCCATCTTTGTCATAATCGAAGAAAACTGATTGTATGGAAAATCCATCATCGGCTAGGCCATATGCTTTGCTCAGCTCTTCAAAAATGGGAATTCCATCTGCATTGTTTCCTTGGTTGATGAACAACAGGTTCGACCTTTCTTCCTTAGATCCCGAAGCATGGGCAACGGACACATACATATCCAACAATCCATCTTGGTTGACATCTGCCACCGAAACCCCAGTGCACCACTTTGTGGTGGTGACACCAGCTTGTTCAGTGACTTCAAGAAACTTAAAGTCTCCCTGATTTATATACAATTGGGAGGACACCAGATTTCCTGCAAAGAAGATGTCCTGAAGTCCATCTGCATTGAAATCACCTATTCCTACTCCCGCGCCGTTGAACAACACATCATATTCCAAGGCGTTGAGGGTATCACTTTCAAAACGCTGTATCTCATTGTTAAAATGAATCCCGGAATGGGTACTGGATATCTGTTTGAACATTTTTGGTTCAGGATGCTTTTCAGAACAAGCCACAAAACATAAACAAAGGATAGCAGCGCTCAAAAGCATGCTCCTTTGTCTTGCTAAAAATGTCTGTATTAAACTGCACCTCCCCATAGATGAAACGATATCTTAGTTAAGCTTGAAGTTTTAATTGGAGACAAGCACCATTGCTTGATTATGCTTGCAATGGCACTTGCCTTCCTATTTATTAAATTAGTTATGGCTACCAGCCTGGGTTCTGCTCCAACGCACCTCCGTAGGCATCAATTTCCCGTAAAGGAATTGGCAAGTACTCTGATTTTCCCTTGACAAAATTCTGGAACTCGGTATCAAAATCAGCTTCGGCCGCAGATAGACTTGGATCAGGACCAGCAAGTTCCGGACCGGCAATCCCGTAGCGCACCATATCAACAAATCGTACACTTTCACCTGCAAGTTCAACCACACGATCATGTCGCAACTGCAACCTGAATTCTTGTTGGGTCAATGTTAAGGGCAAATCGTTCATATTGGAACGTTGGCGTACCAAATTTGCAAACGGAATGGCTTCGGGTGTTCTGCCCAGCTCGTTCAAAGCTTCAGCATGCATAAGGTACACATCAGCCAACCGAATTACCCTTGTATTGATTCCTGAAAAGTAGCTTTCATAATCTTGCCAGTAATTGGTGTATTTCCTCCAAAAACGGTCATTGGGTCCTGCGCCTCTTTCAGCATAGGTTTGACCATATAAAAGTTCTCCCGGGTGATCGTAGGTCATAGTATATTGGAGTCGTGGATCCTCATTGCCATCCCTATCGGTTTCGCTCAAGAACTGGTTCAAAAGCCATTTGGTAGGTTGACCATCGGTCCAACCCAAAGGACGAACTCCAAAAAACTGTGCCCGCTCACTGGTTTCATCACCAGAGGCATTGTTATACGTTGGGAAACCGCCTGTTTTTCCATTGTTATTAACGAACTGTATTTCAAAAAGGGATTCCTTGTTATTTTCAAACTCTTCTGTGAAATTATCTTTAAAATCTGCCATCAAGTCATAGGTTCCTGGTACCATATCGATAATTTTTTCGAACTCGGCGGCCGCTTCACTCCATTTTTTCTGTTGCAAATAAGATCTTCCCAGATAACCTATGGCTCCACCATACGTTGCACGTCCAATATCAGCCCCAGAATAACTTTCAGGTAGCCCTGCAGCGGCAGCAATGAAGTCTTCCTCTACCAAAGCCCAAACTTCTTGAACGGTTCCTTGGGGATATCGCGTATTGGCATCCTCAATACCGGTGACCATGGGCACTCTACCCCATAGGGTAACCAATTTGTAATAGCAATGTCCCCTTAAAAAATGGGCTTCAGCCACAATCCGTGTTCGCAACGTTTCGTCCATTTCAATATTAGGTACATTTTCCAACACTTGATTGGCCTTGTAAATGGTCCTGTACAATTCTCGCCAAACTTCAAGAAGCCAGGGGAAGTCGTAATTTATGTTTACGTGTCTGCCCACATTGGCCAAATCGGTCCAAGGACTTTGACTATAGCCCTCATCTGAGCGCATATCGTAATCAAAGATTTCCCATAGACTGAGTTCGCGGTTTTGGATACCAGCGTATACTGCATTGATTCCAAGTATGGCATCCTCCTCGGTCTGCCAGAACGTGTCTGGGGTTGGAGCATTCGGATTCACTTGGTCCAAAAGATCTTTTTCGCATGAGATGGTCATCCCAAAGAACACCATCAATACTATTATTTTTCTTATATTTTCCATTCTTTGAAGTTTATGTTTTTAGTCGATTAAAATCCTAATTGAATCCCTAATATTCCTGATCGCAATGATGGGAAATTACCATTGTCAAATCCTCTGTTCAGGAAATCGCCATTGCCGTTGGCACCCACAACTTCTGGATCGTATCCGGAATAATCGGTAATGGTAAAAAGATTTTGTCCGGTCATGTACAATCTAAGTTTAGTTAAACTGAGTTTGCTGATAACCTCTTCTGGAAAGGAGTAACCTATTTGTAAATTCTTTAATCTAAAATAATCGCCCTTCTCTACATAACGGTCTGAATTCTGGGTGGGGTTCAGTGAAGAATCCAAGTGCTGTGGTCTGGGAATAAGATTAGAAGTTCCTTCTCCTGTCCAAAAAACATCATCCACCAAATAATTGGCATTGTCATCATAGCGCTGGGACCACCATTTTTGTTCATTAAAAATGCTGTTTCCAGTAACACCGGCGAAAAACGCTGTCATATCAAATCCTTTGTAGCCAAAGTTCAGGTTTAAACCGTATTCAAAATCTGGCAAGGCCTTGCCAACCACTGTGCGGTCATCGAAATTGATGATTCCGTTACCATCGTTATCCACATATTTTACGTCACCTGGACGAGCACCTGGTTGAACTCCCCAAGCATCAATCTCAGCTTGGTTTTGAAATATGCCTGCAGTTTCCAATACATAGAAAGATGCCACCGGTTCTCCCACAGCGGTACGCAAAATCTGTCCTTGTCCAAAAATGGGCAAGTTCCCTGCTTCTTCAACCAAAGCCTTTACCTCGTTCTTCAAGAAAGTACCATTGGCCAAAATCCCAAAACTAAAATCATTGATTACATTTTGGTAGCCCAAACTAAGTTCCAAGCCCCTGTTCTGTACCTGACCTACGTTTGCCAATGGGTCGCCGCCTGTATTACCTGAAGATAAGGGTATTGGCACAGCCAGTAGTAGATCTTCAACATCGGCAATGTAATAATCTGCCGTAAGACTTAACCTATTTTGGAAAAAGCCCATGTCCAAACCGATATTGGTAGTGGTTTTACTTTCCCATCTTAAATTGGGGTTTACTAACTGAAGGTTGGTCGCCCCAGGAACCACTTGGTTGTTGAGTACATAGTTTTGGTTGTATCGAAGTACACTTTGGGTGGCATAGTTGCTGATGGCCTGATTACCAACAATACCCCAGCTTCCCCTAAGTTTTAGGTTGCTAAAGATATTGTTGTCCTCCATAAAGCCTTCTTCACTGATCCTCCAAGAAGCAGATACCGATGGGAAATTGGCATACTGGTTGTTTTTACCAAACTTTGAAGAACCATCCCGTCTAAAGTTGAATAATAAAGTGTACTTGTCATCAAAAGAGTAGTTGAAACTACCTAGAAAAGATCGTAGTCCAGCCACTTCTTCCCTACCTTCAGTTCGAGGGCTGGTAGTTCCATTATCCTGTACCCAGAATTCACCACTCAAACCTTCGGTATGGGCAAAATTGTACGTAAAATTGTCTTTTTGGGTGGTGTAACCCACCAAAGCGGTAATGTTATGTTTTCCGAATGTCTTGTTGAAATTCAAGGTGTTTTCCGCTAGAATATTGAAAAACTCTGTGTGACGGTCATCCAAAAAGGCTGCCCCGGGAGTGTTCTGTCGTAATGCTCCAGCTCTTTGAAAGTATTTTTCCCGGATCTGTGCATAATCCAGACCAAGATTCAGTTTATATTTTAGGAATGGGAAAATCTCAAATTCTGCAAATGCGCTACCAAGTACCTTACTGGTTACAGCAGTGTTGCTGTAATGTTCTTGCAATCCGATTGGATTGGTGGCAAAAGTTGAATTATTATCGTCCCCGTATCCATATCCACTTTCATTATTGGGGTCATACACTGGGATAGTGGGTAGCATCCAAACTACGTCAATGAAGGGATTGCCATTCACTCTGGTTTGAGTGCTCCGGCTCATGGCAATATTTTCACCAAAGGTGAACCTTCCCTTCTTGGTTTGGGTATTCACCCTGACTTGATAACGTTCAAACTCAGGGCCGATGATAGCACCTTCCTGATCAAAATAGTTCAATGAAATAAAGTAGTTGGAATTTTCGGAACCTCCAGAAAGGTTTAAATTGTGTTCAGAAATGGTTCCTGTCTTGAAAAGTTCTTCTTGCCAATCTGTATCCACACCTGTTCTAAGGTTTAGGGGTGCATCACCATTATTGGTGTAGGCTAGATTGTTGATTTCCCTAAACTGCTCGGCATTGGTCAGCTTTAATCTTTTATTTATGGTTTGGAAACCATAATAAAAATCATAATCCACCTTTAATGGTCCTGGTCTTCCTTTCTTGGTTGTTACAACAATGACCCCGTTCATTCCCCGAGACCCATACAAGGCTGTTGCCGCGGCATCTTTAAGTACTTGTATTGATTCAATATCGTTTGGGTTGAAGTCAGACCCAAGGGCCGAGATCAACATTCCGTCCACCACATAAAGTGGAGAATCTTGACCAGAAAACGAATTCAATCCCCTAATCTTTACGGAGGAAGAAGTACCGGGAGCGCCGGTTGAGGTAACTGTTACCCCAGCTGCCCTACCTTGCAACATTTGACCGACGTTTCCCGCTGGAGCTTTCAACATTTCATCCGTATCCACAACAGATACAGATCCTACAATCTCACTTCGTTTTACACTTTGGTAGCCGATTACGACCACCTCATCCAATAGATTATTGTCTTCTGAAAGTACAACATTTATGGAGCTTCTGTTATCAACATCCACAATCAGTTGCACAAAGCCGATATAACTTACCATGAGCTGTCCATTCGCTGGCACACCATCCAATTGAAAGTTTCCGTCGAAATCTGAAGTAGTCCCCTGCTGGGTCCCTTGAATAACAATACTGGCCCCAGGCAATGGAGCTCCTTGAGTATCCTTAACGCTACCGGTAACGGTCAGTTGTTCCTGTGCATGGCTATAACTGTACGCGCACAACAAAAGGATTGGCAGTATTGCCATTTTAGTTAGTCTAGTTAGCTGTTTTTTCATTTGTCCTTAATTTTAAAGTTGGTATTCCAAAAAAGCATTGGTTATTTATCAATTTACCAATCACACACACCGTTAATTGATATAATTTGAATAAACAAATCAAATAATTTACATATTGATAACACCCATGGATCTGTTCCAATCTATCGTACAAATCGTTCAAACTTTAAGAAACCGTTAAGGAATTGGTCTTTTTGAAATAAATTATTGCATGTTGAGACAAATTGTTGTGTCCATTTAAATCAAAGAACTTCGCGCCCAGTTAAACTCAACCATTTGTTTTTTAGATGTTTACACTTTAACCATCACTTTTTCTTCAAAATCCTGATTGTATGAATCGCTCAAGCTAAGGCGTAAAAGGAGGAAAACTAATTTTGGTTGGTTTTGGTACTATTTATATACTTCCATGGCTATTTTGATGCGGAATTTACCCTTTGTTTTGATGGTATGGGCCTGTTTGAGACGTATGTATTTTGCAAAGTAATTGAATGAAGAACACTGTCCTTAATCCTCAAAGAAAAGAGGTTTGCTAGTTAGGTTTGGTTGGGATTATTGAATTCATCCACAAGATTGCATAATGGGAATAAGGGACTCATAGGTTGGTACTATTTGTACCTTGTTTTATATTGAGTTTTGATACAAAAACTAGAATCTATTGGATTTTACTTTGTATTTTCTGCTTTTTTAATCCCATTCCGTACCATTCTCGCCAATAATTGGGAACGCACTTATTCGCAATCGGGCGGCGCCCATGGGAATCAATTCAATGTTTTCAATTGGTTCATCAGATTTTACAGGGCTATCTTGCAGTTCACCTGCCAAGCCGTATTCATCTATGGTCCAGTTTGAAATTACCTTGCCCTTTGCCCTTACCAGAATTGGAGTGGCTTCGGGTGTAAAGGGAAAATTGTCTTTAGGCCATTGTCGTTTGGTTATGGAAAAAGAAGCATTTGGATCTCGGTCATCCAATACCAATCCATAATTCCAGTTTGTGGTTGGGTAAATTGAAAAGGAAGGCCATTTGCCCACATCGGCATTTTTTTGCCATTTTGAGTCCCAAACTGCGGTCTTATCACTTTCTCCTCTCACATATTCCTCGCCAATCTTTAAAGAGAAGGTCAATGGGCCATAATCAACACTGACGCTATTGTGATTTTTTTCCCAAGCACGGAGTTTTAATTCCTTAGGAAGTGAAAGCACCAAGGTATCTCCTTTTTTCCATTTCCGATCCAATCGGATGTATTTCCCAGCTTCTGCTTTTACATCCACCGTTGAATTATTGAGTGTTACCCTTGGCGACTTACACCAAGCCGGAACACGAAAATATAATGGAAATGAGGTTTCATTTTCACAGTCAATGGTAAAGGTAAGGTCTTCTTCAAAAGGATAATTGGATTGCATGGCAATACTCACTTCTTCTCCATCCGCTACTTTGGCAGTAACCGTATTGGACGCATAGATGACGGCAGCCAGTCCGTTATCTGGGGTAGCCATCCAAAGATTTTCGGTTAAATAGGGCCAACCTTGTCCATGATTATGCTGACAGCAACGTGAGCTAAAGGGGTTCATCATTAAAAAAGGACCATCATTTTGTATACCGGGCCTATGGTTCTGGTCGTCGTTCAATACCATATTGGGACTTGTTATGTACCGTAGGCTTTTAAAATCGGGCATTAAAGCAGCTGGCAGTAAATTGAAGGCCACTTCCTCAGCATGGTCTGCCCAAAAAACATCTCCGGTTATCCGAAGCAAATGTTCATCTGAGTTCATCTGCTCCACCATGCCACAGGTCTCAATACCTTGTCTTGGATCATCGTAACCCGGCCTAGCATTTTCATCGGCCCCGAACATACCTCCAGGCACTTGACCAAAATATTCCCTTACTATCTCGAAATTTTCATATGAAGCCTGCACATCTTTCATGTTCTTGCTGACCAAATAATATTGGGCAGGTTCACGGAACGCCTGTGCAACATTTACATTGTGCCAGTCAACCAACCTGCCATACCAATCCGGCCATTCCATTCCTTCACGGACTTCCTTCCAATTCCCAATTTCTTCCAGAGTATTGTCCCTTTTGGACCAAGGAGTGGTATTTCTATGGATTTTTTCCGCAAGCTCCAAAAGCCATTTGTCTCCTGTCCTATTATACAACCAAATAACACTGTGCAGATTATCCCCACCACGAATACGCTGCCAGTATTGGGTCTTGGATAACAATTGATCGTCAGAAAGACTCAATTGGTATTTGAAATATTTGGTCATCAAGTCAATGACTCTGTCATCTTGGGTATATTCATAGTAGGATTGTAGGCAATAGAGCATAATCATGTTGCTCCAAAAATCCTGGGTACCATCCTTTTCAGAAATCATAATGGGCCCAAAGTTGCCATCGGGACGCTGGCCGGCAATGACCGCCTCAATCCATATCTGGGATTCTTTAATCATATCTTCATCTCCAAGAATATACGCCGTGTTCAAATATCCCTTCAACCAATAGGGAACTTCTTCCCATCCCCATGATCCATGTCCATCTTTAGAAAGCCAAGCATTATCTTCTTTTTGTAGCCATGCACTGATTTCGCCCAAATGCCCCATTAGTCCATTGGCTTGTCGTTTTAGGCATTCCTCCAACCAATTATGGGGTTGAATAGTACCCAAAGGCAACTTAATCAAACGACTTGGTGACAAAGGAGTACGGTTTCCATGATAATGGGTATTTGTTGCTGTTGTATCGGGAACTTGAACAACCTTCACTTCCACGGTCGATGTATCCTGTCGATTGTTTTGACAAGAAATGCTTATGAATAGCAACAATGCCACGGACCACTTTAGCTTATTCATAAGAACTGTTATCATAATTTCTTGTTGCATTTTCATATTTAATAGAGAATCTATTTGGTGCGTGAAGAATCCCTTCTTTAAGTGCCCTCAAATAAATTGAACAATCAAAAAGGTTTTCAATGGGTTTTAATGGGATGTTCCATTACCCCTTTATGGGTAATCTTCACCGGCTTTATAGTTCCATCTGCATTGAACTCCATCTTGTCCATACAAACCACGCGGTGGTCGCGATCCATATTGGGAATGGGCCTGCGGTGGTATACCATGATGTAATCATCAGTCCCTGGCTTTTTAATGACAGAATGATGCCCGGCCCCTGTGGCAATATCACCTTCCTTGGTCTCCAAAACAGTACCAATGCGTTCGTAGGGTCCAGTAGCCTTGTCAGACATTGAGTAGGCCACTTTATAGCTTCCGTCTCCCCAACTTCCTTCAGACCACATAAAATAATATATCCCGTTTCTCATAAACATAAATGGACCCTCCACGTAGCCTTCAGGGGTGATTTCCTTAAACAGTGAACCATCTTCCCAAGGGATAAACCCGGTAAAATCATCGTTTAGTTTTCCCAAATTACAATGACTCCATCCACCATAGAAAAAATAGTGCGTACCATCAGTATCTTTAAAAACAAATTGGTCTATGGGTTGGGCATCATTATAAAAATCAGATATCAATGGTTTGCCCAAATAGTCTTTATAGGGTCCTGACGGGCTTTGAGCTACAGCAACCCCAATACCACCATAATGGTTGATATCATTATTTGGGTCATAGGAATCCCTTCCCGGCCGCTGAATATCATTGGCGCCAAAAAAGAGATAATAGTCCCCATTTTTTTTGATGATGGAAGGAGCCCATAAAGCTTGTCGAAGCCACTTGATTTGGGTAGTATCCAGAATACGTTCATGCTTTTGCCAGTTGACCAAATCTTTGGAAGAGAAGGCATCAAAATGGAGCTGTTTGTCAAAATCATCAGAGAATGTTGGAAACACCCAGTAGGTATCATCAAAAACGGCACCTTCGGGATCTGCATACCATCCTGGGAACAAGGGGTTATGATTTTCTGCCTTTTGCGAATTGCCTGATTGTGGACAAACTATTGTGCTAGTTAACAGTATTATCCCAATAGTATATTTTCTAAAACCTCTATTCATGAATTGCATTGATTATTTCCAGATTGATTTTCTTTACTGCTGAAAAATCCATCTTATCCACCTTGCGGTCATACGTCATAAACCCGTTAACTTCTCCCTCCACATCAGTAGTTTGGGTATAAACGGCTGCTGAGAAGCCCCGTAGCACCATTTGTTTCAGTTCCTTGGCATATTTGATGTATTCATCTGTGGTCTCTTTCGAGTTTTTGAATTTAATGTATCCCCAGTTGTTATCAGGTTTCCAGAGATGACCTTCCAAGGGCAGCCCAATTCCACCGTATTCACCCAATACATTGGTTCGTTCAGCATCATAAAGATACATTTTTGGTCCGGGATAGTTATGAAGATCTACGATATCGCCCGTGCGATAAAAATTACCTCCACTGGCCGAATTTACAAGTCGGCTGGGGTCATGGGCCTTTGTCCACTCCGTAATTTCTTCTGTTTTAAACTGGCCCCAAGCTTCGTTGAAAGGAACCCACACTACAATACTGGGGTGCGAATACAAATAATCCATGATATCCTTCCATTCTTTTCTGTAAATCGCTTCAGAATGAGCACTTCTTTTAAGTTCAGTACCATCAAAATAACTACGGTTCTGCCATTGAGGGCTTTTATCTCCATTCGGCATATCTTGCCAGACCAATATTCCCAAACGATCGCAGTGGGTGTACCAGCGTGCGGGTTCCACCTTAACATGCTTGCGGATCATGTTGAACCCTAATTCCTTTGTTTTTACAATATCATATTTAAGGGCCTCATCGGTCGGAGCGGTATAAAGTCCATCGGGCCACCAACCTTGGTCCAACGGACCAAACTGAAAGTAATCTTTATTGTTGAGCTGCATTCGTACAACGCCATATTGGTCTTTCTGCATGGAAATCTTTCGCATACCAAAATAACTTTTTACTTCATCCACCTCCTTACCATCACTGATCAATTTTATGGTAAGATCATATAAAAAGGGAGATTCTGGAGACCACAGTTTAGCGTTTGGAACATTGAGCACCAAGGATTCCCCAATTGATGATTTAGCAGTCACTATATTACTTTCACCATCAAAAACACTCACTTCAATGATATCACCATAGGTACCGCCAACAATATCTGTCTCAATTTTTACGGTACCGTTGTCTATGTCTGGGACACTTTTGATATGGTCAATACTTTTCTCGGCCACCGGTTCCAACCACACGGTTTGCCAAATACCCGTTACAGGTGTATACCAAATACCTTCAGGTTCCTTTACTTGCTTGCCCCGGGGTTGTGGACCATCGTTTGTGGGATCCCAAACCTTGACCACTAAACTTTGCTCGCTGGCGTTCAAAAATGGGGTGATATTAAAGGAAAAAGGTGTGTATCCTCCTTCATGAGATCCAACTTTTATATCGTTGATCCAAATTTCGGTTCTCCAATCCACTGCTCCAAAATGAAGCACTATGTTTTTATCGCTCCATGCTACGGGAATCGTAAAAGAGGTTGTGTACCATAGCTCTCTGGAAGCTCCTACTTCCTTCATGACCCCAGATAGACTGCTTTCCACTGGAAAAGGCACTAAAATCTTTCCATCATATCGGGTTGGTTTGGACGCTCCTTTAGGCTGAATAGCATACTCCCAAAGCCCATTCAGATTTTTCCAATCTGCCCTCTCCATAATCGGTCGCGGGTATTCTGACAATACATTTTTTGGATCAATCTTTTCTGCCCAGGTTGTCTTAATCTTGCTACCAGCCGGTTTCCACTGTGCGGAGAGCTGAAAACTCAGCAGAACAGCAAAGAGTAAAGTAATTGTATTTCTCATAGTAAATGCTATTAGGGTCATTTTTAAATTTCGTTTGAAAATAGCTTCATTGTCCCATTGAATCCTGTTTTAAAAATTCAATGGCACCCATATAGCATTCCAAGTACCATCTTTTTGCGGTGAAGGGCACGATAATTTGTTTCAAAATACCTTACAATCTGTTCAAAAAGTGCATTTTCCAGAATCTTGATTGGAATTATGCAACAATTTGAAGCGAAATGACACGCTTTGTTGTTCTCTAAATCCATAATATTGTAAAACAGCAATGAGGTCTATGAAGAAGGGTATTTGGTTTGTTTTTTGGATATTCCTTTGCTCATTTTATTGGGCAACTGGTCAGGAATTTTATTTCAAGAATTACAAAGCGGAAGATGGTCTTTCCCATAACACCGTTCTTAGTTCCCTACAAGATGAGCGTGGTTTTTTGTGGTTTGGAACCAAGGATGGCCTTAACCGTTTCGATGGATATTCTTTCAAAATTTTTCAATACGATGCCAACAATCCAAAAAGTTTAGGCAGCAATTTCATTGAATGTCTTCACGAATACAAGGGCAAGTTATGGGTCGGTACAGATAGTGGACTGTTCAGCTATGATGAGCGCCATGAGAGTTTTGAGGCTATTGACGCTTCAATGGGTCTCCCTATTCTTGACATAGACCATGATGACGAGGGAAACCTATGGTTCATATCTGGTCAATCCTTGGTTAAATATGAGGTAGAAAGCCAAAAATCCACACGATATGATGCAGAAAAGCACTTTCAAGTAGAGGACATCACTAGAGATATTGATGGAAACATCTGGGCTGCCCATGATAATTCCCTGCATTTGTATGATAGCGATTCAAAGAGTTTCAAAAACTTCGAAATCACCTTAAATGAATCAACTTCCCCATTGTTGCGGATAAGCAAAATAGAAGCGTTGGACAGCAACACTTTGTTGGTCGGAACCCAAAGTCACGGTTTGCTCTCTTTTAACACTTCAAACCAAAACGTTACCAAGCTGTTGTATGATGATGAAGATCAGCTATATGTACGAGGAATTTCCATAAAAAATGAGGATGAGCTTTGGGTGGCCACGGAATCAGGGCTTTTTATCTACAGCATAGAAAACGGAACTTACATCAACCTCAAAAAAAGCATTAATGATCCGTATGCCCTTTCTGACAATGCCCTTTATTGTGTCACTGTAGATAATGAGGACGGGGTATGGATCGGAAGTTATTTTGGTGGTATTAATTACTACCCAAAACAATACACCCAGTTCAACAAGTTTTTCCCCATACCCGGTGAAAACTCAATAAGCGGAAATGCGGTGCGAGAAATCATCAAAGATCGTCTAGGGAATCTTTGGATTGGAACTGAAGATGCGGGACTTAATAAATACAACCCAAGAACAGGGCTTTTTACAAATTATGCACCATCAGAATCGGACCAAACACTTTCCTATTATAACATTCATGCTCTTTTTCCCAAAGGAAACCGTTTATGGGTAGGTACTTTTCAGCATGGGTTAGACATAATGGACATAACTACCGGGAAGGTAGTAAAGCATTACGGGCGGGGTGATGGCCATGGCCTTTCCAGTGATTTCATTTTCAGTCTATATGAGGATGATTTTGGGAATTTGTTTGTGGTAACAGATTCAGGGATTCAAACCTACGACCATGAAACCGACATGTTCACGACTATTGATGCCTTTTCTGAAGATACACATTTTACTGCCGTAATGAGAGATACTAGTGGTGTGCTTTGGGCAGGTACCTATTGGGACGGTCTGGTTACTTTTAATCCAAAGACCAAAAAGAAAAGAATCTATAGGCATGACATAAATGATCAGAATAGTATTAGTGGGAACAATGTCAATGGAATATTTCAAGATAGCAGTAACCGAATTTGGATCACCACCGAATATGGCCTTAACCTTTATCGAGAAGAAACAAATGATTTTAAAACCTACACGGTTGGGGATGGTTTTCCCAGTAATGTGTTCTACTCCATAATTGAGGTTGGGGAATGGCTATGGATCAGTACCTCCAAAGGTTTGGTTGAATTTAACCCAGGAACTGAGGAAAAACGAGTTTACACAAAGGCCAATGGTTTGTTGAGCGACCAGTTCAATTACAATTCTGCCTATAAAGATGATAATGGTACGCTTTACTTTGGCAGTGTTGCGGGTTTGGTAAGTTTCAATCCTTCAAGTTTTAAAGAGAATTCGGAGCAATCCCCAATTTACCTGACAAGCTTACAAATCAACAACACAGAGGTGGATGTGTCGGTTAAGGGGTCACCTTTACAAGAATCATTGATTTGGGCTGATAAAATCAATTTAAAGCCCAACCAAGCATCTTTTAGTATTGGTTTTGCAGCTCTGGGTTACGCTGCTCCGGAGACCACCGAGTACTGGTATCGGATGGAGGGATTGAACGACGATTGGATCAGTCTAAAAAAGAGCCACAATGTTTCTTTTACCGAAATTCCGGCTGGAAATTATGTTTTCAAAGTAAAATCCAAAAATTACGATGGTACTTGGAGTAAGGAATCCAAAGCATTACAAATAAAAGTCCTTCCCATATTCTGGAAAAGCAATCTGGCCTACGCCCTATATACATTTTTGATCGCAACCTTGGCAATATTAGGGTTTAGACTATACCACCAAAGGAACAAGATCAAAAATATCCAAAGAATACGTCAGTTGAACTATAAGAAGGAGAAAGAACTGTACGAGGCAAAAATTGAGTTCTTCACCAATATTTCCCATGAAATACGTACCCCATTGACATTGATAAAAAGTCCATTGGAAAAAGTACTCAACAAGGCTAAGGAATTACCGGGCGTATCCGAAAATCTTAACATCATTGAAAAGAACACAAATAGATTGTTGGACCTTGTGAACCAATTGCTGGATTTTAGAAAGACAGAAACCGAACGGGTAAACCTTACGTTTGTGGAGACCAATATTACAGAGTTGGTTAAAAAGACCTTGGAACGCTTTAGTGAAGCTATTGAAGAGCGAAAAATCAATTTTAAATTGAACACGGACAATCATGATATCTATGCCTATGTGGATGCAGAGGCCCTTCGGAAAATACTGAGCAATCTCTTTGGGAATGCCATAAAATATGCCGACAAGAATGTTAACGTGCACCTAAAGACCAGCACGGAGGGATTGATATTGACCATTGCCAATGATGGGAATTTAATTCCCACGCATTTAAAAGAAACCATTTTTGAACCTTTCTATAGAGTATCGGGGGTGGAGAATCAGTCTGGGACTGGAATTGGACTTGCATTGGCTAGATCGCTCACAGAAATGCACCAAGGAAGCTTAACACTGGACGCCAGTAGTGGAATCGAAAACTGTTTTGTGCTGGTGTTGCCCATCCGACAAGAAAAGGAATTTGTGCTCTGGCCCAAAAGAATAGATCAAAGGTTCCAAAGTGACGAACCAGATGAAAGTTTAACAGTATTTGGAAAAACAAGTATCTTACTTGTAGAGGACAGTGAAGAACTTCTGGATTTTATTGCCAAGGAATTGAAAGAGGAGTATACTGTTTTTAAAGCCTCAGACGGTACAGTTGCCCTTCAGATATTGGAAGTGGAAAACATTCACCTTGTCATCAGTGATGTAATGATGCCCGGTATGGACGGTTTTACATTGTGCAAAAACTTAAAAACCAACTTGGAAACAAGTCATATTCCAGTGATTCTACTCACTTCAAAAAGTGCAATGTCCGCCAAAATGGAGGGGCTTGAGTCTGGTGCCGATGCCTACATGGAAAAACCTTTCTCCATGCGGCACCTAAAGGTGCATATTGCCAACTTGCTAGAAAATAGAAAGCACATTCTGGAACACTACACAAGTTCCCCACTGGCCCATATTAGAAGTATTGCCAATACAAAGACCGATGAAACTTTCATCAAGAAGTTGGATAAGGTCATATACGAGAATATGGCGGACCATGACCTTAATGTAGAAGTTTTAGCGGAGATTATGAACATGAGTCGGTCAACCCTATACCGCAAGATTAAGGACATATCCAACCTGAGTCCCAATGACCTAATAAACATTACTCGCCTAAAGAGGTCTGCTGAACTTTTAAAAACAGGGAAATATCGCATTTTTGAGGTAGCGGAAATTGTAGGATATAATTCGGCGACCAGTTTTGGACGCAATTTTCAAAAGCAATTTGAAATGACCCCGACCGAATATATGCAAGGAAAACCTTGAAGTTTTTGTTCTGCTATCAAAATCAATTTTTGCAGGCCAGTTACATTTAACATCTAAAATTTTCACCTCTTGCATTTCCAAAACCCAATATAAAACACCACTCTTGACCTTGGTTAATCTTTATCGATTCCTAATTACATTCTTGAGTTGGAAATTATCTTGAAACCCATTTAAAGTTATAACAACAAGGACAATCCCAATTTTATAATTATGAAAGGGCTACTTCTGTCACCAAAGGTTTTATCAATTAATCCATTTCAAACATGTCCAATCATAAATTTTCCCACGTAGCCTAAAGCTTTATGGACAAATTAAGACTCATCTTCATTTAACTTTTCTATGAAATACGATGGAAGTATTCCCAATCGTTTTTTAAAAGCAGAGTAAAATGTGTTAAGGTTATTAAACCCACTTGTAGTAGCTATGTATGCCAGTTTACTGTTACGGTATTCCTTGTCTTCCAACAATCTGTTAAGAAGATAATTTATTCTAAGCTCGTTAACGTAATTATTAAAGTTGGTATTTTTCTCGTGATTTATTACCTGGGATAGATATTTCTGGTTGGTCTGTAATTGATTGGACAAACTACGAAGGCTGCATTTTGGATCTAGAAAAAAGGTTTCTTCTTCCAACCTATCAAGTTTCGTTAGGATGATATCTTTTATATCTTCATCCAGATAGTTTTTGTTTGAACTTGCAACAATTGACGGCGCACCAGAATCTTCTTTATTTGCAACAGCAACCTTTTTCTTTTGATTCAGTTTTTCCATGGCAAGTTCCTTTGTTCGGGAATAGAGCAACTTATTCTTCTTTTTTACTTTTAAGTACGAATACGTTGCAAATCCTCCAGAGATAAGGGCAAGGGTCAATATTATGGCCAGCAAGTGGTATCTTTCTTCTTGTGATTGAGACTTGATTTCCAGTATTTCCTTTTGCTTCGAAATCTCTGAAATCCTTTGTCTGGCCTCCAGTATTTTTAATTTTTGCTCAGATTCTACCGAGAAAAGAGAATCACTTACCGATTGGTACAGATTGGAAAAAAATATTGACTCATCGGTATTGCCCCTTAATCGGTTGATTTCGGAAAGTCTTTTGCTTACTTCTTTTACAACATCAAAAGCCTTGATCGTATTTGCCGTTTGATAGGCTTTGTAATAATCGTTCATGGCACATGTTGTGTCTTTTTGTTTTAAATGTAGATCCGCCATTAAAACATACAATCTTGGCTTTCTAAATCTGTAGTTGTTATATTCAATCAACTTCAGTGCCTCAATTAAAAACTCCTCAGCTTTTTCCAGCTCGGATTCTTCTATATAAATATCGGCAATGTTCATATAAACCACACTTTGTATGTAACTGCCCGGTGCTTCCACCAATTTTTCAAGATCCAGATAAAGATCATAAATCTCACGTGCCTTTTTACTCCCTTCTAGCTTATGGGTCATCCTGGCTATCTCATCAATCTTTGGAAAAACAAACCTAGTTTCCTTAAGTTCCAGTATATAATCAAGACCGTTCAAGCAATTCTCAAGTGCTTTTTCATACTCGCCCAGCCTTAGGTAAAAATGGGAGATTGCGGAGTATGCGCGCATGAGGGTGTAGGGGTCATCAATAGCTTCGCCGTGTTCGAGGAGGTTTAGGGCTATCTCGTATGCTAGATCATAATCGCCCCTTTCTGAAAATATGTAAGATCTAAAGGTTTCGCAATCAGCTTTAATTTTGTGGAAGGTCTCATAATTTTCGTATGATTCCAGTTGATTGAGCAGGTCCACGGACTTATCAAACTCACCTTTAACAAAAAAAATAAAGGCTTGGTTCAACAGAGTTCTAAAATAGCCTTGTTCATAATTTATTTCCAGAGAAAATATTCGTGCCTCATCATTATACTCTTTGGCAAGTTCGCTTGATTTAAAAATAAAATGTGTGAACAAATCAAAACAAGCGTTGACCCTATCTTCACCACTTGAATTTGCCCTTACTTCCAAGAGTTCCTCCAAAGTTGGAAAGTGGTGGTTTTCCACCATTTCCCTTATCCCATTTAAATAGTGTCCAAGCCTATCAGATGACACCTCTTGGCCATTGACCGGTGCCATAATTAAAAAAAGTAGTAATATCTTGAACTGTTTAAACAACATCGTACTTTACTGCGTTATGGTTGGCTTGTTTTGTTTTTTACCAACAGGTGATTGCTCATAGGGTTCATGGTCATATTTCCCCAGCCTCCTTTTTTCATTTAAAGTGAGATACCTCACTTGTTATCATTTTTTTTGGAACGAAAAACATATTCATAGTAAGTTTATTACAAATATTAGCAATAATACCTACAAAGAAAAAGCAATGTTGGATTACGACAACATTGCTTTTAGACTAACATGAATCAAAATTCAACTAACTCAAAATTTTACGGATCTCGATCCAATTCTTTAACTTATGAGATAAGTAAAAACTTTGCTGTAAAATTAACTTCCATGAATTTAACATATCTCTAACACCTATTGCGGCATATTACAAAAAACAAAACTCAAATTCATGAATTTTAAGCCTTGTTCATTTTAAAGGTGGAATTTTTGTGTTTTTCTTGATTTTGTACTCAAATAAATCCTTGGCACTATTGTATTATGGACACTTTATTGCCTTTAAAAACCAATAGTTTTCCCTTGTTCTGTGTTACAAAGAACAAGCTATTGCCCTCAGCATTTTTTACCTGGGCCATTGCTTTTGCATCTCCTGGAACTAGAAACCCACTTCTTGTTGTTTCTATGGACTCAAAACCACCTTTTCCGTCTCCTTTTAAGAAAATACCGTTTAAAGCATCATATCGTCCAATAAAGATTTCATTGCCAAAATCATTGCCAACACCTAGAATGTCATCAATTCCATCACCATCAATATCGGTCAACAACAAATCCTTCAAAGGTGCCAATTGGGCTTCAACGGGAAGGGGGTGGATAGCAAATCTGCCGTTGCCCAAATTCTCCAGATAAATACTCTTATCATAATTCCCTTGCAGTATCAGGGCATTCTCAAATTCATCTTCATTGAACATTGTACTTAAACTGGCTTCTGCATATTCCCTGAAGTAATTAAACTTGCCCCTGAACATAGGACTTTGCACATTTATATCTCCCCAAAAATTTACAGGATAAGGCTTATAGCCCCCATTTTTATCTTTAAAATATGCAAAACAGATGGGGTCTTGACTCCCATTATTATCAAAATCTTTTGACACCAAGTGCACAGGTCTTTCGGCAGATGGCTGGTAAAAATTGTTCCGGCCCAGATTGCCCGCTACAAAATCAAGGTCTCCATCACCGTCCATGTCCCGGGCCCGAATAGCTTCCCACCAACCCAAATGGGACTCAATTCCTGCTTCTTCAATTTTGCTGAAGAAGGTCAGTTGATTTTTGAAAAAACTAATGGGCATAAACTCTCCCAAAACCACCAAATCCTGCAATTGATCGCCATCATAATCTGCCCAAATGGCATCTGTTACCATTCCCACATTTCTTAGCTCGGGTGCATATTCGTCCGTAACATCCTTTAATGTGCCATTGTAATTTTTTAATAAAAAGCTTCTTTCGGGCAATGGATATTTACCTACCGGGGTTCTACCTCCCACAAATAAGTCCACAAATCCGTCACCATCAAAATCCGCGGCTTTAACAACCGATCCACTAGCATGTATTGCTGGAATGCGACTTTGGTCATGGGCAAAATTTCCTTTTCCATCATTTATTAAAATCCGATCTGTATAGAATTCACTATCAGCAGCAAATTCATTGCTACCGGAAACCATATAAAGATCTAAATCCCCATCATTGTCAATATCGAACAGTTCCATTCCTTCTTCCTCATAGCCCATATCCGTTGCATTGGTGAACATTGCACTTTCTGTAAAGTTTCCATGAGCATCTTGGAGAAGTAAAGTGGGAGAATACCCCGCAGAGCTTCCAATAATGACATCCTCCAATGAATCTCCGTTGATGTCCCCAACCACAAGACAAGGTCCATTTTGGGTCAATTTGTGGGGAAGGGTTCGTTGTTGCGAACTGAAGTCCACAAAATCTTGTTCCTTGTGTTTGAAATTGATTCCCAACTCGCTTGAAATCTCAGTTACTATTTCTTGCCTTGGATTTAATTTCAACTTCCCTGAATGAGGATCATCCATTGCTTTGCTGGCACTATAATCAATATGTACCACTTGATTGGATGGAACGTTCTTCAATTTGCTATAATTTCCATCTGGCCACTGAATTTCAATGTCAGAAATAGTGCTATGCGATCCCACACCAAAGTGAATTGTAGGATCAACCGAGGACATATAGCCCCTAGTAAGATAGTGCTGATAGTATTGTGCTTGTTTTTCGCCATAACGGATCAGAACTTTTGTGCCGATGGCCAAGGGGTTTTTGGCATCACCCTTTAATTGAATGCGCAGGTAGTTTGCATTCTTGTATTTTGTTAATTCAGAGCGGTTTTCGAAAATAAACGCCTCCTCATTAATGTTGTTCACCAAATAATCCAGGTCTCCGTCTCCGTCCAAATCGGCGTATGCCGCCCCATTGGAAAAAGAAGGAATATTTAGTCCCCATTCATCCCCTACTTCCTCAAAGGTCCAATCCCCTTTATTTTTATAGGCATAGTTGGGGATTTTGACCACTGGAATGGAATCTAAAATCTGTTTAGGGCTCAGAAATGATGAGGCTCCCAATCTAAAATCTCCAAAATCCCTGTCCGTAACATCCCTAGGAAATCCGTTGGTTACCAATAGATCCCTAAATCCGTCATTATCCACATCAATTAAAAGTGGGGACCAACTCCAGTCCGTTTTTGATATTCCGGCCATTAGGCCGACTTCACTAAAATTTCCTTCGGGCCCCGCGCCTTTGTGCAGCATGTTGCGCATATATTGATATTGGTAATCGTATCGCTCGTTAAGAATATATTCGAGGTAGTTGGTATTCCCAATTGTGGTTTTCATTCGTTGGTTGGTCTCGCCCAACATATCAAGGGTGATAATATCCAACAGACCATCATTGTCATAATCAGCAATATCGGACCCCATGGAGAACTTGCTTTGGTGCTTTATATAATCTTCAATATTGTTGGTGAATGTTCCATCTCCATTATTGATGTAGAGCAAATTATTGGTTAAGTAGTCGTTACTCACATGAATGTCCGGCCAGCCATCATAATTAATATCCGATATGGCCAATCCCAAGCCAAAACCTTCATATACAATACCAGCTTCAATGGTCACATCGGTAAAAGTTCCGTCCCCGTTATTGTGATACAATCTATCATTGCTTATGGCTGAGCCATCATTTATTTTTGGGCGGTAGTTTGTGGGAAGCGTATGCACTTGTTGGTTGTTGAGCACATATAAATCCAAAAGCCCATCTTTATCATAATCAAAGAAGGTGGCATTCATGCTGTTCCTAGCGTCATCAATGCCATATTTGCCCGCCATTTCACGAAATATGGGCACTCCATTTTTGTTGAGGCCCTGATGTACAAAAAGCAAATTTTTGGTCAGTTCGCTCTCATTTTTCATTGCGGTGCAAACATAAATATCCAGCCAACCATCCAAATTAACATCAACCACCGCAACCCCAGTACACCAATGCTCGCTTGCCTCGATACCGGATTCTTGGCCAACATCCTTGAATCTAAAATCGCCTTGGTTCAAGTACAGTTTGTTTGCTACTTGATTTCCCGTGAAAAAAATATCGCTCTTACCATCGTTGTTGAAATCTCCGATGGCCACTCCCCCACCATTAAAAATATATTCGTTGGTGAGGATATTGAAGCTATCGGTCTCAACGATTTTATTGTTAAAGCCTATTCCTGTCCTTTTAGCAGGTACTTGCCTAAACAAGGCCGAATCATCTTTTTTACATGAAACGAATAGGACACCGATGCATATAAGCGTAAAAATCTTTCTCATGGGAAACTGGATTATTCATTTAGCCAACAGGGTATTTCTTAGTATGATTTAGCCCCGCTACCCTGAATGATGAAATACCCTAAAAGGCCTTGATTTTTTATCAAGGCCTTCCGGGTTTTAGTTTCTAAAATAACAATTCATTCTAATAAGCCGGATCCTGGGTAAGGGTTGGCTGTCCATCCAATGCAGACCTATCTATGGCCTCTATTGGAATCGGGAAAAACTCGTTTTTGTTCTCCTCAAAGCTACTGCCCTGCAAGTATGTCCTGTGTTCCGACTCACTCTGAATGTAGGCATTTAACACTTCAGCTGCTACTCCCCAACGCTGAAGATCAAAGAAGCGGTGGCCTTCCATTGCAAACTCCAATCTACTTTCAAAGCGTACGGCATCACGGGCCAAATCTTGATCGGTCCAAGGCGTGTCATAGGTGCTTATTTCGTAATTCGCTGCATATTGGCCATCAACAATGGTAAAGTCATTACGCTCTTCTCCCTGTGTGGCCAAAGGCACAAAACCTTCTGGGTTCGCTGCTCTAGTTCTGATCATGTTTACCAACTCGCGCGCTCTTTCAAGGTCTCCAAGTTCAACTTCGGCTTCTGCAAGCCAAAGAATAATCATGTCCAATCGCATTATTCTATAATTGTTGGCAGAAAGATTACCCCATCCCCCTTGACCAAATGCCTCTGGTTCGGCCACATGTTTCATACTGAAAAATGGACCGGCGTAGGTAAGATCACGAACAAAATCTGTCTGGTAAATTTTAAAGCCTTTGTAAAGGATACCAGGCCTACCAACGGTGTGGTCTATTCGTGGATCTAGAGGACCCGCATAGTCAGAAAGGGTTGTGGTTTCATCAACAGTTGCGGGCACATCTTCATTATCAAAAGTGTCCAACATTGGAAGCCCTGATTCAGTCTTGTATGCATTTACCAAGTTTTGGGAAACTTGATAGAATCCACAGCATCCCCAAGGGTCGGTGTAAGGATGTGCAAGACCTATCCCCCTATTTGCTGCATCTCCTGATGCACTATTGATGGCATATTGAACCTCAAATATGGATTCTGAATTGTTTCTTGTGGCCACCAAAAAGTTATCTTGAAAATTGTCAACCAACGAGAAAGGACCATTGTCCAGAATATCATCTAAAATGGTTTTGGCCTCTTGCAATTTAGCAGTGTTGGCGGATCCATCTGAATTCCAACCTTGATACATTTTGGCCTTGGCCAAGAAAGCCATAGCTGCCCATCTAGTAGGCCTTCCCACATCACCTTGACTTTCAGGTAACACGGCTGCAGCAGCTTCAAAATCCGCTTCGATAAATGGCCATATTTCCACATCATTGGGCACCTTTGTACTTTCAAGGTCGTTCAAATCAAAGGCTTCATCATTGATATAGGTTGGCATTCTCCACATTTTCCTTGCTTCAAAATGAAACAGTCCTCTTAAGAAACGGGCTTCTGCAATTATCTGTTGTTTTTGTTCATCAGTAGCATCTTCAACCTTTTCCAACGTGGTAATTACGTTATTGGTAGCTGCAACTCCTTTGTAAAGTCCCCGCCACTTATCTCTAATGTGCACATTGAATGATTGAAAGTCATACGCTTCTATAAAAGACTGCTCCGGTTGATCACCCGCATCAGTTCCTTTTAAAGCATCATCCGAAGCTAAATTAAACACCCAGTTATGAATATCATTGTGCCATGTCTGACCTGTAAGTCCTCCACCAGGAACCATGGTATAGGCCCCTAGCAAAAGTCCGTTTACACCATCAAGGGTAGCGACGTCTCCTTCACTAAACTGCCCTTCTGGTTGTCTGTCCAAAAAATCGTCTTTGCAGCTCAGCATCAAAACAAGTGAGCCGAGCATTACAAAAAATATTGAGATTATCTTTTTCATCTGTATAAACATTAAATTTTTCATTATTTAAAAGTAACATTCAGTCCTAAAATCACTGTTTTTGCCACAGGTTGGGCACCACCATCATAACCAAGGGTTAGGTTTCTTCTAGAGTCATCCCTGTCTATTGACCTTGCATCATCGGCACTTACCAATTGAACTTCTGGGTTAAGCCCGGAGTATTTGGTAAAGGTGAACATGTTTTGACCTTGGACATAGAGTTGAGCTCTGGAGAGACCAATTGAGGATAAAATCTTATCAGGGAAATTATACGTCAATTGAATGTTCTTAATCCTGAAAAAACTGCCATCTTCAATAAGATAAGAAGAAGGTCTACTACTAATTTGATCGTTAGCATCCATAATAGGTGAAGTAGCGTTAGGATTGGCAGCTACCCAAGTACTTGGATCAGCAGTGGGGTTTGTAGGCTGCCATGCATCATATAGCGCTCTTCTACTTCTGTTCCCCTGAAAGGTATTGAAGTCCGCAAAATATCGCACGTAGTTGAAGACATCGTTTCCTTGGGAGCCATTTCCAAATATATTCAAGTCCAGATTTTTATAACTCAAATTAACATTTATCCCATATGTGAAATCTGGATGTGGGGTTCCAATAACTGTGCGGTCATCATCATTTATCACCCCATCATTGTTCACATCGGCCATTCTAAATTTTCCTGGGGCATTATAATCGCCATAGGGCGCCCAAGCATCAGCTTCGGCTTGTGACTGGAAAATTCCGAGTACCTTAAAGCCATAGAAAGAGGACAATGGCAAGCCAGCTTCTGTAATGGACAGGGCCGGAATTCTTCTACTTTCACCAAAAATCCTTGTGCTTTCACCTTCCAGTTGATCAACATTGTTTTTATAAGTAGAAACGTTGGCGCTTACCTCATAGGAGAAATCTCCTTTTCTGTCGCCGTAGCTAATTCCTAGATCAACACCTTTGTTCGTCATTTGCCCTACGTTAAAAGCAGGTTCATCTGCTTGCCCTGCGGTATAGGTTACCGGAACGTTGATAAGCATGTCTGAGGTAACTCTTTTCCACAAATCCAAGTTAACGGACAGCTTATTGTCCAACATCACCAAGTCCAAACCAAGGTTGTTTGAAGTGGTCGCCTCCCACTTGGCATTGGGGTTACCAAAAGCTCGTGGCGAAAAACCGATTCTGGGCGATCCAGTAGATCCATCAATGGGGTAGCCTGCTGTAATAATATCGGAGCGATATGTAGTGTAGGCATTGTAGTCCCCAATTTGCTGGTTACCTGTTTTACCCCAACCGTATCGAAGTTTTAAATCGTCTATCCAAGTAACACTATCCATGAAGTTTTCTTCAGAGACCCTCCAACCCGCACTAAAGGCTGGAAAAAAGGCACTTCTCGATGCTTGTTGAAACCTAGAGGAGGAATCGTTCCTTAAAATTACCTGGGCCAAATATTTACCATCATAGTCATAGTTTAATTGACCAAACTGAGACCACAATGAATAATCTTGCCAAACAAAACCTCTATTGGTAGAGGTAGTAGCATCACCTAAATCTAAATAACTAAGGATATTGGTGGTTTCAAAAGCAAATCTTTGTCTGCTTGCCTCTAGCCGCTCTTCAAACTGTTGAATTGATTCTACACCAACGTATGCCTTAAAATTATGTATTTCATTTAAAGTTTTTGCATACGTCAAGGTGTTTGTCCATGTCCATTGGTATTCATATTGTTCCCTAGCGGTTGAACTATTGATAAAGTTACCCTCAACATATTCTGGTTGTGGACGTCCTAAATCCCTTTCCCTTTGCACACGGGCATCAACACCAAAACTGGAACGTACCTCTAGATTTGGCAATAGCTCATAGTTTACATAGGCATTTCCCAAAAGGCGCAAACCATATCTTCTATCATCCTTGTCCCTTTGTAATCTTGCATACGGGTTAAAGTTATTTCCCAAATTGGCACCTCTACTTCCAGCAAAGTTTCCTGCTATATCATAAATGGGCAGCAGCGGATGGTGTTTGTATGCCCCGGAAACAGGACTTTGCTCATCATTATTGGAAACAAACCCTTTAAGATTATCAAAAGAAGCTGTGAAGTTTTCGCCAATGGTCAATTTTTTGTTCAAAGCTTTAAACTCCGTATTGGCCCTTAGCGATACCCGGTCATAGCTAAAGAATTTAATGATACTATTTTGGGAGAAATATCCAAGGGTAAAAGCGTATCGTGCATTCTCAGTTGCTCCAGAAGCCGATATATTGTGATTTAAAATTGGAGCCGACCTGGATATCTCTTGCCACCAATCGGTATCGGCTGAACGTGTAATTGCGTAAATATTGCCTTCTTCCAAGGCATATAGGTCTGGATCTACACCTGGGTCACCTTCATTGGCACCGCTCGGAAACACATAATCTGGTATGGTTACTTCGCCATTAGGACCAAATGTATACTGGCCATGACTAGGTGTTTTTCCGGCATATAAATCCGCCAGATACAAATAGTTGCCCAACTCCCTGGCATTCAAAGCCTCCACGTCATTAGCAGGAGACTGGATACCATAGTATGTGCTATATTCTATAGTGGGTTTGCCTACTTTACCTTTTTTAGTGGTAATGATAATAACCCCATTTGCCGCCCTAGACCCATATATGGAGGCGGAAGAAGCATCTTTTAATACCTGCAACGACTCAATATCGTTAGGATTTAGGTTGGATTGCTGCTGCGACGGAACACCATCAATAATGTACAGGGGATCGTTATTGCCCAATGTACCAAAACCACGAATACGGACAGTTGCTCCACCGCCGGGTTTAGCATCATTGACAATGGTAACCCCTGCGGCCCTACCTTGCAATTGTTGTGAAAAAGTTGTGGCAGGCACGGACTGCATCTCTTCGGTGTCCACTACGGTTACAGCACCTGTTAAATCTTTTTTGGCCTGCGAACCATATCCTGTTACAACAATCTCATCCAATCGATTTGCATCTTCTTCCATGGTTACATCGATTGTGGTCTGCCCATTTACGGCAACTTCTGTTGTCCTGTACCCTATGTAACTTATTACCAGGGTAGCATCACTATCGGCCTCAATGCTGTACTTACCATCAAAATCGGTTTGGGTTCCAGTTACTGTTCCCTTTACCACTACGTTGGCCCCTGGCAAGGGTCCTGTCTCATCAGACACCGTACCCGTAATAGTTTGGGTTTGGGCATGTGCAAGACCCATACAAAGTACAGCTGCCAAAAAAGTAATTGTCTTGAAAAAAGGTTTTTTCATAATTAAATTTTAGGTTGGTTTAGTTAATTAGTTTTGTTCTCATCAACTACGATGAAGAATTAATTTAAGTGAAGTAAACTTAATTTTTAAAGGCCTTACTTGGTGAGATATACGCCATTATACGCCTTCAAATTCATGAATTTTATAATAAAAGAGATAAAATTTTATGCATTTGTAAATTTTTGTCTTAAAAACAAAACCTCATGGGTTTTTGAAAAAAATCCAAAACCAATGGTTTTATGTGATGAGATTTCCGTTTTCATCCCATACAGCAATTTCATTTCGGGTACTTTGGTCAATACATTTTGCGATCCATTCAGGGTCATATTCCATACCATGTTGGTCCAAAACTTCTTGTGGAACACCATCCCAAATATTGGGTTGATTCCCCTTATAGCCCAAGTCGGCTATACCAACTTTTGAGGTATAATATCCAGTTACCGTTAAATTGCGCATAAGGGCAAAAAATTGAATTTCCAAAGGTTGTTCATCCAAAGGAATATCAATATCATGAAAGGCTATGGTGTCTAAAATTTGTTTTTGCTGCTCTATTGAAGCAGCCTTAAATTCTTTATTAAATAGCGTATTGCATTTATGGTCCAGCCACATGAGCCCCCCTTTTAGCGTAAGCTGTAATTCTGGAATGTCCTTGGCCATAAATTCGATGAACTCTGGCACTTTGGCCTCTATTGGGCCACCATGGGGCTCTTTTGGAGGTAGAATGATGGTACTTAAAACTGCTATGGTCTCCAACTCATGTTCGTTGAAAAACTGCTCACTATTTAGCTTTTCAATGCGTTCCAACTCTTCTGGGGTCCTTCCGAAGTGGGCAACATCCGCTTTCTTGGGAATGTCCAAATCGGTGTCGGGTTTACAACCATGGAATGCCATGGCAGATGCTCCTGCACCTAAAATGATGGTCTGTATACTTTTTCTTCTATCCATCTATTATAAATTTTGTTGCTTTAACTGTTCAATGATATAATCTGATGCTCGCCATGACAACGCCAAAATGGTCCATGTACAGTTTTTGTCGGCCTGTGATGTAAAAGGCCCTGCATCTACAATAAATACATTGTCCACATCGTGCAATTGGTTGAATTTGTTCGTCACCGAGGTTTTGGAGTCATTGCCCATGCGCGTAGTACCTACCTCATGGATAATTCTACCTGGCGCAAGCAAACCAAAATCAATGTTGGCAGTAGGCTTGTCACCGAGAGGTTCACCTCCCATATTATGAATGATTTCCTCAAAAGTATCCTGCATGTGCTTGGCCTGTTTTACCTCCAAATCAGACCATTTGTAATTGAACTTTAGCACTGGTATTCCAAATTGGTCAACGGTACTAGTATCTATCTCACAGTAGTTTTCTTTTCGGGCAATACCCTCACCACGCCCTGCCATATGTATCACTGAGCCATAATATTTTTTTACATCATCACGAAGAACATCACCGTAGCCACCAACATTGAGACCGAAAAACTTATTGAATTCGTTGGTATTAAAACCAAAACCATAGTTGGGTTGCCGCATGCCTCCACCTATTTCAATGTGGTACCCACGAGGAAAATCCAACTTACTATTGTCTCCCCACCAAGGGGAGTAGACATGCATCCCTCCTGTGCCGTCCTCGTTATAAGAAACTTTGCGGTTCATTAGCCCCGGAATGAAGGCTGAACGACTAGCTCCTGTGGAGTCATGCAAATACTTGCCCACATGGTCACTACTATTGCCCAATCCGTTTGGATGTTGTTTACTTTTGGAATTCAGCAATATACGGGCAGAACTACAGGCCGAAGCTGCAAGTACAACCACTTTTCCACGGAGCTTATACTCCTTTCTATCATCTTTACTGATATAAGATACTCCTGTGGCCTTGCCTTCCTCATTGGTGGTTACCTCACGGACCACCGAATTGACAAACAGTTTAATTTTACCCCCATTTTTTTGCGCAGGGAATATTAAACAGCTTCCAGATGAAAAATCGGCATATACCGAACAAGATCTTGAACACTGTCCACAATAAAAGCATATGCCTCTTTCTTTATTTATGCGTTTCGTAAGCATGGAAAGACGACCAGGTATGACCGGCACTCCCGATTTTTTGGCCCCCTGTATGTAAAAGAGTTCATGGAGCCTTGGTTTGGGAGGGGGCAGAAAAAAACCATCTGGGTCATTTTCCAAGCCTTCGTTGGTTCCGTAAACACCAATGAGCTTATCCACCTTATCATAATAGGGCTTCACATCCTCGTACCCGATAGGCCAGTCTTCCCCATATCCATCGCGGGTTTTTCCTTTAAAATCCTTAGGGCCAAACCGAAGCGATATTCTGCCCCAATGATTTGTTCGTCCTCCCAACATATGCGAACGAAACCAATCGAATTTTGTCCCAGGCTCGTGCGTATACGGCTCACCTTCAATTTTCCAACCACCGTAAGCCATATCCCAGCCTCCAAATGGTCTTGTGGTGCCCGCTCCTCTATTTGGGGATTCATACGGCCATTTTAACTGGGTCATGGTTTTAGGGTCGGCCGGATCAAAAAATGGTCCCGCCTCTACAACGGCAACGTTGAAACCAGCATCTGCCAACTGTTTGGTGGCCATACCACCTCCTGCTCCAGAACCAACAATAATTACATCATATAATTCTGGTGCCTCTTTGATTTGCATAGTAAACTTTTTGATTAATGATTTGAGGAAATGTACCATTAACACAAAAAAGACTTGTCAATTCAATAACAAAGTGCACTCAAATTCAAGAATTTTATAAAATTGTAGAGGTATGAATGAAAAAGTAATGGATTATTTAATTCCTAAAGTAGGCTAGTGTTTTTATGGACTAGTTTTCGTATTCTGCAATATCCCGTCTACATATACGCCGATTAAATGTGTCCTAATTTTAATTGAAGTCTCTGCACTGTCTGCATCCAATTTTACTTTCATCGTTTGGGACGGAAAAAGGGGCATATGGCAACTTATGCAATTATCCAGATTTTGGGAAGTAAGATTTGCAGTATTGTGCAAGTCCTTCGGAGAAGCATGGCATTCAATACATTTAGAGTTAAAATGCTCTGTCTTTCCCCTTTGATTTTTGTGGGGGTCATGGCATGTAGTACAACTCATGGTCTCAGAATTTTTAAAGCACTGGCTGCTTTTTAACAAGCCATATTGGTTACCATGCACATCAAGTTTAGACTCTGGCCTTCCAAAACGATAGTTTCTCGCGTATGTGTCCAGTTGTTCCCCAACCACATAGGAAAAAGGGTTATCCTTTATCTGTATTGAACGTAGTCCTGAATGGCATTGCACACAAACATCCATTTTTAATTGTCGCGACAAAGTATCAATTTTAATGACCACGTCAGATTTCAGTTCTCCTAAATTTCCATTTCTGTATGCTACATGTTTCTTTAATGGGCCGTGACAGCGTTCACAATCTATGCCGTACATAAAGGATTCCCTTTCATATAAATTGGAATTACCCTTTCTGTCCTTATTTTGGGCAAATGTGGTGTGACATTTAATACAATTGTCATTTACCGGTCTCTTATATCTATGATTGGGAAAGCCCGGGCTGTTTATCCAACTATCTGATAAGGTGAAATATGACGCCTGCAACTGAAAAAGCGAGTCACCACTGAAATTCAAATGGGATTGCCCCTTTACCCCAGAACCAATTACTACATCTATTTTGGAAACATCAATTACTTCGCCGTTGGTTTTAGATTTTATTGCTTGAAAATACCCGTTCTCATCAAAATAGGTATGTACCGTTCCATCTAGCAACTCTACCTTGTTGGATGACTGGTTAAAATGCCCCTCAAGAGTTTCTCCGTCAGCAATGGCTGATGTGTTGAAATGGGCCGTTTTTAGATGACTCTGGTAGATATCTTGATGACAAGGTATACAAGATGCCGATCCAGCAAACTGCTCTCCATTGTAATGTACGGGCATTGGTTCTGGAACTGTCTGGTACTCTTCTTTATCCTGAAAAACTAAGATTATGAAGGCAATGGTAAGGGCCATTGCCAAAAATAGTATGAAGTCTTTTTTTCTTAGTTTCGAAAACACATGTAAAAATTCAATAGTCTGATTAAGAATTACTTAAGAAAAGGATTCTTAGTAATAAAACAAAATACGGGGCTTAAAGCTATTTTAAATATTTGAACAATCAAATTTCAAACACAGAAATCAGAGCTATGCCAAATACAATGCCCTAAGATAGTATTGGTCAATTGACTTGCTCTTTTTTAACTTTCCATGATTGACAGGATGGTATTCATGACCAAAGCTTTCCTCATAAAAAAGATTTTGCCAGCCAAATATTTAAAGTTTTCATTGTCTAGTCGGTTCCATGTTACTTTAAAGGATTAAAAGAGATTCAATTAAACTCATTTCCGCTTAGACCGAAGAGACACCATACATCTTTAGTTTACGATGTAAACATATTTGTAGCGAATTATCGCATCCTGGTCTATACCTGTGATTAGTATGCATAAAATTCGCCAGCAGACTCCTTATATGTTAAAAAAGATTGTTAGGCTCTGTTGGTGTTTACTGATTTTGAGATAATCCATTATCTACCAAAGCTCTTCTATGATGCACAGAATCCTATAATATGGTTTCATTGTTAGTAGCTCCCTTAAAACTTCTTTCATATTTAGAACGAAGGAGTACATCAACCCATTATAATATAGGATTTATTGTAACTAAAAGACCGCTGCGTTACATACCATGCAATCAGCAAATGACCTTATAAGCATGTAGCCGGATTTTCTATTGTGAAAGGTGCCTACTACTTACCCCCATTAGCCTGTAAATCTGCCAAACAGGCCTCATCCAATTCTGGAATGGTGCCCCCACTTATCATATTGACGAGTCCCTCACCTGTTTCCGCTGTCCAATACATCAAACAATCCTCAGTGGTACAATGTCTTCCATTGGGCTCATCTTGATGTGCACTTTGCAGTGGAGTGCCTGCGTTCACCAATCCCAATAAATGTCCAAGCTCATGGTTAAGAACCGTAGTCTCCAGAACTGTGGTACTAGGGGCCAAAGGTTGCCCGCTGAACCCTTTTATCGTCTCTTCGAACAGCACAAAGGAAGTATTGCGGTAAGCCACACCCAAAACAGAGCCGTTCTCCGTGTTCTCTGAGTATTCCCCATCAAGGAAAAGTCCAAAAACTTTTATGATTCCATCTTGGTTGTAGGCTGTACGAATCTCATCTTCAAGACTTCTTATATCAGTAATTGAGTATACATCTTGACCTGGAGATGAAATTTCAGTGAGTTCAATGGAGATTCCATCGGGTTTATTAAGTCTCTGTGATAAAAAGCTTTTAAAATTATCCAAAGTGCTCTCAGTTGGTTTCAATCCGGAAACATAAAATATTTCAATGAAAATTTCGGTGAAATTTGTGTCATCCAACAAATCCGAGGCTGAATCACCCACCGCCTTTCTGTTCTGTGAAACATCCGTTCCATTAGGAAGATTATTTTCAATTGGCCCAGATTCCCCATCAGTGGAACATCCAAAAACAATAATTAACAGTAGTAGAGGTAAACCAATCAGTCGCAATAATAATTTATTTTCCAGTGTCATATTTACATAACGAGGATGTACGGCACATAGTATTGTTCCATACAAAATAGGCTGTGGACACTTACCTTTTCAATTTGTCAATTACTTTTAATTTGCTTTAGCCGGTCGTACCATCCTTAAATTATTTTGTGCGTTTATGAGTTGAAACCGTCATTGCATAACATGCAAAAGGGAAAAGACAAAATCCCTTCCCTTTAAAAAAACTAACTGAACTAACTATATTTTATCAATAGGCATTCAACGACACCCAGCCTTTCTTGAAACTTTTTTTTATTCACTTGGAATTACATAAAAGCAATTATAACATCATTTACCACATATTTTCCTTCTTCTTCCTTTATAGTGCTGCCCGAAGGAATTTCAACCAAAACCCTTGCTTGGTCTGCCGGAATCTCAATATTCTCTTTCATGTCCACCCCTTTGGCAACCATTTGGTGCGAAACAATATCGTACAAATCAACTTTTTGCTTGCTTTGGCACAGATACGTTACCGTTTTGGATTCCTGATGAGGGTTATACATCAAAAACGTAGGGTACGATTCATTTTTATAAAAATCGGTGGCCAAACAATCCAACTTTAGGATTCCCGGCACATCGGTACTTTCTATAATGGCCCCTGCAATACCCACATGACCACTGCCATAAACACTGAACTGGGATACATCAGGATTCTTCGGGTTCCAATGAGGGCCGTCCCCAATGGCAATGGGGGCCTCCATATTGGGATAGCCCTCCAAATGCACATTCTTGATCAGTCCTTCATAAGCAATCACCCCCTTTGTATGCTCTTTTTTGTTGGACAGAGTCTGATGGTCATCGGCCATTTCGTAGGGATAAAAGAATTTGGAGGCATTGGAGGCATTCAACATCCATTTTCCAATGGTTGAAGCATAACGTGTATCGTAGCGTACCATGGGCACCAAGGGCCACATGGTGTCATAGGTGTTCATTAAAAAGGCAAAGCCCCCATGGTCCACAGTGCTGCCTACCAGCCCAGATACATCATATCCGTTCCAGTTGTCCAACAGCACTCCCCAACCTTCACGACATACGGAGTCTCCATTAAAAGTCCAATCCAGTACCTTATGGTAATCGTAATTTGTTCCCTGCTCTGCATTCAAACGTGCTGCTGTGTATGCCCCAAAAGGCATTAAAATCTCATAAAAACGGTTTTCTTCCAGGGACAAAAGTGCCTCAAGAGCAGATTTAGCACCATCAAGGTATTTTGGTTCTTTAAATTTTTGATATGCTGCATACAACACATACGCATGCCCTGCTGCGGCATCTTCTTGGTGGCAAATCCAATTATCCTTGGGCTCCATTTCTCCATAATCGAAAAACGTATGTCCATAATTTCCAGCCAATATGGAATCTGCTTCATAAAAACGATCAGCGATGGATTTTTGCAAGCGCTCAAAATCGGGGTGTTGCGGATAGAAATCGGCCACTCCGTAGAATAGTAGGTTGGGATACACGTCATACCACCAGTCCCTGCCATAGCCACCCCCCAAGAGGGCCACTTCCGGACAAGTATTGTTCATGATGATGTCCCAGCCTGTTTCTGAATTAAAATAATTTTTTAGCATGCCCACATAATCCTCTCCGTTTTGGTCGGACTTGTCTATGCCCACCAAGGAGGCGCCTAAAACAGAGCTTATCGTATTCAGGGATTCGTGGAACATTCCCTGATTGTTTTCCGGGCCTTGTCTGGCATCACCAAGGGCAGTATAGATCCCAAAGGTTTCCTGATCAAAATTTTTCTTGCTCGTATCCTTCCAGACCAAAGGCCAATATTCGCCTGTTTGGGTACTGTCGTATACAATTCGATCATAGAACAGTGCCAAATCTTTAAAATCAAGGATTTTATAAGGCTTGGGCATAAAAGGCATGCTGTCTATACGTGCAATAGGTTTTTGGGCAACGGGCTGCGGTGCTGCTTTTTCATCTTTTTTGCAAGAGGTCGTCAAGATCAAAAAAGTCCCTGCTATGGCAGGAAGAATGTTATTCCATTTCATGTTCCAGTTCTTTTTGTTTTTTCAACAATTGTTTAGCAATTATTATGGAAATCAGTTGCAGTGTTCCTATAATCAAAAGGGCATATCGTAAAGCTATTTCAGTGCTTCCAAAATAGGCAAGTGCAAGAAAGGTCAATGCCCCTATAAACCTCCCTACGTACAATCCAAATTCATGGTTGAGAATATATGAAAACTCGTTTCTTCCCTCAAATTTGGCCAAAACGTCTATCAATTTTAATTGAATGGGAAAATACGCAATATCCAGAATTGGCCGTGCAATCAACAAAAACAACATGAACAGGATGACCCCTGTGGCGTTAAACAGCAATCCGTTGAAAAAAGCGGCCAAGAAAAAGCATACCAGACCCACACTAAATATGGCCAGTCTATGCTTTGGTTTGGAATACTTGCCCAAAAGCAGCATGATGAACGCAGCAATCAAGGCTCCAACGGATTGGGCCGTGCCCAAGGTTCCTTCAGAACCAAAGAACGTCATCATTAGCATGGCCGGAGCGGTTACAATAAACCCTTGGGCCAATCCTTTTAAGTACGACATCTGTATCATCTTCTTCCAGACAGGATGAAACTTAAAGTAGAGAAATTTTTCGCTCTTGGGTTTTTCGTACGACCCCATGTGAAAAATCACAGAGGCGAGTATGGTTATGGCAAAAACAACCACGGTGACCATTTGGTAGCGTAAATTAACGCCTTCGTTGGCCATGGAGTCTCCATTAACAAGATACCAGCCCACCATAATGGGTACAAGTACCCCTGTAACCGTGTAACAGAAAGTATCCAGACCGTAGTAAAAATTACGGGTGAAATCCGAAGTGGTGGTCAGTACCAAATAATCCCGATTGGACCAGTAGAGCCCAAAGGACATTCCCATGATGAGACCGGCCATGGTCAACCCCAAATAACTGATCTCGTCCAGAGACATCATCACTACCATGGAAACACCGCTGAGGAGCATGCCCAAAGAAAACAGTTTTTTTACATCTATCCGGTTCAACAGGTAGCCATTTACCAGAAATGTCAAAGGTATTCCGGAGTAAATGGCCAGTTGGTACAGCATTACCTTGGCGGGGTCGTTTGAATTTCGCATAATGTAGGAGGCCACAAAAATATCCACCACTGGTAATACAAATGCGTAAACAAGATTGGTGATGATAAGAATTTTGGCACTTCTGGAGAAATCTCCCCATCCTATTCCAATTGATTTTTCCATCTTTTAGCTTAAGGTGTTGAGAATTTGGGTTATGGATAGGGTAGCCAATGCCATGTATTCATCCGAAGCTCCATAGTACATGTGGATTTCGTCTCCATCCACTACGTGACCGTTGGTAAAAATGACCTCACCAAAGAATCCTTCCTTTTCATAGATTTCCTCGGGTTCCATAATGGGTGTTTGCGAGCGGGATATTACTTTGGATGGGTCGTTGAGGTCCAACAACAAAGCACCAAGGCAATATCTGTGTTTGTGGTCTGCCCCATGATAAATGGCCAGCCATCCTTTTTCTGTTTTTATGGGGGCGGCCCCGGCACCCAATCTGGCACTATCAAATGCATTGGGACGGGTTCTGGCGATACATTTGTGGTTGCCCCAATGAATTCCATCAGGGGATTCTGCAATCCACATATAGTTTCCGCCAAGCTCTGGACTACTGGGCCTATGGAACGCATAGTACCGTCCGTTGACTTTCTCTTCAAACAAAGCACAATCCTTATTGTGCGGACTAAAAATCATACCATGGGAAGTAAAATCCTTCCAGTTGGTGGTGGTTTTCAACCCAACACCCACGCCTTTGGGAGAAACCATGGTGTAAGTAAGATAGTAGGTGTCCTTTATCTGCGACACACGGCAATCTTCAATTCCATAACTTTCATAAGCGCCTTGACCAAAAAGTGGGGGAAATTCATCAGATTCTTTAAAGTTTATACCATCCGAACTGAACAAAATCCTAAGATGGGATATTGTGGTGAGGTACTGTTCGCCATCATAAGTGATGACGCGGGCATCTGAATTGTCCAATTTTGGGTCTTTAAGGGAAAAGTCCACTATTTTCAACTGTCCTTTTTCGTCATAAATGGGCACAGATACCATTCCTTCTTTTTGTTTTGTGCGTTCGGCCACCCTAAGAACAATGCCTGTTTTTCCATTGAAGGTGAATGCACCGGGATTCAGTAGGCATTCAATGATCATTTGGGGCTGGCTTGGTTTTAAGTCCTTTGGGGACAATAAAGGATTTTGCCCATGGCGGGCCACAACCTTCTTCATACGTATATGTCTTGTGTTAATGGAGAGTAATTCAACCTGTTTGGATAGTGGCAAGTGCTTTACCTGCCACTACCCTTTTCAGGTTTTCTCAGATTTAGTATCCGGGATTTTGGATTATAGAACCTCCTGATTTATCTATGTCTGCTTGCGGGATGGGGTACAAATTATTGTGGGCTTGAAAGTTTTTGCCCAAATCTTGAAGTACGGTCTGTGCAATGCCCCATCGCTTTAGGTCATTGAATCTTTGTGATTCAAAACCTAACTCCACCCTTCTTTCCGATTGGATCCATGATCGCACCTGGGCCTGATCGTTACTATTGGGTCTGTCTGGCAACGTACCCGCAGGTACAACTTCGCCGCTTGCGGTAGGTGTATTGCGGGCCCTTTCCCTAATTTGATTGATAATGGCAACGGCCTCCAAGGGGTTACCACTCTCGTTCAGGGCTTCGGCCTTCCAAAGTAGCACATCGGCATAGCGGATGTAAATCTTGTTGCCCGGAGAATCATCATTCCCTTTATACTCGGTCAAAGACCCCATAATCTTAGGAGAGTGTTGGTTATCCACATTTATTGTGTAATCCAAGCGGGGATCATCAGATTCAAAGGCAGTAAGAAAATCATCGGTAGGCGCAAAAAAGCCCCAACCAGAAACAGCGGCCAGTCCGTTACCATTGCCTGGATTTTCACCTGATCGGTGATCGTAGGCAAAAATGACCTCTTGGTCGTTAAACTCCATCCCGGCATCAAAGGCATCAAAATAGTTATCATTTAGGTCATAAAAGCCCAAGTTGTCCAACTGGGTAATAAAACTTAGAACCTCAGCCCAGTTTTCGCCATAAAGGGCTAATTTCGCCTGTAGTGCAATAATGGCTCCCACGGAAACCCTCCACGGGTCTGTGGCATCTTGTTTTACCTGCGGGGCAAGATCCTTTGCCGTTTGCAAATCGACCCCAATTTGGGCCATTACCTCATCTTTGGGAGCCCTTACCGATACCGAAAAAGCCTCTTCAAACGATTCCGGGGATTTTAAGATCAATGGGACATCACCAAAGTTGTTCACCAAATCAAAATAGTAATAGGCCCTAAGAAAGTACGCCTCAGACAAAAGCTGATCTCTTCTAGCAGAGGATATCCCTGTCTTTTGCACCACTTCATCATCGGTTAAAAAACCTATTGCAAGGTTACTTCTACTGATACCTTCATAGTCGTATGTCCAAATCCCGTTGAATGCCTGATTCTCGGGTGTAAACACAAAGTTCCCGATTTCGTCCATCCAGGCTTGGTCACCGTCCGGATTCCATTTTTTGTTCATGTCATTGGCTGCCATATCCTGCAAAATAATATCGTTACGGAATACGGTACCAAGGTCCCAACGCCATCCGGGTATAATACTGTTCAAGGTATTCCGTAACGGTTGATACGCGGATTCAACCGCAGATTCAACCGTTTCCATGGTAGGATCGGTATCTACTTGGTCCAAAGTAAGCAGACCAATGGGATCGTTGTCGAGTTCACTGGTGCAGGAAACCACAACCGTGAAAGACAACAGTAGCAAAAAGGTTTTATATAGCTTTTTCATCTTGATTTTTTTTGTGATTAGAATTTAGCATTTAGTCCAAGGAGTACTGAAGCTGAGCTCGGGTAGGTACCCTTATCTATCAAATCCGTGGTTTCTGGATCTAGGCCCGTATAGTCTGTGAAGGTCCAAAGGTTCTGGCCTGAAATATATAATCTTAGGGCGTTTATACCGCTGATATCCTTTAGGGTATACCCCAATTCAATGTTCTTGAGCCTGATGTAGGAGGCGTCTTCAACAAAAATACTGGATATCCTGCTGCTGCCATTATCCTCAAAAGCAACCCGGGGCACACTGTTGGTACTGTTCTCGCCATCCCAGGCATTTAAAATTGCAGTGGTAAAGTTGAACGGCCTGGTATCGTAATCTACGATTTTCTTTCCATCGTTATATCGGTCTACACCCTCCACGCCTTGAAAAAGAAAGGAAAAATCCCATCCTTTGTAAGAGGAGTTAAATGCCAAACCAAAGGTTAAATCGGGAATGGGCGATCCAATGAATTCACGGTCATTGTCCGCACTTATGATTCCATCTCCATTCAAGTCCTTAAAGCGGATGTCCCCGGGCTTAGCAGACGGATTTGGAGTGCCGCTAAGGTGTTCATCAATCTCAGCTTGATTCTGATAGATGCCTTCCATGCGGTATCCGTAGTAGGCATTTAGTGGTTGCCCTACAGTGGTACGCGTTACCTCGCCCACAATGTTGGGGAGATTGGGGTGCAATTTTTCCACCTCATTGTCCAAAGTGGCCAAGTTGGCATTGATGCTGTATTTAAATTCCTTATCGGAATTCTGATAGTTGACAGACAGTTCAAAACCTTTGTTCCTTACCTCTCCTGCATTAAGGATTGTAGGTTGAACGTTCCCTACAATGGATGGCAAGCTTATGGGCAATAGGATATCACTGGTGTATTTGTTGAAATACTCTGCCGTTATGTTCAACTTGTTCTGGAAAAGCCCTAGATCTACCCCAAAGTTGGTCTGTTCCGAACTTTCCCATTTTAGGTCTGGATTTCCAAAGCGATTGGTCTTTACGATACCGTTCTCCTGACTGATCAATGTCAAATAGGTATAATTGTCTATTTCTTGGTTTCCAAGAATACCCCAACTGGCCCTGAACTTTAAATTGGACAACCAATCCACATCGCTCAGAAAGGCTTCATCCGAAATTTTCCATCCTGCCGAAACCGATGGAAAATACCCCCACTGGTTGTTCTCCGCAAATCGGGAAGAGGCATCAGCCCTTAGGTTGGCTGTAATCAAATATTTGTTGTCAAAGGAGTAAGAAGCCGACCCAAAATAAGAGAAAAGTGCCCATTCCGATGCAGATCCACTGTTCCAGATATCCAACTCGGTACCACCATAGTCCAAATAACGGAATTGCTCAGTGGTATACGGGAACCTTGCCCTACTGGCCCCAATTGATGAGGCATAGTTTGTGATGTACTCCATTCCGATTAAGGCACTTAAATCATGCTTTTCGTTTAAAAGAGTTTTATAATTAAGGGTGTTGTTCACGGTCAATGTAAAGGCTTCCCCTCTAGATTCATTTAAGCTGTTGGGCCTGTTTTGTCTTCCCAAACCGGCATCAATGGCGTTCCCACCTCCATCATCATCGCCATAATTCTCATTGAACACTTTGTTATGGAAAAATGAAAGGTCAATACCCACATTTGTTCTGAATGTCAAATTCTTATCCTTTAAAAAGCGATATTCCCCGAACACGTTGCCAAATGTCCTGTACATTCGCTCCGTATTGTCAGTGAAATAGGCCCGGGCAATGGGGTTGCCCACCATTTCGTACATACTGCGCTGCAACCCAGCATCATAACCTGTTTCGGTGTAGAACGGCATGTCCGTAAAGGGATCTCTTTCCGAATAGGTGGGATCGTTTTCATCCTTAAATACAGGAATCACAGGTGCCCTGAGGAGGGCATACCGAATAAGACTTTCCCCCCTTGATGCCACCAAATCATTCTTGTCATAAGAAAGTTGGAGGTTGGTACCAATCTTGATACGATCTGTCAAATCAGCACTTATATTTGTTCTGTAATTTATCCGTTGATACCTGTCGTTATCATAGACTACAATTCCATCTTGACCAAAATACCCCAAGGACATTAGGTACTGTAATTTTTCATTTCCGCCACTGGCAGTCAATTGCAGGTTCTGCGTACGTCCGGTTTCAAAAAGTTCATCCAACCAATTAGTGTCGGCGAAATCGGAGCGGCCGCGATCAGCGGTATAGGGATTATCCCCGGTATAGGTGTTGTCCCAAGCTTTTTCGAGCGTATTGATGTACTGCTCAGCATTGAGCATATTGGGTAGGTCGGTGGCCTTATTGAATCCATTGAAATAATCCACATTAAAGGACATCTTTCCTTTTGCTCCTTGCTTTGTGGTTATCACCACCACACCTCCTGATGCCCTGGAACCATAGATAGCGGCGGCCGCAGCATCCTTGAGAACAGTAATGGACTTAATATCGGCTTGGTTCATAAATGCAATATCCCTGGAAGGGATTCCATCCACAATGTACAATGGATTATTATTGCCAATGGTTCCTTCGCCTCGTATCCGTATTTCAACGGGATCACCTGGGGCCCCTGTGCTAGCGGTTACCTGTACACCTGCCACTTGCCCTTGAAGTGCTTGGGACACATTGGCCACCCTTGTTTTCTCAAGATTCTCTACATCTACCACTGCAACTGCTCCCGTAAGATCAGCTTTCTTTTGCGAGGTATACCCTACTATGACTACTTCATCCAGCTGTTGGGCATCTTCGGCCAAAACCACTTCGATACGGGTTCTACCATTTAATTCTATTTCCATTGGCATAAAGCCAATACTGCTTACCACCAAGATAGCATCGGTGGCTACGTTCTGCAACGTAAAGTTCCCATCAAAATCAGTTGCCGTACCAGAAGAAGTTCCCTTGACCACAATACTGGCACCTGGTATGGGGACCTGTCCATCCGAAACATATCCTGAAACATTTAATTGGGCATGCCCGGTGCATATACCCATGAACAGAAAAAATGCGATGAACGATTCTTTTAAAAATGAGTTAGATTTCATATTTCGCAATTTTAGTTTGTTTGAAATTGTTAGTGTGCATTTTGTTTGTTGGTATTTTATGAATTTCGCGATCTATCAAATGTACAGATGGTACAATTCGCAGGTGTACACTATATTATCAAAAGTGTACACCTTGATTTAAAAATCTGATTATGAAATATTTAAATTTTCAAAAAGGGGCAGTTCGAGTAGCCTCGGGGATATCTTTGCGGTTCAACAAGTAGAAGATATTAAGTGTTGGAAAGAAGTGGGTTCCCGGATTTCCACTATTTATCGTTTTCAATGGTTTGCTCTTGGGGAAGGTCTTTCTTGTGAAACAGTTGATAATCCTTCGGGGTCTTGTGAAACAATTTCTTGAATTCCCTATAAAAGTATGATCTGTTATTGAATCCAGAACGATAACATACTTCTGTAACCGTTAGATTTGTTTTTCGAAGAAGCTCAGAGGCATGCCGTAATCGCACTGTTCGGATAAGATCCCCTGGCGAAAAGTTTAACAATTCCTTGGTTTTTCTATAGAGTTGAGATGAACTCATACCCAACTCCTGCTCTATAAAACTACTTTGAAGCTTATCGTTTTCCATATTGCTGACAATAAGCCCCATAAGTTTTTCAATGAATAGCTTATCATCATCCTGCGTGATCAGGGCTGTTAAATCTTCAAAAGGTGAACCTTGGGAGAAGTGTTTCAACATACGCTCCCGTTCTTCCAACAGCTTTTGGATTCGCATCATCAAATAGTCTGGGTGGAAAGGTTTTGATATATAATCGTTGGCCCCACTTTCTATCCCTATTATTTTATGGTCCATAGAGTCCTTTGCCGTGAGCATGACAAAAGGAATATGACAGGTATCCAAATTATTCTTCACCCGCTTGCAGAGTTCCACCCCATCCATAATGGGCATCATTACATCACTCAGAATAAGGATGGGTTCTTTCTTTTTAATAAGGTCAAGGGCTCTTTCACCGTTTGATGCGGTTTCTAAATAATACACATTTCCCAGCAGTTCTTCCAAAAGGTATTGAACCTCAGGGTCATCTTCCACCACAAGTACGTAGTCCTGCTTTATTTTGGTCTGCTGTTCCAAAGTCTCCAGTTTGCCATAAACCGATTTTGTATCTTGATTCTCCTCGCCTTGATCAGTGATATCCCTTAGGTGCTGGGAGATATATGGTGTGGTTGATGACAACTCTCCTGAAACATCTGCTTTCCCACACGGGAACGCCACCCTAAATGTGGTGTTTCTGTTAGGCTCACTTACAACTGATATGTTACCTTTCAACAATTGCACTAGTTTTTTGGTGTAGGCCAGCCCAATTCCTGTTCTAAACATGTTTGACCCAACTTCCTTGTCTTGCTCCAAGAGATAGAACTTCTCGAATATATCATTCAATTTTTCCTTTGGAATTCCTTTTCCAGAATTTACAATGTTGAGGACCAGGTTCCTTTCCCCATCCAGTTCATGTATTTTAATATCCAGCTCTATGAGGCCTTCTTCAGGGGTATACTTAAATGCATTGGAGAGAAGATTAAAAATAATTTTTTCAATCAAATCCTTATCAAACCACCCCATGAGGCTCTTGGGCAGATTTACCTCATAATTGATGTTTTTCTTGAGGGCCATTTCATCAAAAAGCTCCGCTATCTGTTCCACAAGACTCACCAAATCAAAGTGTTCACTGTTTATTTTTAAATGCCCATCCTCAGCCTTTCTGAACTCCAAAATCTGTTGGGTTAGAAAAAGTAGTCTAGACGTGTTTTTCTTCACCATATCAAAATACTTTTTGGCCTTTTCATCAAAAGACATGGTTTCCCCCAACTTTTGGACCGGGGCCACCATTAAAGTAAGTGGGGTCTGAAGTTCATGGGCCACATTGGTGAAAAAATCCAGCCGATTCTCATGTGCCCTTTCTTCCTGTTTACGTATTAGGATGTTATGTGCCAGTGATCTTCTTTTCTTATAATATTCCAAAGCAAAAAGAATAATAAGTATCAAAAGCACGGAATAAAGTATCCACGCTGTGACCGAACGCCAGAATATTGGAGCTATATTGAACCGGACAGCTTCCACGGGTTCGCTCCATACTCCATCCCCATTGGTCCATTTAAGCCAGAGCTCATATTTCCCAGAGGGTATATTGGTGAACGAAAGATTGGTCCTGGAACCAATTTGATTCCAATCAGGGTCAAAATTCTTTAGTTGATAGGCATATCTACATTTCTTGTTGTTGATGAAGGTCAGTGCAGAGAACTCGATATTAAGAAAATTCTGGTTATGTTTCAACTTGATGACCGAAGGTGAAAATCCTTCTGGACGGATGACCAAATTTTGATCATAGGGCGCACTTCCATCCTGACCACTTATCTTATTGATGAAAAGGTTGGGTACCCTAACCGAGGCATTTATCCGTTCTGGGACAAAATAGTTAAAGCCTTTTCGTCCCCCCATAAAAATGTACTTCGTACCGGCATAGGCGGCTCCGTCACCAAACTCATTGTCTTGCAACCCTTCTTCCTTGGTGTAATTATAAAAAACCTGATCGGCAATATCGAATTTTGAAAGGCCATAATTGGTGCTCACCCAAATATTTCCAGCTCTGTCTGAAGTAATTCCATGTATGGTATTGCTGGGCAATCCATCTTTCACCGTATAACGCAAAAATTCACTTTCACCCGTATACCGGTTAAGGCCAAAGCTCGTGCCAATCCACAACTCTCCCTTAGGAGACCTGTACATACAAAGAATATCATTGTTGGACAAACTTTTTGGATTACCTTCATCGTGCATGTATACACTAAAGGTCTTCGTTTTTTTATTAAAAAGGTTCAAACCTCCCAAACGTGTACCTATCCATAAAGACTCATGGTCTCTGGGTACAATGGAGTAAATCATGTTACTATTTATTTCCCCTATTTCGCCCCTGTTCCCCATATATTGTTCAAATTCTTTCAACCACACCCCATTACTTGCGCGGATAAGCTTAAATCGGACAAGTCCAAATCCACTGGTTCCTGCCCAGATTATACCATCTTCACCTTGGTACAGCGCGTAAACAGACCTAAATTGTGGCAAGTTGGATGTTCCTTTTATTTCATCCCATGGCACAAAGGTGTCCTCTTTTAAATCATATAATGAAATCCCAGGACCATCGGTTCCAATGAGCAGGAAGCCTTCCTTGGTATGTTGCAGTGAATAGGCCGCATTGTTAAGGCCACTGTTCTCTTGATTAAGATTGACATACTTTAATTTTTCATTTTTTTGACCCAAAAAGTCCGATGGGAAACGAAACACCCCTTTACCCTTTGTTCCTATCCAAAAAGAATGATTTGGAACTTCAAGGAAGGAACGGACAATAGTTCCTTCAAAGTCCGGGATTTGTTGACCAGACAATCCGTGAAAGGGCTTGTTGTTTTGATGCAACCGAAAAACCCCTTCTCCATCCGTTGCGGCCCAATAAATCCCTTCAGTTCCTTCAAACAGAGCTGTAAGTTTGTTGCCATTCAACATACTTAACCATTTTGGGGTAGATACATCTTTGTTTTTTCCCACCAAAAAGTGTTGGGTATCCGATGAAATCACAACACCATCCTTTACCGAACCAATCACTGAACTAGGTTTGTCCAGTTCCATTTTTTCCTGATTCTCTGTTTTAGTGGAGAAAATAATGGGAGTACCTTCAAAATTGATCAAAAGGAGATTTTCCTTGTCCAAAGACTCAAAACTGAGTATATTTTCTACAAGTGTTGTATGCCCCATGGCCTTCACCATTCCCATCTCTTGTTGAAGTTGAAGCATGAAAAGTTGACCTGATGCATCCAAAACAAGGAGCTTCTCATTTTCCAAAAACTTCATCTGCACAATCGGAGATTTTAACAGTGTATCGTCCCAAACCTTTTCAAAAGAACCTTGATTGAACATTCCTATTCCCCATTCCTTGGCATATGCAAAGAGCCTCTTGTCAGGAGATAAAGCCATGTTGAATTCAGTATCCGTTAAAGTGACCTTGTCCTTTTTTGAAAAATAGAATCGTTCAAAATCGTCCGTTTGTTTATCATATCTATTTATACCATGCATGGTGAGTACCCAAACATCGCCCTGTGCATCTTCAGTTACCTTTAACACCACCTGATTGCTCAAAGAGGTATCGTTGTTGAGCTCGGGCCTAAAAACCTTGAAACTGTTACCATCATATCTGTTCAGTCCATCCCATGTTCCCAACCATAGGATATTGTCAGAATCCTGAAAAACAGTATTTACGGAACTGTGTGATATTCCTGTTGCATTATCAAGTTGTTTTAGAATATAATCTGTCTCTGATGAAAAATGGTTCAAAGGAGCTTTTCCCGAAAGTGGGTTGACCAAAGAATCTTGATTTGACATACAGTACAAACCCTGTAGCCTTATTAAGCAGGCTAGCAATGACAAAAAAACCAGTGTTCTTTCATAGTTCCACATGAAATAAAAGTATCAAATAAGAATCAAAGTAAGTGAAAGTTTCAGGGAGCAATGTCGCTAAACCTTTTCCGATTAACAAGAAACATAAAACACAAACCCTAAAATCAAACCTACAATTAAATTCAACTTGGTCATGACTCTCATTTTTTAAGCTTTTCCTTGATTCAGAGAGGCGTCTTATTGTTCATATTATTCGATAGGTAGTTTATCTAAATCCGCTAAAAAAGCAAATCGCTTATCGTATACCCATCTATTCGAAATGGTTCAGCCTGTGTGGCTGCACGATGAACTTCTTTTTAAATTCATTCCTTAGAATTAGCCCAATCAATCCCCTCCAAAAATTATATTATCCGTGCCAACACCGGCTTTCGCATTTCCATGAGGGCACAGTCCCCGATATCACTTTTGGCAAACGGGTCACAAATTCAACCGGCTCACCATAATTGGCCTATGAAATGCCCACATTGGATTCATGGCCTCCATAAACCATATCAAAATTGTTGGCTTGGAAAAACCTCGAAAAACCTTGAGGCGAGAGTCGCAACATTACCTCACCGAACGCTATGACTTTTTTCATTCAGTTGATTTTCAACTTAATTTTCTTCTATTAAAAGTTAAAATAAGCCTTGGCATTTCGGTAACTGATATCTTGCACCAAACCTCCTATGTAAGCCATATCGTTTGGCAAGAGTCCTTTTTTTATATCATTTCCTAAAATATTGCACAAAAGTCTCCTGAAATATTCATGTCTTGGAAAAGAAAGGAAGCTTCTTGAGTCTGTGAGCATTCCCACAAAGCAGCTCAAGAACCCCATATTGGAAAGAGCATTTATCTGCTTTTCCATACCGTCTAACTGATCCATATACCACCACCCCGATCCAAATTGCATTTTACCTTTTATGCTACCATCGTTAAAATTTCCAACCATGGTGGCGAAGACTTCATTATAGGCAGGATTTAAATTATAGAGTATGGTTTTTGCCAGTTGATCTGTGCTGTCCAATTCATTTAAAAATCCGGCCAGTCCGCTGGCTTGGGAAAAATCACCTATGGAATCAAATCCGGTATCAGGGCCTAATTGTGTCATTTTTCTTGCATTGGTATTCCGAAGTGCTCCTAGGTGAAATTGTTGCACCCAACCCAATCTATGATATTCCCGACAAAGATGCATCAAGGTTTCAAACTTAAAATAGCCTATCTCATCAGGCATCAAATCTGCCCCATTGACTACCTTTTTAAAGATTACCTCAGCATCAAACGTGTTTGGTTTAAAATGATACAATTGTTCCAATCCGTGATCTGAAAGACGTCCACCATTTTCATGAAAAAACATGATTCTCTTCTTGGCGGCCTCTATTAAATCACCATAAGATTTTATCTGTATATCCGCCACTTCACCCAAACGCTCAATATACGATTTGTAGGAAGTGTGATCTTCAATGGCATATAACTTATCCGGCCGGAAGGAGGGTAGCATCTTTGGTAAAATGCCGTTCTTCTTTGTTTTTTGATGATGCTCCAACGAATCAATAGGATCATCCGTTGTACAAACCACTTCCACACTAAACAGTTGTAAAAGACCAACAGCACCATGACTGCCTTTTTGGAGTTGTTGGCTGGCATTCTTGTAAACCTGCGTTGCATTCGCTCCTGTCAGCAAATCTTCAATACCAAAGTAACGTTGCAACTCTAAATGTGTCCAGTGATACAAGGGATTTCTTAGCGTAAATGGTACGGTTTCTGCCCACTTTTGAAACTTTTCCTCATCTGATGCCCCTCCGGTAATGTAATGCTCATCTATTCCCAAGGTTCGCATTGCCCTCCATTTGTAATGATCCCCAGCCAGCCACGCCTCCGTTATATTTTTGAACTGATGGTTATTGACTATTTGCTCTGGAGAAAGATGATTATGATAGTCAATGATGGGCATTTCCTTGGCATAATCGTGATACAATTGCTTTGCATATGGTGTCTCCAGTAAAAAGTTGTCTTTTATAAATGTCATGACTCCAAGGTTCTCTCAATTCCGTACATCACCCCCCTGAGTTCTGCAAGTCCCCGTAAGCGGCCTATTGCTGAATATCCTGGGTTTGTTTTTTTCTGAATATCGTCCAACATCTGATGCCCATGGTCTGGACGCATGGGCATGCGGTGGTTCTTTGTATTTTTTTTGCCACGTTTGATTTGTTCTTTGAGCAGTTCATACATTACCGCATACATATCCACATCACCATCCAAATGGTCTGCCTCAAAGAAATTGCCCAAATCATCTCTTTTGGTACTTCTGAGGTGAATGAAGTTGATTTTTTCCGATAAACGATTGGCCATTCCTGCCAAATCGTTATCCGCCCTCACCCCAAAAGATCCTGTGCAAAAACACAGTCCGTTGTGTGGACTATCATAAGCTGAAAGCAATTTTTGGGCATCTTCCTCTGTGCTTACCACTCGTGGCAACCCCAACATTGGGTATGGTGGATCATCTGGATGAATTGCCAGAAAAACACCTGCTTTTTCAGCAGTGGGCCCTATTTCTTTGATAAAACTGTACAGATTTTGCCTGAGTTCTTGATCTCCTATTGTATTGTACGTATCCAGGGCTTTCTGAAACTGTTCCAAGGTATAGCCCTCCTCAGCCCCTGGCAATCCGGCGATAATGTTCTGGACCAAGCTGTTCCTCGCATCTTCGTCCATTGCATTGAATTTGTCCATGGCGCGTACAACGGCATCATCAGAATAGTGATTAAAAGCCTTTTCACGTTTGAGAATGAAGAGTTCAAATGCCGCGAATTCGGTGGCATCAAACCGAAGCGCATACGAACCATCTGGCATTTTATAGGAAAGATCGGTACGGGTCCAATCCAGAATGGGCATAAAGTTGTAGCACACGGTATCTATTCCACACGAACCTAGGTTTTCAATACTTTGCTTGTAATTGGCAATGAACTCAAGATAATTTCCTGTTCTTTTTTTAATATCCTCATGAACAGGTATACTTTCCACTACCGACCATGTTAGGCCGGCGGCCTCCACAATTTCCTTTCGTTTATTGATTTCAGAAATGGGCCAAACATCACCATTGGGAATGTCATGCAAGGCAGTCACTATTCCAGTTGCTCCGGCCTGCCTAATATCAGAAAGGGAAACTGGGTCTTTGGGACCATACCATCGCCATGTTTGTTCTAAACCCATAAAAGTTGATTTTTTGTCACCACGCTACTGTTTTTATGTACCACTAAAAACATTGAATCCACCATCAATGGGAACCGCAATACCAGAAACAAATTTTGATTGGCCGCTACCCAAACAAGGGGCAGTACCCACCTTCGAAAAATGAGCGGCCAACACTTTTTCCTGTACTTCTCTACATTTTGGATTTTCCATAGATTTTTTTGGGGGTTGGCTCTAGGTTCAATACCAAATTTTAGTTTCTGCGTACTTTTAACACAGTTGTAAATATATAGATATTTTCATCCCCAACGGTTAAAAATTAATTTTATATCAAAAACAAAATTGCGGAAAGTAGAAAAAACATTGGTTTTTCCTAAAGAGATTCCCGTTAAGCTTTAGTTACTCTTAGCCCTTTGAACTTGTATTTATTTCCAAAAAAAAGTATTTTGTTTGAAATACAAATGTTCAGGATATTGTTACCCAGGGCACATCATAAAACAATAATTTAGACCAAGGTGGATCTTTACTTTTAACTTCTCTTGTAGATAAGGCAATACAAAGCAATTTCAATCTATTCATAAATGGTTGACTTAAACAGCACAATACCTTAACCAAGCTCAATACATACCCACCGTGGATTACTGGCACTGTGCCCTTTAATTCCTTATTTTTGATGTTTTTTGATGCTCTTTGCAGAGCAACATTCGACATCGTTTTCACTTTTTGTGTTACTTTTACACAGTTTTTAAAGGTATAGTTTTTTTGCATACCTCGTAGAGATTCAATCAATTCTAAATGACAAGACAAGAAAGTCTCCAAGAAATCCAGGTAAAACAAGATTCTTTTGAATGCTCGGTCACAGCAGATATAACTGTGTTCGGATATGTAGGGGGAAAACTTAAAATACTCTTAATCAAAAGGTCATTCGGATATTACAAGAACCACTGGCATATTCCCGGGGGAGTGATGGAGGAAGGTGAAACTATAGAAGATTGCGCAGAAAAAGTGCTGTTTACACTGACAGGTTTTAAGGATATCCATTTTCAACAAGTGAAAACTTACACGGATTTAGATAGGCACCCCTTAAAAAGGGTCATCACAATTTGTTTTTATGCATTGATAAAACCAGAGAACCACCCGCTCACATTAAAAGGGAATGTAACGAGTATCGACTGGTTTGACATAGATAAACTTCCAGACAAATTTGCTTATGATCATGAAAAACTCATCAACGAAGCTTATTCCTTTCTCCGCAACAACCTAAAGCATAAACTTATTGTAGGGGAACTATTACCCAGGAAATTTACCATGCACGAGCTTCAAAGTCTTTATGAAGATATCTTGGACGTAAAACTAGATAGACGGAATTTCAGAAAACAGATACTTCAGATGGATGTTTTAGAGAACACCGGAAAGAAAAAAAAGGGAGTACAGGGTGGTCCATTTTTGTACAAATTAAAATAATAAGAGGTGCAAACAGCCTAGTGGCACAACCTACCTCATTTTGATGGTGATCAATTTTTATTCTGTGGCACAGAGTAGCAAAATATCTTTTATCCTTAAGCATTGAATCCACTTAAAAAGTAATTCCCCATCTCTCAATTCTAATCTGAAGTCTAAATCCCTTAACCTTAATACACTTTTATAAGCGGTAGACCACCTAAAGGTTTCCTTTTAATTCATTTTCCTTGGAATTGGTGCTATCTGCAGTTAGCCTTAAACAAAAAACAGGAAATTAATTGATTGCCTGTTTTTAATATGTTAAAGTCGGGGTGGCAGGCCCATCCCGCTAAACATAAGTAGTTGATTTTCAATTTTTTACACCGTTAACTAAGACCAGTTAACCGAACCCTGAACCGTGTTCAAATCGGCACATCCAGAGGCAAAACTTATGGGAGTTTTACACCACTAATTTAGGCATTTTTTTGATAAGTGGATAGGGCGGTTAAGGAATACCACTCACAGCGGATTAAAGTGAGCAGGGCAAACGAAGTGTTTAAAATCGATTCATCCGTGGATTAACAT
>NZ_JBFCVT010000010.1:0-1031 GCF_040705235.1 Allomuricauda sp. ANG21 | reverse complement strand
CGCTGACCCTTTGGGACGGCGGCTCGCAGACGGTTGACTTCAGCACTGTGCTTGCAGCGGCTGGAACCGAGGACCAGACACTGACCCTATCGGGCGACAGCCTTTCGATAGAGGACGGTAACAATGTTGATTTGAGCAGCTACCTTGACAATACCGACGACCAGGCCCTCAGCTTGGCCGCTGGCAACATATTGACCCTTGAGGACGGCGGCACTGTCGATTTGACCCCATACCTGGACAACACCGACGACCAGGCGATCACGGCCTTCAGCCTTGACAACGCCACGAACATATTGACGCTGACCCTTGAGGACGGTGGCACGCAGACGGTTGACCTATCCGCACTGGACAACAGCGGAACTGACGATCAAACTGCGTTGGAGGTAAACTATGACAATACTACATCTGGTTTGAGTTCCACGAACACCCAAGCTGCTATTGATGAGCTAAAGGCGGACGTGGATGCCTTTGCGGCAACGTCTGGGCAGACAAATACCGCATCTAATGTTGGAGCTGGAGGAGTTGGTTTGTTTGCAAGGAAGACCGGAGCAAACCTTGAGTTCAAGAATATAAATGCTGGATCGAACATAGTTGTGATATCCAATGATGCAGGCAACGATGAGGTTGATATTGACATTAATGAGGCAAACCTCAGGATTACGGAAAGCCAAATCACTGATTTGACCCATACGGTTGATACAGATGACCAGACGTTGACCCTTTCAGGAAATACACTCTCAATAGCGGATGGTAACTCTGTCGACCTATCGGCACTGGACAACAGTGGTTCGGACGACCAGACACTGACCCTCTCTGGCAACAGCCTTTCGATAGAGGACGGGAACAACGTTGACCTGAGCGGCTACCTTGACAACACCGATGACCAGGCCCTCAGCTCGGTCGCTTGTACCATTTTGACCCTGGCGGCCGGCAGCAATGTCGACCTGACCCCATATCTGGCCTATTCGGACAAACAGGCTATCACGGCCTTCAGCCTTGACAAAGCCACGAACATATCGACGCCGACCCCT
>NZ_JBFCVT010000009.1:0-7668 GCF_040705235.1 Allomuricauda sp. ANG21 | reverse complement strand
AAAAAAGATGATTGCGATGGAGATGGGGTCACTAATGAGGATGAAAAAGAAGACGGGACCGATCCCTTGGACCCATGTGACTATAATCCAGACAGCATAACCTTGCCACAGAGCGGTGATTACCTGGAAGCTGATTGCGATGGCGACGGCGTCACCAACGAGGATGAGATAGAGGATGGTACGGACCCTAACGATCCATGCGATTTTGTATTGGGCAGCCAGACCCTAGACCCTTCATCCACGTGGAACGGAGAGGACTGCGATGGCGATGGTGTAACCAATGGTGATGAAAAGGAGGATGGGACCGACCCGTTGGATCCATGTGATTACAACCCAGACCATATAACCTTGCCACAAAGCGGTGATTATCTTGAAGCGGATTGCGATGGCGACGGGGTCACCAACGAGGATGAGATAGAGGATGGTACGGACCCTAACGATTCATGCGATTTTGTATTGGGCAGCCAGACCGTAGACCCTTCATCCACTTGGAACGGAGAGGACTGCGATGGCGATGGTGTAACCAATGGTGATGAAAAGGAGGATGGCACCGACCCGTTGGATCCATGTGATTACAACCCAGAACATATAACCTTGCCACAAAGCGGTGATTATCTTGAAGCGGATTGCGATGGCGACGGGGTCACCAACGAGGATGAGATAGAGGATGGTACGGACCCTAACGATCCATGCGATTTTGTATTGGGCAGCCAGACCGTAGACCCTTCATCCACGTGGAACGGAGAGGACTGCGATGGCGATGGTGTAACCAATGGTGATGAAAAGGAGGATGGGACCGACCCGTTGGATCCATGCGACTATAATCCAGACAGCATAACCTTGACCCCGTCTGCAGATTGGGAGTTGTTGGATTGTGACGATGATGGGAACCCAAATGGAACAGACCCAAATCCTTTGGCTGCAACAGCGGTGGATGATTCTGGGGCAACACCAGCATTGACTGAAGTGGCAATAAACATTTTAGAGAATGACGACTACTTGCCGAACAGCGACGAGAACAATTTGGGAATAACAAGCCTTTCAAGAATAGGGGGAAATGCTGTCGGAACAGTCTCTTTTGACGCCGAAACAGGTTTAATGACCTATACACCGACTTTGGAAGAGTCCAATTCCTCAGTCACCATTGTTTACGAGGTGTGTAACGTGGTTCCAGATCCAGCGGTTTGTGCCTCAGCTACAGTTACCATTGAAGTAGGACCAAATACAATTGATGCCGTAGATGATTTCTACACGGCTGATGGCTCAGTGGGGGGTGTAATTGCGGACAGCAATGTCTTGTCAAATGATACCTTGAATGGAGGTCCCATTGCCTTGGAAGATGTGAACCTTTCATCAACGGCCACTGACGAGTTGACCATCAACTCGGATGGGACCATAAGTGTTGCCCCAGGTACGTCTGATGGAACTTATACCATAGAATATACCATTTGCGAAGCCGCGAATCCATCCAATTGCGATACGGCCACGGTAACGGTTGAGGTAGAATCGGGTATGGGCAATGCCATTGACGCAATTGATGATTCCTACACGGCTGATGGTTCAGTGGGCGGTGTGATTGCGGACAGCAATGTACTGTCCAACGATACCTTGAATGGAGGTCCCATTGCCTTGGAGGATGTGAACCTTTCATCAACGGCCACTAACGAATTGACCATCAACTCCGATGGGACCATAAGTGTTGCCCCAGGTACGTCTGATGGAACTTATACCATAGAATATACCATTTGCGAAGCCGCGAATCCATCCAATTGCGATACGGCCACGGTAACGGTTGAGGTAGAATCGGGTATGGGCAATGCCATTGACGCAGTTGATGATTCTTATACAGCTGATGGCTCAGTGGGCGGTGTGATTGCGGACAGCAATGTCTTGTCAAATGACACCCTGAATGGAGAATCAGTCACGTTGGAGGATGTTCTTCTCAGCTCCACACCAACGGATGAATTAATGGTCAATGATGATGGAAGCGTTAGCGTGACCCCAGGCACACCAGAGGGTACCTACACCGTGGATTACACGATATGCGATATTACCGACGTGGACAATTGCGATACGGCAACTGTCACTGTTGAGGTCGGCCCCGGAATGAGCGATGACATTGATGCCGTAGATGATTCCTATACGGCTGATGGCTCAGTGGGTGGTGTAATTGCAGACAGCAATGTCTTGTCAAATGATACCCTGAATGGAGAATCAGTCACGTTGGAGGATGTTCTTCTCAGCTCCACAGCAACGGATGAATTAATGGTCAATGATGATGGAAGCGTTAGCGTAACACCAGGCACACCAGAGGGTACCTACACCGTGGATTACACGATATGCGATATTACCGATGTGGACAATTGCGATACGGCAACGGTAACAGTAGTTGTAGAATTGGGAATGGATAATGTTATCGATGCCATGGATGATGGGTATACCTCGGACAGTTTTGGAGGACCAATTCCAGATAGCAATGTTTTGGGAAATGATACGCTAAACGAAGAGATTGTTGATGCCATTGATGTGATTTTGACGTCAACGCCAACAGGTGAGCTCCGCATAGAACAAGACGGAAGTGTTGTTATAACGCCCGGATTGGAAGAGGGGACCTATACTATTGAATACACAATCTGTGAGGCTGCCAATCCAGAGAATTGTGATACGGCCACCGTAACGGTTTCAATAGAAGACATTTTAGTGAACCAATTGGTGACACCAAACGGGGATCTAAAGAACGATTTCCTATTCATTCGAGGAACCGACAAAATTAAATCCAGTACCCTCAAAATTTTTAACCGATGGGGTACTGCGGTTTATGAAGGAAAAGACTATAACAATATCAACAATGTATTTGATGGTCGGTCAAGGACAAAATCTGCTGTGGGGAACAACAATTACCTACCAGCAGGGGTATATTTTTATATTTTTGAATACGTTACGGATAGAGGCAGGTTTACAGACTCCGAATACATATATATAAGCAGGTAATACATTGATGTAGGATGATTAAAAAGCACATTTTAATTCCAATTTTATTTATAGGATTTGTATTTCAGGGGCTGGTGGCCCAGCAAGATGCGCAGTATACTCAATACATGTTCAACACCTTGAGTGTTAACCCCGCTTACGCTGGCTCTAGAGGTCAATTGAGCTTTGCCGGACTGTATAGATCTCAATGGGTTGGTTTGGATGGAGCTCCAGAAACTTTTACCCTTAACCTCCATTCCCCCATACGGAACAGCAGATTGGGATATGGCGTATCCATCGTAAACGATAATATTGGAGATGGAGTGGTGCAACAGACCTATTTGGATGCCGTGGTTTCCTATACCATTGAATTTGCTAGGGAAGCAAAGCTTTCTTTTGGATTAAAAATGGGAGGAAACATGATAAGTCTGGACTTTAACGGACTGCGAAATTTTGATCAAGAAGTTGTACAACAAGACAATATCGATAATCAGTTTAACCCCAATTTTGGATTGGGACTCTATTACCATACAGACCGGTTTTATGCAGGGGTTTCGGCGCCAAATATTTTGGAAACCGAATATTTTGACAATAGTGGGGGAGACGCCAACTCCGTAAACTTCCTGTCGGCACAGCAAATCAACCTATACTTAATTACAGGGTATGTTTTTGATATAGGAGCTGATTTAAAATTTAAACCGGCCTTACTAACAAAGGCTGTGGGTGGTGCACCATTGCAAGTTGATTTATCAGCTAACTTTTTGTTTGCGGACAGATTCAGTTTTGGTGCAGCGTATAGGTGGGATGCAGCGGTAAGTGCCTTGGCAGGATTCCAGATAACCGATCAAATTATGTTGGGATTGGCGTATGACAGAGAGACCACTGAACTGGGCGGCACCCAATTCAATGACGGTTCCTTTGAGATATTTCTAAGGCTGGAGTTGTTAAAATCATTTCAAAGAACAGTATCACCCAGATTCTTTTAATATAAAATAGAATGTTAAGAAGAATACTCGTATTTCTTATAGTTTTTACAGGTAGCGCATCATATGTACTGGCTCAGGACAGTATTCCAGATCGTCAACAAGCTAGGGTAAAGGCAAAGGCGGATGAACGATATGAGGAGTATTCTTTTAGACCCGCCATCGATATTTATAAAAAGGTTTTGGACAAAGGCTATGTCTCCTCAGATTTGTTAAAACGTCTGGGAAATTCCTATTATTTCAATGCCCAATATGAAGAAGCAGCCAACATCTATAAAAGACTCCAAGAAGAGTATCCAGATAAGATAAGTCCAGATTATATCTTTCGATACGCCCAGAGCTTAAAAACTATGGGCAATTATGATGAGGCTACCCGAATGATGGAAAAATTCAGGGAGATTACAGCGACTGAGGGAGAATTTGATGAAGACTATCTTGATAAGATTGAGGCCAATTCAGGTCGATATACCGTAGAACCCTTTAAATACAACAGTAAGTATTCCGATTTTGCCGCATCATATTATGAGAAAGGGCTCATTTTTGCTTCAGATAGAGATACCGGTAATTTAGCTAGATATCGACATACATGGAATTCAAAAGACTTTTTGGATCTCTATAAAGTCAATGCAGATAGCGTTTCAAATGATCGAGTCGTAAAGCTGCAAGGTGATGTGAACACCAGATTGCATGAATCCACTTCCGTAGTCACCAAAGATGGAACCACCATGTATTTTACCCGGAACAATTTCTTGGACGGGAAGAAGTACAAAGATGCCAATGGAATTATTCGATTGAAGATTTATAGTGCGGAAAATATCAATGGGGAGTGGACCAATGTGATTGAGTTACCATTCAACAATGATTCGTATTCTGTGGCACATCCGGTTTTGAGCCCAGATGAAAAGAGACTGTATTTTGTTTCTGACATGCCGGGAAGTTATGGCGAGTCTGATATTTTTATGACCGAAATCATTGGTGATGGAACCTACGGTCCCATTATCAACCTAGGCGGAAACATTAATACCATAGCACGTGAAACGTTTCCTTCCATCACAAAAGATGGGGTGCTATATTTTTCTTCCGATGGTCATCAAGGCTTGGGAGGCTTGGACGTTTTTGCCACTAAAATAGCATTTGATGATTATACACAACCCGTGGTTAATGTAGGAAGGCCTATAAACAGTCCCTTGGATGATTTTTCCTATATTTTTGACCCAGAAGAAAAGACTGGTTATTTCTCTTCCAATAGGGAAGGAGGCATGGGAGAAGATGATATTTACAAATTTGTGGAGAATGAACCTTTGGTATTGGACTGCATCCAAGAGGTGACTGGTACGGTAAGGGATCGCATATCCAATGAAGTTTTACCAGGGGCCACTGTGAAGGTTATCGATGAGGAAAATAAGGAGATTTCTTCCACAATTACAGATTCTCAAGGAAACTATACACTTCAGTTGGATTGCTCCAAAGGCAATTTTGTGAGGGCATCCCGTGATGGTTATGTTCCAGCAGAAGAGTACCTTAACAAATCCTATGGGAAGCCACGAATTATAGATTTCTACTTGGAAAGAGATGTAATTACCGGTGGATTTGGGGACGATTTAGCAAAATTACTCCAATTAAGTACCATTTATTTTGATTTGAACAAGTACAACATTCGCCCCGATGCTGAAATCGAGATTCAAAAGGTAATTGTTGCCATGGAAAAATATCCTAGCTTAAAAATAAAGGTAAATTCCCATACAGATAGCCGCGGAAATGATGCCTACAACCTTTGGTTGTCTCAAATGCGGGCCGAATCTACAGTTAACTATATGATTTCCAAAGGTATTTCTTCAGACAGACTTCAAGGAGAAGGCTTTGGAGAAACAAGATTGGTAAATGAATGTTTCAATGGAGTGCGTTGCACCGAAGAGGAACATCAATTGAACCGTAGATCTGAGTTTATCATATTTGAGTGATGTTTCATGCATCATCATGAACAATTTGGAAGGATACATGAACTACTGTGTCCTTTATTCATATTCTTTTTTTTTACAATTCCGTGACCTAAAAACAAGGATTTTCTGTGTTTTGTTTTTGGATATTGATTTAACCGAGACCTTTTCCATTACAATCTATAAAAAAAAGCTTTCCTAAGGAGACCTGTTTTCAATTGCATATCATATTTCTAGAATAAGGTGTAGTCTTTTTCGGGCAATGGGCATTCCGTTAACCATTGATAATAGTGATTTCATCGACCAATGGTCTTAAAAAAAACATAAATATTTTGGGTCATCACCTCAAAATATGGATGCTATACAGTATGAATTTGGGCATACACAACAAATATTTCTTACCCCTATAAGTAAAGGTAATTTTGTAACGTGTAATAGAATACGAAGTGTGCAATAGAGGAAAATATCGCATAAAAACTAAGCTATTTGGAATTAAAAAGCATAACAAATACGATCCTCAACAAACAATTAACCCCATGAAAAAGAGCATAATAGCCCTTATCCTACTTCTCTCAACAGGAATTGCCTTTTCTCAAACCACGGTTACCCTTCAAGACCAGTGCAATTGCGAAGTCTTAAAAGGAACAGCCGTTTCCAGTCCAGGAGCCGTTACCCCAAATGGCGTTGATACGGGAGATATCTATGTCAATACTAACACGGGTACAATTTACTTTTGGGATGGAGATTCTTGGGAACTTACATCTTCTGACAATCAACAATTAACAGGATTTAATTTTGATGGGGCAACAAATACATTGACCTTGAACTTAGAGAATGGCGGTAGTGTAAATGTTGATTTAAGCAGTTTAAGTGACACTCTTACAGACACAAATACTACAATTACATCTTTTGGGATTGATGGAACAAATACCAACCTTGTAATAACAGATTCAGATACTAATACATATGCGGTAGCGTTAGCGGATATTGCTGCGCTTATTGATACAGACGACCAGGCCCTCAGCTTGACGGCTGGCAACATATTGACCTTGGAGGACGGCGGCACTGTCGACCTGACCCCATATCTGGACAATACGGACGACCAGGCTATCACGGCCTTCAGCCTTGACAACGCCACGAACATATTGACGCTGACCCTTGAGGACGGCGGCACCCAGACCGTGGACTTCAGCACTGTGCTTGCAGCGGCTGGAACCGATGACCAGGCCCTTAGTTTGGCCGCTGGCAACATATTGACCCTTGAGGACGGCGGCACTGTCGATCTGACCCCATACCTGGACAACACGGACGACCAGGCGATCACGGCCTTCAGCCTTGACAATGCCACGAACGTATTGACGCTGACCCTTGAGGACGGCGGCACGCAGACGGTGGACCTGTCGGCACTGGACAACAGTGGTTCGGACGACCAGACACTGACCCTCTCTGGCAACAGCCTTTCGATAGAGGACGGCAACAACGTGGACCTGAGTGGCTACCTTGACAACACTGATGGTCAGACCCTCTCATTGAGCGGTTCCGACCTATCGATAAGCGGTGGTAACACCGTTGACATCAGTTCAATAGATACCGATACCGATGACCAGACATTGACCCTTTCGGGAAATACACTCTCGATAGCGGACGGTAACTCTGTCGACCTATCGGCACTGGACAACAGCGGTTCGGACGACCAGACACTGACCCTGTCGGGCAACAGCCTTTCGATAGAGGACGGGAACAACGTTGACCTGAGCGGCTACCTTGACAATACCGAC
>NZ_JBFCVT010000008.1:0-922 GCF_040705235.1 Allomuricauda sp. ANG21 | reverse complement strand
CAGCCTTTCGATAGAGGACGGCAACAACGTTGACTTGAGCGGCTACCTTGACAACACCGACGACCAGGCCCTCAGCTTGGCCGCTGGCAACATATTGACCTTGGAGGACGGTGGCACGGTCGATCTGACCCCATTCCTGGACAACACGGACGACCAGGCGATCACGGCCTTCAGCCTTGACAATGCCACGAACATATTGACGCTGACCTTGGAGGACGGCGGCACGCAGACGGTCGACCTGTCGGCACTGGACAACAGTGGTTCGGACGACCAGACGCTCACCCTGTCGGGCAACAGCCTTTCGATAGAGGACGGCAACAACGTTGACCTGAGCGGCTACCTTGACAACACCGACGATCAGGCCCTCAGTTTGGCCGCTGGCAACATATTGACCTTGGAGGACGGTGGCACGGTCGATCTGACTCCATACCTGGACAACACGGACGACCAGGCGATCACGGCCTTCAGCCTTGACAATGCCACGAACATATTGACGCTGACCCTTGAGGACGGTGGCACGCAGACGGTTGACCTGTCGGCACTGGACAACAGTGGTTCGGACGACCAGACACTGGCCCTCTCGGGCAACAGCCTTTCGATAGAGGACGGGAACAACGTGGACCTGAGTGGTTACCTTGATAACACTGATGGTCAGACCCTCTCATTGAGCGGTTCCGATCTATCGATAAGTGGTGGAAACACCATTGACATCAGTTCCATAGATACCGATGACCAGACGTTGACCCTTTCGGGAAATACACTCTCGATAGCGGACGGTAACTCTGTCGACCTATCGGCACTGGACAACAGTGGTTCGGACGACCAGACGCTCACCCTGTCGGGCAACAGCCTTTCGATAGAGGACGGGAACAACGTGGACCTGAGCGGCTACCTTGACAACACCGATGACCAGGCCCTCAGC
>NZ_JBFCVT010000007.1:0-781 GCF_040705235.1 Allomuricauda sp. ANG21 | reverse complement strand
GGCAACAGCCTTTCGATAGAGGACGGCAACAACGTTGACCTGAGCGGCTACCTTGACAACACCGACGATCAGGCCCTCAGTTTGGCCGCTGTCAACAGATTTACCTGGGAGGACTGTGGCACGGTCGATCTGACCCCATACCTGGACAACACGGACGACCAGGCGATCACGGCCTTCAGCCTTGACAATGCCACGAACATATTGACGCTGACCTTGGAGGACGGCGGCACGCAGACGGTGGACCTATCGGCCTTGGACAACAGCGGTTCGGACGACCAGACACTGACCCTTTCGGGCAACAGCCTTTCGATAGAGGACGGGAACAACGTTGATTTGAGCGGCTACCTTGACAACACCGATGACCAGGCCCTCAGCTTGGCCGCTGGCAACATATTGACCTTGGAGGACGGTGGCACGGTCGATCTGACCCCATTTCTGGACAACACGGACGACCAGGCGATCACGGCCTTCAGTTTGGACAATGCCACGAACGTATTGACACTGACCCTTGAGGACGGCGGCACGCAGACCGTTGACTTCAGCACTGTGCTTGCAGCGGCTGGAACCGATGACCAGGCCCTCAGCTTGGCGGCGGGCAACATATTGACCCTTGAGGACGGCGGCACGGTCGACCTGACCCCATACCTGGACAACACGGACGACCAGGCGATCACGGCCTTCAGCCTTGACAATGCCACGAACGTATTGACGCTGACCCTTGAGGACGGCGGCACGCAGACGGTGGACCTGTCGGCACTGGACAACAGTGGTTCGGACGACC
>NZ_JBFCVT010000006.1:0-1353 GCF_040705235.1 Allomuricauda sp. ANG21 | reverse complement strand
CATATTGACGCTGACCCTTGAGGACGGCGGCACCCAGACCGTGGACTTCAGCACTGTGTTTGCAGCGGCTGGAACCGATGACCAGGCCCTCAGCTTGGCGGCTGGCAACATATTGACCTTGGAGGACGGCGGCACTGTCGACCTGACCCCATACCTGGACAACACGGACGACCAGGCGATCACGGCCTTCAGCCTTGACAATGCCACGAACGTATTGACGCTGACCCTTGAGGACGGCGGCACGCAGACGGTCGACCTGTCGGCACTGGACAACAGTGGTTCGGATGACCAGACGCTCACCCTGTCGGGCAACAGCCTTTCGATAGAGGACGGCAACAACGTGGATTTGAGCGGCTACCTTGACAACACGGATGGTCAGACGCTCTCATTGAGTGGTTCCGACCTATCGATAAGTGGTGGGAACACAATTGACATTAGTTCAATAGATACCGATACCGATGACCAGACGTTGACCCTTTCGGGAAATACACTCTCGATAGCGGACGGTAACTCTGTCGACCTATCGACCTTTGACAACAGTGGTTCGGACGACCAGACACTCACCCTCTCGGGCAACAGCCTTTCGATAGAGGACGGGAACAACGTTGATTTGAGCGGCTACCTTGATAACACTGATGGTCAGACCCTCTCATTGAGCGGTTCCGACCTATCGATAAGCGGTGGTAACACCATTGACATCAGTTCAATAGATACCGATACCGATGACCAGACATTGACCCTTTCGGGAAATACACTCTCGATAGCGGACGGTAACTCTGTCGACCTATCGGCATTGGACAACAGCGGTTCGGACGACCAGACACTGACCCTGTCGGGCAACAGCCTTTCGATAGAGGACGGGAACAACGTGGACCTGAGCGGCTACCTTGACAACACCGATGACCAGGCCCTCAGCTTGGCCGCTGGCAACATATTGACCCTTGAGGACGGCGGCACTGTCGATTTGACCCCATATCTTGACAACACTGATGGTCAGACCCTCTCATTGAGCGGTTCCGATCTATCGATAAGCGGTGGTAACACCATTGACATCAGTTCCATAGATACCGATACCGATGACCAGACGTTGACCCTTTCGGGAAATACACTCTCGATAGCAGACGGTAACTCTGTCGACCTATCGGCACTGGACAATAGCGGTTCGGATGACCAGACGCTCACCCTGTCGGGCAACAGCCTTTCGATAGAGGACGGGAACAACGTTGATTTGAGCGGCTACCTTGACAACACCGACGATCAGGCCCTCAGCTTGGCGGCGGGCAACATATTGACCCTTGAGGACGGCGGCACTGTCGATCTGACCCCATATCTTGACAACACGGACGACCAGGC
>NZ_JBFCVT010000005.1:0-258782 GCF_040705235.1 Allomuricauda sp. ANG21 | reverse complement strand
CAAAGGGGAGTCAATGAGAAAAAAACTGAGAAATAATAGCTAATGTTAATCCACGGATGAATCGATTTTAAACACTTCGTTTGCCCTGCTCACTTTAAACCGCTGTGAGTGGTATACCTAAACCGCCCTATCCACTATAGGACATCCTCATCGATGGTTTCAGATGGAAATAAAAAAAACCAGAAAAAATTAATTTTCTGGTTTTCAATTAATTAAGGTTTTACTTAGTGTCATAAAACCATGGTTCGTCGGGATGACTGGAAGAAAGTAGATTTCACAACTATTTCAACGTCAACATTTTATACTGTATTCCAAAACTGATTAACCGAACTCTAAACTGTCTATAAAACAGTACATTCAGATGCAAAACTTATGGGTGTTTCACTTCACGAAATTAATAAAATTCTTTTTAAAACTCTTCATGCCTCATCATTTCAAAACATTAAAACAAACTGTAGTTTACTTAATCCCTTAAGAAGAAAACTTTTTTCTATGGACCTAACTTTGATGGGGTTTTCACTTTCTTAATTCAAAAAGTAGACAACTCGAGCACTTTTGTTCTTGATTTGTCAATCATCTCAAAACGTAAAGGATAGCATGATACAAGTTCCGACGTTTTTATTAAATTAAATATTTTACTTTTTATTCATCCATCCTTATTCGGGTATAGAATCAATAATGCTTCCGCAGGTTAGCATGGCCTCTCCATAATACGGATTTCTAATTTCCTTTTCGGCACTTATCCAATGAGCTCCCTTGTTGTTATCTGCCATGGGACAATGCTGCACATATAGTTTTTGACCCAAGCCATTCAATTGGTGTCCAATGAAAATCATATTTTCCGATAAGAGCACAAAATTGTTACGTTGGGCCTCAATGGAACTTTCTTTAGAGATATTGGAAATGTATTCTTCAATTTTTTCCACATGAGTCATCCCCATATCATCCATTTGCGTTGTTTTTAAATGTTCTATTTTTTGTGATGCTTCGCTCGCCCTTTTTTTTGCCTCAACGGCATCAGAATCTACCAGTGCATTTTTCAACTTAAGGTAAGCATCCAATACATCCCCGAAACCGTTTTTAAACTCTTGGGAGAAGTCCATTTTCATCCCATGGCCTTCATGGCCCGTCACGGCTGGCCCTCCTTCTTTGCTCATCATGGATTTCTTTCCCTGCAACTGCGCCGCCGCATCTACTGTAAAGGTTCCTTTTGCCACTATTTCCTCACCAGCTTCAAGACCAGAGACCACGGCATAGGTTCCATTGTTTAAATTGCCCAATTGCACCTCACGCATCTTAAAAACAGCTTCACTTGGATTGGGTTGCACGTAGACCACAGACCGCTCACCCGTCCACATCACCGCACTTTCGGGAATGGTCAATACATTATCTGAAGGTTTTTCATCCATTTTAATTTCTCCCACTACAAACATTCCTGGTTTCAGCAGCCCCTTTTTATTATCCAATTCCGCCCTAACTTCTAAGGTCCTGGTTGAGTTGTTCAACAAAGGATCTAAAAATGAAATGGTAGCCTGAAATGTTTCATTGGGATAGGACCTGGTGAATACCTCTAGTGTTTGTCCCTTTTTAAAAAGTGACAATTGATTTTCATAGGCATCAAAAATGGCCCAAACTGAGTTCAAATTAGCCACTTTCACCAAAGGTGAACCTGTTTTTACATAATCGCCTTCTTCTACCATAATGGAAGAAACAACTCCGGAAACATTGGCGTACACAGGGAAATTTTCAACCACCTTCCCAGAACTCTCAATTTGATTGATTTGTGTGTCAGACAACTTCCATAGTTTCAATTTGTTACGAACCGCTGTGTACAAGGCGGGTTGGGATGATTTTAATTTCATCGCAGTAATCAATTCTTGCTGGGCCGATACCAATTCGGGTGAATAGATAGTGGCCAATTGCTGCCCTCTTCTGACTTCTTCACCTTCATAATTGATGTTCAAGCGCTCTATCCTACCATTAAAATATGCAGATTGAACGGCATCCGATTCTTGGTTGACAGCTACTTTTCCTGAAAGCCTTACATTTCCCCCACTGGTATTTCCAGAACCAACAATTACCGTCTCCACACCGGCCAAGGCCATGGCATTTGGCGTCATGCTAATCTGTGACTGTGCCAATCCCTCTCCTGCTGCAGCTGCAGGGATAAGGTCCATGCCGCAGATTGGGCAAGACCCAGGTTCTGGCTGCATGATCTGTGGGTGCATGGAACAGGTCCACATTTGGTCCGATGCTGCTTCGGTGCCATGGTCATGTTCATCCATAATGGTGGTTTCGGAATTGCCACCAAATATAAAGTACCCTATTAACAATCCAATTGCTACAGCAACCCCAATGTATATGATGTTTTTCTTTTTCATGACGCTATTTTTTTTCGTTCTGCAATCGTTCAATCATTTTTTCCATTTCAGCAATTTCCCTTCGCTGGGCCTCAATGATTTCCTCTGCCAGTTTCTTTACCTCTGGGTCTTTGATGTCTGCACGTTCACTTGTCAATATGGCAATGGAATGGTGAGGTATCATCGCCTTCATCCATAGCACATCGCCTACCGTGGATTTTTGGTCGCGTACAAGAAATAGGGAGCCAAGAAACAAGACCAAACTACCTAGCAATATGGCCATATTCTTTTTCTTGTCGGTATACATTTTGCGCATAAAGAACCACATTATGACTGCCATTGCTGCTATTCCTAAACAGACCATATAGAATCGCGTTAAACTGAACCATACATGGTCGAATTCATAGGTGTTGAGATACATTGTTATGTACATTGCCACGAAAGAGCAAGCCAGCATAATAAAAAAGGTTTTGTAATTTCCCTTGTTTGAGCGTTTTGATTTTTCCATGGTTTTAAAATTTTAGTGTTTATTGTTTCCCTTTTTTAGTTTTCGAACTGTGGGCGAGCTGATAAACCATAGCAGGAACCCGCTCAAAACGGTTATCAACCCCAACAGGGAAAAGGCACGAAGCAAGGTTGTATTAAAATCATCCCTGCTTTCATAATCCATGGTGTGGGTCATCCACAGAAAATCGAACCATCGCCAATTTCGGTGTCGCACCGTTTGAAAAGAACCATCCTCCATCGAAACATAGGCCTTAATGTTTTCTGGAGAATCATAGGAAATCACATAGGCCGGCAATTTTTTTCCCCGATACTCATGATGCTTATCGGTTTCATCGATGACCTCCACCCTTTTGACCTTTAGATCTGGTGATATTTGCCGCTCTGCAACGGCCAAGGCCTCTTGCTCGGAAATCCCTTTTTTCAGGCTTCCGTCCATAGCATCCACCAAAAATTCATTATTCATCCAATAATAGGGTTTGCCCGCAATTTCCTTTAGGCTCAACGAGCTTATTTTAGCGGGCATATTGATTTGAGAAAGTCCGATGAGACCTTCAAAGGCTATAGGTTCGTAAGCCATATTTCTGAAATGGTCGCCATGTATTTCATCAATATCTGTCCAACTGAAATACAGGCCACTGGCCGTCCACATGATGAATTGGATGCCCAAAAACAGCCCTAAATATCGATGGGCCTTTCTAATCTTAACCGCTGTTTTTCGTTTTACCATTTTAGTATTAGTCGATTGATTTAGTTCGTAGTCTAAGTGCATTGGCAATCACCGAAACCGAGCTAAAGCTCATGGCCAGGGCTGCGAGCATGGGTGAGAGCAAAATCCCGAAAAACGGATAGAGCACCCCTGCTGCTATCGGCACGCCGATGGTGTTGTAGATCAATGCAAAAAATAGGTTTTGTTTAATGTTTTTCATCACGGCCCCACTCAGATTCCTCGCCTTTACGATGCCGTGCAAGTCCCCTTTCACCAAGGTAATCAAGGCACTCTCAATGGCCACATCGGTCCCAGTGCCCATGGCAATCCCCAAGTCGCTTTTGGCCAGTGCTGGGGCATCGTTGATGCCGTCCCCTGCCATGGCCACCACTTTTCCTTCGCCTTGCAAGCGCTCCACTTCCTTCATTTTATCCTCGGGCAAGGTCTCAGCCTTAAAATCATCCAAATGGAGCTCCTTGGCTACAGCTTTTGCGGTGTTTGCATTGTCGCCTGTGAGCATAATCACTGAAATTCCTTTTTCTTGGATCGCTTTGATGGCCTGGGCACTGGTTTCTTTTATCTTGTCGCCAATGGCCACGAATCCATGTGCTTTTCCATCAATTGCCAAATAGGAAACTGTCATTCCTTTTTCTTGTGCTTTCTTCACCTTTTCCTTCATGTCTTCGGAAATTTCCACTCCAGCTTTTTCCATCAACTTGAGGTTTCCCAAATGGATTTCCGAATCCTTTATTTTTCCTTCAACCCCCATTCCTGTGATGGCACTGAAGGACCCTGTCCTTAGAATCTTGATATCTTTTTCCTTGCCATATTTCACCATGGCCTGTGCCAAAGGGTGTTCACTATTGGCATTTACCGAAATGATATACTGCAGTAAATCTTCCTCTGAATAGTCGTTTGAAAAGGCATCCAAATGGTCAAACGTGGGTTTACCCTCGGTAATGGTCCCTGTTTTGTCGATGATCAAAGTGTCCACATCGGCCATTTTTTCCAAAGCTTCGGCGTTTTTGATGAGCACTCCGTTTTGGGCTCCTTTACCCACACCGACCATCACGGACATGGGGGTCGCCAAGCCCAAGGCACATGGACAGGCTATGATCAAAACCGCGATGGCATTGATCAACGCATAGACATAGGCCGGTTGTGGTCCCCAAATGGCCCATACCGCAAATGTAATCATGGAAATAATCACGACAGCAGGCACAAAATAGGCCGATACCTTATCCGCTAAATTCTGAATGGGCGCTCGACTTCGGCTGGCTTGGTTCACCATATCGATGATTTGGGAAAGCAAAGTGTCGCTTCCTACTTTTTCAGCCCTCATCAGAAAGGACTGGTTGCCATTGATGGTGCCGCTGCTTACTTTATCCTCCACCCCTTTTTCCACTGGAATGGGTTCTCCTGTGATCATGGATTCGTCCACAGAGGTTTCACCCTCCGTGATGATGCCATCCACCGGGATTTTTTCACCTGGCTTTACGCGGAGGACATCCCCTTTTTCAATGTCATCAATATGAACCTCAACTTCTTCGCCATCCACTATTTTAATGGCCCTATTGGGAGCGAGTTTCAACAATTCCTTGACCGCATTGTTGGTCTTGCTATGCGCCCTGGCCTCCAACAATTGCCCTAAAAGAACCAAGGTCAGTATAACGGTGGCGGCCTCAAAATAAACATGCACCGCACCTGTTTCCCCTTTAAATTGATCAGGGAAAAATCCGGGGAACACCAAGGCAAGTATACTGAACACAAAGGCAACACCTGCACCGATACCAATTAAGGTGAACATGTTCAGGTTCCAGGTCTTGATGCTTCGGTAGGCACGCTCAAAAAACATCCAAGTGGCATAAAAGACAACCGGAAGAGACAACCCCAACTGCACCCAATTCCAATAGGTGGGCGCCACTAGTTTGTACAATGGATTATCGGGTATCATCTCACTCATCGCAATCAAAAAGATGGGCAATGTAAAGCCTACGGCAATCCAAAACTTTTTGAGGAGTTTTTTATAGGTTTTTTCCTCTGCACTGGCCTCTGGTTCCTTGGGCACCAAGTCCATTCCACATTTTGGGCAGGAACCGGGACCATCCTCCACCACTTCGGGGTGCATGGGGCAGGTCCATTGCTGTTTGGAGCTTGAAGTCGTATTCTGCTCCTCTACCAAATCCATACCGCAAACGGGGCAATCCCCGGGTTCATCGTAGGTTTTTTCACCTTCGCATCGCATGGGGCAATAAAAGGTGCCATTGCCGTTTGAAACGGTCTTCTCTTCTTTTTTCTTGGGTGGATGGTGATGGTCATGAGCATGGATGCTATAGCCTCCTCCATCGTTTTTTAGTGCTTCCTCAAAGGTCTCAATGGGGATATGCTCCTCCATCTGGATTACAGCCTCGGCCTTTTCCAAACTGACTTCAACCCCGGTAACCCCATCAACTTTTGATAGGGTTTCCTCTACATGGCTTCTACAGCCATTGCAGCTCATTCCGTGTATGTGATAGGTATGTTTCATCTTTTTGTTTTTTATTCAAAACTAGCTGAATACCAGTCGGAAGCTTTTTACAATTCTGGGTTTCTTTTATACAATTTGGTCCAACGGTCTCCTGTTCCACTCCTGCAATTTCTTATAATCGCTCATCGACATTCCCGTAATGGATTTAAACTGTTTGGCCAAATGGCTACTGCTCTTGTAGTTTAAATCATAGGCTATTTCAGAGAAGGTTTTTGTTCCCATTTGAATTTCTTCCTTAACCTTCTCCATTTTAAGCAGGATAAAATATTTTTCAATGGTAAGACCTTCTTTGGCACTGAACATTTTACTGAGCACCGAGTATTCCTTGTTAAGTTTTTGGGCCAAGTATTCTGAGAGATTCTGACCGGAACGGTTCTCCAATGCATGGATCATGTGCTTTTTGATATCGACGATGGACCTCTGATCAACATCCTCGATCAATTCAAAACCATTCTTGGTCAAAATCTCCCGAATACGGTCCATTTGGCTTATGTCCGAATCTTTAAATTCAACTTCGCCCAAGTCAATTTGCACCACTTCAATGCCCATATCCCGAAATTCGTTTTTCAGAACACCTTTACATCTATCGCAAACCATGTTTTTTACTTTAATGTGCATCTTCGGTACAAGTGGATTTTTAATTAATGTTCTTTGTGTCCGTCCTTTTTAAAATCCTCGTTCAGCACATAGGTCATACCACAAACTGGGCATTTACCCTCTTCATCGCTACCACTACCTTCGCAGTACATTGGACAAACATATTTAGAAGTATATTCTTTGCCTTGTTTATCTGCGGTCTCCATGTTGTCCATATCATGTCCTTCATGGTCCATTTTATTCATATCGTGACCCTCATGCTCCATGGTTGCCTCTGCGGAAGTTTCCTTTGCCTCCTCTGTTTTTCCTTTGCAGGATACACTAAGTACCAAGACTGACGTAAATGCAATTCCGACAATTGTTCTGATGTTTGTTCTCATTTTTAATAATATTAAATTACTTGTTGATTAAATAATTGATGATGGCAGATTGCATATAATACAACTGCACTGATTGTATTTGGTTGGTCTGAAACTTTAATTGCAACTCCTGAATATCAAGCACATCATTGAAATTGATTGTTCCTGTCTCATAATTTTTAATGAGGATTTCTTCGGCATCCTTTGCCTGACCCAGGTTCTTTGATTGGGTTTGATAGGCGATACGCGCTTGGTTGCGTTGGGAAATGGCATTGGCATAGGCATTCTCCAACACATTCAATCGCTCTTCTTTTTGAAATTCAATTTCCTTTTGCCGAAGCTCGTTCTGCTTGGTAACCGACTTGAACTTATTGTTGAAAACGGGAATGGAAAAAGTGACCATGGGCATTACAATATCCTTTCCGTTATCGCTCATTGCCATATCAGTCCGCTCCGATACAGGAATATAGTCCAAACCAATCCCAAAGCTTGGAGCGTTTTCCTTTTGATTCAGCAATTCTGATTGCGAAACCGATTCGTACAATTGGTCATATTTGAGCAGCTCTGGATTTAAGCTTAAATTGTCCTTGTTGAGCATGGAATCCTCCTCCGGAATTTCCATTTCCTCCACTACATCAACTGCAATACGTTCTTCACGATTCAGCAAATTGTTGAAAACAGCCTGTTCCGCCAAATAGGATTGTTCCAATACTTCTTTCTGTTGTTGCAATTCGTTTTGTCGAATTTGAAGTTTGAGGATGTCCACGGCCGAAGCTTTTCCTACCTCAACCGAAGTCAACGCCAAGGTCTCATAGGTTTTTAGCAAATCAATATTCTCCTGAAGCACCTTTTGCTTGGCCTGAATCCCAAATAAATTATAATACGATTGTGCCAATGACAAAGCCAGTTTTCGTTTGGCAATCACAATTTCAGCATACTCTGTCTCCGCCATGGAACTGGCATAATTCTCGCGCGCAGTGATGGTACCGAACCAAGGCAACATCTGCGATACCGAAAACCTGGCCCGCTGCGCTCCCGTTCTCGTCTCAGGTTCACTCACAAAATAACCCGCGCCAACAGTTGTATTGGGCAAGGTGTTCATTTCATTCACCTTTTCTTTTGCAATATTGTAGCGCAGCTCCAATGCCTGAATCATGGGGCTGTTCTGCTCGGCTTCCTGAAGATAGAACTCCAACGATTGGGCATTTGCCCCAAAAGCCATAAGTGCAACAACTATATATAGAAGTCTCTTTCTCATTGGTTTTGCAGTTTAAGTTGCAATTCACTTTTCCAACTGTAGAGCACCGGCACCACAAACAAGGTGATTAATGCGATCAACATGCCCCCAAAACTTGGAATGGCCATCGGAATCATGATGTCACTTCCCCTACCCGTACTAGTAAGTACAGGTAACAGCGCCAAAATGGTGGTCGCTGTGGTCATCAAACAAGGTCTGATTCGTTTTTCTCCCGCTTCCAATACCGAAGCACGGATACCTTTCAAGTTATCTGGCTTGTTTTTGTCGAAAGTTTGGGTAAGGTAGGTAGCCATCACCACACCATCATCCGTGGCAATTCCGAACAGTGCGATAAATCCAACCCAAACCGCCACACTCAAGTTAATGGTGTGCATCTGGAAAAGATCCCTTAGGTTTTCACCCATAAAACTGAAGTTCAGGAACCAATCCTGACCATAGAACCAGATCATTAAGAATCCGCCTGCAAAAGCCACCGCAATTCCCGAAAATACCATTAGGGATGTGCCCACCGACCTAAATTGAAAGTAGAGGATCAGAAATATGATCAAGAGTGCCAACGGCACCACCACGGACAATGTTTTTTCGGCACGTAGCTGATTTTCATACGTTCCGGTGAATTGATAACTGATACCTTTTGGAACCACCAATTCTCCGTTTTCTATTTTTTCCAAAATCGTGGCCTGGGCATTTTCCACCACATCCACCTCGGCAAAGCCATCCTGCTTGTCAAAAAGCACATAGCCCACCAAAAAGGTATCCTCACTTTTAATGTTCTGCGGTCCTTGCTCATAGCGTATGTTCACCAACTCACCCAAAGGCACTTGCTTGCCTTTCTCCAAGGGGACATAAATATTTTTCAGATCGGTGGGGTTTTCCCGAAGTTCTCGTGGATAGCGCACCCGGATTCCGTAACGTTCCCTGCCCTCCACGGTCTGTGTCAGTGGCATTCCACCAATAGCCACTTCAAGTATTTGTTGCACATCCTCAATGACCAATCCGTAACGCACCAATTTTTCACGGTCTATATCGATAAGGAGGTAGGGCTTACCCACAATTCGATCTGCAAAAACTGCTTCGTCCTTGACCCCAGTCGCTTCTTTTAGAATCTGTTCCAATTTAAGACCAAAGCTTTCGATTTCCTTCAAATCCTGACCTTTTACTTTGATCCCCATCGGTGCCCGCATCCCGGTCTGAAGCATCACCAACCGTGTTTCTATAGGTTGTAATTTAGGTGCCGAAGTGACCCCCGGCAACCTAGAGACCTTGACTATTTCGTCCCATATGTCATCAGGGCTTCCGATTTCTGGACGCCAGTTTCTAAAATATTCCCCATCACTATCCGGAATCAACAAACTTCTATCGATTCGCAAGGGGTCGCTTACATGGGTGTCCTTATAGTTTTGTTCGTTGGTTACTTCAAAATTTGGATTGGCCACTACTTTTCCGTTGCTCAACTCAAAATACCCATCCGCATTTACTTTGAACCGTTGTGGGCTTCCCTTTTCATTTTTCTGGTATTCCGATCGGTATTGGATAATATTTTCATACATGGAAAGGGGTGCGGGGTCCAAAGCGGATTCCGTTCTACCCGCCTTGCCCACTACTGTTTGAATTTCCGGGATGGTGGCCACGGCCATATCCAATTGCTGAACCACCCTTTTGTTCTCCTCTACTCCCGCATGTGGCAGGGAGGTGGGCATCAACAAAAATGAACCTTCATTGAGTGAGGGCATAAATTCTTGACCCGTATTGCGCATAATAATAAATCCAAAGACGACAATTACGGTAGGTATGGAGAGAAACAGCAATTTGTTTTCCAATGCCCAGGTTAAAATACGGCTGTAATATTGTCTGAAGAGGTAAAACCCTCCCAACAGAACACCACAGATCAATCCCACAAAAATCAGGTTGATGGCAATGCTACGGTCAAAACCAAGCGGCCTCCAATAGGTGGCCAACAAGAAGGCAATGGTGCCCACGCATATAGCCACATTGAGCAAACTGGCTTGTTTTGCGTCCAAAATTTGACGTACTCTTAGGATACCGGAAACACCAAAGGCAATCAAGGCCAAGCCCAACCAATAGCCAGAAGCGATCGCAACCAATCCCAATACCATCAAAATGCCATTCCAAACATAGGTGAAGACAGGTGGTCTATTTTTTCTTTTAAATATGATGGCGGCAAATGGCGGAATGAGGAACAGTGCCACAATAATGGATGCCGTCAATGCCATGGTTTTTGTAAAAGCGAGCGGTCTAAAAAGTTTTCCTTCGGCGCCCACCATGGTAAAGACTGGAATAAAGCTGATGATAGTTGTCAATACAGCTGTTAAAATGGCACCAGAAACCTCGGCAGTGGCATTGTACACTACTTCATTGATGGATAAGTTTTGCTCATTTTCATCCATATGCCGGATGATGTTCTCGGAGAGAATCACCCCAACATCCACCATGGTTCCAATGGCAATGGCAATACCAGAAAGCGCCACTATATTAGCATCAACATCAAATAGTTTCATGGAGACAAATACCATAAGGACCGCAACCGGCAACAGCCCGGAAATTAAAATTGAAGCTCTAAGATTGAACACCATGACCACAATCACCAAAATGGTGATAAGAATTTCGAGGGTCAATGCTTCATTCAAAGTCCCCAAGGTTTCCTGGATAAGTTCCGTTCTGTCATAAAATGGAACCAAAGTGAGCTGTGATGTTGTTCCATCCCTTAATTCTTTGGATGGAAGTCCTGCACTAAGTTCATTGATTTTTTCCTTGACATTGTTGATAACTTCCAGTGGGTTGGCCCCATATCGGGCAACGACCACGCCACCAACAACTTCGGCCCCTTCCTTGTCCAAAATGCCGCGACGCACAGCAGGACCCAAAGACACATTGGCCACATCCTTGATTCTAATGGCAGTGTAATCGGTTGATGCTACTACAGCATTTTTGATGTCTTCCAAGGATTTGATATAACCCAATCCCCTAACTAAATATTCCGCTTTATTGATTTCCAAGGTCTGTGCACCAATATCGCGGTTGCTTTGTTTTACCGCTTTTACCACTTGATCCAAGCCCACATTGTATTGTTTCATCAGTTCTGGATCCACATCGACTTGGTATTCCTGCACAAAACCACCAATGGAGGCTACTTCGGACACTCCAGAGGCCGATGAAAGGGCATATTTTACGTAGTAATCCTGTACGCTCCGCAATTCTTGCAGGTCCCAGCCCCCAGTTACATTTCCTTCTTTGTCCCTACCTTCTAAGGTATACCAGAAAATCTGCCCCAAAGCAGTGGCATCGGGTCCCAAGGCAGGGTTTACGCCATCAGGCAATAGGCTGTTTGGTAAGGAATTGAGTTTTTCCAAAATGCGGCTCCGGCTCCAGTAAAATTCCACATCCTCTTCAAAAATGATATAGATACTCGAAAATCCGAACATGGATGAACTCCGTATGGTCCGAACTCCAGGAATGCCCAGTAACGATGTTGTTAATGGATAGGTAATTTGGTCCTCGATATCCTGGGGGGACCGTCCCGGCCATTTGGTGAAGACAATTTGTTGGTTTTCCCCTATATCGGGAATGGCATCCACAGCAACCGGATTGCTCGGTAGAATACCAGTGTCCCAGTTAAATGGTGTACTCACGATGCCCCAAGCCACAAAAACCAGCAGGAGAAGTGAGGCTACCAATTTGTTTTCTATTAGAAATTTTATGCTTTTGTTTAGCATGAGCGTTTGATTTAAACATTGATTGACACAAAAACACGTATAAACGCATTAGCCCGACCACTTAGGTGTCGGGAACATTCAATCGATGTTAAATCAAATACGAAAAGTCTGGTCCAGGACTTGCACGTCCCGTATCAAAGGAGGTGGATTGTATTCACTAAAGGAACTGGATCCTTCAGGATCAATCTCAAAAACTTGAAAATAGGTTCGGACAAAGCTTACCAAAAAGACTTGTTGGTCCAAATCAAACTTCTCAAAGGAGATTTTTAGGTCTTCTTGACCTTGAACGGTGAACGATTCATCATCACAACAGGATTTTTCCATTTCCTTATCCATGTCCATTCCGCAATCATCGGCATGGGCAAAAAGGGAAATATCCATCACCCGGCCCATGCAAATGTGCTTGTCCACTGTCCATGAAACTGTCGAGGCCAAGACCAAAAAGGCCATTACAGATGATAGTATTTGGTGAAGAATCTGCTTCATTTGGCTACAAAATTACAAAATATCAACATACTTATCGTTTATAAGCACATTTATATCAATTTCCCTCGAAACAGAGCAGTTTCAAAAATCTGCCCCCAAATCTTACCCCCAACTTTTGCGCATGGATCCTGTCGGGTTTTTGTAGCGTTCCGGTAGATAAACGTAAAGCAAAAACCCGATAGGGCGCAACCTACTTTTTGGATTTCAGTAACCCATATCCTCTCCCGCTCCCCTTGCCTTATCAATGCCCCTTCCAAGTGCTTTGATAATCTTGGCTGCCATCTGTACTTTATTGGTCGGGATACTGGGAGTTTTGATTCCCATCGTCTTAAGTAGTTTAAAGGCCATGTCCTTTTCCTTGGTGGGCAGTCCCATTACCTTGGCAAAGAACTTCCCCGGTTCCTTGGCATGGGCCTTTCTTCCAACATAGGATTCCACATAGTTCCTTTTGAAACCCGTTTTTTTATCAAAAGTCTTTTCGGCTGCTTGGTAAAAACTGTCCCGATCAAAACCCCTTTTTACCATCTTTCCGTTCAGTTCAACTTCGGATGCCTTGTGCTTGGCCATTGGGGAAAGGGTATAGTTGTTCGTTACGTCCCTTCTGCTGACTATGATATGGATATGGGTCTGTGGTCCTTCTTTTTGCATCCCTGCGGCCACCAATTGTCCGTTTTGTTTGTGCGGAGCCAATCTTTCTTGTGCTTTGATTCTTTTTTCAAGCTCATTGATATTACCGATGGATTCGCCACGTTCCACTTTCCGTATCTCGTTCCTGAGCCTTGCTATCTCGCCTCGGTAGGGTGCATTCTCCTGAACCTGTTTGTCAAAGCCCCGATAGGTGCGTTCATGCTCTATCTTGGCGTAATATTTCAGGTTTTCGGCCTTGACCTCTTGGTTGCGATGGAAACTCTTGGCATAGTCCTCCATGAGTTTCCTAGTATATTCCTTTAGGATGTTTGGATCATTTCCAATGGCCTTCAATTCCCTCTGGTTGGGACTGACCACTATGGAATAGAATTTCGGGTCTTTCTGTCTCAGTTTGGCCGTATTGGCATCTATTTCATCAATGACCGTTTGAGGGCTTACACTGTCGTTATCTTGGTCAAAGAATTCCTCCCTTTGCTCGGGCAACCTATCCTCGTTTTCCTTTTCCAGATAGTCCACATAGTTCCCTACACTGGAGTTGTAGGTACTGCCCATTTTCTGTGCTGAGATGGTAAGGTACATGGAGCGTTATTTTAATTGATGTTTCAGGCTTTCAAAATCCCCTATACCCATATTGATTTTCAGATAGGGCTTTCCCATCATTGGCTCAACCTTCTCCACATTTTGGAGCATTTCATTGCAACTCTTCTTATAGTTTCCAAATTCTTGCAGTATTCTGTCGTGCTCAACTTTTGGAACGGTATTTCTAGGCTCCAAAAAATCCATTCGCTCTTCCTGTATCTGGACAGGTTCCCGTTTCGGTCTCTTTCCATCCTTTACATAGGCCTCATAAAGTATCAACATCATTTCATAGGTGGGCCTGATACTGGTCTTCTCCATGTTCTTGATAATGGCGATGAGCCTATCGAATTTTTTCATCATCTGACGCTCCAATTTTTTGATACTGTCAAGGATGATCTTTGTGCCATCTCCAAAAGGGTCAAGGTTATTCTCCTTGAAGTACTGTATCATTCCATCCAACACTTTGCTATGGGACTTGTTGAAGCTTTTGGAATAGCTGCGAAAACGTGCGGCCGTTTCTTTCTTTACGGTGATATTGGAATAACCACCTGTTCCTTTCTTTGTTCTACCGTTTGGAGCTTGCTTTTCCATAGGTGCGATTTTGTTTTTTAGTGAAATTGCGTCAATTTTTTCGTCAAAAATTTCCAGTGTTTATAGGGCTTCCCAAAGGGTTTACTGTAGATTTCGGAAAAGTCTACTGTATGCCCTGATTTTGCACAATGTTTCAAAATCACTTCAATCAACTGGTTTTCAAATTGTTGAAGACCCGAAAACAACCGTGATGACGCAATTTGCGCATCACCCTCTTGCTATTCCTTCGTCCCGCAAGCGGGACCGAATAAATACACCCTTATCATCCTTCGGCTGCTTTTTTGGTCTGCATATGTTCTATAAGGTTTTGCATGTCCTCCCCTATCTTATGCTCCAGAACCCTTGCATAGATTTGGGTAGTGGACAGTTTGGTATGGCCGAGCATTTTGGAGACGGTTTCTATCGGGACTCCATTTGAAAGGGTTACCGTAGTTGCAAAAGTGTGCCTGGCTGAATGAAAGGATATGGTTTTGTATATACCACAGGCCTTGGCAATCTCTTTTAGATATTTGTTTGTCTTTTGATTGGAGAGCACAGGTAGTATTTTTGTATCGGTCTCTGGACTGTCCCAATACTTTTCAATGATTTCTTTTGCTTTGGGCAATAAAGGCAGTTTCACACTTTGCGATGTTTTTTCCCTTTTGGTATAGATCCATTGGTTTCCATCAATACCCAAAACCAGTTGATTCTTTTCAAGTTCCCGGACATCGATATAGGATAGCCCAGTATAACAGGCGAAAAGGAAAGCATCCTTGACCTTTTCATACCCTGCTCCAGTGAAGTCCGTTTCCTCAATTCGCTTAAGTTCTCTTTCCGTTAGGTAACTTCGTTCAGTTTTATGAAACCTGAGCCTATAGTTAATGAAAGGGTCTTTGTCCAACCATTCCAACTTGACGCCCAGCTTGACCATTTTCATTAATCGCTCCAAGTGTTTCATGGCCCCATTATTGGTACATTTCTTTCCCTTTTGGAGTTGTGGGCCGTTCAATAGATAGTGTTCAAAATCGGTTATGAACTTATAGTTCAATTGTTTCAATCGGATGTCGGGGAGTTTGTATTTGGATTCCAAAAAACGAAGTAGATACTTTTTAGTCCCATAATAGTTCTTCATAGTTCCGGGACGGAGTACACTCTTTTGCGTTTTGTTATGATACTCTATAAGTTCAAGTAGGGTATTATGTTGCTCGTCCTGCCCTAGATAACGGGCTTTAATGGCTTGGGCCGTGATTACCTTTTCTTCCCGCAATAATATCTTGTGGGTATCCATGATTGCACCATAAACCTCATCAAGATAGCTGTTCAATAAACGGGCCTTATGTGTCAGACCATGGAGCCTTCCCTTATTTTCACCCCATTCATTCACCGAGGTATAACGTTTCAAACTGATTTCCGCCCTCTTCCCATTGACGGTGATGCGGGCATAAATGGTCAATTTTTGGGGATTATTTGAAATGTCCCGAGTGAAGAGAAGTACTTTTAAAGTGTTGGAATTGCGCATAATACAAAACTTTTGGGTTTGACAAAACAGGTTTGCAAAACACCCATGAACAGCGTCAAACGCTATCTAAATTATGCACAATGAACGTACCGAACCATTCACCGAACTCTACACCTTTTATATGGTTTTAAATGAATTCAATTGAATGCAATAAAAACAAAAAGCACTGTCAATCAGTCAGTTGACAGTGCTTTGATACCACCTATTTAGTGGTTCGTCGGGATGACTGGATTCGAACCAGCGACCACACGCACCCCATGCGTGTACGCTACCAGACTGCGCCACATCCCGTGTTTGACCTTCGGTCAACGATTTTCAATAAACAATACCCAATTTCCAAAACGTCCACTGCTTTAAGCAGTATGATCACCAGACAGAACTCATGATTGTCGGTATCCTGATTATAGTTCAAAGGACACGTCCCGAAAACGGATTGCAAAAATATAAATTTTAGTAAAACTATATCCCCATTTTCAATAAATATGAATGTTGGAGATAAAAAGTGTAGCTGCTTTTCTAGACCCCTAAAAGGAACTCCCTGATTTCCATACAGAACGCTTCCCTTGCCTCTGCCGAATCATAAGATGGATTCAATAAAAAATAGCTGATAGTTTGGTCTTGACAAAATTCATCTATGTCACCACCTTTCCACAAGCGATAGCTCATCAGCAATATGTTATAATCTATCTTATAGGGTTTATGTAACTCACCATAGGCGTTTAGAAAAAGGTTCAATTGAAAAATGGAGTAGTCTAAATTTTCATATTCATGTGCCAAAAAAGAGGTAGTGTTCGTAGGTTTAGTGTTATCCATTAAGTTAGTTCGTTAGCGATTTGGTAATAATCCGTTTTTTTGAAACCTCCACAGAAATTGATGTATTGCTGAGCCTCACCTGGTTCATGTTCAATTTCAGTGTTAAGCAATTGACTTGTCATTCAAAATCCATAATGGTAGAAGACCAAGGATTTCAAACCAAAAAATATGCTGTTCGTAAATATAGAAAAAATGTCCTAAAAACGATTATCGATACAGTGTAAAGTGGCCTACATATCGTTGCTTTTCACGATCGTTGGCATTTACCACATACCAGTAATCACCAGTTGGCAATGGACTTCCTTCATAGGTTCCATCCCATTTTTTAACTTGATCTAAACGAGCGACCACCCTTCCATATCGGTCATAAATGATGACATCGATATCTGGGAAGAATTCGCGGTTACCTGGGTACCAATAATCATTTAGGTTATCACCGTCCGGAGTGAAGAAATCCGGCATTTCTGGCATTCCTTCAAAATTAAACGGCATGACCAAATTGGCGACACATCCATTTTGGTCTCGTACCATGATATTGATGTTGGCATCTACATTGATGTTGAATGTATTGGTTTCTCCAAAGGATTCTCCTTGGAAGAAATATTCGTACCCTCCGAAGCCTCCGGTGGCTATAGCAGTGACCTCGTTAGGTCCGGTCTTCATCGCTTCAAGCGTCAATGGTTCATAAGCATCAATCTCAAATTCAACAAAAGTGACACAACCGTTCTCATGATAGATGTACACGGTATGTTCACCTGCTGGAAGGTCACCAAATGTGCGTTGCTCCGTAGCCATTCCAACATCCTCCACATCCAATGAGAACAATAACTGCGGTATCAGTGATTCATCTGTAATTGAAATTGTCGTAGTGCTGTTGGGGAATATTCCTTCACATCCATATTGTACAATAGGTTCGGCCATAAGTTCAATCCCAACACCAATTTCTGCAACAACATTGGTCTGACAACCATTGGCATCCCTAATAAAAATCACATAGGTTTCCCCACCTTGAAGGTTATCGAAGAACATGGTGTCGTTTTGCACAAAATCAGCGTCGTCAGCAGAATTCACACTAGTGTAGTACGGTGCTGTACCTCCTGATACATTTAAGGTAAGCGTACCGTCACCATCTCCCAAACAAACCTCGGGCGTTGTGGATGCTATTCCAGCCACCAATTCCATCGGTTGGGTAATCTCAACAGTTCTGGTTATGGTACATCCCAAATCATCTTGAATAATGATATCATAAGTTCTGGGCGACAAATTGTTGAATGTTTTTCGATTTGGATTAGCGGGGTCATCGCCTTCAAAGAACTCACTCAAAGTATCAGAAATGGAATATCTAATAGCACCTGTTCCGCCACTGGCCTCAATAATAATCTGTCCGTTAGTATCTCCTGCGCACATTACGGGAACAGCTTCTAGATATTCCAAAACCAAAGGTGGTTTGGGTTCAATGATAATAGGGTCTGAAATGGCTTCACACCCTCCACTCTGGGCATACACATAATAGGTTCCTGGGTTTAGTTCACGGAAAATTCCCGAGCCTTGTGCCGGACGAACTATGTTTGCTGGGTTCAGTGGTAACACATCAGAACTTACCAAGGTATACACATAGCTTCCTATTCCACCAAAGGCTTCCGAGCGAATAATTCCAGTGGCTTCACCGGCACAGTTGATGGTAGCATTGGTCAAATCCAGAGCAATGACCAAAGGTGCTGCGGGGTCCAACGAAATTTGATTGGAACGCTCGTACGGACATCCATTTGAATTTTGAACGTCATACTGGAATGGTCCGGGGTCCAAAGTAATGTCCGCCGCAATCTCAACGCTGCTCATACCAGCTCCAAATGGTATAAAAGGGTCTGAAGTTCCTGATCTACGATAAAAATAGTCCACACCGGGTTCTGGATTGGTTACTGTGAGCTCCATTCTACCTAAATCACCGCATCCAGGGGGTTGCAACTCCCTTAATTCAGCTACCACAATCTCAGGATCTTGAACCGTAATAGGGATTGTTGTAAAACTACAGTTCCATCCATCAAAAATAGTGATGGTGTAATCTCCTGCAGAAAGGTTGGCAAATGTTGGGGTGGTTTGAAGTCCACTATTAGTGCCACCTGTAATCCGGTTCAATTGGAACAGGTAGTTGCCTGGACCTTGTCCACCTGCCATGTTATAGGCCTCAATTATTCCATTGTTGTCGTTATTACAAGCCAAAGGCTGTACTACTCGAATATCCGCCGTAATTGGAGTTGGCAATGGTAAGTTGATTGTGTTGGTAGCTTCACAACCTTGAATATCCCTCACGTTTACGGTGTACGTTCCTGTGGAAAGATTTTCAAAAATTGGGTTCGTATTGGGGTAATCCACCAATACTGTACTGCCATCAGGGGCAATCAATTGGTATTCATATGTGCCCCAACCACCATCTCCAGTTACTGTAATTTCACCAAATCCTGGCACGTTACAGGTCACTGGAGAGGTTTGGATGGCATCAATCGTCAATTCCCTATCTGGTGAGCGAACTGTGGTCACATTACTGACCACATCACAGAATGGGGAATCCAATGCTTCTATATGTACTACGAGGTTACCTGCTGGCAAACCTGTAATGATCTCTGGAGAATTTATTGGTGCGTTGGTATCAAAACTACCGGTTACACCAGTTGTTGTTTCAACACCGCTATTATCCCTAGAGAACACTTCGTAATTGTACGTACCGCTATAATTGTTGATTTGCAAGCTGATTTCCCCATCATTCCCATTGAAACAGGTTACAGGCTGCACTTCGGCAATCAAGGCCTCAATCGTATTGTATTCAGGCATATTGATGGTTGTGGTAAGGTACGAACAACCTCCATTGCCTACGTCCGTTACTGCAAAGATGTAATCCCCGGGAGTAGCAATATCCCAAGTTACGCGATCTGAGCCACCTGAACTTCTGGATGGTTCTGACCCCAAAGGCAGTATTTCAACTTCATAATCTCCAGGACCTTCATTTATTATGATATCAATGGTTCCGGGACTTACCCCAGTCCCTGAAGCATCACAGGTTATTTGGTTGACCGCATAGCTGAACGTAATATCTGTTGGCGTATTAATGGTCACTGTAGATGTTTCCTCACATCCATTTTGGTCACGGGCCGTTAAAATAATGGTCTGATTGGTTCCATTATCAATTACCTCAAAAGTATTGCTGGTCTGGAAGTTAGTGCCATCAAATTGAGGCGTTCCATCATTCATACTATAGGTATAAGGTCCTGTTCCCGTAGCAGTTCCCATGCCATCTCCATTATCATCAGTATAAATGGTTATGGTAGCCGTGCTGAACTGGTTGCTGGAAGGATTACAACTAAATTCCGTATTCACCGCATTGACTTGTAATGCAGTAGGTTCATCAATAACAATACCTCCCACTAGGTCCGTACATCCCCTATCGGAAACCACTTCCACTTGATAAGTATCTGGTGGTAAATCGTCGAAAACAGGAGAGCCCTGCGGTCCAGCAAAAATGGCTGAACTGCTATCATAGAGAATGTAGTTCAACGGTGTATCTGTATCGGTTCCAGGTTGGAGTTCCACAGAAATGGTTCCATTATCAGCACCATTACAGGTAACATCGCTGCTGGGTGTAGCCGTAATTACTGGGGTGTTTACGGTAGACACATTTACAATGGCTTCATCAGAACACAACGGGGTAGTGTTTGAATTTAAATCGGTCACCAAAATATTGTAATCTCCTGGCAATACGTTATTGAATACGTTGCTGTTTTGTGCTGGACCAATATTTGCCAAGGTACCTGCATCGCGCAGCTGATATTCAAAATTCCCACTACCTCCGGTAGTGTTTACCGTTATTGTTCCATCACCAGCGTTACATGTTGGCAATGAGGTAGCATCCGCACTAATGGCAAAAAAATCGAATACCTCAGCTGTGACCGTGTTGGTACATCCATTGCCATCACGCACTGTTATTACATAACTACCCGGATTCGGCACTGTAAAGGTCGTCCCCGTCTGGAAACCGCTTCCAATATCATACTGAAAAGTATTCTCAGGTTCTGGCCCCGATGTTAGCGGAGAAACCATGTGAATTTGATAACCACTGGTAGCCGTACACTGATTTACAACGTCTATGACAGGAGTGGGCACACCTGCTTCTTGGGTTACGTTCAATGTTGTTAAGGCAGTACACCCATTGGCATCTTGCACGTAAAAATCGTAGCTTGTTGGATAGGGCCCAGGGATTTCAAACGTGGTTTCCGTAGAAAATACGATTGGTGCTGGATCTCCTGTTGGTACATAGGCATAATTGTATGGGCCGCCACTTCCACCAAAACCTCTCACGGTAACCAAAGCACCTGCATTACAGGTCGCTTCAACAAAATTATCGATGGTAATGGATGGAGAACTAAAGCTAATAAAGACCAAAGTGCTTGAGCTACATCCTGTAGTATCATCACGTACAATGATTTGATAGTTAGCGGGAGCCAAGCCCGTGAAAGTTCCACTATACGGTATGGTTTGCCCTGTCAATGTTGTTGGACCAGATTCAGTTGCACCAGTATCCGTATTTTGAAGGGTAACGGTAAAGTTACCCGGGGCAGAAACCCCAGAAATATCATAATCTATGCTTCCGGTACCAGAAACATTACAAGAGGCTGAGGTAGCCGTAGCAGTAACCGTAACTGGGTTGATTGGACCTATCGGGTCAATTTCTTCTACATAGGTACAACCCAAGGCATCCCTTACCTCTACATAATAGGTAACACCGGGAATTACCTGACCCGTAAAATCATAGGTATCCCCTCCAGAAGTCGCTGGGTTGAAGGTAGGTTCACCAACCAACCTAAACTCGTAAGGAGCTGTTCCTCCTGTTGCTCTAACCCTATATGGGAAAGAAGTATCAGAACATAATCCTGGGTCGGCATCCAAGGGAATCAGATCTAAGGTGTTTTGGTCAATCACCACTTCATCGCGGTCCTCACAACCTGATGCATCCGTAGTGACAACCGTATAATTTCCAACGGGAAGATTTGGAAAGTTAACGGTGGTACTCATGGTTCCCAATGAGTTGGAAATTAAATTTCCGGCTACATCCAGAAGAACATAGTCAAAAGGCGCCACTCCATTATTAATAGTGGTTGAAATGGAACCATTTACAGCGCCAGCGGAGCAAACTGCATCCGTAGGGGTAGCAGTGGCATCCAATGGAGTACTTGCGGCAATGGTTACACTATATGGTGGACTCACACATCCCCTGCTATCCCGAATCACAAATCCGCCATGGGTTCCGGGTCCGTAACCAGAGAAAGTATTTTGGGCTCCAAATGTTGCTCCGTTATCATTACTGAACTCGTACGGAGGAACACCTTGCGTGGTATCTGCGGTCAAGGTTACAATTCCGCTGGTATTGTCGCCACATTGTGTGTCGGTAGCAACCGCTGAACCTGCAATCGTTTCAGGGGGAGAAATAGTTACAATGTTGGATTCTGTTACACAACCGCGACTGTCCGTAATCTGGAACTGAAAGGTTGTGTCCGAAATAATGGAGCCATCATTGGGTATACTGTACACAAATGAGTTCCCTGTAATGTTGTTGTTATCTGAAGTATAAGGTGCGCCATTGATACTTACTTCATATATATCGTAATTGCCTCCAGAGGTGTATCCATTGCTGATGTTCACCTGAATCTGTCCAGGAGGGCCGGCGCAATCCAATTCTTGAATGGTAGTGGCATTGGCAATTACCTGTGGCTCAATGGTTGCGGTAACGGTATCTCTACAATCATTGGCATCTACAACTTGAATGGTATAAGTTCCTGGTGTAAGCCCAGCAAAAGTATTGCTGGCACCCAAGGCACCACCGTTGATTCGATATTGATATGGGGCCAAGCCTCCTGAAGCATTCACCACCAAAGTGGCTGCACCAAAATTGTCATAACAAAAATCCGAAGCACCATTATCCAAGGTCAAAGTAGGAGCGTCCAATCGGGTGAGGGTAAAACTATCTGTAACAGTACATCCATTGGCGTCTGTAACACTTACTTGATAGGTGCCATCTTGGGAAAGATTGGAGAACGTACTTCCATTTTTAGGTCCTCTTGTGGAACCATCTGGTTGGGTCAGGGTATATCGGTTACCACCCCAACCTCCAACGGTATTGATGCGAACGGCTCCTATGTTTCCATTCTGACAACTCATTGCGGTCACATCCAAACTAGAAATTGCAAAAGTGGTTGATGGTTCTTCAATGACCAAAGTGGCCGTATCAGTACAATTGGTTTCTTCATCGGTCACGGAAATCACGTAGCTTCCGGCAGTCAGCCCAGTCAATGGAATGATACTGGCACTCTGTCCGGTTGAAACAGGACCACCATCAATACTATAGCTATACGTAGTATTAAATCCATCCACCAAAAAGCGACCCTCTCCATCTGAGTCACCCACACAGGTGACCACTCTGGTCTGCTGTGCTGCAACACCAATGGAACTAATATCGGTTATGGCATAATTTTCATTATACGAACAGCCTGCATTATCCGTAACTCTAAATGTATAAGTTCCCAATCCCAATCCACTGAAGGTATCGTTGTTACCATTGTTTATGGCACTGGCAGCTGGGGCAATAATTTCATACGTGTAGGGTCCTGTACCTCCGGTAACTGTCAAGCTCACTGAGGCGGTGGTTGTAATACAATCCAAGCTGGAAATGGCAAAATCCAAATTGGTGGGTTTATTCAAGGCATTGAAGACAATATCCGTAAGGGCTTCTACACATCCATTGGCGTCTCGAATCATTGGCGTATAGGTCCCGACACCCAAATTGGTGAAAACGGGGTTGGTACTGAATCCGGCTCCAACGCTATATTCATACGGAGCGGTACCTCCTGAAACTCCAGATATAGTGATTTGTCCTCCATTCTCATTGGCACAGCTGGGCGTGCTATCCGGAGTTGCCGTGGCTGTAATAGTTGAAGGTGTTCCAATAGTTGCCGTTTGAGGGGTTGTGGTACAAGTAAAAGAATCCTGCTCATAACGTAATACAATATCATAATTTCCAGGAGCCAAGTTGGAAAAGGTGTTGCTTATCTGGAAACTTGCACCATTGTTGATACTGTATTCAATCTCATACCCAAATCCATTAGTGACATTTATGGTTACTCTACCGTCATTGGCTCCACCACAATTGGCATCTTCTTCGGTGAAGTTGAAAATAGGCGGCGGAATATCTTGAACATCCACAGATGCACTGCGTTGGCATCCATTGGCATCCTCCACTAAAATAGAATAGGTTCCAGCAGAAGTTACCGTAAATGTTGTGGAACCGGTATAGGTGGAACCAAAAGGTCCTCCGTCCACACTAAAGCGGTACGGAGCTGTACCTCCAGATGTGGTCAAATTTACATCCACGGAAGTGGCTCCGCATCCAAAACTATCAGAGGCTGTTGCAGAAACGGCCAAAGGACTGATTCCATTTCCAATAACAATGGGATCACCATTGATATCTGTGGTAACGGTTTCGGAACAATTGTTGGTCTCCACACGAATGCTGTAAGTGCCTGGGCTAACATTGGCAAAGGTATAAGAGTCGGCTCCGTTTGGTCCGAAGGTATCCACGGTAACTCCATTTTTCACCAATCTATAGGTATAGAATCCCGGAACTCCGGAAACACTGACATCGATGCTACCCAATTGACTGCTACAAAGAATATCGTTTGCCGTTACATCCACATTAATATCCAAATCGTTAATGGTCACCACATTGGATGGGAATACACAGGCGGTTGCTGATACATTCTTCAATCGTACATATACTCTATAATTACCGGGAGCGGTGATATCAAAGAAAGGATCATCTTGGTAAGGTCCTGCAGCACTGTTTAAACTGTACTCATATCCTGCAGGGACATTGGTCACCTCTACCCTACCTGGATTTCCACAAATGATGTCTTCCTTAATTAATTGCGGGTTTAAGGGGTTCAGTGTTGACTTGAAGTAGTAATATTGCCCTGAATTTACACGTACCCTAAACTCTCCAGCAGTGGACAGATTGTAGGTTGCTTGGTCACCAACGGTGTTCCAAGTACAGGCTCCGTTAATTGTGGGGCAGTCATCTACCACTGTCGGCGCACAGGTATTGGGGTCCAACCTTTGCCATTGATAGCTGCTGCCAGATTGACTTAGGGTAATGGTTCTGATGTCACTTGTACCACAGAGAAAGAACTTGGCAAGTGTACTACCGTCGTTGGGGCAAACCACTTCTTCATTGGCCCCTTGAATAATGGTCATGAACATGCTGCTACTTGCAGCAAAGGATGTTTCTGGCCGAGCAGCTGAAACCTTATCGGAAGAAATCTCCGTTTTTTCTTCAGCTCGTGGTTCTGAAACTGTGGATACTATTCTGGCAAGTATCCGGTTGACCTCTGTTTTTGCTAATACCGTGGAACAAAATATGGATATGGACACCATCAACACGGCATATAGCAAATGCCTTGTTTTTTGAGGGAGCATAGGTTAAGTCTTGTTAGGGCAGAATATTTAGATTTGGGATCGTAATATTCTTACATTGTAATTTTCTATACTTATAAAATTCTCTTTATCTTCAACTCACTCGACTACCAAAAAGGAGCAGTTTATCTATAAAATCTATTACTTCAACGTAAAATTATGAAAAAAAGTGTGGTGTTTCAGTATTTTTTCGTTGTACTGCTCAGTACATCCTGCGCCCAATCCCCCGATAAAACCATAAATCTTCCCAAAACCATTGATTTTACTGCGGAATCTGTTATATCTGGTCTACAAAACCCTTGGGGCATGGTATTCCTTCCTGATGGCAGCATGTTGATAACGGAGAAAACAGGTGAACTAGTACATTATTCTTCCGGAAAAACTTCCAAAATCACTAATGCGCCCGATGTCTATGTACGTGGGCAAGGTGGGTTAATGGACATTGAACTACATCCCAAGTATACCGAAAATGGGTGGCTCTATCTATCCTACGCATCCTCAGAAGGAAATGGAAAAGGTGGCAACACGGCCATAATGCGGGCCAAACTGTCCAATAATAGACTGGTTCAAAAGCAATTGCTCTACAAAGCCGAACCCAACTCAACCCGAGGACAACATTTTGGTTCCCGATTGGAATTTGACAACGAAGGGTATCTCTACTTTTCAGTTGGTGAACGTGGAAACAGGGATGTGAACCCTCAGGATATTACCCGGGATGGTGGCAAGATATACCGAATCCATGATGATGGCCGCATTCCCAATGACAACCCTTTTGTTGGAAAATCTGGAGCAAAGACCGCTATTTACAGTTATGGACACCGCAATCCCCAAGGATTGACCAAACATCCTGAAACCGGCAAACTCTGGGAGCACGAGCATGGTCCTAGGGGTGGGGATGAAATCAATATCATCCAGAAAGGGAAAAATTACGGATGGCCAATCATTACCTATGGTATAAATTACAGTGGAACCAAGATTACCGATGAAACCTCTAGAGCGGGCATGGAACAACCTTTATACCAATGGACGCCCTCCATTGCTCCATCAGGAATGACCTTTGTGACTTCGGACAAATACCCCAAGTGGAAAGGAAACTTGTTGGTGGGTTCCTTATCATTTCAATATCTAGAGCGCCTCGAACTAAAAAACAACAAAGTCACCTACCGTGAAAAACTGTTGGATGGTATGGGCCGGGTCCGAAACGTGCGCCAAGGACCGGATGGGTATATATATGTAGGCATTGAGGGCAAGGGAATTTATAGACTCGTTCCCAAATAGGATTTATTTTAGGGCGTCAATGGCCTTTTTTACGGAACCATATTCCTTCAAGGCTTTTTCTGCATCGGTATAGCTTAATCCTAATTCCTCCATCAAATATCGGGTACCACGATCTACTAACTTGGTATTGCTCAGCTGCATGTTCACCATTTTATTGCCTTTTACCCTACCAATACGAATCATTAGGGCTGTGGAAATCATATTAAGCACCAATTTTTGGCTGGTACCGCTTTTCATTCGGGTACTGCCTGTTACAAATTCAGGGCCAACAATAATTTCTATGGGAATATCTGAACAGGTAGCCAGGGGCGATTCTGGATTGTTGGTGATTCCGGCGGTTAATATGCCATGCTTCTTCGCATCCTCAATACCTCCCAAAACATAAGGTGTGGTTCCCGAAGCGGCAATCCCCACAAGAACATCCTTAGAATTGATGTTATACTCCTGCAAATCCTTCCATGCCTGATGCACATCGTCTTCCGCAAACTCAACTGCCTTTCTAATGGCCTTATCTCCTCCTGCTATCAATCCAATAACCCTGTCATGGGGCATTCCATAGGTAGGTGGTATTTCCGAGGCATCTAAAATGCCCAGGCGGCCACTTGTACCCGCTCCAATATAGAAAAGCCTGCCTCCATCCAAAAAACGTTCTGCAGTGCAGTCCACAAGTTTGGTTACTTGAGGAATAACTCCGGCAACCGCTTCAGCTATCTTTTTATCCTCGTTATTGATGTTTTCCAAAATGGTCTGGGTGTCCATTTTCTCCAAATTCTCATAATTTGAAGGGGTCTCGGTTATTTTTGTATAATCCATTTGCATTACAGAAGATGAATCTCTTGATTTCTAAAAAGGTTTAATAGGTTGCTACTGGGGTCCAACTCTGTCACCATGGTGTTTATTGCGTTAATATCACAGGTTTTGTATCGATGTTGGGAATTAAGTTTTTCCGATATAGATAAAAGTACAGTTTTTTTGGATGCCCTTATTACCGCCTTTTTCACTTGAACAATGCCCCAGTCGAACTCGGTTAATCCATAGAGTGAATCAACATAACCAGTTCCAATAAAGCTATAATCCACCTTAATTTCGGACAATTGGTTTATGGTTCCGGCCCCAACTGCAATTTGGGAATCCAGCGAAATCTCCCCCCCAATGAAAACCGTTTTAACGTTTGGCTTGGACAAAAGCAACATGGCTACAGGCAAACTTATGGTGAAACAGGTCAACTTTAAACTTTCGGGTATTTGTCGCGTCAATTCCAAACAAGTGGTTCCCCCATCAATAAAAATCACACCTCCATCCTTTAACATTTTTACCGCCTTCTCTGCAATTTTCTGCTTTTTTTCCAATGCATAAATGTTGGCATTTGGAGCAGTGGAAGTTGTGAATCCTAGGGAAACTGCACCACCATGAACCTTCTTTAGCCTGTTTTCCTCATCTAGTTCCTTTACGTCCCTTCGCACGGTATCTATTGAAACATCCAACATTTCGGCAATATCGGTCAGCAGCACCTTATTGTGCAATGCCACTTCGTTCAAAATCATATGTTGTCGTTCCTCTTTCAGCATATAAGTGCAAAATTGACGCAAATATATAAAAATAATCAATGTGCCATTTTCTTCCGTTTTGAACTCCCAAAAATCAACAATATCATAAAAACAGCACTTTTTTGTAATAAAAACAGCAAAAAAAAGCAAAATATAAATTTCTTGCTTATATTTGCCGCGTCAAACGTTTTTAAATCATTCCATTTATGGTACAGTCATCAACACTGGATTACCCTTATGACGAGGAATCACGAAAATTTGAAAAAATAAATACCAAAATCTTTGAAAGTTCAGAAGAGGCCTCTTTATTGGTCGCCAATGAGATAGCGGGGTTAATTCGCAGTAGACAAGCTGACGGCAAAAATGTGGTGCTGGGCCTGGCTACAGGTTCAACACCCACCAAGGTTTACGATTATTTGGTACAATTTCATAAGAAAGATGGTCTGAGTTTTAAAAATGTGATCACTTTCAATTTAGATGAGTATTACCCTATGGAACCTGACTCCATTCACAGCTATGTCAGGTTCATGAATGAGCACCTCTTTGACCACATTGACATCAAAAGAAAGAATATCCATATTCCCGATGGGACATTGGACAAGGAAGATGTACGTGACTTTTGCGAAGCTTATGAAGAAAAAATAAATAAAGCAGGTGGAATAGATATTCAAGTATTGGGAATTGGCCGGACTGGGCATATAGGTTTCAATGAACCCGGTTCCTCTTTAAAAAGTAAAACCCGTTTGGTTCGTTTAGACAGAGTGACCCGCTTGGATGCTGCCAGTGATTTCTTTGGGCTGGAAAATGTGCCCAGCAAGGCCATTACCATGGGGGTTGGCACTATCATGGCCGCAAAAAAAATAATCTTGATGGCTTGGGGAGAGGGCAAGTCAAAAATAATCCAGCAGTCTGTGGAAGGAGAGATCAAAGAGAGTGTTCCCGCTACTTTTCTCCAACATCATGAAAACTGCGATTTTATCCTTGACACAGCCGCCGCATCTTCCCTAACGCGCGTTCAAACACCATGGCTGGTAAGCGAATGCGATTGGAATGACAAGTTGATAAAAAGAGCCACCCTGTGGCTTTCTGAAAAATTGGATAAGGCCATTTTAAAACTTACCAATGAACACTACAATGAATATGGTATGGGTAACCTGATTGCCGAAGTAGGTTCTGCAGAACACATCAACCTAAAAGTGTTCAACCAACTGCAAAGAACCATAACCGGATGGCCCGGTGGAAAACCCAACACGGATGACAGCCAACGCCCTGAACGAAATACCCCCTACCCCAAGCGGACTCTTATTTTCAGTCCGCACCCAGATGATGATGTCATATCCATGGGCGGAACTCTGCTGCGCTTAGTGGACCAAGGACACCAAGTACACGTAGCTTATCAAACCTCGGGAAATATTGCCGTTTTTGATGATGAGGTTATTCGTTTCTTGGATTTTGCTACAGACCTCCAACAAGAGGACCAAGAACTGGAGAAGAAACTTTTAGATGTAAGGGAGTTCTTGAAAACAAAGACTCCGGGACAAATAGACACTCCCGAAATCCAAAATATAAAAGGGTTGATACGAAAAGGAGAAGCCTTGGCCGCTTGCAGGTATTGTGGCGTGGATGAAAAAAATGCCCACTTCTTGAATCTACCTTTCTACGAAACCGGTGCGGTAAGGAAAAAGCCCCACTCCCGTGAAGATGTAAAAATCACATACGATCTTTTAAATTCTATTAAACCCCATCAGATTTTTGCTGCAGGAGACCTATCGGACCCCCATGGAACACATAGGGTCTGTCTTCAGATCATATATGAGGCATTGGAGCAATTGGTAGCCGATGGTGCTGAGTGGTTGGACGACTGCTATGTTTGGCTTTACAGAGGGGCGTGGCAGGAATGGGATATTGCCGACATGGAAATGTCAGTACCCATTGGACCAATGGACATGGAGCGAAAGAAAAATGCCATTTTTAAGCACCAGTCCCAAAAAGACGCTGCCATGTTCCCCGGAAATGACGAGCGTGAGTTCTGGCAGAGAGCAGAGCAGAGAAATATGGAGACCGCTCATAAATACAACAACTTAGGCATGGCAGAATATGAGGCCATGGAAGGTTTTGTCCGTTATCATTTTAAGTAGTTTTGTTCAAAAAAAAGCCCCTGAAAAGGGGCTTTTTTATAGCAGTTCAATTTTTCCTCTGTAGGGTTCCAGGATTGGATCACTTTTATCCAATTCTGTAGCTAGAACATTAATGGAATCTATATCGCAAATCTTATAGCGCTGGGTTGAATTTATCTTTTCGGATATGGAAGGAACCACCACCTTTTTTGACGCCTTTATCATTGCTTTTTTCAGTTGTACCACTTCCCAATCAAACTCAGTAATTCCGTCAGTTGGATGCATGCTGTTGACCCCTAGGAAACAGACATCCACTTTTAGTTCAGATAAAAAGCCAATAGGTTTTCCTCCAATGGTTATCTGCGAATCCTTATTGACCTTTCCCCCAATGAATATGATTTCAATATTGGGTTTTGGAAGCAGTTGCATGGCAATAGGCAAACTAGGAGTAAAACAGGTTATCTTAAGATAGGGCGGAATCAACCTTGCAATTTCCAAATTTGTGGTTCCACCACTGAGCAACACCACTTGTCCCGCTTTTAAGATGGACACCGCCTTTTCTGCTATTTTTGACTTCTCCTCTAAGGAATAAATCTCCCGATTTACATAGTTATAATGATTGAAGCCCAAAGAAATGGCTCCACCATGAACACGTTTTAACTTGTTGTCATCGTGTAATTCCTTAATATCCCTACGAACTGTATCTGGTGAAACCTTTAAAAGTTCAGCGATATCCGTCAATAAAACCTTGTTATGAATCCGGACCTCGTTTAATATAACCTGATGGCGTTCTTCCTTTAACATGGGAGTCTTGTTTAGTCAAATGTACGTGTAACTCTTCAGTAAATAAATGCAAAAAATCGCTTCAATAAAAGAAATGATTATAAAAAATTGCAAAAAATTGCATCTTTTTCGATTATTTGCATATTTTTGATTACAACGGAACTAGTTCCATAAAATTCGACTAATCAAAATTCATTGCTAACTCAAAATTAAACTTTATGAATGGAAAAATTTTGCGCCAACTACTGCTTCTGGTGTGCATGGTAGTGAGTACCAGCGCATTTTCCCAAAGCCAGTTTACCTTCACTGGGACATTGACCGAAAACGGCAATGGTCTTCCAGTATCAGGAGCTTCAGTTTTTATTGCTGACACTTCTTTCGGTACCATTACCGATTTTGACGGAAATTACAGCTTTACGGCCACTTTACAGCCTGGAGCGTACACACTGACTTTTAGCTCATTGGGCTTTTCAACACAAGAAGTATCCATTGATGTTGGTGGCAGCTCCACCATTACCACAGATGCTGTCCTAAATGAAGACCTCCTGAGCTTGGATGAGGTTGTTATTACAGGTACAGGTGCGGGAGCCAACAAGAGAACACTGGGGAATGCTATTTCAACAGTAAAATCGGAAGATTTGGTGAATAACGGTGCCATTGCCGTAGACCAAGCCATTTCCGGTAAAATCACAGGTGCCCTCGTACAACAAAACTCAGGGGATCCTGCTGGGGGTATCAGTATCCGATTAAGGGGGCCAAGTACCGTTTTGGGAAATTCAGACCCACTCTATATTGTTGATGGGATTATTGTAAGTAATTCAAGTAACAGTAATGCCCTTGTGGACCTTGGAGGCAACTCCCAAAACCGTTTGGTAGACTTAAACCCTAACGACATTGAGCGCATCGAGGTCATCAAAGGTGCCGCCGCTGCCGCTATCTACGGGTCCCGTGCAAGTAACGGGGTAGTTCAGATTTTCACCAAAAGAGGCCGTACCGGCGACCCTAAATTCAATTTTTCAACCAATGTACGGGTCAACGAACTTAGAAAGGAAATTGACTACAACACCGTTCCATTGGCATGGGTAGACCCATTTGATCGTAACAATTTGGAAACTGTACCAGTTGAACGCTTCAACTATCAAGACAGTTTCTTTGAGACCGGTTTTGGTATCGAGAACAACCTTTCCGTTTCTGGCGGAAATGACAGAACTTCCTATTACATTTCTGGTTCCTTTCTTGACAATGAAGGAATCATCAAGAACACTGATTTTCAACGAGTAGGATTTAAAACAAATGTTACCCAAAAAGCCTGGGATTGGTTGGAAATCAATGCTGGTTTAAATTTCACGCGTAGCGTTAGCAATGATATTCCAAACGGGGGTATCAACGCTGCCTATGGTGCTATTACTGGCTTTGTGTTCAGTGAAAACTCTATAAATCCAAACCCCGATGAGTCAGGTGTTTATCCTGTAACCTCACTGCTCGTTCCACGAACAAATCCGTTGGAAGCTGTGGATCGTTTTGATTTTGGACAAAAAGTAAACCGTGTCATTACCAGTGTTGGACTTAATGCTGATATTACCAAGAACCTAAAGGCCAGTTACCTATTGGGCCTTGATTTTTACAATCAGTCGGCAACCGCATTTATTCCCATAAACAACACGTCACCAAATGGTGATGGATTTGCAAGAAGGGCAGATATAAACAACTTTCAATATAACAGTGACCTGAACCTCACCTACACTATCCCGATCAACGAGGACATCCAATCCACTACCACTTTGGGAGGTTCTTGGCAATATGAGGAATTTGACAGGGTTGGAATTGAGGCCGATGGTTTGGCTCCTGTTGTTGAAGTTGCGACCAATGGAAGTATTTTGGCCCAGGGTGAAACCCGCTCCCAAATATCCTATTGGGGTACCTTTTTACAGCAGTCTTTTAGCTATCGGGATAAACTTTATGTTAACGGAGCTGTACGCTTGGATGGTGCATCGACTTTTGGTGAAGATGAGCGGAACCAATTGTATGCCAAAGCAAGTGTTTCCTACGTAATATCTGAAGAGGATTTTTGGAGAGACACTTTTGGCGATGCCTTTAACACCCTTAAACTAAGAGGATCATGGGGACAAGCAGGTAACCTAACCGCTTTATCCGCATTCCAGAGGTTTACGGTTCTAAACCCATCATCAATCAATGGTTCTCCCAGTTTAATACCAAGTCAGCAACAAGGTGATTTAAATATTGCTCCAGAAAGACAGGAGGAAATTGAATTTGGTTTCGATGCAGGGTTATTGAACAATCGACTGGGTATTGAATTCACCTACTACAAGCAAGACGTTTCAGATTTATTGCTACCTCGTGAACTTGCCCCATCTGCTGGTTTTAATTCTAGAATTGAAAATGTTGGTGACTTGGAAAATAAAGGTATTGAACTCCTTTTAAGAGGTGCACCAATTAAAAGTGATGATTTTTCATGGGATGTTACCGCAACATTTTCAAAAAATGAAAATACAGTGACCAATGTAGCTGGGGGAGGCCAATTTGCTTTGGCCGGAAGCTTTGCTACAAACTATGTAATTGAAGGTGAGCCTCTAGGGGTGTTCTTCCGTCAATTTTACGCCCGTGATCCTGATGGTAGTATTTCTTTGGATGATAACGGATATCCTTTTGCTGGAACCAACGAGGATGGAACGGGATCAAAGGTTATTGGAGATCCCAACCCAGATTGGTTTGGGTCATTGATCAATGAGTTTTCCTATAAAAACTTTAAGCTGAGAGTACAATTGGACGCTGTACAAGGATTCGACATATTCAACTGGAACCGAAGACTACTGGACAATGTTATCTTCGGAGGTGGCTATAACGTAGGCCAAGAGCTTTTGGGTAATCGCCCCAAAGGATTTGGAGGTGCCCAAGCAGGTATTTTTGAAGAATTTGTTGAAGATGGCTCCTTTGTAAAGCTTAGGGAATTGGCACTAAGCTATAACTTTAAGCCACCATTTGATCATATCGACAATGTGCAGTTGAGCCTCGTCGGACGAAATCTTATTTCGTGGGACGACTATAGTGGATGGGACCCTGAAATAAACACACCCGGACAAAGTAACGGTGTGCGTGGATTCGATTTTGCCGGAGTACCCATTCCCAGAACCTACCAATTGGGAATCAATGTAAGTTTCTAAATCAAAAAAAAGTACAATGAAAAACTATATAAAACTATTTAGCGTTTGCATTTCACTTACTTTGGTATTGGTGTCCTGTGAAACGGATTTTGAAAATCCAAATGCAGCTACCCAAGACCAGGTATTTTCCTCAAGGGAAGGAATCTTTGCCGCAGCAGTAGGTATGCAACAACTTTATTCGGATACAGGTCTTCGATGGATTGTGGAGACCCCGGCCATCACAACACGTGAGGGAGGTATTACCACAACTTTTCAAAACATGATAGAATTGGAAGATGGAGGCTCTGTGCTGCCCAATTTCAATTCCAATGTGCAAGGATTATGGTCCTCAATGCTTAGAATCATGAAGATTGCTGAAGATATTGAGGCAAATGCCAATACCATTGAGTTGGAAGCCGGTACACAAAGTGCATTAATAGCGCATGCAAAACTGTTTAAGGCCATGGCTATTGGAAGTCTATCGCAAAATTATGAGCAAGTAATTGTTCAAACCAGCCCTGACAATGATGCGGCCTTCGTTTCAAGAATTGTTGGTTTTGAGACCGCGATCACACTGCTCAACGAAGCTGCAGCAGCAATAGCAGCCAATGCGCCCAGTTCAGAATTCATCAACGGAATTACTCTGGACAACATTGATTTGGAAAACACCATCGCGGCAATGACAGCCCGATATAATCTCTTTGCAGGGAATTACGATGCAGCAATTGCAGCAGCAAGCTCCGTTGACCAAAACGTTACTTCCGTTTTTGCTTACGATTCACAAAACCAAAACCCAATCTGGGCCCGAATCATCCAAAACGATGCCCCCAACTTTAAACCAAGGGACAATTTTGGACTTCCTGCAGAATTTGTATTCGACCCAGCAGACGGTAGATTGGCTTTTTATCTGATTCCGTTGGATGAAACCAACCAAAATGGATTACCTATTGAGGATGTTTCCGGCTTTTTCAATGAAATTACAGAGCCTATCCCGGTGTATTTGCCAGATGAGATGAACCTGATCATAGCAGAAGCTCAAATACGTCGTGGCTCACCAGATTTAGCCGCAGCTACTGACGCGCTCAACGAGGTATTGACCGATAACGATGATCCCTTTGATGTAAACGCAAACGTAGCGGCCTACTCTGGGCCAAATACTGCAGAGGCCTTACTGGATGAGATTTATAAGAATAGACGCGCAGAACTTTTCCTTACAGGGATGAGTTTGGAAGACAGCCGTAGGTTCGGCAGACCTCAACCCAGTGGTGCAGCCATGGACTATGACGAAGAACGCAATAGAAATTTCTATCCATATCCTGATTTGGAGCGAAACAGTAATCCAAATACACCTGATGATCCATCTATTTGATATGGTCATATTTTGAGTTTGTTTGTTAGTTTTAATTTATTTAAGCGAAAGGCCTACTTTTAAAATATGTAGGCCTTTTTTTCAACTCTATGAAAAAACTAGTATACTTATTTCTTTGCCTATCAATAACCAATTGTGCGGTGCACCATATTCCGGAGGAAGAATTTAGAGGGTTCTGGATAGCTACCGTAGTAAACATTGATTGGCCTAAAGACCCCACAGATATTACATCCAAAAAGAAAACGGATTTCATCCAGCTATTGGATTTTTATCAAGAAATGAATTTCAATGCTGCCATAGTCCAAGTACGGACAGCAGGGGATGCCTTTTACGAAACCGATTTGGCACCATGGTCCAGATACCTCACAGGAAAAGAAGGTAAAGCACCAGAGAATTTTGAGAATCCACTCCAATGGATGATCGAGGAGACCCATAAACGCGGCATGGAATTCCATGCATGGTTGAATCCGTATCGTGCCACATTTGATTTGGACACCTTGGCCCTTTCACCAAACCATGATTTTTACCAACACCCAGACTGGATGCTCAAGTACGGCAAAAAATACTATTACAATCCTGGATTGCCCGAGGTCCAAGAAAAGTTTGCCAAAATTGTGGAAGAACTGGTCGTGAATTATGAATTGGACGCCATTCATTTTGATGACTATTTCTATCCCTATAAAATAAAAGGAGAAGTATTTAAGGATTCATTGACGTTTCAAACCTATGGTTTGCCCAATCAGTCCTTGGAAGATTGGCGGCGCAGCAATGTAGATTCGCTTGTAAAAAATGTATACCAAACCATTAAGAAGAATAAACCATGGGTTCAGTTTGGCATCAGTCCATTTGGCGTCTGGAAAAACAAAAGTACCGACCCCGACGGCTCTGACACACGTGCCGGACAAACTACCTATGAAGATCTCTATGCTGACCCTGTGCTTTGGGTCAATGAAGGTTGGTTAGATTATTTGGCGCCCCAAGCCTATTGGAGTATGGACTATCCTCCTGCTTCCCACAAAGCTGTAGGTTCTTGGTGGGCCAATGCTACGCCAAATACGAATCTCTACATCGGAAATGGTACTTACAAAATCAAAAATAACAGTGACAAGGCTTGGAAAAAAAAGAAGGAGATCCCAAAACAGTTGACCTTTGCCAGAAACCAGAAAAACATTGATGGTAATATTTTTTTCAGTGCCAAATCGCTGATTGGTCAGCATGAGAAAGTGGTAAAAACCCTGAAAAAGAAATTTTATCCACTTCCTTCAAAAAACCCATCTACACTGAACAAAGTTTTAAGGGAAATACAACTTCCCGGAATCGAATCGGTTAAAAAACAAGACGAAGTAGTGGAGCTTTGTATCGCACATACTGATTCCATTCCCAGATTCCTGAATTACTATCAACTTAACGGTAACGAAAAACAACTCATTGGAAAGAACTATATTTCTGAAAGTCAAAATTCGGGTTGCTTTCAGCTCAAATTGACCAAAAAACAACGAAGAAATAAGGTGGTCATTTCCATATCCGATGCCTTTGGCAATGAAAGCGAATTGTTGCCTTTGAACTTAAAATAAATCAACATGCAAGACATGCTCGTAAGGCTTTTTGACCTTCCGGATATTTCAGAAAAGGAAAAGGAGCTGCTGGAATCTGAAAAAGTGGTATTCAGAAGACCTATTCCACCCGAAAAAAGTATTGTTGTCGGCTGGGTTAAAAAGCACTTTAGCATTAACTGGGCAGACGAGACTGAAGCAGCCTTTAGTTCGCTTCCTGTAAACTGTTTTGTGGCCCAACGTGGGCAGACCTTGCTCGGTTTTGCATGTTTTGAGTCCACTGCGAAGAACTTTTTTGGCCCAACAGGGGTCATTACGGAAGAACGCGGCAAGGACATTGGAAAAGTACTTTTGGTGAAATCGCTTGTCGCACTCCGCGAAATGGGCTATGCCTACGCCATCATCGGAGGGGTTGGTCCAACCCACTATTACGAAAAAGCAGTCAATGCAAGGGTAATAGCAAATTCCGAAAAAAGTATTTATCAGAACCTTTTAAAACATAATGGATGAACGTAGCGCCTAAGGACAAAAATGCATGGCTTTGGATTCCCTTCCTCTATTTTACCCAAGGAATCCCTTATATTTTGGTTGTGACCGTATCCGTGATCATGTACAAACGTTTGGGTATTGGCAATGCTGAAATTGGACTATATACCAGCTGGCTGTATCTACCTTGGGTGCTAAAACCACTTTGGAGCCCTCTTGTGGATTTGAATGGCACCAAAAGGACTTGGTTTTTGGTGATGCAACTCATAATCTCATTGGCATTTTTGGGCATAGGTCTTTTCCTTCCCTCCAATTCATTCTTTATCATCACTTTAGCCTTCTTTTGGATGGCCGCCTTTGCTTCTGCCACCAATGACATCGCTTCGGATGGCTACTATATGTTGGGCCTCACCCAAAAAAAACAATCCTTTTTTATAGGGGTTCGAAGCACCTTTTACCGGTTGGCAATGGTTACCGGGCAAGGGCTTTTAGTCATTTTTGCTGGATTTTTGGAGAATAAATACGGAGACAACACCAAAGCTTGGTCGTTGACTATGATCAGTGCGTCAGCTCTTATGTTCATATTGACCATTGCCAATTTTTTTAGCACGCCCAAGTTTGAAAACACAAAAGTTGAGCCCGCCGAGAAGCCCGAAGGGTTTTTAGAGGTTTTTGCATCCTTTTTTAAGAAAAATCAAATTGGAATTGCGCTGTTGTTCATCCTCACCTATCGATTGGGTGAATCACAGTTGGTAAAAATGGCCTCGCCTTTCCTATTGGATAAGTTGGAAGTTGGCGGCTTGGAATATTCCACAGAAGCTGTGGGCACCATCTATGGCACAGTTGGCATTATCATGCTATCCCTTGGCGGAATTGTTGGGGGTATTCTGATTTCCCGGGATGGATTGAAAAAATGGATGTTGCCCATGTTGTTGGCACTTAACCTACCCAATGCCCTGTATGCCATTTTAGCCGTAACCCAAACAACCAGCATCTACGCGGTGGTGGGAACCGTGGTTCTGGAGCAATTTGGCTATGGGTTCGGATTTACTGCCTTTTTAATGTACCTCATCTTTGTGGCCGAAGGCATCTCAAAAACTTCGCACTACGCCATTGCAACCGGGTTTATGGCCTTGGGCATGATGCTTCCGGGAATGGTAAGTGGTTACATTCAGGAGTGGTTGGGGTACGATGGTTTCTTCATCTGGGTGGTAATAGCTGCCATTCCCGCCTTTTTAGTGCTCAAATTCTTAAAGTATCCTGCCGATTACGGCAAAAAAACCATTGAATCAAATGTATAAAGAAATACCTCCATATTCCATCGCAAATCAACAACTGAGCATCCAACAAAAAGTGGGGCAATTGTTCATGTTGGCCGTGTTCATTAATGATACCGAAGAGGCCGTCCAGGAAATGGAACAAATTATCCAGAAACACCATATTGGCGCATTGTGCTTTTTTCATAGCAGGGCCAGTGCAGCCACCAATTTTGAAGGCAAGAAAGCAGTTCTCCATAATGAGAAAAGCTATGACCGTCTCAAAGATCTCATCGCCCGCTATCAAAACGCTGTAAAATATCCTTTGCTGATAGCCATGGATGCCGAATGGGGACTTGCCATGCGCATTGAAAACACCCCTCAATACCCCTATGCCATTACGTTAGGGGCTATCCAAAACAATGACGAACTCATTTTTGAGGTGGGACAACAAATTGGCTTGGATTGCAGGGAAGCAGGCATCCATTGGAATCTTGCTCCTGTGGTGGACATCAACAGTAATCCTGAAAACCCAGTAATTGGTTATCGTTCGTTTGGCGATGACAAAGTACAGGTTTGTGCCAAGGCTGAAGCGTATGTTAAGGGAATGAAAAGCGCAGGAATCCTTAATTCCATCAAACATTTTCCAGGACATGGTGACACCGCCACCGATTCCCATTTGGGACTTCCTGTCATTGATAAATCTCTGGCAGAACTAAAGGAAAATGAACTATTCCCATTTCAAGAATTGATTCAAAAAGGAGTTGACTCCGTAATGGTGGGGCATTTATTGTTACCCCAGTTGGATGACAAAGAACCTTCCACAACTTCCTTCAAAATCATTACAGAATTACTTCGCAAGGAAATGAGGTTTGAAGGCGTAATCATCTCGGATGCGTTGAACATGCATGCCGTTTCCAGAAAATATCCAGAAAAAGGGAAATTGGAGGCCACCGTTTTTGCTGCAGGAATGGACATGCTGTGTTTTAGCGAAAATCCACTTGAAGGCATTGAAATGATATCGAATACTGCTTCCGAAAACCGGATTGAGGAAAGCTTCAAACGGATTTGGCAGCTTAAGGAGAATGTTTTTGTAAAGGAAAAGAACGTCCAACGCAATAGCACTGAAAATGCCTCCCAATTAAACAGGGTGCTTGCCCAAAATACCATTACAGAGCTGTATACCAGTTCCGAACTGGTGCAACAAATAAAGAATTCTTCTTTCTTGAATCTTTCGTTGGCTGTAGAGGAAAAAAATATCTTTTCAAAACATTTAGAGGAAGCTTATGGTCAGAAGAAATGGGAATTGACCACCCATTTGTCAACTGTGAAAAAGAAACTCAACACACATCAAAATGTGGTTCTTGCTCTTTTTCCACCTGCGGTAAAGCCTAAGAATCAGTTTGGTTTTGATGCTGAACTATTGGCCTTCATTCAACAATTGATTACAGAAAAAAATGTATTGATTTACCTTTTTGGGAACCCTTACGTATTGGATATTTTGAAGTTGACATCCAGTTCCAATGTGGTGGAGGTCTATCAAGATTATGTGGAATTCCAAGAGGAAGCTTTTTTGCATTTTAAAGGAGCATCCATAGCTCAAGGTAGACTTCCCATCAAACTTAAATTCGCTCAGCTATGAAAAAAGAAATCATCACTTCTTGGGAGAAAAATGCATCGGAATGGATCAAAACGGTACAAAGCAATGCCATTCCTTCACGAAAATTTACAAATCCAGCTATTTTGGAGACCCTAAAAACCTTGGAAGGCCAAAAAATAGTCGATGTGGGCTGCGGTGAAGGCTGGTTGACCCGCGAAATGGGAAAAATGGGTTGGGAAGCCACAGGGGTTGATGCCATTGAAACCCTAATCCAAGAAGCGAAAAACAAAGGTCATGAGGCCTATCATGTGCTTACGTTTGAAGCTATTGTAGCAGGCACACCCATCCCCAATGGCCCCTTTGATGCAGCCATATTCAATTTTTGCCTCTATTTAAAAGAAGACTTGGTTCCACTACTAGAGAATACCTTGAAGCATATTTCCAAAAAAGGAAGCATCATCATACAAACCTTACATCCGTACTTTTTGATTCAAAATGAATTGGCGTACCAAAGTCAATGGTTGTCCGACTCATGGAAAGGACTTCCGGGGAACTTTGAGGACGGGCATTCGTGGTATGCAAGAACCCTTGAAGATTGGATCACCGAGCTGAATTGTATAGAAGGAATCCAATTTTCCTTAAAAGAAATTGTGAACGATGCAAAAAAGCCAGTTTCCTTACTCATTAAGATTACTAAACTATGAACACGAGCATATATAAAGTACTGGGACTCATGTCCGGCACCTCTTTAGATGGACTGGATATGGCCTATTGTCATATTTGGGAAGAGACAAATGGATGGAAATTCACCATTGAACAAACTAAAGAGATTCCCTATTCCGAGGAGATGCGCGAATACCTCAAAAATGCCATTTACTTGTCCGAAGAAGACCACGCCCAACTCCATGAAGATTATGGGAAATGGCTGGGGGAACAAGCGGAGGCTTTTATAGAGGAAAGTAATATTGAAGTTGACTTCATTGCCAGCCATGGACATACCTCCCACCACAGACCGGAAGATGGGGTTACTTTCCAATTGGGCTATGGTCAGATTTTGTCCAATATTTCCGGTAAACAAGTAGTGTGCGACTTTAGGACAAAAGATGTTGGTTTGGGTGGACAAGGGGCACCCTTGGTCCCCATCGGTGACCGGCTTTTGTTCCATGACTATGATTTCTGCCTGAATTTAGGGGGCATCAGCAATATTTCTTTTGAAAAAGAGGGTAAACGAATTGCTTACGATATTGGAATGGCCAATATGCCCCTGAATTACATTACCCATAAAATGGGTATGGATTATGATGAAAACGGAAAACTGGCCCGAAGTGGAAAATTGGATGAACCGTTGCTAAAAAAACTCAATAGTCTTGACTATTATCGCCTACCCTACCCCAAATCTACAGGGTATGAATGGTTTACCTCCAAAATTATCCCATTAATTGAAGCCTCAGAAAGTTCGGAAACCGACCTTTTGCATACGTTTATCCACCACAATTGCGAGCAGATTGCTTTGCAAGTACATAAACATACCAATCAACCAAAAAACAAATTACTGGTCACCGGCGGTGGCGCTCTCAACCAATTTTTCATCGATACCCTCCAAGAAAAACTAGGGGCAAACATAGAAGTAGTCGTCCCAAGCAAAATCTTGGTTGCCTACAAAGAAGCTCTTGTTTTTGCGCTTATGGGGGTTCTACGGCTGAAAGGCACCACCAATGTGTTGAGCTCCGTTACGGGAGCAAGGGAAGACTCTTGCAGTGGTGAAGTTTTCTTTCCCGAAACCTCCTAAACTGTCGCCAAACGTTTAGGTCTTTTTACCATCGTAAAAATAAGAAGCGAAGCTAGACCACAAATACCCAATCCTACAAAAAGGGGCCAAACACTGTGCTCTACAAATTCTCCAATAAAAGTTGCAATTGGAATGGCCACTATTGTTGAAACGCATCCGTTAATGGCTGCCCCGATTCCAGCAATATGACCTATGGGTTCCATGGCAATGGAACGGAAATTCCCCCACATAAAACCCAAACAAAAGAATTGTGCCGATAGAAAGGGCACCAATACATAAATGCTGGGGTTTGGCGAATTCAAGAACATAACAGTATACATCAACCCAATGATGGTAAATGCCAAAGTGGCCATCCAAGACAGTCTCCGCATGCCAAAGCGCATTACCAAAGTTCCGTTTAAAAATGTGGAGAGACCAATGGAAATGGCCAATCCCGCAAAAATATAGGGAAAGGTTTCTTTTAAGCTATAGATATCTTCAAAAATATGTTGGGCCGAACTTAAATAGACCAAGAAAGCACCTGTGACCAACCCTGAGATAACAGTAAAGGCTACCGTTTCCCTGTACTTCATAAATTCCTTAAGTCCATCGATGAACACATGACTTGAAAAAGGAATTTTGTGTTCGGGCCGCAAGGTTTCCGATTGTCTTTGCCAAAACCAAATCGCAACAATAAGGGCGATAATAAGCTGGACATAAAAAATGGCCTGCCATCCAAAAGCATCCAAAATGACCTTTCCAATGGCGGGGGCCACTACGGGCACCAAAATAAAGAAGGCTACCACAAAAGACATAACCTTGGCCATATAGTCGCCTACATACGTATCACGAATAATGGAAATAGCCATGGTCCTAGGAGCGGAAAGTCCAATTCCTTGCAGGATTCTTCCAACAATCATAATCGCTAATGACGGAGCAAACAAACAGATAATACTTCCTATCAAAAACAGGCCAAAACCCGAATAAACAATGGGTTTTCTTCCATAGGAATCGGAAAGAGGGCCAAAAAACAACTGCCCTAGCCCTAGTCCCAGAAAAATCATGGTCACCAGCATTTGGTTATCGGTAGAATCCAAGCTATTTATGGCAATGCCTATATTGGAAATTGCAGGTAAAATTGCATCAATGGCCAGTGCTACAATGGACATCAAAGCAGCCATTAATGCGATAAATTCAAAGTTGGGCTTCTGATTTTCTTTTTGCATGGTGCAAAATTAGACATACCCCATGGATTGGTGAAGCTTTTAAGAAAGTATTAGTGTTATGTTTTTGGTACGTAGTTTACAACGGAATATTCCCATGCTTCCGCTTCGGTGGGTCCACCTTTTTCTTTTCCAACATGGCGAAGGCTTTGAGCAATTTTCGTCGGGTGTTTTTTGGTAGAATCACCTCATCGATAAACCCGCGTTCTGCAGCACGATACGGGTTGGCGAACTTTTCCGCGTACTCGGCTTCTTTTTCCTTCAATTTGGCATCCGGGTCTTCCGAAGCGGCAATTTCCCGCCTAAAAATGATTTCACTAGCTCCTTTGGCTCCCATCACAGCGATTTCAGCCGAAGGCCAAGCAAAATTGAAATCGGCCCCTATGTGTTTGGAATTCATTACATCATATGCACCGCCATAGGCTTTTCGGGTGATGACGGTAACCCGTGGCACTGTCGCTTCACTTAGCGCATACAACAATTTAGCACCTTGCATAATAATGCCACTCCATTCTTGGTCCGTTCCGGGCAAGAATCCAGGTACATCCACCAAGACCAACAAGGGAATATTGAAAGCATCGCAAAAACGGGTGAAACGGGCTGCTTTTCGAGAACTATTCACATCCAAAACCCCTGCTAGGAACATAGGTTGATTGGCTATAACACCAATACTGCGCCCCCCCAATCGGGCGAAGCCCACAATGATATTTTCAGCATAATCTTTGTGGATTTCGTAGAAGGAGTCCAAATCGATAATCCCGTTGATCACTTCATACATATCATACGGTTTATTGGGATTATCCGGGACAATATTGGACAGCTCATCCCGAAGTTCCTCTCCCAACTCATAGTCTAGAAGTGGTGGCAACTCTGTACTATTCTGGGGCAAGTACGTCATTAATTTTTTGATATCATCCAAACAAGCCGCATCATTGGACGAAGTTTTATGAGCCACCCCCGATTTAACGGCATGTGCACTGGCACCCCCCAATTCCTCCGAGGTCACCTCTTCGTTGGTCACTGTCTTTACCACATTGGGACCCGTCACAAACATATAACTGGCCTCCTCCACCATGATAATAAAATCCGTCATGGCCGGAGAATACACTGCTCCTCCAGCACAAGGTCCCATAACTGCAGATATTTGCGGAATCACACCCGAAGCTTGCACATTTCGGTGAAAAATATCGGCATATCCTCCCAAGGACCGCACACCTTCCTGAATTCGTGCACCGCCAGAATCGTTCAATCCAATGATAGGCGCACCCACTTTCACCGCCAAATCCATCACCTTGCAGATCTTTTCAGCATGGGTTTCGGATAAAGCACCGCCAAAAACCGTGAAATCTTGGGCATATACATATACCAATCTACCATTAATGGTTCCATATCCGGTGACCACACCATCCCCATAATAAACTTCCTTGTCCATACCAAAATCAGTGGTACGGTGGGTCACCAAAATGCCCATTTCCTCAAAAGAGCCTTCGTCCAACAAATAATAGATGCGCTCCCTTGCCGTAAGTTTTTTCTTTTGGTGCTGTTTTTCTATGCGCTTTTCCCCACCACCCAAACGGGCCAGGGCCATTTTCTCTTCCAGTGCTTTTATTTTGGGGTCCATTGAGCTCAATTTATAGGAATTTGTAGTGTTTTCTTGTCTTCAAAATATTGAAATAGGGCAGCCAGTGCAGCAATTTCAGCTTCCTTGGTATTCTTTTGATGGATTATTTCCGGAGAATAATGCTCTTTTACAAAATGGGTGTCAAAATTCCCTGAACGGAAGGCTTCGTGGGCAAAGACAAAACTTCCAAAGGGCAATGTGGTCTGAACGCCCTTCACCTTATAATCCTGAATAGCTTCCAGCATCAACTCCATGGCCTCTTCCCGGGTTTTACCATAGGTAATCAGTTTGGAAAGCATGGGGTCATAGTAAATGGGAATGTCCATGCCTTCCCTAAAGCCATTATCCACCCGAATTCCATCGCCCTCAGGCAATTCATAGGTCTCCAAAATGCCTACGCTGGGTAGAAAATCATTCAAAGGGTCTTCTGCATACACCCGAAGCTCCAAGGCGTGTCCATGAATTTTTAAATCCTCTTGTTTCATGGGAAGTGCTTCGCCACGGGCCACTTTTATCTGTAATTCCACCAAATCCACCCCAGTGATCAATTCAGTAACTGGATGTTCCACCTGTAAACGGGTATTCATTTCCAGAAAATAGAAATTAAGGTCGGCATCAATTAAAAACTCCACGGTACCGGCACCCACATAATCACAGGCTTTGGCTACCTTGGTAGCGGCTACGCCCATTTTCTCCCGAAGCTCAGGGGTAAGAACCGATGATGGTGCTTCTTCCACCACCTTTTGGTGGCGTCTTTGGATGCTGCATTCCCGTTCAAAAAAATGGAGCACATTGCCATGGGTATCGGCCATGACCTGTACCTCAATGTGTCGTGGAGAGGTCACATATTTTTCCACAAAAACAGAGCCATCGCCAAAGGCGGACGTAGCTTCACTAATGGCCCGTTTCATCCCCGATTCCAAATCCTTTTCTTTCTCAACAATCCGCATTCCCTTTCCACCTCCACCGGCCGAAGCTTTTATCAAAATTGGATAACCGACGTTCTTGGCAATTTTTTTGGCTTCGGAGACATCGCTTATGGCCTCATCCACACCCGGTACCATAGGGATGTCGTACTTCTTTACGGCCTCCTTTGCCGCCAATTTGCTCCCCATAATCCGGATGGCCTTGGATTTAGGCCCAATGAAAATTAGACCACTTTTTTCAACAGCTTCGGCAAAATCAGCATTCTCACTCAGAAAACCGTAGCCTGGGTGAATCCCATCTGCCTTTAGTTTTTTGGCCACATCTATAATTTTGTCTCCTTTTAAATAGGATTGATTGGATGGTGCCGGGCCAATACACACAGCTTCATCAGCAAAAAGTACATGGGGTGCATTTCGGTCCACTTCAGAAAAAACCGCAACGGTACGAATACCCATTTTTTTGGCAGTTTTCATAACACGAAGCGCTATTTCACCCCGATTGGCGATGACTATTTTTTTCATGGGATATTATTCAAATTCTATCAAAAGTTGCTTTTTGTCCACGGCATCACCTTGGTTTACGGCAATTTTCTTGATGACACCGTTTCTGGGGGAGGTAATACTATTTTCCATTTTCATGGCCTCCAAGACCAAGAGTTGCTCATCTTCCTTGACTTCTTGGCCTTCTTCCACAGAAATATCCAAAATTAACCCCGGCATGGGGGCTGCAATGGAATCGATATTCTTGGCCCCATTGATGGCAAATCCCATTTTTTGGATCAAATCATCCAATGGAGTATGGATGGAAACTTCATGTTCATTCCCATTGACATTGACCGTGTACAGTCCCCTGGTAAAATCCGAAGAAACTATTTTAACGTGATACGATATGTCCTCCTTTAAAATATGAAAACTGTCCTTTTTAGACTTTATGATGTCCAATTGGGAAACATCGCCATTGGAAAGAGGAAAGTCGAAATTACCATCAATCTTGACTGTGTATGAATCGTCCATAAAAAAATGTCATGGGTTACCTAGCTAAATATAAGATTAAGATCAAACCCACACAAAGCTACCGCCATTAACTTTCGGGGTTTACGATAACCGACATGCATTTTATAGAAAATAAGCCTGAACTATGTAAAAACATAGGTTGATGACAAATCTTATCAAATGCTTACTTTTGAAATTAAAATAATATAAATGCTTATCATAGGGATAGCGGGGGGCACTGGATGTGGGAAAACCACGGTTGTCAACCAAATTGTGGACCAATTGCCGGAGAACGAAGTAGGTGTAATCTCCCAAGATTCCTATTATAATGATCTTTCTCATTTGACGAGGGAGGAACGCGGGAAAATAAATTTTGACCACCCTAATTCTATTGATTTTGACCTGTTGATCTCGCATTTAAAGCAATTACGACAAGGGAAAACGGTGGATATTCCGGTCTATTCGTTTGTTGAAGAAACCCGCTTGGAAGAGACCATCCCTACGCCTCCACGGAAGGTAATGATCGTAGAGGGCATTTTGGTACTGAGCAATCCACAGTTGCGGGATATGTTCGATATTAAAATTTATGTGCATGCGGATTCGGATGAACGATTGATACGACGATTGCAACGTGATATTCGCGAACGGGGCCACGATTTGGAAAAAGTACTGACCCGTTACCAGACCGCGGTAAAACCCATGCACCAGCAATTCATTGAACCGTCAAAGGAATTTGCGGACATCATTATCCCCAACAACCATTACAACACGGTGGCCGTGGATATGGTTAGGACCATTATCAACAATAAATTGGTGTAAGTATGGGGCTAAAGGAATTGCGACAAAAAAAATGGTTTAAGCTCATGACCAATATGTACATTTTGGTATTGACCATTTTTGTGATTTGGATGGCTTTTTTTGATACGAATTCACTGTTGATTCATTTGGAACTCAGACGCGAAATAAAGAAACTGGAGGAACAGAAAGAATTCCTGAAGGGTGAGATTGAAAAAGATAAGAAGGTATTGGAAACCTTATCGGATAAAGAAGAGCTTGAAAAGTTTGCCCGGGAAAAATATTATATGAAAAAGGAAAAAGAAGAAATTTTCTTGATTGAATATGAAGACAGCTTAAAAAACAAGGAAGATGAGTAACGTCGGTTTGTCTGATGAATTCCCCCCGATTTCTGCAAAACAGTGGAAGCAAAAGATTCAATTTGACCTGAAAGGTGCAGATTATAACGACACTTTGGTCTGGGAATCCTTGGAGGGCATCAACGTAAAACCGTTTTACCATTCCGAGGATTTAGAGGGATTAAAAACCTTCCATCTTCCTAAAAATCATAGTTGGCATATTGCACAGACCCTTTATGCCGGAGATGCCAACAAAGCCAATACCAAAGCTTTGGAAATCCTGGAAAAAGGGGTGGAAAGTTTGGTTTTCACGGTTCCGAATGAAACTATTGATTTTGCCACCTTGTTGAAGGGCATTGATTTGGAAGACACTCCCATTCATTTTAATTTTCAGTTTTTGGCCGCGGGACCCATCAAAAAATTGATGACCTATCTTGGGGACAATGCGGTCCAAGTTTACCTGAACATTGATATTATTGGAAACCTCGCCCGAAGCGGAAATTGGTTTCATAGTTTGGATAAAGATCATGCCATTTTGGAAGAAATCCAATCCGTAACATCAAAAAAAACAGGTATTAAGGCCATTAGAGTTGATTTATCCCTTTATCAAAATGCTGGGGCCAATATGGTGCAGCAATTGGCCTATGGGTTGGCCCATGCCAACGAATATTTGAATCATTTAAGCAATGTCATCCCGAGCGCAGTCGAGGGACATTTCCCAATCACTTTTAAAGTAGCTGTTGGCGGCAACTATTTCTTTGAAATAGCCAAGCTCAGGGCACTGCGCTGGCTATGGAACAGTATAGCAAAAGCATATGGTGTTGAAAGCGATTACCACATTATGGCCTTGCCCTCAAAACGGAACAAAACGCTTTACGATTACAATGTGAACCTGCTTAGGACCACTTCGGAAAGTATGTCTGCCGTTTTGGGTGGGGCCGATACCATTTGCAATCTCCCTTACGATGCTATTTACCATAAGGACAACGACTTTGGGGAACGCATAGCAAGAAATCAATTGTTACTGCTGAAGGAAGAAAGTTATTTTAAGACGGCTGCCCAAGCTTCCGAAGGAACCTATTACATTGAATCCCTCACCGAGCAATTGGCCGAAAAAGCATTGACTCTTTTCAAACAGATTGAAAAATCAGGTGGTTTTTTGGATGCGTTGAAAAAAGGAACCATTCATCAAAAAATCAAGGAAAGTGCTGCCAAGGAACAACAATGGTTTGATGAGTCTCAGCTCGTTCTCGTCGGAACCAACAAGTACCAAAACAAGCAAGACCGTATGAAGGAAAATCTGGAACTGTATCCTTTTGTAAAGACTCAGCCCAGAAAAACCTTGATGGAGCCCATAATCGAAAAACGATTGGCAGAAACCCTTGAACAAAAACGATTGAACGATGAGTAGAAAAGACCTTCAACAGTTGGAATTGAGTTCAGAGTTCAGAGTTCAGGGTTCAGAGTCGGATAATACTCATAACTCAAAACTCAAAACTCCTAACTTTACTCATTCAGATTTTGCTGCAGGTATCTCTCCATTCCTACGTGGCCCCTACTCCACCATGTACGTTCGCAGACCTTGGACTATCCGTCAATATGCGGGATTCTCCACCGCGGAGGAAAGCAACGCCTTTTACCGAAGAAATCTGGAGGCAGGCCAAAAAGGACTTTCCGTAGCCTTTGACCTCCCCACCCATCGCGGATATGATTCTGATAATGAACGCGTTGTTGGCGATGTCGGCAAAGCCGGAGTTGCTATCGATTCTGTTGAGGATATGAAAATTTTGTTCGATGGCATTCCCTTGGATAAAATGTCCGTTTCCATGACCATGAACGGGGCCGTTATTCCCATTATGGCCTTTTACATTGTGGCCGCCCAAGAGCAAGGTGTTTCCATGGAACAACTCTCGGGAACCATTCAAAATGATATTTTAAAGGAGTTTATGGTGCGGAACACCTATATCTATCCTCCTACTCCATCCATGCAATTAGTGGCCGATATTTTTGAGTTTGCCAGTCAAAATATGCCCAGATTCAATAGCATTAGTATTTCTGGGTACCACATGCACGAGGCAGGCGCCCCTGCCGCCATGGAATTGGCTTATACTTTGGCCGATGGGATTGAATACATTCGCACGGGAATCAAAGCGGGGTTAAAAATAGATGAATTTGCCCCGCGACTCTCCTTTTTCTGGGGCATTGGTATGAATCATTTCACAGAAATTGCCAAAATGCGGGCCGGTCGGATGCTTTGGGCAAAATTGGTAAAGCAATTCAATCCCAAAAATGAAAAATCAATCATGCTCCGTACGCACAGTCAGACCAGTGGCTGGAGCTTGACCGAACAAGACCCCTTCAACAATGTGGCTCGAACCACCATTGAGGCCATGGCAGCAGCTTTTGGTGGCACGCAGAGTCTCCATACCAATGCGTTGGATGAGGCCATTGCTTTACCCACAGATTTCTCAGCGCGGATTGCTCGGAACACCCAAATTTATTTACAGCAAGAAACCCACATTACCCGTACCGTTGATCCTTGGGCCGGAAGCCACGTAGTGGAAAAACTTACCCAAGAAATCGCGGAAGAAGCTTGGAAATTGATTGAGGAGGTGGATAAATTAGGGGGAATGACCCAAGCCATTGAAAAAGGGATTCCCAAAATGCGGATTGAAGAAGCCGCCGCCAAAAAACAGGCTCGCATCGATAGTGGTCAAGATGTGATTGTGGGTGTGAACAAATATCGATTGGAGCATGAAGATGAGCTTCAAATATTGGAAGTGGACAATGCAAAAGTCCGCCAACAACAAATGGCTCGACTAGAGAAAATTAAATCCACCCGTAATGCATCCGAGGTAGAAAAAGCCCTGGAAGCCATCCGTATCGCATCCAAAAAAGCCACTCAAAACCAAACCGACCGCGGAAATTTGTTAGCTTTAGCGGTACAAGCGGCCAAAGCTCGTGCTACATTGGGTGAAATCAGCGATGCCATGGAGAGTGCTTTCGGACGATACAAAGCTAAAATTCAATCCTTTACCGGCGTGTATTCCAAAGAAATCAAAGACGATAAAAGTTTTGCAAAGGCCCGAAAAATGGCCGATGAATTCGCATTGCAAGAAGGTCGAAGACCTCGAATCATGGTGGCCAAAATGGGCCAGGATGGGCATGACCGCGGTGCAAAAGTCGTCGCTACCGGCTATGCGGACCTTGGTTTTGACGTGGATATCGGTCCGTTGTTCCAAACTCCATCCGAAGTAGCCAAACAAGCCGTGGAAAATGACGTGCACATTCTAGGTATTTCATCCTTGGCCGGGGGGCATAAAACCTTGGTTCCCGAAGTAGTTCAAGAACTCAAAAAACTAGGAAGGGAAGACATCATGGTCATTGTAGGTGGTGTTATTCCAAAACAGGATTATAAGCATCTTTTGGACAAGGGTGCAGTGTCCGTTTTTGGACCCGGAACAAAAATCAGCGATGCTGCCCTAGAAATCTTAACGATTTTAATGGATTAATCGCCCATAACGATCTCATAAATATAACTTTAACTTTCTTTAACGCAGATTGCCCCAGTTATTCACCCCCTGTTAACAAAATACATTTTATAGCATCTCAAATAATCGTATTTTTAGCACCTAACTTACTATGAAATGGGCAAGATTATTGCTATTGCAAACCAAAAGGGCGGTGTGGGCAAAACAACCACTACGGTAAACCTTGCTGCTTCCCTTGGTGTTTTGGAAAAGAAAGTGTTGCTGATTGACGCCGACCCCCAGGCAAATGCCACATCCGGTTTAGGTATTGATGTGGATTCTGTGGAACATGGAACCTATCAGCTTTTGGAGCACACTATGCGTGTGGAGGATGTCATCATCCAAACCGATTCCCCAAATGTGGATTTGGTCCCGGCACATATAGACCTTGTGGCCATTGAGATTGAATTGGTGGACAAGGACAACAGGGAGTATATGATGAAGGAAGCCCTCAAAAATTTGGGTGATCGATATGATTTTGTCCTTATTGACTGTGCCCCATCTTTGGGATTGCTCACTTTGAACGCCCTAACCGCGGCAGATTCGGTGATGATTCCCATTCAATGTGAATATTTTGCGCTTGAAGGACTTGGTAAATTATTGAATACCGTAAAAAGCGTACAAAAGATACACAACAACGATCTAGATATTGAAGGTATGTTGTTGACGATGTACGATTCCAGGTTGAGACTATCCAACCAAGTTGTGGAAGAAGTAAAGAAACACTTTGCCAATATGGTGTTCGACACCATTATCCAACGAAATGTTAGGCTGAGTGAAGCACCAAGTTATGGCGAAAGCATCATAAAATACGATGCGAGCAGCAAAGGGGCCTCCAATTACCTTAACTTGGCCAATGAAATTTTAAAGAAAAACAAGGAGAAAGTTTAGATGGCGAAAGCAACAAAAAAACAGGCTTTGGGAAGAGGCCTGTCCGCTCTATTGAAAGATCCTGAGAACGATATTCAATCTGTTTCGGACAAAAATGCGGACAAGGTCATAGGTAATGTTGTGGAATTGGAAATTGATTCCATTGAGATGAATCCGTTTCAGCCCCGTTCCAATTTTAACGATGAAGCCTTGGAAGAATTGGCCAGTTCCATCCGGGAATTGGGCATTATTCAACCCATTACCGTTCGTAAGCTCGATTTCAACAAGTTTCAGTTGGTATCCGGGGAACGAAGGTACCGTGCCTCCAGATTGGTGGGTTTGGAAACCATACCGGCCTACATCCGAATTGCCAATGACCAAGAGTCCTTGGAAATGGCTTTGGTGGAAAACATTCAACGTCAGGATTTAGATCCCATTGAAATTGCTCTTTCCTACCAACGATTGATTGACGAAATCCAAATCACACAAGAAAAATTGAGCGACCGCGTAGGTAAAAAACGCTCCACGATCACAAATTACCTCCGACTATTAAAATTGGACCCCATCATCCAAACCGGAATGCGGGATGGTTTCATCAGCATGGGACATGGACGGGCCCTTATCAACATAGACAAAAAGAAGGAGCAAATCGCCGTTTATGAGAAGGTGGTTTCCGATGGTCTTTCCGTTCGTGAAACGGAACAACTGGTTAAATCCTTGAAGGAGCCCAAGGGTGCATCCGGAGCTTCCAAAAAGGAATTAAAAAAAGTACCCAGCTTTGCGACCAAGGGAGCTGACGTGCTGAAAGAACATCTTTCCACCAAGGTGGACATTACCGCTTCCGCAAGTGGAAAAGGTAAGATTGTGATTCCATTCCACTCTGAAGAAGAATTCCAGCGTATCAAAAAACTATTGACAGGTGAATAAAAACCTTCTTTTGTTGTTCTTTTTCTTGTTGTTTCTTCAAACTGGTTTTTCCCAAGAGGAGGAGAAAAAAGAAGAGGAGGTGCAACCCCAACCCACGGCTGTTGATTCCTTGGCTCAAAATCTTGAGGATAAAGGTATTACCGTACAGGAGGTCACCTATGAAAAAAAACGCATCAACCCATTGGCACCCAGCAAAGCGGCTTTTTACTCTGCGATTCTTCCCGGATTGGGTCAAGTCTACAACAAGCGCTACTGGAAAGCTCCAATAGTCTGGGGAGCAATAGGTACGGGAATCTATGTTTATTCCATAAACAATACAAACTACAGAAGTGCCCGAAATGCCTTCAAAAGAAGACTTGCGGGTTTTGAGGATGACGAATTTTTTGATATCAATGGAGATGGAAACGGTCCTGATGTTTCTGATGAAGCATTGCAAGATGCCCAAGAACGTACGCAACGGGATAGAGATTTGGCCTTGGTAATCACCATTGCCCTGTATGCCTTGAATATTATTGATGCCAATGTGGATGCGCATCTTAAACAATACAATGTGGATGATAATCTAGCGGTGGACTTTAAGCCATACTTGGATTTGAATCCTGTGACTAACCAGCCCAACTATGGAATGGCTCTGGTCGTAAAATTTTAGAATATGAGGATAGGTCTGTTCGGTTATGGCAAAATGGGTAGAATGATTGCCGAAATTGCACAAAGCAGGGGACATAAAATTGTTGCAAAAGTAGATGTTGGCACGCCTGATATTGACTACGCCTCCATGGATGTGGCCATTGATTTCAGTACGCCAGACTCAGCTTTCGATAACATTACGGGGTGTTTTAAAAATGGAGTCCCCGTAATTTGCGGTACCACAGGATGGTTAGATCAATATAATGAAGCCGTGGAACACTGTAATAAAAACAAGAGTGCATTTATTTACGCTTCAAACTTTAGTTTGGGGGTAAATATTTTTTTTGAGCTGAATGCACATCTAGCCAAAATGATGTCCAAATTGGAACAGTATAAAGTTTCTATGGAAGAAATCCATCACACCCAAAAACTGGATGCCCCCAGCGGAACGGCCATCACTCTGGCAGAAGGAATCATTACTAACACAGCATATACCGAATGGCAACTTGAAAAATCCGGTGATAAAATCATACCTATTACCTCAAAACGAGAAGGAATGGTTCCTGGAACACACAGTATTTGCTATGAAAGCAATGTGGATAGTATTGAAATAAAACACACGGCACACAACCGGGAAGGTTTTGCTTTGGGGGCGGTCATAGCCGCCGAATGGATTCTGGGAAAAACAGGGGTTTTCTCCATGAAGGATGTGTTAAACCTAAGCTAAAAAACGTAACAACAATTTAGGCGGACAGTCTAACTAAGAAACTTACACATGAGCGGCACACAATGGATCATTTTTATCTTGATCATTCAAGTCATCCATTTTCTAGGGACTTGGAAGCTTTATATCAAAGCAGGACGAAAAGCATGGGAAGCGGCAATTCCAATTTATAATGGTGTTGTTTTAATGAAAATCATCAATCGCCCTTGGTGGTGGGTCATTTTGTTATTCATCCCCATCATCAATTTATTGATGATTCCCGTAGTATGGGTGGAGACCATCCGAAGTTTTGGAAAAAACACTCTATTGGATACATGGTTGGTGATTCTTACCCTAGGACTTTATATTTATTACATCAACTATGCGGAAGATGTAACCTATATTGAAGACCGAAGTCTAAAGCCACGTACAGGATTGGGAGAGTGGGTCAGTTCCATTGTCTTTGCCATAGTAGCGGCGACCCTTGTTCACACCTATTTCATTCAACCGTATGTGATTCCCACAGGTTCCTTGGAACGCACGCTTAGAGTTGGGGATTTCCTTTTTGTGAGCAAGTTTCACTATGGGGCCCGTGTTCCAATCACCACTTTGGCTGCGCCCATGGTACACGATACGCTTCCTGTTTTAAAAACAAGATCATATTTGGCCGATGTAAACCCGGAGACCCATAAAACTTCCTGGATCAACAAGTTGCAATTGCCCTATATGCGTTTGCCCGGCTTTGAGCGTGTGAAGAAGAATGATATTGTAGTTTTCAGTCTTCCTTCCGACACACTCTACCAGTTCTTCAAGGCAGAAAAAGCAGTGAAAAAACCGATTGATAAAAAATCGAACTACGTTAAACGCTGTGTAGGCACACCCGGGGATTCTTTGGCGGTGATTGATGGCTATGTGCATATTAATGGCACCCGATTGAAATTGTCTGACCGTGCCAAACCCATGTATGATTATGAAATTTACGCTAAAAACGGAGTTTCAAGCCGGTTTTTGGAAGAGGTGGAAGCTTCGGATTATTTAAGGACTTATATTTCCGGTCCGCTGAACCAAAATCAATACAATGCTCTAACCCCTTATGTTCTGGGGGCCAACAGAACCCAAGATGGGAAGATTGAACTTATCGCAAATGAGGATGGTATCCCTATTGATGTTATCCGTCAATTGAGACTTTCCCTAACCGAGGAAAAGCCACGTTCAAGAATGGCCAATATGACTGATGAAATGGTGTTGCGGCTCCGGGAAAACCCAGCGATTGATTCTGTTGTTAAGACCGAAGAGCCCAAAGGCAGGTATGGCGGTGCGTTCCCGCAAAAACCGAATCTTTACCCTTGGAATAATGACAATTTTGGCCCAATTTATATTCCGGAAGCTGGCGCTACGGTTGAAATCAACTCCAAAACAATTCCGCTTTACAAAAAAATTATTCGCGATTACGAGCATAATGATGTAAAAGTGAGCGGTCAGAAGGTGTTCATTAATGGCGAAGAAGCCAATTCCTATACCTTTAAACAGGATTATTATTGGATGATGGGCGATAATAGAGACCACTCTGAGGACAGTAGAACATGGGGCTACGTGCCTGCCGACCACATCGTTGGAAAACCAGTCTTTCTTTGGATGAGTTTCGATAATTTTACTGAAGGTATTGCCAATTGGAGGCCACGTTGGGAAAGGGTCTTTACCACCGTTGGTGGAAGTGGAGAACCAGTGTCTTATCGTTGGTATTTTGTTGCATTGATTGCGGGTTGGTTTGTGTTCGACTTTTTCAGAAAACGAAGAAAGAATAAAGAAAATGGTTAATTTGTTCATCTGTTTATCTGAACAACTTAACCTATGTACACCTATTCTTTTGAAAAACTTGAAGTATGGAAAGAATCCAAAGATTTTACTAAAGAAATCTATAATGTAACATCTACCTTTCCAGATGATGAAAAATTTGGGTTGACTTCTCAAATGCGAAGAGCAGCAGTTTCAATCTGTTCCAACATTGCAGAAGGTTCAGCTCGGAAGACCAATAAGGATAAAGCGCATTTTACCACAATTTCTTTTGGTTCTTCGGTTGAAGTGCTAAATCAGTTAATTTTAGCACTTGAATTAGACTTCATTGCAATGGATACTTATCAAAATCTCAGGAAGCAATTGGAAAGCATAACAAACAAACTCAATTCCTTGAGAAATCACCAAACCAAGTAAGCAACTGATAACCACCATCATAATCGAATCAACAAATCAACAAATACTAGTCCATCCCTGCTATTTTCCAAGTATTGCCACCTTCGCCGCATTGGTGCAAGAAGATGTGATTTGGGAAGCTAATGACAATTTTCAAAAGCAAACCTATCGCAATCGATGTTATATCTGCACAGATAAGGGCAAGCACATGCTCAATATTCCCATAAAACATGTGGGAGGCGCTGAAGGTCGCCAAAAATACACAGATGTTGAACTGGACAATACCTATAATTGGAAGAAGATACATTGGCGTACCTTGGAAACAGCCTATAGGACCTCACCTTTCTTTGAGTTTTATGAAGATGACATAAGACCCTTATATGAGGGAAACGACGATTCACTATTTGAGTATAACCTGAAAACCATACATACCATAGCCGATTGTCTGGGAATTGAATTTCCAACGGAAAAGACCTCCAGATATGAGCCTGAACCAGGGAACTATTTTGACGCGCGATTTTTGGTCGAGGCCAAAAAAGAAGCTCCCTTAAAAATTGAGCCCTATACCCAGGTTTTTGGGGAACGCCATGGTTTTATACCTAATCTAAGTGTTTTGGACCTTTTGTTCAATGAAGGTCCCAACACGCTTTCCTACTTGAAAAGTCAGTCTTTAGATTTTTTGGATGTATAGACACCTCCTACATTACGGAATCCATTTTTTGGTTCCCATCCTCATTGCTTTTTTCTTTTTTAAAGAAAACAGAATAAAAATTGCGCTTATTCTCTTGATGGGAATCGTAATCGATGTAGATCACTTTTGGGCCAATCCTTTGTTTGACCCAAATCGGTGTAGTATCGGTTTTCACCCATTGCATTCGTACTGGGCTATTTTGTTGTATTGCATTCTACCCTTTTTTAAAGTAACCCGAATTGTTGGGCTGGCAATGATTATACATATCATTGCGGATATGACGGATTGCCTACTGCTTTGAAGAAAGTCGTAAAGTGGCCATGACAGGATAGTGATCGGATAATTTTTCGTTGAAGTTTTTATGGGCGACTACTTCAAAATCGGAATCAGCAAAAATATAATCAATACGCAAAGGAAATCCCAAAAGATCATATGTTCTTCCAAAACCAGAACCTTTTTCCATGTAGGTGTCGTTCATGTCTCCTTTAATTATATGGTAAATATTGGAGTACTGTGTGTTATTGAAGTCTCCCACCACAATTTTCTTATGAGAGGTTTGCGCCATACTTTTCCTTATTAAGTTGGCTTGTTCATATTGTTTGAGCATTACCCTCCTTGACTTGGAAAATAATATTGAAGATTCCTCATTTTTGATGGTATTCAACCCAGGAACAATCCGAAATGATTGGAGATGGACATTATAAACCCTAACAGTATCCATACCTATCAAAATATCTGAATAAATCGCATTATTAAAGCTTTTGGGGAAACTTAGGGAATCTATTTTAATGATTGGGAACTTGGAATAAACAGACTGGATTACTTTTCCTTTGTGTTTTCCATAAATAAAATCCACGTATTTGTATTTGTACTGAGACAGGGCATTGTTACGCTTCATTACATAATATGTTTCCTGAAAACACACAATGTCCGGGTTCTTTTCGGTAACAAAGTCGTAGATAAGACTATCTATATTTTCGACATCCAATTGTTTGAGTTCATTAAAGCTCCTTGCATTGAAGCTCATAATTGTAAAAGAGTCATCATCATTGGTTTTCTCCTCTTTTCCTGAAAATCTATAAAAAGATCCCAATACCACATACCATAAAACCAATAAAACACCTGATAGTAAAAAATGTCTTTTTTTTCTTAGAGACCAATAGACCACAAAAACCAGATTCAAAACAACCAAAAACTGAGCAACCAAGCTGATGACTGACAATGAGGGCACCCAATTTGTTGGAATGAAAGGTACCAACAGTGCAAGTAAAAGTAACAGAGCAAAGACACCGTTCAGAAAAAAAATAATTTTATCGACAAATGATAGCTTTTTCACAAATCAATCTTCCTTACCTGCTTTGAACAAATAATCCTTTTCCTCTTTGGACAGACTCTCATAACCCGACTTACTAATCTTGTCCAAAATGGCATCTATTTTTCGCTGATGGGCCTCCTTATCGTAATCGGATGCGCCCTTCTTTGCTGCATTTTTTTTGTATACGGTTTTTAAGGGTGCTTTTTTCTCTTTGGGTTTAAAGAGTTGAACTATGCCGTCCCAGAGTTTGCTGAATCCTGAACCAATATCCCTTCCATTCAGTAATTGTCTGGCATAAATGTACCCCAAAAAAGCGCCGCCCAAGTGTGCTAACCTTCCTCCTATATTTCCACCATACGGAATCTGAATCAAGTCGACCAAAACAAAAAATGCCCCTACATACCATAACTTCACATTAAAAAATATGATTCTAACCTCTTGATTGGGAATGTAGGCACAAATGAAAATGAGTACGGCGGTAACCCCGGCAGAAGCACCAATCAAAGCTGTATTTGTATTCAATAGGGTTGGAAATACATTATAGCTAAGAAGGAATACCAACCCACCAATGATGACCCCTAAAAAGTAGACATTTATGAATCGCTGCGCATCAAAAAGATTGAGGAAAATCCTTCCTGTAAAATAGAGCATAAGCATGTTCCAAAAAATATGCCCCAGCCCTCCGTGAAAAAAGGAATAGGTGACCAAGGACCAAGGCTGGCCAAAAAAATCCATGAAACCCTTGGGCAAATGGAACCATTGTGACACGGAATAGCCCAGTAGAGCCAAGGAAAGACCATCCAAAATAAAAACAAGTACGTTGATGGCTATCAGCTTTTCAGCGATGTTCATCCTTGCGATATAATATTGTATTCCTCCACTCGCCATAGATCAATCCCAACGATTATTGTTAAACTGGTTTTTCTTCCAATACCACATCATTATGAACCCAATTAAGGCACCTCCAATATGTGCAAAGTGTGCGACACCGGTATTTACATTGCTGATACCGAAGATTAAATCCCCGGCAATCAATAAGGGTACAAAATATTTGGCCTTGATAGGCACAGGCAGAAATATCAGCATGAGTTTGGCTTCAGAATAGACAAAGGCAAAGGCTACCAAAACCCCATAAATAGCTCCAGAAGCGCCAACTGCCGGTGTATTAAAGGCGGTGAGCATACTGTCAACAGTATTTCTGGGAACAACATTGTACCAATCAGGACTATATTGGCCACTGGAAATAATATCCATCACTTGGGCCTTTGCTACACCTGCACTTTCCAAAGCATTTAAACCTTCGCTAAAAAAATAATAGTTCACCCCGGTATGAAGCATAGCTGAACCCAATCCCGCCGAAAAGTAAAAGAAAAGGAACTTATTCCTTCCCCACATTCGTTCCAATGGGGTTCCAAAAGCCCATAATGCATACATGTTGAACAAAATATGCATCAATCCACCATGCATGAACATGTGGCTAACTATTTGCCACCATTCAAAATTGGCATTCTTGGGAAACCAAAGTGCTAACCATTGAAACAATTGATCCCCATATAATTGTGTGGCAAAAAACAAGATCACATTGATGATCAGCAGGTGTTTTACTGCCTCGGTCATTCTACCCATCTAGCTAAATTTTTTATCGATATCTCCTTCAGAGATAATGGTATATGTCAATTTTTGAAACGGACTCAACGTGGGTTCCTTGCAAGCGAACAAATTGTTCACCAACGCCTGTTGCGATTCTTGATCCAGAAATTCTCCAGTGCGTACCGCCAAGTTCTTGGACAGCACCTTGGCCAATACTTCGGCCTGAGAAAGGGAACCCTCCATAAACCCCTCTTTGTAATCCGCTATCAAGCGATCCAATACCGTGCCAATTCCACTTTCGGGAACCACCGGCGGAACGCCTGTCACTTTTACCGTTTCTTCCTCCAAACTTTCAAAGGCAAAACCAATGTTTGTCAGGCTATCCTTGATTTCTTTTAAGATGCCCAACTCCTGTTTGTTGAAAGTGAGTTCCAAAGGAAACAAAAGTTGCTGGCTCACGCCTTCTTTTACGGTGATTTCTCCCAAAAATTTTTCAAAAAGGATACGTTCATGCGCCCTTTTTTGATGAATCACCAACATTCCAGATTTCACAGTGCTCACCACATACTTACGTCGCAATTGAAAAGTGGCGGCCAAATGCTCTTCTGCCAAATGGTCCTCTTCATAAATGGTCCCCTGGATTTCTCCTTCGGATTCGATGGCCACACTACTGAATTCCTCAATATCCACATCCTTTTCAAGGCCTTCGTATAATCCTTCCCAGCCTTTACTGCTCTTTTTTTGGAAACTGCCTCCACTACTCCTTCCCGTTGAAGAATCCTGAAATGGATTAAAGGTTGGGTCTACCGTAACCTTGGGCAGCGTTGCCCCTTTTTCTTTGTAGGCATAGGGTGTATCCAAATTGGGGTCATGATTAAAATCCAAGACTGGAGCCACGTTAAACTGACCCAAACTGTGTTTTATGGTTGACCGAAGAATGGCATACAGTGTATTTTCATCATCAAATTTGACCTCGGTCTTTGTGGGGTGAATGTTGATATCGATGGAAGACGGGTCCACTTCCAAATACAAAAAGTAGCCCGGGTACATATCCTGTTTGATGAGCCCTTCAAAAGCTGCTACCACCGCATGATGCAAATATGGGCTCTTGATAAATCGGTTGTTGGCAAAGAAAAACTGCTCTCCCCTGCTCTTTTTAGCAAACTCGGGCTTACAGATGAATCCCGAAATCCGCACCACCTCGGTTTCCTCATTTACAGGAACCAAACGACTTTCCATTTTACTTCCAAAAATATGGGCAATTCGTTGTCGGTGCTTGCCCTTGGGCAAGTTGAAAATCTCAGAACCATTATTGTAAAAATGAAATTCGATGTTGGGATGCACCAAGGCCACCCGATGGAACTCATCCGTGATATGACGAAGCTCCACTTGATTTGACTTCAAAAAATTACGTCGCGCTGGAATATTAAAAAAAAGATTCTTTACCGAAATGGAGGTGCCGACTGGAGTTGCCACAACCTCTTGCGAAACAATTTTGCTTCCTTCAATCTTTAAGTGTGTCCCAACTTCTTTGGATTCGGTTCGGGTCTGCATATCCACATGGGCAATGGCTGCAATGGAAGCCAAGGCCTCGCCCCGAAATCCTTTGGTCTGCAAATTGAACAGATCCTGGGCAGAGGATATTTTGGAGGTGGCATGTCGTTCAAAAGACAAACGGGCATCCGTTTCACTCATACCAATACCATCATCCACAACCTGAATCAATGCCTTACCACCATCTTTAACTATCAATTTAATGCTTGTAGACCCAGCATCGATGGCATTCTCCAATAATTCCTTAACAACAGAGGCTGGCCGCTGTACCACCTCCCCTGCTGCAATCTGATTAGCAACATGGTCCGGTAAAAGTTTAATAATGTCGGCCATTATGGATTCAGGAATATCGATAAATCAAAGTCGATCACAAAAAGGAACAACAGGACCAAAATGGCCACGATGATGAGAAAACGAAGTTTCAGGTTTTTGTCCCCCTCCACTTTAAGGTCATCCATGGCAGAGGTAACCTTGTTTTTGAGTCCCCGTTTTGTATTTGCGGTACTTCTGAATTTATCTAGTTTGTGTTCTATTTTAAAAGGATTGCCCTCACCCTTGTAATAGCGTGGTGAATAATTGAACGACTTATTTTTCCTGAGCTTCAGCGGGTTTCGCATGATATCCTTTTCCGTGTAACTTCAAAGGTACTTAAAATAGAAAAAAGGGGTAAAGCCCTACTGCCAAAAAATGTTAACAGCGGACAAGTTCAAGTGCAAGTTTCAAGTGCAAGAGTCAAGAAATAAGAACAGACACTAGATAGACTAGCTCTTATTCTTGGGCAGTAGAAATATTGAACTGTTGGTTTTTTTTGAGCTTTGCTCTTCCTTTGAACTTGAGCTTGAAACTTGAACTTGAGGTTACTTCCCCAACACGGCCATTTGAATGGCCGCGATAGCAGCTTCTGTTCCTTTATTGCCATGCTTACCTCCACTGCGGTCCTTGGCCTGTTGCATAGTGTCATCCGTCAGGACACAGAAAATTACGGGAACATCATAGGCTACATTCAAGTCTTTGATGCCTTGAGCTGTAGCACTGCAGACAAAATCAAAATGACTGGTCTCCCCACGGATTACACTGCCAATGGCAATTACTGCATCCACTTTTTGGGTCGTAATCATCTTTTTGCTTCCGAAGGTGAGTTCAAAGCTTCCAGGCACATCCCATTTTAGGATATTTTCTGCCCTGGCACCACAATCAATTAAGGCATCAAAAGCACCTTTGGCGAGAGCCGAAGTAATTTCAGTGTTCCATTCAGAAACAACAATCCCAAATCGAAGGTCCTTCGCATTTGGGATTTTAGTCTTATCGTACGTTGATAAATTCTTGTTCTCGGTGGCCATAATTTAATTTTGGGCCATTCCAATAAGGCCGTCAATACCAATACCCTCAGGGGATTTTGGATATTCCTCCTTGATACGTTCAAAATATCCCAAAGCCTTCTCCTTCTGATTCATTTCCATGGCAATAACACCTGCTTTATATAAGAATCTTGGTGTAGTGAACTCATTATCACTATGTGCAATTGCCTTTTCATAGTAATCCAAAGCATCTTCAGGCTGGTTCAATTGTGCAAATGCATCACCGATGCCTCCTTTTGCCATGGCACCCATGATAGCATCATCGGATGAGAAATTCTCTAAATGGGAAACAGCCTCTCCATATTGCTGAAGGTTTAAATAAGTCATTCCAGCAGAATATTCAGCTAAATTAGCGGCTTTGGTGCCACTGTATTCTTCGATGATATCCAAAAATCCGTATTTTCCCTCTGCACCGTTCAAGGCCAAAGTAAACAAGGAGTCCTTGGCAGTTTCACTCGCCAAAGCCTGATCAAAATATTGTTGTGGATAGTACAATTCATTGGCTGCTTGGGCCTCTTTAGGCTTTTGTATGAATTGGTGGTAGGCCAAAAAAGCCAAAACCCCAACAGCTACAGCCCCAATTACCCCTAAAATATAGTTTTGGTTCTTCTGAACCCATGCTTCGGTCTTGGAAGCACTTTCATCAAGGGTATTGAATACTTCAGCCGTTGTGCTGTCATGTTCTTCAACTTGAGCCTCTTCAGCCTTATTTTTTGGCTTAAAGCCTCTCTTCTTGTATGTTGCCATGCGTCATTTAATTGGTCGCGCAAAAATAAAGTTTTTATCCAAAACCAAAAGGCAATTTATTCGTTATTTTTGGAATCTTTAATTGGTTCCCAAACCCTAAAAATCCATTTGTTCCACTAACTTTTTATGTTTTTAAGACATTTATCTTTAGTCAATTACAAAAATTTTGATTCCAAATCGCTGGATTTTGACCCAGTCATCAACTGTCTTGTGGGCGATAATGGTGTGGGGAAGACCAACATTTTGGATGCTATTTACCACCTCTGTTTTGGCAAGAGTTATTTTAATCCGGTGTCCACTCATAACATAAAACACGATACGGATTTTTTTGTGGTTGAAGGTGAATTTGAGAAGGAAGGGCGTACCGAAAAAATACTCTGCTCCTTTAAAAAAGGCACAAAAAAAGTCATTAAACGCAACGGTAAGACCTATGAAAAATTCTCAGAGCACATCGGGTTTTTGCCGTTGGTCATCATCTCGCCTTCGGACCGGGATCTCATTCTTGAGGGAAGTGACACGCGACGAAAATTTATGGATGGTGTTATTTCGCAGTCGGACAAAGCGTATTTGCAGACCCTCATTAAATACAACAAAGTGTTGGTACAGCGGAATTCGCTATTGAAGTATTTTGTGGCCAACCACACCTTTGACCCCAACACGCTTGCAATCTATAACGAGCAACTGCATCAGCTTGGAACAGAAATCCATAAAAAAAGAACAGCTTTTATTTCCTCTTTTATTTCGATTTTTCAAGAACAGTACGCCCATATTTCGGATAAAAACGAAGAAATCATGCTTGCGTATGACAGTCAACTTTCCGAAGGAAGCCTACTGAAACTTTTAGAAAGCAACATCGACAAGGACAGGGCGCTGCAATATACTTCGGTGGGCATCCATAAAGACGATTTGAACTTTACCATAGCGGGACATCCTATTAAAAAATTCGGTAGTCAGGGGCAGCAAAAATCATTTTTGATTGCATTGAAACTGGCCCAGTTCCATTTTATTAAAGAACTGGCCAGCACCACACCAATTTTACTGTTGGATGACATTTTTGACAAGCTGGACGAGAGTCGGGTATCACACATTGTTGGACTGGTTAAAAATGAGAATTTCGGACAGATTTTTATAAGCGACACCCATGCCGAGCGCACGGAAAATGTTGTTAAAACCATTCACCAGAGCTATAAAATTTTTACCTTGTAGTATGTCTCGAATTCTTCCTTTTTTCCTGATTTTGATGATGTTGGGCTGCAAAAAAAACACGGTTACCGAGGCGGACCTTCATTATTTGAACGGCTATTGGGAAATTGATGAGGTCGTTTTTCCGGACGGTAGCGTAAAAGAATATGGAATGAACCCCAGCATCGATTTTATACAATTAAAGGAAAACAAAGGCTACAGAAAAAAGATGCAGCCAAAATTTGATGGCAGCTACGCGACTTCAAACGATACCGAGAATTTCTCGATTGAGGAAGTGAGCAACGGTTTTGCCATGCACTACCAAAACAATCTTAGTGATTGGAAGGAAACTCTGGTGGAACTGGATTCCACTTCGTTCGCTGTGGTCAACCAAGAAGGCGTCACCTATTTCTACAAACGATTTGAACCCATTAAAATCCCCCAATAATGGCAAAGCGACAGAATTCAAATTTACCCTTGAGCGAAGCGTTGAACGAGTTTATCAAAGAAAATAAGCTCCAAAAGGGCATGGACAAGGTGGATGCGCGGGAAGCTTGGGCCAATTTGATGGGAAATGGGGTTAACAACTACACCACAGGTGTGGAGCTTAAAAATGATACACTTTTTGTGTCGTTATCCTCTTCCGTTCTTCGTGAAGAATTGAGTCTGGGCAAAACCAAAATCATTGCCATGATCAATGAGGAATTGGGAAGGGAATTGGTGAAGAAACTGGTACTGCGGTAAATGAACCAATACTAAAAGTCGTGAAAACCATTCTAGAAACCGAACGACTGCTTATACTGGAAGCCAGCCATAACGATGCCGATTTCATTCTACAATTGCTAAACAGTCCAAGCTGGCTTAAATTCATCGGTGACAAGGGGGTAACAACCAAGAAACAGGCCCTGACCTATATTGATGAGAGTTTAATCGATTCCTATAATAAGAATGGCTTTGGACTTTATAAACTTTGTTTGAAATCGTCTTTGATTCCTGTTGGGCTCTGTGGATTTTTGCAACGCGATTATTTAAATCATCCGGATATTGGTTTTGCCTTGCTTCCCGAATTTGAAGGACAAGGATTGATGTTGGAAGCATGTCATGTCCTAATGAACCATGCTGAGTCCACTCTTAAATTCGAATGTGTTATGGCCATTGTACTGCCAATAAATGACAAATCTTGCCGATTATTGGAAAAAATTGGATTGCGTAACGTAGGAACCATTACGTCAAAAACAGGAGGTGAGAAATTGCTATTGTTCTCCAATAAAAAAAGCCACTCAAATTGAGCGGCTTTCCCTTTAATTTTCATTTTCAATTAAAATACTTCCCTTCCTGAAAAATGGAAAGCACCTTCTATGGCTGCATTGTCATCGCTATCAGAACCGTGAACGGCATTCTCTGCGATGTCATTTGCGTATAGTTTACGGATGGTACCTTCGGCAGCTTCAGCTGGATTGGTAGCACCGATCAATGCGCGAAAATCATCAACGGCATTGTCCTTTTCCAATATGGCTGCCACAATGGGGCCACGGGTCATAAATTCAACCAACTCTCCAAAAAATGGACGCTCTTTGTGGATGCCATAAAATTCCTCTGCATCTCTTTTGCTCAACTGCGTGTACTTCATGGCCACAATCTTAAAGCCAGCAGCTGTTATTTTTTCCAAAATCGCACCAATGTACCCGTTCTCAACAGCATCGGGCTTAATCATGGTAAACGTTCTATTTCCAGTCATTTACTTTAAATTTTGCGCAAAAGTACGCTTTTTCAAATAACGGGCAAGGCTTAATAGGTCTGTTTTAATTCTTGCAAAACCACGTCATTGTCACCCATTATCCTGAAATCAACTTCTCTATTTCTTAAATCTAAGGTTATTATTCCGTAACTCTTGCCGGATATTACCTCTCCAACCCGATACCGATTAGGCTCCCCACTAAAGCTGAAATACGAATGGGTAAGCCCACTGCTGGTAAAGTCAATCAATGGATATGTCATTCCGGAAAGTGTCTTTTTAGAGAACTCGGAAATATGTCGGTCTCCAGACAAAATAATCACCCCTTTTGCCTTGGAATCCACAATCATGTTTTCGAGTTTTTCCACTTCTTTTGGAAAATTGCCCCAAGTTTCAAACCCATGTTCCCTTGATAAAAACTGAATACTGGACATGATAAGATTGAAATCAGCATCAGAAGTTTTCAATTCGTTTTGCAGCCATTTCCACTGCGCTTCACCAAGGACGGTGGCATCACTGTCCAAATTGGGTTGGTATCGTCGGTCTGGGTCTTCATCCTTCACCAATTCACTTCGGAAATAGCGGGTGTCCAAAATCAAAACTTTCACTTTACCCTCTGGGGTCTCATAATTATGGGAGGTATAAACGCCTTCTTGATTTCGTCGCTGGCTATCTTTGGAAACCCCCATAAAATCCAAAAACACCTGTTGGCTTTCTGCCTTAATGGCAAAATTAGACCCACCATCGTTGACACCAAAGTCATGATCATCCCAAGTACCGATGATGGGAATTTCTGCCTTCAAAGCAGCATATCCTGCCACGGTATCCTGCATAGCGTATATGGTTCTTAACCTTTCCACATCATCCGTATCGGCGTAGACAATATCGCCGCCCCAAATCCAAACATCTGGGTTTTCTGCTAGAATATCATCCCAAAACAGATTGGATTCCTGTGACATATTACACGAACCAAAAGCCACGACAAAAGTGGAATCCTTTGGATTTTCCTTCTTTTTGCATCCAGAAAGAAGCACAAGGGCACATAATGGAACAGAAAAAATCTTCATTACTTTAAACTTCACAAAAAACAAAAATAGGGCATCAGGAGTTACCTCTATATTATATTATTGTATATTTGGCCGCATGAATTTAGCGGATATCACGACAGTTAAGTCGATTCTTTCCCAGCCTCAAAAAATCGTTATTGTACCCCATAAAAACCCCGATGGTGATGCCATGGGCGCTTGCTTGGGTCTTTGTGGTTTTCTGAAGGGAATGGGGCAAACCGCTCATGTGGTCTCGCCCAATGATTATCCCAAATTCTTGAAATGGATGCCCGGCAATGATGAGGTTGTGAATTTTGAATGGCAGCCTCAAGAAGCCTACGCACTTTTGGATGAGGCTACGGTTATTTTTACGTTGGACTTTAATGATCTATCTAGAATTGGGTCCATGGAAGCTGCTTTAAAAGACAGAGATGCAGATTTCATCATGATCGACCATCACCAACAGCCCAGTGACTACGCGAAAGTGACGTATTCTGATGTCACCATGAGTTCTACCTGTGAGATGATCTATAATTTTATTGAATTTTTGGGTCAAACCAACAGCATCACTGCTGATATTGCCACCAATCTCTACACGGGTATTATGACAGATACGGGTTCGTTTAAATATCGTTCCACTTCAAGTAATACCCATCGCATTGTTGCCAATCTTATTGACAAAGGTGCTGACAACATGGAAATCCATCGTCAAGTTTTTGACACAAATTCACCCTCTCGCCTCCATTTGTTAGGAGTGGCCCTTAGCAATATGGTCATTCTACCAGAATACAGAACGGCCTACATTACGTTGACACAAGAGGAATTGGACCAATACGATTTTAAAAAAGGTGACACAGAAGGGTTCGTAAACTATGGTTTAACGCTGGAAGGCATTATTTTTGCCCTAATTTTTATTGAAAACAAGGAAGAGGGCATTATCAAAATTTCATTGCGTTCTGTTGGGGATTTCTCTGTTAATCAATTTGCACGCGAACATTTTGATGGTGGTGGACATGACAACGCCGCGGGCGGAAAAAGTGATCTTTCCATGCAGGAAACCATTGACCGTTTCAATGAAATCCTGAAAAACTATAAAAGTGAGTTGAATCCATGAGACCCATCTTGATTCTTTTATTCGCACTGCTGTGTTTGAGCTGTGGAGGCCCAGAACCTCGCCGACCCATAGAAGTAAAATCTGGAAGTTTTTTCAAGGAATCTGTGGAACGGAACAAAGCGTTATTGGCCAAAGAGGAAAAGCTGATTCAGGAATTGATTGCCAAGGACACCATCCACGAATATTTAACAAGTCCCAACGGATTTTGGTATTATTTTGAAACCAAAAACGATACCGCCACTTACGCTCCACAAACCAATGACCAAATATTGTTCTCCTACAATGTAATGTCTTTGAACAACGACACCATTTACAGTGCGGAGGAGGTAGGTCCTACATCGCATGTGGTGGATAAACAACAACTTTTTCCGGGACTTCAGAACGCCGTAAAACTGCTCAAGATCAGTGAAAAGGCAACCTTTGTTTTCCCATCTTTACAGGCATATGGCTATCAAGGTGACAATAATGCCGTAGCGCCTCAGACCCCGATAAAATCATCAGTGGAACTTCACACCATTATCATAAATAAAGACAGTATAAATTAAAACGTATAAAAATGAAACAATCCTTATTGCTGATCACATTGTTTTCCATGGTTCTTATTGGATGTAAATCCAGTAAGTATGCCGAATTGGGGGATGGTATCTTTGCCGATATCCAAACCACCAAAGGAGACATTATTGTGAAATTGGAATATGAAAAAACCCCGGTTACCGTAGCAAATTTTGTATCCCTTGCCGAAGGCAATAGTCCTTTTGTAAACGATGAGTATAAAGAAAAGAAGTTCTATGACGGCGTCATGTTTCACCGAGTCATTAAAGACTTCATGATTCAAGGGGGTGATCCATCTGGAACCGGAAGTGGAAATATTGGGTACACTTTTAAAGATGAATTCAACGATTCTTTGTTGCATTCAAAAAAAGGAATGCTTTCCATGGCTAATCGTGGTCCAAAGACCAACACCAGTCAATTCTTTATAACCCACAAGGCTACCCCATGGTTAAATGGCAAGCATACGGTTTTCGGAGAAGTGGTGAAAGGTATGGATGTAGTTGATTCCATTGCCAATGTTGAAACTGCACCAGGCGATAAGCCCAAAGTACCCGTTGTCATGAACAAAGTAGAAATTGTACGCAATGGCAAAGAGGCCAAAAAGTTTGACGCCATACAGATCATGAGCAACTACTTTGAAGAGGCCAAAGCCCAAGAAGCTGCGTTTAAAAAAATGAAGGAAGATTTGGTTGCAGAATTTGCCCAACAAAAAGAGGAAGCCGAAGAAACTCCAACAGGATTGAAAATCTATTCCTTGGTCAAAGGCGAAGGTGAGCAACCCAAAGAAGGACAACAGGTAATGGTCAATTATGCAGGATATTTGTCCAATGGAGACCTATTTGACAGTAACATGCAAGAAGTAGCCGAAAAATTCAATCAATTAAATCCAGCTCGAAGAGATCAGGGTGGTTATGCACCATTTCCTATGGAATATGGTCCTCAAGCTCGATTGATTCCTGGTTTTAAAGAAGGACTCCAAACTATGAAAGTTGGAGATAAGGTTCGACTGTTCATTCCTCCACATTTGGGCTACGGTGCACAGGGCAGTGGACCCATTCCACCAAATTCTGATTTAGTATTTGATTTGGAAATCACCGAGATTCAAGAGTAAACCAAATTGAAAAACCATAGAAAAAGCCGTACTTTTCCGTGCGGCTTTTTTTTATTCTCGTACGCTTAGCAATGGGACGAAAAACCAAGACAATCATAGCCCTCGCCCTACCCCTACAAATCCTTTTGGTAAAATGGATGGGTAGTTACCCCAATTTTGTGGAAGAGTATTATAGCAATGGACTATACCCAACTATTTCAAAAGTGTTGCGGCTACTTTTAGGTTGGATTCCCTTTTCATTTGGGGATTTGCTCTACACCCTCTTGGCTATTTTGGCATTTCGATACATATACAAACACTGGAAATCCATCAGAACAAAGCCATTATTTTTTCTGAAGGACATTGCGGTCGCATTGTCCATTACTTATCTTGCGTTTCATCTGTTGTGGGGGATGAATTATTACAGACAACCCATTACATGGAAGCTGGGCATTGAAAAAGAATACACTTTGGAAGAATTGGTAACCTTCACCGAATATATGGTGGAAAAGACCAATTCCTACCAAATGCAAATTACTGGTGATAGTCTAAACGCTGTGGAAGTTCCCTATTCCCGAAGAGAAATTTTCCAGAAAACCGAAGAAGGGTACATTAAACTGCAAAATGATTATCCCGATTTTGAATACCGTAATCACAGTTTAAAATCATCCATTTACAGTATTCCACTCACGTATATGGGCTACGGAGGGTACTTGAATCCCTTTACCAACGAGGCCCAAGTGAATGGAATTATGCCATTTTTTAGGTTGCCCGCAGTAAGTGGCCATGAGGTGGGACATCAATTAGGCTACTCGGCTGAGGATGCTACAAATTTTATCGGGTTTTTGGTGACTTCCAATAGTGATGACATTTATTTTAAATATTCCGCTTACAATCATGCTTTGGGATATTGCCTTTCTGATTTAGCCCGAAAGGACAAAACTAAATCCAAGGAAATCATAGCACAGTTGAATCCTGGAGTCAAAAAAAACTATCAAGAGTTGCGGAGTTTTTGGGAAAGCTACCAAAATCCAATGGAACCCCTATTCAAGTCGATATTCAATACTTTTTTAAAGGTGAACAATCAGAAAGAGGGAATTCTTAGCTATCACTCCGTGGTTGGACTCATGATCAATCACCATAAAAAAACGGGTTGAGTTCAACTTGTGCAAAACACACGCTTCCGTTACCTTTAGTCCGACTAATTCAATACCGGATATATGAAAATCAAACTAACAGCTCTGCTCCTATTTTTAGGAAGTGCCTCCCTGTTCGCACAGGAGTACTTTCCAAAGAATGATGGAGTCAAAGCCAAAAACAGCAATTACCGGGCATTTACCAATGCCAAAATTTACGTGACCCCTTCAGAGGTCATCCAAAACGGCACTCTTCTCATTCAAAATGGAAAAGTGGTCCAAGTTGGAAAATCAGTCAATATTCCCAAAAATGCCATTGTTGAAGATCTACAAGGAAAATTTATCTACCCTTCATTTATAGATGTTTTTTCTGATTTTGGAGTGAAGAAGCCCGAAAAAGCAGATGCTAAAGGCAGATCTTCCCAATATGAACCCACCAGGGAAGGCTATTATTGGAACGACCATATTATGCCAGAAAATGATGCTATTGCCCAATTTTCCTATGATGCCAAGAAAGCCGAAGAGCTGAGAAAAGTTGGTTTTGGGGTAATGAATGCCCACATTCAAGATGGAATTGCCCGTGGAACTGGAGTTTTGGTTTCACTCAACGACGAAGCCAGTGAAGCGCAGCGTATCCTGGAGGATGAATCAGCCCAGTATTTTTCTTTTGATAAGAGCATTGCAAAAACGCAATCCTATCCCACTTCAATTATGGGTGCCATCGCCTTGATGCGCCAATTATACTATGATTTGGATTGGTACAGCAAGGGTAAAGTGGACACCAAAGACCTTTCTTTGGAAGCCTTGATGGAAAACAAGGGACTTACCCAAATTTTTGCAGCAGGCGATAATGGAAATGTACTACGTGCCGACAAAATTGGGGACCAATTTGGAATACAGTACGCTATTTTGGCGGGAGGTGATGAATACGAGCGTATTCAGGATATAAAAGCTACAAACGCCAAGTTGATTGTGCCCTTAAACTTTCCAGATGCATATGATGTTTCCAATCCTTACGAAGCCCAATATGTTTCCCTAAAAGATATGAGGCATTGGAACTTGGCACCTTCCAACCCAAAAGCACTTGAAGACAATGGGGTTGAATTTTCGTTTACATTGCACAATTTAAAATCGCCTTCCGACCTTAATCCCAAACTACAAAAAGCTATTTTGTATGGACTTTCTAAAACCAAGGCTTTGGAGGCACTCACAACAACTCCAGCTTTAATCCTGGGCAAGTCAAATGAAATTGGTTCCCTAAAGCCCGGCAGTCAGGCCAATTTTTTAGTTGCATCTGGAGACATTTTCGATAAAGGGACCACTCTTTATGAGAACTGGGTACAAGGGTCTAAAAATGTGATTCAATCCAAAGATCAAAAAGATATCCGTGGAGATTATAGCCTCTCCGTTAATGGTCAAACCTTTTCAGTTTCCATAACTGGCGAAATAAGCAAACTAAAAGTTGAGGTCAAAAAAGGAACGGAAAAACTTGAATCTAAAATCGACTACAGTGGAGATTGGTTGAATGTGGCCTTTTCAGAAAATGAGACCACTTCGTATCGTTTAATTGCCCAAGTTATTCCAGCTTCAGAGAATATTTCAGCTACGATAGCACTTTCCAACGGAAGTGAAACCAACGTAAACCTGACCAAAACTGCTGGATATAAGGCTGAACCCACAGAAGCAACTTCCGGAAAACCAAATTTGATGGCGCTTTCCTATCCAAATGTGGGGTATGGCTACAAAACCAAGCCCAAGCCAGAAAATATCCTCTTCAAAAATGCCACTGTTTGGACAGGCACAAGCGTTTTGGAAAACACAGATGTTTTGGTGAAAAATGGAAAAATTTCTAAGGTTGGACAAGGACTCAATGCTGGTGGTGCCACTACTATGGATGCCACGGGCAAGCACCTTACCGCTGGAATCATCGATGAACACTCACATATCGCAGCGATAACCATCAATGAAGCGGGACATAACTCATCTGCTGAAGTTCGGATGAAAGATGCCATTGACCCAGAGGATATGGACATCTATAGAAACTTGGCCGGTGGGGTTACCACTATTCAGCTTTTACACGGTTCAGCCAATCCCATTGGTGGCCGTTCAGCCATTCTACGATTGAAGTGGGGTGAAAATTCGGATGGTTTAATCTTTCCAAATGCACCCAAGTTTATAAAATTTGCATTGGGTGAAAATGTAAAACAATCCAATTGGGGCAGTGTTTCCCGTTTCCCACAAACGCGAATGGGTGTGGAGCAGGTCTATGTGGATTATTTCCAGCGCGCCAAGGAGTATGATGCCAAAAAGAAAAGCGGTCAACCCTTAAGGCATGACGAAGAGATGGAGGTTCTTGCTGAAATCTTAAACGGCGAACGCTTTATTAGTTGTCATTCCTACGTACAAAGTGAAATAAACATGATGATGAAAGTGGCGGAAAAATTCGATTTTACCGTGAACACCTTCACCCATATTTTGGAAGGCTACAAAGTGGCCGATAAAATGGCCGAGCACGGAGTGGGCGGCTCCACTTTCAGTGATTGGTGGGCCTATAAGTTCGAGGTAAACGATGCCATTCCCTACAATGCGGCCATCATGGCCAGCCAAGGAGTTACCGTGGCCATCAACAGTGATGATGCCGAAATGTCCCGCAGATTGAATCAGGAAGCCGGAAAAACCGTAAAATACGGAGGCATGTCCGAAGTGGAAGCTTGGAAGACCGTTACGCTGAATCCTGCGAAACTATTGCATATCGATGACCGCGTAGGAACCGTGGAAGAAGGCAAAGATGCCGATTTAGTCCTTTGGAGCGACCATCCCCTTTCGGTCTATGCCAAAGCCGAGAAAACGCTTATTGAAGGTGCAGTTTATTTCGATTTAGAAAAAGACAAAATACTTCGTGAAACAGTTCAAAAAGAACGAAACCAACTCATTAACATGATGTTGAGCGAAAAGGAAAATGGGGCAAATACCCAAACTCCGGTCCAGAACAAGAAAGAACGATTTGAATGTGAAACCCTTTAATGTAAGATGATGAAATTTTCAGATATAAATTCAAGTAATCATTGTCCCCTTGAGGCCTGTCTGCCGGTTAGACAGGGGACTTTAGGGGTGTTTTTGAGGCATCTAATCTTTGTAGTCTCACTAGTGTTGAGTTTAACAACTTTCGCACAGCAGACGCCTGCTCCACCCCAATCCGAACAAGTTGCCATTTTTGGAGCAACCGCGCACATTGGAAATGGAGAGGTCATTGAAAACTGTACCATCATTTTTGTGGATGGAAAAATCACGGCTGTTGGGGCTGATCTTATGGCGCCAACCATAGGCACCATGATAAATGCCGAAGGAAAACACGTCTATCCCGGATTCATTGCCCCAGCCAAATCATTGGGATTGGTAGAGGTTGATGCGGTACGGGCCAGTAAGGATGAGGATGAAATAGGTGATTTTATTCCTCATGTACGTAGTATTATTGCATATAATGCGGAATCAAAAGTGGTTGAAAGCATGCGTCCAAACGGTGTTTTATTGGGACAGGCAACACCACAGGGTGGAAGAATCTCCGGAACTTCATCCATTGTTCAATTTGATGCTTGGAACTGGGAAGATGCCGCTGTTAAAACCGATGATGGCATACATCTAAACTGGCCGTCACTTTATAGGAAAGGAAATACGTGGCAGGGTGAACCCAATGCTTTTATTCCCAATAAGAAATATGAGGAGCAGGTAGTTGAGGTCAAAACCTTTATGGAGAATGCCAAAGCTTATGGAATGGCGGACCCAAAAGAAACCAATCTACCATATCTGGCCATGCAAGGTCTATTTGATGGTTCGCAACGGCTGTATATTCATGCCGATGGTGAAAAGGAGATGATTGATGCTGTTTCCCTAGCTAAAAAATCAGGAATACAACATACAGTGATTGTGGGTGGATATCGTGCACATAAAATTACCGCATTCCTTAAAGAGCACAGAATTCCCGTTTTGGTCAGCGAAACCCATGCACTAACAAAATTCGATGACGACGATTACGACTTTCCATATAAATTACCCAAGTTGTTGGTGGAAGCAGGGCTGTTGGTAGGTTTGCAGAACGAATCCATGGCCAATTTCCAAACCCGAAATCTTGCTTTTTATGCCGGTCAGGTGGTTGGTCAAGGGATGGATAAAGAGACTGCCTTACAGCTAATAACAGGCAATACCGCTAAGATATTGGGTATTGATGCTGATTACGGCACTCTGGAAGTAGGTAAAAGTGCCACCCTTTTTATTTCGGAGGGTGATGCACTGGATATGCGTACCAACCAGCTCTCTAAGGCTTTTATTGATGGTCGGGATGTTTCGCTGGAAACCCATCAAACCAAACTATGGAAACGATATATGGGTAAATATGAAAGGGAAGTAAAAAGTGAATAAAAAGGAAAGCGGCGTTTTAAAGAACGCCGCTCTTATAATAACTTCCTTTTTCAATTAATTCACTTTTGGTTCAATCACGGTTGCACCCTCTGGCTTAGCATAAAAATTATCCGGTTTTGGTGTGGTACTAATGGAAGCTTCTTCAAAAGAAACCGTACTGCTTGGATCTAAGATATCTCGCCCCTCATAATTGTACCATGTAATGGATTTAGGCAACAAAACTCCATTTAGGTCTTGCCAGTCGTTATAGCGAATCCATTTCACATTATCCGATTTCTCTCCAGTTCTATAGGTGACTGTATAGCCCAACCATGCCATTTGGTGGGTTTCTGGATCAAAATGAATCACGTATTCATCCTTTGAGGAAATCCCAACTCCAGAATTATATCCTATATGGATGCCAGGATAACTTTTCCCTTCAAACACCAAGTCTTCCGTTTCACTGTACACTATGCCATCATCTGCTAGCAAAAATGGCATTCCGTAGAAATAGAACATTAGGTTATGGTAAAAAGCGGGGTCACCCTCGTATTTTTGATTGGGGTCCAAAAGCCAAATATCATTGCCGTCAAATCCCATTGAAAAATTTTCGAAATCTATTCGGTCCTTTCTAGACCAAAGATCCACCGTATGGGTTTCAGGATTCTCTGGTTTGGGTAAAATGTACGTCAAAGTGCGCTGTTGTTTCCATTTTTTAATTCCTCCATGGGCATCAAAAACTTTAGACAAAGCCTCAGGATACTGTGGTTGAGTTTCCACTGTCTTTTCTTGGACCGTCTGTTGGGTTTCTTCTTTTTTAGGGGTAGGTTTACAGGCAGCAATGGCCAATAAGAGTAATAGGGTGGTCGTTCTTTTCATGGTTTATAGTTTGTCACTTGGTCGAAAAGCCCTTTGTTAAATTACAGGAATCTCTATTTTTGATTTGTATGGAAGCCAAAATCATTAGCAGTGTCCAGAATTCCTTGGTCAAGAAAATCCTGTTACTCAAGGACAAATCCAGAGAACGGCGGAAGACCGGACTTTTTGTTGCGGAAGGGCAACGCGAGTTGGAATTGGCCTCGAAAGGCGGATACAATTTTGAAACGCTACTTTATTGTCCTGAGATTTTACCCCAGTTGGATTCACATCTGATTTCCAAAAATGGCAATGCTGAAATAGTCCAGATTTCTAAACAGGTTTACGAAAAAGTAGCTTACAGGGAAACCACAGAAGGTATTTTGGCCATTGGCAAAGCAAAAAAGCATAGCTTGGAAGACATCCGTTTCACAACGAAAACCCCGTTGGTGTTGGTGGCTGAAGCCCCAGAAAAACCGGGAAATGTTGGCGCACTACTAAGAACAGCTGATGCCGCAGCAGTTGATGCGGTCTTGATTGCCAATCCAAAATCTGACCCCTACAACCCTAATATCATCCGGTCCAGTGTGGGCTGCGTGTTTACCAATCAGATTGGAATAGGAAGTACTACAGAGATTATTGATTTTCTGAAAAAATATCACATAAGAATCAATTGTGCAGCGCTAACGGCTTCCAAAAATTATGTGGAGTGTGATTTTACTGGTGCTACCGCACTTGTCGTAGGCACAGAAGCTACTGGATTAAGCCAAGATTGGCTCCATAATTCGGACCAGAACATCATTATACCCATGCAAGGGGAAATCGACTCAATGAACGTTTCCGTATCAGCCGCAATACTTATATTTGAGGCGAAGCGGCAACGCGGATTTTAAGCTATGGAAAGAAATTACTTGTTCTATATCATTTTAATTATTTTGGTGGTACAATATCTGGTTCATCAAGTATTGGAATACCTTAATGCCCAAAAATTCAAATCTACTGTTCCCGCTGAGCTCTCCGATGTTTTTGATGATACGGAATATCAGAAATCACAGGAATACAAGCAAACCAACTATCGCTTTGGTCTACTTTCAGATGGTTTTTCCTTAGTGCTTACGGTCTGCTTTTTATGGTTTGGTGGATTTGAGTGGGTTGATAAAATTGTCCGTTCCATCACTACAGATACCATTCCCATGGCTTTGTTATTTTTTGGAATAATTGCAATGGGCAGTGGGGTGTTGGGACTTCCATTCTCCTACTACAAGACATTTGTGATCGAAGAGCAGTACGGTTTCAACAAAACCACTAAGAAGCTGTTCTTTTTGGATAAAATCAAATCGGGAATTTTGACAGCGGTTCTTGCCGGAGGCATTCTGTCCCTTTTCATTATTTTTTATCAATGGACAGGGGCTCATTTTTGGATATACACATGGATTTTAGTGGCGGTCGTCATTCTCTTTACCAATTTGTTTTATAGTCGATTGATTGTTCCCTTGTTCAATAAACAAACTCCTTTGGATGACGGAAGTCTAAAAAATGCTATTGAGAATTATGCCCAAAAAGTGGGGTTTGAGCTTAAAAATATTTTCGTTATCGACGGTTCCAAACGTTCCACAAAGGCCAATGCTTATTTTTCAGGTTTTGGAAAGGAAAAACGAATTACATTGTATGATACTTTGATCCAAGATTTGAGCGAAGAGGAAATTGTGGCCGTTTTAGCCCACGAGGTTGGGCATTACAAACGGAAGCACATCATTTTTAATTTGACGGTCTCCCTCGCATTGACCGGTTTTACGCTCTACATCCTCTCATTGTTCATCAATAATCCAGAGATTTCACTGGCCATTGGTGTTTCCACACCCAGTTTTCATGCAGGACTGGTGGGTTTTGCGCTCTTGTACAGCCCCATTTCAGAAATAACTGGGCTTGCCATGAACTATCTGTCCCGAAAATTTGAGTTTCAAGCCGACGATTTTGCCAAAAACACCTTTGCGGCCAAGCCATTGGTCACTTCGCTCAAAAAGCTTTCCAAAAACAGTTTAAGCAACCTTACCCCTCACCCTGCCTATGTTTTTGTGCATTACTCACACCCTCCGCTTGTGGAACGCATCAAAAACTTAAAGGCATAATTTTTGTTGTTTACCAATAAAGATTGTGGTAATTTTAATATGCTATGACAGAGGCTGCCATTGAAAAAGAGAACAAGGAGATTGCTAAGCAGTACAAGGAATTGCTTCGCATCAGCTATCAAACCTTGACCGATGAGGACAAGAAGTTGATACGCTCTGCCTTTGATGTGGCCGTAGATGCGCACAAAGACCAAAGGCGAAAATCTGGAGAGGCTTATATTTTCCATCCCATTGCCGTGGCCAAGATTGTAGCTTCCAAAATTGGTTTGGACGCAGTTTCCATTGCCTCTGCCCTACTCCATGATGTTGTTGAGGATACGCCCTACACACTGGATGATATTGAACGCATGTTTGGGGAAACCGTAGCGCGTATTGTGGATGGTCTTACCAAGATAGCCCATTTAAAAAAAGATAAGGATATCAGTCAACAGGCGGAGAATTTCCGCAAGATGTTGCTGACGCTGCACGATGATGTTCGGGTAATCATCATCAAAATTGCCGACCGCTATCACAACATGCTCACTATGGATTCCATGCCAGAGCATAAGCAGGTGAAAATTGCTTCGGAAACACTATACATCTATGCGCCTCTAGCTCACAGAATTGGCCTCTACAACATAAAAACACATTTAGAGGATTTAGCTTTAAAATATACCGAGCCCGATGTCTATTACGACATTCAAGGTAAAATTGAGGATAACGAAGAGGAAAACATCGCCTACATTGAAGCCTTTTCCGACGTCATTCGAAATTCTTTGGATAAGGAAGGCCTCAATTACCAAATTAAGGGGCGGATGAAGTCCATTTTCTCTATCCGAAGGAAAATGAAGGCCCAAAATATTCCTTTCGATGAGGTGTATGACAAATTTGCGATCAGAATTATATACAAATCGGATAGAAAGAATGAAAAGTTTCTTGCATGGAAAATCTACTCCATTGTAACGGATCACTTTACCCCTAACCCTATTCGACTTCGGGATTGGATCACTTCTCCAAAGTCCACAGGATATGAAGCCCTGCACATTACCGTAATGGGGCCCAAGGGAAAATGGGTAGAAGTTCAAATACGAAGTGAGCGAATGCATGAAATTGCCGAAAAAGGCTATGCGGCCCACTTTAAATACAAACATGGCGACCAAAAAGAACAGGGTATTGAAGAATGGTTGAATCGATTGCAAGAAGCTCTGGAAGGTGCCAACGGTAATGCGGTTGATTTTGTGGAAGAGTTCAAACTTAACCTGTATTCCAAGGAAATCTTCGTCTTCACCCCTAAGGGTGAACTCAAATCCATGCCCAAAGGGGCAACAGCATTGGATTTTGCATTCCACATCCACACCGAAATTGGTATGAAGACCCGTGGTGCCAAGGTCAATGGAAAATTGGTGCCCCTTGGCTCCGAATTGCAAAGTGGCGATCAAGTGGAAATCATCACTTCAGAAACGGCAAAACCCACACAAAGTTGGTTGGATTACGCGCAGACCGCTAGAGCTCGATCAAAAATTAAATCTTCCCTAAAAGAAGAGAAAAAGAGTGTTGCCGAGGAGGGCAAGGAAATCCTTCGAAGAAAACTCAAATCACAAAAAATCAACCTCAACGAGGATACCGTCAACAAATTGGTCACCTATTTTAAATTAAAGACCAGTTTGGACCTGTTCTATCGAGTAGGCATTGGGGTTATCGACAATGAAAAACTCAAGGATTTTGCATCCTCGTACCATAATGCCTTCCTAAATTTCTTTAAAAACCGCATCCGAAGAACACCTGCGCCCAAGGATGTGGATAAGGATGAAATCACCACCAAATATGACATGCTCGTGTTTGGTAAAGAGGAAGAAAAGCTGAATTACAAACTTTCGCAGTGCTGCAATCCCATTCCCGGCGACGATGTTTTTGGTTTTGTGAGTGTGACTGACGGTATTAAGGTGCACAAAAAAAATTGCCCAAACGCCATTTCCCTTCAATCCAACTATGCCTACCGAATCATCAGTGCCAAATGGATAGATTCCACCCAGGAAGAGTTTTCGGTGGATATTCAACTTACAGGAATCGACAACTTAGGATTGGTCAATGATATTACCAACATCATTTCGGACAACATGCACGTGAACATGAGAAACCTAAATTTCACTGCGGATGGAGGGACCTTCAAAGGTAAAATTACCCTTATGGTTAAAAACAATATGATCATAAAAAAATTAATGGACAACTTAAAGCAGGTAGAGGGAATCGACAAAGTAACCAGAATTTAATTTTTAGCTGTACCTTTGTGCATTAGCATAGGTAAAAGCCATGGGAAACAACAAAAATCAGGAAATTGTAAAAAACGTGTTCACCACTTTTCTAGAGGAAAAAGGACATCGCAAGACCCCTGAACGCTACGCCATTTTACAGGAAATTTATGATAGTGACGATCATTTTGATGTGGAATCCCTCTACATTAAAATGAAAACCAAGAATTACCGTGTAAGTCGAGCCACGTTGTACAATACCATTGAACTTTTACTGGAATGCAAGCTGGTTCGAAAGCACCAATTCGGGAAAAACCAGGCCCAGTACGAAAAATCTTATTTTGATCGCCAGCACGACCATGTTATTTTAACAGATACCGGTGAAGTTGTTGAATTTTGCGATCCCCGTATCCAATCCATCAAAAAGACCATTGAAGAGGTTTTTGACATTAAGATCAATAACCATTCATTGTATTTTTACGGGACCAGAAACAAAGAAGAAAACCTAACTGAATAACCAATACATTTCATGGTAGATTTATTGCTTGGACTCCAATGGGGGGACGAAGGAAAAGGAAAAATTGTTGATGTACTAACCAAGGAATACGATATCATAGCCCGATTTCAAGGAGGTCCCAATGCAGGTCATACTTTGGAGTTTGATGGTATAAAACATGTTCTGCACACTATCCCATCTGGAATTTTCCATAAAAACGCCATGAATGTGGTTGGCAATGGTGTGGTCATTGACCCTGTGATTTTTAAAAAGGAGTTGGACAATCTGAACAAATTCAACATTGATTTTGTCTCCAAGCTGCTCATTTCCAGAAAGGCGCACCTAATTCTGCCCACCCACAGATTGTTGGATGCTGCTTCCGAAGCATCAAAAGGAAAAGCCAAAATTGGTTCTACCCTAAAGGGTATAGGCCCAACCTATATGGACAAAACAGGTAGAAATGGAATGCGAGTAGGTGATCTGGAGTTTGACGATTGGAAGAAAAAATATAGAGCATTGGCCGATAAACACGAGGCCATGATTGATTTCTACAATGTGGAACTTGAGTACAATTTGGCCGAATTGGAGGCTGAATTTTGTGAAGGTGTGGAAACCCTTAAAAAACTCACTTTTATTGACAGCGAGGAATACATTTTTAAGGCACAGGCCGAGGGGAAAAAAATTCTTGCAGAAGGTGCCCAAGGTTCCTTGTTGGATATTGACTTTGGAACGTATCCCTTTGTGACTTCCTCAAATACTACCGCCGCTGGTGCGTGCACCGGATTAGGAGTTGCTCCCAATAAAATTGAAAAGGTATTGGGAATCTTCAAGGCGTACACCACTCGCGTAGGAAGCGGTCCCTTCCCTACTGAACTTTTTGACAAAGATGGCGAGACCATGGGTCGCGTAGGGAATGAATTTGGTGCAACTACGGGTAGACCCAGACGCTGCGGCTGGCTGGACTTGGTCGCACTAAAATATGCGGTACAAATCAATGGCGTTACGGAGTTGATGATGATGAAAGCCGATGTTTTGAGCGGATTCAAAACCATCAAAGTTTGTACAGCTTATAAATACAAGGGTGAGGAAATACAACATCTTCCGTATAACATAGAGAGCAAAAACGTAACTCCTGTCTACACCGAAATGAAAGGGTGGGACAAAGACCTTACCCAAATGACCAAGGCTCATGAACTGCCTCCCGAACTCAATGATTATATAGCTTTCTTGGAGCAACAATTGGATGTTCCGGTGAAAATTGTTTCCGTAGGGCCAGACCGATTGCAGACCATACACCGATAATTCCCTGGCATTGTTTCTTTTTTAGTATTTTTAAGAGGATAGAAGCCTCTCTCAATACTGTTGGTTATGCTTCTTTCTGCACAGACTAACTAACTAACAATGCTATCATGAACAAACTACTAGCACTCTTTGGTGTTGCAGGGCTTCTCGTTTCCTGTAACCAACAAGAAACCGTAACGCTTTCAGTAACATCGCCTGGCAAAATCAATACCATCGACTTTCAACTCTCTGCCAATGGAGAGCTTTTTTATCTCATCAGCCATAATGATAAGCAGATTATTGATGCTTCTTCCATGAGCTTTGATTTTAAAAATCAAGAACCTCTAAAGGATAATCTCAAAATCTTAGGTTCAGAAAAAAAAGCAGTCCATAAAACCTGGGAAATGCCATGGGGCGAGCAACGGGAAGTTGTGAATGCTTACAACGAAATGTTGGTTGAGTTAGAAGAGGATAAAGCACCCCATCGTAAGATCAACCTATATTTTAGGGCATATGATGACGGTATTGGTTTTCGATATGAGTTTTTGCCCCAACAAGGTGTAGACAGTTTGGTAATCACAGATGAAAACACTGAATTTCAACTTACAGAGGACTATACGACATGGTGGATTCCCGGGGATTGGGATATTTATGAGCATTTGTACAACACCACAAAAATTTCTGAAATCGATGCCACCACTAAACGGAACAATCCAAATTTAGCACAGACCTATATCCCAGAAAATGCTGTGAACACTCCCGTAACCATGCGGGGTAATGATGGTATCCACCTCAGCTTTCACGAGGCCAATCTTACTGACTATGCGGGTATGACCCTTAAAGTTGACAACAAAAACTTAAAACTGACCAGCGAATTGGTCGGTTCCGATAGATTAGGATATAAAGTGAAGAGGGCACTGCCTTTTAAAACACCCTGGCGCACAATACAAATAGCCGACAAGGCCACAGAACTCATTGATTCAAAACTGATTGTAAACCTAAACGAACCCAACAAGATTGGGGATGTCAGCTGGTTCAAACCTAAGAAATATGTGGGTATTTGGTGGGAAATGCACATCGGCAAATCCACTTGGGATTATGCCGGTTCCCAAGACATGAATACCTTCAGCAAAGATTTAAAGCCTACAGGAAAACATGGTGCCACAACGGAGAATACCAAAAAGTACATCGATTTTGCGGCCAAAAATGGCATAACCGGAGTTTTGGTGGAAGGCTGGAACACTGGTTGGGAACATTGGATTGGCTTTGAGGACCGTGAGGGCGTTTTCGATTTTGTAACCCCTTATCCCGATTACAATTTGGAAGAAATTAATCAATATGCAAAGGACCAAGGGGTAGAAATCATTATGCACCACGAAACCTCTGCGGCACCTCGCACTTATGAGCAACAATTGGACACAGCATATCAACTGATGCACAAATTGGGTATCCACTCTGTGAAAACCGGTTATGTAGGCAAAATCATCCCCAAGGGCGAATACCACCATGGTCAATGGATGGTGAACCATTATCGGAAAGTCTTGGAGACTGGGGCCAAGTATCAAGTGGCCATTAATGCCCATGAGCCCATTAAGGACACTGGAATACGGAGAACCTACCCCAATGCCATAGCTCGGGAAGGCCTTCGTGGACAGGAATTCAATGCTTGGTCCGCTGATGGCGGAAATCCACCAGAACATTTACCCATTGTTGCATTCACCCGTATGTTGGCCGGCCCCATAGACTTTACCCCTGGGGTTTTCGAGATTGGTCTTCCCACTATGGAAGACAACCATATCAGTACAACCCTCGCACAGCAATTGGCTCTGTACGTAGTTGTTTACAGCCCTGTTCAAATGGCCTGTGACCTCCCCGAAAATTATGAAGGTCAACCCGCGTTTCAATTTATCCGGGATGTGGGCGTGGATTGGGACCAAACGGTGGTCTTGAATGGTGAAGTTGGTGACTTTGTCACAATCGCTCGAAAAGAACGGGAAACAGGGGATTGGTTTGTTGGGGGCATCACCGATGAAAATAAAAGAGAGATCAGTATTGATTTTAACTTCTTGGATGAAGGTGTTACCTATGAAGCCGTTATCTATAAAGATGCTGAAGATGCCCATTACAGTACAAATCCAACAGCAATTTCCATTGAAAACATGGAAATAAATAGGGAAACATCGCTTTCTCTATCCTTGGCGGAGGGCGGTGGATTTGCCATCAGTTTAATTCAGAAAAAGTAAGGTATACCATCTACCACTAACAAGTTGCAACAGAATTTGACTCCCTTTGGGAAAAGTGCGTAAAAGAATACGGGCAACCACCCAATTCCCAAACCTTTCTAAAGGGAGTATGCCACTTTGGTTAAAAACCCTACTTTTGGGCAAAATTCCATGGATTTGAAAAGGATTTCTTTTTTCCTTCTGTTCATCACTTTTTTTATGGCCACTGCCCAAGTAGAAACCCAAGGCAGACAAATCAATATTGTCTATGGGGCCAACTTCACCAAAGATGAGGCGCAATTTCCCGGGGCATCCATTTTTCAGAAAGATGATGAGCGGCAGGTGCAATTTGAACATCAAGGAGCCGACCTTTGGTGCGACATCGCTATTTTTTATACCAAAGAGAATCGACTCAAGGCCATAGGCAATATACGCTTGCAACAAGGAGACTCCATTGAGATGAACAGTGGCAAGATGGATTACGATGGAAACACAAAACTGGCAAAGGCTTGGGAAAAGGTATACTTGACCAACGGTCAGATGAGTTTAACAACGGACACTCTCTATTTTGATCGTGAAAAACAGGAATCCTATTACAATTCAGGCGGAAAAGTGGTGGATTCGGCCAATGTACTCACCAGTAAGGTAGGCACCTACTTTATGACTCCAAAAAAGTATCAGTTTCAGCGTAATGTCCATATCGATAATCCTGAGTACACAATAGATTCGGAACAGCTGGATTATTACACAACATCCAAAAATGCGTATATGTACGGTCCTTCCACCATAATTGGGGAAGAGTACAAGATTTATTGTGAGCGTGGCTTTTACGACACAAAAATTGAACAGGGGTACGGTATCAAGAATACCCGCATTGACTACGACAACAAAATCATAAAGGGTGACAGCCTTTATTTTGACAAGCTTACGGAATTTGCGTCGGCAACCAACAATATAAAAATTACGGATACCATCAACAATGGTGTCATCAAAGCTCATTATGCCGAGGTTTTCAAGGCCAAAGATTCCGTTTTTGCCACAAAACGAGCAGTTTCCATCAGTTTGGTGGAGCAGGATTCTCTCTACATGCATGGCGACACCCTTATGGTCACTGGTAAAGAAGATAGTAGAATTTTAAGGGCGTTCCGAAATGCCAAATTTTACAAGACCGATTTGAGCGGAAAGTGCGATTCCATCCACTTTAGTGAAAAAACAGGGATCACCCAATTGATTACGGACCCCATTCTCTGGAATGTGGACAACCAAATTACCGGGGATAGCATCCACCTAATTTCGGACATGGAGACTGAAAAATTGGATTCCCTAAAAGTGATAGAGAATGCCTTCATCATTTCATTGGACACCATAAGTAACGAAGGATATAATCAAGCCAAAGGGAAGAATCTACTCGGAAAGTTCATTGAAAATGAACTGAAAATCATAGACCTGATTCAAAATACGGAGGTCATATACTACGTATACAACGATGATAATGAATTAGTAGGGATAGATAAGACCATTTGTAGCAAGATTAGGCTGCTCATGGCCAATAATGACATTGAGGACATCACCTTTTTTGTAAATCCCGATGGGGATATTTTCCCGGAAACCGAGCTGCCAGTGGATAGCAGAAAATTGAAGGGTTTTGTTTGGCGCGGTGAGGAACGTATCATGAGCAAAGACGAAATTTTTGATGAGGACGATAACAATATTGAATTAGTAACGATTCGGGGAATTGACAACCCCATCGACATTGATGCAGAGGAGAATGAGCGTCAAAATAATGAAAATGACCCCGTTAACACACCAAACACCAAGGCTGTACAGCCCAAAAAGACCCAAGTAAAGAAAGCACAGAGTCCCTAAATGAACAGAGACGACTTTTTCACATATCAAGCCCAGACCACCCCACACCCCTTAGGCTTGGAGATATCCCATGCCAATGGAAGTTATATATACGATACCAAGGGGAAGGCCCATTTAGATTTTGTGGCTGGTGTCTCTGCATGCGGATTGGGGCATAGTCATCCGCGGGTAATCAATGCTATTAAAGAGCAGGTGGACAAATACATGCACGTTATGGTTTATGGTGAATACGTGCAGCAGCCTGCGGTGGAATTCACCAAGCTTTTGGCTTCCCACCTTCCCAAAAATTTGGAGACCACCTATCTGGTCAATTCGGGTACAGAAGCTATGGAAGGGGCCCTAAAATTAGCGAGGCGTTATACAGGTCGTTCCGAAATTATTTCCGCCAAAAATGCCTATCACGGAAATACCATGGGCAGTCTAAGCCTAATGGGATTTGAAGAGCGTAAAAGCGTATTTAGGCCGTTGATTCCTGATGTTCGGTTTATATCCTTCAATATGGAAGCGGATTTGCAAAGGATTACGACAAAAACTGCTGCGGTTGTCCTGGAAACCATTCAAGGTGGTGCCGGATTCATTCTTCCAGAGAATGGATATCTGGAAAAAGTCCGAAAACGTTGTGATGAAGTTGGCGCCCTTCTAATTTTGGATGAAATCCAACCTGGATTTGGCAGGACCGGTAAACTCTTTGCTTTTGAACATTTCAATTGCATCCCTGATATTTTGGTCATCGGAAAAGGCATGGCCTCCGGATTGCCCGTTGGAGCATTTGTAGCTTCCAAAGAAATGATGGCCACGCTTCAAAACAGTCCAAAACTGGGCCATATCACCACATTTGGCGGAAATCCCGTGATAGCGGCTGCCAGTCTGGCAACTTTACAGGAAATCACTGAATCACAGCTCATTGCTGAGACTTTGGAAAAGGAAAAACTGTTCCGTAAGCTTTTGGTACATCCTTTGATTGATGAAATACGAGGAAAAGGATTAATGCTGGCATTGTTGATGAAAAACAAAGAAATTGCGGACCATCTCATACTTACTGCGGCCAAGGAAGGCCTCATACTTTTCTGGTTGCTTTTTGAGCCAAAGGCCGTACGAATATCACCACCATTAACACTTTCCGTGAAAGAAATTGAACAAGGTTGCGACCAAATCATTGCTATTTTAAATCGGTATAAAGCTGCTACTGTTAACTAATTTGTTGATAACATACCCCAAAATGGGACTTAAACACCTAAGCAAAGGGTTAATTTTAAGTCCATAGTTAAACCAAACACGTTCCTATGGCGTTAGATTCTAACGAGTATCCTGACAAATCCATAAGTAAATTTGAGTCCATGCTGAAGACGGATGACGTCTACTTCTTTGATGCAGAGGACTTTGAAGAAATCATACACCATTACCTGAACAACGGCAAAATCTCCTTGGGCAAAAAGGCCATTCAGATTGGTTTGGAACAACACCCCAATTCTCTGGAATTAAAGCTTTTACAGGTAGAGGTATTGACTTTTGAGGACAAATATGAAGCTGCAGAGCGATTATTGGATGAAATTCAGAATATAGATGCCCACAACGAGGAAATCTATATCCAAAGGGCCAATATCCAATCCAAAAAAGATAATCACCAAGAGGCTGTAAATCTGCTTTTGGAGGCCTTGCACATCAGCGAGGATAGCTTTGACATCCATTCTCTTTTGGGCATGGAGTACCTTTTTATGGATGATTACGAAAGGGCAAAGCGTAGCTTTATGCGCTGTGTTGAGTTTGATGACAGCGACTATTCGTCCCTTTACAATGTTGTGTACTGCTTCGAGTTTTTGGAGGATTTTGATGGCGCCATTCTTTACTTAAATGATTACTTGGAACGAAATCCATACTGCGAGGTAGCATGGCATCAACTGGGAAAAATGTACTACGCCATGGATTTATTTCCGGAAGCGCTTACCGCTTTTGATTTTGCTATAATCTCTGATGATTCCTTTATTGGCGCCTACTTTGAAAAAGGAAAGGTACTTGAGAAGTTAGGTCGATACAACGAGGCCATCGAAAATTATGAAACCACCATTTCCATAGAGGATCCTACGTCGCATGCCTTCCTTCGCATAGGAAAATGTCATGAGAAATTGGGCAACTATGACTTGGCCAAATATTATTACTACAACACCGTTCATGAAGACCCCCTTTTGGACAAAGGCTGGTTGGCCATTACCAATTTCCATTACAAATTAAAGGACTACGTAAAAGCACTTTACTACATCAACAAAGCCATAAATATTGATGGGGAGAATCCTTTGTATTGGAAAAAAGCGGCCAAAATCTATTTGGCCATGGATAATTTGGATGAAGCGGATTTTGCCTTTAAACAAGCGGTAGATTTGGGAAACTATGAGCTGGACACTTGGCGAAATTGGGCCGAGGTCTTGAAGAGAATAGGAGATTTTGAATCTACCATCCAAGTCTTGATCCAAGGATTGGAGTTCTACCCAGACAATGCGGTACTCACCTATAAGTTGGCAGGAGTTTACCTAAAAAACAGGGACACCAAGCGGGCCAAGGAAAAATTAACGGAGGCCATGAAATTGGATATTGAAAAATTACAACTGTTCGATGAGGAATTCCCCGAGTTTAGCGAAGTAAAATGGTTACAGACATTGGTTTCCCAAATTAAACGGACTTCTACGTAACTTTGCGTTTCCATACGTACCCGAATCCATGAAAGCACGTCGATTAATTGACTATATTTTTATTACCCTAAAAGGAATGGCCATGGGGGCTGCTGATGTGGTTCCCGGTGTTTCAGGAGGCACCATTGCATTTATTTCGGGTATCTACGAAGAACTTATCACTTCCATCAACAACATTAACCTGTCACTTTTTAAAATCCTAAAAAAAGAAGGACTCAAAGTTGCTTGGGAGAAGGTCAATGGCAATTTCGTGTTGGCCCTGTTCCTCGGAATATTCATAAGTGTGTTATCCTTGGCTAAATTCCTGAGCTGGCTACTCGAAAATAAACCGGTACTCCTCTGGTCCTTTTTCTTTGGATTGGTCTTGGCCAGTATTTTTTTCGTTGGAAAGGAGATTACCAAGTGGACCATTGGCACCGTAGTTGTCTTTATTCTGGGTGCCGCAGTGGCATTTTTCATCACGGAGTTACCACCCAACGAAAATGTAGGCAGTCTTCCCTATCTTTTTCTGTCAGGAGCTTTAGCTGTTTGCGCCATGATACTTCCCGGCATATCCGGTGCTTTTATCTTGGTACTTTTAGGGTCCTATAAAACCATTTTGGATGCTGTCCACGAGCGAGACATCAAGATTGTGCTCATAGTAGCGGCCGGAGCTATTTTTGGCCTTTTGAGCTTCGCCCGATTGCTCAAATGGATGTTCAATCACTACAAAAACATAACGTTGGCATTGCTTACCGGATTCATCCTTGGTTCCTTGAACAAAATATGGCCTTGGAAAGAAGTCTTGGAAACCAAAACATTTGGGGAAAAAACCATAGTAGTGGATGATATGAATGTATTGCCGACAGCCTTTGAAGGGGACAATCAGTTAATCCTTGCCATAATCCTAGCCATGATAGGTTTTTCGCTTATTTTTATCCTGGAAAAAATTGCTTCCAAAAAATAAGAAACCCTATTGGCCACATGCATCAACCAAGATCATTTCTGGATAATTTCTTTTTGGTGATAAAGGGCCTTTGTATGGGTGCGGCCAATAAAGTGCCTGGTGTTTCGGGGGGTATTGTTGCCTTTGTGGGTGGTTTTTATGAAGAATTTATCTACTCCCTGCAAAAACTCAATTCCAAAGCAATAAAACTGCTTTTCAATGGACGATTCAAGAGTTTTTACCAATATACCAATGCTCAATTTTTAATATTGCTCATCTTTGGCATGTTGGTGAGCTATTTCAGCGTTTCCCGAATCCTCGATTATTTTTTGGACCGTAATGAGCTATTTGTTTGGGCCACTTTCTTTGGAATGATTTTGGGCTCTATCTACTACATTGCCAAAGATTATGATTCGTGGAACAAGCGGACCATTCCCTTTGGAATTTTAGGATTGATTATAGGTGTTTCCATCAGCTTTTTGAGTCCTGCCAGAGAAAATGACAATTTGTTCTTTATTTTTTTCTGTGGTATCATCAGTGTTTCTGGAATGACACTCCCGGGGCTTTCAGGTTCGTTTATTCTGATTTTGTTAGGGAATTATGTGCTGCTTTTGGTTGATTCCGTCAACGCTCTGTACGATACCTTTTCCGAAATCTTTTCGGGTGATTTTAGCTTTGTTGAAAATACTGAACGCATACAAACTCTAAAAATCCTGGGTATTTTCACATTGGGCTCCGCTACGGGATTGGTTACTTTCTCACATTTACTGAGCTACGTGCTCAAACATTACAAGGCAACGGCCACAGCTGTTATTTTAGGATTTATAACGGGCTCTTTGGGTGTATTATGGCCCTGGAAACGCACCATGTACAAAATGGACGAAATGGGCAACCCTATTTTGGATTCAAATGGAGATAAAATTGTTCGCAACTATGAGCGCTACTTTCCCGATTTTGGATATGCCGAAACTTGGTGGGCCGTTCTTTTTGTGATTTTGGGAATTTTGGTATTATTGCTACTGGATTGGTATGGGAAAAACAGAAAAGAAAGAAAACAGGTACGGACTGCTCGGTAAAAACATTTCATATTCCTTCTCTCAAGGATATTTTACCAAAAAATTTGAACAACTTGGGTTGAACGACCACAGTTATGAAAACTTTGATATACCCGATATTTCCGAATTTAAATCGGTGTTGGCAGAGGCCAATCTCAAAGGTCTCAACGTTACCATTCCCTATAAGCAGGATGTAATCCCTTTTTTGGATGAACTGGATGCTAAGGCATCCAGAATTGGTGCAGTGAATACCATAAAATTCGTTGACAATGGACTCAAAGGCTTCAATACGGATGCTTATGGATTTAAGGAAGCTCTCCAGAAATTTCTGAAACCCCACCATAAAAAAGCATTGGTTTTGGGGACTGGGGGAGCCTCAAAAGCCATTTGTTTTGTGCTGGATGAATTGGGCATTGACCGTACCTATGTCTCCCGAACTCCACAGAAGAATCAATTTACTTACGGAAATCTCACTAAAGAGATTATGGAAGAATACACCGTAATCATCAATTGTACGCCGCTTGGCACCCATCCCAATATTGACAATAAACCGGATGTACCTTATCAACATATTGGAAATAAGCACCTTCTTTTCGATTTGATCTATAATCCTGAAAAAACTACATTTCTGACTCTTGGTGAAGCCAATGGCGCCACCATTTCAAATGGATTGGAAATGCTGTTGGGGCAAGCTGAAAAGGCTTGGGAAATTTGGAACACCCCTTAAAAACGGCGACCAATATATCATTTTCACCTGTCTGTACATTAAAAATCCAGCACAAAAGAAGATTCAATACTTTTGTTATTAGGTAATTTAGTTGTTAAATTGGCTATAATTATCATCAATCCAAAGGAAAGGAGACTACTAATGCAGGAAAATGATCATAAACTTCAGCAAGCTGAAGGTGGTACTGAGCAAATATCGGACAACACTAAGACTCCATTGGAAGAAAGCCCCATTTCTGAACCAAACGAGTCCGATGCCGCTGTAGCTGAAAATACGGAAGAAACCAAAACAGAAAAAAGCTCACCGCCCGAATCCAAAGATGAGGCGGATAAAGCTTCCACCAAAGACGATTCCAACGAAGCCATTGATGAAATAGATGAGTCCAACGCAGAGGATGCAGAGGATGCCGATAATGAAAAGCGGCATTACATCCCCATGCTGGACTACCATGCCATGTCCATGGAGAATCTTGTGGGTGAACTACAACGATTGGTCAAAAATGAAAAAGTACAGGCCATCCACAAGCATGTGAGCTCCATTAAATATGAGTTCGACCAAAAGTTTCAGGAGTTTTTGGAACACAAAAAAGAAGAGTTTATATCCAAAGGTGGAAACGAAATAGATTTCAGGTATAATTCGGTTGCCAAAAGACAGTTCAATGAAGTGTACAGTGATTATCGTGAAAAACGGGATCATTACTACAAGCAACTGGAACAAAACCTAAAAAGTAACCTTCAGAATCGACTTCATATCATTGAGCAATTGAAAGGGCTCATCGATGTTGAAGAGGATATCAATACCACCTACAAGAATTTTAAGGAGCTTCAAGAAAACTGGAAAAATGCGGGTCCCGTTCCGCGGAGCAGCTATAATGATGTATGGCGGACCTACCACCACCACATGGAAATCTTTTATGATTTCTTGCACTTGAACCGCGAGCTGCGCGATCTGGACTTTAAACATAATCTTGAAGAGAAACAAAAATTGGTGGAGCGTGCCGAAGCCTTGGCCGATGAGCCCGATTTAGGCAAAGCATTCCGAGAACTCCAGACCCTTCATAAAATCTGGAAGGAAGATATAGGCCCCGTGGCCAAAGAACAGCGGGAAGAAATTTGGGAGCGTTTCAGCAATGCTACCAAGGCCATGCACCAACGTAGACAAGAACATTTTCAAGAACTGGAAAAAGTCTACGAGAAGAATCTGGAGAAAAAACAGGAAATCATTGCCGATATTGCCAAAATTGCAGGGAATGTTGCCGATAACCATAGAGGTATTCAACAGCAAATCAAGGAGGTAGAGGCACTACGCGATTCCTTTTTTAAGGCAGGCAAGGTTCCTCAAAAAGTAAATGAAGAAACGTGGGGTTCCTTTAAAGAAGTTGTCCGAAAATTTAATCGGAACAAGAATGCCTTCTATAAAAACCAAAAAAAGGAACAGCACAACAATCTTGAAAAGAAAAGAGAATTGCTGGAGTTGGCCGTGTCCTTGAAAGATAGTGATGATTGGGCTACCGTTACGCCGCAGATGAAACGTATCCAAAGCGATTGGAAGAAAATAGGCCATGTGCCCCGAAAGTACTCTGATAAAATTTGGCATGAGTTCAAGAATGCATGTAACCACTATTTTGACCGTTTGCACGCTGAAAAGAACGACGCCCATAAAGAAGAGTACGAGAATTTTGAAAAAAAGAACAGTTGTCTGGAACGCTTAAAAGCCTTTCAATTAAGCGGCGATAAAAAGAAAGATTTAGCAGCCATCAAAGAATTTTTGGATGAGTGGAAGCAATACGGACGGATTCCGTACAACAAAAAACACATTAATGGCAAGTTCAACAAAATCATTGATGCCCTGTTCAAAAAAGTTGGTGTAAGCAAGCAAGAATCCGAATTGCTCAAATACGGCAACAAGGTTCAAGAACTTGCCAAAACAGAAGACAACCGCGCCATTGGGAACGAAAGGGTCTTTATTCGAAGGAAAATCAACGACAGTAAGTCGGAGATACGTCAATTGGAAAACAATTTGCAGTTCTTCTCGGATGACTCTGAGGACAATCCATTGGTCAAGGAGGTGATCAATAACATCAATAAACAGAAAGAGGCCCTTCAAACATGGAAGGAAAAACTCAAGAAACTGAATATCCTCGAAAACAAGCTGAATCGGGAAGCTGAGGAGGATGACAGCTCTGAAGAAGAATAAACCAACTTCCTTGCCACTTGTGGATTTCCGTTTTCTGTTTTTCTTGAGCTTTTGAAATGTAAATGGATTCCAAAATGACAGCTACCGGAAAATATTATCGAATCGCCTTCGGACTAGCAGTTTTCACCATTATTTACAACATTCTGGAAGGGTTGATTTCCACCTATCTTGGATTTGAAGACGAAAGCTTGGCTCTGTTCGGGTTCGGTGCGGATAGTTTTATTGAGGTCATTTCTGGCCTCGGGATTGCCCATATGATTGTACGCATCCAAAAACGACCCGATAGCAATCGAGATAACTTTGAGCAAACCGCTTTAAGAATCACAGGCTTTGCATTTTACGCTTTGGTAGTGGCCTTGGTAGCTACAAGCCTATACAATATATGGACAGGACACAAGCCACTGACCACATTTTGGGGCGTGGTCATTTCCATAATTTCCATTTTGGTGATGTGGGCTTTAGTCATGGGAAAAAGGAAGGTGGGTAAAGAACTGGACTCTGCCCCTATTCTGGCCGATGCCAATTGTACACTGGTCTGTGTATATATGTCCATAATTCTATTGGTAAGCAGTGGCATCTATGAACTTTGGGGCATTGCCTATATTGATAGTCTTGGTACCCTAGCCCTTTCCTATTTTGCCTTTCACGAGGGAAAAGAGTGTTTTGAAAAAGCCAATAGCGAGAAATATTGCGGCTGTGAGTAAGAGCAAGAAGAATTTCACTACCAATACCAAATAGTAGAGTACAATGAACCATCTTGACCAAAAAGTAGCAGAACATTATCACAAAGACGGCTTGTTTGAAGAAATTTTGACCCGTCTTGAAAAACAAAATCTGGATATAACCCAAATAAAGCGAGAAGATATAGCAAGTGTGGATGAATTTCATGTGCGAGGCGCTACAGTTTCCAAAGAACTGGCGAAAACCATTCCCATTGAAGGTAAAACGATACTTGACATGGGCAGTGGTATTGGAGGGCCATGCCGAATGCTCGCTGACGAATACAACTGTACGGCCACTGGAATTGATTTAAGCCCAGAATTTGTTCGTACGGCCAATGCACTTTCCAAACTGGTGGGATTGGAAGACAAAACCTTTTTTGTGCAGGGAAGTGCCATGGACCTTCCTTTTGAGGACAATTCCTTTGATGTAGTCTGGACACAACATGTTCAAATGAACATTCCTGACAAGAATGCCTTTTATAGTGAAGCTCACAGGGTTTTAAAACCCGGAGGTCATTTTTTGTATTATGACATCTTTCGAAAAAATGATGGAAATGTTTTGTACCCCATGCCATGGGCCTCACAAGAACCCATGAGTTTTCTCATAAAAAATAATGAGATGGCCCAAATTGTTGAAGGCTTAGAGTTGAAATCCATCTCTAAACAAGATCAGACTACAGCAGGGATTGATTTTTTTAAATCATTATTGGCCAAAGTCAAAGCATCTGGACCACCCAAATTAGGGTTAAATGTGCTGATGGGCGACTCCACGATTCCAAAACTCACCAATTTATTGGCCCATTTAGAAAAAGGACTATTGATGCTGGAGAGTGGAGTTTACCAAAAGTAAATCCTACTTGGCCACGTTCACGGAACGGGTCTCACGAATTACAGTAACTTTTACTTGACCGGGGTAGGTCATATCAGTTTGTATTTTTTGTGAAATCTCAAAAGAAAGCTCCGCAGCTTTGTCGTCACTCACCTTTTCACTTTCCACAATCACACGAAGCTCTCTACCTGCCTGAATAGCATACGCTTTTTGAACCCCGTTGAACCCAAAGGCAATATCTTCCAAATCCTTCAGTCTTTGAATGTAGGAATCCAAGACTTGTCTTCTTGCTCCGGGACGTGCACCACTGATAGCATCACATACTTGAACAATGGGTGAAATCAAGGTGGTCATTTCTATTTCATCATGGTGGGCTCCAATGGCATTGCAGACCTCGGCCTTTTCACCATATTTTTGTGCCCATTGCATTCCTAAAATGGCGTGGGGGGTTTCAACCTCAACCTCGGCCATGGGTACTTTTCCAATGTCGTGCAGCAATCCGGCGCGCTTGGCCAATTTTGGATTCAGCCCTAATTCGGCGGCCATAACACCACAGAGTTTAGCCACTTCGCGAGAGTGTTGTAATAAGTTTTGTCCATAAGAGGAGCGATATTTCATTCGTCCCACAGCTTTGATCAATTCTGGATGCAATCCATGGATGCCCAAATCGATGACGGTACGTTTTCCGATTTCGGCAATCTCCTCATTGATTTGTTTTTCGGTCTTTTTTACAATTTCTTCAATTCGCGCAGGATGGATTCGCCCATCGGTCACCAAGCGGTGCAAGGAAAGTCGGGCCACTTCCCTTCGAACTGAATCAAAACAAGAAAGAATAATGGCTTCTGGGGTATCATCTACAATAATCTCAACACCAGTGGCAGATTCAATGGCGCGAATGTTTCGTCCTTCGCGACCAATGATACGTCCTTTTACGTCGTCAGATTCCAAATTGAACACGGAAACGCAATTTTCAACAGCTTCTTCGGTTCCGATGCGCTGAATGGTATTAATCACAATCTTGCGTGCCTCCTGCTGAGCGGTGAGCTTTGCTTCCTCCAGCGTGCTCTGCATGTAAGCCATGGCATCTGTTTTTGCCGTTTCTTTCAAAGATTCAAGCAACTGACTCTTGGCATCTTCGGCGGACAGTCCAGATATAACCTCTAATTGTTGTACTTGACTTTTATGTAGTTTTTCAACTTCGGATTGTTTCTTGTCAAGGATTTCACTTTTATAATTGACCTCCTTGATTTGCTGCTCCAACTGATCGTTAAGCTTTTTGTTTTTGGCCAGTTCGCTGCTCACTTGGGACTCTTTATCTCTAGTGCGTTTTTCGGCCTCGCCTATCTTTTTATCCTTATTGATGATAACCTTTTCATGTTCCGCCTTCAGCTCCAAGAATTTTTCCTTGGCTTGAAATATCTTGTCTTTCTTAATGCTCTCCCCTTCCTTCTTTGCTTCATTTATAATGCTCGCTGCTTCTTTTTTGGCATTTGCAATGGTCTTTGTAGCCTTTCCCTTCTCCATCATCTTGGCTATTGCAAATCCTATCGCCAACCCTACAACAGCTGCTACGACAATTACTATGATAGTATCCATGTTGAATTATATTTGGTTATAAAAAAAGCCCACATTGATTGAAGTTTTGTACAAACTCCTAATTACAGGTTTAGGGCTAACAAGCTGCTCAAGGATCCCTATACAGGTAGGGCCTGCTTTTACAACTTAAACTCACCCTTTCTAATTGTTATAGTGTTGAGTTTGTCAAAAAATAATTACCAATGTGGGCAGTAACAATAATTTTATTTAAAAGAACTTATTCCCCGAGTTTGGAATGTACCAAATCGTCCAACGCCTTTAGGCGATCGAAAGCAGCTTTGGCACCTTCCGTGCGGTCTATACCGCCTTGCTCAATTTTAGAGGCAAACTGAAGGGCACACATGGCCAGAACATCCTGTTTGTCCCTAACCGCATAGTTTTGCTCAAATTTTTTAGCCAGATTCTCAATGTTCTTGGCCGCTTTACGCAATCCTTCTTCCTGCTTTGGGTCTATCGTCAACGGATACACCCTGTCAGCAATGGAAAGCTTTATTTTGAGCTTCTCATCCATAATTTCGGTCAGTCTAATCCGCTAATTTGGCTATACAAATATCCAATTCGCGAATCAGTGTATTTATTTTGAGCTTAGCTTCTGTTTTGCTAGTATTACCACCCAGCATTGAGCTTGCCATTTTTAAGGAATTGTACTTTTCTTCCCATTCCAACACGGCGTTCTGCTGAACTTTGTTCTCCTCTTTAGCGAGGTTCAATTCTTCCTTTAACTTGGCATTGGCCTGATGCATCAATTCCATTTTGTGCAGCAGTTTGCTAACCTTGTTCTCCAGAGAATCAACAATCTCAACTAGTTCGCCCATAATTGCAAACATCAATGCGTATGATACAAAGTTAACCATCCTTGGGTAACCTCGCAATAGTTTTCGTATATATTCTTAAAGTCTTGGTTTAAGTTCTGTAACGTATCTTAAATCTCTTTTTACAAATAAAAACATTGGTTATTTTCGTAAACTATAACAGAATTGACTATGCGCCGTACTATTTTTGGAGTTATTTTTTTAATGGTTTTTAAGCTTTCTGCCCAAGAAAAATATCCCCAAGGCGTGTTTCAACCCCCATTGGATATTCCCTTGGTACTGGCCGGCACTTTTGGCGAATTGCGTTCTAATCATTTTCATGCTGGAATGGACATAAAAACCCAGCAAAGGGAAGGGCTGCCCGTTTACGCCATTGCAGACGGGACCGTTACCCGGATAAAAATTTCTCACTGGGGCTACGGTAAGGCGTTGTACGTAGCACACCCCAATGGCTACACTTCGGTGTATGCCCACCTTAGAAAGTTTGGTCCCGAAATAGAGGAGTACATCAAAAAAATACAATACACCAAACAGTCTTATGAAGTAGAGGCTTTTCCCGATTATGGAGAATTAAAAGTGGCAAAGGGCAGTGTCATTGCATACACTGGAAATTCGGGCAGCTCAGCAGGCCCCCATCTCCATTTTGAAATCAGAAGCAGTGTGACCGAAAAACCTACCAACCCCCTGCTCTATGGCTATGATGTTAGGGATGCCACCAATCCAACCCTACTCGGGTTATACGGATATCCGTTGTCCGAAGATGCAGTGGTGAACCAAAGCGCTAAAATGATACAACTCAACTTCACCCGTCAACCCGATGGTTCGTTTTTGGCGGATAAGGTCAATGCGGTAGGGACCATCGGATTCGGAATCAATAGTTTTGACCGTTTGGACATGGCTGCCAATAAAAATGGGGTGTATTCGGTGAAGCAAACGGTGAATGGCAGGGTGTACACCGAATTTGATTTTGAAACATTCTCATTTGGGGAGACCCGCTACATCAATACCCTGATTGATTATGGTTATTTTGGAAAATATAGGGAGCGCATCCAAAAATGTTTTAAGGAGCCTTACAATTACTTGGGCATCTATAAAGAACTCTATAATAATGGTAAAATAGATGTGGAAGAGGGTATGTCCTACTCCGTTGAGATTCTTATCTCGGACATCGCAGGAAACGAAACCAAATTGGTCATTCCCGTGGAGGGTAAGCGGGAAATTCCAAAAATCAAAAAAGAAGAAGCAACAACAGAAAATTTTATCATCGCCAGCAAACCCAATAATTTTGATTTAGGGGCTGCCAAAGTGTATTTTCCTGCCAATACGTTTTATGACGATTTTTATATCAACCTAAAGAAAGGCAAGGACACGGTTACCATCCATGACAATAGCGTGGCAGCACACCGAAACTTTACAATCAGTTTTGACCCCTCGCAATATCCCTTGGAAGAAAGAAAACAATTGTTTATTGCTAGGCTGGACGACCGCCTTAGGCCCTCCTATGCCACCACCTATAAAAGGGATGGGGCCTTTACCACCCGAACCCGGAACCTTGGGGTCTATACCTTGGCAAGGGACAGTGTTGCCCCTACCATAACCCCTAAAAACTTCAAAGAGAAGCAATGGCTGAGCAATTACAGCTATTTGAGCTTGGAGATATCAGACGATTTAAGTGGAATTGACACCTATAGGGCCACATTGAATGGAAAATGGATTCTAATGGAGTACGAGCCAAAGACCAATACCATCACTTATAATTTTGATGATAATATCGTAGATGAAGCACAATGCGAGCTTGAAGTCATCGTTACAGACAATGTAGGCAACAGCAGTACTTTTACCAGTACCTTTTTTAGAAAATAACCTATTGATCCAGTCAAAGCCCATAAACCTTTTCATTTTACTGCTGTGGGCTACCGTTCTTCAGGGTCAGACCGCGACCGTTCTGGGAACCATTCTAGATGAAAACAACGAACCCATCGCCAACGTCAATATTTCTTCAGAGAATTTGGGTACGGTTTCGGATGAAAATGGCAATTATGTTCTGGAACTTGTGGCCGATGTCCCCAACACCATCACCTTTTCCCATATTGGCCATGCCGATGTGGTCTTACAAAACTTGATATTGACCACGAACGAAACCTTTGAGTTCAATCCGGTGATGAAAACGGATGCCATTCAAATTGCGGGTGTGGATGTTTCGGCAACTGGAAGAAAAAGCGTTGACGGGATTACCACGATCCCTCCAGAAATAGCCCGAAAAATTCCAGGAGCCAATGCAGGAGTGGAAAACATTTTAAAGTTGTTGCCAGGGGTATCCTTCAACAATGAGTTGAGTACCCAATACAATGTCCGTGGTGGCAATTTTGATGAAAACTTGGTGTATGTCAATGGTATTGAAGTTTATCGTTCATTTCTGATTCGGTCAGCCCAGCAGGAAGGGTTGAGTTTTGTGAACAGTGACTTGATTTCCGACTTACAAATCTCAGCAGGAGGGTTTCAAGCCAAATATGGTGACAAACTATCCTCGGTTTTGGACATTACCTACAAGACCCCTACCTCATTTGAGTTGCGGGCAGATGGAAGTTTGCTAGGTGCCAGTGGAAGCTTGGAAACCATTTCCAAGAACAAAAAGTTTACGAGCATTTCTGGTGTACGGTACCGAAATAATGGCCTTTTCTTAAACAGTTTGCAGACCCAGGGTAATTTCAACCCGCGGTTTTTAGACATTCAAAGTCATCTCACCTACCGGTTTTCAGAAAAGTTCCATCTTAATTTTCTTCGGACATTCTCCATTAACGATTACACCAATGAGCCGTTGACGCGTCAAACTAATTTTGGCACCTTGAATGATCCAAGGGCACTTTTGGTCTTCTATCAAGGACGGGAACGAAACAAATACACCAACACATTGGGTGCGTTAAAGGCCGATTTATTTCCCAACGACCATACAAAGCTTGAGTTCATCGCATCAACCTACCATACCCAAGAACAAGAATATTCTGATGTAATTGCCTCTTATGAGCTGGGAGAAGTAGATACCAATCTTGCCAGTGAAACCTTGGGCGAAGTGGTTAACCCACGGGGTATCGGTTCACAATTCAACCGCGCAAGAAACCAATTGGACGCTTTAATTTTCAATGTTTCCCATAGGGGCAAAGTTGCCAAAAAGGGAAAGGTATTGGAATGGGGGGTAAAATTCACCCATGAGGATATCAATGATCGCTTTCGCGAATCTGAATTCATCGACTCGGCCGGTTATATCATCCATCCACCAAATTCAGAATTGGTAAACAATCAGCCGGAAGAACCCTTTACCGGGGATATTTTACCCTATGAAAGTGTTCAAGCCATCAACGATGCCCAAACCAATAGATTATCCGGTTTTTTGCAATATGCCAAGCACACCAAATGGGGCGAACACGATATCTATTTTAATTTGGGAATGAGGACGCACCATTGGGTGTTAAAAGGAGATGGGTTTGAGAAAAATGCCCAAACCCTATTTAGTCCAAGGGGACAATTTTCCATTAAACCCAACTGGAAAAATGATATGCTGTTCCGTTTGGCCATTGGAAGTTACCAACAACCCCCATTTTACAGGGAACTCCGCGATAGCAATGGTAACATCAACCCGAATGTAGAGGCGCAAAAATCCACTCATTATGTATTGGGAAGCGAATATAGTTTTACGCTTTGGGACAGGCCGTTTACGCTTATCAGCGAAGCGTATTACAAAGATATGACGAATGTGAATCCTTATACCGTTGAAGATGTCCGTATTCGGTATGCCGCCCAAAACAACGCCACGGCCTATGCGCTTGGTTTTGATTTTAGATTAACCGGGGCTTTTGTGCCCGGCACACAGTCATGGGTTAGCTTGGGCTACCTTAAAACAGAGGAAAATTGGGACAATCGAGGAAATATTTCAAGACCAACCGACCAACGTTTTAAGTTTGCCGTACTTTTTCAGGATTATGTGCCCAGCATACCCAACGTTAGGCTTTACCTAAACCTAGTATACAACACAGGGGTACCAGGCGGAAGTCCCAATTACGCAGACCCCTATAATTTTCAGAATAGATTAAGAGATTATAGAAGGGCCGATATGGGAATTTCCTATATTTTTGCAGACGAAAAAAATAAACACCCCAAAGGACATTGGCTCCACAGGTTCAAGGAATTCAGTGTTGGTTTTGAAATTTTTAATATGTTCAACAACCAGAATTCCATTACCAATACATGGGTGCGGGATGTAGATACCCAAACCCAGTTTGCCGTGCCCAACTTTTTAACAGGGCGTATTCTTAATGTAAAGTTTGGAGTGCGTTTTTAAATAATATCCATGAAGAAAGTCGTTTCCATGATTGTGTTTTTGACCGTTGCCTTGGCATCGGCCCAGAAGAACATTTATGAGAACAGAAAATTTGATGAGCTTACGGATGAGCATGAAGTGTTGGCCATTATGCCCTTTATTGCCCATTTGGAACTGAAAGAGGTGGTTGACCGTGATGAGTTGAGGGTATTGGCCGAACGCGAAGGATACGCCGTTCAGAACGCATTGGAAACTTATTTCTCAAAGCGGAAGAAGCGGAAAAAGTTCAATGTGGACTTCCAGAACATCGTAAACACCAATGCCATTCTGGCCCAAAACAATATCACCTACGACAATATCGATATCCACACCACCCAAGAGTTGTGCAAGATTCTTGATGTTGACGGAATCATCAGTGGGAACCTCAACCTGAACATTCTACTTTCTGAAGGTGTTCCTACAGACTTCAACCTACTCGATTATTTTAGTGGGGATGCCAACTACGGGCGAATTGGTGTGAAAATCAGTGATGGTGAAACGGGAAAATTGCTGTGGAAATACGAAAACGAAATCTCCAAAAAAACCGGCAAAAACACCAATGAACTCATCGATAAAATGATGAAAACGGCTTCCCGTAAATTTCCCTACGACAAGGAGAAAAAACGAAAGAACAAGGACGGATAATTTAGCTTTCGGCAAATTCCTTGAGCACCTGAACGGTATAGTCCAGTTCTTCCTTGGTATTGTACATGGAGAATGAGAAGCGTAAAGAAGGTTTTTCCAACTCCTCTTCTGGTAGGATTTCCGTAAGCACATGAGATCCCAAATTGCTTCCGGATTGACATGCACTTCCTTTGGAACAGGCAATGCCCTTCATATCTAAATGAAATAAGAGCATCAATCCTTTTTGCTTATCAAAAGGTAATCGCACATTGACCAACGTATAGGTGCTTTTCTCTAAATCCGCAGAAAGTCCATTGAAAACCGCATCTGGAATTTCTTGCTTTACCTTTTCGATGAAATAGTGCTTCAATTCCTTAATAGTTTTAATCTCTTCATCCAGATGTTCATAAGCTTGTACAAAAGCTTCCTCCAATCCAACAATATTATGGAAAGGTTCCGTACCAGCCCTAAAACCACGCTCTTGAGAGCCTCCAAAAATCAGGGGTTTCAAACCAGAGTTTTTACGGATAAAAGCAAACCCAATACCTTTTGGACCATGAAATTTGTGTGCAGCCGCCGTCATAAAATCTACCGGTACGGTTTGTACATCCCAAGGGTAATGTCCAATGGATTGTACCGTATCTGAATGAAAAAGTGCTCCATGTTCATGACATAGCTTTCCAATGGATTTAATATCGATGATATTCCCTATCTCATTGTTCACATGCATTAAACTGACCAGTTTTTTGGAATCATCTTGGGTCAACAAGGTTTGCAAATGATTCAAGTCAGGGTTTCCATCTGCATCCAGCCCCACAAACTTGAGCGAAATGCCATATTCCTTTTCCAATTCTTCTGCCGTATGCAGCACGGCATGGTGTTCAATTTTGGAAGTAATCAAGGTTTTCACACCCAAATCACGAACCGCACAACGTAAAATCATGTTGTCCGCCTCGGTTCCACCGGAGGTGAAAATAATTTCTGATGGTTGTGCATTCAAGGTTTTGGCAATGGTTTTTCTTGCTTTTTCCACTGCGGTCTTTGCCGATCTTCCAAAACTATGGGTAGATGATGGATTTCCGTAGTACACGGCCAGGGCCTCTTGCATTTTTGCAATGACTTCATCCCTTACCTGTGTGGTTGCCGCATTATCCAGATACACTTTTTGCATGGGCTGCAGTTGTTTTTTGAGGGTTCAAAAATACGGGAAATAAAGTTAATTTCTTTTAAAGTATTCATCTGGATTGGGCTATTAAATTGGAATTGCTTTAAATTTGGCGCATGGGAAAATATTTCTTTTTGTCCCTCTTGGCAGGGATACTGTTTTCTTGCAGTGATGGCGACCTACAAATTGAGACTATTGATTTTGATAGCGTTGCCATTCAGTTTTGCACGGCACCACAAACGAGCGTGAAAAATATTATGTTCAAAATAAATGATGACGAGGCCCTAATTTTAGAGCTTCAAAGTGGCGTATTGAATAAGGGTGTCGTTGGAGAAACGATTATCACTGAAAGTTCAGTTCCCAGTCAATCGCAAGTTACGTACCGAATTTTTTCTGATGCTGTCACCAAAAATTACTTCTGTGATGCCATCCCTACTACCGAACCTACGGTGGTGGATGAAATTGAAGCCGAGGATGGCACCGTAATCATTCAAACTGTTGCCAACGAAGACAATACCGAGTTTGTGCATACCATTCAGTTGAGTGGGATTTCCTTTGTGACGGATACGGATGAACGGATTACCGACCTTACCATTAGTGAGTTTGGCGAGGTGACCACCGCCGTACCCGCACCAGCGGAATAGAACTACCCATTCTGAAAAATATAGACCTCCGTAGCACCCAATCCATATTTTTGGTACTCGGCATCATAAAACTTCAGGTTGTCATACTTATTAAAAAGGTAACAGAGCTCTTCTTTTAGGATTCCTTCTCCCACACCATGAATAAAAATAACTTTTTGGATGCGTTTTTCAATGGCGAAGTCTAATTGTCGCTTGGCCGTTTCAAGTTGAATGTTGAGCATATCAAAATTACTGAGGCCTTTGCTGGATTTCACCAATTGGTGAATGTGCAGGTCCACCTCCATTTTAGGAGCATTACGTTCTTTTGGCTTTAGGGTAGGCGCTTTCCTTTTCTTGGGTTGTTCCTTTTCTTTTTTCACCTGAATCACTTCATAATTGGAGACTTTTATCCCTTTTTCCACCTTCACCAATTCCTTTATTGGATAGCTTAGGGGAAAGCCTTCTGAGGTCAACAATGTGGCCCTATCCCCTTCAATGGATTCCACCCGGCCAGAAATGGCTTCGTCCAATACCTCTACTTTATCACCAACCGCAATTTTGCCCATACATCAATCTCAACTAAAAAAATCTTGAAAAGTTAATCCCATAAACAAAAATAATAGTATTTTTCTTCTCAGTTACAGTGATGATGTACCTACAACCAACCATTTTTTTATTCAATCTAAAGGATTATATGCTCCCTTGCCTCAACAAAAAGTTATTTGGGCTGGAGTGTCCTGGTTGCGGTATGCAGCGTTCGGTACACTTGCTTTTTCAGGGTGATTTTGTGGGAGCTTTTAAGATGTATCCTGCTATTTATCCCATTTTAATTTTATTGGCCTTCTTGGTTTCCAACATTTTTGTGAAGTACAAATTTGCGGACCAAATAAAATTGATTCTCATGCTCACCACAGCTACGGCCATATTAGTGAGCTATCTATTAAAAATGAACAACCTTTTTAATTAAAAACTTAAATTATGGAACAACAAAAACTCCCTAACGCAACGCTGATACTTGTCTTTGGTATCATCTCCATTGTTACATGTTGCTGCTATGGGGTCTTAGGGCTAATTTTTGGAATTATCGCACTGGTCCTTGCCAATAAAGCTATGAAACTTTATGCGGAAAACCCCGAAATATATGAAGGCCTCCAGAATGTAAAGACCGGTAGAATCTTGGCCATAATTGGTATTGTGCTCAATGTAATATACCTCATACTGAACATCATTTTAATTACAACCTTTGGGTGGGAAAACATGCAAGATCCTGAAAGGATACGTGAAATTCTAGAGCAATATCAATAAATACTATAAACCACATGGAAAACAACCAAAACATGCCGCCAAAGCCAAACAACTATATGGTTTTGGCCATTTTAAGTACCATTTTCTGCTGCATCGCTACGGGAATAGCCAGTATCATTTACGCTTCCAAAGTAAATGAACATTATGCAAGGGGTGAATATGCAGAAGCAGAAAGCGCATCAAAAAACGCGAAGATGTGGGCCCTAATCGGGTTAGGTGCTGCTGCGTTGATATGGATTGTCTATTTTGCCATCTTTGGCTTTGCACTCTTGGGCGGTCTAGCAAATGCCAACTATTAAAAAATCGGTATTGCTCATAGGATTGGGAGTATTGTCAGTTTTGGCAATACTCCTTTATTTTTCCTTTAATCCCGAAAAAGGGCTGTTCTTTCCGAAGTGTCCTTCCTATCAATATTTAGGGATTTATTGCTCTGGATGTGGAAGCCAACGGGCCATTCATGACTTGCTCCATTTTCGTTTTGGGGAAGCCATTAGTCACAATTTACTTTTGATACCTGCGCTTTTTGTGCTTGTACAACATGGACTTGTAAAGGTCAAGGTACTCAAAACCAAAAGTTTCTTGAATTACAGATATGCACCCATCATCGTATTGATCATCGTGCTGCTCTTTATGTTCCTTCGGAACTTAAAAATGTATCCGTTTGAATATTTGGCCCCTTAATTGGCCACTTCGCTAATGAATTTTAGGCGGTATAGCCTTAGTTCCTCATCTTCATAATCGCCCTCAAACTCTTCAACCGCATCTGAAATGGAATCGGTGTCTGCTTCCAAAAAATAGTCGTGGATTTCCTCTTGCTGGTCCTCATCCAAAATCTCATCAATCCAATACCCAATATTGAGTTTTGTGCCACTGAATACAATCTGTTCCATTTCTTTGATAAGTTCGGGCAGCTCCAATCCCTTTGCCGAAGCAATATCGTCCAACGGCAGTTTTCTGTCCACGCTTTGGATCACATAGAGTTTTAAAGCCGAATTGGCCCCCGTGCTCTTTACCACAAGGTCATCAGGGCGGACGATGTCATTCTCATCCACATATTGCGCAATTAGACTAATGAAGGGTTTCCCATATTTTTTGGCCTTTCCTTCCCCAACACCTTGAATATTGAGAAGTTCATCCATGGTGATGGGATACTTGAGTGACATATCCTCCAAAGAAGGGTCCTGAAATACTACAAATGGTGGCACCCCCAATTTTTTAGCTTCCCTTTTGCGAAGGTCTTTGAGCAATTTGAGTAAGTTTTCGTCTGCCACAGCCCCACCAGACTTACCCGCAGTTACCACGGCATCTGTGCCTTCTTGAGTATACTCGTGGTCCTTCGTCATCTGGAAGGATTCTGGATTTTTGAGAAAGTCCTCTCCAGCTTTGGTCAGATGAAGGATGCCATAACGCTCAATCTCTTTTTTCAGCAGTCCAGCCACCAAAACCTGCCTGGTCAAGGCCATCCAATACATTTTATCCTTCCCTGCACCACTACCAAAAAATTCTTTTTCATCGGTTTTATGGGAAGATATCATGGCGTTGGTCTTACCTACCAAAATGCGGACAATTTCCTTGGTCTTGAATTTCTCATTGGTATCACGCACAACACTCAATAGTTTCACTACCTCATCCTTGGCCTCTTCTTTGGGCTTTGGATTTCGAGAATTATCATCCATATCGGCACCTTCACCATTGACTGCGTCAAAGTCTTCTCCAAAATAATGGAGAATGAACTTTCTACGGGAAATGGAAGTCTCGGCATAGGCCACAATTTCCTGCAATAGTGCATTACCAATTTCTTGCTCGGCCACGGGTTTACCGGACATGAACTTTTCCAGCTTTTCCACATCTTTATAGGCATAGAAGGCCAAACAATGTCCCTCGCCCCCGTCTCTTCCGGCACGACCTGTTTCTTGATAATAACTTTCAATGCTCTTGGGAATATCATGATGGATAACAAAACGAACATCCGGTTTGTCAATACCCATACCAAAAGCAATGGTAGCCACAACAACGTCCACTTCTTCCATCAAGAACATATCCTGATACTTTGATCGGGTTTTCGCATCAAAACCGGCGTGGTAAGGCACGGCACTAATCCCATTGACTTGAAGTACTTGGGCCAATTCCTCCACCCGTTTTCGGCTTAAGCAATAAATAATGCCTGATTTCCCTTGATTCTGTTTTACAAAACGAATAATATCGGCATCCACATTCTGGGTCTTGGGTCTTACCTCGTAGAACAAATTAGGTCGATTAAAGGATGCCTTAAACACCTTGGCGTCCGTCATGCCCAAATTCTTAATGATGTCCTCCTGAACTTTTGGGGTAGCCGTTGCAGTAAGTCCAATAATGGGAATGTCATCTCCCAATCTATTGATAATACCTTTAAGGTTTCGATATTCCGGCCTAAAATCATGTCCCCATTCCGAGATACAGTGTGCTTCATCCACCGCCACAAAAGAAAGGGTGACATTTCGCAAAAACTCCACATTTTCCTCTTTGGTGAGGGATTCAGGGGCCACATACAAAAGTTTAGTGACACCGTTGGCCACGTCTTCCTTCACTTGCCTTACCTCGGTCTTGGTTAGGGAAGAATTCAACACATGGGCTATACCTGTCTGTTCGGAGATGCCCCGAATGGCATCCACCTGATTCTTCATTAAGGCAATTAAAGGAGAGACCACAATGGCCGTACCTTCTTTCATAATGGCCGGTAGCTGGTAACAAAGGGATTTTCCACCTCCGGTGGGCATTATTACAAATGTATCTTTATTGTCAAGTATATTCTGAATTACTTTTTCCTGTAGCCCTTTAAACTTTGAGAAACCAAAATATTTTTTCAGGGAAGCATGTAAATCGGTATCCGTCAAACTCATTTCCGCATTTTTCAATTTATTGTAAGCCACCTCCAAAGGTAGTTGAAGCTCATATTTTTTACATCAATCAAAAGTAGGAAGTATTCTATCTTCCATAATAGTACATAAAAGATAGTTTGATTAGTTTTGTAATCTTAAATATAAGACATTCTTTTAGGAATACAATTAGATAATCTGTTTATTACCTTGAACGACGCCAAGTCTATTTTATCCATCGCCAAAAGAACCCTTGAGATTGAAAGCAAGGCCATCTTCAACTTGATTGACCAGCTTGACGACCAATTTGCCCATGCTGTACAATATATATTGGAATGTAAGGGAAGAGTTGTGGTTTCGGGTGTTGGAAAAAGTGCCATTGTGGCCTCAAAAATTGTAGCTACCCTAAACTCCACTGGAACACCCGCCTCTTTTATGCATGCTGCGGATGCAATTCACGGTGATTTGGGAACCATTCAGGAAAACGACGTGGTGGTATGCCTTTCCAAAAGTGGCAATACCGCAGAGATAAAAGCATTGCTTCCACTGATAAAAATTGCCAAAAACAAATTGATCGGGATTACCGGAAACATGGACTCCATTTTGGCAAAACAGGCCGATTTTGTCCTGAGTACTTTTGTGGAAAAGGAGGCATGCCCCAATGATCTTGCACCAACTACCAGTACTTCGGCGCAGATGGCCATGGGTGATGCCCTTGCCATATGTCTGTTGGAATTAAGAGGTTTCAGTAGTGCTGATTTTGCCAAATACCACCCCGGCGGGGCATTGGGCAAAAAACTATATTTACGGGTGGCGGACATTGTGGTAAACAATCAGAAACCGCAGGTGGATGTCAATACAAGCGTTAAGGAGGTTATTGTAGAGATTTCTGAAAAAATGTTGGGCGTAACCGCCGTGATGAAAGAAGGAAAAGTGGTAGGTGTGGTCACCGATGGGGATATCCGTAGAATGCTAAGTAAATACGATAACATCAGTGGACTGACCGCGCAGGATATTATGACCTCCAATCCAAAAAAAGTTGACGTGGACACCTTGGCTGTAAAAGCATTAAAAAAACTCCAGGAAAGTGGAATTTCACAGCTGTTGGCATTTGAGAATGGAAACTATGCTGGTGTGGTCCACATCCATAACCTTATAAATGAGGGAATCCTATAATGGCAAAAAAGAATAAGAAAAATCCAGATGAAATGTCCTTTTTGGACCATTTGGAAGAATTACGGTGGCATTTAATTCGGTCTACTTTGGCAATAGTCATTATTGCCTGCGTTGCATTTGTAATGAAAGACTTTGTCTTTGGGATTATTTTTGGCCCAAAGAGCATGGATTTCCCCACCTATCGCTTCTTTTGCAACATTGCAACTTCTTTTGGGATTGATTCCGAGTTTTGCGGTGATGAGCTTCCGTTTACCATACAGAGCAGGTTGATGGCCGGTCAGTTTTCGGCCCACATCTGGACCTCAATCTGGGCAGGTGTAATCATTGGTTTTCCTTACATTTTGTGGGAAATATGGCGATTCATAAGTCCAGGTCTTTACGAAAAGGAACGAAAATATTCCAGGGGATTTATTTTCACTGCTTCCTTGTTGTTTTTCCTTGGAGTGCTCTTCGGATACTATGTGGTTGCCCCCCTATCCATCAACTTTTTGGGCACATACCAAGTCAGTGATGTAGTAAACAATGAGATTGACCTAGCTTCTTATATTGGCACTGTGCGTGCGGCGGTTATTGCCTGTGGAATTATGTTTGAATTGCCCATTGTCATTTTCTTCCTGACCAAAGTGGGATTGGTCACCCCAGAAATTCTCAGAAAGTATCGGAAGATTGCATTAGTAATTGTTTTGATTCTCTCTGCAATCATTACCCCACCAGATATTACCAGTCAGATTGTGGTGGCCATTCCAGTACTGATTCTATACCAAATAAGCATCTACATTTCCAAAATAGTAGTGAAACGAGAGGCTAAAAAAGAAAAAGAGAGAAAAAATGCCAAACCATAAAGTAGACGAATTCAATGCGTATCGTTCTAAAATGAACGAGAAACTGTTAGCTGACAACAATAAGCTCATTAAACGCATTTTCAATTTGGACACCAACGCCTATATGGCAGGAGCCCTGGACGTAAAAACCAAGGAACTTTTAGGATTGGTTGCTTCAGCAGTACTCCGCTGTGACGACTGCGTAAAATACCATCTGGAAAGCTCCAAAAAGGCAGGCGCCAATAAAGAGGAGGTCATGGAAACTTTGGGCATCGCTACTTTGGTGGGCGGTACCATTGTGGTTCCCCATCTACGCCGAGCCTATGAATTTTGGGAAGCCTTGGAAGAAAACGAAGCTTAAAAAAATCCCAAAGACCCTTTTGTTGAAGGAGAATATGTTTAGTTTTGGCAAATTCCTATGAAGCTACGCGCAGAAAATATCATGAAGGCCTACCGCGGCCGAAAAGTTGTTAAGGGTATATCGCTTGAGGTCAATCAAGGAGAAATTGTAGGGCTTTTGGGTCCAAACGGTGCCGGAAAAACCACCTCATTTTATATGATTGTGGGGCTGATAAAGCCCAATGGGGGTAACATCTATTTGGACAAGATGGACATTACTTCTTTCCCCATGTACAAAAGAGCACAGAACGGTATTGGCTATTTAGCACAGGAGGCTTCCGTTTTTCGTAAGTTGAGTATTGAAAAAAACATTCTCAGTGTCCTCCAGTTGACCAATTTGAGTAAGAAAGAGCAACACATGAAAATGGAATCGCTCATTGACGAGTTTGGTCTGGGACATATTCGTAAGAACCGGGGCGATTTATTATCCGGTGGGGAACGACGTCGTACCGAAATTGCCCGTGCCCTTGCCACCGACCCTAAATTCATACTATTGGATGAGCCTTTTGCAGGTGTCGACCCTGTTGCCGTGGAGGATATTCAGCGTATTGTGGCCCAACTAAAGAACAAAAACATCGGTATTTTAATCACCGACCACAACGTACAGGAAACCTTGGCCATTACCGAACGCTCCTATTTAATGTTTGAAGGTGGAATCCTAAAAGCTGGCGTTCCAGAGGAACTGGCGGTGGATGAAATGGTCCGTAAAGTGTATTTGGGGCAAAACTTCGAGCTCCGTAAAAAGAAGTTGGATTTTTAATCTCCTTTTCTGGCAAGAATCAGTAAAGATGCCAATACATAGAATACGATAATCAAGGGTATGGCCAAAAACTTTAAGGTCAATAGCATCACCAAGCTTCCAATCAAAAACAAATACTTGACCCCATTATCCTTAAAACTCCAATTCTTGAATTTTAAAGCGAAAAGTTCAATGGAAGAATTCAGTAAATAGGCACTAACCACCGTTAAGCCCATCAAAAACCATTGATTAAGAATTATATTGCTCAACACTTCATTGTTGTGGTACAGCAAAATCAAAGGCAGTGAAAGAATCAATAGTGCATTGGCCGGTGTAGGCAATCCCCTGAACGAAGAAACCTGATTTTCATCCACATTGAACTTGGCCAATCGGTATGCAGAAGCAAGTGTAATCAAGAATCCAAAAAACGGTAGTACGGTCATTTCATCATCATGTCCAAAAAAGCCGAGGTTCCATCCGCCCCGTTCGGCCATATTTAACAATTGAAACATAACAATACCGGGCACCAATCCACTGGTAATCACATCGGCCAAAGAATCCAATTGAAGTCCAACTTCACTTTTTACATTCAGGGCACGTGCGGCCAATCCATCAAAAAAATCAAAAAATATTCCAATAAAAACAAAGAGTGCCGCCAATTCCAAATGATTGAGCACCGCAAAAACAGTGGCAATGCATCCACTCAAAACATTGACCAAGGTTAGCAAATTGGGAATATAGGACTTCATAAAGTTCGGTTTCCGTAAAAATAAGAGAAAAAACAAACTGTTGACTTTTGATATTCGGCTGCATTGTATTTATTCTGATATTTGCGAGACAACAATAAAAATGAGACAAAGGCTTTTCCTAATCATACTCTTGGTTGGATCTTGGGCATTTTCCCAAGCACCACAACTTTCAGAGAAATCCCAAATAAGTCTTCTCACATGTGCAGCTGGTGATGAATTATATTATGCCTTTGGACACAGTGCGTTTCGCGTTCAGGATCCCGTTTTGGGAGTCGATGTTGTCTACAACTACGGAACCTTTGATTTTAACCAACCCAATTTCTACCTCAATTTTGTTAAAGGTCGAATGATCTATTCGCTCTCACGTAGAAGTTTTGATGATTTCCTTTTTGAGTATGAGTTGGAAAAAAGATGGGTCAAAGAACAAATTTTTGACCTAACCCTAGAAGAAAGAAACCAGATGCTCGCTTTCTTTGAAGAAAATTACCTGCCTCAAAATCGAGATTATCTATACGACCCGTTATTGAACAATTGCTCCAGCATTACAGGAACCATTTTAAAACAACAATATGGGGATACCATTGTTTTTGAAGATTCCCATTTGGAAGAACGCTATAGTTTTAGGCAACTGGTAAGGCAGTTTCTTGATACCAATTCATGGTCAATGTTTGGTATTGATTTAGCCTTCGGGTCTAAAGTAGACAGAACCGCAACCGTGCGAGAACACATGTTCCTACCCTATTACGCCATGGTTCAAATACGGCATACCACAAAAGACGGAAAACCTTTGTTGAAACGAGAGCGGACCATCTTGGATTATGCTGAGCATACAAAACAGCATTTTTTCCCCCTTACACCACTGTTCTGGTTTATATTACTCTTGATTTTTACAGGTATTGTCACCTATTTCGATTACAAACACAAGGTAAGAAGTCGATGGTTGGACTTTTCGCTGTTTCTCATCACAGGTTTGATTGGAATATTTTTGCTGTTTCTCTGGTTGGCCACCGACCATACCTCTACCCCCAACAACTTTAATGTATTATGGGCCTTTCCGCTCAATGCCATTGTGGCTTTCATCTTGGTGTTTGAGGACAAGTTACCTGATTGGTCTCCGAAATACATGTACGCTATGTTGGGCCTTATAGGATTGATGCTGGTGCTGTGGATATTCCACGTACAGATTTTTTCACTCGTAGTGATTCCCTTACTTTTGACCTTGGCCATCAGATACGTTTATCTAATTCTATATTCCAAATTGTAGAATTGGCAATTAATTGATTACCCATGAACTTACTTACGGTAGAAAACATATCGAAATCCTATGGGGAATTGGTGCTATTTTCCAATATTTCCTTCGGAATAAATAAAGACCAAAAAATTGCATTGATTGCCAAAAATGGAAGCGGTAAGACCTCCATTCTCAACATCATGTCGGGTAAGGACGCCTCGGAAACAGGTCAGGTAACCGTTAGAAAGGACACCAAAGTAGCTTTTTTGGAACAAGAACCCAACCTGAATCCCAACCTCACCATTGAAGAAACCATTTTCACTACCGACAATGAAATCCTAAAAGTGATTGCCGCCTATGAAAAGGCCATGGAAAACCCTGAGGACACGAACCGTTACCAAAAAGCTTTCGAGGCGATGGAACGGCACAACGCCTGGGATTTTGAAACCCAATACAAGCAAATCCTGTTCAAATTGCAACTGACCAAGCTAGATGCCAAGGTCAACACCCTTTCTGGGGGACAGAAAAAACGTTTGGCCTTGGCCAATGTGCTCCTAAATAAACCCGATTTGCTTATCATGGACGAGCCCACCAACCATTTAGACTTGGAAATGATCGAATGGCTTGAAGCGTATTTTTCCAAGGAGAATATTACGCTCTTTATGGTGACGCACGATCGTTATTTTCTAGACCGGGTCTGTAATGAGATCATAGAACTGGACAACAATCAGTTGTACACGTACAAAGGCAACTATTCGTATTATTTGCAAGAAAAAGATGCTCGAATGGAACGCGAAGCCGTTGAGCAGCACAAATCCAAACAATTGTACAAAAAGGAATTGGATTGGATGCGCAGACAGCCCAAGGCACGTACCACCAAATCCAAATCCCGAATTGATGATTTCACTGAAATCAAAAAGAGGGCACACCAACGCCGAAAAGACCACCAAGTAGAGCTGGAACTGAACATGGAGCGGTTGGGGAGTAAGATTTTGGAGCTCCACAACATCTCCAAATCCTATGATGACAAAGTGATTCTCAACAAGTTTGACTACAATTTTAACAAAGGGGAGCGTGTGGGCATCATTGGAAAAAATGGTACTGGAAAATCCACTTTTTTGAATATACTTACCCAACGCGAAGCTGTGGACGGCGGAAAAGTGGTAGTGGGTGATACCCTAAAATTTGGATACTATACCCAAAAGGGTATTCCTGCAAAAGAAGGCCAAAAGGTCATTGATGTCATTCGCGAGTTTGGGGATTACATTCCACTAAAAAAAGGAAAGCAAATTTCAGCTCAGCAATTGTTGGAACGCTTTCTGTTTGACCGAAAAAAGCAGTACGACTTTGTTGAAAAACTCAGTGGTGGAGAACGAAAACGACTTTACCTCTGTACCGTTCTTATTCAAAACCCTAACTTTTTGATTCTGGATGAGCCCACCAACGATTTGGATATTGTGACCCTAAATGTCTTAGAAAGCTTTTTGTTGGATTTCCCAGGATGTTTGATTGTGGTATCACACGACCGGTATTTTATGGATAAAATTGTAGATCACTTGTTTGTTTTTAAAGGAGATGGAGTGATAGAGGATTTCCCCGGTAACTACACCGATTATCGGGTTTATGAGAACAGCAAAGTCATGGAAGAGCGGGAAAATAAAACCACTTCTACGGAAAAAACCGAAAACAATTGGCGGGATACCAGCGGGGGTAAACTCTCCTATTTGGAACAAAAAGAGTACAAACAGTTGGAAAAGGATATTCAGAAATTGGAAGAAAAGAAAGCTGAACTTCAAAACAAATTTATGAATCCAGAATTGGATGGCGATGCTATTGCCCAACTATCCATCGATCTCAAAGAAGTGGAGAACGGCATAGAGGAGAAAACCGAACGCTGGTTTGAACTTTCTGCTATTTTAGAGGGATAAATTGTCCCCTTGAGGCCTGCCTGCCGCAGGCAGGGGACTTTAGGGGTGTTTTATGTATTTTAAACTGATTGCTTATCTCAAATTTCTCCTCAAATCCACCAATGAGCATGGGGTACACTCCCCTTTTGTATTTAATTTTGTAACAAAATGTTTGTATTCAAAACAAAGCCTGCACCGCAATAAGACTATCAATGTTTTGCTGAATAGCCTTAGTTTCTTCAATTATAAAAATGTTGAAATTGAGAATTCCGAAGAGATTGAAAAACTTGTAAAAACCACTTTTCCAGACATCTCTGTTGATACTGTACCGATAGACATACTGTACACCGACGCGATGGATGTTTCGAAATTCGTTGAACTACTTTCTAAAGGCAAATTCCATAACGATAGCATGGTTTTAATCTGCGGGATACATCAAGATAGAGAAAAACAAAACGAATGGGAAAATTTGGTTGTTTTACCCCATATCACCGTTAGTATTGACATGTTCCATTGCGGTGCCATTTTCATCCGCCAGGAACAGGAGAAGGAACATTTCACCATTCGGATTTAAAAAAGTATTTTTAAGTATGGAAAGTGCAACAACAGACAACACCATTTGGTATGTCCTCGTAGTTTTGGGGCTTATTTATTTGATTATTTTATTCCGAAATAAAAAAGCTACCCGTCGTAGAAAATCCCGTAGATTCATGGAAGGCAAACGTATGCATGACAGGGACAATGAACAATAAACAATTTACAATGGGCAGTAAACAATAAACAATGAGTAATTGTTAATTGCTAATTGATTACTGAAAAATGAAGATTTACACCAAAACTGGAGATAAAGGTACCACGGCATTGTTCACAGGGACAAGGGTACCCAAACATCACATCCGTATTGAGAGCTATGGCACCATTGATGAACTTAATTCGTTTTTGGGATTGCTTCGTGATCAAAAGATGGATACCCATACCAAAGAAATATTGATGTTGATTCAGGACAAACTGTTCACTGTGGGCTCCATTTTGGCCACCGAACCTAAAAGAGACCATCGGCTCAAGATTCCGCGGATTAGTGAGGATGACATCGAACTTTTGGAAAAAGAAATGGATCTAATGAACGAAAGCCTTCCAGAAATGACACATTTTATCCTACCTGGCGGACATACCACCGTGTCATACTGTCATATTGCCAGAACCGTTTGTCGTCGTGCAGAGCGCATGATCTCATATTTAAACGAAAATGAGCCTGTTCCAGCTTCGTTACTGTCCTACATCAACCGCCTATCCGATTATTTGTTTGTATTGGCACGAAAGTTGTCAAACGACTTAAAAGCCCAAGAAGTCAAGTGGATTCCAAAGGAGAAGGACTAAAAAAATCGCTTTTTTACCGCAATTGTTTTGTCAACTCCAAAATAATTTTTAATTAATACTGTTTTTACTTGACTAATTGAGTTTAAAAATTATTTTTGCAAAAAATTTAAAATCAAACCGTTACTATGTACTGGACATTAGAACTAGCCTCATATTTAAGTGATGCGCCTTGGCCAGCCACCAAAGACGAACTGATAGATTACGCAATCCGTACCGGAGCACCATTGGAAGTTGTGGAAAACCTCCAATCCATGGAAGAAGAGGGCGGCGAGATATATGAGTCCATTGAGGAAATATGGCCCGACTATCCTACCGAAGAAGACTATCTTTGGAATGAGGATGAATATTAATTTCGGAAAACACAAAGCACGTTAAAAAGTCTCTTTTGAGGCTTTTTTTTATGTAATTTTGACAGCCCAGCAAAAGAATTCCACCTTATTCTCATCAATGGAACAGCTTTTGCCATTCTAACGAAAAGACATTTCATGAGTTTGATTAATTCCGTACTGAAGGTTTTTGTAGGAGATAAATCAGAAAAGGACGTTAAGGCCCTACAACCTTTGGTAAAAGAGATAAAATCCTTTGAGCAAGCACTCGAAGGATTGAGCCACGATGAACTAAGACAGAAAACCGTTTCCTTCAAAGCCCAGATTGCCGAAGATTGCAAAGAAATCAATGATAAGATTGCAGCACTGGAGCACGAAGTGGAAAACTCCAATGACATAGACCGCAATGAAGAAATCTATTCTGAAATAGACAAGCTCAACGAAGAAGCCTACCAAATTTCAGAAAAGACCCTCAATACTATACTTCCCGAAGCCTTTGCGGTGGTAAAAGAAACCGCCAAACGCTTTGCGGCCAATGAAACCCTTACAGTTACTGCCACGGAGTTTGACCGTGCTATTTCAGGAACCAAGGATTACGTCAACTTGGATAACGATAAGGCCATTTGGAATAATTCCTGGGATGCCGCAGGGAAGGAAGTCACTTGGGATATGGTTCATTATGATGTGCAGTTGATCGGTGGTATATGTCTCCACCAAGGAAAAATTGCCGAGATGCAAACGGGTGAGGGTAAAACATTGGTGGCTACGCTCCCACTCTATTTGAACGCATTGGCCGGAAAAGGAGCCCATTTGGTGACCGTGAACGATTACTTGGCCAAAAGGGACAGTGCATGGATGGCTCCCATTTTTGAATTCCACGGACTTTCGGTGGATTGTATTGATAAGCACCAACCCAATTCTGATGGACGAAGAGCTGCTTATAATGCCGATATTACCTACGGTACCAATAACGAATTTGGTTTTGATTACCTGCGTGATAACATGGCACACACCCCAGGCGATTTGGTGCAACGCCCGCATCATTATGCTATTGTGGATGAGGTGGATTCCGTATTGATCGATGATGCCCGTACCCCTTTGATCATATCCGGTCCCGTTCCAGAAGGTGACCGACACGAATTCAACGAGCTCAAACCAAAGGTTTCGGATATCGTTCAAAAGCAAAGACAACATTTAACGGGTGTGTTGGCAGAGGCAAAAAAACTTATCGCTGCAGGAGACACCAAAGAAGGAGGGTTCCTCTTGCTTCGGGTACACCGTGGACTACCTAAAAACAAGGCACTCATTAAATTTTTGAGTGAAGAGGGGGTAAAACAGTTGTTGCAGAAAACGGAAAACTTCTACATGCAAGACAACAATCGGGAAATGCCCAAGGTAGATGCCGATTTGTTGTTTGTGATTGATGAGAAGAACAACCAGATAGAATTGACCGATAAAGGTGTTGATTATATTTCCAGGGATCAAGACAAGGATTTCTTTGTGATGCCCGATATTGGCAGTGAAATCGCCAAGATTGAAAATCAAGACCTTGAAATTGAAAAAGAAGCCGAACTAAAGGAAGAACTGTTCAAGGATTTTGCTGTAAAAAGTGAGCGCATCCACACTATGACCCAATTGTTGAAGGCCTACACCCTCTTTGAAAAAGATGTGGAATATGTGGTCATGGACAATAAGGTGATGATCGTGGACGAGCAGACGGGCCGTATCATGGACGGTAGACGCTATTCAGATGGATTGCATCAAGCTATTGAAGCGAAGGAAAACGTGAAGATTGAGGCCATGACCCAGACCTTTGCCACCATCACCCTACAGAACTACTTTAGAATGTACAACAAGCTTGCGGGAATGACAGGTACAGCTGTTACCGAAGCAGGTGAGTTCTGGGAAATCTACAAGTTGGATGTGATGGAAATTCCAACCAATAGGCCTATTGCCAGAGATGACCGACACGATTTGATCTATAAGACCAAACGTGAAAAATACAACGCCATCATAGATGAAGTTACCAAACTCTCCCAATCAGGTCGACCAGTATTGATTGGTACAACCTCGGTAGAGATTTCAGAATTGCTATCCAAATTGTTGAGCGTTCGTAAGGTGCCCCACAATGTATTGAACGCCAAATTGCACAAAAAGGAAGCTGATATTGTTGCTGAAGCGGGTAAATCTGGTATTGTGACCATTGCCACCAACATGGCCGGTAGGGGTACCGACATTAAATTGAGTCCAGAAGTGAAAAAAGCAGGTGGTTTGGCCATTGTGGGCACAGAACGACATGATTCACGCCGTGTGGATAGACAGTTACGTGGTCGTTCTGGACGACAAGGTGACCCAGGAAGTTCGCAGTTCTATGTTTCCTTGGAAGACAACCTGATGCGGTTGTTCGGCTCAGACCGAGTGGCCAAAATGATGGACCGTATGGGCTTGGAAGAAGGCGAGGTCATTCAACATTCCATGATGACCAAATCCATTGAGCGGGCCCAGAAAAAAGTTGAGGAGAACAACTTTGGTATCCGTAAACGTTTGTTGGAATATGATGATGTAATGAACGCCCAAAGGGAAGTCATCTATAAACGAAGAAAGCATGCTCTGCAAGGAGAACGACTTAAAGTGGACATCGCCAACATGATCTACGATACGTGTGAGGTCATTGCTGAGACCAACAAAATGGCAGATGACTTCAAGAATTTTGAGTTTGAACTTATTAAATACTTCTCCATTACCTCGCCCATCAGTGAAGAAGAGTTCAAAAAAATGAGCTTCCAACAAATCGCCAACAAAATCAATGATGAGGCCTACGATTACTACAAACAGAAAATGGAGCGTAGTGCCACCGTGGCGTTTCAGGTCATCAAAAAGGTATATGAGGATCAAACCAATAAGTTTGAACGTATTGTGGTGCCCTTTACCGATGGCATAAAGACCCTTAATGTAGTCACCAATCTGGAGAAAGCCTACAATACTAATGGCAAACAGTTGATAACGGACTTTGAAAAAAACATTACACTGGCCATCATTGATGATTCTTGGAAGACCCATTTGCGTAAAATGGATGAATTAAAGCAATCCGTCCAGTTAGCCGTCCATGAACAAAAGGACCCACTATTGATTTACAAGTTCGAGGCTTTTGAACTTTTCAAGGAGATGATTGACAAAGTGAACAAAGAAGTGATTTCGTTCCTGTTCAAGGGTGAATTGCCTTCAGAAAACACCAATCAAATCCAAGAGGCAAGAAGCGTTCGAAGACCCAAGGAAAATTTGAAGACATCTAAGGAGGAGATTCCAAATAGTGACGAGTTGGCCGCACAGAACAGAGCAGCAGGACAAACCCAGCGCCAACGACCTCAGGTTACGGAAACCATAGTTCGTGAAAAACCAAAAATTGGTAGAAACGATCGTGTTACCATCAAAAATGTCATGTCTGGGGAGAGCAAAACCTGCAAGTACAAACAAGCAGAACCCCTAATTGACAAAGGTGAATGGGTGCTTGTTGAGGACTAATTCCCTTGAATTCAAGAAATGCATGCGGCAGCTAATTATAGCTGCCGCTTTTGATTATATCAAAAAACATATTTAGATTTACATCCGAAACACCCCGTAATAAGCTACTTTTACTACTCCATTTTTCAACCTTTAGTGTAGTAGAGCAGAACAATCAAGCGCAGTATATGAAGGCTCCTGTCAAGGATAAACAACTTTTGCAAGACAAAATCGATTTGATACTAAAGGTTAACTATAGCTCTTCTTTATTTGCGTTCATTTTGGGCCTCATCTGCCTGTTTTTTTTAAACATTGAAGGTATTATTCCGTATGCCTGTTTTAGTTTTGCCATCTTAAACCTAGTAAATACACTACTTTATAAGCAGCACGAGAATTTAATATTCACGTATAATCTCACCTCAATCCTCGCCATGATCGGGGCAACCATTGTTACCGTATATAGTGGTGGCATACAGAGTCCTTTCGTTTTTGTTCTGGCCATTGTGGTCTTTGCCGGGTACGTGACAACAAGGGTCTTTGGCCAACTCTATCTCATCGTTAACCTCTCTGTACTTGCCATTTTGTTTTTATACGATACTGGTGATTTCCGGATTTCTGAGAACACTATTCCTTTGGAATCCCAAAGTTGGTTTGCATTTTTGAGCGCTGTTTTTGCCGTGTATTTATTGGGAGGTGTTTTTGGAAAAAATCTATTGAGGGCACATCATAAGTTGTACAAATCCAGAAATGAGATTCAGGAACGTATAGAGGAAAAGGAAATACTTTTGAAAGAAGTACATCACAGGGTTAAAAATAATCTACAGACCGTTTCCAGCTTGTTGAGCCTGCAATCCAGGGCCATTGCTGATGAAAAAATCAGCAATATCATAAAAAGTAGTCAAAATAGGGTGGTTTCCATGGCCATGGTCCATGAAATGCTGTACAAACGGGATGATTACCTTTCCAAAGTAGAGTTGCAGCCCTATGTAAAAGAATTGTGTGATTATTTGGTGCGTTCAGTTAAGGGGAACACCAACAGTGTAAAGGTAGATTTGGATATTGACGACTACAAACTCAGTATAGATACGGTAATCCCTTTGGGGCTCATTATAAATGAAACCATCACAAATGCCTTAAAATATGGTATTTCGGAAGGACAGGGTGGAGAAATACATGTTTCATTGCATAAATTGCCCAATAACCGATATGAAATGTATCTGGGTGATAATGGCGTTGGATATTCCGAGGATATCAACCCAAGAACCTCCAATTCCCTTGGTTTAAAATTGATTTATAACCTGGCCCGTCAACTACGCGGCACCATAACAAGGGACTACGAAAAAAAGGGTACCTATTACCGTATTGAATTCGAAGAAGTCATAGAAGAGTTCAATTCTGTAGATTAGTTCCACTTACAAACTTTCTGGCTTGCCAAAAGCCGATTTCAAAAACCTTGGGAAGAATTACGTAAATTTTCTGGTGCGCATCGAAAAGATCAGCGACGCAACAACAAAAGCCAAACTTAGGAAAAGTGCAAAAGGTAGTAACAGCCCCATTATCATGATTAAGCCAATTTTGCTTTGTTTCTTTTTGTAGTGAAAGAAAGTTCTTTTTTAACCCTAGAGTTTTTGAATTTGTACAATCTGGTCATTTTTCTGTCCTTCTTGATTTCCTTCTCAATTGCAATATTCAACTCCACATCAGCAGTATTGGTTTCAACCTTTACCTCTTTAGAAATATCTTGAGCCATGGCCATTGTTCCGAAAAATGTTACTGCGATGATGGTTAAAATTGTTTTCATGATTTGGGTTTTATTTACAATGTAAAGCTACCCTCAGATGCCCTCAGATTGGGAGATATATCGGCCAAATCCACTTTTCTGTCGGTGGAAATGCTCCGCTCAGGATTAAGTGCATTTTATCCTCGATGAACGTTTTTGGGTCCAAATACAGCATGGCGACGACATGTGCATTTCATCGATCATTGAAATGACCGTTCATCTGTAACTTACTGATATAAAGCTTGGTATTTGTAGGAAAAAGAGTACCATAAGTAAGAATTAGTTGTAGTAATTCATTGCATATTATCCTTCAAAATACTTTTCGGATTACTGGTCAGCCTACTCTGTTTTCATTCCGATTAACAAAATTTAACAGCATTTCAAGTAATTGTTGCTAACTTCTTCCCACTAAACAAAAAACGCTAAAATGAAAATTGTGGGAATTCCATTTTTACTACTATTGCTTTTCACCTCTTACGGGTGTCAATCCAAAGACAAATCCAAAAATCAAGAGCTTGTACAACAAGAGCACCTGGAAGCGCCAAAAAAAGAATCGCTCACCGCATCCCAACTGCAGGAATATGAAACCGCCTATTTTGCCAGTGGGTGCTTTTGGTGCGTAGAGGCTATTTTTGAAAGCGTAAAGGGAGTAAAAGAAGTATACTCCGGATATTCCGGTGGAACCGAAAAAAATCCAACATATGAGCAAGTTTCCTATGGTAGGACTACCCATGCCGAAGCTGTAGAAGTTTATTATGACCCTAAAGTGGTTTCATTCACCCAATTGGTACAGGTGTTCTTTGGTTCCCACGACCCAACCACCCTAAACCGACAAGGACCTGATAGAGGACCACAATACCGTTCCATAGCATTTTATAAAAATGAGGATGAGAAAAAAATCATAACCAACTACATGGCCAAGTTAAAAGAAGAAATGGTTTATGACAGACCCATTGTTACTGAAGTAAAAAAATTCGATACATTTTATATGGCCGAAGAGTACCATCAGGATTACGAAAGAAACAATCCGAACAATTCCTATATCAGAAACGTTTCCATCCCCAGATTGAACCGGTTTAAAGCCAATTTTCAATCGTACCTTAAAGAGGACACGCATTAAGGATATCAGTAAGAAAAAGTGTTGTAATTATTTGCTGACCAAGGATTTGGTCATAGGAAAGAAGTAGGCGTTTAGTTTGGGACAAGAGTGCAAGGCCTATTACTCCTTTAAGACCACCTCACTGTACTTGGAATTGATGGTAATGGATTTACCATTCTTATCGGCCATATGATAGCCTTTATGCACATTGGTGTTGAAATTTTTTGACGTTCCTATGGATATACTCTTGGGATAAGTAAATTCTGATGAGGTCTCATTGACATAGATTTTAAAGGGAACGTTGGGCACCTTGCAGTCCACTTCACCATTTTCTACCGTTATATCAATGTTGGAAAACCCTTCGGCTACGGAACCGATGTTCAGCGCCCCCAGACTACTGGTCACCAAAATATTATCTGCTAACCTTCCAATGACCACGTTGGAAGAGACCGAATTCAATTTCAGTTCTTTTACTTCTTTAAGATTTACCTCCTCCGAATAATCCGTTTTTAACTGTCCGTAATTCCATTGTTGCACCACAACGGGCGAATATGAGGCCTGGATGCTGGTTTTATCGCCATCAATGGTAGAAGCATGCAAGCTTGCGTATGACAAGCTTGCATTGATGTTCTTTGTATTGGCAGCCAATTTTACCTCACCATGCCGTACATCCATTTTTAGTTTGACGCTCTTGGGCATTTTAATCTTGATGCGCTTTTTTACTTTGTATTTCTTTCCCTCACCATCATCCGATGAGAAATAAAACACATTGGGCTCACCATTATTAATACTGATAACATGTCGTCTCACTTCTGCCTGCTGCTTCCTAACTTCCTCTCGCTGCTTTCGCATCTCTTCACGGGCTTCTTTACGTAGTTCCTGTTGTTCTTCAATCATCTCCTTGCGTTCTTCCATAAGTTCTTTCCGGTCCTCTTCAATATGCTTTCTATTTTCGGCATGTTCCTTGGCCACTTCCGCCATGGTTTCGCTCCACTCCTTAAAACGCTCTTTATACTCTTTATCAAAATTTTTGTCGAAGTCCTTTTTCCATTCCTTCAAATATTTGTCGCCGTCCTTTTTGTATGCATCATAATCAAAATCCATGTGTGGCATTGGAGGCATGGGCGGCATAGGAGGCAAATTTGGCATCACAATGATTTCTGGAAGCTCTGGGATTTCAGGGATTTCTGGAATTACAAAATCAAAATCCGGCATATCAAAATCATAGACAAAAGAAGCGTTACCCCCCCAAAAAGTCTCCCCTGTAGTGCGGATGGTAATTTCCTTGCTATTTCCTTTGATGGCCACCTGATCTTTCTCAAAATAGGATTTGATCTCCTCATCGGTAGCACCTTCCAACTCCACCACAGCGGTAACAACTACTTGGTCTTTGTCCCAAGTTTCAAACTCAATGTCCGCATAACTTGTATTAATGTCGATGACGGCATCTTTCTCCACATTGAAGGTTTCCGTGTAGGTTTTTGATTTCTCCTGCGCCTGACAGACCATTCCTGTCAGCACCAAGAGAAACCCACTAAATAATATTCGATGATTCCTGTTCATTTTTTGATGATTTTAATTGGTTTAACTTTGATTTCAATTTTTGTAGCAGTTGCAAGCGCAACTGTAGATTTTTAACCAGTGCCCCAATGGTTTGGTCATTGGGTCCCATTTCATTCAATTCTTTGTTCAATCGATTATATTCCCTATCCAATTCGGCCAATCGTTCCATATAACTGTCCATAACCTCCTTATTATTGGCATCAATTTCCAAATCGGACAACTCAAGATTGATGTTGGTTAGGTAATAATTCTCTACCTTCTTTAAATCCGGCGAAAGGTCTCCCAAAGAAATGCCCTCATATCCACCTTTGTCATTATTCGTTTCCACAACTTGGGAATCAGTGGTTTTTACATCACCCTCCTTGCTTGAAAAATAGTAGAAGGTTATCCCCAGAGCAACCACAACCGATGCTGCTATCTGCCACCAAACAGCATACCTTTCCTTCTCCTTAGTAGGTTCCTCCGATGGTATCTTTTCATCCAACTTGGATAGGAACCGGGCCTCATGCCCCTTTTTCATTGCGTAGGTCTTTTCCTCCCGTTCCTCCGTGAACATTTTTCTAAGATCCCGTGCCATACGTTTTTTCTTTTAATGATTCCTTTAATTGTAGCTTGCCCCGTAACAATCTCGTGCGCGAAGCCGCTTCCGTTATTTTCAATATTTGGGCTATCTCACCGTGGTCATACCCCTCCACCAGAAAAAGTTGAACCACATACCTATATTTATCAGGCAGCTCTTCAATGGTCTTTTTAACCTCTTCCAAGGAAATACCTTCATCAACATGCCAATCGGCCTCATCGGTAATGTGCAAATAGCTCTCGTTCAATTCCACCGTTCTTTGATTTTTTGATTTTAAAAAATCGATGCTCCCGTTCACCACAATCCGTTTTAGCCAAGCTCCGAAAGTTACTTCGCCCTGGAACTGTTCAATTCGTTGAAATGCCTTAATAAATGATTCCTGAACCACATCCTCCGCATCGTTTGAATTTTTCAAAAACCGCATGGCAACACCAAACATACCATCACAATATTGACGATACAGTTTTAACTGCGCCTCTCGGTCGTTGCGCTTACATTTTTCTACCAGTTCAATTTGAAACACGGTCAGTTTGCTGTTTTGGTTCGTAGTGGTTCTCCTTAAAGACGACGAAAAAAATGGAACGTTTCAGAATTTTGGATTTTAGATTGATTTTTAACAAAAAAATCCCGTTGATACATCAACGGGATTCTATTTTTCAAGGTGTTAGCTGAATTTATTCGTCCATCAACAAATTTAAATGCACCGTAATATTATCCCGAGTAGCCTTGCTATACGGACATATTTCGTGCGCAGCATTGATTATTTTTTCACCCATTTTTTTATCTACTGTGGGTAAATACGTGTCCAACGTGGCCTCTAAGAAAAACCCTTCTTCTTCCTTATTAAACGCTATCGTCGCTGTTACGTTAAAATCCCCAAGGTCATCCACTCCATGTTCCTTGGCCACAACCTCCAACGCACCCGCAAAGCAAGTGGAATAGGCAGCAGCAAAAAGTTCTTCCGGATTTGTGGATTTTGGGTCGGGTTTTCCTTTGGAATTGGGCATGCTGATATCAAAATCGAGAACACCGTCCTCACTTTGCACATGTCCTGCCCTTCCTCCTGTATTTGTGGCTTTTGCTTCAAAAATTGTCTTCATCATCTAATGTTTATAAGGTTCAAAATGTACCGGTTGACCAAAATCAACCATACCTAAGATGTAAAATACCATTTTGATTCTGGAACACCACCAAATCTGCTATTAAATTTTTGTGAAATGAAAAAACAGGACAAGACTGCTTGAATCCTCCTATACCATAACCCACAAAAACTTTATACCTTAGTGGTTAATCCGATGACCGTTACCCTTGGCAACCAAAAAAACGACACCACCTGATACTGTTTCCAAAATAAAGGCACTTCGTAAACAGGAAATTTCCGTTGAAGCCCTTACCGAAGGCATTTTTAACAATGACAAAGCCCTGTTGGCCAAGGCGATTACCCTATTGGAAAGTACCAAAGTCGAACATTATGAAAAGGCCAATGCTGTAATTGAAAAATGCCTATCCGTACCCAACAACAGTATTCGATTGGGAATTACCGGGGTCCCTGGGGTGGGAAAAAGTTCCTTTATTGAAACCTTGGGCACCACATTGACTTCCATGGGTAAAAAGGTGGCGGTTTTAGCGGTGGACCCTACCAGTTCCTTGAGCAAGGGCAGTATTTTGGGTGATAAAACCCGCATGCAGACCCTTTCCAAAGATTCCAATGCGTTTATTCGGCCTTCCCCTTCGGGGAATTCTTTGGGTGGTGTGGCCCAAAAGACACGGGAGAGTATTATGCTATGTGAAGCAGCGGGCTATGATGTGATTTTGGTGGAAACCGTGGGCGTGGGCCAGAGCGAAATTGCCGTGCATAGTATGGTGGATTTCTTTTTATTACTGAAACTTTCCGGTGCAGGGGATGAACTTCAAGGCATTAAACGGGGCATTATGGAAATGGCCGATGCTATCGCTATCAATAAGGCTGATGGTTCCAATCTGGAACGGGCCAAGCTGGCCGAAACTGAATTTTCAAGAGCGCTACATCTTTATCCGCCCAAAAAAAATGGGTGGGTTCCTAAAGTGATGCGCTGTTCAGCCACTGAGAATACTGGAATTAAGGAAATTTGGGAGTTGGTAAAACAATTCGTCACTCAAAACAAAGAAAATGGCCATTTTGAACAAAACCGAAAGACCCAAAACAAAAACTGGTTCCTTCAGACGGTTGATGAACATTTAAAGCAGTTTTTCCACCAAAAGGAGTCCTTCAAAAAGGAACAGGCTAAGATGCTCTCCGCTATCGAAAAAAATGAAATCTCCCCTTTTTATGCCGCTAAACTCCTCTTAGACAAAATCACCAAGGAACTTTAAATAAAAGCAATAAATTTGCACAGATCAATATCCGAATGAGCACTGTTACCGATTCCCTCCTATCCATAGTGGTTCCTTTGTACAATGAAGAGGACAACGTGGTCCTGTTGACCCAAAAGATTCATGAAAGTCTTGATGGGTACAACTATCAAATTGTATATGTGGACGACTTTTCTACGGATAAAACACGTCAGCGGGTCAAGAAAATGGATGATGACAAAGTCCATTTGATTGAATTGAAAAAGAACTACGGCCAAAGTTTGGCACTTGCCGCTGGACTTGATTATGCCGAGGGGGAATATATCATCACCATGGACGGCGATTTGCAAAATGATCCTTCGGATATTCCTCAAATGCTACAATACGCCGTAAGCGGAGAATATGATGTGGTCACAGGTATCCGTCAGAAGAGAAAGGATTCCTTGGTCAAAAAAATACCGTCCAAAATTGCCAATTTCTTGGTGCGAAGAGTGACCAAGTTGGACATTAAGGACAATGGTTGCGCCCTCAAGGTTTTCACTAAGGATATTGCCAAGGGTTTGAATCTTTATGGCGAAATGCACCGTTTCATTACACTTTTGGCTTACTTGGAAGGTGGACAAATCAAACAGGTGCCCGTAAAACACCATGCCCGCCATGCCGGGGTTTCCAAATATGGTCTGGAGCGGGTCTTTAAGGTAGTGGCCGATATGATGTTGCTGCTCTTTATCCGAAAGTATTTCCAGCGACCCATTCACCTATTTGGGATTTTTGGGGTGCTTTTGATTATTCTTGGCATCTTCATCAACATTTATCTGTTGATTGTGAAGCTTGGTTTTGGCGAGGACATCGGAAGTCGACCCTTACTTATTTTTGGGATGATGTTCATTTTGGGGGGTATTCAACTGTTCACTATTGGTATTGTAATGGAACTGCTTATCCGAACCTACTACGAATCTCAGCAGAAAAGGCCTTATCGCATCAAAAAAATTACTGTAGGAGACGGAAAAGATGCGTAAAAGGCTCATCACAGCGCTAAAATTCATCATCAGTGCAGCTCTGATCTACTTTATCTTCACCAAAATAGATCTACAAGACGTTTTACAGACGTTGCGGAAAAGCGACCCCCTTTATCTGATTCTGGCCCTAGTTTTCTTTGTACTTTCCAAAGGCTTGGCCGCACTCCGCCTGAACCTGTATTTTCATCAAATTGGGGCGAAAATCACCCAAATAAGCAATCTAAAGTTGTATTTGCAGGGGATGTTCTACAACCTTTTTCTACCGGGAGGGATTGGCGGCGATGCGTACAAAGGATACGTCATCCAAAAAGAATACCAGACAGGCACCAAAAAGGTAGTTTCCGTATTGCTTTTGGACCGTTTAAGTGGGATGTTACTGCTTTTTCTTTACGCCTGTGTTTTGGCACTGATTTCAACTAATCCATTTTTCAATGGACTTTTGGGGTTAGTTCTTTTGGCTATTCCGCTTAGCCTCATTGTTTTCTGGTGGATGAACTGGAAGTTCTTTTCCTATACCCTTCCCATTTTTTGGAAATCCGTTGGGTATTCAGCATTGGTGCAATTGGCACAATTGATATGCGTTCTCTTTATTCTGCAGTCCCTTTCCATAACTTTAGACGTCATTGAATACCTCTTTGTGTTTTTAATTTCCTCAATTGTTTCCGTGGTTCCACTGACCATTGGTGGTATTGGAAGCAGGGAAGTGACCTTCTTATATGGTGCAAAATGGCTGGGGTTGGATGCCAGCACCTCCATCGGCATAAGTTTTACCTTTTTCTTGATTACGGCTTTAATTTCTCTTATGGGGATTGTCTATCATTTCAGAAAACCTAGACTGGAAACCATCTAATCCAGTTGTACCAAGTGTACTTGTTCCAATTTCTTTTGACGGGTATTGGGGTTTAAGAACTTGATCTGTAATCGGGTGATTCTAAATTGATCCACGGTGATTTGTTCGTGCCAGTGGTACCCATTGTTGACAAGTTGTTCTAATTCTTGATCGGTAGCATAAATCCAGATGCCACTCTGATTCTCCAAATCGGAAACAGGGAGAATTTCTATGGGTTTTTGGTTATAAAAGTCCAAGGCCCATGTATGCCGCTCCGAAATTTTAAAGATTTTATCTACTGGAATCTGATGTTCTACTACTTTTTCAGCCATGGTGGAGCCGCCTTGGTATTGTAGCAATCGTGGATAAAAATGGGTGTTCAAAAGCCCGTTCAATAACAACGAACTGCAAACGGATATGGTTATAATCCGCAGATACAGCGCTTCCCGTTTCAAACAGAAATAGGTTATTACTCCAAGTATGGCAACCAACACAAAATAGCCGTGGTAATATTTGAATTTGAAAACGTAAAAACACACTAAAGCGGTAAAAACGAAGACCAGACTCAATATAAAATACTGGAAAACCAAAATTACCCTGGCCACTCTCCGCTTATCCTTTTCTTGTAAATGGAAGAGATAGGACGCTGAAAGAATGGCATACAACGGAATAAGAATATTCATGTAATGGGGTAACTTAAACTGAGCGAAGCTTATCAGTCCAAACAGAATGGTGATACCTCCCAAAGTCAAAAATTCCATTTTTTGATTGTATGCAAATTTCTGCTTCCAAAAAGTCCTCAATCGGGTCCAGTAAGCGATCAATGCCAGAACGGTCCATGGTAGAAAGACCCATAAAAAGGTGTGGAAAAAGAAAAAGAAGTCGCTACTGTTCTTTCCTACCCCTTCGCCGCTCATCCGTTCAAAACTTTGTTCCCAAAAAATAAAGAAGATCCCGCTTCGGTGGTCTTTACCTCGAATTACCTTCTCCGGATGTAAATCAAACTGAAGATAATAGGCATACAACATGGGCGCAATGGTGATTCCAAAGACCAACAGAGCAATAAGAACCTTCCAACTGAGCAACCGTTTCCATTTTTGGGTGTAGGCCAGATGGCAGAGCAATGAAACCCCAATGACCACTAAGGCAATCTGTCCTTTGGTGGAAAAGGCCATTCCCGCTCCAAATGCCCCCAAAACAAGATGTTTCAATGAATTTTTTTCAACATAAGCCGCCAATTGCCAAATGGCGAAAATGGCAAATCCGGTTAAAACAGCATCGGTTCGGACATCGATATTGGCGAGCACAATCGTCTGTGCTGTCATAAAAATTAACGAGGCAAAACGACCAACATCCTTGTTGTAGAGCAATTTTCCGAGACCAAAACAGCTGTAAGCCCCCAACAAGGTGGCCAAAATACCGGGAATTCGGTAGGCCCAATCGTGAATACCAAAAATTTTATAAGAAAGCGCAGCCAGCCAATAATGCATGTGGGGTTTATCCAGATACTCTTCTGTTCCCTTGATCAAGGTGAACCAATCATTCTCTTGGACCATACGCATGGCCATGACCGCAAATTGAGCAGAATCGTTTTCAAAAAGGGTCACGAACATTCCAGCGATGTACACCAGAACAATAAGGGCGAGTAAAAACCAGTATCTGGCCGTAGAGATCATGTACCCAATTTTTGGAATGCAAATATAGCCAACTTGGCAAACAACCATCCAAACAAAGCGCCCACTAGGGCGCCCGTCAGCACATCCAACGGATAATGAACCCCAATGTAAATCCGGCTATACGCTACCACGCAGGCCCAAAGTAGTAGGGCAATTCCAATAAACTTAACCTTTCCACGAAATAAAATCGAAAAAAAGACGGCAGGGCCGAATGAATTGGCAGCATGTGCCGAAAAATAACCGTACTGTCCCCCACAATAGCTTTTCACCAAACGCATCACACCACTGACCTCTGGGTCGTGGCAAGGGCGTAACCGCCCAAGTCCGTATTTAAAAAAGTTGGAAAGTTGATCCGTACACGTAATCAATAAGGCGACTGAAACCAAAATAATCCCAGTACGTTTCCAACCGTAAAATTTAATGGAGAGATACAGCAACAGTACATATAGCGGAAACGAACTTTTGGTATTGGTCATGAACATCCAAAAACCATCCCACGATGGGGTGCCGAGTCCGTTTAGGAATAAAAAGAGGTCTTTATCGTGCTGTAGGAGTTGCTCAAGCATTACGCATCATATCTTGAAACCTCTCTATCATAAAATGCCGTTGCAGCTTCAATCAAACTCTCGGTTTCGTCCATTAAGTCCGCTTCATCTTCTTTGGAGAACTCTTCCATCCACTCCACCTCATCATTTTCCAGATTGATAATAAATCGGGGGTATTCGGTATGGACAATGAAAATGGCGTCGGGAAAATCCGTATTATCGGCCAAAAGAAATTTGGGTAGTTCCATAAATTATGCATTGGGTCCCATTAGTTGGGAGTCATGTTCAGTTTTGATGAGTTTCTTGGTCAAATAGTGGAATCGAAGATACAACAATACCGCCGATGCTGTCAACCCCAGTAACAATCCTATCCAAATTCCCGTACTTGAAAAGCTGGTATGCAATCCGAGGTAGTAACATACTGGGAAGCCAATCAACCAATAGGCTACAAAAGTGATAAAAGTGGGTATTTTAACATCTTGCAACCCTCGCAATGCCCCTAGGACCACCACCTGCAATCCATCGGAGATTTGAAAAAACGCAGCGACCAGTAGCAATTTGGACGCAATGATGATCACCTCGGTATTGTCTGCCTGGTTGGCGATGTCATCCACATCCAAATAAATGGTGGGGAACCAATGTCTGCCCAAAAGGAAGAGTATGGCGAAGGCCACTTCCAAAATGAATGTCAAAAAGAAGATGGACTCTGCAATCCGCCGAAGTTCCCTAAAATTTTGCAATCCTTTCTGATTCCCAACCCTAACCATGGCTGCAACACTGAGGCCCATGCCCACCATAAAGGTCATACTGCTCAGGTTTAAGGCAATTTGGTTCGCGGCCTGGGCATTCTTCCCGAGTACCCCGCTCAACCAAATGGCCGCGGTAAAAATGGCCACTTCAAAAAACATCTGCATGGCTGAAGGAAACCCTAAATTGATGATTTTATGCATGACTTTTTTTTCAATCACCTTAAAATTGAAGTTGGTTACGTAGGTCTTAAATTTCTCTTTGCGTTTCAACAAAAACCAAATGTACCCCACCATGATAAAGCGTGAAGCCAAAGTCCCAATGGCCGCGCCGACAATACCCAACTTTGGAAACCCGAAGGAACCAAAAATGAGCAGGTAATTAAGGGTTATATTGACCACATTGGCCAAAATGGTGGCGTACATGGGGTATTTGGTCTGGGACAAGCCCTCAGAAAACTGTTTAAAAGCCTGAAATATGATCAGCGGCACCAAGGAAAAAGCGACCAGTTCCAAATAAGGGATGGCCAATTCCACCACTTCGGGAGGTTGTTCCATGTGTTGCAACAAAGGTTTGCACAACAATATGATGATAAAAAGGGAAACGCCCAATAGGGTGCAAAGTACCAGTCCATGTTTTAGGGCATTTTTGCCATCACCGGGCTTGCCTGCGCCATCCGCCTCGGCCACCAGAGGGGTAATTGCTGTGGAAAAGCCAATCCCCAAGGACATGGCAATAAATACAAAGCTATTGCCCAAAGAAACCGCCGCCAATTCCGCGGTGCCCAATTGCCCTACCATAATATTGTCTGCGAAGGCTACAAACGTATGCCCCAACATCCCCAAAATTACGGGATAGGCCAGCCTAAGGTTGTATGCGAATTCTCTGGTATATTGTTGGAACACTACGGTAACTTAAAGAGCACAAAGATAGCTGGATTGGCAAGATTTAAAATGTGTTTTTTTGATTTCTTTCTGAACGGGTTAACCTTATAAAAACAAGATATGGTCACCTAAAAAGCTTTTGCCATTGGTCAATCGTAAAGGTGTAATCATCAATTCCATCTGGAATTTTTGGTTTAAAAATCCTAACTTCACTTATCGGTCGATATAATTCACTTTGTACTGAGCGCAGTCGAAGTATTAAAAACGAATCATATCTTTTAACGTTGTGTACAATATCCACGAAACACTAAAATGAAAAAAATACTGATTTTAATATTAACTATTTTACCTCTGCCCTTACTCGGGCAACAATTGGAATGTTGCAAATCTGTTGAGGAAGTCGGAAAAGAAATAAATGGATATTGGAAAATGAAAAGTCCAGACAAAAATGAACAGTTAAAGTTTGAATTTAATAATGGAATTGGAAAATTTTGGAGGTATAAGTTTAACGAGAAAAACGATTTAATAGAAACCAAAGAAATTGACCAAAAATTAGAGATTTTTGAAACTAAATCTGGATTTGAAATGGACTGGAGCAACGGAAATAGAATTGGAACTTCAAAAATTAAAGTGTTAAATACGACAACTCTTGTCTTTGTGCGAAGAGACGGAAAAGAAACGGAATATTATAAAATTGCGGAATAAAAATACTGTACACAACACCGGCCATAGTTCATTGCTTCTGACTTTTCTCTCGGAAAGTCCTCGCAAATTTGCTATCTTCGGTTTACAGCGGAAAATCCTTGCGGATTTTCACGCAACGAGACCATAGCCAAACCAATCAGTTCAATACCAAAATTTCACCCGATTTTCTACCCTTTGGTATAAAGATTTATACGCTTTACATCATAGTTGTTTGGCCTCTTCCCAAAAAACATCCATTTCGGCCAAGGTCATTTCTTTTAGGGTTTTGCCAGATTCTTTGGCTTTCCCCTCCAAATATTGAAAGCGTTTGATGAATTTTTTATTGGTGCGTTCCAAAGCATTTTCGGGGTTTATATTCAAAAACCGGGCATAGTTCACCATGGAAAAGAGCACGTCACCAAACTCCGATTCAATTTTATCAGCATTGTTGGATTCCACCTCCACCTGCAACTCGCCCAACTCTTCCTTTAATTTTTCAAAGACCTGCTCGGGGTGTTCCCAATCGAACCCCACGCCGGCCACTTTTTCTTGGATTCGGTTGGCCTTGACCAAAGCGGGCAAGCTGTTGGGCACCCCTTCCAAAACACTTTTCTTGCCTTCTTTTAGCTTGATGTTCTCCCAGTTTTGTTTGACTTCGTTCTCATCCTGCACCTTTACATCGCCATAAATATGTGGGTGTCGGTTGATCAATTTCTCGCAAATTCCGTTGGCAACATCCGCAATATCAAAATCTTGGGTTTCCGAACCAATCTTGGCGTAAAAAACGATATGTAAAAGCAAATCACCCAATTCCTTTTTTACTTCCTCCAAATCATTGTCCAGAATGGCATCACCGAGTTCATAGGTTTCCTCAATGGTTAAATGGCGAAGTGTTTGCATGGTCTGCTTTTTATCCCAGGGGCATTGTTCCCGCAATTCGTCCATGATGTTTAGAAGTCGTTCCACTGCCTTCAGCTGCTCAGATCTAGCGTTCATCTATAAAATTTTATTTAAAAGTACAAAGACCGTAAATAGCATAGGTTGATTTTTTATCCATAGTTATAAAGACTGTGAATCATAGAAAATAACAAAGTAAGGGTAGCGGCATTAACAATAGTGCGGTGGTGAAAATTGTACATTTGAAGAAACACCAATAACATGAAGACACTTTTATTCTTAACATTAGTATGTTGTGGGTTTTTCTTGAATGCACAGGAAATTATAAAACTGCCCAACACTGAAACACCTCCCGTAACTTGGGAAACCGCAGAAAACGAATACTTTTCGAACATCTGGAATACCCAAGTCGTCACCAATGTATCGGAACCCACCATGCAGGTTTTTCGACCCAAAGATGAAATCAATACCGGAACTTCCGTAATTGTAGCGCCTGGGGGTGGATTGTTTGCCCTAAGCATCAACAGTGAGGGCAATGACGTGGCCAAATGGTTGAACGAAAAAGGCATCACCGCTTTTGTTTTGAAATATCGGTTGGTACCCACTGGACAAGATGCAGTGGCAGAAATCGAGAACGATGCTTCCAAAGAACCCGAAAAATTTATGGAACGGGTTACCACGGTGCTTCCCTATTCCATAAAAGATGGACTCAACGCCGTAAAACATGTCCGTGAAAATGCAGATACCTATGGAATCAATCCGAATAAAATAGGATTTATGGGGTTCTCAGCAGGCGGAGCTGTAACGGTTGGTGTGGGCTACAACTATACCGAGGAAAGTAAACCCAATTTTTTGGTGCCTGTGTACTATTGGTCCAGTGTGGTTCCTTTGGAAAAACCCAAGGAAGATGCACCACCCATGTTCTTGGTCTGTGCTTCGGATGATCCTTTGGGATTGGCACCGGGAACCATTGCCCTGTATTCTTCATGGCTTGAAGCTGGAAAAACGGTGGCCCTGCACATGTACAGCAAGGGCGGACATGGGTTTGGAATGCGAAAGCAAGGGTTACCGTCCGATTCGTGGATAGAGCGTTTTTATGACTGGAGCAAAACACAAGATTTGGTCAGTGACTATTAATCCCTATCACAAAAAACACGTCGGCATGAAAAAACTACTCATACTACTCTTATTTCTACCTTATTTCGGAATTACCCAAGCTCCCAATCGTTTTGATGACGAGGTCTTGGAAATCCAAAAAAAGAACGATTCCGTTTGGGATGCGTCAAAGCCCACATTGGTGTTCACAGGCAGTTCCAGTATTCGAATGTGGAAAGATTTACAGGAAAGATTTCCTGACCAACAGATATTAAATACTGGATTCGGTGGTTCTCAATTCTCGGACCTAGAATTGTATTTGGATGAATTAATCCTCAACTACAACCCAATCAAAGTCTTTATATATGAAGGGGACAATGACGTCAGTGCCAAGGTGAGACTAAGAACCATTGTGGATACTTCGGAGCGCATATTGAGTGTTCTTCAACAAAAAAAACAGGGAATGGAGATTGTGCTGATTTCGCCTAAACCCAGCATTTCTAGATGGAAATTAAGAGGAAAGTACAGACGGTTAAACCGAAAACTGAGTCGACTTGCAAAAAAAACCGATGGGGTTGATTTTATTGATGTGTGGTACCCCATGCTCGACAAACGAAAAGTAAAACAGGACATTTTCATTGAAGATGGCCTACATATGAATACCAAAGGCTACGATATCTGGTACGAGGTATTGAAAAACCATGTCAATTAACTAATCAAGAAAACTGTGATCAGAAGAACCTTACTGCTCCTTTCCGTTATTGTTTGCATAGCGGCTTGCCAACCCGAAAAAAAAGAAATCCTATTCCCCAAAACGGACCTAGCAACGGTTCCGCTGATTCCAAAACCCGTAAAAACCGTGGCCACCCACAGTGCCTTCGGATTGGACTCCAATACAGTAATTTACACCACAACACAGGACCCTGCGTTTGAGAAAGTGGGACAATTTCTTTCGGAAAAAATAAAAGGGAAACTAGGGTTGGACCTTGCAGTAAATGCTTCGGATTCCGAGAAATTGGAACGGTTGATCTATATCAATCAATCAGATAGTACGGATTTGGAAACTCCAGAGTCCTATCAATTGTATGTGCAAAAGGACACCATTTTTGTCAATGCCAAAACCGCTGCCGGAGCGTTCCGTGGTATCCAAACGTTGCGACAGCTTATCCCGGAAAAAAGTAATGATACACTTACGGACCATCCGCTGTGGTTAATTCCTACCGGTAAAATTATGGATGCTCCAAAATTTGAATATCGTGGTGCTATGCTGGATGTAGCTCGTCATTTTTTTACTGTTGAGGAGGTGAAAAAGTACATCGATATTCTGGCCTACTACAAGTACAACAGTATTCATTTGCACTTATCTGACGACCAAGGATGGCGCATTGAGATAAAATCGTGGCCCAAGCTCACTGAGGTTGGTGCCAAAACCGAAGTTGGCGGTGGTGAAGGAGGATTTTATACCCAAGATGAGTATAAGGAATTAGTCCAATATGCTGCAGATAGGCACATGACCCTGATTCCTGAAATTGATATGCCGGGTCACAGCAATGCCGCTTCCCTGAGCTATCCGTTTCTCAATGGAAATGGGAAACCACTAAAACCTTACACGGGAACTCGGGTTGGCTTTAGCACTTTTGACGCGAGAAAGGACACTGTCTATAGCTTTTTGGATGATGTTATTGGTGAAATCACAGCCATTACACCTGGTCCTTACTTTCATGCAGGTGGAGACGAAACCCATGCCACCAAAAAGAGCGATTACATCTATTTCGTAGAAAAAGTGGAAGAGCTTGTCCAAAAGCATGGTAAAAAAATGATTGGATGGAACGAGATTGCCCAAGCCAAACTGGACCCCTCCTCCATTGCACAACTTTGGAACGAATCGCATAGTGCCATAAAAGCCGCTGAAAATGGATTGAAAGTGATTCTTTCCCCATCCGAGCGGACTTATGTGGATATGAAATACGATTCCATTTCTGAATATGGACTCACATGGGCAGGGTTTATCCCAGTTGATGTGGCCTATAATTGGAACCCTGAAACCTATGTGGAAGGTTTGCCGCGAGAAAGCATCTTAGGCGTTGAGGCTCCTTTGTGGTCAGAGACCATCAGCAACAGTGCCGAACTGGAATATTTGGCATTTCCACGCGTCATCGGAATTGCAGAATTGGGTTGGTCCCCAGCTGAGCATTGCAATTGGGACGATTACAAGCAGCGCTTGGCCCAACAGGTTCCGTACTTAAATCAAATGGAAATAAACTATTATCCAAGTCCTTTGGTAGACTGGAAGGAAGAATAATTATTCTTCTTCTGCAGAGGCCACGGAAGTAGTTTCTTCCTCAGCATCCTCTTCTGTAACAAAGTCTGAAATATTGTTATCGATGAGGATGTTGTACCATTGGATGATTTTCTTAATATCGCTGCCATACACACGGTCCTCATCATAGTTGGGCAGAATTTCGAAGAAATATTCCTCCAATTCAATTTTTTCCGCCTTGTGGCTGATGCTGGTTTTTTTGCCGTCCTCTTTTTCCTTTATCTTTTGGAAAACTTCACGAAGGGGCACTTCTTCCTCCAAAGTGTAGATGGCTATTTCAGAAAGGACACTGACATTACTTCTTATCCCAACGGTAACTCGTTTTCCGTCCAAAAGGGATTCCCCAACAAAACCACTTCTTGTCTGGGTCAATAATTTGTAAAGTCCGGGCTTACCGCCAATTGATAAAATTTTGTCCAATGCCATTCAAAATAATTTTATGCTTGTTATATTCTAATCGTATCAGTAAGCTTGTTTTGTCTTCTTGAGCGCAGTCGAAAGACTGACAAAACATCTCGACTGCGCTCGATGTGACATCTCTAGCCACTTGCACTATTAAGTATGAACGATTTCTGCGCGCAAAAATATAGTATTCTCGGAAACGCCAGTTTTTTTAACGTCCTTTTTTGATATTGGGGAACCGCATTTTGTAGTCCACTGCGATTTTCCCTTTTGAAATTTTCTCCAGCCTGCTCTTCAATAAGCGTTTTTTTAAAGAAGATAGCTTATCTGTGAACAAAACACCTTGAATGTGGTCATATTCATGTTGAATGACCCTTGCCAATAAGCCATCATAGGTTTCGGTATGAGGATTAAAATTCTCATCCAAGTAGCTAATAGTGATTTCGGGTTTTCTTTTCACATCCTCACGAATATCCGGAATACTCAAACAACCTTCGTTAAAATCCCATGCAGTCCCTACTTCCTCTTCAATTTTAGCATTGATGAAAACCTTTTTGAAACCTTTTAAGGCTTCTTGGTCCTCCTTACTCAATTCCTCATCATCGGAAAAAGGAGTAGTATCCACCAAAAACAAACGAATGGGTAATCCCACCTGGGGGGCGGCCAATCCCACTCCATGGGCATTGTACATGGTCTCCCACATATTGGTGATCAATTCGTCCAATTTTGGATATTCTGAAGTAATATCCTTTGCCATTTTTCGTAAAACGGGGTCCCCGTATGCAATAATGGGTAAAATCATAAACTACATTCTGTTAAGATATGCCTGCAAAATGAGCGTGGCACTTATTTCATCTACTAAGCTTTTATCTCGGCGTTTTTTCTTTTTCACTCCACTGTCTAACATGGACTGGAATGCCATTTTGGAGGTAAACCTTTCGTCTTGGCGCTCCACAGGTATTTTGGGAAACCTCCCAGCCAGTTTTTTTAAAAAAGGTTGAATCAATGCTTCTGATTCCGAGGGTGTATTGTCCATTTGTTTGGGTAACCCCACCACAATTCGTTCCACGGGTTCCTTTTCAAAATAATCTACAAGAAAGGGAATCAAGTTCTTGGTTTCAACCGTGGTCAATCCAGAAGCAATCAATTGAAGTTCATCAGTAACCGCAATTCCAGTTCTTACCTTTCCATAATCCAACGCCAAGATTCTAGCCAAACCAAAATTTTTGGCAAAAATAACCTTAAAAATGTTATGCCCTTAAAATAAGCCCCATTATTCTGACAAGGGGACTATCTTTGTCCAAATTTTAAGTAAAATGACAGATTTACGGGGACTTATTGAAAAAGCCTGGGACAACAGGGAATTGTTAAAAGAAGAAAAGACGCAAACAGCCATAAGAGAAGTAATTGATTTAATTGATAGGGGCGAATTGCGTTGCGCAGAACCCACTGCAGATGGATGGCAAATCAATGAGTGGGTGAAAAAGGGCGTGGTGCTGTATTTCCCCATACAGAAAATGGAAGTATTGGAAGCTGGCATTTTTGAGTATCACGATAAAATTCCGTTGAAAAAAGGGTATCAAGAGAAAGGGGTTCGTGTGGTTCCACATGCCGTTGCCCGGCATGGCGCCTATATTTCCAAAGGAACCATTCTTATGCCCAGCTATGTGAATATTGGCGCTTATGTGGACGAGGGTTCCATGGTGGACACCTGGGCTACCGTAGGTAGTTGTGCCCAAATTGGTAAAAATGTCCACTTGAGCGGAGGTGTTGGTATAGGTGGTGTTCTAGAGCCCTTGCAAGCCGCACCAGTCATTATAGAAGATAATGCCTTCATTGGTTCACGTTGTATTGTGGTTGAAGGTGTACGAGTGGAGAAAGAAGCCGTTTTGGGTGCCAACGTGGTCTTGACGGCCTCTACCAAAATCATTGATGTCACCGGAGATAAGCCGGTAGAATTAAAAGGTAGAGTTCCGGCCAGGTCTGTGGTCATTCCTGGAAGCTATACCAAAAAGTTCGCCGCAGGGGAATATCAAGTGCCCTGTGCTTTAATCATTGGAAAACGCAAGGAAAGTACGGACAAGAAAACTTCTTTAAACAATGCTTTAAGGGAACATGATGTTGCCGTATAAGCCTATTGTTTAGAAGTTTACCAATAGTCTTTTTAAAATCCATTCGCATTTACTGGTTTTTGGTCTATTTTTTTCATCAAAAAAAGCAACCAATCTTAATCATACTACTCTATTCAGTGTAACAACGTCCTTTATTTTTTCAATTTTAACATGAAAAAAGTAGGGATTTGACATTTTTGATTGTTGTAAGAAAAATAAGCGGCTAAACAATTTTTGCCCTGTTTTTTTGTTATAGTTTTGTAAAACCAAACCGCGTACCCAATAAATTATGGCTGGATTGAGCACCCCAAAGCAAAAAATATCAGCACTCATTATCACCTACAATGAAATGGGTTACATTGAAAAATGTATAGATTCTGTTTCATTTGCAGATGAGATCATCGTTGTTGATTCCTATAGCACGGATGGCACTTATGAGTATTTAATGAATCATCCCAAGGTAAAAGTGATTCAAAATCCTTTTGAGAATTTTACGGCTCAAAAGTCCTTCACTTTAAAGCAAGCTTCAAACGATTGGATTCTATTTTTGGATGCTGATGAGGTGGTGAGCAAAGCGCTGCAAATGGAAATTGTGGAGACTATCAACAATCCAAATGCCTGCGAAGCCTATTGGTTCTACCGCAAATTCATGTTCAAAAATAGCACCTTGAATTTTAGTGGTTGGCAAACAGATAAGAACCACCGACTTTTCAGGAAAAGTAAAGCACACTTTACAGACAGGAAGATTGTTCATGAAACTTTGGAAGTGGATGGCAAATCTTGTATTCTTAAAGAAAAGCTTACCCATTATTGCTACAAAAACTACGAGGATTATAAGGGTAAAATGCTCCGATATGGCCAACTCAAGGCCAAAGAAGATTTCTACAAGGAAAAGCATTTTAATTACGTATTGATGTTGATAAAGCCTTTGTGGAAATTTTTCAACCACTATATTTTAAGACTTGGCATTTTAGATGGCAAAAAAGGAGTTACCATTTGTTATTTGAATGCCTTGGGCGTTTTGGAACGATACAGAGAGCTAAAGCGCTTGGAAAAGAAAAATGAGCTTGCTTATTATTTGGTAATGCCATAGTGGGTCCAGACCACTTTACCGGACCTAGTCTCCTTTCTGATAGCCTGATTCTTTGCAATGGATTCTGGGGTTTTGTATCCTCTTTTGTGGTCTAAATGCACACAAACAGCGCTATAACGCAATTGTTTTGATTTAATTCCAAAATTGAACAAACGTTCACCCAACTCCCGATCCTGACCGCCATACTGCATCCGCTCATCAAAACCGTTTACATTTAAAATGTCCTTTTTCCAGCCCGAGGAATTATGACCGTTCCAACTGGCATTGGTAGGGGTAAATGTGTTTAAAAGCTTGGATATAAACCCACTGGCGGTAAGTTTGTTGTTCTTAAAGGTCTTTGGAACCCCTTTTTCCTTGAGCCAATGGATGTTAAAGCAATTCTGCTTTTCAATATCTTCCAAGGTAATCAATTTGGAAATGTTCATAGGGAGCATGTAGTATCCCCCAGAAATAAAATAGCCCTGTTCCTTATTGATATAGTGTACTTCAACAAAATCCTCCCGGGGAATACAATCCCCATCGGTCATGATAATGTACTCCGCATTACAGGCTTCCACAGCCTTATTGAGAATTCTTGATTTTTGAAAACCGTCATCTTCCTGCCAAACGTGAACTATAGGGTAAAACACCTCTTTGGACATTTTCTCCAACAGCTCCTTGGTCTTGGGGCCAGACCCATCGTCTGCGACCACAACCTCAAAATCCCTGAATATCTGACAATTAAATCCCCATAGCACCTTCTTCAACCATTCCTCGGCATTGTAGGTGCTAACAATTACAGATATCTTGGGTGTTTCCCGTTCGTTCTGGTTCATCTTGGCAAAAATAGAAATATTAAATGTTATCGCATATCCTTATTTTAGCTTATCCAAAATTCTACAATGAAGGTCAAAGAAATTCCGGTTTCACTATTCAATCAAACGCGACTTACTTGGCAATCACACAAAAAAATGGGGATGGGAAAAGAAGTCATCCCTGTTATCGTCTCTTTGGCCTCCATTCCATCTCGGCTAAGAATCGTTCATATTACCATACGAAGCATCCTCGACCAAACTGTGCTGCCCGAAAAAATAATCCTATGGCTCCATCAGGATTTAGAGAAACGTATTCCCAAAAAACTCTCTGAATTGACAGGAGATAGGTTTTCCATCAAGTTTACCAGCTATTCCAGTTCACACAGAAAACTGGTGGAGCCTCTTCAAATATTCCCCAACATGGTAATCATTACCTGTGACGACGATATGATATATCGCAAAAATTGGCTGTCAAATTTGTACAGGGCCCATTTAGACACCCCTAATTGTATCATCGGAAATCAAACCCGATGTATCAGCTATGATGCTAAAAACAAATTGCTTCCCTACAAAGACTGGAGCTCTGGAACCAATTCATGTCCCAACCCCCATACCGTGCTTCCCATAGGCGCTGGAGGAACCCTTTACCCACCAAATGTGTTGGATAATAGAGTTTTGGACCAAGAACTTTTTCTAAAATTAACTCCAAAAGCAGACGACCTATGGTTTAAAGCTATGGGTTTATTAAAAGGAACACTATCTATAAAATCCAAATACCACACAAAAGAACCAATTCCTATTTGGGGATCGCAAAAGGTCTCGTTGAAAAAATCCAATATTGAAGGAGACAAAAATAGAACCCAGTGGCAGGCCCTGACCGATTATTTTAAACTTAAATTTTAGCCCTTGACCGAAGAAATCAACAATTGCATTAAAGAATTAAAGGCCGGAAACCTAATCCTCTACCCTACTGATACGGTTTGGGGTATTGGCTGTGACGCTACCAATCCAGAGGCCGTTAAAAAAGTGTACGCCTTAAAAAAACGAGAGGATACCAAAGCACTCATCTGTTTGGTAGCGCACCAAGCCATGTTGGAACGCCACGTAAAAGAAGTGCCGGAAGTGGCTTACGACATCATGGATTTAGCCACCAAACCCACCACCATTGTTTTTGATGCACCTAAGGACGTGGCCCAAAATCTAATTGCTGAAGACAATACGCTGGCCATTCGGGTGGCATCGGACAAATTCTGCCAGTACCTCATCAACAAATTTGGAAAACCCATTGTATCCACATCAGCGAACATTTCAGGAGAACCGACCCCAAAAAGGTTCAAGGATATCAGTCCCGAAATTTTAAAAGGAGTGGACTATGTGGTAAATTTGCAGGATGAAAAACAAGACCCTTCCCCATCTTCCATCATTAAATTGAGTAATGACGGACAGGTGAAGGTAATTCGGGAATAAATGACGGAGGAATTCCACAAAAATGCCATTCAAGACCCTATTTTTCAGCTCATTGGCCAAACCGCCGATGAATTGGGGGTAGATGTCTATGTGATTGGTGGATTTGTTCGCGACTATTTCTTAAAAAGAGGAACCCCGAAAGATATTGATGTGGTAGCCGTGGGCAGTGGCATTCAATTGGCCAAAAAAGTAGCTTCCAAACTAAAAGGCAAACCCGAAGTTTCGATCTTCAAGAATTTTGGAACGGCCATGATCAAGCATCAAGGTCTGGAACTTGAATTTGTGGGTGCTCGAAAGGAAAGCTACCATCGTGATAGCCGAAAACCTGTTGTGGAGGACGGTACGCTGGAAGACGACCAAAACCGGCGTGATTTCACCATCAATGCCATGGCATTGGCTCTGAACAGCGCCAATTTCGGACAACTTTTGGACCCATTCGGTGGTTTGGATGATTTGGACAAGAAAATCATACGTACGCCTTTGGAACCCGGCATCACCTATTCAGATGACCCGCTGCGGATGATGCGTGCCATCCGTTTTGCTACGCAACTGCATTTTACAATAGAACTGAAGTCGCTCCAAGCCATTACCGAAAACAAAGACCGTATAAAAATTATTTCCAAGGAGCGTATTGTGGATGAACTCCATAAAATATTGATGAGTCCAAAACCTTCCTTGGGTTTCAAACTCATGCACCAAACTGGGTTGTTGCCCCTTATTCTTCCCGAATTGACTGCCCTACAAGGCATTGAGGAGATTGAAGGCCAACGCCACAAGGACAATTTTTGGCATACCTTAGAAGTTGTGGACAATATTTCCGAGACAACCGACAACCTTTGGTTGCGCTGGGCGGCATTGTTACACGATATCGGAAAGGCACCAACAAAAAAATTCCATAAAAAAATCGGTTGGACCTTTCACGGACATGAGTTCGTGGGATCAAAAATGGTATACAAACTTTTTAAACGCATGCGGATGCCACTGAATGACAAGATGAAGTTCGTTCAGAAAATGGTTTTGATGAGTTCCCGACCCATCATTTTGGCTGAAGAACATGTCACCGATTCCGCGGTACGGCGATTGGTCTTTGATGCCGGGGATTATGTCGATGACCTTATGACCTTATGCGAGGCCGACATCACTACCAAAAATCCAAGGAAACAGCGAAAATACAAGAATAACTTTCAGTTGGTACGTCAAAAAATAGTGGAGGTTGAAGAACGTGACCATATCCGAAATTTTCAACCCCCGGTTTCTGGTGAGGAAATCATGCAGACCTTCAATCTTCAGCCTTCCAAGGAAATCGGAATCATTAAAGATGCCATCAAGGAAGCTATTCTGGAAGGTGAAATTCCAAACGACTATGAAGCCGCTTATCAATTTATGTTGGAAAAAGGCAAACAACTGAACCTAAAAGTCCATTCAGAATGAAAAAGAACAAATATGTGGTGTACTGGTTATTGACCGGCTGTGTGCTCATTTTTATCATGGTTTTGGTGGGCGGTATCACGCGACTCACGCATTCGGGACTCTCCATATCAGATTATAAACTGATTCAGGGCACCTTGCCTCCCATGAACGAACAAGCCTGGGAAGAGGCCTTTGAACTCTATAAGCAATATCCCGAATATCAAAAACTCAATTCCCATTTTGACTTAGAGGATTTTAAAGAGATTTATTTCTGGGAATGGTTGCACCGGGTCATTGGTCGATTTATTGGAATTGTCTTTATCCTGCCCTTCCTCTACTTTCTTTTTACCAAAAAATTGGACAGGCCTACCATCAAAAAATGTTTGGTGCTGCTTTTTTTAGGCGGATTTCAAGGCTTTTTGGGCTGGTACATGGTAAAAAGTGGACTGGTAGACCGCCCAGATGTATCCCACTTTCGGTTGGCGGCGCATTTAACCACTGCATTTATCACGTTTGCGTATAGTCTTTGGGTTGCGCTAGACCTTATCTATCCAACCCAAAAAGAAATTAAGAAGCCTATTCGAAACTTGATTCGCATTACCTATGCGCTTCTGCTACTCCAAACTATCTGGGGTGCTTTTGTCGCTGGGCTGGATGCCGGCTTTATCCATAACCACTGGCCACTGATGAGCGAGGGAAAATTGATTCACGAAACGGTGTATATTGAACAACAGCCAGTCATTAAAAACTTTTTTGAGGGAAAAAGTGGTGTACAGTTCGTTCATAGGTATATGGCCTATATCGTCGTAGGTTTCATCGCTCTAATTTGGGTACGATCACGAAAAATTCAGCGGACTCCCCTACAGGAAAAAGGATTGCAATCCTTGGTTTTTTTGGTATTTCTCCAATTTGTATTGGGTGTATTGACCATAATTTACGCCGTTCCACTATGGTTGGGTGTAGCCCACCAAATTGGCGCATTTTTCTTGTTGGCCGCTATGACGTTTACCCTTCATCGATTCTCCAAATAAGATTGAATTGTCGTAAATTTGTGCCCACTCTAAAATTTGATGGATGATTTACAAAATCAGGATTATTCTTGATGCTGAGGAAGATATCTTTAGGGATGTTGAAATTGAGGATAACAGTACCTTGGAAGAATTTCATAATGCCATAACCCAAGCCTTTGGCTTTGAAGGTTCTGAGATGGCGTCCTTCTATACGTGCGACGAAGAATGGAACCAAGATGAAGAAATTGCGTTGTTTGATATGAGCGACAATGGTTCTGATATCCGATTAATGAACGAAACCATTTTGGATGATGTATTGACCGAAGACAATCCCAAAATGATATATGTGTATGATTTTTTCAGCATGTGGACCTTTTTTGTGGAATTGGCCGATATTGTTGAAAAAGAGGATGGGCGACCCTATCCCAATGTGCTGTTCAGCTTTGGTGAATTGCCTGATTCTCCGCCGGAGAAAAACTTCGAATCCAAGCCGTCTACCGAATTTGATGATGATTATCTAGACAGTTATGACGACATGGATTTTGATGAAAACTGGAATTAAAAACCCTTTACCCATAACCATTTACCTTTTATCCATTACCCAAAACCCTTCACCTTTCACCTTAAAACCTTCACCCTTATGCTGAATTTATACAACGCCCAAATAGAACGGATTTCACTTCACCGTGTAGGCAACAAGAGCAAGAACGAAGCAGCATTTATATCCGCGGAGCCTTTTACATTAAATGATGAAATGGCCGGATTGCTAAAGGAATATTTTTTTAAGCCTTTTAGAGAGAAGGAAGAGAATTATTATAAGTTTTACAATGATGTGGATTTGGAATTCAATGAAATCTACAATGCCGTTTCGGAGATTTTTTTAGACAACTCAACGACACATGAGATTTCCAAAAAAATAACCACTCACCTCTTTGAACAATCCAACCACCCGCACATTAAGAGCGGCGAGGTGTACGTAGTGCATTTTTCGGATATGGTCATGGATAACCAAAAATTGGATGCCGTTGGGATTTTTAAGAGCGAGTTGAAACACGATTTTCTTCAGTTCAAGGAAAAAGAACAAAATTTGGAGATTTTGATTCGACAAGGGATCAACATCAATAAATTGGATAAAGGTTGCATCGTTTTCAATACTCAAAAAGAGGAGGGCTACAAAGTGTTGTCGGTGGACAGCAATCGCTACGATGCCAAGTATTGGTTAGAGAATTTTTTAGGGTTGATCCCATTAACCGATGAGAACTTTTATACCAAAAACTACCTAAAGTTCTGTCAAAATTTTGCCAAGGACGTGGTGCTCCCAGCTGAGGACAAGCAACAAGAAGTCCTCTTTATGAACCGGGCGGTGAACCACTTTGCCAAAAATGACAATTTTGAAGAAACCTCTTTTTTAAATGAGGTCATGGAAAACCCAGAATTGATTCCCGAGTTTAAACACTACAAGGTTGAAAAAGGGCCCAAATATAGCATTGAGGACGTTTCAAATTTTGATATTGCGAATAAGGCGGTTTCCGATGCCCGAAAGAAAATCAAGAATGTCATCAACCTTGATACCAATATCCAGATAAAATTGGATTTCATCAACCCTGACTCTGCGCAAAAATTTGTGGAAAAAGGTTGGGACGAGGAACGGCAGATGTACTATTATTTGGTCTATTTCAACAAGGAACAGAAGAGCTAGCTCAATTATCAATGGGCAATACACAATTGTACTAGTCGACAACTTTGGCCACTAAGAAATGTCATTGTTCATTACGCATTGATAATTGAACATTGATTAAAACTTCTTTTCAATTATCTGTTTCATACTTACATCCTCGTAATTTCGTTTCACAAAATCGAGGGCCGTGGCCAACACTTGGCCCATGTTCTCGCATTTCTTGAATTCCATGTCATGGGTGAATTCCTGTAGTTCCGTTTTCAGGCGCTCTACATTTTCGTGGACCGATATTTCATCAACCTTAACGCTATTAATCAAGCGTTTTATTCGATTTCCCGAACTGATGATTCGCTTTGCCACAATGGAACGCTCTTCAATCTTATATTGATCCACCGAATATTCCTGAAGCTTATTGGTGACCAACTCCACCATTTTAATATTTTCCTTGAAGAACTGTGGTAAATATACCTTAAACTTGCCCTCATAGCATTGCTGGTCAAAGTCTATGGCCCTGATGCGGTATACGACGTGGTCAAAATCATGGACTGGAACAATCACGTAGTTGTACGAGCGCATATCGCCCAACAAACGAATCATGCAACGCTCGTTGAACTTTACAAACTCCTTGGCCAATTGTGCCTTTTCGGACTCTGAACATTTGGGCAAAACATCCTTGATGAACATATCCCCGGGGATTCCAGCAATGTGCTCTTCAATTAGCGTGTCCTTATAGACCAAAAAGTTAAGATTATAGGGAGACAGCATGTGCTCCAACTCTAAACCATAAATACGGGAAGCATCGGTTTTTTTTACGTAGAAATAGGTGTAATTGTCATTCAAAATGTTCCTCACCTTAATGCGGAAGGGTTGGGAGTTCCCAAACGTGCAAAAATCAACGGCATCTACGTTAAGATATTCCACAATACGATTACTTCCATCAGAATGCAAAATGGAATAGACCTGTTTCAAGCTCATGTCGATTTCCTTTCGGTCAGAGTCCGAATAATACACCCTCACCCAAAGCGTATCCTCCCCATCATTGTCATAAACAACCACCGACCCGGCAAAACGTAGCAAGTCCTCGTAAAAAATAGGAATCTCTATTTTTCGGTTGTATCGTTCCAAGTACGCATCCAATTTTTTTTGGACCGGATAGGCCGGTTTTTTCTTGGACATCAATTTTTCCTCAGTCATTTTTCTTCAAGATTCAAGATATTGGACATAAGACGCTAGATAATGGAAACTGGACACCAGAAGGACTTCTGACTTCTGACTTCTGACTTCTGACTTCTGACTTCTGACTTCTGACTTTAAAATTTCCACATTTAACTTCTTCAGTCAATATTTTTGCTTTATTGTAACAAATTCCATAATACCTCGTCAAGTTACTATAAACAAATCAAAAAACGATTCCATCTTGGAAACTATACTGACCGTAAACCATCTTACCAAAAAGTTTGGATACCTCACTGCCGTAAAAGACCTTTCATTTACCATTGAAAAGGGAAATGTTTATGGCATTCTGGGGCCAAATGGGAGTGGTAAATCAACTACTTTGGGCATTATTTTAAATGTTGTTAACCGCACTTCCGGGAATTTTAGCTGGTTTGATGGCAATACATCCACCCACGAAGCTCTGAAAAAAGTCGGGGCCATTATAGAGCGCCCTAATTTCTACCCGTACATGACGGCCATTCAAAACCTGAAGCTGGTCTGTAAGATCAAGGAAGTTCCAGAGACGCGTATTCAGGAAAAATTGGAACTGGTTGGGTTGTGGGACCGAAGAAATAGTAAGTTCAAGACCTATTCTCTCGGAATGAAGCAACGTTTGGCCATTGCCTCTGCCCTACTCAATGACCCAGAAATCCTAATTCTGGATGAACCTACCAACGGGTTAGATCCCCAGGGCATCCACCAGATTCGGGAAATCATCAAAAAAATTGCGAATCAGGGCACCACTATACTTTTAGCATCCCATTTATTGGACGAGGTTGAAAAAGTATGTTCCCATGTCGTCATTCTTCGGAAAGGTGAAAAATTATATTCGGGCCCAGTGGATAGTATGATGGCCAGTCATGGTTTTTTTGAACTTCGCACAGCGGATATGGACCAACTAAAAGCCCTTTTAGAAAAAAGCGCCAGTTTCGGAAAAATAGAAAGCTTCAACGGAACAATCACCGCCTATTTAAAAGAAGAGATGGATGCCGAAGAACTGAACAAACTATTGTTTGAAAAAGGCATTGTCCTCTCCCATCTGGTCAAACGAAAAGAAAGTCTGGAAGAACAATTTTTAACTCTGACCAAAAACAACTAATCAAAAAAACGAATGGTACGTCTACTTCAAATAGAATTCATAAAACTTTGGAACAACAGGGCCAGTAAGATTTTAATCACCTCTTATTTTGTCCTGCTCACCTCAATCGCACTGATTGCGGCAATCAAGTTCGATATTGGACCAGTACAGTTCCACTTGGCCGATCAAGGTATTTTTAATTTTCCGTACATCTGGCATTTCAACACCTTTGTCACCGCAATTTTTAAATTGTTTTTGGCCATTGTCATCGTTTCCATGATGTCCAACGAATATAGCAACAAGACCATTAAACAAAACTTGATTGATGGATTGTCCAAGAAAGAATTTATCCTATCCAAGGTACTGACCGTCATTTCGTTTGCATTGATTTCCACTGTTTTTGTCTTTGTGGTCTCCATGATTTTAGGCTTGGTATATTCAGATTACAATGAACTGTCCATCATCTTTTCAGACTTTGAGTTTTTACTGGCCTTTTTTGTGAAATTGGTAGGTTTCTTCTCTTTCTGTCTCTTTTTGGGAATTTTTGTAAAGAGGTCCGCTTTTGCCCTAGGGTTTCTAATTCTTTGGACCATTTTGGAACAAGTTGTCTTTGGATTGTTGGGGTGGAAAGTAATGAGCTGGCCTGCCGCAAAAAGAGTGAAGGACTTCTTCCCATTGGAATCCATGATGAATTTGATCAAAGAACCTTTTACCCGACTTTCCGCTGTACAGAATATTGGAGACCAAATTGGGGAAAATATGCGTTTTGACTACCACACTTACTGGTACGAGTTTTTGATCGTCATCTTTTGGACGGCAGTTTTTATCTACTTGTCCTACGCATTATTGAAAAAGCGCGATTTGTAGTATATTGAAGGGATTTAATCATCCCAAGTGTTAAAAAAATTGCTCCTTTTTGTTGTAATCTCCATCTCCTTTTGGGGAAAAGCACAACAATGTCCAGATTTATTGGCTCCCACCAATGGCGCCACTAATGTAGCCTTGGATGCCACTATTTCATGGGAATCAGTAGACGGTGTACCAGCCTATCTTATTTCATTGGGAACAACGCCAGGGGGAACAGATATTTTATCGGCACAGAATGTTGGGAATTCGCCCCAGTACACCCCACCAACCGGACTGCCCGAGAATACCGAAGTATTTGTAACCATAACCCTTTTCTTTTTTGACCAGCCAGACATAATCTGCAACAGTCAAAGCTTTACCACTGAGACATTGACAAGTGCACCCGCTTGTACCCAAATGACCAATCCAGCGGATATGGCGGTTGATGTGAACCCGGCCACAAGTATCTCGTGGGACTACGTTTATGGAGCAACAGGCTACTACATAAGTCTAGGAACTTCTCCTGGTGGAACCGATTTGATGAATAGCTTTCACGCAGGAAATAATCTTAGTTTTATTCCACCGGGTGACCTTCCTGCGGACCAGACCATTTATGTAACTATAACCCCATTCAATCGAATTGGGGCAGCAGCATCCTGCCCTTCTCAAAGTTTTACTACCAGTGAAGTCTCGCCTTTACCCAGTTGTACCAATATGATCTATCCGCAAAACGGTGAAATCAATGTGCCTTTATCGCCTGTTTTGGAATGGAATGCGGTTTCTGGGGCAACAGGGTATCGAATTACCATTGGATCAACACCCAACAGTTCAGATATATTGAACAATGCCACCTTTTTTACCAATTCCACGCCCGTACTTAATTTTGTCCCTAACCAGACATTTTTCATCACCATAATTCCCTTCAATGATGCAGGTCCCGCACAGGTGTGCACCCAAGAAAGTTTTTCCACACTATTAGGTTGTGGCCCCTATTTAGATTTGGCTTCAGGGGAGTTTGTGACCTTAAATCCCGAAATTGATTTTCCCGAAACGCTGTCCTTTTGTGAAAACGAATCCCCCTTGATTATCACTTCCGACGACACTGCTGATGGCTATCGATGGTACCAAATTGACCAATTCGATAATGAAACAGTTATTTCCCAAACACAAGAAGTCTCCATTCAAGAGAACGGAAGGTATCGCTATGAAGCCTACAATCTGGTATCCCAATCGGGGAACATCATCGAATGTCCATCAACACAAGAGTTTACCATTGTTTCTTCCGAAGCTCCCGTCATCACGCGATTAAGAGTAGCTGGCAACGGTATTGACCAATTGCAGATTACCGTAGAAGTTTCGGGCGATGGAGAATATGAATACGCTGTGAACAATCGGGATGGACCGTATTCTGACAACAACACCTTTAGCAATCTGGAGCCTGGCACCCACACCTTTTACGTGCGTGATAAAAGCGGCTGTGGCATTGTGGAAGAAAGATTTGTACAGGATTTGACATTGGAAGGTTTTCCTAAATTTTTCACTCCAAATGGGGACAACATCAATGATTTTTGGCAATTCATACAGCCACCCAATGGAGAATTTGTAGTGCTGCAAAGCATCCGAATATTTAATCGATATGGCCATTTCCTAAAGGAAATATCCCAAAATTCGCAAGGCTGGGATGGCAATTTCCAAGGACGACCTCTCCCCGCTGGAGACTATTGGTTTTATGCCGTGGATGAGTCAAATCGGGAAATCAAAGGTCATTTTTCGCTAAAGCGATAATCTTTTCCCCTTTACTTTAATTTGGCACTTCCCTTTACTATTTTTATCAGATGAAATTTCAGGTAGTATCAGAGTTCCAACCTACTGGCGACCAGCCACAGGCCATCAAACAATTGGTGGAGGGCATTGAAGCAGGCGATCGGCACCAGACCCTTCTGGGCGTTACGGGTTCTGGAAAAACATTTACCGTGGCCAATGTGGTGGAATCCGTGCAACGACCAACCTTGGTTTTGGCGCACAACAAGACGTTGGCGGCCCAATTATATTCCGAGTTCAAGCAGTTTTTTCCGAAAAACGCCGTGGAATACTTTGTATCCTACTACGATTACTACCAACCAGAAGCCTACATTCCATCCAGTGGGTTGTACATTGAAAAAGACCTTTCCATCAATGAGGATATTGAAAAATTACGGTTGAGCGCCACCTCTTCCCTACTTTCTGGGCGAAGGGATGTGCTGGTGGTGGCCTCAGTTTCTTGCTTGTACGGTATTGGAAATCCGGTCGAGTTTCAAAAGAACGTGATTTCCATTCACAGAGATCAGGTTATTTCCCGAACAAAATTCCTGAAACAGCTCGTACAAAGTCTATATTCAAGGACAACTGCGGATTTTAGGAATGGAAACTTTAGGGTAAAGGGTGATGTTGTGGATGTGTTCCCAGGCTATGCCGATCACGCATTCCGAATTCATTTTTTTGGAGATGAAATTGAGGAAATTGAGGCTTTGGACCCTTTCAACAATAAAGTCATCGAAATTTATGACTCGTTGAACATCTACCCAGCGAATATGTTTGTGACCTCTCCTGATGTGCTTCAAAACGCCATTCGAGAGATTCAAGATGATTTGGTCAAGCAAATAGACTATTTTAAAGAGATAGGTCGACCACTGGAAGCCAAACGATTGGAAGAGCGCACCAATTTTGATTTGGAAATGATCCGCGAATTGGGTTACTGCTCCGGAATTGAAAACTATTCCCGCTATTTGGATGGTCGGGAGCCCGGAACACGACCTTTCTGCTTGTTGGATTATTTTCCTGATGACTATTTAATGGTGATTGATGAAAGTCACGTTACCATTCCGCAAGTTCATGCCATGTACGGTGGCGACCGTTCCCGAAAGGAAAATTTAGTAGAATATGGATTTCGGTTACCGGCAGCCATGGATAACCGACCTTTAAAGTTTGAGGAATTTGAAGCCCTTCAAAACCAAGCGATTTACGTGAGTGCCACTCCGGCAGATTATGAATTGGAATTGAGTCAAGGCGTGTACGTGGAGCAGGTGATACGGCCTACTGGATTGTTGGACCCTGTAATTGAGGTACGTCCGAGTGCCAACCAGATTGATGATTTGGTAGAGGAAATACAACAACGGGTTGAGCTGGATGAACGAACGCTCGTGACTACCTTGACGAAACGGATGGCGGAGGAACTCGCCAAATATTTGGCCCGAATCGATGTTCGTTGCCGCTACATTCACAGTGATGTAGATACCTTGGAGCGTGTTGAAATCATGCAGGATTTGCGTAAAGGTCTTTTTGATGTTTTAATCGGAGTCAATTTATTGCGTGAAGGTTTGGATTTACCCGAAGTTTCCCTAGTGGCCATTTTGGATGCCGATAAAGAAGGCTTTTTACGAAGTAATCGCTCATTGACCCAGACCGTGGGTAGAGCTGCACGTAACCTAAACGGTAAAGCCATCATGTATGCGGATACCATTACGGAAAGCATGCAAAAGACCATTGATGAGACGAACTACAGGAGGGAAAAACAGTTGGCCTACAATACAGAAAACAATATTACACCAAAGGCACTGAATAAAAGTCTGGATAGTGCACTGGCAAAAAACTCCGTATCCACCTATCACTTTCAAAAAGAGGAATTGCGGGCCGCTGAACCTGATTTGGAATACCTGACCGAAGATCAACGCGAAAAATTGATTCGAGAAAAGCGAAAAGCCATGGAAAAAGCAGCCAAGGAACTCAACTTTATGGAAGCTGCCAAGCTACGTGATGAAATAAAACAACTTCAAGAACAGGATTAAAAAGAAAGCGCGCTCCCACATTGCTGAAGGAGCGCGCAAACAAACTAACCAACTAACTAATCAACCCTACCTGCCATCAGACAGGCATCATAAAACACCTAAAATGGTGTGCTCTTTAATTTTTTATCCGATTGAAATCAATCGTTTTGGTTTTGGCAATGCCTCTTGTTTTTTTGGCAAGGTCAATTTCAATATTCCATCCTCATATTTCGCATCGATTTTGGAACCGTCAACGGTTTCAGGCAATGTAAAAGCTCTTTTAAATGAAGAATACGAAAATTCCTTTCGGGTGTAATTCTCTTTGGTTTCTTCATTCTCAGATTTAATCTCACTGGAAATAGTCAATACATCGTTGTCAACTTCAACGGTGAAATCATCCTTCTTCATGCCAGGAACAGCAAGTTCCAATTCAAAACCTTTCTCATTGTCCTTAATGTTTACAGCAGGAACGGAGGTGTTCCACTTTTCGGTTCCACCGAACCAATCAGGTCCCATAAAATCATTCATTACTGATGGAAAAAACAGGCTATTTCTTTTTACTAAACTCATGGTGTTATATGTTTTAAGATTAAACTTCTAAATCACCATACCATAGACAAATCATGTACCAACACAAAAATCATGCCGATATGTCATTGTTTTAACAGAAAATTATGTCAAAATGACATTAGTTGTAATGCGCCTTGAAGATATTGATGAGCACATCGGGCGGTATGACATTATTCGGATACTTATGCATGACCTGTAAAACCTGACTTATGGCCGCGGGTGGCAGTCCCATTCTAAGTCCAATGTTGTAGAGCGTATCCACTTCCTTTTTGTGCTGTTCCCGGTCGACATTCATTAAGAGCAGTAATCGGTGAAACTGTACAATACGCTCGGCTTGGGATTTTAATACCACTTTGGGAGATTTTTCTTTTAAAAGACCTTCAAAAGTTTCCTTGTCCACTCCCAAGTTTGAAGCAACCTTAAGTAAAAAACCATATTCCGATTCCTTGAGGGAATGATCCACCCTGGCAAAGGCTATCATTTCAGAAAGGATGCTCAATTTTTCCTCGTAGGTGCCCATGGGTTAGGTTTTGGTGTAACTTCTGTATAGATAACTCCAAAACACCTCTTTTTAGTACATCAGGAAAGGTTGAATTTTGTTGCGTTGCCCGAACACGCTGTTTTTCCTGTTCGCAAATAAAAAAGGGCGACATAAATATGTCGCCCTTTATAAGTCTGTATATAAGTTTTATCAGCTCAATACTTCTTTTACTTTATCAGCCGCTTCTTGGAATTGAACGGCAGAATGCACCGCCAACCCAGAATTGTCTATGATTTCTTTGGCCAACTCGGCATTAGTACCTTGAAGTCGTACAATAATGGGCACCTTAATGGCATCACCCATGTTTTTGTAGGCATCTACAACACCTTGCGCCACACGGTCACAACGCACGATACCGCCAAAAATGTTGATCAATATTGCTTTTACGTTAGGATCTTTCAGAATAATACGGAAGGCTTCCTCCACCCTCTTGGCGTCTGCGGTACCCCCAACATCCAAGAAGTTGGCTGGTTCACCACCGGCCATTTTGATCAAATCCATGGTGGCCATGGCCAATCCGGCACCGTTTACCATACAACCCACATTTCCATCCAAATCCACATAGTTAAGTCCGACCTCACGCGCTTCAACCTCAATGTGGTTTTCTTCACGAAGGTCGCGCATTTCGGCGTAGGTCTTTCTGCGGTAAAGCGCATTATCATCAATAGAAACCTTGGCATCCACAGCCATAATCTTATCGTCTGAGGTCTTTAAAACCGGATTGATTTCAAAAAGACTGGCATCACTTTCCTCATAGGCTTTGTATAAAGCAGAGACAAATTTCACCATTTCTTTAAATGCAGTTCCAGACAATCCCAAATTGAAAGCAATACGTCTCGCTTGGAAAGGCAAAAGCCCAGTCCCAGGGTCAATTTCTTCGGTAAAAATCAGATGAGGCGTCTTTTCCGCAACCTCCTCAATGTCCATCCCGCCTTCGGTGGAGTACATTACCATATTTCTTCCCGTAGCTCTGTTCAGTAGCACGGACATATAAAATTCATTGGTTTCACTATCGCCAGGATAATATACATCCTCAGCTACCAAAACCTGATGCACCTTTTTACCTTCCGCAGAGGTTTGAGGGGTAATTAGGTTCATCCCAATAATGTTCCCTGCCAACTCTTCAACTTCCTTCAAGTTTTTGGCCAACTTAACACCACCACCTTTACCACGGCCACCAGCATGTACCTGAGCCTTTATTACGTGCCAACCGGTTCCGGTTTCTTGTGTCAGTTGTTTTGCGGCATCAACCGCTTCTTTTGCATTTCGGGCTACGATTCCTCGTTGTATCCTAACCCCAAAGCTGGCCAAAATTTCTTTTCCTTGATATTCGTGAAGATTCATCTGTGAATTAACTTTTGTTTGCCGACAAAAATAGAAAACCCCATTGACAAATTCTAGGTGAAAGGGGATTAATTAGCCCTAAGGTATGCACTTGAAAGAAAGGTGGTATAATTTGTAACAAATCGGCTGCTACATTTTAAAATCCTCAAAGTCCAAAGGATCAAAATTCTTGAAGTGGCCGTTCATTTCAATGACCGCCTTGGTCCGATTCACCTGACTCAACAGCGATGTTGTGGAGTCTAAATGCTCTTTTATGTACAACAAACGGTCTTTTTCGCGGGGAATTTGAAGCAATTCGTATTCCTGCTCAAAAGAAAGCCCCATTTTGTGGGCCAAGGAATAACTATTAAACTGCTTTGGAGAGGTTTTCGTGAAAGGAACATCCATCAAGTCGTACAATACCTCAACTTTCTGCAATACCTCTTCGCGGAGGTCTTCATCCGCATCATTCTCAACATCCAAGAACTCCACTTCTCCTCCAGAATACAATTTACCCTCCATTTGATGCTCAAAAGACAATACCTTAAATACCTGTCTTCCCACGCAGACCACATCCATCTCTCCATTTTTGTAGGTATTCACAACCTCCACCAACTGCACTTCGGTTCCATATGACATGGCATTGTTAATGAACACCGGAATCCCAAAAGTAAGGGCCTCTTTCCTACAATCAGAAATTAACTGCTTGTAACGCTCCTCAAAAATATGCAAGGGCACTGTTTCACCTGGATAAAAAACCGATTGCAAGGGAAATAAAGGTAATTTCATTGTTGAAGTTTGCCTAAATGTACAATCCCAAATGCAAAGCCGCAAGTACCTTTGTTTTTAATTGTTATTTCTGAAACAATTTGTTATAAATAAATGAATTTGTTTTTTATTCTTGTAGAAACCGCGCACATCCTTTAGATTTGCGCGAAAGACTAAACGCAATGAACTCCAAAGACCTGTTAAAACTGACGGAGCAATTTGAAGCTCCGCTTTACGTATATGATGCCGACAAAATTGCTTCGCAATACCAAAGATTGACCAAAGCCTTTGAAGGGGTGCCCCAATTACGGTTGAATTATGCGGCCAAAGCACTGTCAAATATTAGCATTCTCAGGTTGATGAACCATCTGGGAAGTGGTTTGGACACGGTTTCCATTCAAGAAGTGAAACTGGGACTCATGGCAGGTTTTAAACCCGAATCCATTATTTACACGCCCAATGGAGTTTCTTTGGAAGAAATAGAGGAAGCTGCAGCTCTTGGTGTACAAGTGAACATTGACAACCTTTCCATTTTGGAGCAGTTTGGCAGCAAGCACCCCGATATTCCTGTTTGCATTCGCATTAATCCGCATGTGATGGCTGGAGGTAATTCCAAAATTTCGGTAGGACATATCGATTCCAAATTTGGAATCAGCATCCATCAAATTCCGCATTTATTGCGTATTGTGGAGTTGACCAATATGAACATCAATGGTATTCACATGCACACCGGAAGCGATATTCTGGATATTGATGTATTCCTCTATGCCTCTGAAATCTTGTTTGAAACCGCAAAGAACTTCAAGGATTTGGAATTCATTGACTTTGGAAGTGGATTCAAGGTTCCCTATAAAACAGGAGATATTGAGACCAACATAGAAGAATTGGGCAAGAAATTAACCACTCGTTTTAATCAGTTCTGCGAGGAATATGGGAAGAGTCTGACGTTGGCTTTTGAACCTGGTAAGTTTTTGGTCAGCGAAGCAGGACACTTTTTGGCCAAGGTAAATGTGGTAAAACAAACCACATCCACTGTGTTTGCAAGTATTGATTCCGGTTTCAACCATTTAATTCGGCCAATGCTTTACGGGGCCAGCCACGAGATTGTCAATATTTCAAACCCAAAGGGCAGGGAGCGCTATTACTCCGTGGTGGGGTATATTTGTGAGACCGATACTTTTGGCAGCAACCGTAGAATCAATGAAATTTCCGAGGGAGATATTCTTTGTTTCCGAAACGCTGGTGCGTATTGCTTTACCATGGCCAGCAATTATAACTCAAGATTTCGGCCTGCCGAGGTGCTTTGGTACAATGGCAAGGCCCATTTAATTCGAGAACGTGAAACTTTTGATGACATTCTAAGAAATCAGGTAGATGTAAAAGAGCTATTTGAAGCACCTAAAAAAGAAGCTGTGAAGTAGCATGGAAATCATTTCCCTTTTACTGTCCATAGTGTTTATTTTCCTGGCCGGACTTCATTTCTATTGGGCTGTTTTTGGGATTAAGGAACCAGAAGCGGTGTTGCCGACCAAAGTGGACAGTTCCAAAGTAAAATCCCCAGGAAAACTAATGGCGGTCTTGGTGGGAATCATACTCTTATTTTTTGCCTTTGTCTTCATCAATAAAGTTCTTATCTATGTAGACAAACCTTGGTTAAGCTATGTTCCAACGGTCATTGGAATCATTTTTATTTTACGGGCTTTTGGGGATTTTAAGTATATCGGCTTTTTCAAAACTGCAAAGAACAGCAAATTTTCGGCTTTGGACACGCGATATTACTCTCCACTCTGCCTACTATTGGGAGCGCTTATCTTTATTTTGGAGTTTTTGGGGTAGATACTTTTCTGGCACAATTTTCGTTATTTTTGTATGGATAGGACGACCAATGTCCAAAAAAGGAACTATGCGCGCTATTTTTACCCAAATCAGTTTATTTTTTTTATTGCTTGTAGGATTTCAATCCCAGGCCCAGGATATTAATTGGATTTCTTGGGAAGAGGCCGTGGAACTTTCCCAAACCGATGCCCAACCCAAGAAAATGTTTATTGATGTTTACACCGACTGGTGCGGGTGGTGCAAGAAAATGGACAAAGACACCTTCCAACACCCCGAAGTATCCAAATACATGCAGGACAATTTCTATATGGTAAAGATGGATGCAGAAGGCAAAGAGCCTATTGAATACCAAGGAAAAACCTTTAAGTATGTTCCTTCTGGAAGGCGTGGGTATCACGAATTGGCCGCTGCCCTGTTACAAGGCAAATTGAGCTATCCCACTGTAGTCTTTTTGGATGAACAATTGAATATGCTCTCCCCTGTTCCTGGCTACCAAAAGGTGGAGCCATTTCTACAAATTGCCCGTTATTTTGGGGACAATATCTACAAGGACAAAGACTGGCAGACGTATGCTGGGAAGTAGCCTTAAATTAAAAATTACCTACTATAATTAGGACTTTCTTTGGTGATGGTCACATCATGCGGATGACTTTCGTGGATACCACTGGAGGTAATCTTTACAAAGCGCCCATTTTCCTTTAAAGCGGCAATATCCTTGGCGCCACAATAGCCCATTCCGGCACGGAGTCCACCAATAAATTGATGCATGCTTTCGTAAAGGTCACCTTTGTAGGGTACGCGACCCACAATCCCTTCGGGAACCAATTTTTTGATATCATCTTCCACATCTTGGAAATACCGGTCCTTGCTCCCTTGTTTCATAGCTTCCACAGAACCCATACCGCGGTAGGATTTAAACTTTCTACCTTCGTAAATGATGGTCTCCCCCGGCGATTCCTTGGTTCCAGCGAGCAAAGAGCCCAACATTACCGTATCGGCTCCGGCGGCAATGGCCTTAGGAATATCCCCAGTATATCGAATTCCACCATCGGCAATTACAGGAACACCGGTTCCTTTTATGGCTGCCGCTACCTCCAAAACTGCGGAAAACTGAGGAAAACCAACGCCTGCTACCACACGGGTAGTGCAAATGGAACCTGGGCCAATTCCTACCTTGACCGCATCTGCACCTGCTTCCACCAAATATTTGGCCGCTTCGGCTGTGGCAATATTACCGACAACAACTTCCAACTCAGGGTAATTCTTTTTGACTTCTTTTAAAATACTAATCACACCTTTGGTGTGACCGTGGGCGGTGTCAATGATTATGGCATCCACACCTGCTGCCACTAATGCCCCTGCCCGTTCCACGGCATCTGCGGTCACCCCAACAGCTGCGGCTACCCGTAAACGTCCGTATTGATCTTTGTTGGCAATGGGTTTTTGGGTCAATTTAGTGATGTCCCTAAAAGTAATGAGTCCGATCAGCTCATCTTTTTCATTGACCACGGGAAGCTTTTCAATCTTATTTTCTTGAAGAATCACCTCGGCTTGTTGCAAAGAAGTTCCTTCACCCACAGTGACCAAGTTTTCTGAGGTCATAACTTCTGCGATGGGCCTATTGTCATTTTTCTCAAACCGAAGGTCACGGTTGGTCACGATTCCCAATAGTTTATTTTTTTCATCAACAATAGGTATCCCACCTATGCTATGTTCTTTCATATTAGCCTTGGCATCACGCACCAGAGATTCCAATGGAAGGGTCACAGGGTCCATGATCATACCACTTTCAGCTCGTTTCACTTTTCGAACCTTCATGGCCTGCTGCTCAATGCTCATGTTCTTATGAAGTACACCAATACCTCCTTCACGTGCCATGGCAATGGCCATACGCGACTCTGTAACAGTATCCATGGCCGCCGAAACAATGGGCACATTAATGGTAATGTTCCTCGTAAATTTGGATTGGATATTGACTTCTCTTGGGAGTACTTCGGAATACGCTGGCACAAGTAGGACGTCATCATAAGTAAGTCCTTCGCCAACAATTTTATTTAGGTGGGCTTCCATTGCAATTACGGATTAATTGCGTGCAAATATACCACTATTTTAATTGATTTATAGCCCTTCCTGTATTTGGTGTGAAACAGATTCAATTTATTTTTATTTAGACTTATTATAAATAATTAATATCTTTATGCCAAATCAGAGTTTATGTGTAATTCCCTACGTATTTTGAGTCAATCCAAGAACGGTATACTGACCTTTTGCAATAAAACCAAACTTTTTCAATTGATATTCAATAATTTATGTTTTGAATTGTATGAATGGGAATTGGAAGCCTTTAAAGACTATGTTAATGAGTTGGACATTCCCTATTGGGAGAATCAGCTAAAACATTGGACACAACAACGGAAAATCCCCATCTCAGTGGGGAAAAAACACTTTATTATCTTGGTGAACAAAGAAGAAGTTCACGAAATACTGCACCTGTTATCCTTCAAAAAACCCCACATCAAGTTTTTGGAGTATCAGGATATTGACTACCGTTTTATTGAAAATTGAGTTTTCTTCTATTTTCTCGCAGGACGTAAAGATTGCCACAAAACCATTGTTGCCGACCCAGTAAATGTAAGCGTCATTAAAATACCAGAAAAGATGACGATATACTTAAACCATGAGATGCCCTTCCACATCAAATAAATCCCACCAAAAGTCAGAATAACGGACAGAAATGGCTCAATGGTCAAGAATAGCTTCCATTTTTTGGAGCAATCTGTCATCCAGACCAATCCACCCAACAAAAAGAAAATCATAGACATGGAAAGGATATGGGTATGCACAATGGTTAGCATTTCACGGTCTCCTTTTTTAAATTTCATCACGTCAGCTGCCTCATCGTCTTCATTCCCCATATAATTTTCCTCGATTCCTGCTGGTGTAGTGGATTCGGTTTCCCTAATAAAAAGAAGCCCTGTAAAAAACCCTACGGAGAGGATAATGACAAATGATGCGATAAATACTCTGATTTCTTTTGGGAAAGTGGTCAATACCCCGTTGTAAGTCATCATGGAAGGTTTAAAATGCCGTTAAATATACCAATTTAGACTCAATCCAAATAAGGTTGGTGAAAATGAATCAGTGATATACTGAAAAAAGCTCAGTAGCTTTGTTATATGCAGCCTCATATACCATCCAGTTTACCCCGGTATCTGCCTTGGCTGTTGTAAAGTAGGAAAGCATTTTCTCTGTGGGCATATTGCCCGTAAGCTCATCTTTGGCCATAGGGCACCCGCCAAATCCTTGTACAGCACCATCAAAACGTCGACACCCAGCCTTATAGGCGGCATCTATTTTTTCGTGCCACTTGGTTGGTGTTGTATGCAAATGAGCCCCAAATTCAATATCGGGATACTTTGGAATAAGATTGGAAAACAGGTAATCTATCACCTCTGGTGTGGAACTTCCTATAGTATCAGAGAGGGATAAAATTCGGGTTCCCATGGCCGCCAATTTTTCAGTCCACTCCCCTACTATCTCCACATCCCAAGGGTCTCCATACGGGTTCCCAAAACCCATGGAGATATAGGTGACTACCTCTTTGTTATGGGTACTGGCCAATTCCAATATGCCATCCAAGGTTTCTACGGACTGTGCAATGGTCTTGTGCGTATTCCGCATTTGAAAATTCTCTGAAATGGAAAAGGGAAACCCTAAATAATCGATGGCTTTGTGTTGACATGCATCCTCAGCTCCTCTTATGTTGGCCACAATGGCCAAAAGTTTACTCTGGGTTTTGGACAGGTCCAATAAATCCAAAACTTCTGCGGTGTCCTGCATTTGCGGAATGGCTTTGGGAGAGACAAAACTGCCAAAGTCAATGGTATCGAATCCGCAGCCTAATAAAGATTGAATATATCTTGCCTTTTCCGTTGAAGGAATAAAGGTCTTAATGCCTTGCATGGCATCCCTAGGACATTCTATGAGTTTTATCTTTGACATAGGCCGACCGTAAAATTACCATTATTTATCTGATGGCAATGGGTAAAATACTTCTGAATCGGTACGGTAATAGAGGTCAAGCTTTACCTTCCGATAAGGCTTTGTTGATTTTTTTGATAAGACCGGGGCCTTCATAAATAAATCCTGTGTAGAGTTGGACCAAATCAGCACCAGCTTCCAATTTCTCCAATGCATCTTCTGCAGAATGGATACCTCCCACCCCAATAATCGGGAATGCTTTATTGCTCTTTTCTGCCAAAAACCGAATAACCTCGGTACTCCTTTGTGTTAAGGGTTTTCCGCTTAATCCTCCTTTTTCCTCAGTAATGAAAAGAGGGGTTTTAAGTCCATTTCTGGCAATGGTTGTATTGGTGGCAATCACCCCATCAATATGGGTATCCTTTACAATGTCAATAATGTCCAACAATTGGGCATCCGTAAGGTCTGGAGCTATTTTTAAGAGGATAGGTTTTTCTTTCTTTTTAGACTTTTTTGCCTGTTTGACATTCTGACTTTTTAATTTTTTCAGCAATTTGGTCAAGGGCTCTTTATCTTGAAGCTCCCGAAGTCCAGGCGTGTTGGGAGAACTTACATTTACTACAAAATAATCCACGTAGTCAAACAATGCTTCAAAACAGATAAGATAATCCTTGATGGCCTCTGCGTTGGGAGTAACTTTGTTTTTCCCAATATTTCCCCCAATAATTACCCTGTGTTCTTTCTTCAGCTGCTCCACGGCTTCAAAAACGCCTTTATTGTTGAATCCCATACGGTTGATGATGGCCTTATCTTCCCGTAAACGAAACAAGCGCTTTTTAGGGTTTCCCGATTGCGGTTTTGGAGTCAAGGTTCCTATTTCAACAAAGCCAAAACCAAAATTTGAAAATTCGTTGTAGAGTTTGGCATCCTTATCAAACCCAGCGGCGAGACCTACGGGATTTTTAAATTTCAGGCCAAAAACCTCTCGCTCCAATCTCTCGTCCTTAACATTAAAGGCAGCCCTGAACAAGGGTCCAAATCCCAGTTTTGAAAGTATCCCAATGGCCCAAAAAGAAAAATGGTGTGCGGCTTCAGCGTCTAATAAAAAGAGGACAGGCCGAATGAGAATTTTGTACATTCAATTGGTTTTGGACAAAAATAAAAACTCTTAAAACAGTATGTATGAAAAGATTCATTTTTCGTCAACTGACCTATTTATATAGATAGGACGCAAGGAAAGTTTAGTGCAAAGTTCGGTATAGAACTCATATTGTTTTGGATTAAGGATGGTCAGCAACCTTTTGTCCATCATCCGGACATTTTGTTTCATGCTGTCCAGAATATTCTGGTACTCCTCTGATACTTTCAACAGTTCATCAACAGAGCTTTCCTCATGCTTTTTTAGTAGATATTCGGCCTTTTCCTTTAACAATCCATTTCTTATTTTGAGTTCGGCGCTCCAATTTCTAAGTTGTTCCTGTTGTTCTTCGTTAAGTTGAAAAACTTCAGTAATGACCTCATCATCTTTTCCACCAACACCAAGAAGACAATCCTCTTGGGCAAAAACTGAAAAATTCAATAGCAGTAAAAGAGAAAAAACAGCTGTTCTCAACGGGTATGGGGTTTGAAAAAACAATGAAAGATAACAGTAAAAGTAGTTAGATGGTTAAAATCGCTCTTGAATATGCATTATTTTTGAGCAAACGCCCAATATGGAACAACTACTACCCCGATTTCTTGACTATGTGACGACAGATACGCAGAGCGACCCTTATTCAAAAACCACCCCCAGCACCGAAAAGCAATGGACCTTGGCCAAAAAACTGGTGATGGAGTTACATCAAATCGGTATGCACGAGGTTTCCATTGATGAGAATGCCTACATCATGGCCACATTACCCAGCAATACGGAAAAGAAAGTGCCCACCATCGGTTTTATCAGTCATATGGATACCTCCCCGGATTTCAGTGGAAAAAATGTGAAGCCACAGATCGTGGAAAATTATGATGGGAAAGACATTGTGCTCAATAAAGCGAAGAACATTGTGCTATCTCCTGATTATTTTGAAGACTTGCTGCACTACAAAGGGCAGACCTTGATCACTACGGATGGCAATACCCTTTTGGGCGCTGATGACAAGGCCGGAGTCGCCGAAATTGTGACGGCCATGGAGTATTTGGTGCAACATCCAGAGATCAAACACGGTAAAATTCGTATTGCCTTTACCCCGGATGAGGAGATTGGCCGGGGTGCCCATAAGTTTGATGTGAAGAAATTCGGTGCGGATTGGGCCTATACCATGGATGGAAGTCAAGTGGGCGAATTGGAATATGAGAATTTCAACGCCGCCAAGGCCAAAATCACCATTACCGGTAAGAGCGTCCACCCGGGATATGCCAAAAACAAAATGGTGAATGCCATTGGCATTGCCAATGAATTTTTAAGTCTGATGCCGCCACGGGAGGTTCCTGAGCATACATCTGGAATGGAAGGCTTTTTTCATGTACACAAAATAAAGGGCGAAATCGAAAAAGCGGAAATAGAACTCATTATCCGGGACCATGATGCCATCCATTTTAAGGCCCGGAAAGAGATGTTGGAAGACATCACCGAAAAACTCATCAAAAAACATGGTGACTATGTTGTGCTGGAAATCCAAGACCAATACCGGAACATGCGCGAAAAGGTAGAGCCGGTGTTTCATATTGTTGAGATTGCGGAAGAAGCGATGAAACAACTTGGTATAGAACCCATCATTAAACCCATACGTGGGGGAACGGATGGCTCCCAACTCAGTTTTATGGGATTGCCCTGCCCCAATATTTTTGCGGGCGGTCATAATTTTCATGGGAAATACGAGTATGTTGCTTTGGAAAGTATGGAGAAAGCGGTGAAGGTAATCGTAAAAATTTGCGAACTTACGGCTAGTCAAATCAAGTAGTTATGGAAAAATCTGAAAAAATAGCGGCCTACTACCAAAAAGAGCACATCTTTAAAGAAGGCATCGCAAAACTCAGGGAAATTGCACTAAAAACCGAGGCGAAAGAAGATTTTAAGTGGAGCATTCCCGTGTATACCCTCAATAGTAAAAATGTGTTTGGGATTTGTAAGTTCAAACAGCATTTTGGGGTATGGTTTTTTAATGGAGTCTTTTTAAAAGACCCCAAACAAGTTTTGGAAAATGCGCAGGAAGGCAAAACCAAGGGCATGCGGCACTGGAAGTTTCAATCTTTGGAAGAAATTGATGAAAAAGGAGTCTTAAGCTATATGAACGAGGCTTTGGAAAACCAAAAAAAGGGATTGGAAGTGAAGGCTGAAAAAACTAAAAAAGTTGCCATTCCCGAACAACTACAAGCCGAATTGGCAAAGAATACCACCCTAAAAACGGCTTTTGCAAACTTTACCCCCTACAAACAAAAAGAGTTCTGCGAGTACATTGCCGAAGCCAAACAAGAAGCCACCAAATTGCGTCGACTGGAAAAAATACTGCCCCTAATTGAAAAAGGAGTTGGATTGAATGATAGGTATCGGTAAGTTTTGATGTCATACTGTTTTAGCCCAATATTTTCATTTATAGATTCCAACTTTAGTCAAACCCCGTCAATGGGCAGATACAGGTCGCTATTATTCAATCAAACGAATGATATCTTATCGCATTTGGAAACAAGCTTAAAATTGAATAAATCCATAAATCTCCCCAAATACTTTTATATATCTAGAATTATAGATATATTTGCCTTATGGATTTGAAAGCCGCAACCGAAATCGGGAAATGTCTGTCTAACCAAACCAGAGTGCAAATAATGGAATGGTTGAAAGAACCTGGCAAACATTTTCCTCCACACGAGACTTTAAAGCATTTTAATGATGGCGTTTGCGTGACCTATATTCAAGAAAAAGCAGGACTATCCCAATCAACAATTTCAACCTACTTGACCAATATGGAAAAGTGCGGACTTTTAATTTCCACAAGACATGGAAAATGGTCCTATTTAAAGAGAAATGAAGAATTGATTGAACAGTATTGTCATTTTCTTAAAATTTAGTTTTCATTTAATTTAATACATCTACATATACCGAAATAAAGACATGAAAAACGTGTGCGTTGAACTTATAGACCCTATAAAAAATCTTGAGAAAGTACTTTATCTTCTCAAGCTCCTAAATCCAGAAATGACAGATAGTCAAATAGAAAAGTTATTACGTCAGATGTCCCAACTATCAAATTACAGGTGCTTTGGTCTCTTTCAAGAGCAAAAACTAATAGGCATATCATCTGGTTGGACAACGGTAAGAATCTATTGCGGCAAGCAATTGGAACTGGACAATGTGATTATTGATTCAAGAATTCAATCTAAAGGTTTTGGCAAATATTTTATTGATGAGATAAAAAGATGGGCATTCACTAATGAATACCAATCCATTGGATTAAATACATATGTGCAAAATGAACGTTCCCATAAATTCTATTTTAACCAAAACTTTAAAATCCTTGGATTTCATTTTGAACAAAAACTACATCAAGATAGAATATGAAAATAGTAATTATTGGAGGAAACGGAACTATAGGAAAAAAAATCGTTTCCCATTTTAAACAAGACAATGAAGTTTTAATAGCAGCAAGGACAAGTGGAGATGTAAGAGTTGATATCGCTGACGTCAACTCTATTAAAGCAATGTTTGAAACCATTGGAAAACTTGATGCAATTATTTGTATTGCCGGAGAAGCAAAATGGGATGATTTCCATAAACTTTCGGAAGAGGATTTTTTCATTGGTTTGAAGAGCAAGCTAATGGGCCAAGTAAATCTGGTTCGTATTGGTCAAAACTATCTAAATCCCAATGGTTCCATAACCTTATCCACAGGAATTTTAGCGGATGACCCAGTGGTAAAAACAACCAGTGCTTCAATGGTGAATGGGGGAATACACAGTTTTGTCAAGGCTGTTGCACTTGAAATTAAGAATGGCATACGAGTGAATGCTGTTTCGTCTGGAATGGTGGAAGACGCATATGAGAAGTATAAAGACTATTTCCCAGGGCATAATCCAATACCGATGAAAAAAGTAATTAACGGATATTTTAGGAGCGTAAACGGAAAGGGAAATGGGCAAATAATTAGAATATATGATTAAAAAAAGGGTGGATTGAATGATGCATATCGTCAGGCCCATTTTCAATCATCAATTACCCAATTCCAAAATAGATTTTAACTGGAAAAATCCTAACTTCACTCCTGTCTACCGACAGGCAGGTATCGGTCGATATAATTCATTTAAAAACGAACCATATCTTATAACGTTGTACGGAAGCTAAAAACTGAACTATATTGACAACAATGTGGACCATTTCTAAAACAATAAGTAACTTTCAAAAATTACTTTTCGGTAAAAAAGGAAATGATACAGGATTACAAAACAATAGATTTATTCGGCAAATTACTTTTTGAAACAATTATTTTAAAACCACCTTATAAAAAACCAAACCTTATGCCTAATGAAGCATGTTTTTTATACATACTAAAAGGTGAGTACGATTCTATTTCAGAAACTGAAAGACTTCGTGTTGAAGCAGAAGAGTCGCTTTTAATGAAATGTGGCAACTATACATGCAATATGTTGCCTTCTAAAACCTCTAATACGTATCAAGCACTTGCAGTTCATTTCTACCCTGATATACTATTAAAAATCTATGAAAACAAACTTCCAGATTTTCTTAAACAAAAACTTCCTCTAAATATTGGAATGTCTAAACTTAACAGCGACATCTTAATTCGAAAATATATAGAAGGTATTTTGTTCTATTTTCAAAATCCTCAATTAGTTACTGAAGAAATACTAATATTAAAACTCAAGGAAATCATCTTGTTGTTAAATCAGACTAAAAATGCCTCGGCAATTAGATCTATACTTTCTAATTTATTTAGCCCAAGCTTACATTCCTTTAGGGAAATTGTAAAGTCTCATTATTATGAAAACATTTCATTGGAAGAACTGGCTATCTTAAATAATCAAAGTCTTTCTACGTTCAAGAGAGAATTCAAAAAAATATATAACGCATCTCCAGCAACATATTTACGAGATAAAAAGCTAGAAAAATCTAAAGAATTACTAATTTCTACTGACTTAAGAACTACAGATATAGCCTATGAATGTGGGTTTTCAAATGTTTCTCATTTTTCAAAAACATTTAAAAATAAACATGGTGTTTCCCCCACATTATTCAAATTGACCCATTTAAACAAAACTTTGAACTAAACTTAAAACAGTTCCTTCTTCCCTGTTCTCACTTTTGCATTAATAACAATAAAAAATGTAAACATGAAAACAGTACTTATTACGGGATCCAGTAATGGATTTGGCTATTTATCAGCACTTACATTAGCCAGAAATGGGTTTAATGTATGGGCAACAATGCGTGATATCAATGGAAAAAACAAAACAAAGAAAGAAGAACTTGAAAACTTTGCCACAAAAGAAAACATCGCAATTACTATAGCAGAGCTAGATGTAACTAGTGATAAATCAACTCAAGATTTAGTAGAACGAATTCTAATTGAAGAGCAAAATGGTATTGATGTATTGGTTAATAATGCTGGTGTAATGTACGTTGGCATCACAGAGGCCTATAGTTTAGAACAAGTTCAAGAACAATTCGACACTAATTTCTTTGGTGTGATTCGAACTTCCAAGGCATTTCTTCCTCTTTTAAAAAGATCTATCGATGGTTTAATTATTAATATTTCTTCATTAGCTGGACGATTAGTGTTTCCTTACTTTGGAATTTATTGTGCCAGTAAATTTGCTTTAGAAGCTTATTCTGAATCATTGAAATACGAATTAAAACCTCTAGGTGTAGATGTTTCTGTTATAGAACCGGGTCCATATCCATCAGGTTTATTGTATAGTGGACCCAAAGAAGTTGACATTACTGCCTTAAAAAGTTATGGTGAAATGGCTGATGTTCCAAAAGCAATGCTTCAAAATTTTGAGCAATTCTACAAAAGTGATTCATCACCAAACCCACAAGAGATTCCAAATGCAATTTTAAACCTAATTAAAATGCAAAACGGCAATAGACCTATTAGACAAGCTGTAGGTATCGACTATAATACTAACGATCTAAATAATAGAACAAGCTCAATTCAAGAAAATCTAATTAAAGATGCTTTACAAATGGAACACCTTCTCTAAATTAAAAACAATGAAATTTTTAAATATAATTACAAGTATTGCTTTAGGTATGCTCTTATTCTTGTCATGCTCCTCTAAAGCGCAAAACACAAACAATAAAACAGAAAAAATGGAAATAAAAAATCAGGAAATAGTAAATGTAGCATTAATGTATATAAAGGATAGTGAAGAAGCACGTTTTGAAGAATACAAAAAGAAAGGTGGTGCCATTTTGAATAAGTATGGAGGGAAAATTGAGCGCATTATTAAGCCAAAAATGTTAGCAGAAGGAGAACTAGAAATGCCTGATGAAATTCATTTTGCTACTTATCCAAGTATAGAAGTATTCAACAAATTTAATGAAGATCCAGAATTCATAAAAATTAGAAACGAATATGCAATTCCTGCATTGGAAGACATTACTATTTTCACAAGTCGCAATACAAATTTTGAATTCAAAAAAGAAACTGGTGATAAATCAAAGACATATGGAGTAGCTTTAATCTATTTTGATGAAAAAGAAGAGGCTGTAAAGCAATTTGAAGAATATCACAATGAAGTTTGTGCAATAATGCCAGAATTTGGAGCTCACTTCGAACGGTTTATAGCTCCTTTTCAGTCAAAAGGAAATGTAGAGCAACCTGATGAAATTCATCGTTTCTATTTTGATTCTATGGAAGGGTTACAACAAATGGGGGGAGATAAACGAATGCAGGCTTTGTTTCCCAAAAGAGATGCTGCTTTAAAAAAGCTATACTTCTTTATTGGCGAGGCTAATTTATAATAACATATAGTTAATAAAGAAATCAGCTAGCGTACAACAACGTGCATAAGTAAAAGTAATAGCTATTTGAATTAAACTCAAATCGCTATTACTTTTACTTTGTAAATTACTTGCAGAAAAAATAATGTTTTTATTCGCTACTACTCACATACACCGATACGCGAAATTCAAAAACCACACTCCATTCTTTAAAATGAGTACTGTTTATCCCACCTTTGGCAATTCCCAACCATTATGGTATTCATTTCGTAAATGCGCATTGGCTGTGGCATTTGTAAATTGGTGTTCGTCAGCATTCCAGAACAAGCGTTCCCCTGTTTTATAGGCAATGTTCCCCATATGGCTTACCACAGCGGCATCATAGCCCACTTTTATGGGCGCATTGAGAATGGACTTGTCCCGAGATTTAACCGCATCCAAAAAGTTGGTGGTATGCAAGTCCAATCCGTTGGCGTCCACTTGTTGTAATGGCACCGGCTCTATTTTAGGGCCGTTATCCCGACTCCAATTGGGACGGTCTCTTTCCGGGATCACTTCCCATCCGCCTCGGTCCAAAACTAAAGTACCGTTGTTGCCGATAAAGGCAATTCCGTGGTTTCGGCCGTAGTTGCCCCCATCTATTCCCGTGGCGTGTTCCCACAACAATGAAAATCCATCAAATTCGTATACGGTCTGTAAGGTGTCTGGTGTTTCTGCAGCATCATCGGGGTAAGCAAATTTTCCGCCCATGGCCATCACCGACTTTGGTGTGGATGCTTTCATACCATAAAGCGCGTAGTCTATCAAGTGTACGCCCCAATCGATCATCAATCCGCCGGCGTAGTCCCAAAACCACCTAAAATCAAAATGGAAACGGTTTTTGTTGAAGGGTCGGTCTTGAGCCGGACCCAACCACATTTTATAATCCACTCCGGCAGGTACGGGACTATCGGGAACGGGAGGAATTGATTTCATCCACCCTTGATAGGCCCAGGTTTTGGCCAAACGTATCTGACCCAATTTCCCAGAATGCACATAATTGATGGCATCCACAAAATGGGGCTGACTACGCTGCCATTGTCCAATCTGCACCATACGGTCGCTGGCATTGACTTTATTCAGCATGACATCGCATTCCGTAATGGAGTTGGCAATGGGTTTTTCGCAATAGACATCTTTTCCCGCATCAATGGCGTCTACCAACAACAAGCAATGCCAATGGTCTGGTGTGCCAATAATGACAATATCGATATCCTTATCCTCCAATAATTTTCTGTAATCTGAATACCATTTGGGTTTCTTGATGCCTGCTTTTTCCAAATCGGCGGTACGTTGTTGGAGTACATTTTCATCCACATCGCTAAGCGCGACCACTTCCACTTCGCTGTTCTTGAGCATGGAAGACAAATCTGAAAACCCCATTCCTTTACAACCTACAACTCCAACTTGGATTTTATCATTCGGGCTCACGGTTTTCCGTATAGCGCCCAATACCTCCATTGGAAGAACCATGGTAGCTCCCATTCCGGCCATAAACAAGGATCCCCTTTTTACAAACTGTCTTCTCGTACCCATATCTTTTTAAATTTGGGATAAGATACAAAAAAACGTCCCTCGCAATTGGAATTGCGAGGGACGCCTCTAAAAATTACATATCTATTTTACTTCTTTTCGTCTGGAGCATTCAGTTTTTTGCTCATCTCCATGGAAATGGCAGAGCGGTCAAACTTGAGACGTCCGGCCATGGTCTCAATGACACAGGAAAAATCCTTGTCGTTCAATTCCACAATCTTGCCGTGAAGTCCACTTTTGGTGATGATCTTATCTCCTTTTTTTAACTCCGAAGTAAATTTTTTCTCATCCTTCTGACGCTTGATCTGCGGGCGAATCATAAAAAAATACGCCACGGCGAAAATCAATATCAGAGGTAAAAACTGTCCTAGGTTTTCCATTCAGGTTGTAAACTATTTAACAGGACCAGCTGGTGTCGCTTCCTTGGGGTTAACAAAAGCCTTAATACGAAGCATTTCTGTTCCTTTTTCGGTATTTGCGGTAACGGTGATGGTTTTGGTCACCTGGTTTTGTCCAGAACCGTTGAACTTTACCAACAACTCACCAGATTCTCCGGGAGCAATAGGGGTGTTCTTTGGGTATTGAGGAACAGTACATCCGCAGCTACTTTTGGCATCGGTAATGATCAAAGGAGCATCTCCCGTATTGGTGAATTTAAAAGAAGTCTCTTGGGGGGTTCCTTGAGCAATAGTTCCAAAATCGTGCTCTGCCTTTTCAAAGGTCATCACCGGAAGTTGCTTTTGTGCTTCATCTCTGCTGGTAGCACTTTCAACATTGTCAGCAACTATTTTTTTTGAGGCTTTGTCCTTGCAGGAAACACTCACTAATCCCACTGCTAGGAATAAAGTTAAAATTGTTGTTATTCTTTTCATGATAAAAATTTGTTTTCCCAAAATTAAACAAATATTGTTTATTGCAGCCCCCTACCTATTTTTTGTAGTCTTCCGGTGGATTTATATTCCTTGGCCAACTTGTCCAACACCCCATTGATAAAGATGCTGCTCTTGGGTGTGGAGTATTCTTTGGCAATCTCCAAATATTCATTTAAGGTTACTTTTTCGGGAATGGAAGGAAAGTTGAGCAACTCGCAAATGGCCATTTTAAGAATGATGGAGTCAATCTCAGCGATACGATCATTGTCCCAATTTGGGGTCTTGCCCTCAATCTCCTTTTCCCATTTGGCATCGTTGAGCAAGGTTTTGGTGAGCAGGTCATTGGCATACTCCATATCTTGCTGATCCTTCAGCAAAGCTGGAAGAAAAAATTTATCATTGGAATTTTCATTCGCCTTCCGCAAACGTTTCATTAAATAGGTGTTGACGATAGGAATGTCATCTACCCAAGTGAGTTTGTCATCCTCAAAATATTCGTAGATCTTATCATTGGGGGCTATGATATTCTTGAAAAGTTGTAAGATCACTTCACGATCATCCTCATAATCATCCTTGCCATTGGTCATGTAGTCTTTGTAAATAGCACTGCTGACAACCTCTTTGTAAATGATTTTTACATACTCCTCGTTCAGGTACCAATTGTTCAGCTTTCTTTTGGATAAAGCGGCCTTCAGTGATTCATTGTTGACAATTTGCAACAACAACCTGTTTTTTACGAATTTTTCTCGGTCGGGATAGTTGTCCTCCTCGGTAGCAAGATACTTTTTTGAGGTGCGGTTCACATGCCTGTTGGCCAATTGATGGAGTTCTGCCAAAAGGCTCAAAACAAGTAAATAGAGCACATACATGTTCTCTATACTCACTTTTAGGAACTTTTCCTGTTTTTCCAAGGAGTCGTCCTTGGATTGGATCAATGCATAAATGCATTGCATCACTTTTACTCTGATATGCCTTCGGGTAAGCATGTTTTAAAGAACTTTAAAGTCGTTTATTGGCTTTCACCCCGCAAAAGTAATCTTATATTTCAATCTTACCTACCAAAGTTGTTTTCTTATCAGTTTTATAACATTTACTTTGTTTTCGATAGTATATATTTGCTGGATTGTCTGCTTAAAAATGACGTTCACAAACCACCTTTCCCTTTCATGAAGGAACTAAAACACCTAAACAAATACTTTAAAAAATACTGGTTTAAGCTGTTGATGGGAATTTTGATCACCATCATTGCCCGGGTTTTTTCACTTGTAATGCCGTCTTATGTAAAGAAATCCATCGATGTGCTGGAGGGCATTTATGCCAAGACCATATCTTTCACAGAGGCCAAGACCAACCTTTTTGAGTATATCCTGATTATTATCGGTGCCGCCCTGTTATCCGGGCTTTTTACTTTTTTAATGCGGCAGACCATCATCAACGTTTCCCGCTACATTGAGTACGACCTAAAAAATGAGGTGTTTGACCATTACCAACTGCTCAGCCTCAATTTTTACAAAAAAAATAGGATTGGTGACCTCATGAACCGAATCAGTGAGGATATCAACCAAGTACGGATGTATGGAGGCCCTGCCATTATGTACGGAATTCAAACCTTGACTTTATTTGCCTGTCTAATCCCGTTGATGTTCATTAAAGCACCAACCTTGGCAGCTTATACATTGCTTCCTTTGCCGGTTTTATCTGTTTTGATTTATCAAATCAGCAAGGTAATCCATAAAAGAAGTACCAAGGTACAAGAGTTCTTATCCACACTTTCCACCTTTACCCAAGAATCGTTCTCTGGGGTGGCCGTAATCAAGGCGTATAGTCTTGAACCCAAAATCAATTCGGAATTAAGGGATATGGCGCAAGAGGGAAAAGACACCAGTATGGCGTTGGCCAAAGTGAACGCGTGGTTTTTCCCGCTGATGATTCTTTTGATAGGAATCAGTAACATTTTTGTGATTTACATAGGGGGTAGACAATACATCAATGGTCAGATTGAATCCATTGGTATTATCGCGGAGTTCATTCTTTATGTAAACATGCTTACCTGGCCCGTGGCCATTGTGGGATGGCTTACTTCCATCATTCAACGGGCGGAAGCTTCCCAAAAACGTATCAATGAGTTTTTAAAAGAAGTGCTTTCCATAAAAAACCATGTGAACCAAGAAACTCCGATTAATGGAAATATCGAATTCAAAAACGTTACGTTCACCTATGAGGATACCGAAATTACGGCGCTCCACAATGTGTCGTTTTCCATAAAAGCGGGCGAAACTGTGGCCTTTTTGGGAAAAACAGGTTCGGGTAAGTCCACGATTCTGGATTTGGTAGCCCGTCTCTATGATGTCACTTCTGGTGAAATATTGATTGATGGCACCCCGCTACAAAACTTGAACCTCAATAGCTTACGGAGTTCCATTGGGGCCGTACCCCAAGACGCCTTCCTTTTTTCGGACACTATTGAGAACAATATCCGATTTGGAAATGAAAATGCCACCCATGATGAAATCGTTGAAGTCGCAAAAAAAGCAGTGGTCCACAAAAACATTCAAGGGTTTGCCAAAAAATACAACACCATTCTTGGTGAGCGTGGCATTACATTGAGTGGTGGACAAAAACAGCGGGTATCTATTGCACGGGCCTTGCTCAAAGACCCAAAAATTTATTTGTTTGATGACTGTCTCTCCGCTGTTGATACAGAAACCGAGGAAGAAATCCTGAACAATCTAAAGCGCGAATCAGAAGACAAAACCACCTTGATTGTCAGCCACCGGGTATCTTCGGCCAAAAACGCTGATAAAATCATTGTATTGGAAAATGGCAGTATCATCCAAGAGGGCACCCATGAGCAATTGAACAACGTTGAAGGGTACTATAAAGAACTCTACATCAACCAACTCTCAGGTAAAGAATGATAAAAAAGTTGCTGGATTAGCTTTTTTTTTACATTTTTGGGAGAAGATACAACCAAAGTTTAAAACACACGAGACCAAATGGGCGAGAAAGATATAATGGATCAGGAAGAGATTTATTCGAAAGTCTTACGAGCAGGAAGAAGAACTTACTTTTTTGACGTAAGAAGCACCAAGGCTGGTGATTACTACCTAACCATCACAGAAAGCAAAAAGTTTACGCATGATGATGGCTCTTTCCACTACAAAAAGCACAAAATATACCTTTACAAAGAGGATTTTGAAGCTTTCAGGGAAATTATGGAGGAAATGATGGACTACATTATTGATGAAAAAGGACATGAAGTAATCTCTGAACGCCACCAAAAAGATTTTAAGAAAGAAGAAAACGACAAGTTCAGTGAGAATGGAAGTGCTCCAGGTAGTTTCACTGATGTAGATTTTGATGACATTTAAACATCACTCTTAAAAATAATGATAAACGACCTGTTCAATGCAGGTCGTTTTTTATTTTTAACACTACTAACTCAATTTTCACCTCATGAAAAAAAGCATCCTCCTTTTCTTAATGGTATTGGGCGGCTTCAACCTTACTGCCCAAGAAGTAACCTTAAACTATTATTTACCTGATGGCATTTCGTACGACCCAAACATTCCCAAACCTGCGGACATTATAGGACATGAGGTTGGAGAGTGGCATGTGACCCATGATAAATTGGTGCACTATATGTACCAACTTGCGGAATCCAGTGAAAGAATCACTATTGAGAACCGGGGAAGCACTTACGAGGGCAGGCCAGTACTCCTACTCACGGTAACCTCCCCCCAAAATCATCAAAATATAGAAACCATAAGGCAACAGCACATTGCTCTTTCCGAAGGAAACTCCGATACAAACACCACTGATATGCCCATTGTGGTCTACCAAGGGTTTTCCATCCATGGAAATGAACCCAGCGGCGCCAATGCTGGATTGGCATATGCTTATTACTTAGCGGCGGCACAGGGTCCTGAAATTGATGCCATGCTCGATAATATGGTCATACTCATGGACCCCAGTTTCAATCCAGATGGTTTGCAGCGATTTGCCTATTGGGCCAATGTCCATAAAAGTCAAAATCTAAATCCAGACAATAACGAGCGTGAATACCATGAAGTGTGGCCAGGTGGACGAACCAATCACTACTGGTTCGACCTTAACCGTGACTGGTTACCGGCACAATTGCCTGCAAGTCGGGCGCGTGTGGAATCCTTTCACAAGTGGCTCCCCAATATTGTAACAGACCACCATGAGATGGGTACCAATTCCACTTTCTTTTTTCAACCTGGTGAGCCAACACGGGTACACCCTTTGACTCCCAAAATGACCCAGGAGCTTACTGCAGAAATTGGAACATATCATGCCAAAGCTTTGGATAAAATCGGTTCGCTGTATTTTTCCGAGGAGAACTATGACGATTACTATTATGGCAAGGGCTCTACCTTTCCCGATGTGAACGGAAGTATTGGTATTTTGTTTGAACAGGGCAGTTCTCGAGGCCATATCCAAGAAAGTGAAAATGGGCTGTTGACCTTTCCCTTTACCATTCGAAACCAGTTTACTACGGCTTTATCAACCATTGAAGCTGGCCATAACATGCGGGTAAAACTGTTGGACTTCCAGAAAAAATTCTATGCGGATATGCGCAGTGAAAATTCGAGAAGCAAAACAAAAGCCCTGGTTTTTGGTGATAGCAAGGATGCCGCTAAAACATGGCATTTAGCGGAAATTCTAAACAGGCATAAAATCAAGTTCCACGAATTGGCCTCGGATGCCACAATTGGCGGAAAAGCTTACAAAAAAGGCTACAGCTATGTGGTACCCATGGACCAAAAGAACCCTAGGCTCATCAAAGCAATGTTTGAAAAGCGGACCACCTTTACCGATAGCTTGTTTTACGATATCTCTGCTTGGACTTTCCCATTGGCGTTCAACGTGGATTATGCCGAACTTTCATCATTGTCCAATGCTGGTCCAGAGGTCGTCAATTTTCAACGTCCAACTGGCAGGGTCAATCAAAAGAGCAATTATGCCTACGTATTTGAATGGCATGAATATTATACCCCTAAAGTCTTGAACGCTATCTTGGAGAAAGGCCTTCGAGCCAAAACAGCAAGAACACCATTTACGTTGGAAGGCACCCGTTACGACTATGGTTCCATAATGGTTCCGGTTCAAAATCAAGCGTTGGATGCCAATGAGCTCCACACTTTTTTAAGCGGGCTTGCCCAAGAAAGTGGTGTGACCATCCATGGGGTATCTACCGGCGTTGCCGAAGGCATAGATTTAGGGAGTGGGGACTTTGAACCCATCAAAAAGCAAAAAGTGGCCTTATTGGTTGGTGAGGGCACCCGCTCGTATGATGCTGGCGAAATTTGGCATTTGTTTGATACCCGCTATGACATTAAAATCACCAAAATCGGTACAGAATATTTCAACAACGTTGACTTGGATTCTTATACAGATTTGATATTGCCCGGTACAGGCTGGGGCGGTGGCACCATGCTCGACAAAAAAGGCGCCGAAAAAATAAAGGAATGGGTTAAAAATGGAGGGACGGTCATCGGTTACCGAACCACGGCCAATTGGTTCAACAGCAACGAATTCATGAGCCTGAATAGGCGAAAAGATACTTTGGTAGCGAAAAATATTGCCTTTGACCAAAAAGAGGACTTTACAGGGGCACAGGTTACAGGTGGTGCTATTTTTGAAGCCAATTTGGACCGCTCCCACCCCATTAATTACGGTTATAAAAATGATAAACTGGCCCTTTTCCGAAATACCAATATTTACTTGGAGCCGGAAAAAAACAGTTATGACAATCCCATTCAGTATACCAATGATCCGTTGATGAGCGGTTATATTTCTGAAGAAAATGCGGAGCTCATTAAAAATAGTGTACCTTTTAAGGTACAGCGTTTGGGCAAGGGAAGGGTAATTCTATTTACCGACAACACCAATTTCCGTGCATTTTGGTACGGTACCAACAAATTATTGATGAACGCTATTTTCTTTGGACAGATGATGTAAGGGATCAAACCCTGCTTCAACTAATTTTGTAAAGAATGCTATAATCATAAAAACAAAAACAATGGCCAGAACACCAAGCAACATGTTGCCCCTCGGCACCAAGGCGCCAGATTTTGAACTATTGGACACGGTTTCCGACCAAAAGCTTTCCTTAAATCAACTAAAGGGTGAAAAAGGGACCGTAGTTATGTTTATATGTAACCATTGCCCATTTGTAATCCATGTGAATCCAGAGATTTCTAAACTGGGTAGGGAATATCAATCCAAAGGCATCAACTTTGTGGCCATTTCCAGCAACGATGTGGAAAATTACCCGCAGGACGCTCCGCACTTGATGAAGGAAAAAGCCCAAGAAATGGACTATACCTTCCCTTATTTGTACGATGAAACCCAAGAAGTGGCCAAAGCCTATGATGCGGCTTGCACCCCCGATTTCTATCTCTTTGATGGCAATTTAAAATTGGTGTATCGCGGTCAGTTGGATGATTCAAGACCAGGAAATGGCTTGCCCCTTACCGGGTCTGACCTCAGAAATGCCATGGATGCTCTCTTGGAGGGAAGTGCCATCAGTGCCGACCAAAAACCAAGCATTGGTTGTAACATCAAATGGATTGAGACCTAAATAACTGGGCTATGAAAATAAGTCCAAAAATAGCATTGGAGAAGCTTTCAGCGCAAGACTCCCCATTTTTGGCCCTTTTTGAACACGGTTCGCTATCCGTTGAAATTTACAAACCTGAAAAAGTGGACTTGCAACAACCTCATTCCCGAGACGAGATTTATGTAGTGGTTTCGGGAAGTGGTGAATTTTTGAATGGGGACAAACGAACCTCTTTCTCTCCCGGTGATTTCCTATTTGTTCCGGCTGGAGTAGAGCATAGGTTTGAAAACTTTACAGATGATTTTGCCACTTGGGTAATTTTTTATGGTCCGGAAGGAGGGGAAAAGGACTCATGAGCCAAAAAATACTATTGGAAGAAGTAACTGCATGGACTTTAGAAACGTATATTTCTGTTGGCAAAAAATCGTATCGGGAGTACTATCTTCATCTCTGGGAAAATGAAGATCCCGCCCCATATATTTCCAATAGCTTTGCACCGCCGGTCGTGAAACATGAGTTGGCCGATCCCAATGTAATCAACTATTTGGTTAAGATGGGAGATGCTGTAGTGGGCATTGTTAAACTTATCAAGGATCAATCCTTGGATGAACTATCGCCAAAAGAGTCGTTATTGGCACAAAAAATCTACCTTCTCAAAGCATATGCCGGGATGGGCATTGGAAAAAGAGTGTTGCAGCTCATTGAAGACTATGCTCGAAAATTGAACAAAAAAACAGTTTGGTTGGACACCATGCAAAAGGGCAGCCCCATTGAATTCTATAAAAAGAATGGATTTGTAATCAAAAGAGAGAGCGAACTCCTCCTTCCGGGGGCAAAACCATCGGAAAAAGCGATGTGGATATTGACCAAGCAACTCTAGGTTACCACCCTTCGCGTTGAATTAAATTCTTGATGTGTGCAAAATGATGGCTTCCATGCCATGCGTAGCGTCCCACATTTACGGCCAAGGTGGTTTCTGTGTTACCCTCTGGATGGGTGAATTTACGCTGCAATTCTTCCCTAGACAATCCACGAAGTAGATACACTAATTTGGCATGAACCACTTTTAAATGATCCAAAGAAATTTGAATGGGAGCTGTTTTGGCATCAAAAAGTTCGGACCATGCCTTTTCATTGTAGGGTTTGATCACGGGATTGCTTTCGGTCAAAGCCCATTTAAACCTAATATAGCTATGGTGGTGACTATCCGAAATATGGTGCACCAATTGTCTAACTGTCCAACCCCCGGGGCGGTAAGGCGTTTCCAATTGAACCGCTGATAATGGGCTAACCATCGTTTCTAGTCGCTGGGGCAATGTCTCTAAAATGGTAATCCATTCCTCCAACTGCCCATCGGTGATTTTTTCTGGTACTTCAAATAGCCCAATGGGATATTTTAGTTGTTCCAAAGTTTCTTTTTCCATACATTAAAGGTAGTGAACTTCAGCCTAAAATAAATTGTACTTAAGCCCATATTCCCTAAAACAATACGTAATTTTAATACAGTTTTAACTGCGTTAAAATCACTACATTGATTTATCTACTAACTTTGTAGGGTAATCATTCAACAATCTAAAAAAACAACATATATGGCAACATTAAGACTAGGGGATACCGCTCCAGATTTTACAGCGGAAACCTCAGAAGGAAAATTAAATTTTTATGACTATTTAGGGGATGGTTGGGGTATTCTCTTCTCCCATCCAGCGGATTTTACACCGGTGTGTACCACTGAATTGGGAACAGCGGCCAAATTCAAGGATGAATTTGCGAAGCGCAATGTAAAAATGATGGCCTTGAGTGTGGATGGCGCTGCATCGCACAAGGAATGGATTAAAGACATCAACGAGACCCAAGGAACCAATGTCAATTTTCCCATTATTGCGGATGAGGACAGAAAGGTGTCCGATCTTTATGATATGATTCACCCCAATGCGGATGATACCCTAACAGTACGTTCTGTATTCATTGTGGGTGCAGACAAAAAGATAAAATTAATATTGACCTACCCTGCTTCAACGGGACGTAATTTTTATGAATTGCTACGTGTTGTGGATTCCCTTCAATTGACAGCCAACCATAAGGTGGCCACACCTGCCAACTGGAAAAATGGCGAAAAAGTTGTGGTTAGTCCGGCCATCCCAACAGACGAGGCGAAGAAAATCTTTACCAAAGGTGTTGAGGAGGTTAAGCCGTATTTGCGATTGACTCCAGACCCAACAGCATAATTTATTTTTCAAGAAAAAGTGTAAAAACCCTAATTCCCAATAAATTAAACGTACATTTGCGCTTTATTTAATTTTTTAATTTTTATTATGAGTAAAGGAACAGTAAAATTCTTCAACGATTCTAAAGGCTACGGCTTTATCACAGAAGAAGGTTCACAAACAGATCACTTTGTACACGTTTCAGGTTTAATCGATGAAATTAGGGAAGGTGATGCCGTAGAATTTGAACTACAGCAAGGTAAAAAAGGATTGAACGCCGTAAACGTACAAGTTATAGATTAAGGTAACCGCATACTTTTTTATAGATCAGGCCCGGGCAAATCGCCCGGGTTTTTTGTTTGCATTTTTTTTACTTCTCAACGCAACCTCTTTTCATTTTCATATCTAGTCTATAAACAACTTGTTCCCCACAACCATTAAATGCAACCTAATGAACACATTCTTTGGAGTGCTCCTGCTTCTTTTGATCATTAATGTACTATTGCTAATTTTAAGTGTGAACGGTTCCAAAGGCAGCTTTTTTGGAAAAGATTAGAACCTTTTCACAATAATAAGGGCAATATGGTAGGGTTTTTCTACGTTGAAGTGTTATCAACAAAAAGACCTATACCCAATGAATACATTTTTCAGCATATTATTCTTTTTGCTTGCCCTTAACCTTTGTCTTCTTTTGGTAAGTGTGAATAGAACAAAGTAAAAAAGCCTCCATTTCTGGAAGCTTTCTTTTTTTCTCCTATTTATTTAATGCTATTTTACATTCATCAGTTCCACATCAAAAATCAATGTGGCATTGGGAGGAATAACCCCTCCGGCACCAGCACTTCCGTAAGCCAAGTGCGATGGAATTACCAATCGGGCCTTATCACCAACCTGCAACATCCCTATTCCCTCGTCCCAGCCAGGAATTACTTGCCCTACACCAATGGTAAAATCTATGGGTTGATTTCGTTTGTAGGATGAATCAAAAACCTGTCCGTTGGACAGACAACCTTCGTAGTGCACCGAAACTGTTTTTCCCTTTTGGGCCTTCGTTCCATTTCCTTTTTGGATGATTTTATATCGTAATCCGCTGTTGGTTTTTTCAAAACCTGCTGCCAGCTCCTCCATTTCTGCCTCTGCTTGGGCTTTAGCTTCGGCGATTCGTCTTTCACGGGCACCTTCAAATGTTCTGAAAGCCTCAATAGCATTCCAATTTTCAGCATCTTTTCCCACACGAACAATTTCCAAACTTTCAATAGCATCACCTTGGGCTATGGCATCCACTACTTCCTGACCGTGCTCTACATGACCAAAAACGGTGTGCTTATTATCCAACCAAGGTGTGGCCACATGGGTAATAAAAAATTGGCTGCCGTTGGTACCTGGCCCTGCATTTGCCATGGAAAGTACTCCGGGGCCTTCATGGGTAAGGTCCGGATGAAACTCGTCATCGAACTTATAGCCGGGATCTCCGGTTCCGGTTCCCTGGGGACAACCACCCTGAATCATAAAATCTGGGATTACCCGGTGGAACTTGAGTCCGTTGTAGTAAGGCTTGCCTTGAGGTTTGGCAGAGTTTTCCATATCCCCTTCGGCTAGGGCCACAAAGTTGCCCACGGTACCTGGGGTTTTATTGTGTGTAAGTTTTACTAGTATTTCCCCTTTTGAGGTATTGAATTTTGCGTAGATTCCGTCTTGCATCTTTTTTGGATTATGGGATAGACGATAGCTCGACATCCATTTTTAAGGCTGCAAAGATACGCCATTATGTGCAAGGGTGAAAAAAATGAAATAACACTAAATTAATCAGCGAGGTGTATTCATATATTATTCAGGTTAGAACTGGCCAAAATCCAGTTTTAAAAAGATTGAAATGTGTGTTGCCAAAGAAAAGCTTTTTCACTATTCTTTAAAGTAAAGGGTCTTTAACAAAACTTGAACACTTCTTTCACTGCTTTTTGTCGATCTTAGGCGCTTGTTACCTATTGACAGTTGAACCGAGCATGGGCAAAAGAAAGAAGCAGGCCAAAGTATTGCGTATTTTTAGAAAGATTCACCGAACCACAGGGGCATTGTTGTTTATTTTTTTCTTTTTTATATCCATAACCGGATTGTTATTGGGGTGGAAAAAAAATACCAACGGGGCCATCTTGCCCGAATCCCAGAAAGGTACTTCCACAGAATTGGTGGAGTGGCTTTCCGTAGACAGTCTACATACCATTGCCTGTACCACTTTACACAACTCCGTTTCGCAAAATCTATCCCTGGAATTGGACCGAATTGATATTAGAAAGGACAAGGGTATGGTAAAGTTTGTATTTGTGGACCAATATTACGAGGTGCAACTGGACGGAGCCACAGGAAATGTCCTTTCGGTAGGACAGAGAAAATCTGATTTTCTTGAAAATGTTCATGACGGTTCCATTCTTGACCGGTATTTGGGAACATCAGGAATCATAAAGCTGATATACACCTCAATAATGGGAATCTCCTTGTTAATGTTCACCATTACCGGGTTTTGGCTGTGGTACGGCCCAAAACGCATGAGGCAATCCGGCAGGAGTAGCCAAAATCCATCCCAAAAGAACACTATGGGTACAGTTTCTTAAATTTAACTACACTATGGTGAAATAGAATTTTTATGGAAACTCTTAAAGTAAGCACCAAACCTGAAGTAATAACTATTTTCGATAATTACCCGGATCATGTTCGGAAAAAATTGGACTTTTTAAGAAATCTAATTATTGAAACCGCCAAAGAAACCAAAGAAATCTCCCAGTTGGGTGAAACCTTAAAGTGGGGAGAGCCCAGCTATATCACTCCTATTGGAAGTACCATTAGAATTGATTGGAAATCTAAAAACCCAAACCAATACGCCATGTATTTTCAATGTACCAGCAAATTGGTGCCTACGTTTAAAATAATCTATAATAACCTGTTCACTTTTGAAGGAAGCCGGGCTATTTTATTTGAAATGGATGACACCGTTCCCGTCAATGAACTGAAAAGCTGTATCGGTGCGGCGCTTCGATACCATAAAGTAAAACATCTACCCACCTTGTGTATGTAGCTTTTCCAATTATCCCTTAATTTTTTGCGTTGACAGCGTTCCGTATTTATCAACGAGGTAGACCAAACTGGCCATGGTAGCCGCTCCCAATTCCAGTTCCCGTTTGTTTACATGCTCAAAAGTGTCATTTTCCGCATGGTGATGGTCAAAATACCGTTGCGAATCGGGCACCAACCCAGCAAGAACGATACTTTCGTTCTTCATTGGTCCAATATCGGCCCCACCATACCCCTTCTCAAAAAGGTGAATCAAGTAGGGTTCAAACAGGCCTTTCCAGCTTTGTATTTGTTCTAAATTCTCATCGGAACAATCAAAAGAAAAACCTCTGGGCGTAAATCCACCTGAATCGCTTTCCAGGGCAAACACATGGTTTTCACCTTTGTTTTGGGCCATCTCGGCATATTTGTTTCCTCCCCTAAGACCGTTTTCCTCATTCATAAACAATACCACACGTAGTGTACGCTTGGGTTTATAGCCTGTTTCCTTTAACAATCGTAATACATCCATACTTTGAACACAACCTGCGCCATCATCATGGGAACCATCGCCCAAATCCCAAGAATCCAAATGGCCGCCAACTACCATTATTTCGTTGGGATAGGTACTCCCTTTAATCTCACCAATAACATTATAGGACTCCACATCCTCTAATTGTTTGCAGTTTTGACGGAAATAAAATTTGATATCCGGATTTAACTTTAAGGTAGTGCTCAACAGTTCTGCTCCGTTGGTACTGATTGCTGCAGCAGGGATTCTATCCTTTACCGGGGTATCGCCATAGCCCATGGAACCTGTATGCGGATAATCATCCAAACGTAAGTTCATCGACCGCACTATTACGCCCAAAGCACCATACTTTGCAGCTTCAGCAGCACCCGAATAGCGTTGGTCCACACAATTGGAATATGCGGCAAAAGTGTTTACCAAAGTTGCTTCCATGGGCCGATTATAAAAAACAATCTTACCCGCTATTTTATTACGACCCAGTTTTTCCAAGTCTTCAATACCTTGTACTTCAACAATATTTGCTTTTAAACCGCCACTTGGCGTACCTACAGACCCGCCCAAAGCACAGATGGGCAAATTGGTGGTTAGTCCGGGTTTGGTTTCCATATAGGCAAATTCAGGGGTACCCCTCACCCATTTAGGGACCATAACGGGTTGCAACCACACGCGGTCCAATCCCAAAGACTCTAATTCTTCTTTAGTGTATTCCACGGCCTCTTGGGCCTGAACTGAACCTGAAAGCCTTCCACCAATCTGATTGGAGAGATAGTTTAGCCATTCATAAGCCTTACCATCGGTTAGGGCCATATCATAAATGGCCCTTATTTGTTTTTCATCATCGGATTGCGCTAAAAAGGGGGTACTCGCCAACAAAAGGGCCAACAACAAAACTCTTCTCATTAGGTCTCTTTTTCCAGTTCTTGTTTAAAGGTTTCTAAATTAGCCTTTATTTCATCGTCAAGCTCAGGTTCCTCAATATCTTTGTACTTTTTTAACGCTTCATACAGGATAGAAGCCACTATTACGCGTGCCGCATCTTTATTATCGGCCGGAATGACATACCAAGGAGCGTGCTCTTTTGATGTTTTCTTCAGAGCCTCTTCGTAACATTTCTCATAGGCTTCCCATAATTTTCTTTCTTTAAGGTCACCAGGGGAGAATTTCCAGTTTTTTCGTTTCAGGTCTATTCTTCTCAGCAAACGCTGACGTTGTTCCTCTTTGGATAGATGAAGGAAAAATTTAAAGATAATGGTCCCATTTTCGGCTACATGTTGTTCAAATGCATTGATCTGCTGATATCGTTTTTCCCAAAAAGAGGCATCAATATCGGAAACCGACTCGATTCCCGGAATGTTTTCATTTAATATGTATTCTGGATGCACTTTGGTGACCAAGACATTTTCATAATGGGTTCGATTAAATACGGAAAACTTGCCGCGTTCGGGTAAGGCAATGTAATGCCTCCACAAATAATCGTGTTTTAGTTCCAGGGAAGTCGGCACCTTAAAACTATGGACGACTACCCCGCGAACATTAAAATCCTTAAAGACCTCGCGAATTAGACTGTCCTTTCCCGCAGTATCCATGCCCTGAAGACAGAGCAGAACTCCATACTTTCCATGGGCATAAAGCGTATCTTGGAAATCCCCCAATTTTTTGCGGATATTCTTTAATTCTTTCTTGAGCTCCTTTTTTGAAGCCCCAAAATCTTCATAGGTGTTTCTTTTCGCTAGTTCAATCCCGTTCTCAACCTGATATGAACCAAGGTGTATTTTTTCCATAGGAATGAATATAATCCTTTTTGGCAACTCCTTCAACCCTAAATCTGAAAGTGCAGTTCATCGATATTTTTACCACTTATGGTTATTGTAGGTATTTTCATCGATTTTATTAATCCCTTGACGACTCCCCAACATAACTTAGTGATAATCAATGACGCACTGTCCCAAATCCATTAGCGTTATGAAAACTAGAAAAGTTATCCTACTTGCTGTCTTTGTTATAGGCATTATTTTCTTATGGTTCATGTCATCCTTCACCGCTCGCAATGCCTGTGAGTATGCCAATTCCAACCTACAGTATATTAAGAGTAAAATTCAAGAAGCCATAGTGGCCAAAGAATTGGAAATGGCAAAATACTATGCCTATAAGGCCTTGAACGGAATAGAAAAAACCCGAGCCAATTTTGAGGATTGTGGTTGTGAAGGCGCCATTGAAAGTTTGGAGGGCACTTCTTATGAATTAAAACAAGCAACGAAAGCCGAGAGCTTGGAAACGTCCAAAAAATCCTTGCATTTGGCGTTGGAAAACACCTTGATCGGAATAAAAGTACTGCGTATTTTTGAACAGGAAGTTTCCAGTAATTATGGAAATGACGTTCTTGTCCTAAATACCCAAGATGCCCTCAATAACCAAGACAATATCTTCTTGACCCCGTCACACAGTGTACGTGAACAGGTACACAGTTGTCTTTTGGGGTTTGAATCTTCATTGGATAAAGTTGTCAAAGAAGTTGAATGTGATGAAGCCCAACGGTTTGTAAAGAATATCTACGAAGAAGCCCGATTGGTACTGCTCAACACAGAACTTTCCGAGCACAAAAAGCAATACCACCAACGTGTTTTGGTCTTGGCCCAAGATGCCTTGGAGCGATTGGGAGATTGTTCTTCAAAGTAATTACTTACTGGCAAAAAGCTTTACATCTTCCTCTGAGACTTCCTTACCTCCAAGGATGATCAATCGTTCCACCACGTTGCGAAGTTCCCGAACATTTCCGGTCCAGTCATATCCTTTGAGCAATTCTATAGCTTTTTTGGAAAAGTTTTTTTGTGCAATTCCTTGTTCGGAAGCAACTTTGGTTGAAAAGTGTTCAATGAGGAGTGGAATGTCATCCCGTCTTTCGTTTAACGCAGGTACTTTGATCAAGATAACGGCCAAACGGTGATACAGGTCCTCCCTAAATTTGCCATCCTCAATTTCCTTTTTTAAATCTTTATTGGTTGCCGCCAGTACGCGCACGTCAACTTTGATGTCCTTATCTGAACCAACGCGCGAAATTTTGTTTTCCTGAAGCGCCCTAAGAACCTTAGCTTGGGCCGATAGACTCATATCTCCTATCTCATCCAAAAAAATGGTGCCCTTATTGGCGGTTTCAAATTTTCCAGCCCTATCCTTTACCGCTGAGGTAAAAGCACCCTTTACATGCCCAAACAACTCACTTTCAATTAGTTCAGAAGGGATTGCAGCGCAGTTCACTTCAATAAAAGGAGCTGAGGAACGGTTGCTTTTTTGATGTAGCCAGTGGGCCACCAGCTCTTTCCCCGTACCATTGGAGCCAGTGATCAAAACCCGGGCATCCGTTGGGGCTACTTTTTCAATCATGTCTTTGATGACTCCAATCCCGTCACTTTCACCAATCATCTCATAGTTTTTGGACACCTTCTTTTTCAAGATTTTGTTTTCTACTACGAGTTCCTTTCGATCTAATGCATTACGAACCGTGGTCAACAGTCGGTTTAAGTCTGGGGGTTTGGAGATATAATCAAAAGCCCCCAACCGCATGGTATTTACGGCGGTATCCAAATCACCATGACCCGAAATCATGATAAAGGGAATTTCAGGCTTTATTTTTTTGGCAGCTTCCAAAACTTCCACGCCGTCCATTTTGGGCATTTTTATGTCGCAGAGCACCAAATCAAAGTCATCCTTTTTGATGGTTTCGATACCACTGAGTCCATCTTCTGCCTCCTGCACCTCATAGGTATCACTTTCTTCCACCAAAATTTTCACTAAAACCCGTCGTATAGCAGATTCGTCCTCAATAACCAATATTTTCGGCATAGTCTTTACGTTTAAAAAATTCCTATTTTGAACCCAGTCCTAATATAAAGATTTGACTCGTCATTCAACAAAAAAACATCCCCTTGATCATCATTCCGTAGTTTTCCTTCTTGTTCAAGTGAGCGTCCGGCCATAAGAAACAGTGACATGTTCTTGGAAAGGTTATACTGATAGCCGACCGTGGCCACCAAAGCAGTGAATGATATTTTGGATGCAATCTGACTATTGGGCAAAACTATATTGTCCTGAATATTTATAAAATACCCATCCAAGAATAATGCCATTTCCAAAGCATGCCTTTTGTTAATATGGTGCTTAAAGCTACTACGCGGAATTCCAAGGGTATAGGACCATTTGGGATGGAACTTGCGGTAATAGCTGATCAATGGCAATGGGACTGGCAATCCTGTTGTACTGTTATACGTTAAACCCAAAACAATTCTAAAAGGTCTATCTGCATTGGGCTGTTCCTTCCACAATGCCGCTGTGGCATTCATAAAAAAGTCATCGGTTATGGTTCCACTGGTAAAGTTGGAGGCCATTCGAGGGGTAAGGATAGTGACAAAGTTCCAATTTTCATTCCATCTGGTAATAAAACCCAAGTTCATATCAACAACGTGAAAACGAATCAGTTCACTTTTATCAAAAGGAAAGTCCCGGGAGTATCCTACATCAAACCTATTGTATTCCATACCAGTGATGAGGTAATCCTTCTTCTCATTTAATTTGATGGGCAAGTTAAAAAGTAGCTTGTAACGTTGTGTTTTTATTCCCGAATCATTTTCAGGGATATTCATGTAATCTATCCTGAAAATATCAGTGCTCTGCCCACTTACAAAATGGCTACAGAGTATTGCAAGGAAGACCAATAATCCCCTGGTTGCAGTATGGTATGTTAAGGTTTTTATTTCTTACGATTTTTGCTGAAAAATATGTACGTCGCGTTGCGGGAACGGAATAGTAACGTTATTCTCTTTGAATTTGGTATTGATTTTATAGCGCATTTCACTTTTTATCCTTGGATCGCTAAAACTATCGTTCGTAAAAAAGTGAATGGAAAATACTAAGGCTGAATCCCCAAAGTCATCAAAAAGTACGAACGGTTTGGGGTTTTTAAGCACTTGCTTTTGTTCCGTGGCAACTTGCTGTAAAATTTGGGTCACCAGTTCCACATCACTGCCATAAGCTACCCCAACACTCACCTTTTCGCGGGTTGTTTTATGGTTTTGGGTATAATTGTAGACAATGTCGCTTATAAATTTATGGTTCGGGAGAATCAATACTTTATCATCTCGGGTAATGGCACGGGTTGTTCTAAGTTTTATCTCGAAAACCTTTCCAACTTTGCCATCTACCTCCACAATATCACCCACTTGCAGGGACTTGTCGACAATAATAAAAATACCTCCCAAAATATCCTTGAAAAGCTCCTGCAAGGCCAGACCCAAACCGACAAAAAGCGCTGCTGAGGCGGTAATGATCAAAGTAATGTCAATACCCGCTGCACTGAGTGTCACCAAAACGGCCACCAAATAGACCACGTAGTGGATAAACTTAAAAATGCTGACAAACTTCTGTTTGTCTTCCCGTTCCATTTTTCGGGTGAGTAAATACCTTAGCCATTTTAAAATGAAATTGGCAGCAAAAAGGGCCAAGGTCAGCAACAACAACAATCCAACGGTCAAATGGATAGATTTTTCACCTGAACCAAGATGAAACCCCAAATCCAAGAATTCCTTAATGGATCCCCAGATATCTTTTTCAATGATTTCCTTTATTTCTTTTCCATCTTGCTGCATATCCTTATTTGTATCTTAACCACTTGACCAGTTCTTTGTAGGTAGGTTTTTTGCCGTACATTAAAATTCCCACCTTATATATTCGTGAAGCCAGCGACACAATTCCCAAGAAAGTCAAAATGAGCAGTGCAATAGATGACAGAAACTGCCACAAAGGCACTCCCCCTTCCCCTATTCCCCCAGGTAGGCGCATGAGCATTACAATAGGTGAAGTTAAGGGAAATAACGAAAATCCAACAGCAATTGGACCATGAGGATTACTAAAAACTGAAAAGAAACCAACGTAGATGGCTAACATCAAAGGTAATATTATGGGAAAAATAAATTGCTGCGTATCGGTTTCATTGTCCACTGCCGCGCCTATGGCCGCATAAATGGAGCTATAAATCAAATAGCCCAAAATAAAGTAAATAAAAAATGAAATGATCAACAAAGCCCATGGAATGTCCAAAATTTCTTTGGCATACATTATCATATCACTATCCATTGCTGCATATTGAGTCATTCCTGGCATGGGAGTGGAGTTACCGGACAGTTCCCCCAAATCAATACCCAAAAATGTAACGGCCAATAACATGAGAACGGATGCCGAGATAAACCAAATGGTAAATTGTGTGATTCCCGCCAAGGAGGTGCCGATAATTTTACCCAACATCAATTGAAAGGGTTTCACCGAAGAAATGATCACTTCAATGATCCTGCTCGTCTTTTCCTCGATGACACTTCGCATTACAAAACCACCATAAATAATAATGAACATCATAATGGCATAGCCGAATCCTCCTCCAATGAAGGCCTTGATCTCATTAATGCCCTTCACACTTTTTTCGCCATCAAAAGTGGCCAATTGAAGATCAAACGGTTGCTCCACCTTGGAAAATTGGTCAGAGGAAACCCCAAGTCTTTGCAATCGGTCTTGCCGCAACTGTCTTTGGAATATTGATTCCAATTGTTGGATTATGGCCGTGTTTGGGTTGTCTTTTGTAAAGAGATAAGCCGATTTAGCCACTTGCTCCACATTTTTCTTATTGGGAAGGTGCAAAAGACCATAATACCCCAGTGCATTGGTAGAATCTTTGGCTTCCTGTAAACTAATACCATCCAAATAGAGATAGGAAATTCCTTTGGCAGGCTTAAACTCATGCTGAAAGAAACTGCTTTCATTTAGCACTGAGACCACCCGAACCTCATCTGAATTTATTTTGGTGAGATAAGCAATAAGCACGATCATCCCTACAATGAGCAATGGACTCAAAATGGTCATAACAATAAAGGAACGGTTTCGCACCTTGGCCAAATACTCTCTTTTTATAATGAGACCGAGCTTATTTCCCATTGTCCTTATTATTTACGGTTTGGATAAATATATCGTTGGCCGATGGAATGGTCTCCTCAAATCGATTGACATTGGCTATTTTGGATAATTCCGCCAATACGCCAGACGTCTCTTCAGTGGGCAATTGAATCTTAAAATCCAACTGATGTTCTGTATCATCATACTTTGGGGTCATTATCTGGAACCTTTCGGTCAAGGTTTTTGTGAGGGCTTCGCCATTTTGCTGAACCTGAAGTCCAACATTGAAAATATTGTTCTTGTACGCCTTTTTAATCTCGGACAACTTTCCGTCTAAAATTTTCTCCGATTTATGAATCAAGGCTATGTATTCACAAAGCTCTTCCACGGACTCCATTCTATGGGTTGAAAAAATAATCGAGGTGCCTTGTTCCTTCAACTGAAGGATTTCATCTTTGATGATATTGGCATTTATGGGGTCAAATCCACTGAAAGGTTCATCAAAAATCAAGAGTTTAGGTTGATGCAGCACGGTGACGATAAACTGCACCTTTTGGGCCATTCCCTTGGAAAGTTCCTGGATTTTCTTGTTCCACCAATCACCAATGTCCAAACGATCAAACCAATATTTTAATTTGGTTTTGGCCTCAGCTTTGGATAACCCTTTTAAACGAGCAAGGTACAAAGCCTGCTCACCCACCTTCATGCTTTTGTAGAGACCGCGTTCTTCAGGCAGGTAGCCAATATGGGATATATGCTTTGGCGCCAAGGGTTCACCATCGAACAAAATTTCACCGGAATCTTGATAAATGATTTGGTTGATAATCCGAATAAAAGAGGTTTTTCCGGCACCATTGGGACCTAAAAGACCGTAAATGCAATTTTTGGGTATATTGAGTGAAATGTTGCTCAACGCAGTATAGTTTCCGTACGTTTTGGAAACATTTTTGGCAACAAGGATATGATCCATGTAAACTATTTTTTCAAAGATATGTAATTGGTCAAAAAAGGCAGTATCCTCTAAAAACAAAAACCCACCCTTAAAAATTTCAAGGATGGGAAAAAAATTGCTATGAAAAAGAAAATTAGATATTGGTTACCCAACATCAGTTTCAAATATACGTTTTTTATTTAAACAGAAATATTTTTATTGTTACGAGAACATGTCTTTTACCTTCTCAAAGAAGGATTTATCTGATTTTTCGGGCTTTGGAATAAAATTTTCATCGTTTTGCATACGCTCAAAAAACTCTTTCTGCTCCTTATTTAGTTCTTTTGGAGTCCATACATTAACATGCACCAGCAAATCTCCACTACCATATCCATTAATACTGGTGATTCCCTTGCCTCGTAATCGCAATATTTTTCCTGATTGGATTCCCGGCTCCAATTTAATGCGGACCTTTCCTCCAACGGCATCTATTTCTTTGGAACAGCCCAAAACTGCTTCGGAAATGCTGACATACAAATCATAGTGAAGGTTATCTCCTTCCCTTTTCAAGGTATCGTGTTCAACGGTTTCAATCGCTACCAATAAATCTCCGGGGACTCCGTTCCCAGGAGCTCCATTACCTTTACCGGCCACCTTCAACTGCATTCCGTCCTCAACCCCTGGCGGAATTTTAATGGAAACGGTCTCTTCCTCCACTTTTAATCCTTGAGCATCGGCACCGGAAGGCCTATTATCTATGGTTTGACCCGAACCTCCACAGGTGGTACAGGTAGTTGCCGTCTGCATCCGTCCTAAAATGGTATTGGTAATCTTCGTGATTTGACCACTACCGTTGCAGGTTGGACAGGTTTTATAGGTTACCCCTTCAGCCTGAACCTTTCTGCGGACCTTTACCTTCTTCTCAACACCATTGGCCACTTCATCCAAAGTCAGTTTTACACGGATACGAAGGTTGCTTCCTTTTACCCGGCGTTGTCCGCCACCGAAGCCACCAAAACCGCTGAATCCGCCACCAAAAGCACTGCCAAAAATATCCCCAAATTGACTGAAGATATCATCCATGTTCATTCCGCCGCCGCCAAAACCACCACTACCATCAAAAGCTGCATGGCCAAATTGATCATACTTGGCACGTTTGTCCGGGTTGCTCAATACTTCATAGGCTTCGGCCGACTTTTTGAACATCTCCTCTGCCTTGGCATCACCTGGGTTTTTATCGGGGTGGTATTCAATGGCTTTTTTCCGATAGGCCTTTTTTATTTCAGCTGCTGAAGCGCCTTTTGAAACTCCCAATATGTCGTAATAATCCTCTTTCATAAAATCTTAGTTTCCAACAACTACCTTTGGGTGCCTAATGATACGGTCCCCTAGTTTGAATCCTTTTTCCACCACATCGATGATCTTCCCCTTCAACTTTTTATTGGGTGCGGGTATCTGGGTGATGGCCTCATGGACTTCCGCATCAAAGGTATCGCCCTCTCCTACTTCAATTTGCTCCAATCCTTTGGCCTTTAGGGTCTCTTTAAATTTATTGCTGATGAGCTCCACACCTTTGAACATTTCCTTGTCCTCGGATTTGGACAGTTCTTTCAAGGCACGTTCAAAATCATCAAGAACAGGCAACAACGACACCATTACTTCCTGCCCCGCTGTTTTGAACAATTCCATTCGTTCTTTGGATGTTCTACGCTTAAAGTTTTCAAATTCAGCAAAAAGCCTCAAAAACTTATCCTTTTCTTTGGCCAAATCCTCACGCAACTGGTCTTCAACTGAAATTTCCTCCTTTTCGTCCGATGCGTTCTCTGCCTCTATATGTTCTTCGTTCAGCTCAGGATTTTCAACAGTTTGGGCATCTTGCGTTGCCTCATCCATTTCCTCAACCTTACTTTTCTTGCTCATATACGTTTTATTTTATTCTTTTTGAAGTGGCAAAAGTACTGCCAATTGTATAAAAATGTCAAAATGTCACCACAAAACATGAAAAAATCCGCCTAAGCGGATTTTATATCTATTCAACTGTACCAACAGTACTTAAACAAATTCCTTCTTTGTGGATTCCAATGCAGCAGTTTCCTTTCCTTCATTTTCAGTGTATAAGTCCTGAAACGTCACACAGATATTGGGGTATTGAAAAACAAAACCTTCGTTCTCTATTTTTTTACTACTTACCCGCTGACTGGAAAACAACAAATACGCCATTTCCCCCAGAAGCAATTTTAGTGCGAACTTAGGCACGTTGGGCATCCATAAGGGCCTATCCATAACTCTTGCCAGCTCTTTTGTCATTTTGGTATTGGTGACCGGGTTTGGAGCTACCGCATTGTAGGCGCCTTTTAGATTGTTCTCCAGAATAAAAACGAACATTTGGGCCAAATCTTCAATGTGTATCCAAGATTGCCATTGATCTCCACTACCCAACGGAGCCCCTATAAAATTCTTGATGGGTGCTGCCATTTGGGGTAAAGCTCCTCCTTCAGTGGATAAAACAATACCTATTCGAACTTTTGCCACATTGATATCAAACTTAGTAAAAGAATCGACTTCTGCCTCCCATTTTTTCGCCACTTCACCTACAAAGCTTTTGTCTACTTCGGTTTCGTCTTCATCATAAAACTTAGATAGAGAATTGGGGTAAATGCCTATGGCGGATGCTGAGACAAATGAGTCAACCAGTGAAATATCCACTTGCTCCATGCCCCTGTACAACGTCCGAAGACTGTTTATTCTACTGGAAAGTATTTTCTTTTTACGAAGAGGCGTCCATCGTTCGGCAATACTGGCTCCAGCCAAATTGATGATAGCACTTACATTCTTAAAGCACTCCAAATCTATTTTACCCTTATTGGGGTTCCAATAATACCCCTGGTATGTTTCCGAATTGGATATTTTATCTTTCCGTGTAGTTACGTAATTTACAGCAATACCTTGGTTATGTAAGACGCGCACAATTGCTTGTCCAACTAAACCGGTTGCCCCTGTTATCAACACCTTCATACAATCATTTTAATACAAAGTTACAAGTTTAAGTGACTGTTTTTGAGGCGTTAATTTAGGTTTAACACAAATGTTTAAACTTTAGGTGATTTTAAGAGTGTGAGTGAATAAGCTATTAACACAACATTGGCAAACCTTCATTTTTTTATGGCCCGGAGCATCTCCCGCTTGCCTGGAGGTCCCGGAAGCCGTTCCACCGTAAAACCCACGGTCTGCAACGCCCTACGCACACTGCCTTTTGCCGCATAAGTCACCAAAACCCCTTCCTTTTTGAGCGCTTTAAACATTTTTTCAAAAAGTTCCTCTGTCCATAATTCAGGCTGAACACGGGCGCCAAAAGCATCAAAATAGATAAGGTTGAACAAATCGGCTTCATTTACCTCGTAAAAATCCTTTTTTTGCTTGAGTAACGAAAAGTCCTCGGAAATTAAAAGACGTTCTTCCCAAGGGGATTGATGCATTTTTGCAAATACCTTTTGATGGTCATCTGCATTGAGTTGTGTACAGTAGTCGAGTTCGTTTGCTTCATCCATAGAAACCGGAAAGGCCTCCACTCCAACATAATCTACCTTTAATTCTTTTTTTGGAGCCTCCAAAAATGTAATAAAAGCATTGAGTCCTGTTCCAAACCCAATTTCCAAAATGTGGACATGGTCCTTTTTGAACAACCGCAGTCCGTAATCAATAAAAACATGATAGGCTTCTTGAATAGCTCCGTGCTTGGAATGGTATTGCTCGTTCCAATCCTCTATGTGAATAGTTTTTGACCCGTCTCCGGTGGTAATTATCCTTCGTTTCAAACTTAATCTTTGATGAGTACGCCATCCGCTTCAAAACGAAGAATATGGGCAGGCTCCGTAATTTTTGCTATTTCTACCTCAGAAGCACCACTGTCTTTTGCATAATGCTTTTGGTCCTCAACCGACATTTCTTCTAAAAAGGCCAATCCGTTCATATAAACAGTTTTATCCGCAGCATCCTTGGGTACAAAAAAACCGTAATCTTTAAAACGCACAAAAACCTCATCGCCTGAATCCAAAGCAACGTTCATCCAACAACCTTTGGCTTGGCAGACTTCTTTAATTTTTCCAGTCATCTGCGTCATAACCGTATCGGTGATAGCAAGTTGGTCAAACACGAGTTCTTGTTCGTGAATTTCTTCTTCAATGGTGAACGTTTCACCAAAATAATTTCCTGTTATGACCTCTTGGGCCATTATCATATTTACCAAAAACAGTAAGAAAACGGTAGGAAATATGTTAAATGGTCTCATTTTTTTCAGCTTTTGAGAAATTCTTGACCAAGAATTAAAATTAGAATCATGAAATAACGAAAACTAGCGATAAATAGCTAATTTTAACCTTCCAAAAGTTTTTGATATGGAAGCAGTGATGAACAACGTAACGATCGAGAAAGCAAAAACATCTAAAATTAAAGATGTAGATTTTGACAACCTTTCCTTTGGAAGTATTTATACCGACCATATGCTCGTCTGTGATTATAAAAATGGGCAATGGCAAACTCCAAAAGTGATTCCTTATCAACCCATTACCCTGGACCCGTCTTCAAAAATCTTTCATTATGGCCAATCTATTTTTGAAGGAATGAAAGCCTACAAGGATGAGAACGGCAGCGTTTGGCTATTCCGCCCATTGGAAAATTTTAAGCGCTTGAACAAATCGGCCAAAAGAATGGCCATGCCAGAACTTCCCGAATCCTATTTTATGGATGGGCTCACTACACTCTTGCAAGTAGATAGTGATTGGATTCCACAAAGTGCTGGTAGCTCTTTATATATTAGACCATTTATGTTTGCATCGGGCAATGGTTTTCATGCCTCTCCCGCTGATGAGTATAAATTCATTATCGCATTGGCTCCTTCAGGTTCCTATTTTTCCGGAAAGGTTAAGGTACTGATTGAGAAACAATATTCACGTGCAGCCAATGGTGGTGTTGGATTTGCCAAAACCGGCGGAAATTATGCAGGTCAGTTTTACCCAACACGTTTGGCAGCGGAAAAAGGGTACCAACAGGTAATTTGGACCGATGACAATAACCATGAGTATATTGAGGAGGCCGGTGCCATGAATGTCTTCGTCAGAATAAATGATACCTTATTGACCGCTCCTACCAATGATAGAATTTTGGATGGTATCACCCGAAAAAGCATTTTGGACATTGCCAAAGATGAAGGTATAAAGACCGAGATTCGCAAAGTTTCAGTAAAAGAAGTGGTAGAAGCCGCCAAGAATGGCTCCCTAAAAGAAATGTTCGGTGCGGGTACCGCTGCGGTGGTATCTCCTATATCAGCTTTTGGTTATGAGGGGGTTGATTATGATCTTCCCGAATTGGAAGACAGTTATGCTTCGTTGTTGAAAAAACGCATTACCGATATTCAATATAATAGAGCAGAAGACAAATTTGGATGGCGACACGAAGTCGTCTAAATAAAAAAAGCACCTTATATATAAGGTGCTTTTTTTATTTATCCATTATGGTTTGAATATCTGGTTTAAAATAATTCGGTCCCTTTAAGACTTTTCCATCCTCACGATAGATAGGTTTTCCGTCAGCTCCAAGCTTGCTCATGTTACTACGTTGGATTTCCTCGAAGACTTCTTCAATCTTATATTGCATTCCGTGTTCCAAGATGGTGCCGCAAAGAATGTACAGCATGTCTCCCAATGCATCGGCCACTTCAATTAAGTCACCTTCATTAGCGGCCTCCAGATACTCTTTATTTTCTTCATCCATTAAATTGAAACGCAGTTGATTCTTTTCCGGGCCTAAATCCGCAATAGGCTCTTGGGCAACACCAAGCCCAAAGGAATTGTGAAAGAGTTCTACCGCTTTTATTTTACTTTCCATTACACATATTTTGATTTAGCTTTGCGTAAAAATATAAAATATGTTCAGCACCGGGCAGTTAATTTTTGCAGCGCTTTTTGTCATAGTTTTTATTGTAATCATCTCGTTATCATATAAAAAGGATAAAAAATTGCATAAAAAAAATTATAAAGGTGTTGCATGGGTGTTAATTTCTTTTGTGACTTTCATAATAATCTTGTTTTTGATCAAACACTTTCTCAAAAATTAACGCTGGCCTTGCATTCGCAACAAAAATGAAGCCTTTCACAACTAAAATGTTGCTTGAATACGTAAACTATAGGAAAAAACGTACTTTTGCTTAACATTAACCTAGCGCAACAAATGACAACATTTTTCAGCCTTCTTTTCATTTTGCTTGCAATTAATGCAATTCTGTTGATTTTTAGTGTCAATGGAGCTGGTGAAAGGTTTAAAAAACCAATTCAAAGAATTTCAGAGACCTCGATTACAAAACTTCTCCCCCGCGAAGCCTCTGAAACTGAATACAAGGAAGCAGTTTAGTTTGTACCTTTAGGGTATGAAACAGGCTTTTCTTGTTTTTTTGGGTGGGGGATTTGGCAGCGTTCTTCGCTTCTTAATTTCCAAACCCTTAAACATAGTATCCCCTAATTTCTTCTTTGGGACTTTTTTGGTAAATATTTTTGGTTGTCTACTTATAGGGCTCATTTTAGGTCTGTCCGCCCGAGGAAATGTCCTATCCACTAACAGCACTTTATTTTTGGCCACCGGCTTTTGCGGTGGGTTCACCACATTCTCTGCGTTTGCTTTTGAAAAACACTTTCTTTTAAGAAACAGCGAACTCCTACATTTCTCCATTTATATGATTTCCAGCATTGCCGTAGGTGTTTTGGCAGTGGTTTTGGGATTATGGCTCTCTAAGTTGGGAGAATAGTTATAATTTTCATTTTTATAGTTAATTTTTGTTAAAATCTAAACATAAATCACCAAAATCATTGATTTAGGTGCAAAATCATAATGCGTTTAATCTAAACGTTAAGAAAAAAACAAAAAATTTTTAACAAACCATACTTTAAAATCCGATACCCCTAAAATATGAGGGGTATTTTTTTTATAACGATAAAAATCTAATCAATACCCTCCTATTTTATAAGGCCTTGGTTGAATTACTCTATATTTGGGACATCAATTAACTACTTAATTATGAAAAAAGTCGAGGCAATTATTAGAAAATCCAAATTTGATGAGGTGAAAAAAGCCCTCCATCAAATTGAGGTTAATTTCTTCAGCTACTGGGATGTAACCGGAGTTGGGAATGAGAAACAAGGGCATGTGTATCGAGGTATTTCTTATAGTACCAGTGATATACAGCGAAGGTATTTGGTTATCGTGGTATCCGATGACTTTCTGGACAAAACTGTAAATGTATTATTGGACACAGCCAGTACAGGCAATGTGGGAGATGGAAAAATTTTCGTCTCAGATGTGATTCAAGCATACAGAATAAGGACCAAGGAAAGCGGAAGTGCTGGAATCAACTAAAGTATAACCAAAAACTTAAAAACTTAGATTATGATTGTACAAGAACAAGAAGCGATAGATAAAGCCGTTGAAGCAATCACCGGCGATATGGGTGCTTTGTGGATTACCATAGCAGCCGTTTTGGTATTCTTCATGCAAGCAGGGTTCACTCTATTGGAAATAGGATTTACCCGCAGTAAGAATACCGGTAACATTATTATGAAGAACGTAATGGACCTCGCCGTAGGTTCCGTAATGTTCTGGGCCGTTGGATACGCTATTATGTATGGCAGCGATTTAGTTGGTGGTGGATTTTTCCGCAGCAGTCCAAGTGATCAGGGCTACCTATTTTTTAGTGCCGATGATTGGTATAACCTATTCTTCCAAACGGTTTTCTGTGCTACAGCTGCAACCATTGTTTCTGGAGCCATCGCTGGAAGAACAAAATTTTCAACGTATTTAATTTTCTCAGCAGTATTGACTACTCTCATTTACCCAATCTCAGGTAGCTGGTACTGGCCTTTTGATGACGATGCTTGGTTAAATGTTGCCGGGTTCGTTGATTTTGCCGGTTCTTCCGTGGTACACGCCGTAGGTGGTGCTGCTGCTTTGGTAGCTGCCATATTGGTGGGCCCGCGAATTGGAAAATATGTGGATGGAAAAGCACAGGCTATTCCTGGTCACAATATGGCTTTTGGCGCCTTGGGTGTGTTCATCCTTTGGTTGGGATGGTTCGGATTTAACGGAGGATCTCAATTAGCTTGGGGTGGAAGTGATACCGTTGGTGCAACCAGCGTAATCATCAACACTAACCTAGCTGCTGCTATTGGTGCCATAGGAGCCCTATTCTTTACATGGGCAAAATATGGTAAGGCTGATATTTCCATGACCTTGAACGGAGCCCTGGCCGGGTTGGTAGGTATAACCGCCGGTTGTGGTGCTGTTAACGCATGGGGCGCGTTGGCCATAGGACTTCTATGTGGTATTGTAGTGGTATTGTCCATCGAGTTCATTGATAAGAAATTGAAAATCGATGATCCTGTGGGTGCCATTTCAGTACATGGTGTATGTGGTTTCTTAGGAACTGTATTAATTGGACTATTTGCTTTGGATGGTGGATTGTTCTACGGAGGAGGAGCAAAACTTCTTTGGGTACAGACCTATGGTTCCTTGTCCTACATCTTATGGGCCGCTGCAGCTTCATTCATTGTATTGTTCATCTTGAAGAAAACCATCGGACTTCGCGTTTCTGAGAAAGAAGAAGTTGAAGGATTGGATATTCATGAGCATGGTATTGAAGCTTATCCTGAGCACATTTCCCAAGACAAATAAAATTCAAACACAACTCATTATAAAAGGAAACGGAGCGTTTGGCAGAACGCTCCGTTAAATAACCTTTTCAAACACAACTCACTAGTAAACATCACCGTCCTAAAACAAGGACAACTTAAAATGATTATGATATGAAAACGATTATAAAAACAAATTTCGTAAAAAATTTAGCTTTCGCCGCATTGGCATTGATTTCTGTTAGTGCTTTTGCACAGGAAGAGGAAGAAACTCCAAAATTTAGTTTCAGCGGTTCCGTTGATGCCTATTATAGAACTAATTTAACGGCCCCTAACGGAGAGGATGCCATAGCACCTGGGTCTTCTTTTGCCAATCTTGATGGTTTTGCCCTTGGTATGGCCAACATAATTGGAGCTTATGAAGGTGAAAAAGTAGGTTTTGTTGCTGATTTGGTCTTTGGCCCTAGAGGTACGGACGCTATTTTTGCTTCTCCCATGTATTCTGCAACCGGTGACATTGTTAACCAATTGTACGTGTACTGGAATGTAAGTGATGCTGTAACGTTGACATTTGGTAACTTCAATACGTTCTTGGGATACGAAGTTATTTCTCCCGTAGCCAACTTTAACTACAGTACCTCTTATCTATTCTCCTATGGTCCTTTTAGCCACACAGGGTTAAAAGCTGATTTTGATTTGGGAAGTGATTGGTCTGCTATGTTAGCCGTTATGAATCCAACTGATTTGACTGAATTGAACGGAACTGGCGATTATGCCGTAGGTGCCCAGTTGGGATATTCAGGACAATTCTTGAACTTCTTGTACAGCCAAGGTGGATTTGAAGTAGATTATACAGGTGGATTTGATGTTTCGGAAGATTTCTTCTTGGGAATCAATGCCGCCCACTTTAGCCAAGAGGATGATGGTGGAAGCTTTACAGGTGTTGCCCTTTACCCACAATTGGCCACTTCTGAAAACTTCACTATTGGTCTAAGAGGTGAATATTTTATGACCGGTGATTTCTTTGGTGATGCTGCTGGAATTGGTTCCGATGCTGATGGAGATGGAAGCGTTTTTGCCGTCACTCTAACAGGTAGTGCAACTATCGGAGATTTGATTCTTAAGCCAGAAATTCGTTTGGATAGCTCTGCTGAAGATGCATTCATTGACAATGACATGGACCCAACCGGAAGCTTGGCCTCTGTATTGTTTGCTGCAATCTACTCTTTCTAGGCCCAAGAAATTTAAATTTTAATGCTAATAGAAAGCCTTACTCCTTCGGGATTAAGGCTTTTTTAGTCTTTTAAAAAGTTTTTCACTCCTGCTCTCACATTAGTTCTCAAATAATTTTGCCTTGGCACTAGAGGGCAGGAGTACTTTTTATTATACACACAATACGGATTGTAGGCCTTATTAAAGTCAATGACCAAGGTATCGCCCTCGGGAATGGTCAAATCAATATAACGCCCACCGCCGTAGGTTTCATTTCCGTTGGTCTCATCCAAAAAGGGTAAAAACAGATAATCTTCATATTCGTCCTGATCTAGCAAATCCAAACTTTGGTATACTTCCAACTGGTGTTCGGCCCCATTCAACGTAAAATGGGCAATGCCGTAGACCACTTCCTCTGTTTTTCGTTCAGTTGTAGTGGGATTTAAAAAGGGTACCGCATCCGGAGTGCGCACAAATCTAGCCTTAACCACATAGGACGTATCCGGCTCAAAAAAATCCAGGCTCTCAAAATCCTTACGAAATCTATCCGGTAACGGAGAGGTTTCAGGGTCTTTAAAACTTTCGTTTTGTTCATTCTGATATGCTAAAATATCAGCAATCAATTCAGATTCCGATTGTTCTGCTACTGTTTCATCATGATATTTCTTCCCTCTTCCGCAGGAGAGCATTATCAAAACTAAAATCAAAAATGGATATTTCATGCGCGTGATTTTACAACAAAATTAGTAGAAATCATTCTTAATGCTACCTTAGCAACATGATGATGAAAAAAGTACTCCTATTTAGTTGCCTCGTACTCCTTTCTGCCTGTTCAGAAAAGAAAACAGCCGATGAGCCCACCAAAACTGTTGCGCGAACGTTGCCCAACTTACAACCCAACCGTTACAACACGGCATTTTTGATAATGGACGGCGTCTTCAACACCGAATTCACTGCTCCTTTTGATATTTTTCAACACACCCAATACCGGGAAGGCATCAAGGCCATGAATACCTTTACTGTGGCCAATACATTGGAGCCTATCACCACGTTTGAGGGGGTTAGAATCCTTCCTGACTTTGATTACACCCAAGATTCCATCCCTGATATTGATATTTTGGTCGTCCCCAGTGCGGAGCATCATTTGGATTCAGATTTACAGGATACCCTTATGCTGAATTTTGTGAAAAAAGTGGCCAAAGACGCCCTTTTTGTCACTTCGCATTGCGATGGCGCCTTTGTTTTGGCCAAAGCTGGACTCTTGGATGAGGTGGCTTCCACTACGTTTCCAAGCGATATTTCAACTTATAGGAAGATGTTCCCCCAACTGAACGTGAAGGATAGTGTGCTATTTGTGCACGATGGCAAATACATCACTTCCGCGGGCGGAGCCAAAAGTTTTGAAGCTGCTCTTTATCTCTGCGAGTATTTATACGGTAAAGAAATTACAGAATCCATCGCTGGCGGATTGGTCATCGATTGGAATTTGGAGGATGTTCCTAAATTTATTGCTCAATAATTTCGTATCGGGAATCCTCAAGATATTTTTCAACCACTTTATTGAACTCTGGCGTGATACGTAACAGGGCAGTGTCTTGCAAATTGTACAACTTGTCCTTATCCTTGAACCCCCGTTTGAGGGCCTCTTCCAAATAAAACAAGGCCGTTCCAAAGTCCTCGTTCTTGGCGCTCAGAGAAACCGTTTTCAGGTAAAACTCAAAATCATCAGGGTCCAAGATGGTCTTGAGCATATATAAAAAGGCCAAAGCATCCTCATCAATCATCTGACCAGACTTCACTAGAGCAATATTGTCCTCAGCCAAAGCATTCAAGAAGCCCACTAGACGATAGCCCATTTCCTGTTCATGGATATTGGAACCATTAATCAACTTATCCAACTCATCCATCTGGTAGTTCCACCACCCCAAATTCTTAAAGTTATGGGCAAACATATCTTCCTCCATGTCGTACTGATAATTCTCCTTCATCAATATCTCCTTGGAAAAAGCTGCATTCTCAGCACGGCGCATAGCTCTAAACTGTTTGTCCCTACGCAATTCTTTTTGGACTTCTCGAAGAGAATCCAGATTCTTGTGGGCGCCATACATGGACATCATTTCTCCCATATATTGTTCGGCCCAAATCAACTCTCCCGAATTTTTCAAGAGATTTACTTTGGACAAATCTTCATTAAAGGCATTTTCCACATACATGGAATCTTTGGGAATCAATTTTCTGCCCATGGCGGCCAAGGTGAACAGTTGTAGTCCTTTTTGCAGAAAGGCGACATCGGGCCAGGCACTATTTTGATCATGCAACAATACTTGATTGGGAAATTTATATCGATCCAACAATTTCTCATCATCCAACATGGTGGTATAGTTGAAATCATTTTTACTGACCATACCAATAAAATGGAATGGACGTCTCACATTCAATAGGTCGGTATTGGTCAAGGATGCTCCCATGGAAATGGCACCATTTACCCCTTTAATAAAAATCGGTACCAGGCCTGCAAAACGCCCCCCAGCGGAAGCACCTGCAGTATATACCCGACCCGCTTGAATGGGCAATATATTTACTATTTCTTCCAACACATTGTTGGTCATAATCATATTGGTGGTCAATGATACCGTGTCCTTTACCTTTGGTGCTGCCAAAATATAGCCCTCCTCCTCGGCAGGACCCACAAATATGGAAACTGCCTGTCTTTCTCTGCCCTCCATGTCGAAAATAAGAAGTAAAGGCCATTTTTTATCCGTAGTAAAATCACGGGGCAAGTACAAGGAATAAGCACTGGATAAGGAATCTTGAACAGCAATGGAGTCCATAATCTCTCCCTTTTTAAGTACCCTTTGTTGTGCTGAAGTCGAAGCCAAACAAACCAGGGAGAGAAAAAATAGTAGATGTGTTTTTTTCATAATTCTTTCATAGCAAAAATCTGGCCAAAACAATTCTTTGTTCCAGTCCCCTAAAGTTAATGGATTTTTACTTGCTTTTAATTCCACTCTTTATGGGCGCGTGGGCAACCACGTTTGATAATACAATGTGTGTTCTGCACTCGCCATAGACAATAAGCTCATCGATAAACTTTTCCAAGTGGGATTGATCCCGAAGCACCACCTCCATAATTATGTTCTCGTTCCCAGTAATTCGATAACAATTAACCACTTCTTCAAGTGATTTCACCTTATCCAAAAAGGGTTTCAGTTTTCCCATAAAGGCCCGCAACATGATGATTGCCTTAAACTGATGTCCTGCTTTCACATAAGAGATCTTTGCCCCGTAACCTTCAATAATTCCAAGGTCTTCCATCTTCTTTACCCGTTCGGCTACAGCGGGCGGTGTAAGGCCAACTTCGCGGCCAATATGGGAAAAAGACTCCCTTGCATTCTTTTGCAAATGACCCAAGATTTGCCAATTCAGCGCATCTATCTTCATATTAAAGGAAATTACACGTTAAAATTTTAATTTTAAAGGTATAATCTATTTTTCAATTTCAAAACAAAAGTTGAAATATTCAATTCATATGTAATTTTAGTATTCAAAATTGCTTTGAAAACATGGAGAGAAACTCTCTAAATTCCTTGGTCGTTTACCGCAAATCGTTGGCCCTTCGCGATATGAGCGAAGCTGTGGCCGCTTATTTCTCGCACAATCGGGAAAAATTGTCGTGGCGAAAAATTGATAGTTTTCGTGATGACATCACTGCATCCTTGATGAATGATGCTTCCCTAATCACAAAAGAGATAGAGCAAGCAGCGTTAAGCAATTCCTATTCTGTTCGGATGCGAAGCTTGACCTTCATCAATATAATGACCCGAAATATTTTGGCCTATTGCAATGGTTTGGAGCGTGATGGTGTCAAAGAAAAAGAGTATCTGAACCTACTCCGAAGGGAAATCAAAATCTTCAGAACTTCCTTTAAAAAATGGAGAAAGTCATTTCACAACAGAAACGATTAAGCTCTTTTTACATATTTCTTCTATATTGCCCGCCAACCTCGAATAGGGCTTTGGTGATTTGCCCCAATGAACAATATTTGGTCACTTCCATCAACTTCTCGAAGATATTTTCATTGTTGATCGCCGTTTGCTGCAATTGTTTTAACTGCTTTTCGGCTCTTTCTTTTTCTCGCTGATGCAAATTTTGAAGGGTCCTGATTTGATTTTTCTTTTCTTCTTCTGTCGCCCGAATGACCTCCGCAGGTAAAATGGTCGGAGAACCTTTTGAGCTTAAAAAGGTATTCACCCCAATGATTGGATAATCCCCCGAATGCTTTAAAGTCTCATAATGTAAACTTTCTTCCTGTATTTTGGAACGCTGGTACATGGTTTCCATGGCGCCCAACACACCACCGCGTTCCGTGATTCGGTCAAACTCCAACAAAACTGCTTCTTCCACCAAATCGGTAAGCTCCTCAATAATGAATGAACCTTGAATGGGGTTTTCATTTTTGGCCAACCCCAACTCCTTATTAATGATCAATTGAATGGCCATCGCCCTACGCACTGATTCTTCCGTTGGTGTGGTTATAGCTTCATCATAAGCATTGGTGTGCAAGGAATTACAATTGTCATAGATGGCATACAGTGCCTGTAAAGTCGTTCGGATATCATTAAAATCAATTTCTTGGGCGTGCAAGCTTCTGCCCGAAGTTTGAATATGATATTTCAACATTTGTGCCCTTGGGTCGGCCCCATACTTTTCTTTCAGAGCCTTGGACCAAATTCTTCGTGCCACCCTACCGATAACGGCATACTCAGGATCAACCCCATTGGAAAAAAAGAACGAAAGGTTCGGACCAAATTTATTAATGTCCATGCCCCGACTCAAATAGTACTCCACATACGTAAAACCATTGGAAAGGGTGAACGCCAATTGCGTAATGGGATTCGCCCCCGCCTCAGCGATGTGGTAACCCGATATGGAGACAGAGTAAAAATTCCGGACTTGCTGTTCAATGAAATATTCCTGCACATCTCCCATCAACTTCAAAGCAAATTCTGTTGAAAAAATACAGGTGTTTTGTGCTTGGTCCTCTTTTAAAATATCAGCTTGCACGGTACCTCGAACTTGATTTAGGGTTTCGGCCTTGATTTTGGTATAGGTCTCTTCAGATAATACCTGATCACCCGTAACACCTAGAAGCATAAGTCCCAATCCATTATTCCCTTCGGGAAGCTCTCCGTAATATACTGGTCTAGTTGTCTTTTTTTCTTTAAAAAGCGCTTTAATTTTTTCCTCAACTTTTTTCTCCAAGCCATTTTCTTGGATATACTTCTCGCAGTTTTGGTCAATGGCCGCATTCATAAAAAAGGCCAAAAGCATGGGCGCAGGACCATTGATAGTCATACTCACCGAAGTCATGGGATTACTGAGATCAAAACCAGAATACAATTTTTTGGCGTCATCCAAACAACAAATGGACACCCCAGCATTTCCAATTTTGCCGTAAATATCCGGTCTATGGTCTGGGTCACTTCCATAAAGGGTAACCGAATCAAATGCCGTGGACAGTCTTTTGGCCGGCATATCCAAACTCACGTAGTGAAATCGTCGGTTGGTTCGTTCGGGGCCTCCTTCACCCGCGAACATTCGGGTTGGGTCCTCACCTTCCCTTTTGAACGGGTACAATCCAGCTGTGTATGGAAACTCTCCCGGGACATTTTCTTGTAAAATCCACTGGAGAATATCGCCCCACGCCTTGTATTTGGGCAATGCCACTTTGGGTATCTGGCTATGGGACAACGATTCCGTGTGGGTTTTAATATTCACCTCTCTATCGCGTACGTTAAATGAGTACACATCAGATTTATACCGATTTACTTTTTCTTTCCATTTTAAAAGGGTGTCCCAATGCTGGGGCAGCAAATTCATTTTGATTTTATCGAACTCTTTGATCAATAAACCCACCAAACCCTGTTCCTCTTCTTTCTTGATTTTGGAAAGAATCCAATCCTCATTCAATCCGGACTTATCCACGAGTTGTTCCTCAGCCTTCCCTGAATCCAGTTGTAAAATTGAAGAAATGGTCAAGAAAATACCATACAGCTGTTGTGCAATTTTGGATTGTTCTTTAGCCTTGTCATCATAAGACCTGTTGTTTTCAGCTATTTCGGATAAATATCGTGTTCGCGAAGGTGGAATGACAAAGATTTTCTCCGCCATTTCCTCACTAACTTCAAAAGTGGAGACCAATTTGGAGTTTGCTTTTTCCACCAGCGTATCCATCACCTTTCTGTATAGGTTGTTCATCCCCGGGTCATTGAATTGCGAAGCAATCGTACCATAAATAGGCAACTCATCATCCTTGGCGTGCCACAATCCATGGTTCCGTGCGTACTGTTTTTTTACATCTCTAAGCGCATCCAAAGCTCCCCTTTTATCAAACTTGTTGATGGCCACCAAATCCGCAAAATCCAGCATATCAATTTTCTCCAATTGGGTTGCCGCGCCAAACTCGGGTGTCATTACATACAGTGAAACATCGCTATGTTCCAGGATTTCGGTATCGGATTGCCCTATTCCCGAAGTCTCCAAAATAATTAGGTCATAATTAGCCGCTTTGAGCACTTGAACAGCTTCGGAAACATGTTTGGACAAGGCCAAATTGGATTGTCGGGTGGCCAGTGAGCGCATGTACACCCTTTCATTGTTAATGGAATTCATCCGGATGCGGTCTCCCAACAATGCACCTCCCGTTTTTCGTTTAGAGGGGTCTACGGATATGATGCCCACATGCTTTTCGGGAAAATCAATCAAAAAACGGCGTACAAGTTCATCCACCAAACTGGATTTTCCAGCACCGCCGGTACCTGTAATTCCAAGCACGGGAACCTCTTTTTCCAAGCTGCTTATTGCACCTACATACTTTTCGAATTCCTCATGTCGGTTTTCAGCAAGGGAAATCAAACGGGCAACGGTATTGGAGTCTTTTTCAGGCAGCAAACCTTCCAACCTTTCGTCTTTAGGTATTTGCAAATTGGGAACGGCAGTATCGCATCTTTCCACCAAATCGTTAATCATCCCCTGCAACCCCATTTCACGGCCATCATCTGGAGAATAAATCCGTTCGATGCCATACTCCATCAGCTCCCTTATCTCCTCAGGAAGGATAACCCCGCCACCACCACCAAAAATTTTGATGTGGCCTGCACCTCTCTCCTTCAGCAAATCGAACATATACCTGAAATATTCGTTGTGCCCCCCTTGGTAAGAGGTCATGGCAATAGCATTGGCATCTTCCTGAATGGCGCAATCCACCACTTCCGCTACGCTTCTATCGTGCCCCAAATGAATCACCTCAACCCCAGTGGCTTGGATAATACGTCTCATAATATTAATGGCAGCGTCATGACCATCAAAGAGTGAGGCAGCTGTCACTATCCTTATTTTATGTTTGGGCTTGTAAGGCTTCTGTTGTTCCATTTGCAATAAAAGGTCTGTTTTCGCCATGCAATTTACAGAAAATGCAAGTCAAATTTGATTTTGTTCAGGATATTACAAAAAATTCAAAAACCTTGGCCTTCCTTTTTTGAATGCCCTAATTTTACGCGGCCAAAAATATAGTATGAAGCTTACCATTCTCATCCATTGCCCAGACCAATCCGGTATTATACGATCTGTAACCACTTTTGTGCATCAGCAAGAGGGCAATGTGGTTTATTTAGATCAACATGTAGACAAGCAGGTGGGTGTATTTTTCATGCGATTGGAGAGTGAGTTTGAAAATAAAGTTTCTTTGGAGGCTTTTAAAAAAGGATTTGAACAAGAGTTGGCGCAACAGTTTCAGATGGAGTGGGATATTTATTTGGGTGCCTACCGACCCAAAATGGCCATCTTTGTATCGAAATATAACCATTGCCTATATGATTTGTTGAGTCGATACAATTCTGAGGAACTTTCCGTGGACATTCCTTTTATTTTGAGTAATCATAGAGATTTGGAATATGTTGCGGAACAGTTTCAGATTCCATTCTATCATGTACCCGTTACCAAAGATACCCGGGAAGAAGCAGAGGAGAAACAACTGGAATTGCTCAAAAAACACGAGGTGGACTTCATTGTATTGGCCCGATACATGCAGATTGTGTCCCCTAAGCTGATTGACGTGTATCCGCAGAAAATCATCAATATCCATCATTCATTTCTTCCGGCTTTTGTGGGGGCCAAACCCTACCATGCTGCTTTTGAACGTGGTGTAAAAATTATTGGGGCCACTAGTCATTATGTGACCTCAGAACTGGATGCCGGACCCATTATTGAACAGGACGTGACGGCAGTTTCGCATTCACACTCCATTAAAGACTTCATAGCCAAAGGAAGGGATTTAGAGCGGATTGTACTTTCACGGGCCGTGCAGCTCCATGTGGCCCGTAAAACCATGGTCTACAATAACAAGACCGTTATTTTCTCTTAATTATATCGAATAAAAAAGCAGTTTTTTACCGTTTCTACCTAAATTTCAGTCGAACTATAAAAAATTTACCATGAAACGAACACTGCTATTCGTACTGGTTTTTCAACTGGTTGCTTGTACAGAACTGCAACAAGTAGTGAACCAATTGCCCCAAGGCCCCACTGGAATTGGAAATGCTGAAATTGCCCAAGGACTGAGAGAAGCATTGAATATGGGCATTGAAAAACAAGTGAACAAACTGGCCCTGGAAAATGGCTTCTTTAGAAATGAATTGGTTAAAATTCTCCTTCCGGAGGAACTTCAGAAAGTAGACAAAACCCTACGTGATGTGGGCCTTGGCAATTTGGCCGATGAAGGTTTACGAATCATCAACAGAGCAGCGGAAGATGCTGTTGGCGAGGCCACTCCCATTTTTGTTGATGCCGTAAAGGGAATCACTTTTAATGACGCGCGCCAAATTCTTTTGGGAAGTAACAATGCGGCAACGCAATATTTGGAGAATTCAACAAAGACCCAACTGTACAACAAGTTCAATCCTATCATTAAAAATTCATTTCAAAAAGTTGGTGCCGACCAAATCTGGAGCAACATCATTACCAGGTATAACAACCTACCACTTACCAACGATGTAAACCCAGATTTAACGGATTATACCACCAATCAAGCGCTTGAAGGCGTCTATACCATGATAGCTGTTGAAGAGCAAGAAATCCGCACTAAAATTTCTTCACGAACAACAGATTTGTTAAAAAAAGTGTTTGCTCTTCAAGATTAATCATAATTTTTTCAGAATAGTGCAATAAGTTGAAAATCTTATCGTTATAAAATCAATTAATCGAGACAATTATAACAAATTCCTAAAGTTAAATTAACCTTGACCTGAAGGTTAAACAGGAATTTTGTCACAGAAATTATCTGAGTTAGCATTTTTTTGAGTTAGTTAGTTTAAACCGGTGTTCGCACCGGTTTTTTTGTTGTAGAAAATGCTATTGTGGCTTGTAAAGTCCATCAAATGCGGTGGTGGCTTCTTCGCCTTGGAGCACTTCCCAATGTTGTCTCACGGTTCCATCGTCGTTTTTGGTCCAAGTAATACGGTTTCTGTAGGTTTTGCCATCATCTCTTGTAAATTCATCTGAAGTTAAAATCATCTGGTTACCCTCCCGATTTCCTTTGAGCTTTAGATGTGCCCCTGTATTATCCACCCATAATTGTTCCCATTGGTTCGTTCGTGAATTGTAGAAGTTCAAGCTGGTTCCTGTGTACCCTGGTGTGGCACTGGTCCAGTTTTCGCGAATAACGCAACCATCTTCCTCCCTACTGATCTTACTGGTTCCAGCTGCTGCCCCATTGGTTAAACTGGTTACCTCCCAATCTCCTATCCAAAAGTCGAAAGCTTTCTGATTCTCTGAACAGCAATTACAGCTTGAACTATCTTGACCATTCACCAACGCAAAGGCGAACAAAGCAGACATCAATAAAAGTTTTTTCATCTCATACCATTTGCGCCTTGCCCAGCACAAAGCCATTCTTTTAAAAGTACGTTAATTTTTCATATACAAATGGTAAGGTTGAGGTGAAAAAGGCAGTGATACTGTTAATTTTTAGATAAATAACCTGATTTCTAGACGTGTACCCCACTTTCGTATAATCCATCGCTCACTTTTCAACGTATCTTTGGTATAACAAATCTTGAGTTATGAACAATCAATATTGTAGAGTAGGGACAGTAACTCCAATCACTAGTGGAAGCCAAGCGATTACCATTTTGGAGTTCAGATATAAAAATTTTATTGAGAAAGCGGCCAACGTATCCAATGCCGATACGCACTTGGTTGAATTTTTCAAGCGAAAGGCACAGAGCATCAAAAAAGTATTGGAAAGCTTAGGATAGGTCAGTTGTGGATTTTTTCCAACTCAACCTCCATTTCAGCTTGAATTTTTTGGGCCTCTTTCGTCGCAGCTTCTGCAAAGTCATCGCCGGTTGAAGCGTACAATATTCCGCGGGATGAATTGACCAACAAACCTACATTTTTGGTCATTCCGTAGGCACAGACTTCCTGCAAGCTGCCACCCTGTGCCCCTACCCCCGGAACCAATAAAAAACTTTCCGGAATTATTTCTCGTATTTCCTTTAGATACGTTGCTTTTGTAGCCCCTACAACATACATCAATCGTTCGGCATTTTTGTAAGTTTTGGAGACCTTTAGCACTTCTTTGTAGAGCTCCACCCCTTCTATTTCTTTTGTTTGAAAGTCGAAAGCTCCTTCATTGGAGGTCAACGCCAATAAGATGGTGTGCTTGCCTTCGAATTCCAAAAAAGGTTCCACGGAATCCTTACCCATATAAGGAGCAATTGTAATTGAATCAAAACTGAGAGCTTCAAAAAAAGCCTTGGCATACCGTGTGGAAGTGTTGCCAATATCTCCTCGTTTTGCATCTGCAATCGTGAAGATTTCCGGGTGCTTCTCATTCAAATAAGCCATGGTACGTTCCAAAGAGTTCCAACCTTGCAAACCATAGGCCTCATAAAAAGCAATGTTTGGTTTGTAGGCCACACAATAGGGATGGGTTGCATCAATAATGGCCTTGTTAAAAGCAAAAATAGGGTCTTCCTCCTTTAAAAGGTGTTTTGGAATTTTCTCCAAATCGGTATCCAAACCGACACAGAGAAAGGATTTCTTTTGATGGATTTTGGAAATTAATTGCTCTATTTTCATTATTATGGGTTCTCGACTGCGCTCGAACTGACTACTGACTACTGAAAATTAAAATATCTCCGAAGCTTCCTTCAACTTCTCTGTGTTATCCACCATCATCAGTTCATCTATGATTTTTTGGATGTCGCCGTTAATAATATTTTGTAAATCGTAAAGCGTAAGGCCAATTCTGTGGTCCGTTACCCTTCCTTGTGGATAGTTGTAGGTTCTAATCTTCGCCGAACGGTCACCGCTGCTCACCTGGGAATTTCGTTTTGCTGCATCTTCAGCCTGTTTTTTGGCCAATTCCATGTCATATAAACGTGAACGTAAAACCTTAAAGGCTTTATCTTTGTTCTTGTGCTGTGATTTTTCATCTTGACATTGCGCTACAATCCCTGTAGGAACGTGCGTCAACCGAACAGCGGAATAGGTGGTATTCACCGACTGTCCCCCTGGGCCCGACGAGCAGAAATAGTCAATCCGGACATCCTTTGGGTCTATCTGAACATCAAAGTCCTCGGCCTCTGGAATCACCATGACCGTTGCGGCGCTAGTGTGCACCCTTCCTTGCGTTTCGGTCTGTGGTACACGCTGTACACGGTGGACGCCAGCTTCAAACTTTAAGGTACCATACACATCTTCCCCAGAAACTTCAAAGTGAATTTCTTTATAGCCACCACTGGTTCCCTCATTCAAATCAATGATATTGGTCCCCCAACCTTTTGATTCGCAATACTTGGTGTACATCCGAAACAAATCCCCAGCAAAAATACTGGCTTCATCGCCTCCGGTCCCTGCCCTGATTTCCATCACCACATCCTTTTCATCCTCGGGATCTTTGGGAATCAAAAGAAACTTGATTTCTTCTTCCAATTTAGGCATGGCTCCTTTGGCTTCGTCCAACTGCATTTTGGCCATTTCCACCATTTCAGCATCACTGCCATCGGCAATGATTTCCTCCGCCTCATTGATATTATTGGTAAGTTCTATGTATTGGTCCCGTTTATAGACCAATACTTTAAGATCTTTGTATTCCTTGTTCAGCTTAACATATCTTTTTTGGTCCGATATGATATCTGGCTGAATGATAAGGTCCGCAACCTCATCAAAACGTTGCTTTACAATATTAAGTTTATCGAGCATATCTCCATCCGCTAAGACTGCGAATTTACAATATTTGATTGGAATTTTTTTTCTATTGAATGGGTCAGTTACTTATAAAAGTTGTTCCCAGAGTAATAATGAATGCATTCAGTCCATCACTCCTATCATATTGACTGAAGCGCAAATCGATGGTCTTTAAACCGAAGTTAAAAATTGTGGCCCTTGTAAAAATATCCTTGTACTGGATGCCGAAACCATATTGATGGGCATCATATTCAGACAAATCGTAATCTGAAGTATAGAAATCATAGCTGGACAAGGCCGTTTCCTTGGGATAAAAATAATCTGCCGCAGTTTGGGTATAATAGCGATAGGATGGGTACAGCGTAAACCTATCCGTCAACTTAAAAGGTGTTTCCAAACTGGCCGTATGCGAAGTGATTCCCCAATCATCCCAATAAAAACGGTAATAGGAACGTAGCACCAACAAGTCGTTCACATAATAATTCAACCGACCACCCACAGGTACTTTCAATCGGCTATCTGGTAATTGTTCCACATTATCGGCCAATTGAAAATCATCAATAAAAAAGTCATTGGCATCAGCTAAATACACCCGTTGAAACGGGGTGCTCAACAATCCGGTTTGTGTCACAAGGTCCACAAAAAGGGCTCCTTGTAACTTCTGACTCAAAATTTGCGAAAAACTCAAGGATAGGGTGTACGAGTTTCTGTTCTCCTTACCAAACTCCGAAAAATTGGGATCATAGGTCCCGGTTCCCGTAATTCGGTCATCAAAAAAGCCAGCACGAAGTTCAATTGGATAAATGGCGTTCCATTTGTCCAGAAAAACACGCCCACTAAGGGTAAGTTCGGTATTCTTTTCATTGAACAATCTTGTATAACTCCCTCCAAAGCCAAAGGAAAAATAGTCATATTCGGAAGAAAAATAAATGTTGGCACTCCAAATGGAATTGCGATCATCTGAACTATGCTGGTAGCTGGGGTTGATATAGGCCAGTAAATCTTTTCGAGATTCGCCCGATGAAGCATCGAATGGTGTTACATTGATTCCACCATCCAATGGATTTACATTACTGGAAGAGGCAGATGTGTAGGCCGATAACCCCACATCCACCGTGAGGATATCATCCGCATTCATGGGCATCCGTAAAACGATTGATGACGTTGCATCGGTTAATTCCTCAGTACCTTCGCCACCGGTAACAGCAGCGTTTTGGCCATCTTGATTGTAATAACTGAACAGCATGTCAACCTCACTGGTTTCCAAGGCTCTTTTTTTATAGGAAGTATCCGTCTGCTGTGCCCCTCCAGAAACCATTGCAAGCAGACAAAGAGTACATGTTATTAATTTTTGTAGTCTTTTGGGTGGTGGCGAGGTTTGGTTTTGTTTGGTCATGGGAACTCATTGCTTTAATTACATCCGCAGCCGCCGCCCGTTTTACCACCATTGGCCCCGGATGAAGCTTCTCTATAAATTTGGAAATTGGTTTCAAAACGCTCAGATGGTCTCGCACCGAGTTGCATCTCAACATCATTGACATACACTTTTTCATATTCCCGAACCGCTACGCATGAACTGGAGAACAGCACTAAAAAGAGAAGAAAAAAAACAGCTTTTCCCATGCAGTAAATTTACTGATTCGTATCGAAAATGATTCCCGAACTCTTATGAATTTTATTGTCGGAGTCCACAACCACTACCTCCACCCCATCCATCTGATTGATCATGTGAATACCCGTATCCCTACCCATAATAAAGACTGCTGTGGCTAGAGCATCACATAATTCTGCCTGCTTTGCAAAGACAGATACACTGTTTATCCCTCTTGTGGGATAGCCTGTCCGCGGGTCAATGATGTGTGAGTATTTTTTTCCATTTAGGGTGATGTATTTTTCATAATTGCCCGATGTGGCCACTGAAGATTCCACTATGGGCAACCAACTGAACACTTTATCCTTACTCAAGGGATTAGCAATGCCTACCAACCATTTTTCTCCGGTTGCTTTTGTACCCCAAGTGGTGAGGTCGCCGGAAGCATTGATGATACCCCCCTTGACCTGTTTGGAGGTCAGGAGTTCTTTGGCCTTGTCCGCCGCATAGCCTTTACCAATGGCTCCAAATCCAATCCGCATACCCGGTTCACTTAAAAAAACAGTTTGTGCATCGGAATCCAATATTATTTTCTTGTAGCCTATTTTGGCAATAGATTTTTCAATATCCTCGTCAGTTGGCATACGGTCCATACTGCCATCGAATTTCCAGATGTTGTCCATGGACGCATAGGTTATATCAAAAGCCCCATCGGTAATCTCAGAGATTTTTATGGAGCGTTCAATCAACCTAAAAAACTCGGGACTTACTTTTACGGGTTTTATTCCCGCATTCTTTATGACTTTGGAAGTTTCCGAGTTTTCATCCCATGAGGAGATCATCTTTTCAATTCGCTCAATTTCGGAGACCGCCTCATCAATATCCAGATACCCAATTTCCTCATTTGGAGCTACCACGGTAATCTCAAACCGGGTCCCCATGAGTTTCAGGGTCTTTTTTACCGTAATATCCCTATGCATCAACTGTCCTTGCGACAGCATACACAACAAGCTGCAAAAAAGGACCGTTAACATTCTCATTTTACAAATCCGTTGAGGGTAGCAATATATTTTTTGGGAGATGTTTTTACATGGAAACCAGTTTTGCCCAAAACGGTCTCGTTTTTATCCAAAACTACAACCAATGGAAAGTATCCTTTTGGATTGTATTTTTCGGCCAGGGTCTTGTTGACCAATGATTTTTCTTCGGGAAGTTGATTCTTCTTTTTTTTGGGGAAATCGGCATTGTAAAGCACATAATTGGAAGAAGCATAGCTTTTAAATTCATCAGAATCCAAAATGCTTCGTTTTAACCGGATGCAAGGTGCACACCAATCAGACCCAGAAAAAACCAAGACAATGGGCTTATTTTCTTTATTGGCCAAATCCAGAGCATCATCGAAACTATTCTGCCATTTTTGGGCATGAATGGCTCCAATTAGGGATAAAAATGCTATGGTCAAGACCTTTTTCATACGATTTGGGCCAGTCTGATTACTCAAAAACCCGCAAAATGGAGCCACTGAGTTCTGTGTTGTAAACTTTTAATTGTCTTGCCGGATTACTATCAACTTGGTTCAAGGGAGTGCCATCTTGATCAAAACGGGAACCATGGACATCACAGTAGAAAATCCCACCATTTTGATTCACAAAACGGACTTGGTCATACGATTCATGACTACAAACCTGACTTGCAGCTACATATTCCCCATCCAAGTTTTTCGCGATGACAACTAAATTCTTTAGAATAAAACCTCCATTGGGAACTAAGGCTTGGGCTTCCTGAGATGTCAAGTCCACAGTAAAGTCCACTCCAGTGGGTTCTTCAACAATGTTACCGTCAATTTCATCTTTAGAGCAGCCGTGCAGGCAAGGAAAAGTAAGGGCAAAAGCAGCGCCTGCACCCAAACTTCTTAGAAATTCTTTTCTTTCCATAGCGAGAGGTTTATAGAAAGAACGTTAAAATGTACTGATTCGTATGCTAATATTCAAACTTACCATACGTACTTTGTATGGTCAATCTCTTATTTGGCGAGGCTTCTACGCGCCCAATAACCTGCGCATCAACATTAAAACTCTCGGAAATAGCAATGATGTCATCGGCAACTTGCTCATTCACATAAAGTTCCATACGATGGCCACAATTAAAGACTTGGTACATTTCTTTCCAATCGGTGCCAGATTGCTCCTGTATGAGCTTAAAAAGTGGAGGAATCTCAAATAAGTTATCCTTTATGATGTGTAGGTTATCTACAAAATGAAGAATCTTGGTCTGAGCCCCACCACTGCAATGCACCATACCATGGATTTGCTCTGAATTGTGTTGCTCTAATATTTTTTTGATGATGGGCGCATAGGTACGGGTTGGCGATAGTACCAATTTCCCGGCATCCAATGGGGAGCCTGGCACTTCATCGGTCAATTTTGTTTTTCCGGAATAGACCAATTCTTCTGGAACAGAGGCATCATAGCTTTCCGGATATTTTTTGGCCAGATATTTTCCAAAGACATCATGGCGGGCAGAGGTAAGTCCGTTGCTGCCCATTCCCCCGTTGTATTCAGTTTCATAAGTTGCCTTTCCGAAGGAAGCCAATCCTACAATGACATCACCAGCCTTTATGTTTGTATTATCAATGACTTGGGAACGTTCCATACGCGCCGTTACCGTGGAATCCACGATAATCGTTCGTACCAAATCGCCAACATCCGCTGTTTCACCTCCTGTTGAGCGAATGGTAATGCCATGTTTTTCCAAATCGGAAATCAATTCCTCCGTACCATTGATGATGGCAGAAATCACCTCCCCTGGAATCAGGTTTTTGTTCCGACCTATAGTGGATGACAGCATAATATTGTCAGTAGCACCCACACAAATAAGGTCGTCCACATTCATGATCAGCGCATCTTGGGCAATGCCTTTCCAAACTGAAGTATCGCCGGTTTCCTTCCAATACATGTACGCCAAGGAAGACTTGGTGCCTGCACCATCAGCATGCATTACCAAACAATGGTCCTCACTCCCTGTTAAATAATCTGGGACTATTTTGCAAAACGCTTTTGGAAAAAGGCCTTTATCAATGTTTTTGATAGCATTGTGCACATCTTCCTTTGAGGCAGAGACCCCTCGTTGTGCATATCTTTTACTGGTGTCCGACGACATAATCTTGGTTTGGGCAAAAATAGCGGAAAACCATCAATTCATTGATAGGTTGTTACGCTCTTTTAAAAACTACCTTGGATTTGAAACCTTTACTTTGTAAACAATATTTCCCGGTATTTTGTGAAGGGCCATAAGTCATCCGCAATCAATTTTTCCAATTTATCGGATTGCTCCCGAATGGTATCAAAATAGGGTTTTACATTATTGCAATAGGCTTGGGCTTTCTTGTTTATGGTAGAAAGGCCATTGGCCCTCTTACGGGCATCCGTCATTTCATCGGTCAGTTTCTTGATTTCAAGGATATGTTCTCCCACTTGTTCCAAGAGGTTCAATTGACTTTCGGCCACTTTCTTGTGAGCTGCTCCATAGACTTCCTTCAATCCACCGATATTCTCCAACAAAAGATTCTGGTAACGTATGGCGGCAGGAACAATGTGATTATACACCATTTCGCCCAATACTCTACCTTCAATCTGAATATGGAAAATATAAGCTCCCAGCTCCACTTCTTGCCGTGCTTTGAGCTCAACATCGCTCATCACATCCATCTCCTTAAAAAGTTCAACACTTTCTTTGGCCGTGATTACTTGTAAGGCCTCTGGTGTATTTGTATTGAAGCTAAGCTTACGTCTTCTAGCCTCTTCTTGCCATTCCATGCCATAGCCATCACCCTCGAACCGGATTCTTTTGGAGGTTTTGATATATTCTCGCAACACATTAAAGACGGCTTCGTCCTTTTTTAGATTTTTCTTGTCAATCAAAGCATCTACCTCCTTTTTAAAGTCGGTGAGCTGTTTGGCCATTATGGTATTGAGCACGGTCATGGGCTTGGCACAGTTCATTCTGGACCCAACGCCCCTCATTTCAAACTTATTACCCGTGAATGCAAAGGGAGATGTTCGGTTTCTATCCGTGTTGTCCAATAAAATCTCGGGAATCTTCCCGACCACATTCAGTTTGAGTTCTGTTTTTTCCTCTGGAGAAAGCTTTCCTTTGGAAACACCTTCCAATTCATCGAGAACATCACTCAATTGTTTGCCAATGAAAATAGAAAGAATTGGCGGGGGTGCCTCATTGGCCCCCAACCTGTGGTCGTTGCTGGCTGATGCAATGGAAGACCGCAACAATTCCTCATAGGTGTCCACCGCTTTGATGGTATTGACAAAGAACGTTAAAAATTGGAGATTCTTCATGGGTGTGGTACCCGGGCTCAGCAAATTCACCCCAGTATCGGTTGCCAAAGACCAGTTATTGTGCTTTCCTGATCCATTTATTCCCGCAAACGGTTTTTCATGGAACAATACCTTAAAATGGTGTCGACTTGCCACTTCTTCCATCACATCCATCAACAAGAGGTTATGGTCCACGGAGAGATTGGCTTCTTCGAAGACCGGTGCCAGCTCAAACTGGTTTGGCGCCACTTCGTTGTGTCTGGTTTTTACAGGAATACCAAGTTGGGTACATTGTTTTTCCAAATCACTCATAAAGCTCAAAACCCGTGGTGGAATGACTCCAAAATAGTGGTCGTCCAACTGCTGGCCTTTTGCCGAGAAATTTCCAACCAGCGTCCTGCCGGTCATGGTCAAATCCAATCGAGATTGTGCCAATGCCTTATCTACCAAAAAGTATTCTTGCTCCCATCCAAGGGTTGCATATACCTTCCGTACGTTTTTATCGAAATACTGAGCCACACCCGTAGCCGCCTGATCTACGGCATGCAAAGCCCTCAGCAGGGGCGCCTTGTTATCCAAAGCTTCCCCGGTGTATGCTACAAAAATTGTGGGTATACAAAGGGTAGTTTTATATAGAAACGCAGGTGACGTTGGGTCCCATGCAGTGTAGCCACGAGCCTCAAATGTATTTCGAATACCTCCACTCGGAAAGCTGGATGCGTCTGGTTCTTGTTGAACCAACTGGGCGCCACCAAACTTTTCCATGGCCCGGCCCTCGGGGAGTACATCAAAAAAGGCATCATGTTTTTCTGCCGTGGCCCCTGTTAAGGGTTGAAACCAGTGGGTGTAATGGGTTGCTCCCATAGATAAGGCCCAGGCCTTCATTCCCTCAGCTACTTGGTCTGCTATTTTTCTATCGATTTTGTTCCCTTGAAAAATAGCTGATTTAACATTGTCAAAAGCCTCCTTGGTCAGGAATTGAAGCATTTTTTCTTCATTGAACACCTGTCTCCCGAACAGTTCAGATCGTCTACCGGATTCATCTATATTCTTATATTCTCTTTTTTGGCTTGCTGCCAAGGCTTGAAATCTTGTTTTTGGCATGTTCGTTTGTATTGATTCCGCAAAGCTACAATTAACAATTTAATAATAAATCCTCTAAAAAATACTTTTTTTTCATTCAACCCTACCTAAAATATGGGGTTCTATAAATAATAGGGTGTACTTTGTGATTTTAACCCTGCAAAATGCATATTATTCAATGAAAAAACTATTTTTGTCAATCGTGAATTTGAGAACAAATAACTACCAGAATTATGAGCAAATCTAAATTAGAGTATCTATGGTTGGATGGTTATGAACCAACAGCCAACATTAGAAGCAAGACAAGGATTGAGGAAGATTTCAGCGGGAAATTGGAAGATTGCCCACTTTGGTCTTTTGATGGTTCATCCACAAAACAGGCCGAGGGTGGTTCTTCTGACTGTTTGCTAAAACCTGTTGCCATTTACCCAGACCCTGCACGAAAAAATGGATATTTGGTAATGACTGAGGTTTTAAATCCAGATGGAACTCCTCACGAAAGTAACTCAAGAGCTACGATCGATGATGAAAATGATGATTTCTGGTTTGGTTTTGAGCAAGAATACTTCATTATGGATACTGCCACATTGTTGCCGCTTGGTTTCCCTGTTGGTGGTTACCCTGGACCTCAAGGTCTATACTATTGTTCTGTAGGTGGAAGAAATACTTGGGGAAGAGATCTTGTTGAAGAGCATGCTGATCTTTGTTTGGAAGCTGGTCTTCAGTTTGAGGGAATCAACCAAGAAGTTGCTGCTGGACAGTGGGAATTCCAACTGTTTGCTAAAGGTGCCAAAAAGGCTGGTGATGAAATTTGGGTAGCCCGTTACTTACTTCAAAGATTGACAGAAAGCTACGGATACTATATTGAGTACCACCCAAAACCTATTAAGGGAGATTGGAACGGATCAGGAATGCACGCAAATTTCTCCAATACTCTGTTGAGAACTTGCGGATCTAAGGAAACTTACGAAAAAGTATGTGAGGCTTTCCGCCCTGTAACTAAAGAGCATATTGCTGTATATGGGGAATTTAATGATGAGCGTTTGACCGGTAAGCACGAAACGGCTTCAATTAGAGATTTTAGCTATGGTGTTTCCGATAGAGGTGCATCTATTCGTATTCCAATTTTAACTGTTGAAAAAGGTTGGAAAGGTTGGTTGGAAGACAGAAGACCTGCCTCCAATGCAGACCCATACAAAGTAGCGGCAAGAATCATCAAGACTGTGAAGTCAGCTGATGTATAAAATGTATATAAATTAGTTGTTGATTATAGATGAAACCGTCCCTGTTTTAGGGGCGGTTTTTTATTTTATGGTCATGTAAACAAAACTCACATAAAAAAGAAGCAACACCAGACCGTCCCGCCATCCCAAACGCAATCCTTTAGGAAAAAACACTAGGGGCAATATCAAGAAGGAGATGCCCAGCATCCAAAAAATATCACTGGAAAGCAAACCTTGATCCATTACGGTGATAGGGGTTATGATGGAGGTAATCCCAAGTACCGCCAACAAATTAAAGATGTTTGAACCAATCAGGTTCCCTAGGGATATGGCTTTTTCCTTTTTCAACACCGCAATCACCGAAGCAGCCAATTCTGGGACGCTTGTCCCAACGGACACCACCGTTATACCAATGACCCTATCACTCACACCAAGTGTTGAGGCCATGCCCACTGCGCCATTGATCAGCAATTCCGAACCACCCCAAAGGGCCGTGCCCCCTATACCTAAAAAGAATACAATTTTATATAAGGGAAGCGGCACATCGTCCTCTGGCATTTCATCCACAACAGCAGGTTTCTGAAAACGTAGCAGATATACCAAAAACAGAAACAGCAAGGAAACAAGAACAATCCCTTCATACTGCTGTAGCTGCCCATCAAAATAAATAAAGCCACAAAAAAGCAATGATGCGGCCATCATAACAGGCCAATCCGTGGTGTAAAAACTTTTGCGAACATCAATACTGCCCATAATTACAGTGATTGCCAATACCAATCCAAGATTGGCTATATTGGACCCCACTACATTCCCTAAGGCCAGGTCTGGAAATCCATCCAAAGCAGCTTTAACGCTCACTATAAGCTCTGGAGCTGAAGTGGCAAAAGAGACCACCGTCATTCCTATTACAATTTTGGGAATCGCCAATCGTAACGATAAGGCAACCGCAGATTTTAACAACCAATTTCCTCCAGCTATAAGCAGCACCAATCCAAGAACAATAAAAAGTAGGTTTTCCAAAGAAGCTCAATTTATGGCAAATATAGAGGAAGATTCACGGCTTTAAAGGGGAAGACGGAAAAAGAATAAACTACATTTTTAGTAGATTAACTATAAAAATAGTTGCTTAACTGATAAATTAGTTTTACTTTGGTCTATATAAAATCCATGTCATGCAAAAATTGACGAATAAAGAAGAGGATGTAATGAAAATTCTTTGGCGCTTGGAAAAAGCATTCGTCAAAGAAATTATGGCAGAGCTTTCGGGTGATAAGCCCCATTACAATACCTTATCCACCATTGTCCGAAATCTAGAAGAAAAGGACTATGTGAGCCATGAGGCATTTGGGAACACCCACAGGTACTATCCACTAGTGACAAAGGAAGCGTATCGGAAAAAATTCATCAATACCACCATCATGGATTATTATGATAACTCCTATAAAAGCTTGGTGTCCTTTTTTGCCAAGGAAGAGAAAATTTCGGCAGATGAACTTCGGGAAATTCTTGAACTCATTGAAAAAAATAAATAAATGGAAGATTTTGCATTCTACATTCTGAAGTCAGCAGGAATATCAACCCTATTCCTTATTTGCTATACCCTTTTTCTGAAAAAAGAAACATTCTTCAACGAAAATCGAGTATTTCTTCTATCCGGTTTGGTTTTGTCTTTCCTAATCCCTCTCATCGGTATCAAGGAAATTGTATGGCTAGAACCCATTATACTACCTTTCAATAGTGCTAGCAATCAACTAGAAGGAGTTTCGGATAACACCTCAACCGTTTATTGGATAGCAATCCTAATAATGGTTTATGGTTTGGGAGTTGCTTTTCTATTTGTCCGCTTGATCGTAAATCTCCTATCCTTAAAACGAATAGTTGTGAAGGCAGATTGCCAGAAAGAAGACGGCATCAACTTTGTTGAAACCCAAAATAATACCACTCCTTTCTCCTTTTTCAACTACTTAATCTATAATCCAGAAACACTGACCAAAGCAGATTTTGCCACCATTGTTGCCCATGAGCGCATGCACATCAAAGGACGTCATACCATAGACATTCTTTTGATGCACGCCATAATCATCCTTCAATGGTTCAACCCCTTTATCTGGCTTTATAAGGCTAGCGTGGAGCACAATCTTGAGTTTATTGCAGACCGAGGTGCCTTAGCATCGGGGCACGATAGAATTCGCTACCAGAACCTCATGTTGAAAACCATGGTGGGTGCAACACATCCGTATTTTTCCAACTCATTTTACAATTCAATCATCAAAAAACGAATAGTCATGTTAAACAAAAAAAAATCACGGAAAAGCAATGTATGGAAATTTGGGATTGTACTTCCTTTATTGGTAGGTTTCATTGTAAGTTTTCAAACTACAACGGTGGCACAAGTAAAAGTGACAGGGTATGGTTTGGATAATAATCGATTTGAAGATGTTTATTCCATAAACAAGAATTCAACAGATACTGAAATCGCTGAAATAAATAATTCCATTGAACAGAAAGGGGGTACTTTTACCCATTCGTTAAAAAGAAACGCCCAGGGAGAAATCGTTGAACTTGAGTTGCAAATAAAAAATAAAGGCACTGGTCAATTCACAAGTACTGTTCCCTTTTCGGAATGCTATTTTGGAACGCTTAAAGGCGGTGGTATTTTCGTGGCTGGTAATAAAGAAGCCTATGAAGGGATGAAAAACCCAAAACCTCTGAGCAAGGAACCATCAGTAAGAATCAATGACAACAGCAATGGTGTCACCATACGATCTTCCTCCGGTGACAAACCCCTAATTGTTATAGATGGGGTGGAAAAACCAAAAGCGGTTATGGGCGATTTAGGGCTGGAACCTGAAGAAATCCAGAGCATCAATGTTTTGAAGGATAATATGGCCTTAGAAAAATATGGTGAAAAAGGAACAAACGGCGTGGTTGAAATAACTACCAAAAAGAAAAATTAATTTTAGTAAAAAGACTCCAAAAAATTACTCGGCCAACCTTCTTGGTTGGCTTTTTTTATGCCCTCCTCCAAAACGAGATTGCCCAAAAAGGCCCATTTTTAAACGAAAGCTCCCTTGGTTTTCAAAAACAGCTCCAAAAACCCCCTACAAATATTACATTATGTAATATATATTTCAATTTAACATTACATATTACAACTTCACTCAAGACGATAGTAAAATAGTATAGCAGTATCTCATTTAAAAAGCTACAATCTTGTATGCAAATGCATAGATTTTGATGTAAATCCTTGGAGACATGAGTTTTATCATTTTATCTTCAAAAAACAATATCGATTTAACCCGATTATTAACAACCATTTAAATCAAACATTCCATGCTTTCCATTGTAAAATTTCTTGTCTTTTTGCTATTACATTTGATAGAAACCATTCTTTTGTAGTACATGAAGATTCTGTCCTCTTTGTTATCTTCCGTATCATCCGTGGGAACTGTATTTTTCATTTTATTAAAACTTTAGCACTCAAATTATGACTTGTGGGTTCGATTTAGTTATTTTACATATGTAACAGAACAAACCAAAAAACGTGAAAAAAATAACAATTTTACTCATGGCCCTAACGGCTATGATGTCATGTAAACCGGAACCTAAAAAGGAGGAAGTACCCGCCCTTAATGCAGAGTTTGAAGCCGTGTTAAAGGGATATTATGAAGAGGGCTTGAAATTAAATCCCATCAATGCCACCATGGCGGGCGATCATAGGTACGACGATTCATTTCCTAATTTGCTTTCCGATGCCTACCAAGCAGAGAAGAAAGCCTATTATGAGAATTATAAAAACAAACTATCAGAATTTCCAGATGAGGAGCTTACCGATAGCCAGCAAATGAGCAAAGCAATCCTGGAATGGGAATGCAACATCAATTTGGCAGAGTTTGACTACAACGCTGACCTTACACCGGTTGATCAAATGTGGTCCCAAAATCTTTTCATTGGGCAATTGGCCAGTGGTGCCAGTGCGCAACCCTTTGAAACTGTTGAGGATTACCAAGAATGGATGCAACGCGTGGATGAATACTTGGAATGGCTTGCCAGTACCGAGGACAAGATGCGCGAAGGCATTGAGAAAGGGCATGTTCTACCCAAGTCCTTAATCGTAAAAGTATTACCTCAGTTGGAATCCCAAATGGAAGAAGATGTAGAAAAACATCTGTTTTACCAGCCTATTCAAAATATGCCTGCTGATTTTTCAGAGGAAGAAAAGACAATGCTCACTGAGGCATATTCAAACATGATCACCAACAAGATTGTTCCTGCATATGCCAAATTGCACAATTTTATGAGCACTGAATATCTTGATGCAGGAAGGGAATCCAGTGGTATTCAAGGAGAGCCAAATGGTGATGCCTATTATGCGCATCAAATAAAAAAATACACTACAACCAATATGACCGCCGAAGAAATTCATGAATTGGGATTGAGCGAGGTGGCCCGCATCCGTTCCGAAATGGAGAAAATAAAGGAAGAGGTTGGTTTTGAAGGTGACTTAAAAGCATTCTTTGACTATGTACGGAGCAATGAAGAACTCATGCCGTTTACCGAGCCAGATCAAGTTATCGCACATTTTAATGAAATCCATGAGCGCATGAAACCACAATTGGAAAAGTTGTTTGATACTAAGCCCAAAACTCCTTTTGTGGTTCGAAGGACAGAAGCGTTCCGTGAAAAATCAGCCAGTGCGGAATACAATCCCGGCTCCTTGGATGGTACCCGTCCAGGAGTATTTTATGTACCCATCCCTGATGCCTCAGAATACAACATCTATTCCGATGAATCCCTGTTTTTGCATGAGGCTATTCCAGGTCATCATTATCAAATTTCATTGATGCAGGAAAATGAGGAATTGCCAAAATTTAGAAAAACCCTTTGGTACAGTGGTTATGGTGAGGGTTGGGCCCTTTACACCGAATCTTTGGGGAAAGAATTGGGACTATATACCGATCCCTATCAGTATTTTGGGATGTTGGGGGCAGAAATGCACCGGGCCGTCCGCTTGGTAGTGGATACCGGATTGCATTCCAAAGGATGGACCCGCGAGCAGGCCATCCAATATTCTTTAGACAATGAAGCCGAATCTGAAGCCAGCATCATCTCTGAAATTGAGCGTTATATGGCCAATCCGGGACAGGCTTTATCCTATAAAATTGGTCAGTTGAAGATTCAGGAGTTACGCAAAAAAGCGGAAGATATGCTTGGGGACAAGTTTGATATTGGCCAATTTCACAACCAAGTCTTGGAACCCGGGTGCGTACCATTGGCGTTGTTGGAAGATAAAATCAACAGCTGGATTGAGGCCAGTAAATAACACCAGTACAGAGAAGCTATCTAGAAAGCTTGATTAAAACGGTGTCACATCGAGCGCAGTCGATATGTATTTCTAACCTAGTACTCCACAAAGGTTCTCGACTGCGCTCGAACTGACATTTTATGCTTTTCTGGACGGCTTCTTTTATTATGTTAAGCTAGACAGATAGCAACATCTTGGTTATATTTGTAATGACCAACACAGTGGACCATGTTCTATAAGATTCTTGCCAAAATCAATAAAGCCATTCTTCCCTCCTACACCAAACGGGGATTGGATTTAGCAAAAGCATCAAAATTACAATTGGCGATAATTGGATGGCGGTACTATATCACCACAAGGGCGCTGGACAGTTAGTATTGCAGCAAAGACTCAATTTGATATCCATTTAGCTTTTCGGCCCCGTTCAAAAAAGTAAGCTCGATCAAAAAATTACACTGAACCACTTCTCCTCCTAATTTTTCAACCAGCTTGCAAACCGCACTGACTGTTCCTCCCGTTGCCAAAACATCATCATGAATCAATATCTTCTCCCCTTTTTTAATGGCATCGGTATGGATTTCCAAAATTTCAGACCCGTACTCTAACTCATAGGCCTCTGAAACTGTGTTATAAGGTAATTTTCCTTTTTTTCTTACGGGAACAAAACCTGCTTGGAGCCGTGCTGCCAACATGGGTGCAAAAATAAAACCCCTACTGTCCACCCCAACCACCTTATCAATCTTTAAGTTTGTAGTGAAGTTGTACAACGCATCACACGCTTTTTTTAGTGACTGAGGATTTTTTAAGAGCGGTGTAATATCCTTGAAGGTCACACCAGGCTTTGGAAAGTCTTCAATATCGCGGATGTAGGCAGCAAAATCCATAAATAATTTTAGATGAGGTGGTTTTGTAGTAAAGGTAAAAAGAAATATATTTGCAGCCCTGTTAAAAGGACGCGTGCCCGCCCGTGCCGAAAGGCACATTCGGACGGGGCGCAAAAATGAAATTTTGATGTTCTTTGTGTATGTACTGTACAGTCCTGAGTTTGAACAATTTTATGTTGGTTTAACGACTGATATTGATAGACGGCTGACGGAACACAACAATGGAAAAAACCAATCGACAAAGGCTTTTATTCCTTGGAAGATGGTTCACAAAGAAAACTTCGAAACCCTACTGCAAGCCAGAAAAAGAGAAAAGTACTTGAAATCAGCTGCTGGAAGAAGGTGGAGAAAATTACATATTAGGCCGCGTGGCGCAACTGAATAGCGCATCTGATTACGGCTCAGAAGGTTGCAGGTTTGAATCCTGCCGCGGTCACTGAAAATGAAGGAGTTGGAGAGGAATTTTCACCAACTCCTTTTTTATTTGGCCAACGTGCCAACACTTCTAGTATTTTCTACGTTTTCTTTTTCTCATTTTGTTGGCCTCTGCATCTCCCTTAAACCTTTCCTTGACTGGATCCCACTGCAAAGGTCGGCCCAATTCATAAGCAATATTGGCCACATTACAGATGGTTGCCGAGCGATGACCCGTTTCTACATCGCATATAGGTTGGTTCCGGGTCTTTATGGCGTCTAGCCAATTTTGATAATGATTTCCCCTGTCGTTGAAGAGCGTACTTGGGTCACCACCATTGGGCATCAATATTTTTTCGGGTCTAGTTTCCAAAAAAGAACGGCTTACATCCAATTCTCCTTCGGTGCCTATAAATCGTACCGCCCAGCTTCTCCCAAAGTCTTCATGCACCATTTCAATACCGTTTTCATAAAACATGCGTAAACCCCGCACAGCTTTGGGGTCTTCTGGCGGAATATATTCAACAGGGCCTGTTCTGTCCATGCCCAAGCACCATTGGGCAATATCGAACATATGCGTGCCCCAATCTGCAAGTATACCGCCTCCGGTCTCTTTGAAATCGCGCCATGCTGGATACCCTTCAACTTCTTTTGGAGCAATGGTATGATGGTAGGTCAATAAGGGCGCTGGGCCACACCAAAGATTCCAATCTACTCCCTCTGGAGTCGGCTCGGCAGGAAGATCATATACTCGGTAAGGGTCTCCCACATTTACTAATACTTTTTTGATTTCCCCCAGTTTTCCTGAACTGACCATTTCTTGCGCCTTTCTGAATTTTTCCCAGGAACGCTGCATACTACCAACTTGAAGTACTCTTTTATTCTTTTTCACTGCATCAACCATGTCCCTTCCGTCTTTAATGGTGTTGGTCATGGGTTTTTCACAATACACATCCTTTCCTGATTTCAAAGCATCTATGGATTGTATGGCATGCCAATGATCGGGAGTAGCTATGACAACTGCATCAATATCATTACGTTCCAATAGCTCTTTGTAATTTATATAGGTGGATACTCCATTGTACTTTGTAATGTTTCTTTTTTCGGCATAATATCCTTCCACAACACTTTTGAACCAATCTTGTTTTGAGGTCCAAACATCGCTTCCGGCCACAATTTGAGCAGAATTAGTGTATGATAAGAATTGATTTGCCAATATGCCTCCTTGTTTCCCCAGGCCTATATATCCTAAATTAATTTTATCGCTGGGTGCAATAAACCCTTGGCCCAAAACATGCCTGGGAATAATAGTAATGGAACCTACTGCCAGTGCCGAGGTTTTTAGAAAATTCCTTCGCGAATTGATTGTGGTTTCATTCACTACTCCCTCCTTTTTTTTCATTGTACCTATTTTAAATTATCGTTTATGCTTCAAATTACTCTCCACCAGAAGCACCCATATCTTGGAAGCCAACATGTTGAACTTAGGAAGAAAAACTAACCATCTATCTTTTTTGCACTGAAATTATTTACAGTGCCACATTCAAAATTCAGATAAGCGCCCTAACGTAAATTAATTTTTATGTTTGCTCGATTTAGTCCCTGTATTTTTAATGTCCTCTTGAACCAATCGTTTTGGCACTACGTAATCTTCTATCAAGTGATTTTTATTCAAAAAAAGGTATACCAGGTGTGGCATATTTTCGCATAGCCTCCTCATTGATCTCCACGCCAAGTCCAGGTTTGTTTGGTACGGGTATGTAACCGTCCTTGGTTAAAAAATCACCCTCAAAATTGACAATTTCCTTGAACATTTCACTTTCATGGAAGTAAATCTGCCATTCAAGAATAAGAAAGTTGGGTACTGCGGCACAGACATGGGCCGACGATATTGCTCCAAGATATGAGGCGACCATATGCGGTGCAAAAGGCGTATTATAGGTATTGGCCAAATTGGCTATACGCAATCCTTCACCCAAACCTCCACATTTTTGAAGGTCCGGCATAATAACGTCCACTGCACCAATTTCAAAGGGATGTCTAAAGCCATAGGTCAAGTACCAATTCTCACCCCCGCAAATAGGAGTTGTAGTTGATTCACGAATACGTGCATACGACTCTGGAACCTCAGCAGGCACAGGTTCTTCCAACCACATAAGATTATAAGGTTCCAAAGCCTTAGCTATTTTCATGCCCGAAGCTTCATCAAATCTACCATGGCAGTCCACACAAATATCTATGTTAGGCCCCACAGCTTCACGCACCGCAGCAATTTGGTCCTCCATACGCCTTAGTTCAGGAATACTTACGCTCCAGTTGTACAAATCCAATTTATTGGGGTCCTGGCGGTCATCGATATCAAATTTCACCGCAGTGAATCCGTATTTGTCCACATCTTCCTTTGCTCTTCTGCCCATTTCCTGTGGCTCAAGCCGACTTCCGGCCGTATCGCAGTAAACTCTGATCTTATCCCGAAATTTACCGCCCATTAATTGGTAAACGGGCAATCCCAGTGCCTTGCCCACCAAGTCCCACAATGCTGTTTCCAAGGCTGTCATTACACACACATACATACCTGCTTGAGCTCCTTTAAACAGACCTCCCCTGCGCATTTCTTCTTGGAGTCGATTAATGTTCAATGGATTTTTGCCAATCAAGTGGTTTTTCGCCAAGTGGTGCACAACGTGGTATGTTCCGTAAACCCCATCAACACCCTGGCCATGACCAACGATATCCTGATTGGTATAGATTTTTACAAAAAGGCTGTGTTCATTTCGGATAAACCCGCATTTCACAGCTGTAATCTTAAGATCGGAAGGTGCCGATGATTTTGGTGTTTTTTCAATGGAGCATGCCAATCCATTATAGGAAGTGGCCAATAGTGCACCGCTAATACCCAAAGTAGTTCTGGACAAAAAAGAACGGCGCGACGTCTTTTTGCCAACGGACGAAGAAAATAGTTTCATTGATTTTGATTTTGATTTCGATTTTGATTTGTCAACAACTAAATATACTAAAAATGAAAATAGATTTTCAATAGAAGGCCAGTATACTCATCCTAGCTAAAACCATACATCGTTTGTAAAATCCAGACATTCATGTCTAGCCATTCAGAACAAGTAAGCGATGATGAATATATAGTTCAACAAAAAACGCCTTAGTTTCGACGTTCTTTGTTTCGCTTTTTTCAAAGCAGAGCTTTTAAATAAATTTTGAGAAGTCACTGGAGCTCATCTTTAAAGGATGTCTTTTTCAAGAACATAATCATCCATTACGTAGCCATTACCTATATCCTGTACAATGGAGTCCACGCTGACGAATCCCATGTTATCGTAAGCTTTAATTGAGTTGGAATTGTACTTGTTGACGGTCAATCTTATTTTAGGAATTCCATGTTCGCGTGAATACGATTCCATAAAAGTGATTGCTGTTTTAGCAATTCCATTTCCCCGAGCTGATTTTAGAACGTAGAGCTTACTCAAAAAGAGAAAGTCTTCATCCATGTCAAAAGAAAAATAACCCACAAATTCCTCTTTAAATTGGAGCAAGTAATAAGCAATCCCCTTTTCCAATTGGTCTTGAATTGCTTTGGTCGACTGAAACTTGTTCAACATATAATTCACCTGTCCCAATCCAATTATAGGCGTATAATGTTCGGTCCAAATAGTTCTGGCAAGTTCTACCACCGTCTCAATACTTGCCATTGACTTTACGGACACAATATTCGTCATACTACTAAACAACTTGGTTGCCAATTTTGAAAGTCAAATTAAGGGAAAAACCTGAAAATCTGTGGAACAAAAAGATTCCAGACTTATTTTAACACCTATTCTATCTCTTTAAAGGGAGCTCTACGCGTTTACAATGCACGGGTAGTTACCCAAAAGCCACCATTTATGGTCTTCCTTGACCAAGACTATCAAAGATTCAAACTGTAATTCTTTGCTTTTTAATCGCACCCTTGCGTAGGCCAAATCTTCCAAGATCTCCAAATGAATTGTTTCCATGGTTCTGGGAGTTCCACCAAACGTTCCCTCTTTGACCAAACCGATGTACTGCTCCTTATTCAAATGAAAGATTCCCTTTTTGGCAAAAAAGCCAGACTGAACATTTCGATAGTTCTTGTGAAGGGTATTGGTCAAAAGTTCAACATCACTAGTATCACCTCCTTTTATAAATGCATTTAGGGTTTCCATTACTTTTTTAGATTGCCTATTGGACTGCTTTATTGCGGTTGCTTGAATTTCAATTTTCATTCTTGGGTCCGAAAGCCCGGCAGCTATCATTGTGGCAGCTGGCTTGGATTTGCCAAAGTATTTTCTCAAGATGGGCCAACACGCTTCAAAATCACTGGCATCTGGGAGGATATAAGTGATCCTGATGACGTCCTCCAATTTGGCACTGGCTTTTTGAAGCGCATTTTGGATGTTTCTAATGCATTGATCAGCCTGAACCATCACGTCATCTGATATGGTCATCGTTTCATAATCAAATCCTGTAGTTCCCGAAACAAAAATCCAATCATCGCAAACCAAAGCCCTTGAATACCCAATTTGTTCTTCAAAGGTTGACCCGGAGGTAATATGTTGTTTTTCCATTGGTATCATTTTTTAATTTTTAAAATAGATTTTGCTATTACTTTGTTTTCAATATCATCTGGGCTGAATCCACCAAAAAACTATCATATTTGTTATATAGCTTTTGATATTTTTCAGGATTTATGGGGTCTTCACCCAATATTTGGTGCAAGCCTTTAAAAAACCCTTCCCTTTTCATTGAAGGATTAAAAACAAGCATCAACCTAACTATCTCATCAGAATCGTTTTTAAATCCATGTGGTGTAAATCTGGGAACAAAAACCACCGCTCCTTTTGAAAGCTGCTTCTTTTCAGTGCCATGCATTACAGTTAACGTACCCTCTGTTACTATAAAAGTTTCATCCATAAACCGATGGTAGTGTAAATTGGCGCCAATGGTCTTGGGCTGTAGAACAATCTCATAAATACCCATCTGGTCATTGGTAAGGTCGCTGGTAATCTTGTATGTGAATGAGCCACTGCCGAGTTGCATTTTCTCTCCTTCACCTGGATGTATGATATGGGAATTGTCCACCAACATATCTTCAAGATAATTTTCTGTCATGTTGTCCATTGTTAATTTCGATTGAAGCATTGTGTTATTTGTTCTCTTGCGGATTTAAATCGGTTTGCGGAACCTTCATGAGCTGTGCCGTTTATGGAGAAAGTAGCTACATCTACAATACCAATAAAATTTAAAATTCCTTGAAGGTATCTTTCCACCCCGTCCGGGGATTCCCCGTTTATAGACATGCCTCCCCTGGACACAATTACGGCTGCATTTTTCCCGGATAGCAATCCTCTTCTGGTATAGTTATTTGGGTCATAGCCAAAAGTTTTATTGATGCGAACCACATGGTCTATATAGGCTTTTAAGGTGCTTGGGGTGGAATAATTATAAACCGGTGAGCTTATCAATACGGTATCTGCCAACTCCAATTCATCAATCAACACATTGGATATATGCAGGCCGTTATCATCCCCTTCCGTAGTATTGAATGCAGAAAAAACAAATCGGGTAAGGTGCGGTATCTCAAATTTTCCCAAATCCCGATAGACTACCTTCGATTCGGGATGGTGTTCCTTCCATACAGCTTCGTAATGGTCCGCGGCTTTTCTGCTGAAGGAATCCTTCAAGTTAAAACTTGAATCAATTCTTAAAAGTGTTTTCATACTTCTTCGTTTTTCCTAATAGACAAATGAAGAAGCGTTTTCGTGACAAGGATGAGGAATTTTCAGTTGATGTGCCGATCCAGATAGGCCAATAATTTTGTAATATGCTGGTTGGCCACAACTCCTTTGGGTTGGTGAAGGTTCCGTAATTTTTCAGGGTCTACAATGGAATAGATAGCGGACAACTTGTTATCGGCATTAAAATTGAACACCATACAGCTCATTGTTCTATTATGGGTCTTAAACCATAGGGCAGGTTGATGGTTGACATAGGCAAAGGTGAATTCTTTGCCGTCCAGAAACATACCGTAAACATATTGCAGCAATTCTGCGGTTCTTTGTTTGCCCTCCGTGATTCTAGTGACCACTTTAACCGAGTCACCACCATCTGCCATTAAACAGATGTCCTCGGCGAAAAGGGACTCCAACGTATCAGTATCGGCTGTCATTAAGGCATCAACATAAGGATTTAAAGAGTCTTTTGGTGGTAAATCTTTTTTAAAGGAATTGTTTTTCAACTTTTTTCTGGCTCTTACATATAATTGCCTACTGTTGTCTTCAGATATGTGGAGAACATCGGCAATGTCCCCGTGCCCATAGTCGAACCCTTCCCTAAGAATAAATACTGCCCTTTCTTTGGGGTTGAGTTCCTCAAAAAGTACCATCAAGGAATAATTGGCCACTTGTTCTTTGATCAAGGGGGCATCAGCTGACTCAGTTGCTATGGGTTCCGGCAACCAAATTCCATATTTGGAAAATTTACTGCTCCTTTTCTTAAAATTTATGGAAAGATTGATTACCATTTTTATAAGGTAATTAACCTCGTTCTCTACTTTGGATTTGTCCAATGTGATATATTTTTCCATTACATCTTGAACAACATCATGGGCATCCTCCAAAGAACCCACAATATTATAAGAGTAGGTAAGTAGCTTGGAATATATGGACTTTGTCATAGTATGCTTTTAAAATCATAGGAAAAACCATAGACCTTCCCCATATTAATGACAATTGAAAAGTGACTTATGTGACAAGGTTCCACAAAATAATTTACAATACTTATTGAGCCATAAAAAACTACACCTAAGCATTTTTACGGCCAATTATAGTACCCCATACTTTATTTCATCAATCTAGATAGTGTCTCGGGTCGCATTGCCAAAAATGAGGCCAAATGCTTTCTAGGAATTCGCTTGACAATTTCTGGTTTGCTATGTTCCAAAAAAAACTCCAATCGTTTTCTACCATTGGGTATGCGGGCCAAATACACCCTATGTTCGGCCATGACATAATATTGTTCCAACATAATCCGATATATCTGCCTTATTTCAGGGAAATTATCAAGACAATACTTATAATCTTCATATTCTAAATAATCACAATGGGTGTCTTCCATAGCCTGTATATACTCCCTAGTCTTTTCATGCTTAAAAAAACCAGTAATAGAGGTAAAAATCTCATTCTCGGAATCTATCCACGTTGTTATATCCGTCCCCTCACTTACAAAATAACCTCGCACCAAACCTTTTTTAATCAGATACAGTTTATCACAGATTTCTCCTTCCCTGCTTATTAGTTCGTTTTTTCTGAAAGAAATATTCTTGATTTTTTCCACCAAAAAAGATTTAAGGCTTGGGCTTAGTGGATAAATGGCATTAAGATAGAGTAAAATGAAGAGGTTCTTCTCAATTTTTTGTGTGGATGACATTCTACTATGGTTTGTTTCTATTACAAATGTCTTATTCTGAATATCACAAGACATTTGATTATTAGCACTGGTCTGGTTATTTTTTGCCTAAATGGTGTATGCTAATCAAAAATATCCACTCCATACATTGGTAGCAAGCGATCTTTGAAATTTTATGCTAAACGACTCATTCAATGGGTTAAAATACATTCTAGCTAGGGTTGAACACCCAAGATAGAATCCAAAAGTTTTTTAGAATTGATCAACTCTGTTTCCAACCGTTGGTTTTCCTCCATATATTGTAAATGCAACTGTTCAATTCTTCGTTCAAACTCATCTGCTGGGACATAATCTGGCTCCAAGAACGAGCTGTTTAAAATACTGATTAGGGTGAACAGAAAACTAATGCCAATTGCAGAAATAAGGATAATAAGCAAGGTTTTTTCCCTTTTCAACCTGGGTGAGCTTTTTTTCAGAAGTTGCTTTTCGTCCTTGCTCAATTTTCGGGTACTGGACAACTGCTCAACGAATACATCCCACTTCTCCTCTTCCTTTACATACATATCCTTAAATCCGCCTTCTTCCAAAAAATCTTCGGTGCTAGGGGTAGAGGCCAGCATAAAAATATCCATTCCATTCCCGCTCATCACATCCAAAAGTTCCATATCATACTCTTGGATTTCCTTGATCAGTTTTTCCACAAATTGCAGGCTATAGTTTGGGCGTAAAAATTCATCATACAATGTCTGTATTTCAAAATAATCCGTGCGCTCAAGAGCATATTCCAAAAAACGATCTTTTAATTCAGCCTTAAAGAATTCGCTCATTCCTATAAAAGAAGATTAGATATTGGTTTTTTGATTGTATTGCTGTCCCTGCAAATTTAGTCTATATAATGCCTGTTACCTGTAATTTCAATGTAAAGAATTTATCACCTCAAAATTTGTGGCAGTAAAGTGCTGGTAAAATGCTTTTACGAATTTCAAAACCGTTCCGGAAAATTAGACAATCTCGGCATTTAACCCAGCTTGCAACAATTTGGAGCATTTTGGTTTTAAATAGGAATATTCCCCGGTTTTTACGGTACATTTACCGTTGTAGTGCACAATAAGGGAGCATTGTTCTGCCTGTTCCGGAGTATGTTCGCAGACATCGATCAATGTTTCAATGACGTGATCAAACGTGTTTACATCATCATTAAAAAGTACAATTTCATTTTGCTTAACCGTCTCCTCTTCCAGAAGAAGGTCTTCCAAGCCTTTTTCTTTTGTGCCCATAATCGTGGAGTTAATGCCTTTCTAATTTACATATTTTACTGAAATCCAGCGGTTCTTCTCCAGTTTTTTTTCAAATTCTAAACCATTGGCCTTACATTTTGAAGAAATGGCATCTAAATCCTCCAAATAAAATCCACTTAGAAAAAGTTGGCCACCTGCATTGAGGCATTGGGCATAAATGGGGATGTCTTCCAGCAGTATATTTCGGTTGATATTGGCCAGGATTACATCGTATTTTTTTCCCTTTAGTAAACCCCTGTCTCCTTGAAAAGCTTGAATATCAGAACAATCGTTACGTTCCACATTTTCTTGGGTATTCAAATAGCACCATTCATCAATATCGATGGCATCCACAGGCCCAGCTCCCCTTTTTTTGGCCAATATGGCCAATACCCCGGTGCCACAACCCATATCCAAGACGGATTTACCTTTAAAATTGTTTTCAAGGATATGCTCCAACATCATATGGGTGGTCTCATGGTGACCCGTTCCGAAGCTCATTTTGGGTTCAATGACAATGTCATATTCCACATCGGCTGCCGCATGAAAAGGTGCCCGAACCATGCACCTATCCCCTACTTTTATAGGATGGAAGTTTTTTTCCCACTCCGCATTCCAGTTTTGTTGCTCAATTTCTTTACGGGTCCAAGTGATGTCAAAATCGGAATGCTCCAGAACGAATAAATCATCTAGAATACCTTCCTTCCATTCCGATTTTAAGATATAGGCCAACACCCCCGAATCGTTCTCTACAAAACTTTCGAAGCCGGCTTCACCTAATTCCGCAATAAGAATGTCCGCCGCGGGCTGCAGCGGATTTATTTTAAAATCGTATTCCAGATACACCAATGCCATATGGCGCTAAAGATTAAATCGCTTCAATAATGGCGACAAAATCATCTGATTTAAGGGATGCTCCACCGATCAACCCACCATCCACATCAGGTTTGGAGAAAATATCAGAAGCATTGTCCGGCTTTACACTACCTCCATACAAAATGGAAACTTCATCGGATACGGAACTGTCGTAGGCTTCGGAAATAGTCTTTCTGATAAAAGCGTGCATCTCTTGGGCTTGCTCAGGTGAAGCAGTTTCGCCTGTGCCAATGGCCCAAACCGGTTCGTAGGCCAAAATGATGCTTTTCCAAGCTTCGGCGTCCAAATCGAACAGGGCATTTTTCAATTGACTTTCCACTACAGAGAAATGATTGTCAGACTTTCGGTCTTCCAATTCTTCGCCAAAGCAGAAAATGGTCTTCAATCCTTTTTCTACAGCTGTTTTCACCTTTTTGGCCAAAAGTTCATCAGTTTCACCAAAATAGGCACGACGCTCGGAGTGACCTAGAATAACGATATCCACATCGATGTTCAGAAGCATATCCGCCGAAATCTCACCGGTATAGGCACCACTCTCCGCAAAATGCATATTCTGGGCCGCTACTTGTATGGTAGAAGCCTGAAGACTTCTTTTTGCTGCGGCCAAATTCACGAATGTTGGTGAAACAATAACTTGCGCTTTGGTGTCGGGCAGTTTTGCAGAAAGCTCAGCTAATAAAGCCTCTGTCTCTTCCAAGTTCTTGTTCATTTTCCAGTTTCCTGCCACTATTTTTGTTCTCATGTTGTTGGTTTTTCTTGTGTTCTATTATTAAAAAGAAAGTTTGTCAATATCGTTGTAGTGTACTTTTTGTTGAATGGTTCCGTTCTTCAATACCAATACTGCTGGATTGGAACGGACGATAGTTTTTAAGGCTGTCTCATCGGTAAAATAAAAATCGAAAGGTAATTTGTATTGCTTTTCAATCTTGTTGGCCAATTCATCGTTGGAGGCCGACATACCAATCACTTTATATCCATTTTGCTTGGCTTTTTCGGTTACTTGGGCCACTCCTGAAAAAGTGTCATAGTTGCTTTTAGCCAAATCATAAGCGATGACCATGACCAATTTATCTTCGCTCAAAAATTCAAAGGCGAAATTTTGTCCATCCTTTTCAATGGTGAAATCATGAATAGGCGGTTCATAGCCTTCCTGTATTTGTGTAGTTTCAACATCCACAAATTCCCCGTCCACGGAGGGATATTCCCCATTGGTTACAATTATTTGGTCCTCCCCGTTTACTTTGAATCGCCATGCATATTCGTAAATGGGCTCAGGGGCCCCTTCGGGAACGGTCATCCCATCTTCAATGTTTGCTCCTATTTTGTAGGGCCTAAAATCCACTGACGGTAAATGGTTCAATACATGATTGGCAAACAAAATACAGGCCAATAGGGCCACTCCACCCACAATCCAGTTGGTTTTTGTATTGAACAGCGGTGTGATGTACTTCTGTCCAAAAAATAAAATCAATATCAAGACCAAAAGAATCACATCCTTTGTAAAGGATTCCCATGGCGTCAATTTTATGGCGTCACCAAAACAACCACAATCGGTTACTTTGTTGAAATAGGCGGAATAAAAGGTGAGGAAAGTGAAGAAAACAATCATCGCCAAGAGGCTCCAGACGGTAATCTTGGGTTTAAACCCTATCAATAAAAGGACGCCCAATAGTACCTCAACAATAACCACAAAAATGGAAATTCCCAAAGCGATGGGTTCCAAAAAAGGTAAATCCAGAACAGCAGGGCTAAAATATTCCTCCAATTTAAATGAAAACCCAACGGGGTCGTTCAATTTTATGAGTCCACTAAAAATGAACAACACCCCAACGATAACTCTTGAAATCCAAACCAAATAGTTCATATTTTTTCAAAATAAAATTTCAACTTCCAACAACTTAAATAACAATACCGACTTGGTTTGACACGAATCCCACTAATTTTCACAAATGTATTCATCTCCATAGGTAGTGGCATTCTACGATTTGGGATTTGCTGATAGATGTATTAACGCAAACACTGCATAATTGACCATATCTTGATAATTGGCATCCACGCCTTCGCTTACCAAAGTGGCTCCTTGATTATCCTCAATTTGTTTTACCCGAAGGACTTTCTGTAAAATAAGGTCGGTCAAAGAACTCACCCGCATATCGCGCCAAGCCTCTCCATAATCATGATTTTTATCCTCCATCAACTTTTTAGTGAGGGCCACTTCCTCATCGTACAGGGCAATGGCCTCTTCAGCGGTTAAATCGGGTTGCTCCACAATTCCTTTTTTAATTTGTATGAGCGCCATAATGGAATAATTGATGATTCCAATAAACTCGGATTGTTCCCCTTCGTCCACTTTTCGAACCGCATTCTGTTGCAGGCTGCGGATGCGCTGTGCCTTTATAAAAATCTGGTCGGTAAGGGAAGGAAGCCGCAAAATACGCCATGCGGTACCATAGTCTTGCGCTTTTTTTAAAAACAATTCCCGGGAGGTTTGGATCACCGCATCATATTGTTGGGAAGTCTGCTGCATGTATTGTTGCTAATTTGCGTAAATTTCGTCCAAATGAGCGTGCTAAAAAAGCACTTCGTCAAAGATAATGAAACACAAACGAAGCAGGTATTCTTTATGACCATAAACTGCAAAGGTGAACTTATAGATGTATCAACCCCAAAAGTAATGGGCATCCTGAACCTGACCCCGGATTCATTTTACGATGGTGGAAAATATAAGGATGAAGTCGCTATTCTGAAACAAGTTGAGAAAATGCTCGAAGATGGTGCTACCTTCATCGACATGGGTGCTTACAGTTCCCGGCCTGGGGCTGAACATGTTGATGAAGATGACGAGCTCAAACGCATGCTTCCCATTGTAGAATTGATTTTGAAGCATTTTCCGGACACTTTGATTTCGGTAGACACCTTCCGGAGCAAGGTCGCTGCAAAAAGTCTGGAACGCGGTGCGGCTATCATCAACGATATTTCTGCAGGAAATTTAGATGCCGAAATGTTCAACACAGTGGCCAAATATCAGGTTCCTTATATTATGATGCATTTGAAAGGAACTCCGCAGTCCATGCAAAAAGAGGCTGTTTATGAAGACTTGATCAAAGACCTTCGATTTTATTTTTCGAAGAAAATGAAGGATGCCACATTCAAAAAAATAAACGACATCATTATTGACCCCGGCTTTGGATTTGCAAAAACCACTGAGCAGAACTATACCCTTTTGAACCATTTGGACTTTTTCAAGGCTTTTGAAGTTCCTTTGTTGATTGGGTTAAGTAGAAAATCCATGATCCATAAAATCTTGAACTCAAATCCAAAAGAGGCCTTGAACGGGACCACCACCTTACATACCATTGCACTTTTAAAAGGAGCCAATATTTTACGCGTACATGATGTAAAAGAAGCTGTGGAATGCATTAAACTTGTGGAAGTGCTAAAAGCGAACGCACTATAATTTTTGGTTCTTCTATTTTTGCTAATTTTACAAAAACACCGCGGTTGGAATTTTTAAATTTTCTCGAGTTTAAAATCACAGACATCATCGACATTGTGCTCGTGGCCGCGCTGCTCTACTACATCTACAAGCTGGTCAAAGGCACGGTGGCCATCAATATTTTTATTGGTATCGTTATTGTTTGGGCCCTCTGGAAGCTCACGGAACTCCTTCAAATGAGAATGATCAGCAGCATGGTCGGTGGGTTTATGAACATCGGGCTTATTGCTCTGATTATTGTGTTTCAGCAAGAGATACGGAAATTCTTACTGATGATTGGTTCCACGAATTTTGCCTCCAAACGGAATTTCATTCGTCATTTTAAATTTTTAAAGCAAGAAGCTGTCCCTACTGTTACAGACGTGGAGGCGATTGTTGGAGCTTGTGAACGAATGGGAAGTACCAAGACCGGAGCCATCATTGTTATAGAGCGCAATAACTCCCTGGACTTTATAAAATCCACTGGGGATGCCATGAACATTGAAATCACACAACCCATTTTGGAAAGTATATTTTTTAAAAACAGTCCATTACATGATGGGGCTGCGGTGATTCAAGATAATTTTATTACCGCTACGCGGGTGATTTTGCCTGTTTCCAATGACCGAAACATTCCCCTCCGATTTGGTTTACGTCATAGAGCAGCTGTGGGTATCACCGAAAAAACGGATGCTATTTGCCTTGTGGTCAGTGAAGAGACGGGGTCCATTTCATATATCAAGAATGGGGAATTTGTTCCCTTTAAGACCTTTGAGGAACTCTCACAGCAAATTAAGAAAGATTTGGAGTAATGGATTGTAAGAACTGCCATACCAGCCTAAGGTCAGACTTCAGTTTTTGTCCCACCTGTGGCGGTAAGGTCATTCGCAAAAGACTTACTTTAAAAAATGTCTGGGAAGATTTAAGTGTTCAAGTCTTTAATCTTGATAACACCTTACTTAAAACCTTTAGGCATCTCTTCACCAAACCAGAATCCGTCATTAACGGTTACATTTTGGGAACCCGAAAAAAATACATGAATCCCATTAGCTATTTTGCCATTGCCATAACGCTGGTCGGAGTTCTGTTTTATGTGCTTCGAAAGGTGTACCACGTTGACCTTTTGAGGGGTACCATTTCAAATAATTCAGAAACACCAAATCTGGATTTTGTATTCGACTATCAAGGTCTTATCACTTATTTGATCGTTCCTGCATATGCCTTAATGACCTGGTTCCTTTTTTTTGACAAAAAAAAATTGAATTATACCGAGCATGTGGTTGCCAATGCCTATATCACTGGGCAGGTTTCTTTTGTTCAAGTGATTATTTCCCTACCTCTATTTGGATTGACGGACATTAGATATGATCTTTTCACCTGGTCCTTCTTGCTTCTAACCATATCCTATCAATTCTATGTGTTCAAAAAAATATACAAAATCGGTTTTTGGAGTACTTTTCTCCGTGGTTTCATATACCTTTTTCTCTTTGTTCTGCTCATGATGGTCATTGGAACCTTGATCATTGTAGTTTCTTTGACCACCGGACGGCTGTCCCTTGAGGATTTTAGACCATAAGAATCAGGCTACTTCCTCTTCCAAAAACTGGGCCGTGTACAAGTCGTTGTAATACCCGCCTTTTTTCAGCAATTCTTTATGGGTTCCAATTTCTACAATCTGTCCTTCATCCATCACAATGATCTTACTGGCTTTTTTGATGGTCGCAAGTCGGTGTGCAATAATAATTGACGTTCTTCCTTCGGTAATCTTATCGGTGGCCTGTTGAATCAATTGTTCTGAATAGGTATCCACTGAGGATGTTGCTTCATCCAAAATCAAAATACTGGGGTTGCTCACATAGGCGCGCAAAAAGGCAATTAATTGACGCTGTCCGCTGGACAACATGGTTCCCCTTTCCTTTACATTATATTGATAGCCGCCCGGTAGGCTTGAGATGAAATCGTGCACCCCAATTTGTTTGGCTGCCCCTTCAATCTCTTCTATTGAGATGTTTTTGTCACGGAGTGATATGTTATTGGCAATGGTATCGGCAAAAAGAAAGACATCTTGCAGTACAATCGCAATATGTGATCGAAGGGATTGCAGGGTGAAATCATGAATACTGACCCCATCAATCAAAATTTGGCCTGAATTGATTTCATAAAAACGGTTGAGCAGGTTGATGATGGTCGATTTTCCCGCACCTGTGGCCCCCACAATAGCGACAGTCTCGCCGGCTTCTACCTTAAAGGAAATGCCATGAAGCACCTCTTCATCCTTGATGTACCCAAACCGCACATCCTTAAATTCAATATCGCCCTTCACATCATCTCTTACCAAGGAACCCTCATCCGCTATGTGGCTATCGGTATCCAAAATCTTGAAAACCCGGTTGGCCGCCACCATTCCCATTTGCAAGGTGTTGAACTTATCCGCTATCTGACGAAGTGGACGGAACAAAAGGTCCATCAAAAAGAAAAAGGCTACGATGGCTCCTTTATTCTCCAGACCTATATTTTCAATGTTTTGGATGACCCCAAAATAGACCACTAACCCTATTCCAATGGAATTGGAAATCTCGGCAATGGGGAAAAATATGGAGTTGTACCAGACTGTTTTCAACCAGGCATTTTGATGCTTTTCGTTGATTACACGAAACTTTTCCTTCTCTATCTCCTCTCGGTTGAATAGTTGAACTATTTTCATTCCAGCTATACGTTCTTGTACAAAGGAATTGAGGTTGGACACTTGTGCCCTAACTTCAACAAAAGCTACCTTCATGGCCTGTTGGAACAATCGAGTCGCGACCAAAATCACAGGGAGAATGGCAAATACGATCAATGCCAATTTCCAGTTCATGATTGTCATGATGATGGCTGCTGAAATCATCTTGAGGACATCGGCCACAATCATAAAAAAGCCTTGACTAAAAATCTCTCCGATGCGCTGCATATCAGCTACGGCGCGCGTTACCAAAACACCAATGGATGAATTATCGAAATAGGTCATTTTAAAGCTCATCATTTTTTGGAAGAGCCTTACTCTAATATCCTTAATTACCGATTCCCCCAAAAGGTTTGCATAGTAGTTAAAAGCCAACTGCATGGTCACTTGCCCGATAAGCAGAACCAACATCAACATTACAGCTGAAAACAGGGCTTGTGAGTTCTTGCTGTCCAAGGCTTCATTGATAATGTCCTGCACCAAAATAGGGATTCCCACAGCAAAGCCAGCGGATAATATGGCAGCAATGGCCACCACCCAAAAAATAAGCCTGTAGGGCTTTGTATGTGCAAAGACCCGTTTGAACAACCGATAATCAAACGCTTTGCCTATTTCGTCACTTTTGCTCATTAAATATTTCTTTTGGATACAAAACCTTGGTCAAATATAATCCTTTTGCGGGGACGGATACCCCGGCTTCACTTCTGTTCTTGCTTGCGATGATGGTATGGATTTCTTCTGGAGCCATTTTGCCCACACCTACGTCCAATAACGTTCCCACCACGGCCCGTACCATATTCCGAAGAAAGCGGTCCGCGGTTATAGTAAAAACCAATCTATCTTCCTTTTCCTCCCATTTGGCATGCCGAACATCACAGATATAGGTCTTCACATCTGTATTGGACTTGGAAAAACATTCAAAATCTGAATGTTCAAGTAAAAGGGATGCTGCTTGATTCATCGCTTTTAAATCCAATGGATATTTCACAAAATGGGCAGAATCGGCATAAAAGGGGTTCTTTTCCTGTACCACCCAATATTCGTAGGTGCGTTCCTGGGCATCAAATCTGGCATGGGCCTCTTGAGACATCCTGCAAATCTGTTGAACTGCAATATCTTCGGGCAAAAATGCATTTAAGCGGTAGACCAATTCCTCTAGATCTTCAATTTCATTAAAATCAAAATGGGCAAACATTTCCTTGGCGTGCACACCGGTATCGGTCCTGCCGGCACCAACGACTTCCACTTTTTGTCGCAATAGCGTGGACAGGGCTTTCTCCAATACCTCTTGCACGGTTAAGGCGTTGGGTTGGTTCTGCCATCCGTGGTATGCTTTCCCGAAATAGGAAAATTGGATAAAATATCTCAATGGGATTCCTTATTTTTAAGTCGTTAAAGATAATTCAATCCCTCCCAACAGGAATCCAACCTTTATTTTTTAGCATATTTTTAGCGTTATGACCAAAATTCTATTGCTTTCGGACACCCATGGCCATATAGATTCCACCATTTTAAAATACGCAGCCCTGGCCGATGAAATCTGGCATGCAGGTGACATTGGCAGCCTTTCTGTTACTGATAAATTAAAGGCTTTGAAGCCGGTCAGAGGGGTGTATGGGAACATTGACGACCATATTATCCAAAAAGAGTTCCCGGAACACAATCGGTTTATGTGCGAAGGGGTCGATGTCTGGATCACCCATATTGGCGGATACCCGGGCAGTTACAATGTTAGGATGAGAGACGAAATCAGAATGAATCCACCGAAACTTTTTATTTCTGGGCACTCACATATCCTGAAGGTGATGAACGACAAAAAACTGGGCTTGCTCCATATGAATCCGGGCGCATGCGGAAAGCACGGATTTCATCAGGTGCGAACCATGCTACGGTTTGTGATTGATGGAAAAAACATATCCAATTTGGAAGTAGTGGAGCTCGGAAAACGGTAAAAACATAAAAACCCCGGCCAAAGCCAGGGTTTTTTCGCACTAATACTACTAAGATGTTAGGTTCAACGTAAGCGATCAACAGATTTTACAAGATCTTCATCCTTTTTGATAGCCCTGTTGGCCAGGACCAGAAAAACGATAGAAAATACAGGAATCAGCATCCCAATACCCTTCTCAGAAACAACAGCTTCTCCGGATAAGCTTAGCGATCGATAAACGAAAAATCCTAGTAAAAAAAGATTCAATATCATATTCAATCTGTTTACCACAAATTGATTTTGTCGCTTCTTGTACATAAAAATGGAAAAAACCGCCAAAACTGCGGATGCGTAAAACGCAATACTGATCCACAGTTCGTTTTCGGCATAGATTTCCTTTCCATCCACATCAATCCATAAATTCAGAAAAAAAGGCAGCACACCTGTTAAAAGGGCAACAACCACTAAAAAAAACGTCTGAATTCGTTGAATCATTGTGCAAATTGATTTCAAAACGCAAAAATAGGCGTCTTTTTGAGAAATGAAGCGTAATTCTTGAAAAATAATTTGTATACTTGTGACGTTATTAGCGAAGCACTTACCTAGGAAATCTTTCCTCCAGTAGCACTCAAATAACTTTACTTCAATATTTTCAGATTAAGACACGTTTAATTTATTCATTATTTAATGTTCGAGATTTCAGATCTAAAAGCTAAAAAGCTTCCTGAGTTGCAAGAAATTGCCAAGGATCTTAATGTTCCCAAATTCAAATCTTTGAAAAAGCTGGACCTTGTATACCAAATACTGGACGTCCAAGCTTCCAACCCAAAAGCCGTGGCAGAAAGTGCCGCAGCTCCACAGAACAACGGAACCCCTGCACCAAAACCAAAACGACAAAGGACCCCAAGACCCAAAAGTGAGCCAAAAAATAAGGCCCCTGAAACGGCAGACACACAAGCTAAGGGAGATTCCAACGAGAAAAAAGAAGATTCTAGGGCACAACAGCCCCAGAAAAAGGAGAGCAAATCCAATACCTCCCAAAAGAATCAGAACCAAAACAACACCAAAAGAAACAACCAGCACCAAAAAGGTGGTGGCCACGACAAAAAGAACAGCAATTTTGACAAGGACTTGAGGAACCGATATAAGGAGCCCGAGTTTGAGTTTGACAGCATCATTGAGAGCGAAGGTGTATTGGATATCATGCAGGATGGCTATGGATTCCTGCGTTCTTCTGATTACAATTACCTTTCTTCGCCGGATGATATTTATGTATCGCAGTCGCAGATCAGATTATTTGGATTGAAGACAGGTGATACGGTTTTGGGCAACATTAGACCTCCAAAAGAGGGTGAAAAGTATTTCCCGCTGATCAAAGTGAACAAAATTAATGGCCTGGACCCTCAAGTGGTCCGTGACCGTGTATCCTTTGAGCATCTTACGCCTTTGTTTCCAAAGGAAAAATTCAAATTGGCCGAACGGCAGAGCACCATTTCCACACGGATTATGGACCTCTTCTCCCCTATTGGTAAAGGACAGCGTGGCATGATCGTATCCCAGCCAAAAACGGGTAAGACGATGTTATTGAAAGATATCGCAAATGCCATTGCAGCCAACCACCCAGAGGTGTACCAAATCATTCTTTTGATTGATGAACGCCCTGAAGAAGTTACCGATATGCAACGTAATGTGCGTGGTGAAGTTGTTGCCTCTACGTTTGACAAGGAAGCTACGGAACACGTTCGTGTGGCCAATATCGTTTTGGAAAAAGCAAAACGTTTGGTGGAATGTGGCCATGATGTGGTCATACTTTTGGATTCCATAACTCGTTTGGCTCGTGCTTACAACACCGTACAACCTGCTTCCGGTAAAGTATTGAGTGGTGGTGTGGATGCCAATGCATTGCACAAACCAAAACGTTTCTTTGGTGCGGCCCGTAATATTGAAAATGGAGGGTCTCTTTCCATTATTGCCACGGCTTTGACAGAAACAGGCTCAAAAATGGACGAGGTAATCTTTGAAGAATTTAAGGGTACGGGCAACATGGAGCTTCAGTTGGATAGACGAATTTCCAACCGAAGGATTTTCCCTGCCATCGACCTTATTTCTTCTTCTACACGAAGGGACGACCTATTGTTGGATGAAAATACCATTCAACGCATGTGGATCATGCGCAAGTATTTGGCAGATATGAATCCTGTGGAAGCCATGGAATTTATGGAGCAGCGCATCAAACAGACCAAAAATAACGAAGAGTTTTTACTTACAATGAACGAATAAATTAATTCATTGATTTACAGTTAATTATAAGCCCTTTGGAATTTTTCAAAGGGTTTTTTCTTGAATAATATTAAAGAAAAAACCTATCTTTAAATCAGTTTCCTCAAAACCGAACTTTAAAACACTTCAACTATGAAAAACCTCAAAAAAGTTGCCGCCATCATACTTGGCGCTTTTTTATTTACGCTTGGCGCATGCCAACAAGGCCCTAAAAAAGAAGAACCTGCTGAATCCAAAGCCGCGGTAGAACAAGAAAGGGTATCACCCCCGGAGGGCATTATTTCTTTGGAAGAGTCAAAGTCCCTTTATGACAATTACACCAAAAACCGCTTAGGCATTATTCAACAATACGAAATGGAGCGTAAACCTGAAGAAGAATTTGAAGCCGCTCGTTTCACCTCGTTTACCTACGCCGACATGAAACACTATATGGCCTACATTGAACAAGAGGCCAAGGAGGCCGAAGTAGATATTTCTTCCTTACGTTTCTATTTTGCCAACTATCCAGATAAAGCCGATTTCCCAGATGGAAGCAAAATTGTACACCCTAGGCAAAACTCCATATTTATTGTGCCCACCATGAAGGTTGACGGCAAGGATTATGGGTTTTATATAGGAGGAGATGGCAAGGCAAAGCTCATCAAAGATGCCGTTGGTGAAACTGCAGTGGGTAGTACAGCAAAAAATCAGGAGAAATCCTATGCAAGTTTTGTACCCAATATTGCAACGTCTGCAATGTTACAAGATGGTAAAAGTCTCAATAAGAACCACGGTTCCTCAGGCCCTCCGCCTGATGGAGATTTTTAAAAAGAGATGCCTAAAGAGCTAATCAGACTCTTAACAGAGCATTTTTACATACCACTATATCTAATCACTTGGATAATTGCGGTTTTTAGGTACAAGAGGTTTTTTGATACACCTCTTAAGTACCTTCCCATGCTTATCATTTACACTTTTTTTACTGAGCTGCTGGGCTATTTTATCAAGTACAATGATGATTTTTTGTTTTTTTCTGATGATCGATATGCTTGGCACAATGTAATCATATACAATGTGTACCAATTGATTTTCTTTCTATTTTTCTATCGTGTCTACCGTAGAACTCTTAAAAAAGCATCTCATAGAACATGGGTGAAGTATGGAGGTTATCTTTGTGTTTTGGCCTATGTAATTAATTCCTTTATAACCAACCCATTGCACAACCGGTTAAGTTATGCCCATGTAGTTGGATCACTCATTTTAATCGGTATTCTTGTTTTTTATTTTTTGGAGAAAAAATCAGAAGAAAGTATGTTTTCCCAAATAAAAAATTTAATGTATTGGGTAAGTATTGGTCTGTTTGCCTTTTATAGTATCTTCCCTTTATTTTTGATTTTTGGAAATATAAGCATTGAGGTACAATTCTATTTTAGACGAATTTTGCTCTCCATGATCGGTGTAATGTACGGCTGTTTTATTATTGGTCTTTTGTTTGGAAAGAGACAAGCCTTTCGGTAAAACGCTGAACCCTTAAAAATTAACGCCCCAAACATTGGGGCTTTTTTTATATATTCAACCTAAATGCCATTTTCTTAATTCCAAACCACCAAAGTGTAGATGATAGAGGAAATCTTAGAAACTTTAAATACGGATTTTATAATTCTCCCCTTTTATCTGATCACGTGGCTGATTGCGGTTATCCAGTACCGCACCTATTATGATACTATTTTAAAATACCACCCCATATACCTTATGTATACCCTGCTTACCGAGTTGTTGGGGTATTTGGTGAAGTACACAGATAGCTTTCAATTGGTATCTGATGATAGGTACCACTGGTACAACGTAATCATTTACAATATCTATTCCGTGGTTACGTATATGTACTTCTTTTACATCTACTGGAATGTTTTAAGTTCTGAAAAACACAAAAAATGGGTAACGTATGGAGGATGTATGAGTATGGCAAGTTTCCTCATCAGTTTGTTCTTTCAGAATCCCAACTACTCCCATTTGTACATTGCAGAGCTCATTTCCGCGTTGATTCTGTTGTCGGTGATAGCTTTATATTTTAAGAAAAAATTTGAGTGGCACAGTTTCAAATCGCTGAGATACAATTTAATGTTTTGGACGAGTGTGGGGTTGGGCATATTCTACGCTTATTTTCCATTCACTTTATTGTTCCTGTATTTGGGGCCGGACTTATATACGAAACTTCATCTACATGACTGGCTAATTGCCCTCATCTTTGTACTATACGGAACTTTCTTGGTAGGGGTGCTGTTCCACAGAAGGAAAGATTTTCAGTAGGTTCATCAACTTTGCACCAACAAAAAAGCCCCAAAAATGGAGCTTTTCATATTTTAAAAGGAACAAAGGGATTACATTGCTGCAACCTTGCTCATCAATTTACTTTTTAAGTTGGCGGCTTTATTGGTGTGAATGATATTCTTTTTCGCCAGTTTATCAATCATCCCAACAACAGTGGGCAACAAGGCTTCAGCAGCTTTCTTATCCTCCTCGGTGCGCAATTTTTTGATGGCATTACGCACGGTCTTGTGCTGATATCTGTTACGCAAACGAACCGCTTCGTTTCTTCTGATTCTCTTTAATGCTGACTTATGATTTGCCATTGTCTTAATTTATACTTTCTAATTTCTTTTTTTGTAGCCCGTAGGGGAATCGAACCCCTGTTACCAGGATGAAAACCTGGCGTCCTAACCCCTAGACGAACGGGCCTTAATTTAAGTACGAAGTTAAAACCACAAAGGACGAATTCAATACTTCAACCTTCGTATTTTAACCTTCACACTTTCTTCGTAGCCCGTAGGGGAATCGAACCCCTGTTACCAGGATGAAAACCTGGCGTCCTAACCCCTAGACGAACGGGCCATTAAGGTTGCACAATTGCGGATGCAAAAATACAACTATTTTTAAGTCTTGCAACAGTAATTTTTATTTTTTGGCACACTGTTTAATAGGCCTTTGCAAACAACACCCTCTGGGTGGATGGCTTTCCGGTCACCATGCATTTTCCATCTTCCTGTTTTGCGTCCAAAGGAATGCAGCGAATGGTTGCTTTGGTCTCCTCTTTTATCTTATCCTCGGTTTCCGATGTACCATCCCAATGTGCGGATACAAATCCACCTTTTTCTTCAATCACCTGCTTAAAATCCTCGTAGGAGTCAACTTCGGTAATATGCTGTTCCCTATACGCCAAGGCTTTATTGAAAATATTTTCCTGAATCTCATCCATGAGGGAGACCACTTTGTCCACCACCCCATCTGCCTTGACCGATTCTTTTTGAAGCGTATCTCTTCGGGCCACCTCATAGGTTCCGTTCTCCAAATCGCGCTGCCCAATGGCCAAACGCACCGGAACCCCTTTTAATTCGTATTCATTGAATTTGAAACCTGGCTTATGGGTATCCCTTTTGTCATATTTTACGGAAAGACCCTTAGCACGAAGTTCCTTTACCAAGGGTTCCACTTTCTCAGAAATGGCATCCAATTGGTCCAATCCTTTGTATATGGGCACAATCACCACCTGAATCGGTGCCAAATTAGGAGGGAGCACCAATCCATTATCATCACTATGTGTCATCACCAAAGCTCCCATCAGTCTAGTGGAAACTCCCCACGAGGTTGCCCAAACATATTCCTGTTGCCCTTCCTTGTTCGCGAATTTCACATCAAACGCCTTGGCAAAATTTTGGCCCAAAAAGTGCGATGTACCAGCCTGAAGCGCCTTTCCATCTTGCATTAAGGCCTCAATGCAATACGTCTCTTCGGCTCCGGCAAAACGTTCGCTCTCCGTTTTGGTTCCTTTGATCACAGGAACCCCCATGTGTTTTTCGGCAAACTCCGCGTACAAGTTCATAATAAGCTCAGCCTCCTCCACTGCCTCCTGTTTCGTAGCGTGGGCGGTGTGGCCTTCTTGCCATAAAAATTCCGCAGTACGCAAGAAAAGTCGTGTACGCATTTCCCATCGGACCACATTGGCCCATTGATTTACTAAAATGGGCAAATCACGGTAAGATTGCACCCATCTTCTATACGTATCCCAAATAATGGTTTCTGATGTAGGGCGAACGATCAGCTCCTCCTCCAGTTTGGCATCTTCATCCACTACAATACCACTTCCATCCTCGGCATTCTTTAGACGGTAGTGCGTTACAACGGCACATTCCTTGGCAAAACCTTCCACATGGCTAGCTTCCTTGCTCAAGTACGATTTTGGAATAAAAAGTGGAAAATAGGCATTCTCATGACCTGTTTCCTTGAACATCTTATCCAACTGGCCCTGCATTTTTTCCCATATGGCGTATCCATAGGGTTTTATGACCATGCAACCTCTAACTCCTGAATTTTCAGCTAAATCCGATTTTACGACAAGTTCATTATACCATTTGGAATAATCTTCGGCTCGACTTGTTAAATTTTTACCCATCTACTGTAGTTTGGCACAAAACTTGTGTTTTTATTAGCAAGAATAATTCGGTAAAACTAATTATTTTTAGTATGTTCAACAATAAAAATTGCACAATGATAAAGTCTACACCCCTTCCAAAATTTAAGGTTTTTGCCATACTCCTTGTGGCCGCTTTCCTTGCGGCTTCATGCGGATCGTATCAGCAGGCCTCTTATTATGATGATGGCATCTATGCCAGCGGCAATAGAGTGGTCCATGTGGAAAAAAAATCTGCGGAGGCCGTTCGAATTGAAGAACGAGAAAGCAACATCTATGGTGATTATTTCGGCGCAAAGGCCGATGAATATGCAGAAATTCTAGATGATGAGATTTTCACCGATGTTGATAGCTATTCCAGTCAATCACAAAATGACACCATTCCTTACGGTGAACAAACCGATTATTTTGCCTACAACAACAATTATAACGGTAATCCCGGTTGGGGAGACAATCCTACCAATGTTTCCATTAATGTATATGACAACCGTTGGGCCTGGGGTGGCTTAGGTTGGGGGTGGAACGACCCATGGCTTTGGAACGCTGGCTGGGGATGGAATGCCGGTTGGGGCTGGGGAGGTCTCGGCGGGGGATGGAACAGTCCTTGGAGATGGATCCGTTGGGGCTGGGGTGGCTTCTACGGCGGCTGGAAGAATCCCTATTGGTG
>NZ_JBFCVT010000004.1:0-172345 GCF_040705235.1 Allomuricauda sp. ANG21 | reverse complement strand
TCCACCATCCCACACGGGTCCTGTCCGGGTAGTAGACCCCTGCAATATAACTGCCCTGAAACGTTTCTCCGGAATAGTGTTCTTCAAAATTGGCACGTTGGCCCATGGCCCCGTTCCCCAAACTGAAAAGGCTTTCAGAAGATTCTACCTGTTCGCTGCTAAAACCCTCCTCTATAATGGACCAAGGGTCCGGTTTTATATAACTCTGATTCATATTTTTTGTATTAATTGATTGATGAAATTTATTTGTATTTCAGTAAAATCATTAAACCTATAGTGAGCTTTGGAAAGCTTATTGGATTTCCCAATCGCAATACTGGTCATCCCTGCCCGGTTTGCGGCCTCTATACCCGCCATAGAATCTTCAAAGACTATACAATCCTTAGAATCCATTCGAATCTGTTCGGCAGCAATCCTAAAAACTTCAGGGTCTGGTTTTGCTTCACTGACAACATTCCCATCCACAATAGCATCAAAAAAAGTATCGATACCAACCTGTGACAAAATTCTTTTGGCGTTTTTACTTGCCGATCCAATCGCCATTGGAATGCTCTCCGATCTCAAAAAATTCATTACATTCATAACCCCTGGAAGAATTACCGTTTCATCAACTCGGCTAATCAGCTCAAGGTATATCTTGTTCTTTTCTACAAGCCACTTTTCGAATTCATAACTTGTAAACTCATAATTGGAATTCAAGAGCAAAATTTCAAGGCACCTCACACGGCTCACCCCTTTAAATTGTTCAATAAGTTCGTTACTAAATCCGATCCCTAGTAGTTCTGCAAGTCTTTTCCATGCCATAAAATGATACTTTGCAGTATCCACAATAACTCCGTCCAAATCAAAAATAAACCCCTTACTAGTCATAATTAACTTGATATGAAATTGCCTTTTTATTCTTAATAGTTAGATTTAAAAGACCTGAAATAATCAAACTAATACCAGCGATAACCATAGCATTTATAGCATTGTCACCCAGTAATTTGTACAAAAAATTAATTCCCCCAACTGCTGCAATAATTTGCGGTATTACAATAAACATGTTGAATAAACCCATCATCATACCCATTTTTTGGGGATTTACCGAACTTGACAACATAGCGTAGGGCATTGACAAAATGCTACCCCAAGAAATCCCAACCAATGCGAAGGATAAGATTAGATAACGAGGAGAGGGAACAAAGTACATGGAAATAAAACCAATTCCGCCTAATATCAAGGATATCATATGTACTAGCTTCCTGTTCAATCTGCTTTTAGAAGTATAGTATGCCAACAGCAAAGCAAAAATCATGGATGAAAGCCCGTAAACCCCCATATACGAACCAACCGAATCGGCTGCGCTCTGATACTTTCCATTGGCAATTTCAAATGTAGAAACCTGCCCTGTACTGGATTCAAGAGCAGTGCCTTGAACAGGAATAGGTGCATCAAACACATGCTCAGTAAGTGCTGGTGTTGCAAGGCTCCACATTGTAAAAAATGCAAACCAGCTAAAAAACTGTATTGCACCAAGCTTCCGCATTGTAGGGTTCATATTCCTTATGGAGTCAACAATCTCATGAAAAAAATCAAACTTTCCTTTCCCTATTGATTTATCCCCTTTTTCAGGAGGGTATTCAGAAGTTGTAAGAATCGTATATAATATACTAGCTATGAATACAAATGCTCCTATTGAAAATGCGACCTTGACCGATGGAGGAACAACGCCGGGAGGGGCGTCGTTGGGAACACCCAGATTCGTAACCAGCCAAGGCAGATTACTTGCCACCCATGTGCCAACCCCAATTATCAATGTTTGGACAACAAATCCAAAGGAACGTTGTTCATCAGGTAACTTATCGGCCACCAAGGCCCTGAAAGGTTCCATTGAGATGTTGATGGACGCATCCAATATCCATAGAAATCCTGCCGCCATCCACAAATGAGGAGAATAGGGAACGAAGAATAAAGCCGTTGAACTTAGAATGGCACCAATCAAAAAATAAGGCTTTCTTCTTCCCCATCGGGGGCTCCAAGTATTGTCACTCAAGTACCCTACAATTGGTTGGACCAGCAGACCGGTAAGGGGTGCGGCCAACCAAAGAAAAGGTATTGATTCTTGATCGGCTCCCAATGTTTGAAACACCCTGGACATGAATCCACCTTGTAGGGCCATCCCAAATTGAATCCCAAGAAATCCGAAACTCATGTTCCAAATTTCCCAGAAACTTAGTTTCTGACGTTTCATTAAAAAGAAATTATATATGCTTAGAAAAAAAGCGAGAAAAGAATAATCTTCCCTAGCAAAACTTAATATGGGTGAGAAGAAAAATTAAGTTCTGACATAGCAAATATAAATTTTTTATTTAAATGTTGAAATTTTTGTTGATTTTGTTGTTTCCCGTTCTATGATTGAAGTTTTGACAATTTGCGTAGAAAAACCGTCAGACGATATTTCATCATCCAGCCTATTAATTAACATCTGAGCCGCTATTCTACCAATCTGAACAGCGTGTTGGGTCACTGTTGATAATGCAGGCGTAACAGATTTTGATAAAATACTATCGGTAAAAGCAATGAAAGAAATATCCTCCGGTATTTTGCGCCCTTGTCTTATAGCATTCCGCATACCCAAAACCGCAAATAGTTCATTTACTGAAAAAACGGCATCAAAGGTCTGGTTTTCAAATAGTTTCTGTATTTCCTCTTCACAGTTATCAATGTCTTCTATTTTAAGAATCAATTCTTCGACAACCGGAATATCATTTTCAGCTAATGCCTTTAAATACCCATCGGTTCGCATCTTGCCAACGTTTATATAGTCAACCGTAGTTAAAATGGCAATCCTTCTACAGCCTGTCTCCAAAAGATGGTTGACCGCATAATAGGCCCCCATCAAGTCGTCGACCACAACCTTATCACACAACACATTTTCAACAACTCTATCAAACATTACCAAAGGCATTCCTTGGTCAATCACTTCATAAAAGTGATGGTAATCCTTCACCTTCATGGTTTCCTTAGCTACAGCCACAATGAACCCATCTATACTCCCGTTGGCCAACAACTCCATATTCACAACCTCCTTGGAGAAGGATTCATCTGATAAACAAACAATTACGTTGTACCCTCTTTCTTCAGCCAATTCTTCCACCCCTTTGACAACAGTAGAAAAAAAGTGGTGGACTATTTCGGGAATGATAACACCAATATTCTTCGTTTTTCTGTTTTTTAGACTAATGGCTATACTATTGGGTTTATAGTTCATTAGTTTGGCAAATGCTTGTATTTTTTGGGTTGTTTCCGGTCCAATCTCCTTCATGTTTCTTAGAGCTTTTGAAACAGTTGATATGGAAACATCCAACTCCCTGGCTATATCCCTTATGGTTACTTTCTTACTCATTCTCGTTTACCGTTTCATAACATTGCATTGGACAATCCAAAAAGTAGGTTTTTTCTTACTATAGTAATGTTTTAATAAAGGTCTTGTTTTTTTGCGTAAAACTCAATTTTATAACAGATATATTGCCTTTTTATTAAAAAACTTATCCACACGAAAACGGTTTTCTAGTGTTTCGAAAACGGTTTTCTTCAATTAGCGGGTCAAAATCGCTTTCTCTTAACACTCTCTTTACATACTTTTAGACCGTGAGAAGACAAATTAGTAAGGCAAAAATTAACTAACCCTAAACAAACTAAAATGATTAAAAAAATTAGAAATAAGTTATTTCTACTTATATTTTTTACCTCCTCTTTGGGATATACCTTAAGTGCCCAAAGTACGGTATCAGGTACGATTACCGACGAATCTACAAACCAACCTATTCTAGGAGTAAATATTGTTGTCAAAGGCAGTTCAACAGGTACTACTTCAGATTTTGATGGCAACTATGCCATATCTGCAGAGATTGGTGACATACTCATTTTCTCCTACATAGGTTATAGGACGCAAGAAATCAGTGTATCAGATGAAACACTTAATGTAGTCTTACAGGAGGATACCGCCAATTTGGACGAAGTTGTTGTTATTGGCTATGGAACCACTACAGTTCGTGATGCAACAGGAGCCATTGAAAAAGTAGATACGGATGAATTCAATAATGGAGCTATAACCTCTCCTGAACAATTGATTACTGGAAAAACTGCTGGGGTAAGTGTAATCCCTCCTGGAGGACAGCCCGGACAAGCAGGTACCATTAGAATACGTGGGGGTAATTCTTCACTCTCCGCCAACAACAATCCTTTGGTAGTAATTGATGGTGTTCCTGTGGACCAAGGTACAACAAGAGGCAGTACAGTATCTCCTTTGAATACAATAAATCCAAATGATATAGAGAGTTTTGTTGTTTTAAAAGATGCATCATCGACGGCCATCTACGGTTCCCGAGCATCTGCAGGTGTAATTCTAATTACTACCAAACAGGGGGCTGTGGGCTCCCCCCTTCGTGTCCAAATAGATGCTAATGGTTCTGTAGGAACAGTTGCAAGAACTACAGATGTACTATCCGCACAAGAATATAGAGAAGCGGTTCAGCAAAGCAATAGCCCAAATGCAGCATTGGCCCTCCCCTTATTGGGTAATGCCAATACAAACTGGCAAAATCAGATTTTTCAAAAAGCTATAGGGACGAATACCAACTTGACCTTATCAAAGGGATACCAAAACTCATCCATACGCACTTCCATCGGGTACACCACTCAGGAGGGCCTTGTAAAGACCTCTAAATTCGAACGGACCTCTGGATCCATCAACTATAGACAATTTATGTTTGATCGCAGTCTCTCCATTGAAATGAACATAAGGGGAGCTTTGACGCAGGATGACTTTGCCAATCCAGGTGCCTTGGGAACCGCAGCCCAATTCGACCCAACACAACCTGTGTACAGTGGATCGGAGAACTATGGTGGGTTCTATGAATGGCTACAACCCAATGGAGATCCAAACAATTTAGCTCCACGGAACCCTTTAGGTCTATTGCTTCAATATGAAAACATTTCAAAGACTAAAAGAGCCATTGGAAATGTCAAATTTAACTATAATGCCCCCTTTTTAAAAGGTCTAAACGCCAATGTGAATCTTGGGTTTGATTATAGCGAAGTGGATGGAAATACGGATACCCCGGCATCTTCAGCTGCTGGATTTCTTGCCCAAGGAACAGTTACAAATTATGGAAGTCTCCGTAGGAGTGTTTTGGCCGATTTCTTTTTGAATTATGATCTGGAACTTGAAAAGCTTAAAAGCAAAATAGAAGTTATGGCTGGACACACGTTCCAAAAGTTCTATCGATTTAATTTCAATAACAATCAGCCTACTTTAGGGACTCCAACTTCATTCGAATTCGCCACACATAATGCGATAGAGTCCTATGTTGGGCGGTTGCGTTATTCTTTTGATAGTAGGTATCTTTTTAATTTCACCTTCAGAACTGATGGGTCTTCCCGGTTTGGTGGGGACAACAGATGGGGTGATTTCTATTCTGGAGCTTTTGCATGGAACATCTCAGAGGAAAAATTCCTTGAAAATTCCAAGGTTATTTCAAACCTTAAACTTCGATTGGGGTATGGGCAGACTGGCCAGCAGGAAATAGGCGTTGACTTTGGATACTTACCTGCTTATGTGAACGGTGCTGACGATCAGAGGTACCCTTTGGGAGATACCTTTTATAACACGGTCAGACCTTCTGGGTACGACTCAAATATAAAATGGGAAGAATCAGAAACCTATAATATTGGTTTGGATTACGGTTTTTTTGACAATAAAATTTCTGGAAGTATCGAATACTTTACCAGGGAAACAACAGATGTTTTAAACCTAATACCTGTAGCATCTGGAACAAACTTGACAAATCAGTTGACAACTAACATCGGGGATTTGGAAAACAATGGTGTTGAATTTACCCTTAGCACCTTATTGGCAAATAAAAAAGATTTTAGTTGGACTGTTGATTTTAATGCATCTTATCTAACCAATAAGATTTTAAAACTAAATATTGTGGACGACCCAAGTTTCATTGGCGTTCCAACGGGGTTTATTGGAGGAGGAATAGGCAACTCAATACAAATCCATCGAGTTGGCCACCCGCAAAGTTCATACTTGGTCTACAAACAGGTCTACAACGAAAGTGGAGTGCCAATTGAAGGCGTTTATGAAGATCTTAACGAAGATGGAATAATTGATAGTAATGACCTCTACATTAAGGAAAACCCTGCAGCAGATTATCTCATGGGACTATCCTCCTATACAAGGTACAAGAATTGGGATTTGAGTTTTACGCTTCGAGCAAGTATCGGAAATTATGCTTACAATAACGTTGCATCATCGTCTGGGAATGCATTCGGGTTACATTCATTAAATTCCAACAGAAATGTCCATGTTTCGTTTTTAGAAACTGGTTTTCAGAACAACCAATTATTTTCGGACTACTACGTACAGGAGGCATCGTTCTTGAAAATGGACAACATTACTTTGGGCTATGATTTTGGTGAATATCTCGGAGATGATATTGGACTGAGAATCAACGCAACGGTGCAGAACGCATTTACCATTACAAACTATGATGGCATTGATCCTGAAATAGCCAACGGAATCGACAACAATTTTTTCCCAAGGCCAAGAACCTTCCTTCTTGGATTAAACTTGAATTTTTAAAAAAACTATGATGAAGAATCTTATAATTAATTCCAAATATAAAATAGTATCAATACTACTATCACTTTTTCTAATAACAGTTTCTTGTGAAAATGAGCTTGATTTACAACCTCTGAGTTCACAGACAGGTGACATTACATTTGAGAATCCTGATGCTTATAAGCAGTTTTTAGCAAAAATTTATGGCGGTTTTTCATTAAGAGGACAGAATGCCAGTGGTAATCTTGATGATATTTTAGGTATTGACGGTAATTTCTCCAACTACCTTAGATTACTTTTCACAGTCCAACAACTGTCTACGGATGAAGCAATTATTGCTTGGAATGACCAAACCATACATGATATTCACAACCATGTATGGACATCTTCCGATATTTTCCTTACGGCTACCTATGCTAGGATATATTTCCAGATTGGACTGGTTAATCAGTTTATGAGAGAAACAGAAGAAGGAGTACTGGATAGCAGAGGTGTTGACGAAACCTTAAGACAAGAGATTGCAGGGTTTAGGGACGAAGCAAGGTTTTTAAGAGCATTCAGCTATTGGCATGGTATAGACATGTTTGGTGATTTACCACTTGTAGATGAAACCGACCCAGTGGGAGCCTTTTATCCTGAGCAAACCTCAAGGTCCGATGTATTTGACTATTTGGAGTCTGAACTGTTGGACATCGAAACAAGACTTCCAGCGCCAAGACAAAACGAGTATGGCCGGGCAGACAAGGCATATGTTTGGATGTTGTTGGCCAAATTATATTTAAATGCGGAAGTGTATACTGGCACCTCACGATATGAAGAAGCCATGGAATACACGAACAGGATAATCTCCTCAAATTATTCTCTGGCTCCTGAATACAGATATTTATTTCTTGCGGATAACGATAGTAACGGAGCCCAAAATGAAATCATATATCCTTTCCGGTTTGACGCAAGTACCAATGGAGCATTCGGAGGAACCACCTATTTAGTACATGCTGCAATCGGTGGTGATATGGATCCGGCAGCCTTTGGGGTCAATGGAGGTTGGGGAGGTATTCGAACTACCAGTGCCTTTGTGGACAAATGGGATGATATTTCAGGCTCAACGGATTCGAGGGCTATGTTCCATACAAGTGGACAGACCCTGGAAATCAACAACCCATTTGATTTTACTGAAGGATATGCTGTAACAAAGTATAAAAACATTGACATCAACGGAAATCAAGGCTCAGATGAATCAGGCAATTTAGTTGATGTGGATTTTCCAACATTTAGATTGGCCGATGCCTATTTGATGTATGCAGAAATATTTCTACGTGGTGGTGGCGGTGATGGCACAACGGCACTAGGCTATGTAAATGATTTAAGGGAAAGAGCTTTTGGCAATTCAACGGGAAACGTTACTTTATCCGATCTTACTTTGGAATTCATATTGGATGAAAGATCTCGTGAATTATATTGGGAAAACCACAGAAGGACAGATTTGATTCGGTTTGGCCAATTTTCAGATCAAGGAGTCTGGCCATGGAAAGGAAACATAGCCTCAGGGAGGACGACCGAGAAATTTAGGGACCTCTATCCGATACCGAGCGCTGAAATCAATGCCAATCCGAACCTCATTCAAAATGAGGGATATTAAACTTCAAAATTGTTTTACAATGAAAACTATTCATACAAAAATACTTGTTATACTTTTTGCAGTGGCGGCTCTTTCTTCTTGTGAGGATGACTCAGCAATTACAGTGATGAACGATTCAGCTGAAACAGGTCCTGCTCAATTATCTATTTCTAACCTGGTTTTACAAAAGGAAAGTGAAGATGAAACCGCTTTGACCATTGACTTTTTGGAACCTGATTTTGGTTACAATGCCGGTTCAATTGGTTATCAACTCCTATTCGATTTGGAAGTAGGTGATTTCAGTGCTCCAGAAATAGTTGATGGAGGCAGCGAATATTCCGTTAGTCTTACGCATGCAGAATTAAATTCAATTGCATTAAATCTTGGTGCTGAGCCTGGGACTGAAACTTCGCTTAAAGTAATGATTGAGACAGTTCTATCGACGGATTCAAGTCTTTATTCAGAACCAAGCGCATTAACCTTAACACCCTATGCCTCCATTTTGGATCTCTCATCTATTTGGGGCCTTGTAGGTAGTGCAACAGTCAATGGTTGGGACGGTCCTGACATGCCATTTTACAAAACAGAAACTACTGACGAATTCGTGGCATATGTCACTTTGGTCGACGGGGCTATTAAAATAAGAGCAAATAATGATTGGACAGTCAATTATGGTGACAATGAATCCGACGGAACATTGGACTCTGGAGGTAATGATATTTTGGTTACTGCTGGAACTTATAGGATTCTCTTTAATGCATCAACGTTATCTTATTCCATTGTATCCTATTCATGGGGTATTGTGGGTTCTGCCACTACAAATGGATGGGATGGTCCGGACATGCCATTGACCTATGACTCATATTCCGATCAATGGCGGGCCATTGTAAAACTTAGTGCGGGAGAAATTAAAATTCGGGCGAATAATGATTGGGTAACCAATTACGGTGATGTAGAACTTGACGGAATATTGGACACTGAAGAAAACAATAATATATCGGTAAGCTCCGGAAACTACATAGTTACGGTTAACTTTAACGATTTGACCTATTCCCTTGAGCCCCTAGATAACATATGGGGGTTGGTAGGTTCTGCCTATAACAATTGGGGGGAAACACCTGATGCTCAATTTACTCGGGATTGGAGCACTGAAAATGATATTTGGGTATTAGATTCAGTCACTCTCTTGGAGGGAGATTTCAAAATTAGGGCAAATAATGACTGGGCCATAAGTTATGGTGATGCCGAACCCGATGGTATTCTAGATACTTCTGAAAACAACAATATTTCAGTAGTTGCAGGAACATATACTATTACATTGGATTTTTCAAACCCCAGTAATCCGACTTACACTATTGAATAAAAATAAGACGGATGATCATCATCTGTTTTTACTTGAGTTAGTTTAGTTATTTAGCAAGATTGGGGTTGCATGTAATTGTGCAGCCCCTTTTTCTTGTCTCAACTTTGCTTTTTTTTGTATTTTTAATTCAAAATAACCGTACACGTTTTTTGGCAAAATACACCCTAAACAGCATAAAATGAGGGGTTTGGTGGAACTCATAACCCGAAGGTCACTGGTTCGAGTCCAGTCCTCGCTACAATTAAGAAAAAGCTTCGTCCAATAGATGAGGCTTTTTTGTGTAATACGACTGTACTAAACTATCAGACTGTATTCTAGGCAAACAGGTTTATCCAGAGTAAAGTTGAAAGGATTCCAGCTGCCATCAGTATTAAACAGCTAATCTTTATCATATCTCTTCTCGCTCTGCAATCATTACCATACCATTTTGAGGTCAAGTACAGAGTGATTCTTTTTTCTTTTTTCGTTCCTCCGCTCTTTGAACATATAGAATGGCGATTCCAATACAGGCTCCTGTAAAAGCCAATATTGCACCAACCACACTCGCATAGGTAACTGAAAATCCAAAAATCATAGGAACTCCACCTAAATAAGCTCCAGAAGCATTTGCCATATTAAAGGCGCTTTGATTCATTGAAGAGCCGAGTTTCTCCGCTCCTTTTGCCGCCCTAATAATTGATATCTGAATAGGGGCTGCCAACGAAAAAGTGATAATCCCAACTATAAAACTAACGATAAAGATGGCAATGTTGCTACTGGCCAAAAGGGAGTTGATCAAAAGTATGGCGGCCATGCTTAATAAACTAATGACAACCGATTTTTGCGCTGTGAAAATTTCTACCATCCGGGCTCCCAGAAAATTTCCGAAGAACATACCCACTCCTGCAACAATCATTACATACCCTACATAGGCTTCAGGCAGCTTGGTTACATTGATGACCAAGGGTGCTATATAACTGTACCAAGCAAAGAAGCCGCCCGTTCCAATGGTGGTCAATGCAATTAAGGCCCATAGTTTTTTACTTTTTATCCCAGCTGACGGTTCCTGATTTTCATCGGGTTCTGATTCTTCCAAAGACTGTTTCGGCATCCAATAGTACAAACTTGTCAAGGTAGCAATGCCTGCAATACCAACAAGCATAAAGGAATAACTCCAATGCCATTCTTGGCCAATATATGTGCCAAGAGGAACACCTACCACATTGGCAACGGTAAGCCCAGAGAACATAACGGCCATGGCTTGGGCAGCCTTTCCAGGTTTGGCCAAGTACCCTGCAACCACCGCACCGATACCAAAAAAGGCCCCATGGGGCATCCCTGATAAAAACCGGAACAACAGCATAACCCAATAGTTCCCCGAAAATGCTGAAAGTGTATTGAAAACCGTAAACCAAATCATCAAGAACAGTAGTGTTCTCTTTGGAGGCAATTTTGAGGTCACCTTCGCCATAAAGGGAGCACCAATCACCACACCTAAAGCATAAATAGCAATAAAATGCCCTGCTTTGGGGATGGAAATTGCCATGGAATCAGCAATATTGGGCAGAATCCCCATAATCACGAATTCTGTTAGGCCAATACCGAAACCACCTACGGCTAAGGATAACAAGGCTTTGGTGTTTGTTGAATTGGAAGGTGTATTCAATTGTTTCTCTTTTTTGGTCTTAATTAAATAAGCCACAAAGGTACAGGGTAATGCTTGTTCAAGATGCAAGTATTTTTACATAAATCTATTTGGATTTATCTACCTGATCCGTATGTGGCCTTCCTCACCCTTCCATCCTGTCCCATTATCATTGTATCAGGCCTTGTTTTCCCTTGCGGATGTAGCATAAAATCTCTAAGTAACTTCATAAAATACAATGAAACACATCAGTACTAAATTGATGAAAACCAACCGTTCAACACTCTTTAACCCCATAAAACCGAAATCCTTGACCTTAAAAAGATGACATTTGTTACATTTGGTTATATACACTAAAAACATCATGAGACACACATTATCAGCCTTCTTCTTCTGCTGCTTTTTACAGATTTCCATGGCTCAAGAAATCTCCGTTGAAAAATTGGAGGACGCCCTTTCTGACTACACCTCCAAAATTGAACATGCAGCCGTGCTCCAAGATTGTGGGCATGCTTTTGACGGGCCTGCCTTTTTTTATAAGCAAGTGGAAAACAACTGGTTGGATTTTGCGCTAAACATTTCCAGTGATTCCAAAAAAAACATTGGAAGGGATATGTACAATAGATATGCTGCCCTTGGTCAATTGGACAACTCTCATTTTGCCAAGCCAAAAGTTGAAGAAATATTGCAACGTATTGTTAAAAACGTGTCCCGCAAGGATGTATCCTATCGGATAAGCATCTTAAAATCTGAAGAAATCAATGCATTTGCTACTTTGGGCGGTTACCTATACATTACCACAGGTTTACTTAATTTTATTGATTCGTATGATGAATTGGCATTCATCATAGGACATGAAGTGGCCCATGAGGACAAACTCCACACGCAAAGAAAAGTTACTAAACTTACACTCTCAACAGACCTTGAAGGAATGACCCGCATGGAAGGTTTCACCGATATCGCCAATAAAATAAATAGAACCTTTTCACCCCCTTTTGATCAGATTGATGAGTATGAAGCTGACAAAGTTGGGTTTGAATTGGCCAAAGCTGCTGGATATGATGTAAACAGATTTGCAGATTTCTTCAGGAAATTGGAACGTTACCAAAAGCAAGACCTCCTTAAGAAGTTAACTTCCACACACCCTTTTGCGGAACATCGCAAAAAATGTATCCAATCTTACATCACTCAATAAAATGACATCCGAAATGTACCTCATCTGTAAAGGAAAGGCCATTCCGCTGCCTAAAAATGAAATTGTTACCATTGGAAGAAAGGGCCATGGCGCCCATGTTGAGATAGACAGCAGACTTGCTTCCAGAAAACATGCACAAATTGAAGCAAGGACGGACGGGATCTATATCATGGACCTTGAAAGCTCAAACGGAACCTTGGTCGGTCAGCAGCCAATAGCCACCAACACTTGGGTCAAGATTTTACCTGAAGAAGTTTTCAGTGTCGCATCGCAAAAGCTACAGGTTGTTACTGATGTTCCAAAAGAGAAGACGCCAAAATCCTCAGAACCCCATAAAGAGTTCAAGGGTTTCAAACAAAAAATTGTTGCTAAAGGGGCTTACAAAATTGGCCGCCTTGAAAATAACGATATTGTTCTGGACGATCCTACGGTAACACGGGAACACGCCATAATTTCCTATTCGCAAGGTGAATTTTGGATTGAGGACCTGGGTTCCACCAATAAGACCTATCTCAATGGCAAGGAGGTAAAGTCCAAGACCAAGTTCAAGGAAAGTGATACGGTTACCATATCCTTTTATAGCATTACCTTAAAAGATGGTGCCAAAGATCTTCGAAAGGAAAGTAGTGCCATAAAAGCTTTGGCCATTCAAAAAAAATATCCGAACAATAAGATTGGATTGCAAGATATGTCCTTGAACATTCCCCATTCCACTTTTGTGGCTTTGATGGGACCTTCGGGTTGTGGAAAATCCACTCTATTGAAATGTTTGAACGGAGAAAATCCTGCTACCTCCGGAGAGGTGTTCATACATGGACTCTCACTGGCCGACAACTTTAGTCTTATTAAGAAAAAAATCGGTTATGTCCCCCAAGACGATATCATCCATAAGGAGTTGACCGTCTATAAAACCTTGTTCTATGCGGCCAAACTCCGTTTGCCCGATGATACCGCCGTTTCAGAAATCAATGAAAGAATTGATAAGGTAATCAACGACCTGAATTTAGATCAGGACAAGGAAAAAGACATTAGAACCATAAAAGTGGGGAATCTTTCCGGTGGTCAGCGCAAACGTGTGTCCATTGCGGTAGAGCTTTTGACAGAGCCCACCATCCTGTTTTTAGATGAACCCACCTCTCCCTTAGATCCAGAGACCATTGAAAGCTTTTTAAAGAGTCTTAAAAAGTTGGCCCATTCTGGAACCACAATTGTAATGGTGACCCACAAACCGGAAGACCTCAACTACGTGGACCAAGCCATATTTTTAGGGGTTCAGGGGCATTTGGTATTTCAAGGACCTGCCAACGCATTGACTTCCCATTTTGAGGCTCAGAATATTGTGGAGGTCTATAGTAAAATGAGCGATATAGACACAGTGACTTCTTACTACCAAAAACCGAACAAGGTTGGGTTCAAGGCTGTCAACAATCCAGATGTAAAAAAAGAAAAACCCGACTCGTACTGGCTACAATTGTATTGGTTGGTCTCAAGGTATTTCAATATCAAACTAAACGACAAAGGAAATCTGGTCTTGTTATTGGCCCAACCCGTAATCATAGCGGGTTTGGTCTGTTTGGTGTTCAACAAATTTCAGATTGGAGTCATGTTCTTGATGGCCATTTCGGCCATTTGGTTTGGGGTGAGCAACGCGGCCAAAGAAATTGTGGGTGAACTTACAGTATACAAGCGAGAGCGTATGTTCAACCTGAACATCAACACCTATATTCTTTCAAAATGGTTGGTACTTTCACTCATTGCATTGGTACAGACCGTACTATTTGTGAGTATCATTTACCTCAATTTCAAATTAAGCCCATTTGAAGGTTTTGAGGAAGTGTACCTGAGGCTTTTTGGTCATAGCATGTTGTTCATGTTCTATGTTTCCATTTCTGCTTCACTTATTGGATTATGGCTTTCTTCTGCCTTCAATACCACCGAAAAAGTGATGACCGTAGTGCCCATTGCTTTGATGCCTCAAATCATGTTGGCCGGGGTAATGACAAAAATCAACAATACCTTGGTAGAAATTTTGAGCTTTTTCACTTTGGGCCGATGGGGCACTGAAGGTTTTGCCCGCTTACAGGACGATGCCTCTCCAGCTTCTGAGTTCAATCCAGACACGGTTGAAGCTGTTCTAACCTCTGTTCCTCTCCCTGCACCAGAAGTGGGCTCGCAGACCGCATCGACTTCAGCAGTGCAACTACTCGACCTGTATAATAAAAAATTGGTTGAGGATGGAACCTTAATTGGTGATGTCTTCAACAGTTTTGACATGAACGTTGCGGTCATCGCAGTGCTCAATGTCATGTTCTATGTTTTGATTTATGTTTCGCTTAAAAAGAAGGATAGTATTTAAACCCAACACCATGAAAAAAATAGCACTAGTACTTGGCACATTCCTTTTTTTTATGTCATGTAGCAAAAAACCAGAATTTGTAGCCATAGACCATGTTACCATAAAAGGTCTCACGGAAAATGCCCTAGTGGTGGGAATGGATTATGTTGTATACAATCCCAACAATGTAAAAACAAAGCTGAGGCAATCCAGCATGGAGATTTTTTACAAGGATTCTTTGGTGGGAAAGGGCTTTTTAAACGAACAAATGAGCTTGGCGGCCAATGATACCATTCGGATACCGGTAACCTGTGAGATAGAACTCAAAAGTCTCAACTCTTTTTATCCCGAGCTATTGGCATCAGATTCCACTGAATTTGCCCTGAAGGGCAATGGCAAGGTGAGCTTTTTGCTAAATTCTTTCACCATTGCGCTGGATGATAAGATACATCTGAACACCAAAAAGGCCATTTTAGAGGAAATCAGTAAAAATTTGGACTATGGCAACAATTTTAAAATTCGGTCCATTTCCAGTAACAGATTGCCTTCACTGAGCAAAACCCATTTGAAATTAGGAGTTGAAACTCTCAACAGATTGCCCATTGCCTATACCATCAATACCATGAAACTTGAGTTTTATTTGGATGAAAACAAAGGACATGTGGCAGCGTGGACCATGGATGAACCGTTTTTTCAAGAAGCATTACAATCTACTACTATTCCCATTGATGTTACCCTGAGCAATTTTGATATTTTAAAACAAATGAAGTTCTCATGGCTTACCAACCAAAAAGCCAATTTTACTATTTTAGGCGAGGCCCAAATAAAAATTCAGGAGTATGAATTTAACGTGCCCATAAAAGATCATGTGGAAATAGGATTGTAGCCATTTCAGAAAAAACCTCGATGACCGACCAAGAACTGATAGATCAATTAAAAAAAGGAAACGAGAATTGCCTACAACAGCTGTACCAGCACATGGGCATGGTAAAAAGTTGGGTAGGGCAGAACAACGGTAATGAAGATGATGCTTTGGACGTTTTTCAGGAGGCGATTATTGTGTTCTACAAAAACGTGATGGCCGGAAATTATGAACTCCGAAGTAAAATAAGCACCTATCTGTTCGAAATTTCAAAACGGCAATGGCTCAATCAACTCAACCGAAGAAAAAAGTATGAAAACAGACAGAGTGAGGTTGGTGTTTCACAAGAAGGCCATGAATCCATAAGCCCCGAAATTACTCGAAAGGGGCCTAATCTTAGGGAGTATCTTGAAAAAGCCCTGACCAAGATTGGAGAACCCTGCAAATCGGTTTTAGAGGCCACCATATTTTTGGGGATGCGCATGGAGGATATTGCCGAAAGGTTCAACTACTCCAGTGCCCGTTCTGCTAGTCAACAGAAATTGCGGTGCCTTCAAAAATTACGGGGCGAGGTTTCCTATGATGTCATAATCCGTTTAAAACAGCCATGAGGGAAGAATTGCGACATATTGATTTGATTGATAAACACCTGACCGGGCGTCTCAATGATGATGAAAAAAGGGAAGTTGAACGGTTGCTCGATGAAGACGAAGAATTTGTAAAGGAACTTGAAATTTTTAAACAGATTTACAAGGGCATTGAATGGAAGGAAGACGTAAAACTCAGGGCCAAACTAGACCTTTTATACGCAGATTATAAGGAATCAAGGGAACAAAAACCCAAGGGCTTGTACCGAAGATTGATCATTTACAGTGGAGCTGCAGCGGCATGCATTATTTTGGGAACATTGTTCTATCTCTTCAGGTCAAAAGTAGAAGGTCCCATAATCAATGACACCCCCCATGTGGTTGATGCGGATTCTATACAAAAACAAGCGGAGGATAGTGTCATTCTGAAAAAAAATAACACCCAAATAACGGATAAAGAAGACTTGTCCGAAGACGAATGGGACGGTAATCCCCAAGATGAGATACAATTCGCTTTTTCAGATGGAAAATCTGTTCCGGCAGAATCCATACGTATGGTAAAGCAGCCTTCGCCTCTCTCCTATTCTTTTGATGGCCAGCAACTGGTCCTATATGGAGATTCAGGGATTTCCGGACTTCAATTACAAATAGGGAAGGATGAAGCAGGGGAGTATTATCTAAAATATGGGGACAAATTGTTCAATTTGACCACTTCGCCAGAGAGAAATCAATTGAAAGAAGTCCAAGAAGGATATACGTTTGGAGAAGTACAGGATGAGAACGTACAAGTGAAAGTAATGCCCCTTATGGAAAATTCGCTGCCCTATTCTGGTTTTACCGTATCGGTAAGGGAGAATGCATCGGTCGACAAAAATTATTTCTTTTTGGAACAGGATGGCAAAAAACACTTGGTCATAGATGCAAACATGAATAGTGATTCTGTTTCTGTCATCGTTGTTTCAAAAAGTGAAGGCAACTCCTATTATTTGATTCATAACAATGCGTTATACCCGCTGAACATTGACGCCACTGAAAACACCCCACTCGAAGAAATTGATTTTGCCAAGAACAACGAGACTCGTATGTTCATGGACCGTCCATCCTTCCCAGTACGTGTGTACCAAATAATTTTTTAGAAAAAATCTTATAAAAAAGATGACATTGACCATCTACGGTTATATACCCATAGAATGTATAACCAAAACGATTAAAAATGACATCCAAAAAAGTACACACCTTTATTCTCATTGCCTTGTTCTGTGGGCTTGTAAATGCACAAAATTCAGATGCTACCAAAAGAAGAAACCGAGGAATGACCAGTAAGACCGCTGATCAAATAGATCAAGTGGACCAGACCGTTCAAAACACCAACAATGATATTGACCAAACGGTGGAAGGCATTGACAATACCATTGAAGGTACAAAGGAAACCGTTGAAAAAGTAGGCCGTATCTTGTTCGGCTCAAAGAAGGAAAAAAGCAAGAACAAAATCTTGATTTTCATAGACTCTGTTGCTTATGGAGATGAAAATGTACAAACCCTGTACAATGAACTCTCAAAGAAAAATGGGACAAAAAAAACCTCCAAAACCTTTTCGGATGGAGTTGTTACCATTCAAATTGAATCCAAACAAAATGCAGATGCCATTTGGCAAGAGGTCCCACAAAATGTGAGAGCATCTTTTAAGGTCAATGCTATGGGTGAAAACAACATTTCGGTTGAATTACCAACCCTGACAGAATAATCCTTAAACAAACCAGCCACAATGTTATTATTATGTAAATACGAAAACGTATTTGACACCAAGGCTTAAAAATGTTGGTATAAAAAGTTTCATATGCCTATTTTTAGTGCTGACTGTCGAATAGGTTCAGGCACAATAAGATATATCATTACTTTCAACCTTAACACTTCATCACAAAATGAAAAAATTACTATTCCTGATTGCCTTGCTCACCTTGATTCCAAACCTGGCTTCTGCTAGACGGGTTGGTGGACTATTTGGAAAGAGCGAACGAATCCAAAAAATTACCGACGTTGATATAAAGGGCGCCAATGGTGAAGACCTTTACTTGGCCCATAAAACTACATCCCTATTCATCTTTATGGGAGTCTACATGACAGACGATGGTTATGTATTGGGCGTAAAAGGAAGTATTAACACCTATTACCCCTTGAGTGGCGAACAGCTAAAAACCTTTCAGGCCAGCGGTGCTTTACCCACCCCTCTGCCAGCCTACAAAATAGAATTTACAGAATGGCTGTGGGGGTTTTCCTTATGGATACTGCTTGCTGTTATTGCCGTAATTTGGTTCTTCCCCAAGAATAAAGAAGCCCTTTTTGCCCAAGGGTGTAAATATTACTTCGGCAAAAACACCCCGGTAAATTACCCAAAGGCGATGCGTTACTTCGAAAAATCGGCCAAAAAAGAATATGGCCCTGCTGTATTCAACCTAGGGGTAATGAACCTCTCTGGACAAGGCACGGAAAAAGATGTGGACGGCGCCATTGAATTACTGAAGAAAGCCTCCACGTTAGGGTACGTAGATGCCAATGTAACCTTGGGGAACCTCTATTATAATGGCAATGAAGTGACCAAAGATATGATCAAGGCTGAAGCTTGGTACAAAAAAGCCTGTGATCAGGGGCATGCCAATGCCTGCAAAATGGTGAACCATATCCAACAGGCCAGTTAATTAAAATCAACACCAAACAGTAACCAAATTCAATTACACCGAACATCATGAAACTATCACATTACGAATGGGATCCCGAAAAAGACCTTATAGCAGAAGGTGGGTTTGCAGAAGTGTTCAAAGCCAAAGATTTAAATGCTGAAGGAAGATATGTAGCCCTTAAAATCTATAAAGAAGCTGTGTCAAGAGGCACTTCTGGGAGCACTGGGCAGAAAAAATATAGTTTGGAACAGGAATTTTCCAAAATAGATGGGCTTTCGCACACCCACCTCATCACCTATTATGGTCTTGAGTACATTACCCATAAGGACGCCATGGGCAGAAATGTCAGTTATCCTGTATTAATCATGGAATATGCCGGGGAGGGGACCTTGGGTCAGGCCATACAGCGAAAACTCTCTTTGGATGAAGGAAAGAACATAATTGTGGAAGTAGCCCAAGCAGTGGACTATCTACACAAACAAGGTATTATCCATAGGGATTTAAAACCTGGGAATGTGCTATTCTCCAAAGACCGAAAGGGAAACAAAGTCTCAAAGGTGACCGATTTTGGTATCAGTCAAGATATATTATCCGACAAGACAATACAACAGTCCATGACAGAAGGTGTGGGAACACCACACTATATGGCACCTGAACAATTCTTTAAAAAGAAATTTGGACTGAATGGGGAGATTAGTGAGCGCACCGATATCTGGGCCCTTGGCATTATGTTCTATAAAATATTAACGGGAAAGTTGCCCTTTGGACATGATAAAAAAGATTACGAGCTCATTCGAGATGGTATAGTTGGGGAAGAGCCTAATTATTCTGAAGTTCCGGAAAGATTCAAAAACTGCATAAAAACCTGTTTGCAGAAAAATGCTTCTGACCGGTATGCTTCTGTATCCGATTTCATCCGGGATGTGAACGGGGAAAGCAATGAAAGTGGTACGGTGTTTATGGGAGGAAATGAAACACAGTTTTCCAAAGCGGAACCTAAGTCCAAAAAGAAGAAAAAAGTCTGGCCCATTGTGCTGGCCACTGTCTTGGTTTTGGGTGCAGGTTATGGGGGATATGCCTTTTTCAAAGCTTCTAAAATAAAGTCGTTGTTAGCTGATGCATGGGAATCCTACAAGACCGGGAACCATGAGAAAGCCTACGACCTCTATCAAGAAGCCGCAGAATATGATTCTGGTGAGGCCAACTACTTTTTAACCACCATGAGCAATTATGGATATGGCACTGAAGTGGACTATATCAAAGCACGGGAATATACCAATAAATCAATGGAATCGGGTTTCGACATGGCAAACTTTCAACACGCATGGGCCTATCAAAATGGCTTTGGTGTGGAAAAGGATACTGCAAAGGCTTTGGAATATTTTAAAGAGGTTCTGGATGAAGTCAAAAAGCGAAGTCAGAATGGTGACCCAGAAGCACAAAATGTATTTGGTCTAATGGAATGGAATGGATACGCTGTGGAAAAGGATCATGTTAAAGCTGAAGAACATTACAAAAAGGCTGCTGATCAAAATCACCCTGCTGCCATAGAGAATCTGGCCATCTTATATAGCATGCAGAAAAAGTATGAGGACGCTTTTAAAATGTATGAAAAGGGAAAGGAACTCAACAGGTATTCATGTTACCGCGGTTTGGCTGAAATGTACCGGAGTGGTCGTGGTATTGCCAAAGATACTATAAAGGCTTTTGAACTGTACACCAGTGCCGCCGAAAACAATGATGTGGTTTCGCAGTATTCATTGGGGAAATTCTACTACAATGGAATCTTGACCGAAAAAGATAGGTTGAGGGCAGTGCAATGGTATACAAAAGCAGCTGAGCGTGGCTATTTAAATGCACAAAATGAACTCGGTATCATCTTTTATGATGAAAAGAAATATGTTGAAGCCAGAAAATGGTTCCAGATGGCGGCCGATCGAGAGAATGCTTTTGCAGCTTATAACTTAGGGTTAATCCATTCTCAAGGACTGGGTACTCCAAAAAATATCGCTGAAGCAAAAAAATGGTTCCTGGTCTCTGCTAATAAAGGGTACTCACAGGCACAATACAAAATGGGAGACATTCTAGAACATGGGGATGATGGTAAAGTTGACCTTGAAGGTGCCATACGGTGGTACGAGTTGGCCGATGGCCAAAATAATGTCTCGGCTCAATACGCTTTGGGTAGATTGTTTTATGATGGGAAAGGAAAAATCAAAAATCGGAAAACCGCCAAGGAATATTTCATCAAGGCTGCCAATCAGAATAGCTATTTAGGGCAATATATGCTAGGTGTAATGTCTGAAAATGGCATAGAGGGGCCTGTAGATTATAAGGATGCAGAAAAATGGTATAGATTATCGGCTAATCAAGGTTATCTTAATGCCCAAAAAGCATTGGGTCGTTTGATCTATAATGGAAAAATTTCTGGACAAAAAAAGATAGTGGCACGCACATGGTATAAAAAAGCCGCTGACCAAGGTGACGCCGAGGCTCAATATATGGTAGGATTGATAGATTATAATGACAAGTATTACAATTTGGCCAAAAGATGGTTCACAAAAGCCGCTGATCAAAATAACGCCAACGCACAAAATTATTTAGGTGTTATGTATGAACTTGGAAGGGGACCTTCAATAAACCTGAAAACCGCTTTCAGTTATTACACACAAGCTGCCAACAATGGAAATTCTTTGGCCATGTATAATTTGGGGTTGTGCTATTACTATGGCAAAGGTGTATCCACCAACAAGGTTATAGCAAAGACATGGTTTAATAAATCCTGTACTGCAGGGTATCAATCAGCTTGCAATTTTGTAAAGAAGAATTATTAAATAGATTTTAATGAAGCTTTTTTCACCCGTGCATTGCCATGAAATTGGGCAGCGATCAAACAACGAGGATACCATTTACCCTTCAGTAGCGACAGAACATACCAGATTATTTATAGTATGCGATGGTGTAGGTGGCCAAGCTAAAGGGGAAGTGGCCTCTTCGATGGTCTGTCGGGGTTTTTCCAACTACATCCTTGAAAACCCTTATGAGAACATTGAAGATGAAACTTATTTAACTTCTGCACTTCAACAAGTTGAACACAATATGGGCGACTATCTTGAATCACACCCTGAAGCTACTGGAATGGCCAGCACATTAACACTTTTATTAATTCCCGACAAGGAGGAAAAGGCTTTAATCGGCTGGGTTGGCGATAGTAGGGTATACCACATACGGGATGGTGAAATCCTTTTCCAGACCAAAGATCATTCTGTAGTACAAAGTATGGTAGACATGGGTGAAATTACCGAAGAAGAGGCGCAGACGCACCCCAAGCGGAATATTATTACCCGAGCGATAAATGGCGCCAATCCAACAAGGATTGATCAAAAAATAGTCTCAGAGGTGAAGAAAAATGATTTTTTCCTCTTGTGCACCGACGGTATTCTGGAAACCTTGACCAAAAAAGAGATTTTGGAATGGTTTAAATCGCAAGCATCAGCGGAGGAAATAAAATCAAAAATTCTTGCCTATGCCAAAGACGTCACCAAGGACAACTATTCCATGTATCTCGTTAAAATAGCGGAATAAGGCTTTTAAGGCTTTTAAAATTGCTTCCATCAGGAAACAGTTCAGTATTGAAACGCGTTTCAGTTTAATTTCAAATTATATTACCTGCCATCCTATAGAGGTCTTCGTCCTGAAATAATATTATATAAAACGGCAATAATGGCAATTACCAAAAGAATATGTATTAGGCTGCTTGTTCCAATTCCGGCTACAATGCCAAAGAATCCCAAAACCCATACAATAATGCAAATAACGGCTACTAGCCAGAGTAAAGCTCTCATAATCTTAGGTTTTTCTATTATACCTAGTAAATATAGCTCTTCCAAGTATCGCCCGTTGATTGAATTAATGTATTTTTTAACTCAAAAGGTGACACCAAAAATGGGTTGACTTTCTTTAAAGAGTCATTTATTTGGAATTCGTTTAGCCCCGATGATATGTACAATTTACTCATAGGTTTTCAACCTCAGCCGGGCAAATACCGGTAAATGATCGGAGGGATATCTGCAATCCTTGGAATCGCTTAAAATTGCACTCTTTAGTACCTCAACACGATCGGGAGATACAAAAATATAGTCTATTCTTCGCTCAACAGGTTTAGTGATATCAAAACCATTGAAAGTCCCATCAGGTCCAAAGGCGTTCTTCCCCGCGGCAATATGGGCATCTTCCATTTCTGTTAAGATAGCCTGAACGCCCCCACTTTCACTTTCCAGATTGAAATCACCTGTTACCACCACTGGATATCCATCAGTGTTCAACTCCTTTACTTTTTTTAGAATCAATTTGGAACTTTCTTCGCGTGCCTTTTCTCCAACATGGTCAAAATGGGTGTTGAATACCATGAATTTACTGCCGTCCTCTTTATTTTCAAAAAGTCCATAGGTACATATCCGCGGTAAGGCTGCATCCCATCCTTTGGATGGAACCCCAGGTGTTTCAGAAAGCCAAAACGTACTTTCTTTCAAAACTTTTAGTTTATCTGTATTGTAGAAAATGGCCGTAAACTCACCCTTATCGTCCCCATGATCTCTACCCACACCAAAATAGGTGTAGTTGTCCATACCTTCATCAATGGCCCGTAATTGATGTACAAGTCCTTCCTGGGTTCCAAAGACATCCGGGGCATAAAAGTTAAGCTGTGAAATGAGAAAATCCTTCCGATTCTCCCAATGATTTGGTTTATCGTTGGGGTTGTCATATCGGATGTTATACGAAATAACATCGATGGTCTGGGCATTAGTGCCAAAAATTGCACTTAAAAGGTATAAGATCAAAAAGCTTCTTTTCATTGTTCTGTCACTTGATTATAGCCCTGCAAGCTATTCAATTTTTAACAGATTAAGGTTATCCTATCTTTATGTTCCTCATTGTCAATAGTGTGTCCATTTAAAACTTAAAGTTGCTGCCATTTCCCAAATAAATTGTATTTTTCGCCCTGTAAATTACCTAAACGCCCTTAGGTATTTTATTCCAGAGCAACGACAATAAGGGCCCATGCCATAAGAATTGATAATTCTTGCAAACAATGTATGCACGTTACTCTGAACCTAAATTTTCTTTATTTACACTTTTTACACTTCTTTTCTTAGTCGGATGTAGTTCCGAGAAAACTGAAAACCCTCATAGCACTTGGACTCATTATGGCGGCTCTCCCGACCAGTCCAGATTTTTTGATGCTTCCGAAATCACCAAAGAAAATGTTGGTGACTTAGAGGTTGCATGGGTTTATCCCACTGGCGATGAGTATAACTTTTTCAGTCCCATTGTTGCTGATTCCACCATGTATGTTCTTGGAAAAAACAGCTCCCTGATTGCCTTAAATGCCAGAACAGGCGAAGAAATTTGGATTCACGCCAATCTTAAGGGAATTACCAGAAGAGGAATCAATTATTGGGAAAGCGCCGATAAAAAGGACAAACGCTTAATCTTTACTTTAAACAGCTCCCTCCAGGCCATTGACGCCACCACAGGAAAATCCATCATGGATTTTGGAGAGGATGGCTATGTAGATTTAAGGAAAGATTTAGGTAGAGATCCAACAACCATCGTTCGGATTCAGGCCATGATGCCTGGCGTACTCTATGATGATTTGCTCATTTTGGGATCCTCAACAGGGGAAACGTATTTCTCACCACCTGGTCATATTAGAGCTTATAATGTAATAACTGGAGAACTGGAATGGACATTTCATACCATTCCGCAACCCGGCGAGTTTGGATACGATACATGGCCCAAGGACGCCTATAAATATGTTGGCGGCACCAATGCGTGGAGTGAAATATCCGTGGACGTGAAGCGCGGTATCGCCTATATACCTCTTGGTTCTCCCACCTATGATTATTATGGGGCAGACCGATTGGGGAGCAATCTTTTTGCAAATTCACTGGTTGCATTAGATGCACGGACCGGGGAACGCCTCTGGCATTATCAAACCATTCACCACGACCTTTGGGACTACGATCTTGCCAGTGCACCACAATTAATTACGGTTCAACGGGATGGAAAATCCATTGATGCTGTTTCCATTGCCACCAAAAACGGGTTCGTTTTTGTATTTGATCGGGTGACAGGTGAACCCGTCTTCCCTATTGAGGAAAAACCCTTTCCTCCTAGCAATATGCCTGGTGAAAAAGCATGGCCAACACAACCCATACCATCATTACCAGATTTCACCAGACATGAAGTCAATCTAGACAATCTTAATCCTTACTTTCCAGATAGCATAAAGCAGGCTTGGGTAAAACGTTTGGATTCCACAAAGTCCCAGCTATATCTTCCTCCATCCGACCAATATGAGATAGTTGCCATGCCAGGGGCACTGGGCGGGGTTAATTTCGGAAATACCGCTGGAAATCCAGACAAAGGGATGATGTATATCATGACTCAGGAATATGCCTCGACCTATCGACTAAACAAGGTGGAACCCCCCAAAGAAGATCTTTCCCAAAATGATGTAGAAAGGGTAAAAAACCTGTACAGTTCCACATGTATTGCCTGTCATGGTCAAAACATGGAGGGTGGCGCCGGACCATCACTATTGAATATTGGACACCACATGGCTTATGACGATTTCAAGGAAGTTGTAGTCAATGGCAAGGGTCAAATGCCCGGACTGGTGCATGTAGATGAAGAATCCTTGAAAGCACTGTTCAAATTTTTGGGTGGGAATCCCGTAAGTAGGCCTTTTAGAAGAGCAACTGCTGAAGAAAGCATGCCTGAAGGGCCAGTTGTTGCATCTGGAGGCGCACCAATAAAACCTGATTTGCAGAGAGGGGCTCCCATGAGAGAATATCCCGAAGGTTCTGACCATCCTGATGCCCAATACACCACAGAATATGGGCTGGATTGGCCTGCACTTATAGACCCACCTTGGTCATCGGTAGTTGCCTACGATCTTAATGAAGGTACTATTAAATGGCGAAAACCTGTAGGCATCGATTCACTTTATGCCAAAGGTGACCCGAGTAAAGGGGCCCCACAGGGGGTTCAGCGAAAAGGTATGGTCGTTACCTCAACAGGTTTGGTCTTTGCCACTGCCAAGGGTGCAAAATTATATGCCTTCGATCAGGAGACTGGGGAAACCTTGTGGGAGACCACAATGAACCATGAATCCAATGCACAGCCCAGTATGTATACTTTAAATGGCAAACAATATCTGGTAGTGAATGCAAATTCAAACTTTTTTCGAGGCACCTATGACCAATCCAAGAAACCCGGTGCTTTACCTAGGGGGTATGTGGTGTATGCCTTACCAGAGGAATAGTTCAGTCATCAATTGTTACACATTTGAATTTAAAACCAAAACATTCCAATAGCATGAGAGCACATATTGTAATCTTTTTAGTCGTACTTACAGGCAGCCTTTCGGCACAGTCAATACAGAATCGTATCATTCATAATGACCCATCCACCTATAGAGATTTAACCTCGGTACATGCAGGTGCGGGCAGTATGAGATTCACCGAGCTCATAGGCAGAAAAGAACTATCCTCAAATTTCCTGTACCTGCATACGGGTACTATTGCTGGTAAATCTGGAATTGGGCACCATTTTCATCACGATATTGAAGAAATGTATGTGCTGTTATCAGGAGAGGCCGAGTTTACCATTAATGGCAGAACCTCCAAAATAGAAGCCCCGGCCATTGTTCCTTGTAAAATGGGGGACTCACATGCCATTTACAATGCTACGGACCAACCTGTGCAATGGCTCAATTTTGCGGTCAGCACGGTTAAAGCACGTGGAGGCGCTTTTGATTTGGGGGATGACCGCGTTGGCGCTACCCTAGATCCAATACCCGTCTTTGTTTCAGGAAAATTGGATAAAGCATTGCTCAAAACAGAAAGATCACCAATCACTGGAAAAGGAGTGTCTCATAGACGGATTCTGAATCCTACTGTCTTTTCCACCGATTGGAACTCTGTAGACCATTTGACCATTCCAGCTGGCACCAAAACCAACCCGTATCAACTGGAAGGTATGGAAGCTGTTTACTACGTAATTAACGGCTCCGGAACGATAACGGTAGATGGTAAATCGGGAACATTTGGCAAGGACGATGCTTTTTTTGGAAGACTTGGAGAACATATCACGTTCAACAATACTGGGAGTGAAGAAGTGGAATTGTTAGCCATTGAAATCTCCGCTTCCAAGAAATGGAATATTAAAAGGCCATTAAAAGAGCCCAAAGCCATGGTTTTGGAGATGGATTTTGTGGTAGAAAAGAAAAATGCGCAAGCTTTTGAAGAAATGTACTATTCCATCTACGTACCCGCCATGATCGTACAGGATGGGTATTTAAGCTCAAAATTATTGCGGCTTTACTCTCCCGATGAGGCCAAGGAAATCCAAGCAGAACCCACTACCTACAATTATCAAATCCTTATCTCTTTTGAAACTGAACAAAAAAGACGGAATTGGGTAGCGAGTGACCAGCATCAAATTGCGTGGCCCGCTGCAACTGCCTTGGCCAAAGAGTTCAAATGGCGAGGCTACTTTGTCATGGGCGATGATAATCAAAAATAATTAGGATATGCTCCAACTTTTGGAAGGCTACAGGTATTGCACAAAGCCTTCCATGTTGGTTTGTATCCTATATACTTTATCATAACTTACCATATATAAGGTTTTCATATCCTCACCTCCAAAACAAAGACTGACTGGAAAACTCGGTAAGTTAATCATCCCCACATAGTTTCCTTCAGAATTAAAGATTTGTACCCCATAATATGTGGCCACGTAGATATTTCCCATGGTATCAATGGCCATTCCATCTGCACTTGATGATTTTCCCTTACGGTCCAAAACAGGTCCGGTCAGGAACAATTTGGCAAATTTGCGCCCGTTGGCAATGGTGCCATCCTCATTCACATCATAAGCCCATATAAAATTTTCTTTTTCACTGTCTACGGGGTACCACTCCTCGTCGTCATAACAATTGTTGATGTAAAGTGTCTTTCCATCCGGAGATAAAAGAATTCCATTGGGCATGGCAAATTCGTTGGGCTCCACCAATCGTTTTACCTCATTGCCATCAGGTGTGACGTAGTACACCCCCCTGCCCGGCTGAAACTTTTCGGCTTCCATTGTAAATTGCGGGTCGGTGAAGTAAATACCACCCTTGCCATCAGTGATGATGTCATTGGGCCCGTCAATGGGTTTTCCATCATACGAATCAGCAATAACGCGAACAACTTTACCCTCAGTGGTCATTTCCAGCACCCGATGCCCCATCATATCACAAACAAGCAAGTTTCCATTTTTGTACGGATATAATCCATTGGCCTGCATTTTACCTTTGGTAATAGTACGGTAAGAACCGTCTGGGTCCAGTTCCACAATGGAGCTTTGGGCAGGGTCACCGTTCCAATTTTGGTCAAAATACATATTGGAAAAATAGACCTTCCCATTCAACCATTTTGGCCCTTCACTAAAGTATAATTTGGGTTCCGTCTTGGAGCCATCCACCAATAATTCCGGTTTTGCATCCTTTGGAATGATTTTGTGGTAGGCCTGTAGAGAAGCCTTGTTCTTTTCCAAGTAATCGTTGCGCACAGGCCAGAAAATGTCCAAGACATCAGAACCCACATCGCTTACCGAAGCACTGTGCACCATATTGCCGGGCACTAAAAGCGCATCCATGACATCCATAGCCACGGATGTATCCATAGCTTTTCCAGACAATTTTCCGCGCAACACATAGGTAATCTGCTCCTGCGGGTGAATGTGCGGTGGCGATTCGATAAGGGGGTCCATGGCAACAAAACTCAGCTGCATGTTTCTCCCAGAAATGATTCGGGCATAGGCCCCTTCCCCAATCTTTGTGAATTGAATGTCATAAAAGTCATACACCTTTCCGGGTTCAATGTTTGGTGGATACATTTCTTCTAAATCTTTCAAGCTTGAAGGCAAGTTTTCCACGCCTGCTTTTTCCAGATAATCCAAACGATAAGGGCTATAAATTTCCATGATTTTAGCTCCATCAGCTCCCGCTTTGATAGCGCTTACACTCCCTTTTTCCAAGAACACAAAATCCGTTCTTGGGGTAACACTGTGGGTCCCATCCGGTTCTTCTCGTTCACGGGACATCATAGGAACAAACTCCCCGTTGATTAATTGTTCAATGGTACCGTCCATTACAAAAAGAAAACGGTCTGCGGGTAATTCTTCCTCTTCCACGGTGGCATTTGGTTCCAAATCCAGAACGCTTGTAAGGGTTCCCTTAGACCAAAAAACCGTACCACTGACACCGGGTTGAATTTCCAAAGGATTTAAATCTCCAAGATTTACCGCCTCCCCTATTTTAAGGTTCGGGGCGATGTCATTCTCTGGTAAATCGGGTAAATTTCTTACCTCCAACTCATGCTGCGAAATCAGTTCTTGGTTTTTTGCAGACCATTTTGGAGTATTGGAATTTTTGCATGCTGAAAAGATGGTCAGTGCAGTCACGGGCACCAACAATGCACGCAAATTCATTACGAATAAGCTTTTCATTGTACTCAGATTTTGATTTTGATTTTAACTACGCTTGTGAAATTACGCATTTTATCATAACTCTTAGGCTCTAAAGTAAAGTCCTCCAACTTTAATTCCTTATTTAGCACATGAAATAAATTGACTGCCAGCATCAAGTCAAAAACAAAGACTAATTCTCTATTTATACTTGTGGGACTTTTGAGATGATTTTACCCAAAATTTGCCTCCTTTACTTCCAAGACATTAATTTATTACCCAATACCTATACTATATTATCCTTAAAATTGCATGAATGGAAAAATGTTAGTACTTTTTTACAAAGCAACGGATAAAGACCTCCGAACATGAAAATTTTACCTTTTAAAATTCCAAAACCAGAGCAAGAAGCTCTGGTGTACCAAGAAGATTCTGGTATTCTTTTTTACGACAAGCTTCATCAGCATGAAGAAATTCAGATAAGCTATATTGTTTCCGGCGAAGGCTCCATTGTGGTGGGTGATACCATTAGTGACTTTAAAGCCAATGACATTCTTGTAATCGGTGAAAACGTTCCCCATGTTTTTAGGAGCGATTCCAAGACCTCTGCCAAATCTGTTATGTATACCTTGTTCTTTACCAAGGAGTCTTTTGGAAAAGAATTCTTTACCCTTTCTGATATGACGCGGCTTCAGAATTTTTTTGAAGAGTCTGGATATGGTATGAAAATACTCTCCCAGAACGATAGGCTCACTTTGCTTTTCGACAGCTTAAAAAATCAAAGTCGTATACAGCGGATTGCCACCCTTTTGAATATACTGGACATCATGATTTCTTCGGAAAAACAACCCTTGTCAACCTTTGTATACCGCAAAAAATATACTGAAGATGAAGGAAACCGAATGAATACTGTTATTGACTACGCACTGAGTAATTTTCACGAACCCTTCTCTTTGGAAATGGTAGCTGAAAAGGCCAACATGAGCAAGAATGCCTTTTGCCGATATTTTAAAAAACGTACCAACAAGACCTTTTTCCAATTCTTGATTGAAATAAGGATTGAGCATGCGTGCCGATTGCTGTTCAAAGATAATGATTTGCCCATTTCAGAAGTATCAGAACAATGCGGGTTTTTGAACATTGCCAATTTTAATCGCAAGTTCAAGGAGCTTAAAGGTGTTACCCCTACCCAATACAGAAAGTTTACCATTGAAAAATGGAGGGACAGATACTCTAAATCTGCCTAAGCATAAGTTTTTTTGGCCAGAAAAATCTCTACATTTTGGATAGCTCCCTAAGCCATTCATAATGGAGCAATACTAATAACCAAGATTTATGCTTGTGCCCAATTATGGTTTTGGAGGATCATAGAACTTCCATTTGGCTTTGTAATTCTTGTTGATTTTCTGATCGGTCATAATGGCCTTGATCATCTCAACCGGCATGGCGTTCATAGTAATAATCCGGTCGTGGAATTCTTTGTTGGTCATTTTGCCGCTAACAACAAGTTCTTGGTGTAAAGCATAGAACTGACGGCCTCCAGTAAGGTATGCTAATTGATACAATGGAGGATAATTGCCCACAAAGGAACGTCTAACCTCACCTTCGGCATTGGCACGCTCATGTCCAACACGATCTACCAAGAAATCGATACATTCTTGTGGTGTCCATTTACCCAAATGATAATTCAATGAGAAAATAATACGTGCACAACGGTGCATATGCCAGAACAACATTCCTATACGATCCTCAGGACCTTTGGGAAATCCTTTGTCCCACAATAAAAGCTCCCAGTACAAAGCCCAACCTTCGGTCCAAAATGGTGTACGGAAATTACGGTAGGTACGGTGACGGTTGTTCATAAAACCTTGAAGATTATGGCCCGCAATCAATTCGTGGTGTACCGTTGCCATGGAAAAGTGAGGATTGTTACCACGCATACTCATCATGCGTTGCTCATAGGACATCTCATCCGTAGGGTATGATATGCTAATAGAGGTCCCACCAGTAAAAAATGGATTCACCAATTGACGCTCAGGAGACATCATTCCCATGCCCCAAACTTCTTCAGCCAATGGTGGAACAGTGATCAAATCGTTCTTTTTTAAGAAGTCAATGGCTTCGTTATAAAGTCGTAAGATCAACTCCGGTTGTTTTCCCGGCTCAACGTAAGCGTTCTTTACTTTTTCTTGGGCCGCTTTCCAGTCATTGCCAAATCCCATTTCTTGTGATGCTTTTAGAAGTTCGGCATCGCACCAAGCAAATTCTTCATTGGCCAACTCTATCAATTCTTCGGGAGTATAGTCGATCATTTCATACTCCAATTGTTTCATCAACTCTTCCCTACCTACTGGATTCCCCACAATACCGCTTTCATCAACAGGTTTTCCTTTATTGACCTTATTTTTGAACGCTTCGGAATAGGCATCGAAGCCTTTACCCATCTCATCATAAATCTTGGGTATCCACCAAGTAAAAAGTGGGTCGTATCCGTTGTAAAATGTGTAGATACTTTCTGCGGAGTTTTTCAAGTCGTCGATGACTCTAACTGCCTCTTCTACCTCATCTTTACCCAAGGACGGTGTGCTCTCAAGCTTTGTTTGCAAGCTCTGCATTTGTTCCACAACTGAATTCCAGTCCTTAGCCATCTTTGTAGCATCTGGCTGATAACCTCTTCGCCGAGCTTTTAAATAGGAATATATATGGTCTGAAAAGGGAAACCATTTTTTAATTTTTTGATAAACAGCTTCTTGCTCTTTTGCCTCGGCATTCTCCTTTTCCAAGTCTCTTTTGAACAATACATAATCGGCCTTACACTCCTGTGGCAAAGCATTGAAGTCCAATTTTTCTAATTTGGCTAAATAGTCGTTTCGCAATTTGGTCATTCTTTCCCTTCGTTCTGGAGAACCACCGGGATCGTTTGTTCTTCCCCAGTAACCGCGGGATACAGGTGCATAAAAACGAACCAAAGAACTGTAATCCGCACTGTATTTGGTCATTAAATCTGGCATTTCCTCGCATGGCACATACAGTGCTTCTTGTTTTGCCTGTGCATTTAAAGACAATGGGATTGACCCTATCATTAAAATTGAATACGCAATCCATAAAATTCTTTTAGTTCTCATTCCGCTAGTCAGTTTGATATTAAAATTATGTCGAACCCTGTAAAAATGATTCATTGAAAATTATCAATTGAGTCATTTTGGGTATTTCAGATAACTTACATTGAATTAAAACACCTTAAAGGTATTGCACATTGAGGCCGCTCCATAATATCATCTTAACAGTAATTGATATTATGTTGTCTAATGTGGTCTGTGTTCATCTATTTGGCATTGAACCCATTAACCCAAACTTGTTGTGTTGGCTTCAAAACCCATACATGTATAAAATCTCATGTACAGTGCATCCCCGGTTTTCTCACATTAAAGTATTGCTTCGTTGATTGAACTCCAGAGGATTCAGGATTTTGGCCAACCAAACTAAAAAGGGGCGCAATATAAATTGATTTTTTTTTTTGGGGGTAAGGCTTTCTTTTCCAATAAATCAACATGCTTTTTTTACCTTTCTTGTGATGGGAAACGATTGTTATTGTCCCAACTCACGAACCTCAAAAACCGTTAATTCATGGTGCTCAAATCGGGCAGTGACTTCAATGGGATTGCAACAAACCTCACAATCTTCCACATAGGTTTGGTCAGACACGGAGCTATCCAACAGAAAAGATATCTCTTCCCAGCAATAAGGGCATTGAAAAAAGTGTTCGAACACGGTCTATAGTTCGGTGTTAAGTAATTGTCCTGTTAATTGAAGTAATTGGAGTTCAGCCAATTTCGCATTGTATTTTGCCAAATTCTTGCTCGTTTTGGCATTTAAAAGATTGATTTGCGCCTGACGAAGCTCAACAGAGGTGATTTGACCCAACTTATATCTTTCGTTAGAACGCTCATAATTATTTGTGGCCGTAATCACATTATTCTCCTGAAGGCGATAAATGTTAAGCCGATTGACGTAGTTTCCCTTTGCGTTGGCAATATCGCGCCGTACTTCCTGTTTTAATTGCTCTTGCAATAAATCTTGGGAATCCAATAGAATTTTGGCGTTCTTGATTTGCGTTACACCTCTTCCTCCATCAAACAGGTCCCAAGTTAAGCTGGCCCCTAAACCAAAAGAATAGGTGGTGTTGTTCACTCCCGGAAAAAAGGCTGATGGCGCACTTTGGTTTAAATTCCATCCATAGGAGCCATTCAAGCCAATGGTCGGAAGAAAAACCGACTTAGCGGACTTTAATGAATAATCGTTAATGGTCATATTGGATTCAGCTTGAAGTAGGCGAACGTTGTTTGCCTCAGCATTTTCCATAATGTCATCAAGCAAAAGCGGCTCAACAAACGTAATCGTGGTATCCACCGTAAAGTTGTTTTCCAATTCCCGGTTCAGCACCACATTTAGATCCCGTTTTGTGTTCTCCAGCAATTGGCGTTCGTTCATTAAACTGATACTGTCATTCACCAAATCAACCTCAGCGTTCAATACATCCAATTTGTTGTTTTGTCCATAATCAAAGGCATATTCAGCCCTTTGCAACCGTTCTGAAGTATTTTGATAGGTTTCCTCCAAAACTTCTATATTTTCAGTGATTCTAGCTACCTCGTAGTACACAGAGAACATTTGCACGATTGTGGTTTCAATGGTTTCCCTGGCTTGTAGTTCTGTGAGTTGGTACTGCTCTTTCAATACCTTGTAATCGTAATATCTTCCCAGACCGTCAAACAGGGTGTAATTGAGATTCAATCCAGCATTATAACGTTGACTTTCCGCCTGATTGATTTCCAAATCTTCTCTTGGAGAGCCATCATCATTGAACTGACCAGGAAATTCAATGACACTGTCATCCCGATTGTAATCAGCTCCTGCATTTGCCGTGAGCGTTGGTAAAAATCCTGAATTCAGAACACTTTTATTGTTTTCAGCCACGGCAACTTGGTTCTGTGCGATCAAAATGCCAAAATTATTCTCCAAGACTAGTTTTGTTGCCTCATTCTTGGACAATTTGTCCAATTGGGCATTGGCAGATGTCGCCAATATTACAAGTAATATGGTGACAAACGCTTTAGTGTACCCCATGTTCTTCCAACTTTATTTCTTTAACGGCCCGCTCCACTTCTTTTGGAGCTACTTTTTTTCCGGTAAACAGCCATTTGGAACCTACCTTGATGTTATTGCTGATGGAAAGTAAGACCGGTAACATTAACAGCGTTAAGAATGTGGCCATGGCAATTCCGTAAGAAATAGAAATGGCCATGGGTTTTAAAAACTGTGCCTGACGACTTTTTTCCAAAAGTAAGGGCGCCAATCCCGCAATGGTGGTTAATGAGGTCAAGAATATGGCCCTAAACCTCGATTTTCCGGCCATTAATATAGCTTCAGCGTAGCTACTTCCCTCTTTTAAATAGCTATTGAATTTCCCGATGAGCACCAATCCATCATTCACCATGATTCCTACAAGTGCTATAATACCCAACATGGACAATACATTTATGGGAAAACCATGGATGAAATGTCCCCAACCTACCCCGATTAAACTAAATGGAATCATCAATAGCAGTAAGAAAGGCTGACTGTAACTTCTAAAGGTAAATGCAATTACCGCATAAATTAAAAATATGACCACAGGGAATACCTTTCCTGCGGAAGCAGAGAGTTTTCCCGCCTCCCTGTTTTGTCCTTCATACGATACTTTTACCGTTGAGTAAATGGACTGTATTTCTGGAACAATGCTGTTTCGAATGCTTTCAAGAATGTCCGTGGTACTTTGGTTGGGGTCTTTTAAATCCGCTTCCACTCGAATTTCACGAACACCATTCAAGTGTTGAATGGATTCGTCTCCGCGCTCCACATAGTAATCAGCAATTTCAGCCAATGGCACCCTGCTTCCATCTGGTGTAATGATGCGCATTTTATCTAGATTGTCCACAGAAGACCGATTTTCAGCCGTATAACGAACCCAAACCTTGATTTCATCCTGTCCGCGTTGAAAACGTTGCGCCTGAAATCCAAAAAAACCAGCCCGTACCTGACCAATCACATCTTGTAGGTCCATGCCCAAGGCATAGGCATTTTCTTTGAGTTGTAGCCGTATCTCCTTGATTCCTTCTGGGTCGGTGTCCACTACATCCTTCAGCAACGTATTTTTCTCAAGCTCTGCCCGAAGCATATCTTTAGCCCCTTTGAGTTCTTCAGTATTGTTGCTCAACAGAGATACCGATATTGGGGCTCCTCCAAAATTCCCTCCAGAACCAAAGGTCAGCCGTTCCACACCATACACCAGTCCAACAGTATCTCGAATGTTATTGGAAATCAAAAAGGATTCAAAATCCCTTTCCTCTCCAGGCAGCAGGTTTACATCCAAGGATGCCTTGTTCGTACCCGGTCCGACTCTTTTTATAATATTTTCGACCACGGGTTTATTGTCAGTTTGCATTTTGGTAAACTTCTCGTTCACTTTCCATGCATTTTCCTCAACCATGGTTATGATGGAATCCGTAATTCTTGGATTGGTGCCCTCGGGCATCAATAGATCAATGGAGACCCGATCACTGGCGATACTCGGGAAAATTGTGGTTCCTATGATTCCACCTCCAATGGAACCGATAGTCAATACCAACAGTACCGCAAAAATGGCGAACCCGAATATTTGGTTTCTCAGAAAGAATTTGAGCGTGGGGCCGTACCACTTATCCCTCATGTATTCCATAATGCGATCTCCATATTTGTTGATGGAGCGCATCTTGGCAAAAAACTTTTTGATCCCATTTTCCTCTTTGGCCTTGTCTTCATCCAAAGGGACCAAAGCTTTTGAATGCGCAATGTGCGCCGGCAGTATTATCAGGGCCTCAAACAAGGAAACCACCAAGGTAATAATGACCACCGTGGAGACTTCGGCAAAAAACTCCCCTATTCTACTATCCAAAAACAGGAAGGTGGAAAATGCCAAGACCGTGGTTAAAATAGCGGATAATATGGGAGGCATTACTTCAATGGTGCCATCAACGGCTGCATTCACCCTTGATTTCCCCTTTTCATAATGTTGATAGATATTTTCGGCAATTACAATACCGTCGTCCACCAAAATACCGATTACGATGATCATTCCAAAAAGCGAAAGTACGTTTATGGTAACATCAAAAGTACCCGCAAAAATGAACATCCCCAGAAAAGATATGGGAAGGCCAAAGGCTACCCAAAAAGCCAATCGGGTGTTCAGAAATACAGAAAGGAATGCAAGTACCAAAATAATCCCGACCACCGCATTTTCAGATAGGAGTTGCGTACGTTGCTTTAAGGTGGTGGAGGAATCCGAAACAACATCGAGCCTAACATTGTTATACTTTTGATTGAATTCCTCAATATAGGCATTGACCTTGTCCGCAGTGGGAATTAAATCTTCACTGTTGGTGTTATTGATGGTTACCCTTACAGCGAGATTGCCGTTAAAATAAAGTGCGTTAGGGTTCTCTGCAAAACGGTCCCGTACCTCAGCTACATCGCCCAATCGTATTTTACTCCCATTAGGCTGTGCTTTTAATATGATGTTATTCAAGGCGTCTCCATAGTAGGAACGATTGTTCACACGAATCAAATATTCCTCTGAATCGGTTTTGATATTCCCCCCCGTAACCAACAGATTGTTACTGGCCACGGCTTGTGCAACTTCATTGAAGCTTAGATTATAGGCCAAAAGGTCCAACTCGCGTACCGCTATCTCAATTTCTTCCTCAGGAAACCCTGTAATCTCCACTTTGGACAAGCCCTCAAAACCCCTGAGATCATCTTCAACATCCCTTGCAATGCTCTTGAGCGTGGCCAAGGACACATTTTCTCCACTTACCGTGAAATTAATAGTTTCACGGACAGCTTCCTGTTTCCCTACAATCAATGGTTCCATGCCAACAGGGAACGTGGGTACTTGGTCCACGGCATTTTTTACCTCTAGCAGCATGAAATCTATGTCGTAGCCTTTTAAGATTTCAACAGTAATATTTCCTCCATTTTCCCTGGAGGTGGAAGTAACCCTATCTATCCCCTCTATTCCTTTTAGGTTATCTTCAATTTTTATGACAATGCCTTCTTCAATTTCTTGTGGTGCTGCTCCCGGATAGGTTACATTGATGGTGATTATTTTGGAGTCGACAAGTGGAAAAAAGGAAGATCGTAACCGCAAGGCCCCAATAACCCCAAAAATAACGAAGGCCAGGATGATCACGTTTACCGCTACCCCGTACTTAATAAAATATTGAATGACTCTTCTCATTGATCTAAGGCTGTATTTTGAGGCGTGTTGGCATTCCTTCTGCTTCGGTCACCTATGCGAATGACCATGCCCGGGTAAGCTCCTGGCACTGGTTCTGCCAACAATGCCGTTCCATCTTGTAGACCCTTCAAGATCACGTTCTTTTCTGTAAAATAAATAGGGGTTACTTTTTGAACATCCAATATGGAGTCTTTGACCACAAAGACCTCGTTGTCATCCAACAATAGTTTTCTTGGTACTTCAATGGCATTTTCTTCTTCCTTAGCATTCACGGATGCCTTTAAATACATACCTTCTTTTAAGTCCTCCGCCTTTACTTCAACAAAAGCACTTACCGTTTGGGTTTCTGGATTTACACGTCCATTGACCCGTACCACCGTTCCATTCCATTTTTGGGTTCCTTCCAAATTGCTCAGTTCCACGGGCTCACCCACCTCTAATAAATTTCCGTAGGTTTTGGTTATGGCAACTTCCAGTTCGTAGGTACTGGGGTCTATAAACTCTCCAAGCTTTTGTCCATTTCTAACCAAGGTTCCCTCATTCACCAAAGCTTGAGTCAAAATGCCATCAAAAGGCGCCCTAATTTGAAATTTGGACAAACGGTTTTCCAAGTTTTTGATATTGTAATAACTGGACACAATACCTCTTCCGTTAATAAAATAATTTTCTTTATCGGATGACATTTCTGGAAGCTCGGGCAATACTTTGTTCACATCCAAACTATTTAAATAATTACGCCACTTTGGTGCTACTTCGGGAAAATCGAGGTTTAAATCGGGAATGGTTGCCGCCAAAAGATTGTAGAACTCGCTTTTTTGCGCTTTTACAGAGGAGTAAAATTCAGTATCGTCTAAACGAAGTAAGCTCTGCCCTTTTTTAAACAATTGCCCTGGTTTAAAGGGTTTGGAACTTGACCGGAGAACTCCCTGCACTTCAGAATACAGTTCTACTCTATTTTTGGCAACAAGGTTTCCATTGGATTCAATTATTATGGGAACGGATGTATTTTGAACGGAATCTACAAAAACGGTTTTTATGGATCGTTGCACCTGCGACTGAGGTCTTTTTTTATTGGCAATGATCTGTTTCGCCACAAAAAAAGATAGCAATATGAGAACGACCCCCAAAATGGAAAGTAGAATTTTACGCATGTTTCGGAAAATTAGTCCATGCAAAGCTATTCCCTAGACCTTTCTTCAATGGTTAAATATTTCATAATTATTGACAAAAAAAAGGGGATACACGCCTGTATCCCCAAACCAAACAAACTAAAGTATTAACTAACTACTCATTTTCGTCTTCGAATTTTGTATCTGCCATTCGCGTGCGCTCAAACTGAATTTCCTTGAATCGCGGCGATAGGCTTTTGTCATCGGAATCGAATACCAAAAACTGATCGGTATTCATTGTTTGAAGTCCGGTATATGAATCGAATCTATTATTCTGAATCTGGAGTATCTGTAAGCTTGCCAGCTGACCAAATTCAGCAGGGATTTCACCTCCCAATTGATTATTGGCCAACACCAACTCCTTCAGTTTCCCCAATTTCCCAATTTCTTGTGGAATGGTACCTTCCAAGCTATTCTCAAAAAGTCCCAAGGTTTCCAATTTCGTGAGGTTTCCGATAGCCGTGGGTATAATGCCTTTTAAATTATTACTGGATAGATTAAGCTCTTTCAGGTTTTTCAACTCTCCAAAAGATTCAGGTATGGGGCCAGTCAAAAAGTTATTGAACATGGAAAAAACCTGAATTTGACGCAATTTCCCAACACCACTGGGAATAGAACCTTTAATGCGGTTCATTTCCAATCGTAGTTCAATAAGGTTCTCCAACTTCACAATATCTTTGGGCAGAACCCCTGTAATGCTATTGAATGCTAAATTAAGACGGGTAAGGTACTTTAGTTTTCCAATGCTTTCGGGAATAGTTCCCTCCAAGTTGTTCATGAACAACTTAACCTCCACAACGTGTCCATCCTTTACCTCCACACCTTTCCAGGTATGCACAGGTGCTTCCAAATCCCACGTGGTGTTCCATTGAGTCCCATTGGTACTGTTGTACAAATCTATTAGGGCATCCTTCTCCTTCTGGGAAACTTCCACATTGGCAGTAACTTGACTTTGGGATGACATCAAGAATATGAAAAAAATGGCCAATCGAATCATTGAATACTTATTTACGTATAAAGAATTTACTTACAAAGTAAGAAGAATACGTAAAAACCTACAAATAAAATCGGCGAAATGATAGTAAATTGTTGTGTATTAGCTAAAAAGTGTGGTTTAAAAACTGTATTTGGTGTCAGTTCAACAATTCTAAATCGTGGGAAAGCTTCTCCCAGTCCTCCATCAATGACTCCAAATTCTTCTTTTTCTTTTGGTAATTATCAAAAAAGTTAGGCTTGGCGATGGTTTTATCGTAATCCATGAGCAGCTCATGATCTATTTCACTGATTTCCTTTTCCAACTCTGAAATCTTCTTTTCCACCCCACTAAGCCTGTTTTTCAATGATTTTTGCTTTTTTTGGGTGTGATAATCGCTTTCTTTCTCTTCTGCCTGAACTTTTGCCTCTACTTTTTTCTCACCTTTCTCAATTTTTCTGAAATCCTCGGCTTTGCGTTGCTCCAGATAAAAATCGATATCTCCCAAATATTCCTTGATGTTGCCATCTTTGAACTCGTATACCCGATTTGTAAGTCCTTGAAGGAAATCTCGATCATGGGAAACTAAAATCAAGGTTCCTTCAAAGTTCTGTAGGGCCTGCTTTAGCACATTCTTGGATTTGATGTCCAAGTGGTTGGTAGGCTCATCCATGATTAACACATTGAACGGTTGCAGCAACATTTTGGCCAGTGCCAATCGGTTTCGTTCCCCACCGGAAAGCACCTTTACATATTTTTCTACCTCATCCCCCCGAAAAAGAAAAGATCCCAAAATATCCCGAACCTTACTTCTGTTCTTTTCATTGGCGGCATCGGTCATGGTATCCAGAATCGTTTTGTTCCCATCCAAATATTCAGCTTGGTTCTGTGCAAAATAGCCCAATTGCACATTGTGACCTATTTTCACGTCACCCGTATGGTCCAATTCCCCCACAATTATCTTGGCCAGAGTGGTTTTTCCTTGTCCGTTCTGACCAACAAATGCGGTTTTACTGCCACGTTCAACCAATAGATCTATGTCTCGAAGCACTTCATTTTTTCCATAGCTCTTGGACAGGCTATCCAGCTCTACCACCACCTTCCCTGGGTTAACAGAGACAGGAAAGCGGACATTCATAACACTGTTATCCTCCTCGTCCACCTCAATCCGTTCCATCTTGTCCAACTTTTTTATGAGCGATTGTGCCATGCTAGCCTTACTGGATTTGGCCCTAAATTTTTCAATGAGTCTTTCGGTCTGTGCAATCTGCTTTTCTTGGTTCTTCTGTGCACTCAGCTGTTGTTCCTTGATTTCGCTTCGCAATTCCAGAAACTTGGAATACGGTTTTGGGTAATCATAAATTCGACCCAAAGAAATTTCAATAGTGCGGTTGGTGACATTGTCCAAGAACATTTTATCGTGGGATACGATGACCACGGCTCCCGGGTAACTTTTAAGAAACTGTTCCAGCCAAATAATGGATTCTATATCCAAGTGGTTGGTGGGCTCATCCAACAACAATACGTCATTTTTTTGAAGAAGGAGCTTAGCCAATTCAATCCGCATACGCCATCCACCGGAAAACGTATCGGTCAACTTGTTGAAATCGGCACGTTTAAACCCGAGGCCCAACAACACTTTCTCTGTATCCCCTTGATAGTTGTAGCCGCCCAAAATCTCGTAGTGGTGGGTCACGTCGTTCAAGTCGACCATCAATTGGTGGTACGAATCACTTTCATAATCCGTCCGTTCAGCCAAAGCTGTATTGATTTCCTCCAGCTTGCCCTCCAAGGATTTGATTTCAGCAAAAGCTTGGTAGGATTCATCCAAAACGGTTCGGCCCTGTTCAAAATCAATATCCTGCTTTAAAAATCCAATCTTAATATCCTTTTCCATGGCGATGGTTCCTTCATCCGGAGCCATTTCCTTCGCCAATAATTTGAGCAATGTAGATTTACCGGCACCGTTTTTTCCGATAAGACCAACCCGGTCCCCTCCGTTTAAACGAAACGCGATTTCCTCAAAAAGATATTCACCTCCAAAGGCTACTGAAAGATTATGAATATTTAGCATTTAATGTGACTTGAATTACACAGCAAAACTCGGTGAATCCGTATTTTTGCATCAAAATCGCTGCAAATGTTAAAAAAAGGAAGCAAACTGTACAGTATTTTAACAGGAAGTTGTCCCAAATGCCATGAGGAGAGCATGTATAAAAACACCAATCCTTATGCCCTTTCCCAATTATTTAAAATGCACGAACGTTGTTCGCACTGCGGCACAAAATACAAGATTGAGCCCTCGTTTTTCTATGGTTCCATGTATGTGAGCTATGGGGTTGGGATTGCGTTTGCAGTAGCCGCTTTTGTGATTTCGTATTTGTTTCTGGCGACTTCATTGAAGACTGCCTTTATTGCCATTGTTGGCACCCTGGTGGTGTTTATGCCCGTAATTATTCGACTATCGCGAAATATTTGGATCAATTTCTTCATCAAATATGATTCCAGTGCTGCCAAGAGCAAAGCTGTTTTGGAACATGAAATGAAGTAATTCTTTTTCCATCAAAAACTTAACTCCCAACATCTGATTACCGTAGGAAAGTCCTTCCTTCGGAAGAAGCAAGTTCTCGATACCTGCCCGTCCGGCAGGCGGGCTTTTCCTTCGGAAAAACTCGAACTGAGGATTAAGTCAGGGGTTGTAGTATTTCTTTGTGAACCGTTTGATATCGATTTCAGGGTCTATTGAGTCTTTGCGTTCGATAAAATTGAACAACTGGGCGGAAGTGTAGGGTGCTATAAGCACACCGCGTGACCCAAATCCGTTGAGCACATAGAGGTTTTTGTGTTTTGGATGTTGACCGACCAAAGGTCGTCTGTCCACAACGGTAGGGCGAATGCCGGCCACATGGTCCACGACCTCAAAATCACATTTTAGAAACGTTTTTAATTTGTCCAACAGTTCTTTTTTGGATGCTTCGGTAGGTTCATTGGTCTTGTCCTTCCATTTGTAGGTAGCACCAATTCGGTAAAGGTCGTCACCCAATGGAATACTGAAAACCGAAGATTTTATCACATTTTCTTCGTTGTAGTCTGGCGATTTTATCGTCAACAGCTCCCCTTTGGTCCCATTTAGCGGGAGATAGTTGAAAAATGGGTTGTTTTTGAGGCCATAGCCGCATGAAAACACAATCCGCTTGGCTTGTATCGATTTGTACGAAATATGCCCCTCTTGATGCTCAAAACAAGAAAAATCGAAAGACTCTTCAGTCAAAAGACCTTTCTTGTTCAAATACCCTTGGTAGGATTCCACCAAAGTGGCCGTGTCAATCCTTCCAGTGTGCTTTACCTCACCAAAACCGAAGGGGGCATCAATACTTGAATTTTTGTTTTGAACGGTGGTAGTGGACAAAAAGTGGTCGAGACCGGGCTTGTCAGAAGCTTCAAACCATGCATTCTGTTCTTCGATGGAGGCAAACCTACGCAGCACAGGAACTTTGTAGTCCAATTTCTGACCCAATTTTTGCTCCAAATCTGCATAGAAGGGTTGGGCCAGTTCCATTTGTACTTTGGCCTTCCACGCCAAGGTGAACCGTTTTAAAATGACTGGGTTATAGAGCCCTCCGGCCACTTGGGAGGCCTGCTGGGAACTATCCGAAACCACGGTAAAGGTTTTACCTTCTTTTTCCAACACCTCACAGAAGGAAATTCCGGCCAAACCCAAACCAACAACCAAGTAATCATGCATGGTGCAAAAGTAGGAATCTCAAGTAGATGTTGCTTATTAGGAGGTGGGTCTTTTTATGGTTGGACACGAATTAAACCAATCGTCACGAATGTTGGATGTTTGAGTGATAAGTAATGGGTGCAACAGATAGGTGATTTTGTTGTTTTTATTCCGATTGAGCAAACAATTCCGATACCTGCCAAATTTTATTTCCTTTCTTTTCCATATTTATCCATTTTACAACCACAATTTTCGCAGGTATTTCCACCCCATAAAATTTCCTTCCATCCTTTTGGCTTTCTAATTTTTGGTTGTTCAGTATTACATTTCGGACAGTAGACAGTTTTTAAGTTAATTCCAAAGTCTTTAATTCTAATGCTCATAGTATTTTAATTTTTAATTGAGTTTTTTCAACATTTCTGGCAACGTTATAAGATATGATTCGTTTTAATACTTCGGCTATTTGCCTTTAGGCAGAGAAAATTGAAGTTAGCATTTTTCAAGGAAAAAATCCAGCTAGAATTGACGAACGAGCACTGTACTACCTATTACCCCTTTCCTATTCCTTAAACTTTCCTCTTATTCAGATTTCTCGCTTTTGTCTTCGACTCCGCTCAGACTGACAGCTCGAAATGACAGTTTTATCTTGAATGCAAAAAAAACGCCGCACTTTCGTGCGGCGTTAGTTGTATTGAATTGGAAATTATTTGGTGGGAATCCCGATTTTCATCGGGATTAATTCTGCTAACAACTTTGATTCCCCAGTGGGCTTTCAAAGTTGAGCATTATTAATATGCCCACATATCTTGCTCCCTATCTCTTATGTGCTCTTTAATTCGTTGAGCTTCCAAGAGCTGGAACAATGCATTGTCAAAAATATAATCGTCTATTTCACGATCTTCGTGAACGTTTTCCTCTTTGTAGATCACTCCGTTGAAACGGCGTGCATTCAACAACATATCAAAGGAAATGGGTCTTGCAGAGTTCTGCTGGTTATAAACTTTGGCATCGTGCAGAATTTGTCTTGCTGCAGGGTACCAAACCCAGAACAATTCTACTTTGTTCTGCCCTGGATTCATGGATTCATCATCGATGAAGTTTACATCGGGTGCAACGGGTGCAATTCCCAATAAACGATATTTAAGCTCTCCTTGGCGTTTATCGAAATACCAGATTCCTTTGATTCGGTACTCTTCAATATCTGCGGCGGTAAGATCTCTTTTGTTGATAAACTCAGGAGAAATTTGCTCACCGGCATTGTACTGCTCGTACCCAAGGTCTGTGGTATCCACTTTGCTCAAGGTTGCTGATAGGTCCTCCAACTTTCGCTTTTCCGTAAAGTAAGAGTCGGTGTAGACCTCTGTCAGTTTACCGTTTCTGATGTTTTTCATCAAAACATGGTAGAGCGACCTTCTGTCCTTACCAATACCTATGGTATCGGTAGGGTAATATAGTGGAAAGTTTACTCTCTCGTCAAGATCGATGATTTCCCACACGGTCTTGGACCAAAGGATATCCCTATCGTCCACATAACCATAAGGCAGGGGTTCATCAGCATCTTGCTCAATTTGAGCTTTGGTCTTCTTACCGATATCCTCGGGCAACTTGGCATTTAAAATATTTGCCTGTCCCATCATTGATACGGGTAATACCGCCAACAATCCAATTACTAATGCATTTTTCCAATTCATGATCACTTGTATACTTTATTAGTTTGTAATCTCAACCACAACAGGAGATACCTTTTTCAACTTGTACGTCTTGTTGTTGGTGATGTAAGCTTGGATATCGAAAATCTGAACAGCATCACCTCTACCCGCTCTACTCAAGGCAGATTTAGCTCTGTTGTCCAATTTGTTACCGTTAACCACTACTGTAGGTTGACCTGGCACTTTGAACTTGAACTGGCCAACGGCTAGGTTCAAATCAAAATCAAAGTCTTCCAACATGGCTCCGATGGTAGAAATCTCCAAGTTTCTTCTTGGCATTTGAATACTACCTGATTCACCACGTACAGTACCTGCTGGTCTTGGAATATCCTTAATACGGAACTCAGACTTGGTAGAGATACCTTTACCATCAGGCAACGTTCCTGAAGCGGTAATGGTTACACTTCTACCCGTACCTGGGTTCATCACATACTGGCTTCCGCTTCTTCTGGTCAGACCAGGCGCAGAAGCATTCACTTTGTTATCAGGAATACCAGGGATGGAGATGGTCATTGGGTTGGCCACACCACGGTATACTACGTTCATTTTATCAGCAGAGATAACCGCTGCGTTAGGCATGGAAATGGTTGCAAAAGTATTGTTCACTTCTACAGGCACCTCGTTACCATCTTGCATGTATGTCATGGTTCCTTTAATGGTATGATCACCAGGTGTACCGGCACTGATCAACATTTTGATCCCACCAGCTTCCAATTCGTAATCTTTACCTTCGGTCAATGGTCTTCCGTCCAAAGTCAACTCAGCTTTTACAGGAGTGGACGTCTTGTCAGTTTTGCTAACAATGATCTTACCATCATACTTTTCGCCTGAATAGTAAGCCGTTTTTGGAGCAGACAATGCACTGGCAAAGTTGGTCAAGGATACAGCCTCGGTCAACTCACCTTCCAAAAGGGTTTTCAATACCTCTTGCTCAGTGGTTTTAATGTCAGCCTGCAACTGGGTCATCTTTGTTAAAGAGGCTACCAATGGGAAACCTTCGTAGTGATAGTTGATCCAATCCTGACGTGTACCGTCTCTTTTCTCAACTTTACCATCTTCATCTCCAGTAGCAAAACGAGCTTTTACAGCAGATTTCAATGCTTCAAACTCACCTTCTGGCAAAGCGTTGATCACACCTTCACGGTAGGCATTGATTTGGTCCATGAACTTCTTTCCTTCTGGACCCAAATTGTCGCCCTGGAAAAATTTCTGGTCCAAGTAGTCTGATTTATCCATAACCACATAGTCTTTTGGATCTTCCAAATCTGCGGTCATTTCTTTCTTCAGTCCTTCCAAATAGCTGTAGTAGTTATCTGAAAGTTGTTTGATCTCTTGAGCGTCTTTGTACAGTTCGCCGTACTCCTCCTCGTTTTCTGAAGCTTTGGTTTCCAAGCTTGCAAAAAAGTTAGAGTTGTTTTCGTCCATGTTTGTGTTGGAAGTTTCCAACTTTTCATTCATAAGTCCGAAAGCGGCAAGTACTTCCTTGCTCATATTAAGGGCCAACATCGCGATGAAGATCAAATACATAAGGTTGATCATCTTCTGACGTGGCGTTTGTTTTCCTGATGCCATGTTTATCTAATTAGAATTATAAATTAATTTGATTTGGGGTTTGGTATATCAACTAAAAACCCTAATTAGTTTCTTCCGCCCATGGCAGTTAGCATATTACCGTATACTCCGTTCAAAGAAGATAGGTTGGTAGCTAAAGATTCCATTTGCTCTTTTAAAGCACCAGCATTCTGAACTACTTCCTCGTTGATGGAAGCTTGACGGCTAGCACTTTCCAATTGAACTTTGTAAAGGCTGTTCAAAGATTCCATTTGAGCAGCGGCATGAGACAATTCCTCAGAGTATTTTTTGGTGTGCTGGATTGCATCTGTAGTTGGAGCAATATTCTTGGCGGCACCTTCAAAACTCTTGATACTTTCACCCAAGCTTGAGAAAAGCTCAGAATCAATATTGGCCTCTTTTAAAAGGTCATCCAATTTTCTGGAAAGGATTCCTTCAGCTTCTTTGGCGTCTTTAGCATCTTGCTTTCTTTTAGAATCTGCTTGACCACCAGACAATTCTGGGTATACCAAAGACCAATCGTATTCGTCGTCTACTGGTTCAAATGCAGAGATCGCAAAGATCAATGCTTCAGTAATAAGTCCAACTGCAAGAAGAAGTCCACCTGTAAGTGGTCCAAACTCCCAGTGAAGGATCTTGAACAATGCACCAATAATTACTACCGATGCTCCAAGCCCGTAGGCCATGTTAAACAGCTTTTTTGTTGATTTTGACTGTGCCATAATTCTAGTTTTAATTAAGTTATATAAATAAGTATTTGGTTACTGGTTTATTTATATAGTGTTCTTTTTTTCTTTTAATCTCTGTTATAATCCGCTTCGTGCTCCGTTTGTGGAGTCTTCCTCTCCCATGTAATCCTGAACAGTTCTGAACCCGATGTAGCTTCTTGCTGAATCTTGGTACTCATAATCACGTGTACTTACTTGCAGGAAGTAGGCCACATCTTTCCAAGATCCACCACGAATCACTTTTCGCTGATTGTTCTGGGAACCGATGTTCGGGTTCATAGTGGACAAATATTCGTAAGCACCTGCATCAAAACTTGAATTTGTCCATTCCGATACGTTACCGGCCATGTTGTACAAGTTGTAATCGTTGGGCTCAAAAGATTTTGCTTCCACGGTATACAATGCAGCATCTGCTGCGTAATCACCACGTTGGGGCTTAAAGTTGGCCATAAAGCATCCCGTATCACTAATTACGTACGGTCCACCCCACGGGTATGTTCCTCCTTCAATACCACCTCTAGCGGCGTATTCCCATTCGGCTTCGGTTGGCAACCTAAATTGGTTCACGAATTGCTTTCCTCGGCTTTTTTGGTCATCGTTCTTAAACTTGGTCCTCCAATTGCAAAATGCTTTGGCCTGCATCCAGTTTACCCCCACAACAGGATAATCACTGTACGCATCATGCCAAAAATAATCATTGTGCATGGGTTCGTTATAGGAATATTCAAAATCCCTGATCCACACCGTGGTGTCTGGATAAATTCCTAACTCCTCATGTTTTATGAAGTCCTTTCTACTTCCGGTTCTGGCACGGGCGGCAGCCTCAATGTCCATCCAGCTGTATTTGTACTTCAATTTGGTAACGTCTATAGATCTTAACCCATTGTAGCTTTCTTCTTCTGGAAGATAAATGGAATCCATTACCTCGGCATAGTACTCATCTGGGTATTCAGAAGTATCCCATACCAAATCAACATCAGTATTCAATGCTCTGCCTTCATATCCTGTGGCTCCCATTCCGGCATAGTTATCGAGCATATATTTGTCATACACAGAAAGCTCGGTGGTGTCCGTATCCTTAAAAGCATACTCACCAATACCTTCATCTTCGGGGCCTATGCCCAATTCATCAGCCAAAATGGCCAATCTGGTTCTAACAATGGAATCTTTTACCCACTCTACAAACTGACGGTACTCACTATTTGTGATTTCCGTGTCATCCATATAAAATGAACGTACGGTAACCGTTCTTGTAGGTGCGTTCAAAACTTTTGCTTGATCCTCATCGGCTTTTCCCATTACGAAGGCGCCTCGAGGAATCAGTTCCATTCCATATGGTTTCTCTGGATGCCATTTTTTTCCAGGGGCCCCAACTAACTCACCTTTTGACCTTGATTTAGACCCACAACTGCTGAGTAAAAAAACAAGTGCTATAGATGATAAGAATAGCTTTCTCATACTTTAGGTTAAATTATTCGATTCAAGATTATAAACTGCTCTACACAAATTCATTACTCTCAAAACTACTTTTTGAATGAATTATTGTGTAAAACCAATTAATGCTCAAAAATTAATTTGTTTAGTTAAAGCCCTTTCTGTAGGCCTTGAACCACCTTTCTGGAATGTTTTGGTTGCAAGCATCCAAATAGTCCCCTTCGGTGCAAGGTAATAACGCAACCGAATTTGTTTTAGTATGTTCAGGTAAAATTGATGGGACTTCTACCCACCACCTTTCGGTAACATGGCTTTTATAAAACACCAGTTCCTCGGTATCGGTGGGTACGGTGAACTTTGTAAAATCCTCACTCTTTGAAGTTGGGGTTTCCTTGACCCTAAAGCTCAACCCCTCTATAAAGTACCAAATGATCTGGGCAATCATTTGAAACGCCTGATGGGAATTCTCCCCTTCGTAGATGCCAAACAAGGAGACACGGTCACTGATACCAGCATATCGGGCAATGGTACAGATTTCCCTTCCAGTAAAACCATTGGGGGAAAAGTTTTTGGACAATCCCATTTCGCAGGCGCGAATGGCACGTAAATCCAAACTAACAATATCCGTGCTTCGTAAAACCGGTTCGGTCAGCTCCAAATTGGCAGCAATGTCTCCCAGGCGATAGGCATCAAAGAACAGGCGCTCCATCAAATCTATCTCTTCTTGTGCATTGAAATAGCTCTGGTAACCAATGTTGGAAAAATTAAAAAGATTATTGGGTTTATCCGTAATAATCTTACTCATATAGGAATGCGAAGAAATCAATTCGTCATCTTCGCCAAAATCGAACCGACTATCTATGGAGACCAGATTCACCATTTCCTTGATCTTGTCGAAAGCGCGATAGGTGGGAAAGGTGATGTCTTGGGTGCAACCAATTATAATAGGTATGATGTTCTCTTCAAGTAGGCCTGCTACAATCTCCTTCACCACAAAATAGGTGTCATCCACGGTATCACCCTCTTCCACATCCCCAATATCGATGATGGTGGAGTTCCAATTGCCCATCATAAGGCGGTAGAGCTGAATCCGGATTTCATCCACATTCAATAGCTCGGTTTTTTTCTCAAATGCATTTCTGGATTCCAATACGCCAAAAATGGCTACATCGGCGTGGGCAAACACTGGGAGTCCATCCTTTTCGGTATGTACGTGGATGTTTTTGCCCAATGACTGTTCTGGCAGCAACTCAGAATGTGCCAACACTTTATCCTTCACAGGAACCAAAAAATCGAATGCCATATTATTTCTTAGCTTTTGACTTGGCTTTTTTCTTAGGAGTTTTCTTTTCCAATAGGGCCTTGGCTTCTTCCAACGAAACTTTGGTGGCATCCACATCTTTGGACAATTCCACTTTTACCCTACCTTTAATAATATTATGTCTTCCCCATCGGGCCTTCTCAATCCTAATTTTTTCATCTGGCCATTCCTGCACCACCTTTTCGGCTTCTTTTTTCTTTTTGTCCTCAATGAGCTGTTCAATATCGGATTGGGAAAGATTATCAAAATCATATTTTTTGTTCACATTGATGAACATTCCATCCCATTTGATGAACGGTCCAAATCGACCTTTACCTTTGGTAACTTCCTTCCCTTCATAACTTGCGATAGGGGCATCTGCTTTTTCCTTTTCCTTGATCAATTCAATGGCCCTATCCAAATCTACATCAAAAGCACTTTCTCCTTGACCGAGTGAAATGAATTTTTTCCCAAATCGAACATAAGGACCATAACGGCCTACATTGGCCTCTACCTCTTCTCCTTTATATACACCGAGCTTGCGTGGCAATTGGAAAAGTTCCATGGCCTCTTCAAAGGTGATGGTATTGATGGATTGATCGGGCAATAGGCTTGCGAACAATGGTTTTTCTTCTTCATCCACAGTTCCAATCTGGACCATGGGGCCAAAACGACCCAACCTTGCAGCCACTTGTCGGCCCGATTTTGGGTCCGTACCCAACACACGTTCCCCGCTGGCACGTTCCGCATTCTCCTCAACTTCGATCACATTGGGATGAAACTCCTTGTAGAAAGACTTCATCATGTGTTGCCAATCTTCCTCGCCCGAAGCAATCTCGTCAAAATCTTCTTCGACCTGTGCCGTAAAATTGTAATCGAGGATTTTGGTAAAGTGACTCACCAAAAAATCGTTCACGATCATTCCGATATCGGTTGGCACCAATTTTCCTTTGTCGGAACCCACCATTTCAGATAGTTTCTTTTCAGCAAGTTTGCCTTCCTCCAAAATCAATTGAAGGTAATTGCGTTCGGAACCTTCCACGCTTCCTTTTTCCACATACCCCCTGTTTTGAATGGTTGAAATGGTCGGTGCGTAAGTGGATGGTCGTCCGATTCCCAATTCTTCCAATTTCTTTACCAAGGAAGCCTCTGTGTAGCGATACGGTGGTCTTGTGAATCGTTCGGTGGCGGAAATGAAAACATTTTGCAATGCTTCGCCCACTTTCATGGCCGGAAGCATTCCCTCTTGTTCCTCAGCACTGTCTTCGTCATCGGTTCCTTCCAAATACACTTTAAGGAAACCATCAAACTTAACCACCTCTCCATTGGCCGTAAATTCTTCTTGGTGGGTATTGGCCTGAATCTTAACATTGGTACGTTCCAACTGGGCATCACTCATTTGCGAAGCAAGGGTACGTTTCCAAATGAGTTCATATAATTTTGACTGGTCCCGCTCCAAGGATGGGGACTGCAATTTCATATCTGTGGGGCGAATGGCTTCGTGCGCCTCTTGTGCCCCTTTTGTTTTTCCTGTGTAGTTCCGCACCTGACTGTAATCCTCCCCATAATTCTCCAAAATGGCATCCTTGGCCGCGGCCAAAGCTTCATTGGAAAGATTTACACTATCCGTTCTCATATAAGTAATGAGACCCGCTTCGTACAAGCGTTGGGCCACTTGCATGGTTCTGCTCACCGAAAAGTACAGCTTACGGGAAGCTTCTTGTTGCAAAGTGGAAGTGGTAAATGGTGGTGCCGGCGATTTCTTGGCCGGCTTTTTATCCAAGTTGGCCACTGAAAAATCAGCGCCCATATTTTGTTTCAAGAATGCTTCTGCTGCTTCCTTACTTGGAAAGGTCTTGTTGAGCTTTGCCGAAAAAATACTTCCTTCTTCTGTTTTAAATTCAGCTTTAATTCGGAATGATGCTTCTGGGTTGAAGGCATCAATCTCGCGTTCACGTTCCACAATCAGCCTCACTGCCACCGACTGTACCCGACCTGCGGAGAGTCCCGGCTTTATCTTTTTCCATAATACCGGAGAAAGTTCATACCCCACCAATCGGTCCAAGACCCTTCTGGCCTGCTGGGCATTTACCAAGTTGTAATTAATTTCCCTTGGATTCTCTATAGCTTTTTGAATCGCTGATTTGGTAATGGAGTTGAAAACAATCCGCTTTACCTTATCCTTGTCCAAATTCAGTGTCTCCGCCAAATGCCAAGAAATGGCTTCTCCTTCCCGGTCCTCATCACTGGCCAACCATATGGTATCGGCCTTTTGGGCAAGGTCCTTTAGTTTTTTCACCAAGGCTTTTTTCTCCTTGTCAACTGTATATTTTGGCTTAAAATCGTTTTCTACATCAACCCCAAGTTCTTTGGACGGAAGGTCTACAATATGTCCAAAACTGGATTCTACTTGGTATTCTTTTCCTAGAAATCGTTCTATGGTCTTTGCCTTTGCGGGGGACTCAACAATAACTAAATTCTTTGGCATGCACTAGGTTTTGTGGTAACAAAAGTATATCAAAAATTCGATTTTGAATTTTTTACAAAACTCTTATCAAAAAAATATCCCGCTAAAAACGGGATATTTACAATTGATATTGTGCTTTTTAGTTAAGCCCTATCTGACTGATGAGCCTAATATCGTTGTCTAAATATTCATATTGATAGAGGATGCCGTCACCCACCATTATCAAATGGTTTTCCAAAGGAATGACATCAAACGTAACAATATTTTCAAAATGATTTAACTCCACTAAATCCATGATATCGGTTTTATCATAGACCTTGAGTCCAGATTCTCCATCGCACACAAAGATCTTTTCATCTTTGATGCCCAAGCCATAAGGACCATCCATTGGATATTGTACCACTAATTTTGGATTTTCAATATTGGAAATGTCCACAATGAACAAGCCACTTTCTGTAGCACCGCACCCATTGCCACCCCTAAGGGTAACATAGGCATAATCTCCATCCACAACAACGGGGTCGCAGGCCGTGCCATGCTCAAATTCTGAAATCAAGGACGGTGCAGCGGGGTCGGCAATATCATAAATATACATGCCGCGCATACTTCCCAAGAACAAATAGGTGCCGTTATAAAAAATGGTCTCTATGTCGAAACCGGCATAGACATCATCCAAATTCTGCGGATTTTCCAAATCAGAAATATTGAACACATTAATATTATGACTGTCTACAGCGTAGAGATAATCATTTACAATTTTAAACCGTGCTAAAGAACCACCTTGCCCTGTACCTCCTGACGCATCATTGGCAAGGGCAAAATCCTCCCTAAATACAAACCCTCCGTTTTGTGCCTCAACTTCTGAAATCAATCTTCTTTCGGTAGTGGTCTCCCAGCCAATGATCATCTCAGACTCATAATCAAAATTAGTGTCTTCCACCAAATCGGCTTCAAACGGAAAGAAAACATTTCCATATAGCACATTTTCCAATCGGTTGACCAATGCTATATTGTTGAGGTCTGAAATATCAATAACCACCAAGTCCATGAGACTATCTGCGTACAAATAATCATCCTTCACCGAAATATCCACGTTCCCGGGAATTGTTATAAAGGCAATCTTTACGGGTTGTGAGGGATTACTGTTATCAATCACATGGATACCTTGGTACATATCATTGATAAAAATATAATCCTGATAGGTGTAAACCTTTCCAGATTCATTAACTGGCCTTGGGGCAACCACATCAACACTCGTAGCAAACTCGGCCTTGCTGATTACCAGCGGACGCGCCACCAGGTAATCGGCGTATTCGCCATTGGAATCATCTTTGTCGCAGGAGAACAGTACGGTCAAAGAGAGTAGAAATAGGATTTTCGTTTTCATTTGCGTTTGTTTTTTCTGATTGAAACTGTGGTCATTAGATAAATTAAAGCTAAAAAAGTTGCGTTACATTTTTGGTTAAATTTTAACTGCCAAATTGTCACTAAAATGGAATAACCATTATCTTTGCAGCCCATTGTACGAATATGATAAAGGACGAAAGCGTAGAAAAAATAATAGACGAAAGCCAGCAAGGAAGCACTTTGACCTTGGAAAATAACCATAAGAACACCCGTAAGCTCTACATTGAAAGTTATGGGTGCCAGATGAATTTTTCCGATAGTGAAATTGTGGCTTCCATTTTGGCCAAGGAAGGATTCAATACCACCCAAATATTGGATGAAGCCGATTTGGTTCTGGTGAACACCTGTTCCATTCGTGAAAAGGCCGAACAGACCGTTCGCAAACGCTTGGAAAAATTCAACGCGGTAAAAAAGACCAATCCCAGCATGAAGGTGGGGGTTTTGGGCTGCATGGCGGAACGACTCAAGAGCAAGTTCCTCGAAGAGGAAAAAATAGTGGACATGGTGGTAGGCCCCGATGCCTACAAAGACCTTCCCAACCTCATCCAAGAAATTGATGAAGGCCGCAATGCCGTGAACGTTATCCTTTCCAAGGACGAGACGTATGGTGATGTGGCTCCGGTACGATTGAACTCCAACGGCGTCACAGCCTTTGTTTCCATTACACGTGGCTGTGATAATATGTGCACTTTCTGTGTGGTGCCGTTTACCCGGGGAAGGGAGCGCAGTCGCGACCCGCAATCCATTTTACAGGAAGTTAGCGAGCTATGGGAAAAAGGATTTAAGGAAATCACATTGCTTGGGCAAAATGTGGACAGCTACCTTTGGTATGGTGGTGGATTGAAGAAGGATTATGAAAAAGCTTCGGATATGCAGAAGGCTACTTCGGTAAACTTTGCCAAACTTTTGGAACTGGTGGCAGAGGCCCAGCCCAAAATGCGAATTCGTTTTTCCACTTCCAATCCACAGGACATGACCTTGGATGTCATCGAGGCCATGTCTAAATATGAAAACATCTGCAACTACATCCATTTGCCCGTGCAAAGTGGAAGTAATCGTATTTTGAAGGCGATGAACCGTCTGCACACTCGTGAGGAATATTTTGAGTTGATCGACAACATCAAAAAAATAATTCCCGATTGTGCCATTAGTCAAGATATGATAACGGGGTTCCCTACAGAAACCGAAGAGGACCATCAGGACACCTTGAGTTTGATGGAATACGTGAAGTACGACTTTGGTTTTATGTTCGCCTATTCCGAACGGCCCGGTACCCTCGCGGAGCGAAAAATGGAGGATGATGTTCCTGAAGCGGTAAAGAAAAGACGCCTCACGGAAATCATCGAACTACAGCAAAAGCACAGCCATTATCGCACCCAACAACATTTGGGAAAAACGGAAGAAGTCCTAATAGAAGGTACTTCCAAAAAATCCGATGCGCATTGGATGGGCCGTAATTCACAAAACACAGTGGTGGTCTTTCCTAAAGAACACTACAACATAGGCGATTTTGTTCATGTAAAGATCAATGAATGTACCTCCGCGACCTTAATCGGTGAGGCAGTGGGGTACTCAAAAAATAATTAAGAATCGTTTGTCATTCCGCTGGGATACTGAGCGTAGTCGAAGTACCGTGCGGAATCCAAAAACAAAACAATAAAGATTCCTGCTTTTTCAGGAGTACCATAAATGGAAAGTATTCAATCAATAAAACAACGATTTGAGCTCATTGGCAACGATGTAAAGCTCAACCGGGCATTGGAAAAGGCGATGCAGGTAGCCCCTACGGACATTTCAGTTTTGGTGACCGGAGAGAGTGGGGTGGGAAAGGAAGCCATTCCAAAAATCATCCATTCCCTATCGCACCGCAAACATGCAAAATACATTGCCGTTAACTGTGGTGCCATCCCCGAAGGAACCATTGACAGTGAATTGTTTGGTCACGAAAAAGGCGCCTTTACCGGAGCCACCCAGACCCGTAGTGGTTATTTTGAAGTGGCCGATGGCGGAACCATTTTTTTGGATGAAGTCGGGGAGCTTCCCTTAACAACCCAGGTTCGTTTGCTTCGGGTCTTGGAAAATGGCGAATTCTTGAAAGTGGGTTCTTCCCAAGTGCAAAAGACCAACGTTCGCATTGTGGCGGCTACCAACATCAACATGTTCGAGGCCATCAAAAATGAAAAGTTTCGAGAAGATCTTTATTATAGATTGAGCACTGTGGAAATCAATATCCCACCACTTCGGGAACGTCAGGATGATATTCATTTGCTGTTTCGAAAGTTTGCCTCGGATTTTGGACAGAAATACAAAATGCCCACCATTCGGTTAGAAGATGATGCTGTTCACTTGTTGACCAAATACCGCTGGCCGGGAAATATTAGGCAGCTCCGAAACATTGCTGAACAGATTTCAGTGCTGGAAGAAAATAGGACCATTTCCGCATCAACATTGAACAGCTATTTGCCCAACGCCAGCACCTCTAATCTACCTGCCGTGGTAGGTCAGACCAAAAAAGAGGGAGATTTTAGCAACGAGAGGGAGATTTTGTATAAAGTTTTGTTCGACATGAAAGGTGATTTGAACGATTTAAAAAAACTCACTCTGGAATTGTTGAAGCACGACAATTCTGAAAAGGTTCAGGAAGAAAATGAAACCCTTATCCGCAAAATTTACGGAAATAAGGAAGAAGAAGACATAGAAGCCGAAGAAAGCATGGCCGAAGTCCTCCATTTACCCGAACCCGTGGTAGAGAAACCGGCGCATATTCCCCAGCCCCAAGAAGACCGCTATCATTTTGCGGAAGAAATTGAAGAAGAAGAAACCCTATCTTTACAGGAAAAGGAAATAGAGCTGATAAAAAAATCACTGGAGCGCAACCGCGGAAAACGTAAAGCAGCGGCTGCCGAATTGGGGATTTCAGAGCGTACCTTGTATCGAAAAATAAAACAATACGATTTGTAAATTGCCAACTTTGCTGCACCAAATTGATATGAGAATGAAGAGAAAAAACAGTTTTAAAGTTGGACTTTTTGCACTGACCCTAAGTCTATACAGTTGTGGTGCTTATAATTTTTCTGGGGCCGATATTGGAACTGCTACGACCTTTCAGGTGAATTTTTTCCAAAATTATGCAGATCAATCCCCAAGTTCCATCATTGTTCCCGGTTTGGATCGGGATTTTACCTTGGCACTGCAAGATTTGATAAACAACCTTACCAGCCTTTCCCTTACCGGAAACAACGGTGATTTGTTGTACGAAGGAGAAATTGTGGAATACAAGGTGGTGCCCATGACGGCGACTGCCGATCAGCGGACCGCTCAAAACAGGCTTACCATGAGTGTAAACGTTCGGTTTTTTAACAACACCAAGGAAGATGCGGATTTTGAACGCCGTTTTTCCTTTTTTTACGATTTTGACGCAGCAGCTTCACTGACCTCGGTACAGGCGGCTGCCCACGAAGAAATCTTTGATCGACTTACCCAAGATATTTTTAATGCTTCCTTGGGAAATTGGTAATTACTATGAACGTATCGGATTTTATACAGATTCTTCAAAACTCAAATACCATCCTATCCCCAAAACAAACTCGGGAACTGGAAGATATCATTGAGGAGTATCCGTATTTTCAGGCGGCCCGTGCACTGCATTTAAAGGGACTTAGAAATCTTGATAGCTACAAATACAACAACGCGTTAAAAGTTGCAGCGGCCCATACGGCGGATAGGGATGTACTTTTTGATTACATCACATCGAAGGAATTTATCCAAAACAACATTGCCGATACCATAGCGGGACGACGGTCAAAATTGGAAGACCAAAATGCCATTTCTGAAGAAATTGAACCCAGTGAAAATGTGAATGCCATGCTGGTGGAAGCTGAGGAAGTAGCGCTTCCCCAAAACATTCAGGATGCCGAGCAGATATTGAACCCTGCCTTGTTCAAATCCAAATCTCCTGAAAATCAAGAAGAGGAAAAAGCAGAATCTCCCAAGGCTAAACAAGAAACCACTTCAGAAAATGACTTGAACCTTGGCAAACCAATTCCCTTCACCAAAAAGGAAAAGCACTCTTTTACCGAATGGCTACAATTGACCTCCAAATCTACCGAGAAAGAACCCGAAGAGGATGTCATGGATGAATTGGAAAAGAAGAAAAAGTTTGATCTCTTGGACAAGTTCATAGAAAACAATCCCAAGATTGTCCCCAAGGAAAATACCAATCCCAAAATCGACATCAAAGCATCCACCAAGTTCGATAAAAACGAGCTGATGACGGAGACTTTGGCCAAGGTTTATCTGGAACAAAAGAAGTACAAAAAGGCCATTCAAGCCTTTAAAATATTGAGTTTGAAATATCCAGAAAAAAGTGGTTTCTTTGCAGACCAAATTCGGGCGGTGAAGAAGCTGCAGAAAGAAAAAGAATAAGATAAAAAATGAGCACGTTTACAATTTTTTTGATTTTGATCATTATCGTGTGCCTTTTGTTGGTCTTGGTCATTATGGTCCAAAATCCTAAAGGTGGTGGATTGTCCTCGTCTTTTGGAGGCGGTGGAAATCAAGTTGTGGGAGGTGTGAAGAAAACCGGTGACTTTTTGGATAAAAGTACTTGGACCCTTGCCACATTATTAATAGTATTGATTCTTTTGTCCAACGTTTCCCTAAAGGGAAGCTACAGCCAAGCAGATTCAAAATTGTTGCAGGGCGATGATACGGAGGCCACTATTCCAGAAACAGTGCCCGAGGAAGTCCCTGAACAACTTCCTACTGGCAGTTCCGATCCAACAGACACCATCAATTGATAGTGACAACGCATACAAAAATGCCAGCTTGAGTGACAAGCTGGCATTTTTGTTTTCCATAATGTCAGTTTTTGGGCATTGGCACAATTTCTGCCCCAATGTTCCAGAATTTTTAAAACAAATACCTAAATAATTAAAAATATGGCTAAAGTTAATATCAAACCATTGGCAGACCGAGTACTGATCGAGCCTCTACAGGCCGAGACCAAAACTGCCTCCGGTATCATCATCCCGGACAACGCAAAGGAAAAACCACAAAAAGGCAACGTAGTTGCTGTTGGACCCGGAACCAAAGATGAAAAGGTCACCGTTAAAGTAGGTGATACCGTATTATATGGAAAATATGCCGGTACCGAACTTAAATTGGACGGTACGGACTATTTGATGATGCGCGAGAGCGATATTTTGGCAATAGTATAGCGGAAAATTCCAAAAACCAATAATCAAAATCCAAACCAATCCCTATCAACCTTCCAAAATGGAGTTTGGGAATTGAATTTTGGAAATTAATTTTTTCAACTAAAAAATTTAAAAATGGCAAAAGATATTAAGTTTGAGATAGATGCACGTGACGGCCTTAAAAGAGGTGTGGACAAATTGGCCGAAGCTGTAAAAGTAACCTTGGGACCCAAGGGAAGAAACGTGATCATCAGTAAATCGTTCGGTGCACCACAAGTAACCAAGGATGGTGTTTCTGTAGCAAAAGAAATTGAATTGGAAGATCCCCTAGAAGATATGGGGGCGCAAATGGTGAAGGAAGTTGCTTCCAGAACCAATGATCAAGCCGGTGACGGTACCACTACAGCAACCGTATTGGCACAAGCCATTGTAAAAGAAGGGCTTAAAAACGTTGCTGCCGGGGCCAACCCAATGGACCTGAAAAGAGGTATAGACAAAGCGGTTGAGGCTTTGGTAGCTGACTTGGAAAAGCAAGCCAAGAAAGTGGGCAACGATTCAGATAAAATCAAACAAGTTGCCTCAATTTCTTCAAATAACGATGAGACTATTGGTGACCTTATCGCCAAAGCATTTGATAAAGTTGGTAAAGAAGGTGTAATCACTGTTGAGGAAGCCAAAGGTACGGACACCTATGTTGATGTAGTAGAAGGTATGCAATTTGATAGAGGTTACCTTTCTCCTTACTTCGTAACCGATACCGACAAAATGGTGGCCGATTTGGAGAATCCTTATATTCTATTGTTCGATAAGAAAATTTCCAATCTACAAGAGATTCTTCCCATCCTTGAGCCCGTTGCACAATCTGGAAGACCCCTTTTGATCATTGCCGAAGATGTTGAAGGGCAAGCCTTGGCCACTTTGGTAGTGAACAAATTGAGAGGCGGTCTTAAAATTGCTGCTGTTAAAGCACCTGGATTTGGCGACAGAAGAAAAGCCATGTTGGAAGACATCGCTATCCTAACCGGTGGAACTGTAATTTCCGAGGAAAGAGGTTTCTCTTTGGAAAATGCTTCTTTGGATATGTTGGGTACCGCTGAGACCGTAACCATCGACAAGGACAACACTACAATTGTGAACGGTTCTGGTAAACCCTCTGACATCAAAGCAAGAGTAAACCAAATCAAATCTCAGATTGAGACCACTACTTCTGATTATGACAAGGAAAAATTGCAAGAACGTTTGGCCAAATTGGCTGGTGGAGTTGCCGTTTTATATGTAGGTGCTGCTTCAGAAGTTGAGATGAAGGAGAAAAAAGACCGTGTTGATGATGCCTTGCACGCTACTCGTGCCGCTGTGGAAGAAGGTATTGTTGCCGGTGGTGGCGTAGCATTGGTACGTGCCAAAAAAGTGCTTGAAAAATTGACTACCGATTCTTTGGATGAAACCACAGGTGTACAAATCGTGGCCAAGGCCATTGAGTCTCCATTACGTACCATCGTTGAAAACGCTGGCGGTGAAGGCTCCGTAGTAATTGCTAAAGTACTTGAAGGCAAAAAAGATTACGGATATGATGCCAAATCTGACAAGTATGTTGACATGCTTCAGGCAGGTATCATAGACCCTAAGAAAGTAACCCGAATTGCTTTGGAAAACGCCGCTTCGGTAGCAGGTATGATCTTGACAACTGAATGTGCATTGACTGACATCAAAGAAGATACTCCAGCCGGACCTCCAATGGGTGGCGGTGGAATGCCTGGCATGATGTAAGACATCCCATTCGGATTAAAAATAGGAACGCCCCGATTTTCATCGGGGCGTTTTCTTTTATCTCGTTGCAGGATTCCGGAGAATCCAAAAACCAAGTTACTTCTTCTTACCAGTAGCTTGGGTAGTCTTCTTTGCAGCAGGTTTAACCGCTTTTGCAGGAGATGACTTTCCAGTTGACTTCGCTTGTTTCATGAGTCAAATAAATTTAAAACTGAAGTAAATGTATTTCAGATTTGAATTCGTAGATTTTATTTGGCTAAATATTAACTAAAAACAAATGGCATACTTTTATCCGCAAAATTGTTGTCCGTATTAATCAAGCTGTTCTTGGTCTAAAACTTTCGCTATTCAATCTCTTTTGGAGTACTTTCTAAAAATCTAAATCACACAAAATGAAACAGCTGCGCTCCATCTCACTTCTACTTCTTTTCGGATTGATTACGGCATTTGCCGTTTTTAAAAATCAACCCAATTCCGATGAACCCTCAGTGGCCGTAATGGCCTATTATGTGCCTGAAAAAGACTATCATCCCGAAAACCTTCCGTTGCATCAATTGACACATATCATTTTTTCATTTACCCATGTCATCGATGGAAAAATGCAGTTCAGGAATGCGGAAGACGGCAAAAAACTAGAACAATTGGTGGAACAGCGAAAAAACCATCCGAATCTTAAGGTAATGATTGCCTGCGGCGGATGGGGTGCCGATGGGTTTTCCGACATGTCCCATACCGCTGAGAATCGAAAGAAGTTTGTAGAAAGTGTGGTGGAGTTCAATCAAAAATACGATTTGGATGGAATTGACATTGATTGGGAATATCCGGCCATACCTGCAGCAGGAACTGGCGCTCGACCTGAAGACAAGCAAAACTTCACGCTATTGATGAAGGAATTACGGGAAGCTTTGGATGCACTGGAACGCAAACAGACCTTGACTTTTGCTTCTGCAGGCTGGAAACCTTACTACGAGAATATCGAGTTGGAAAAGGTGATGGGTTTTGTAGATTATATGAACATAATGACATACGATCAAGTCGGAGGCAATTCTCCCTATACCGGACATCATACGCCTCTGGGATATATCAGGGAAAAAGACATTGAAGGTACTCCAGCAGCAGAGTTCATCAATGAATGGAAAAAAGAACGTGGGGATGACCGGGATTATGGGCCCAGGTCTGCTGAAAAAATAGTGGAATACTGTCTAGAGCAAGGGGTAAAACCCGAACAAATGGTCATTGGTTCCGCTTTTTATGGAAGGGCTTGGAAAGGTGTTCCTCCCAAAAACAATGGACTTTACCAATCTAACTCAGGTCCGCATATTGGATGGGCAGCCTACTACAATATCCGAACTGAGTTTGAAAAAGACCCAAATTTTAAACGTTATTGGGACTCAATTGCCAAAGCACCTTATTTGTACAATGCCAAAGACAGTATTTTTATCAGCTATGACGATACAGTTTCCGTTCGCCTGAAAACCGAATACGCCCTGAAAAAGAAATTGGGCGGCATCATGTTTTGGCAATTGGGCAATGACACTAAAGAACCGAGTAGTCTATTAAAATCAATGTTTGATGCCGCTACGAAGAACTAATTGAATTTCTTCCCAATAACTTCGTTAAAGTTTGGGATGACGTAGCCCATAGCAGAAACCCACTCAGTACCGTAATCAACCCCAAAAGGGAGAAGGCGCGGAGCACGGATGTATTAAAGTCATCCCGCCCTTGATAGTCCATGGTATGGGTCATCCACAAAAAATCAAACCAGCGCCAATTGCGATGTCGTACTGTTTGAAACGCCCCATTACTTAAAGCCACGTATGCTTTTAGGTCGTCCGCAGTGTCATACGAAATTTCATAAGCCGGTAAAGGCCTGCCACGGTACTCATGGTGCGCATCCACCTCATCCAATTGCACAACGGAAGTCACCTTTAAATCAGGACGCATGTGTTGAGCCGCCACCGACAAGGCTTCTTTTTGACTAACGGACTTCTTTTTCTCCCCTGTTCGAGCGTTGAATAAAACATTTTCATTGATCCAATAAAAAGGCTGCCCTGCAATATCAAGCAGTTGTAATGATTTAATTTCCTTTACCCCTTCCAATTGTGCGGTGCCCAGCAGGTTGGTAAATGCTGTTCTCTTGGGTGGCAACTGCTTGTAGTGATCTCCGTGGATCTCATCAAGGTCTGTCCAACTAAAGTAAAGACCACTTAAGGTCCACATTATAAATTGCAGGCCTAAAAAAAGGCCCAAATATCTATGGGCCTTTCTAATTTTTACTGCAATGGTTCTTTTTACCATGTATTAATCTATTTGTTTTGTTCTTGACCTAAGCGCACAAGATACCCAAAAAATAGATTCAAAACTCCATCGATTAGAACTCCTAAGCAATCATAGTTTGTATAATTTTCAGCCTCCTTAAAACTGGAACAACATAATCAGTGCCATCACCAACATGATCGCATTTTCAATAAAAGTTGCCTCCGTCATGGGAAGGTTCAACGCCGTTCCCAAACAAGCACAACGGATGCTTTTCTTATCCAGTAAAGATTTGGTTACACCATAGGTGGTAATGCCCAAAATTATTATGGTTATGACCAAGGACAAGGTAATTTGAAACCGCATCAAGAAAAATAGTCCCAATGCCAATTCCAGAAATGGGTAAATCCAACCATAAACAGGCACCACCTTTGCCAATGGGTCGTACATCCGAAAACTTTCCGGGAAACCTTTGAGGTCCAAAAACTTAAAAAAGCTGAAAACCACGTAAAAAAGCCCCATAAAATCGAGCATAGCATTGGAATAGTTCCAGTCGCTATAATTCAATAAAATGGCAGCGGCAAACAGGTATCCAAAAATGAGAAAGAGTGGTCTTAACTGCTCTAATTTTGATTTTTCAACCGGAAAACTTTGTGAAGCAACATCTTCTTCCGTGGTACTTATGCCATATTTAGCGGATAATGCGCCCCTTAATTTTTCAAGGGGCACATGCTGTTGCATTGCAATAGTAGCTTCCGCTTTTTCCAAATCCACATCTACCTCTTGCACATCTTCAACTTTAGAAAGTTGTTCTTTTACAGATGATGCACATCCATTGCAGGTCATTCCGGTTATGGAATACGTATGTTTCATTGTTCATTGTGATTTTTAGTATGGGTAGCTCCATCATCCGTGTTATCCTCCCTGTACTTGCAGCACGGGTGAACGGCATCATACGCCTCTTGGGTTGCTTTAAGCTCCTTGCTATCATGTCCTACTTCCGCGATTGCAGATTTTATTTGCATCGAATTTGTTTTACGTTCATCTATAACCAAAGACAATTGATGCGTGGGAATATCCCAACTCGCATATTTTACACCGGCTACCCCCAAAGCTGCTTTTTCAATTCGCATTTTGCACATTTCGCATTTTCCATTGACCTCAAAGGCCATTTTCTTGTTTTTGTCCTGGGCCGTCCCCGTTGCAGAAACCAATATGATTATTAGTACTGTTAATATTCTTTTCATGATATAAATTTTTATGTGTTAAATTTTAAATCTAAAGCCCGTATAGAGCATTCTTCCAAAAATGGGTGCGTACACAATAGTTGTGTCAAAATAATCACCGAAAGGGTCATCTGCCCCCAAAACGGCATTGTATTGTCTAAAATTAGTTAAATTCTCACCGCCAATATACACCTCAAATGTATCAGAGAATACTTTGGTAATCTGTGCATTCATTAAACCATACCCATCCGCAAATTCCCCCAATTGAAATTCCATTGGGTTCGAGGCTGTGCTTGGCAATCGCTGTTCTCCCAGAAGGTGCAAGGTATAATCGAACCGCCATTGCGCCCCATTTTCTTTGGGCTGGGTATTGTATCCCACATTGGTGAAAAATCGGTGTTTAGCCTGCAATGGTTTTTGTAACAAACCAGTCTGATAGTCAGTTTTTACGTCATAAAATTTATAGGCCGTTCGCATTTCCACATTGGGTAAAATTCTGTGGTTCAGTTCTACCTGCAAGCTGTTGGCATAACTTTTTCCATCAAGGTTAGAAAAAACAATTTCTTGCGGATTTTCCCAGTCCACCACTATCTGGTTTTCAAAATTGGTACGGTAAAAATCGATGCTGAAATCCCCAGGTCTATCGAACAACCTAAACTTTTGAATAAAACTCAGCCCATAGTTTACGGCTTTTTCCGGATCAAATCCATAAACGCTTCCCTCGTTACCATTCAGCTGAATTGTTCTTGAGGAAGCGAACAAACGTTGGTTTTCCGCAAAAATATTGGCAGCCCTTCTTCCGATCCCAAATGATCCTCGGAAACTTCCATTTTCCCAAGGTGTATAACGCACATGCAATCTTGGTGTAAAGAAATTTCCAATTCGGTTGTGTGTATCAAAACGGGCTCCTGCGGTAAGACTAAATTTTTCTAGGTTCGTGTAGTTGTATTCAAAAAAAGCCCCGGCCGACCTGTCTGAACGCGCAAAGGTTTCTCCGTTCACCAGCTCATCATACCCATCATAAGCAAAAGAAAGTCCCGTTGTGAACTTATGCTTTGTATTTCCAATAATGGAATTGAACAGTAGATTGGAATAGATACTTTCATGATCAATATCATAGGTATTGAAACCATAATAGGAATCCTGTTCATGATGGCTATAAGAAGCTTGAAATCCAAAACTTTGGAACGGCATTTCTGGAAACACATAGCCCAATTTTACAGCGCCATCAAAACGCTCCGTATCTATTTCACTGCCCCAGGCATTGGTGGTAAATCGGTCAGTTTCTGGGTCAAACCCTGCCTCGCCTACTTGCTTTTGGTCATTTAAGTAACGGACATTAAAGAAACTCACCCATCCTTTTTCTGGATTTTGATATTGCCAACGATTCATGATGTTGATTTGATTGGACAATGGCATATCCAAAAAACCGTCATCGTTGTTGTCCTCTTCCGAGTCCCTGCGGTTTCCGTGAATGTATAATCCCGTGCTCCACGTATCAGAAACTTTGGTGTTCAAGTGGGTGTTCAGCTCTAATCTGCCGTTAAGATTCGCATATCCATTTACAAAAACCGGAACATCCGTCAGTGGCTTTTGAAGTTCTGTATTGATTTGTCCTGAGATACTTTCGTACCCATTAATCACACTCCCCGCCCCTTTGGTGATTTGGATACTTTCCACCCACGTGCCGGGGGTAAAGGTCAATCCAAAGGATTGGGATGCCCCACGAACCATGGGAATATTCTCTTGGGTAATCAATAAATATGGACTGGTAAGCCCCAACATTTCAATCTGTTTGGTTCCAGTTAAAGCGTCATTAAAATTGACATCTATAGCCGGATTGGTCTCAAAACTTTCCGAAAGATTGCAACAGGCCGCTTTTAAAAGTTCGGCACTGTTCACAGTAACAACATTCTGCGCTGAGAAGAGTGCCTTTTGGACAGCTTCTTTTTTCTGCTCCACAACTACTTCATCGAGTTGGTTGGAGGGTTTTAACCAATGATGCACCGGTTTTGGCGCATCAATTGTTAAGGTATCCGATTGAAACCCAACAAAACTGATAATCAATTTATTGTATTCGTTTGAATAGGGGATGGAAAAAGTGCCATCATCTTGGGTCATGGTGCCGATGGGTGAGCCTTGCCAGTATACATTGGCCCCAGCCAGCCCTATATGCTTATTTTGTTCATTGGCTTCCATCACCATGCCCTCGACGGTCTCTTGGGCAATGCCGAAAAATGGGAGCCAAAAAAGAAATATTAAAATTTGTTTCATTTGTATTGAATTGAATTAAATGCGTGTAAAATCACTCAGCCCGAATCAAAAGTGAAACGGGTAAACGAAAATCAATTCAATAGTTTAAATCAAGAAGACCTGATCTAGGATATGGATATCCTGAACCAGTTTGGGAGGTGGGTAATGTTCGTTTGGAACAGGAAGTTTTTCCAACGGAACAAAGAGGTCAACATAAGATTTGGTAAAGGCCACCAAAAAGAGTTGGTGGTCCAAATCAAAATCGTTCCATGTAAGCTTAAGGTCATCCTGCCCCTCTATGGTGAACGACTCATCCTCACAACAACTGTTTTGCAAATCATCGTTATTCATGGCTTCCATGGATATTTCCATTCCGCAGTTTTCCGCATGCGCAAATAGAGAAATATCCATTACCCGGCCCATACAAAGATGCTTGTCCACCGTCCAAGAAACGGTAGAGGCCAACAGCAAAATTGCCATTGCCACAGATGTTATTTGATGGAAAACCTGTTTCATTCCAATGCAAATTTACAAAATATCGTTTTGAGGCACTCGACTTAACAAAAGTTTATTGTTTTTTAAGCTGTAAGTTCACTTTCTTTTGTCGGACAAATCCACGATTCAATACATTTGCAAAAAATACCTATGCTAAAATCTTTGGAACCCAAAATCCTTGAAATCGTAAAAGATGAAAACAAATCTTTGGACACCCGTTTGGGTGAAATCTGCGAACTTTTACGTAGCCATGTGGATTATTACGACTGGGTAGGGTTTTATTTTAAAAATGGGGATAAGGAAGAGTTGAAATTAGGTCCCTATGCCGGAGCCCCCACAGACCACACCATTATCCCTTTTGGAAAAGGCATTTGTGGTCAAGTGGCAGTGAGCAACCAAAACTTTGTAGTGCCCGATGTGGCTACCCAAGACAACTACATTGCCTGCAGTATCACCGTAAAGGCCGAAATTGTGGTTCCATTGTTTGTAAATGGAGAAAACGTCGGCCAAATCGATATTGATTCCAACACTCCAGACCCTTTTACGGAAGATGATGAGCGTTTTTTGGAATTCATCAACCAAGAAGTGGCCAAAATTCTGTAAAACTATTGCCATTTTGTTGATAAACCGTTTTACTTTTTAGGTTCAAAAGGGGTAATTTTGTCCGCTTATAAAATTGATTTCCAAAACCTAGAAGATGACTGCCAAAAAAGCCTCCGCTGCATTAATTTCCGTATTTCATAAAGATGGTCTGGAACCCATCGTAAAAAAATTGCACGAACTCGGCGTAACCCTTTATTCCACTGGGGGAACCGAAAAATTTATTCGCGATTTGGGCATCAATGTGGTACCCGTTGAAGATGTGACCAGCTACCCTTCAATTTTGGGCGGACGTGTAAAGACGTTGCACCCCAAAGTTTTTGGTGGCATTTTAAACCGTCAGGACAATGAAAGTGATGTGGCACAAATGCAGGAATTTGACATTCCCCAATTGGATATTGTCATCGTAGACCTCTACCCTTTTGAAAAAACCGTTGCCAGTGGTGCATCGGAACAAGATATTATCGAGAAAATCGACATCGGTGGTATTTCCTTGATCAGGGCTGCTGCCAAAAACTTCAAGGACGTGCTTTGTGTTTCCTCTATGGAAGATTATACTGCCTTTTTGGAGGTCATTTCCGAAGGAAACGGCACCACAACCTTGGAAGACCGCAAACGTTTTGCCGCCAAAGCTTTTAATGTTTCATCCCATTACGATACGGCCATTTTTAACTACTTCAACCAAAATGGAGAAGAAACCGTATTAAAAATCAGTGAAACTCAAGGTCAAATACTCCGTTATGGAGAAAATCCACATCAAAAGGGTTATTTCTTCGGAGATTTTGAGGCCATGTTCACCAAATTACATGGCAAGGAGCTCTCCTATAATAATTTGTTGGACGTGGATGCCGCAGTCAATTTGATGCAAGAATTCAAAAATGACGATCCTACTTTTGCTATTTTAAAGCACAACAATGCTTGTGGGTTGGCCACGCGGAGCACTATCAAACAAGCGTATGTGGATGCCTTAGCAGGAGACCCAGTATCTGCTTTTGGCGGAATTTTGATTTCCAACAAAGAAATTGATGCCCCAACTGCTGAAGAAATCCACACCCTGTTTTGCGAAGTGGTCATTGCTCCAAGTTATTCTAATGAAGCGTTGGAAATTTTGAAGGGCAAGAAAAATAGGATCATTTTGATTCAAAACGAGATTGATTTGCCAGAAACCTTGGTCAGATCTTGTTTGAATGGTGTTTTGGTTCAGGATAAGGATTCCAAAACCGATTCCAAGAAAGATTTGACTCCAGTAACAGAAAAACAACCCACTCCAGAAGAGATTGAGGATTTGATTTTTGCTTCCAAATTGTGCAAGCACACCAAGAGCAATACCATCGTTTTGGCCAAGAACAAACAATTGTGCGCCAGTGGAACGGGACAAACTTCACGAGTGGACGCATTGAACCAGGCCATCCATAAGGCTCAATCCTTCAATTTTGATTTGGATGGTGCCGTAATGGCCAGTGATGCCTTTTTCCCATTCCCCGATTGTGTGGAGATTGCCGATAAGGCCGGAATTAAAAGTGTGATTCAACCTGGAGGGTCCATCAAAGACCAATTGAGCATTGATTATTGCAATGAAAATGGAATGGCCATGGTGATGACGGGCACACGGCATTTTAAACATTAATTTTAGTACATTAGCCGATAATTTTTACCGTTAATCCGAAAATAAACGCTTTTTATGGGATTTTTTGATTTCATGACCGAGGAGATTGCCATTGACCTTGGTACTGCAAATACCCTGATCATCCACTTGGACAAAGTGGTGGTTGACAGTCCTTCCATTGTGGCCAGGGACCGCGTGTCAGGAAAAATAATCGCGGTAGGTCGCGAAGCCAATATGATGCAGGGGAAAACCCATGAAAACATCAAAACCATACGACCACTGAAGGATGGGGTAATCGCTGACTTTGACGCTTCGGAAAAGATGATCAATATGTTCATCAAGAACATTCCTGCGCTCAAGAAAAAGTGGTTTCCACCAGCACTGCGCATGGTTATCTGTATCCCATCGGGAATTACCGAAGTGGAAATGCGTGCGGTTCGTGAATCCGCGGAACGCGTAAACGGTAAAGAGGTTTATCTGATCCATGAACCCATGGCGGCGGCCATTGGTATTGGGTTGGACATTATGCAGCCCAAAGGGAATATGATTGTTGACATCGGTGGGGGTACTACCGAGATTGCTGTAATTGCCTTGGGCGGTATTGTTTGCGACAAATCAGTAAAGATTGCAGGTGACGTGTTCACCAATGATATCATATATTATATGCGCACCCAGCATAACCTGTATGTGGGTGAAAGCACTGCCGAGGCCATTAAAATTGAAATTGGTTCTGCCACTGAGGACTTAAAATCTCCTCCAGATGATAAATCCATCCAAGGGCGAGATCTTTTGACCGGAAAACCAAAACAGGTTCAAGTCTCTTACCGTGAAATTGCAAAAGCACTTGACAAAAGTATTTTGCGGGTTGAGGACGCGGTTATGGAAACCTTGTCCCAAACCCCACCAGAATTGGCTGCCGATATTTACAATACGGGAATTTATTTGGCCGGGGGCGGTTCTATGTTGAGAGGTCTGGACAGAAGGCTTTCCCAAAAGACAGATTTGCCAGTTTATATTGCCGAAGATCCTTTGAGGGCGGTTGTTCGCGGAACAGGGATTGCACTTAAAAATTTAGAGCGCTACAAGAGTATCTTGATCAAGTAAAACAGGAACTTTGTTCCTTTCCCGCTTGAAGCGTTCAAACTTTCTTAACGATACGATTGCATGCAACGGATCATCAACTTTATCCTACGTAATAGAAACGCGTTCCTCTACTGCTTTCTTGCGCTCATTTCGTTGGTGATTACGGTTCGGTCACATTCCTATCATCAATCCAAATTTTTTAACTCCTCCAAGTGGTTAACGGGCAATGTCTATGGCACGGCTTCGGATGTGTCCTCCTATTTCAACTTGCGAGAAGAAAATACCCGTTTGGTTGAAGAAAATGAACGATTGCGAAGAATGCTTTTCAACGCGGAAAATGCTGTAATTGAACCTTTGGATTCATCCCTCGTGAACTATGAGGTATTAAGTGCCCGACTTGTAAAGAATAGTTTTACTTCTCCCCGTAACTACGTTACTATCGACAAAGGAAAAAAACAGGGAGTGAGGCAAGATATGGGGGTAATCACCACCAAAGGAATTTTGGGCATTGTTGAGAATGTATCCAATAATTTTGCCACGGTGCAGAGCATTCTTAATACCAAATCCAACATCAATGCAAAAATTAAGCATTCCAATTATTTTGGATCACTGGTTTGGGATGCAAAAGACTACACAACCGCGCAATTGGTAGACATTCCCAGATTGGTGCCACTGGTGGTGGGAGATACGATTGTAACGGGAGGTATGTCCAGTATTTTTCCAGAGAACATCCCCATTGGGGTTATAAAAAAGTATGATCTGAATGCTTCCAAAAGCTTTTACAATATTGATGTTGAACTCTTCAATGATATGATAAACATTAAGAATGTATACTTAATTGAAAACAAAAACCGAGAGGAAATAAAGGCCTTGGAATCAACCACCACAAATGAATAACGCCATATTCTTAAATATCATTCGGTTTGTGCTACTGGTTCTGACCCAAGTGCTGATTTTTAACAATCTTCACTTTATGGGGCACATTAACCCAATGGTATACGTAATATTCTTTTACTGGTACCCCATAAAAGGCAACAGGGCGCTGTTCATGGTCATTTCGTTTCTGTTGGGCTTCATAATAGATGTCTTTTCAGACACCTTGGCACTGCACTCCTTGGCTTCATTAACCGTGGCCTACGCCAGACCGGTGGTAATGCGTTTTTGCTTTGGTGTGAACTATGAGTTTCAAAACTTCAGTTTTAAGAATACCACAAAAGTGCAACGGATCACGTTTATGGCCTTGCTTATTTTAATCCACCTACTGGTATTCTTTTCGTTGGAAATTTTAAGTTTTTACCACTTCCTGTTAATTTTGAAAAAAGTTTTTACCACAGGTATTGTAACTTTGATACTTTGTACACTCTTTAGTTCACTTTTTAGTCCTAAAAACGAATAAAAGCACTGTTGCGTCGTTGGAATAGTACAGGGCTTCGGGTTTACAAATCAGTATAGTATGAAAAAACTGCTCTTGTCTTCAATTATCGTGATCATAGGATTTACCTTTATTGGTAGACTCTCCTATTTGCAGTTATTTCGTTTTTCCCCTGATCAAATATTGGATGATCCAGCCATCAAAAAAATATACGACTACCCTGAACGGGGTTATATCTACGATAGAAATGGGGAGCTTATGGTTGGTAACCAACCGGCTTATGACGTGATGGTGATTCCCCGCGAGGTACAACCGTTGGACACCTTGGAGTTTTGTAGCCTTTTGGGAATCGACAAGGCCACTTTTATAACCAAAATGGAAAAAGCAAGGGTCTATTCACCCAGACTTCCATCTGTTTTGGTCCCCCAACTTTCTAAGGAAGATTATGCCACCCTCCAGGAAAAAATGAGACATTATGTTGGATTTTATATCCAAAAACGATCTTTACGCTACTACACCACGAACAGTGCGGCCAATGTTCTAGGCTATATCAGTGAGGTAAATGAGTGGGACCTACAGAACAATCCCTATTATGTAGCGGGCGAACTGAAAGGTCGCACCGGAATTGAGAAACAGTACGAAGAAGTTTTACGGGGACGAAAAGGGGTAAAACACATCCAAAAAGACCGATTTAATCGTGATATTGGCCCCTACAAAGAGGGTAAATTGGACACACTCCCCGAGCAGGGCACCGAGATTCGTATTACCTTGGATAAAGAACTTCAAGAATACGGTGAAAAATTAATGCACGGTAAAAGAGGCGGTATTGTAGCCCTTGAACCCAAGTCTGGTGAGATTTTAGCCATGATTTCAGGCCCCACTTATGATCCATCGCTTTTGGTGGGCAGGGAACGCTCCAAAAATTATAGCAAACTCCACTACGATACCATTTCCAAACCCACTTGGGACCGTTCCATTTTGGCAGAACCTTCGCCTGGGTCGCCATTTAAAACGTTGAATGCATTGGCAGCTTTGCAAGAAGGCGTTGTTGACCCCAGCACAAAATTTCGGTGTTACCATGGTTTTTACGTTGGCAATACACTAAGAGGATGCCACTGTGGAGGGGGAGTACGCGACATGAACTCTGGTATTTATCAATCATGTAATGCTTATTTTGCAGGTACGTTCAGAAGACTTTTTGACAAGTATCCTACTACGGATGAAGCAATGGATGTTTGGGAAAAACACATGAAAAGTTTTGGTTTAGGTAATTACCTAGGTACGGATTTACCAACAGGAAGACCAGGAAGAATTCCAGATAAGGATTTTTACGACAAATGGTACGGTGATGGAAGATGGGCCGCCTCAACCATAATATCCAATGCTATTGGCCAAGGGGAGATTGCGGCCACCCCGCTTCAGCTGGCCAATATGACTGCCGCCATTGCCAACAGGGGGTACTACTACATCCCACATGTTATAAAAAATATGGGCAGCTCTGGAACCATAGACCCCAAGTATACCGAACCTAATTACACTACCATTGACCGTAAGCATTTTGATCCCGTGATTCAAGGTATGGCCAATGTATACAAATATGGTACGGCCCGATGGGTTCAGATTCCAGATGTTGAAATTGCAGGTAAAACAGGTACCGTTGAAAACTTTGTGAGGGTTGACGGCGAACGAATGCAGCTTACCGACCACTCGGTCTTTGTCGCCTTTGCTCCTGTGGAAAATCCTCAAATTGCCTTGGCCGTTTATATTGAAAATGGGTATTATGGAGCACGCTACGCCGGACATATTGCCTCACTTTTAATTGAAAAATATATTAAAGGCGAAATCACGCGTAAGGACTTGGAGAAGCGTATGCTTGAAAAAACGTTGGAACACGAATATGCCAAACCGTATAGCGGTGAACCTTTCAAGATAAATGAATATGTCTGGTAGAGGGCTTTTTGGAAGGATAGACTGGATCACTATTTTTCTGTATGCCCTTTTGGTCTTCATTGGCTGGATCAATATCTATTCCACTTCGCTGGTAGACCCAAATACTTCAATTTTTGACTTTTCAACACTTTATGGGAAACAGCTCTTTTTTATTGGGCTGGCTGCTTTGGGCATTGTTTTTGTCCTTTTTGTGGAGTCCAATTTTTTTGAGCGCTTCGCCTCTATTTTTTACGTCATATCCATCGTTTTACTTTTAGGTCTCTTTGTGTTCGGAAAAACCATCGCCGGAGCAACATCTTGGTACAATCTTGGTTTTTTCAACCTTCAGCCATCGGAATTGGCAAAAGTGGCCACGGCCCTTGCCCTTGCCAAGTTTTTAAGTGATATCCAAACTGACCTTAAAACAGGAAGGCACCAGTTGTATGCCCTTGCCATTATCCTATTGCCAGCGTTATTGATTTTACCCCAACCTGACCCTGGGAGTGCCCTTATCTACTTTTCGTTCTTTTTTGTGTTGTTTCGGGAAGGGTTCCCATTATATTTTTTGGGAATATTATTGTTCATGGTGATTTTATTTGCCACGACTTTAATGTTCGGAACTGTATGGATTGCCATTGGATTGATCATATTGACCATATTAATCTATACCTTTAAAAGAGCTTCCGTTAAAATTCCGTTCCTGCCTGTTGCAGGTGTCATTGTCCTGTCGATTTTATTTTCCCTTTCGGTGGATTTTGTATATGAAAACATATTTGAACAGCGCCACCGAGATCGTATTGCACTTTGGCTGAGTTTAGAGAAGGATGAAAAAAAGCTGGATGAAATTAGAAAGACCATTGGTTATAACACCTATCAATCTGAAAAAGCCATTGAATCTGGAGGTTTTTTTGGAAAAGGATTTTTAGAGGGTACACGAACCAAAGGAGATTTTGTTCCGGAACAACATACGGATTATATCTTCAGTTCTGTAGGTGAGGAATGGGGATTTCTGGGTACGGCCACCGTAATCTTGTTGTTCTCCGTTTTCTTTCTACGGTTGATTCATATTGCCGAGCGGCAAAAAAGTGATTTCAGCCGAATGTACGGCTATGGGGTTATCTCCATTTTGGTGTTCCACTATTTCATTAACATTGGAATGGTGATCGGATTGCTACCCACCATTGGGGTTCCCCTGCCCTTTTTTAGTTATGGGGGTTCTGGACTAATATTTTTTACAATGTTATTGTTTATTTTCCTTAAGTTGGACTCCAATAGATTAAAGGACGGGATTTAAAACTTCCAACTGGAAGCATCTACCTCGCTCTCCAACTCGTCTTGCCAAACTTCATTCTGCTTTTCAAAAAAATTGATGCCCGTCAGTTTTTCAATACTGTCAATCGAAACCAAAAAATGATGTAAGGGCTCTTTACTTTCTTTGTTGGGCATTAAAAAAGCTACGGCCTTGTTGTTGTTTTTCTGCAAAACAATCTTGTAGAAGGTTTTGGGAACGTCCACATCTTCTTCGCCAATTTCCTCCAATCCACTTTCTAAAATGCCTCCCGTAATCACAACCAAATCGCCATAGGTTTTACACCAATACCGTACTTTCTGTTCCAATCGGTTCCAGACACCTGCATTAAAATCCCTATCCTGCGGACTTATGTTGCTGGTGTAAAATGTTTCATTATAAGCATATTCCGAAAAACGACGATCCCCAGCTGGACACAAGTGGCCTCGGTCGTATCCAGAACCCCTGTAATTTCGCCAATCAGCCGATTTGGTCTTTACCTTAGGGTCTTCAATAAAGTATGGCCGCTTTCTATCATCATAGGTAAGATGGCTTTTTTTGAGTTCATACAGTACCCACTCGGCCTGTTCAAAGGGTTCATTGTAAGAAAGCATGTAGTGCTCGTGCCGCACGATATCTCCCGTGGTGGAACTGGGTAAAAACACCTGTTCAACCATCTCTTCATTTGAACTTTCTGGATTGGAGTATGTAGCGGGAGTATAAAAATTTTTGAATACCCAAAAGCCTATCAAACAAAGGGCAAAAAGGATACTGTATATGGTTTTGTTTTTCATGTATACTGAAAAAATGCTGCTAAAAGCGCGTAAAGTTCATTAAAATATGCGTTTCTAAAAAATACAATCATTCAAAGGATATGCCTATATTGGAAGTATTCCAACCAAAACATTGAAACTAAATAAAGGTTATGGTACAAAAAAGCCTCTCTATTTCCCTACTTGTTGCAACACTCTGCTACGGCACTATGCAAGCGCAAAACTATGTCCCGACCAAAGAAAATCTGGAGAACCGCGAGTGGTTTCAAGATGCAAAATTTGGAATGTTCATTCATTGGGGCATTTACTCCGTTTTGGGTGTGCACGAGTGGGTCATGGAAACGCAATCCATCGATAAAAAAACCTATGAAAAGATAGCTCCTTTTTTTAATCCTACAGCGTTTGATGCCGAGTCATGGGTGCTATTAGCCAAGTCAGCTGGGATGAAATATATTACCGTCACCTCCAAACATCATGATGGGTTCGCCATGTTCGACAGTAAACTTACGGATTGGGACATTATGGACCGAACCGTGTATAAAAAAGATGTTCTAAAGCAATTGGCAGAAGCTTGTAGAAAGCATGGACTAAAGCTTTTCTTTTACTATTCACAATTGGATTGGAACCATCCCGACTATTATCCGCGAGGGGAAACTGGAAACAAAACAGGTAGGCCTGATGAAGGAGATTGGGAGAAATACCTGGATTTCATGAATGGGCAACTTACCGAGCTGTTGACCAATTATGGCGATGTTGCCGGTATTTGGTTTGATGGTTGGTGGGACAAGAAAGAAGCAAATTGGGAACTCAGAAAAACCTACGACCTCATCCATAGCCTGCAGCCACAGGCACTCATTGGAAGCAACCATCATCAGGCACCCATGGATGGCGAAGATTTTCAAATGTTTGAAAAAGACCTTCCTGGTGAGAACAAAGGCGGGTTCAGTGCAGAAGCCAAAATTGGTAAGCTCCCATTGGAAACTGCCGAGACCATGGCGCATCGTTGGGGGTTCTCATTACAAGATAAAGCCTATAAATCCACTAAAGAACTCATTCACTATTTGGTAAAAGCAGCCGGACACAACAGTAATTTTCTCTTGAACGTGGGGCCGATGCCCAATGGAAAGATTCAACCTGAGTTTGTGGATACCTTAAAAATTATTGGCGAATGGACTTCCAAAAATGGCGAAACCATATATGGAACTCGTGGTGGACCAGTACCCCCACAAACTTGGGGTGTTACCACGCAAAAGAATAACTCAGTCTTTGTCCATATCCTCGATTGGAAATCAAATTCATTTCTCTTGCCCAATTTCTCCGGAACTATTGCAAATTTGGTTGATTTCAATAGCAAAAAGCCCTTGGAGTATGAATCAACAGCTTTTGGCACCTTAATTCAACTCCCTGATAATTGGAGTGGCGAAATGGATTACATTATAGAGGTATCTATCAAATAAAAAAACCGGCCTTTTTAAGGCCGGTTTTTATTACTTTACTGTTATTGTTTAGTCCTTATTGGCACTCGCCAATTTTCTTTCAGTACTCTTGATGTTGTTCATCTGCAAATCTTTGAGCACATTCACGGCTTCTTCAACATAAACATCTTTGGCCAAATCTTTGTGCCATCTGTCTCTTTTCTCCCTAAGCACAGAATCTTGGGTGAACAGCTCAGTTTCATATTGTAAGGAACCAAAAGTTAATTTGGAATCATAATCCCTAAGACTTTTAAATTTATCCGACCGTTTTTTGGCTTCGCTTTCTTTTGTTACAAATTTATCGTAGTTGAGCGAAACAACGGTTTCATCTTGTTGTTCCTTGATCCATCTTGCGTTTTCCTCAATCAATTTGATTTGGGGATTGTTGGCCATACGTTTTTTACTGTTCTCAACAGTAGTTTCAAGATCGATGTAGCCATCCCAAACTTTATAATCGGCTGGGGTGATTTTATCCCATCCTAGTGGGTTTTCTTGGTCACGCTCACCCAAATCGATATAGGAATATCTGTCTGGAACAATGATGTCACTTTTAACACCTTCCAATTGTGTAGAGCCTCCATTGATTCGATAGAATTTTTGAGTGGTCAATTTAATGGCACCCAAATCGCCATGTTCATTGCTACGGACAATATTGTCCAATGGAATTACATTTTGAACCGTTCCTTTACCAAAGGTCTGCTTGCTTCCAATAACAACAGCCCGCTTATAATCCTGCATGGCGGCTGCCAAAATTTCAGAAGCGGAAGCTGACAATTCATTCACCATGATCACTAGAGGACCATCCCATTGAATACGTTCATCCTTGTCTTCATGAACTTCTTTTCGCTGTCCAGAAGAACGAACCTGTACAATAGGACCATCCTTGATGAACAAGCCGGCCATTTCAACAACCGTTTTCAAGGACCCTCCTCCGTTATCCCGAAGGTCAAGAATAATTCCTTCAACGCCATCTTCTTTAAGACGCTCCACTTCTTTGGCTACATCAGTGGCGGCATTTCGGTCTGTATAATCTTCAAAATCCACATAGAATTTAGGTAGATTGATGATTCCATATTCGTGGTCATCACTTTTAATGGTGGCGGATTTAGCATAGGATTCTTCCAACTCCACTACATCGCGTGTAATGGAAACTTTTTCGATGGTTCCATCCACTTTTCTTACGGTAAGGTTCACAATAGTACCTTTAGGGCCTTTGATCAATTTTATGGCATCATCCAATCGCATTCCCACTATATCAATGGCTTCCTCACCCTCTTGTCCAACTTTTAGAATTTCATCGCCCACTTCCAGGCTCTGATCTCTCCATACAGGACCTCCGGAGATGATCTCCACAATTTTTGCTCCTTCAGGTCTCTTTTGCAAACGGGCGCCAATACCTTCAAACTTACCGGACATACCAATGTCAAAACGTTCTTTTTCTTCCGGCGCAAAATAAAATGTATGTGGATCAAATTCATCCACTATGGTATTGATGTACTGTACAAACCAATCTTTGCGCTCTAGATCATCTACAAAATCAAAATACTCGTCCAGATTCTCTCTTACATTCTCACGGGCCTCTTGTTCAGTCACTGCTTTGTCAATGGAACTTGGAAATTCATTAAAAGCAATGATATCAGTGGACACCTCTCCATCCCCATTCTGAATCATTTCAGAAATCCTATTCTCAACCTTATTTCCAAAAATAGCCAGCGCATTGTACTTCAACTGCTTTCTCCAACGTTCACGAAGTTGCTTTTTGTTGGCCGCGAATTCTTGCTCACTGTAATCTATCTCAATGGTTTCATCCAAGGTGTAGTCAAACGGCTCAGAGAGGACCTCTTTGTAGATCTCCTTGGCTTCGTTCATGCGGACCATTAAACGTTGGTAAACAATATTGAAAAATGTGATTTCGGTATTCTTGATCTCATCATCGATCATGAACCGGTATTTTTCAAACTCCCTAACATCGCTCTCCAGAAAATAACGTTTGGTAGGGTCCAAAATGTCTATAAAGTCATCAAAAACACTGGAACTGAAGGTGTCATCCAAGTTTTTGGGCTCGTAGTGCCCTCTTTCCAACACGTAGGTAATTAAATCCAGTAACAGTTTATCCTTATCATCATTTTCAAAAGACTTGCTTGTGAAACTGCAGGAGGCTACTGCAACAAGAATTACTAGTAGTGCCAAAACAAAATTCTTCTTCATAAATCTATTTTTTTCGGAGTGATGGAATTTGAATTTTCCATTTCTTCATCCGTCATTTCTACTCGTATGAATTCCCTAAGATACTGAAAAAACCATGCCACTTCGGGCATTGTCATTTAATTTTTTGTTAAACAGTAAAGACTTCATATCCTTATGAAAAACGTATTTTTATACCATTAATTATCCAAAATGAAAAAACCACTCATACTGGTCACCAATGATGATGGAATTACAGCCCCTGGATTACGGGCTTTGATACGGACCATGAAGCAATTGGGAGACGTGGTGGTCGTGGCCCCGGACAGTCCCCAATCGGGCATGGGGCATGCCATAACCGTTGACAGCACCCTATTTTCCAAAAAGGTGGTAGTGGATCATGAGGAGGGTGCTCCCAACGAGTACAGCTGCAGCGGAACCCCAGCAGATTGTGTAAAATTGGCACTGCGAGTAATTCTTGACCGAACCCCTGATATTTGTGTAAGTGGCATTAACCACGGTTCCAATTCGTCCATAAATGTAATTTATTCAGGAACGATGAGTGCTGCCATTGAGGCAGGCATCGAAGGAATTCCCGCCATCGGTTTTTCACTGTGCGATTATTCATGGGAAGCGAATTTTGAACCAGCACTGGACGCCGTCAAAAATATTGTGTCCGAAGCACTGACCAACGGAATTCCAAAAGGAACCGTACTCAACGTGAACATTCCCAAATCGAATGACACCCCAAAAGGCATAAAAGTCTGCAGACAGGCCCGAGGAAACTGGAAAGAGAAGTTTGATGCCCGAACTAGTCCTTCAGGCAAGGAATATTACTGGCTTACCGGGGAATTTGAACTATTGGATAAAGGGGAAGATACAGATGAATGGGCCTTGTCCCAAGGATTTATCTCTGTGGTACCCACCCAATTTGACCTTACGGCGCATCATGCCATACCACAAATAAACAATTGGAATTTAAATGAACACTAAAAAGGAGATTTTAATAGGGTTTATAGTAGGAATCATTGCCAACGTTTTTGGCACGCTCATCTATGTTTTGTTGTTTTCTGATTTGGGCATTGCGGAGACCTTTAACGCTGCCATTGACCAAGGCCATATGGGTAGTCTGTTGGCTCTAGGAGCTATCTTGAATTTGGTGGCTTTTTTTGGATTCCTTCGAATAAAGCGGGAACATAGGGCCAGAGGAGTCATGATTGCCACTTTGGTTACAGCATTGGTCATTTTATTTTATAAAGTGTTTGCCTAAATAAGCGCAAATGCAAGCTCAAAATTCAAGTGCAAAATGATACTTGAACTTGTGCTTGAAACTTGGACTTGAACTTGAGATTTTGGTATGAAATACTACATCATTGCCGGCGAAGCTTCTGGTGACCTGCACGGTTCCAACCTCATCAAGGGTCTTAAAAAAAAGGACCCCTCAGCGGAAATACGTTGCTGGGGCGGTGACCTCATGCAGCAGGCTGGGGGGCAATTGGCCAAGCATTACAAAGACATGGCATTTATGGGGTTTTTGGAGGTGATTGCCAACATTCCCACTATCTTCAAAAACATTTCATTTTGCAAAGAGGACATTAAAAAGTTTAATCCAGATGTGGTCATTTTTATTGATTTTTCTGGCTTCAACCTTCGGATTGCCAAATGGGCCAAGAAAAATGGATTCAGGACCAACTATTACATTTCCCCGCAGATTTGGGCCTCACGCGAAGGCCGAATCAAAAAAATAAAACGGGATATTGATGCGATGTACGTCATTCTTCCTTTTGAAAAGGAGTTTTACGAAAAAAAGCATGGCTATCCAGTTCAATTTGTGGGACATCCGCTTATTGATGCCATCGAAAACACTCCAATAGTTGACGAAGCTACATTTCGAAAAGAAAATGATTTGGATGCGCACAAACCCATCATTGCCCTGCTTCCCGGAAGCCGAAGGCAGGAAGTCCAAAAAATGTTGGATGTGATGCTCTCCATTAAAGCTGATTTCCCTGAGTATCAATTTGTAATTGCTGGGGCACCCAGCCTTCCCGATGAATTCTATGCTCCCTTTTTAAAAGGGAACAAAGTAGGCTACGTTTCCAACAAAACCTACTCCCTTTTAGAACATTCCCACGCCGCATTGGTCACCAGTGGAACAGCCACTTTGGAGACAGCTTTGTTTGAAATCCCTCAAGTAGTGTGTTACAAGGGCAACTGGATTTCGTACCAAATTGCAAAGCGCATCATTACCCTCGATTTTATTTCCCTCGTAAATCTTATCATGAAAAAAGAAGTTGTCAAAGAACTGATTCAAAGCGAACTAACTTCTAAAAATCTTAAAAAAGAGCTCTCCAAAATTATTGAAGGGCATGAACGTGAACGTATCTTGGTAGACTATAAAATCCTAAAGGAAAAATTGGGCGGTAAAGGCGCCAGTCAATTGGCAGCTCGATTAATCGTTGAAAATGCTTAGATTTAGCCTCCAAGAAAGTAATACAATTTCTTGGATGTTACGTAAAACCATTTTCTTACTACTTTTTCTTGTCGTGGTAGCCTGCGGTCCTGGCAAGAGAAAACGAACCTACAGCAAGACCCGAACCGTTACGGTAGAGGGGTCAACCAATGACACTATCCCCCTAGAATCCAGAGAAGAAGAACCGGTCAATGCTAAGGCTGAGGCCATAATTTCTACCGCTATGGGCTATTCTGGAACACGTTACAAATATGGGGGCACCACCAAAAAAGGCATGGATTGTTCCGGATTGGTCTATGTTTCCCTACGGGAAAACGATATTCTATTTCCTCGGGTTTCCTACCAAATGGCCGAAGAAGGCCAGCGAATCAGGGTGGATGAAGTACAAAAAGGAGATCTCCTTTATTTTAAGACCGGTAAAAGCGGAAAGCGCGTCAACCATGTGGGGTTGGTCGTGGACGTGGAAGGGGACGACATTAAATTCATACATGCCACAACCTCCCGGGGTGTTTTGGTATCCTCATTACGGGAGGGATATTGGAACTATTCCTTTGTGAAGGCCATGCGTATTTTGTAGTGCGTTTGTTTAATTTTGTGTCCGTTAAGCTCTGCTTGTGCTTGATGGTAGGCATTATTTTGGGTTTTTATATCGAGGTCGCTCCGTTTTTCCCGTTGCTGGCGATGCTTCTGTTTTTCCCCATTTTATTCTGGTTGCAAAAAAGGCAGTCCCGAAAAAAATTACCCTATTTTGAAATCGCGACTGCCCTAACCACAATTTCTTTGGGGATTTTTGTGATTTCCATCGCTATGGGCAAAAGCTTAGGAAATCATTATGCCCACCACAATTTTGAAAAAGAAAACATGTGGCACCTAAAGGTGAGGGAGATTTTAAAACCAAATCCCTATTCTCAACGTTATGTTACCCAAGTCATTTCTTTGGATGAAGAAGAAGTTGTTGGAAAAATACTACTCAATCTTCCGGTTGACTCAACTTCCTCAAAATTGAGTGTGGATGATGAAATCTTTGTGCTTTCCACTACCGAAGCTATCAATCCTCCACTGAATCCATATCAATTTGATTATAAAGATTATTTGCGGAAACAAGCCATTTATCACCAAATTAGGGCGACACACAATGCTATTTTACGTGTTGATAATCCGTCAACCACCCTTTTGGGATTGGCTTCAAATACTCGAGAGCACATTATCTCAAAATTGAAAAAAGAATCATTCGGCGCCGAGGAACTGAGCGTTATTCAAGCCTTGTTGTTGGGCCAACGCGATGATATTTCGGAAAGTACCTATAACGACTACAAAAACGCAGGTGCTGTCCATATTTTGGCCGTATCTGGGCTTCATGTTGGGATTTTACTCTTGCTCCTACAGTTCTTATTGTCGCCCTTGGAGCGTTTCTCGAAGGGAAAGACCCTAAAACTATTGCTGGTGGTGCTCTTGCTTTGGGCCTATGCTTTTGTGGCAGGATTATCGCCATCCATAGTCCGGGCAGTGACCATGTTTACGTTTTTGGCCTATGCCATGTACTTGAATCGACCCACCAATTCATTCAATATCATTGCATTGTCCATGTTGTTTATTCTTTTGATTAAGCCCTTGTTTTTATTTCAGGTTGGGTTTCAAATGAGTTACGCCGCTGTTTTTGCCATTGTTTGGGTTTACCCGAAATTGCAGAAGTTTTGGTTTCCTGAAAATTTGGTTGTTCGGAAAACCTGGCAATTATTATCCGTGAGCGTTGCAGCGCAATTGGGTGTTTTGCCAATCAGTTTGTTTTATTTTCATCAGTTTCCTGCTCTGTTTTTTATCTCCAATCTTGTGATCATTCCTTTTTTGGGGTTGATTTTGGGTATGGGTATTTTGCTCATCGTTTTATCCCTAATCAATCAACTTCCCATATTCCTTGTTGATAGCTATAATTGGGTCATTGGAATGATGAACACGATAGTAAATTGGGTGGCAAAGCAAGAAGGCTTTATCATCAAAGACATTCCTTTTGATTCCGTTCAACTGGTCTTGGGGTACATCATGATTATTTCTTTAGTGGTGTTTCTGTCCCGCCCGAAACTGAAAACCGCCTTGATCCTATTTTATGGAATTATCGCGCTGCAAACATGGGCCATTTGGAGCCAATTTCAACTCCAAACCAAAGAAAGTCTCACCTTGGTCCATAAATCGCGAAACACCATTTTGTTACATCAAACTGGGAAGGATTTGAATGTATTTGCACAAGACACCGCCAGTGTGGACAGAATTGTGAATGATTTTGCTGTGGCGGAGCGCATTCAACAAATCACCAAAAAACAACGTCAAAATAGCTACTTCATCAACCGAAGAAAGTTGTATGTAATGGATAGTTTTGGATTCTACCCTTTAAACAAAGAGTTGGATTTTCTACTACTCACCCAATCCCCAAAAATTAATTTGGAAAGGGTATTGGATTCCATTCAACCGAAAATAGTACTGGCCGATGGTAGCAACTATAGAAGCATAATAGATCATTGGAAAATCACGTGTGCCCAAAAAGAAATCCCTTTCCACTACACCGGTGAAAAGGGATATTATGTTTTTGATTTCGAATAACCTTAATGGACGTTGCCCATCAATCGTTTCATCAATGGTGCAAAAATCAAGACTACGACTCCTGCGACCAACGAGTATTTGGCAATGAGTGCAAAACCATCCAGGTAGACAGAAAGGGTTTCCAAACCTCCTACGTTTTTATCCGTGCTTTCTATGGCCAATTGTTTGGAAATAAAACCAACAATTTGAAACGCGTAGGATGATGACAGGAACCATACCCCCATCATAAAGGCTACAATCCGTTTTGGTGAAAGGTCCGTTATTTTGGAAAGCCCTACGGGCGACATGAACAATTCCCCTACCGAAATTAAGAAGTACAAGGCCAACAAGTATGAAAATGGCACCATTCCGTTTTCATCGGCACTGCCCCCACTCAAAGAGACCACATAAAAAGCCAAGCCTGCAAGCACGAGCCCCATTCCAAATTTATAAGGTGTTCGTGGGTTGAGTTTCTTCTTTGCCAAATAGGTCCACATCACAGAAATAGGAATGGACAGCAATACAATAAAAATTGAATTCAATGCATTGGTCTGACTGGCATTGATAATGGAAAGATTTACGTTTCGTGCCGCGAAAAGCGTAATCACACTACCATGGAGTTCATGGAATCCCCAGAAAATGGTCATGAAAAATGTAATCAACAACGCCATGAACAACTTTTTACGTTCATCAGCCGTTGCCTTGACCATAATGGTGCCCATATAGACCAAAATGGCTATACCAATTAATTTGAACAATACATTTACAATGTTCTGATCTTCAAAAAAGGAACCTTCTCCTCCCAATGATTTATAGGAATACAATAGAAAAGCAATCAATGGCGCAGAAAGAAACGCTACGGCCGGGATAAAGTGCTTCTGTGGAATTCCGAAAATCTTTTTTTCATACACTTCCATACTCGGCGGCCTACCTCCTTCTCCAAAAACATTCTTTTTTATTCCGCTCCAAAAGAACAGCAGCCCCGTCAACATACCAATTCCGGCTAAGCCGAAACCGTAATGCCACCCGTAGGTGGCTCCCAGCCATCCACATAGTAAGGGTGCAATGGCACCTCCAATATTTATCCCCATATAAAAAATGGTGAAACCAGAGTCTTTCTTGGCATCACCATCTTCATATAACGTTCCAACAAATGTTGAAATGTTCGGCTTAAAAAACCCATTCCCAACAATAATAAAGGCCAAGGCCAGAAAGAAAGCCACATCATTTTCAATGGCCAATACAAAATGTCCCAAAGCCATCAAAACACCTCCTAAAAAAATAGAGGCACGCATCCCTAGAATGGAATCCGAAATTTTACCTCCAATAACGGTAGAAGCATATACCAATGATCCATACGATGCATATACCGCTGCGGCTGCGTAATCTCTAGTAGACAATGCCTCGAAAATGACATTGACCATATATAAGGTGAGCAAGGCCCGCATTCCATAAAAACTGAATCGTTCCCAGAGCTCAGCAAAAAACAGGTAAAAAAGGCCAATAGGATGCCCAAAAAGGGTCTTTTCATTGGCTGGTTTGGTTAAATCCGACATATATCTTCTGTTTGGTTATAAATTCTCTTTGACGAAGTTGGTCATCTTGGTGAACAAATGCAGCCGTGTATTGCCGCCGTATATTCCATGGTTCTTATCGGGGTAAATTGCCCAATCAAATGGTTTATTGGCCTGTACCAAGGCTTCGATCATGCGCATGGTGTTCTGCACATGGACATTGTCATCCCCGGAACCATGCACCAATAAATAATCCCCTTTTAACAGTTCTGGATAATTAAAAGGAGAATTATCATCATATCCGCTAGGATTTTCCTGTGGGGTCTGCATGTATCGTTCGGTATAAATGGTGTCATAAAATCGCCATGAAGTCACTGGGGCTACCGCTATCGCCATTTCAAAAGTATCGTTCCCTTTTAGGATACAGTTGGTGGACATAAATCCGCCATAACTCCACCCCCAAATGCCGGTACGGTCTTCATCAATATAGGGGAGTTCGCTCAATTTTTTGGCCGCGGCAATTTGGTCCTCCACTTCGTATTTGCCCAATTCTTTTTGGGTCAGTTTTTTAAAGTCTCTTCCTTTAAAACCAGTTCCCCTACCATCCACACAGGCCACAACGTACCCTTCGGATGCCAGGAGTTGATGCCAATAATCATTGCTGCCCAGCCAGGTATTCGCCACTTGTTGCGAACCAGGTCCACTATATTGAAACATGAACAGTGGATATTTTTTATTAGGGTCAAAATTTGCGGGCTTTATCATCCACATGTTTAGGTCGTAGCCATTAATCTTGATGGTAGAAAATTCCTTTGGAACAAACTCGTACTGCTGCAATTTGGTCAGGAGAGCAGAATTGTCTTTAATGGCTTTTACCAACTTTCCATCCGAAGCTTTATGCAAGGTAAACTCAAAAGGCGTTCCTGCACTTGAGTAGGTATTTATATAATAGGTATAATCGGCACTAAAATCCGCAGTATTGGTGCCCTCTTTTGTTGAAAGTCGCTTTTTCTTTTTACCCTTTGTTGAAATGCTGTACACATCCCTATTAATAGACCCGTTTTCTACCGACTGGTAATAGATTCTATCGTTGGAAGCATCGTACCCATAATAATGGGTGACTTCCCACGGTCCTTCGGTAATCTGGTTTTTCAGTTTTCCGTCCTTTGCATAAAGATATAAATGGTTGAATCCATCACTTTCGCTGGTCCAGATAAAACTGTCATCTGCCAAAAAGGTAAGGTCGTCATCAATGTCCACGTAAGCATCATCTTTTTCTTCGAGCAGTACCGACACAGAATTATCCTTGGCATTTACATCCAACAACTTCAAGTCATTTTGATGACGATTCAAGGTCTGTACACTCAAATGGTTTGGGTTGTTCATCCATTTAATTCTTGGAATGTAGTAGGGTTCGCCCAAATCAACCGGAGTTATGGAGCCTGAAGCGACATCCAATAAATGAAGTGTGACCTTGGAATTGGCTTCACCTGCCTTGGGGTACTTAAATTCATGCTGATAGGGATAAAGGTTGGTCCCGTACACATCCATGGAAAAGTGGGGTACTTCGGTCTCATCAAATTGAAGGAAGGCTATTTTGGTTCCGTCACTGTTCCATTCAAAAGCACGTACAAAACCAAATTCCTCTTCGTAGACCCAATCCGTAATCCCATTGATTATGGTGCCTTTGTTGCCATCAACCGTCAACTGTTTTGTGGACTGCGAGGCTACATCAAACACATATAAATTATTGTTCAAGACATAGGCCACTTGCTTCCCGTTAGGCGAGAGCAGGGGCTCTTGAATCTTGGTTTCGGAAATCTGGGTCAGGTTTTTTGTATTGATATCATATACGTAGTATATACCCAATCGAGAGCGTCTAAAAATGGGCTCAACCTCAGTGGCCAACAATACTTTAGATTCATCATCACTAAATGTATACGATGTAAAGTAGGGAACACTTCCACCAGAGGAAACAATAGTCTCTACCTTTTCCAAGGTTTCATAATCATATTTATCCAAGCTGCTGTTCTGTGGCGACCGGGAAAAATTAAGGATGGTGTATTGTTTTCCATTTTTCAGGGAACGGAGTACATCCATGCGTTCGGTTCTGAATTCGCCGCCCCAAATTTCCTCAAGGGTAATTTTTTTCTTCTGTGCGGTGGAAATGGCAAGAAATCCGAACACAGATACAAACAGGAGGAACTGTTTTCTCATGTGTGAAAATTTATTAAAAACTCCCAAGTTTACTAATATTTATCCAAAAAATAAATTTTGGTGTTGCATTTACAACAATAATCACCTATCTGAACTACGTTTGTTCACCATTAGGTATACATAGTATAAGCCAAAGTTCTATTATATTTATATTTGATGCCTTTAACCCAACACTATGAACACTCCTGTTGAAGGATTCTCGAAACGTTCCAAAGCCGAAAAGATAAATTGGATCGCTGAGCACTATACCAAGGACCCCAAGGCCTCTAAAGCCATTTTGGAGCAGTACTGGAACACCAATCCAAAAATGCAGAAACTGCATGATGAGTTCATAGAAAATACGCTTACCAACTATTATCTTCCTTTTGCCATTGCCCCTAATTTTTTGATCAATGAAAAGCTATATGCCATTCCCATGGCCATAGAGGAAAGTTCCGTTGTGGCCGCCGCCAGTAAGGCTGCCAAATTTTGGTTAACCCGGGGCGGATTTAAAACGGAGATTTTAGGAACCGAGAAAGTGGGACAGGTGCATTTTATGTATAGGGGAAATAATCGGGCCCTTCAATCCTTTTTTGAAGAATTAAAGCCCAAACTACATAAGAGTGTCTCTTCTATTACCAAAAACATGGAAAAGCGAGGTGGGGGCATCAGGAAAATTGAGTTAAGAAATCTTAGCGACCAAATGGAAGGGTATTACCAACTCCATTGCACTTTTGAGACCTTAGATGCCATGGGGGCCAATTTTATCAATTCATGTTTGGAGCAGTTTGCCAAGACGTTGAAGGAGCAGGCACAGCAATATGATGCCTTTTCTGAAGATGAAAAAAATTTGGAAGTGGTGATGAGTATTCTATCCAACTATGTGCCCAATTGTTTGGCCAGAGCCGAAGTAAGTTGCCCTGTTTCACAATTGGATGCTGACCCTACGTTGGCCAAGGAATTCGCCAACAAGTTCATACGGGCCATAACTATTGCCAATTTGGAACCGCACCGGGCCGTAACACACAATAAAGGGATCATGAACGGTGTTGACGCCGTGATCTTGGCTACTGGAAATGATTTTAGGGCGGTGGAGGCCGGGGTACATGCCTATGCCGCGAAAGATGGTCGTTACTCAAGTTTGACGCACGCTACGGTTGAGGGAGATACCTTTAAGTTTTGGATTGAAATACCCTTGGCACTTGGCACTGTTGGCGGGCTGACCACCTTGCATCCCTTGGTGAAGCTTGCCTTGGAAATCCTTCAAAATCCATCGGCTAAAGCGCTTATGGAAATTGTTGCCGTGGCAGGGCTTGCCCAGAATTTTGCAGCGGTGCGATCCTTGGTCACAACAGGAATCCAAAAAGGGCACATGAAGATGCACTTGTTGAATATGCTCAATCAAATGGGGGCCACCGAAGTTGAAAAACAACAACTAGTAGAGCATTTTAAACACCATGTTGTCACGAATGCTTCGGTAAAAGAAGCTTTGGAAAAGATTCAGTCCCAATAATGGAAAAGGAGTTTTACAGCAACGGAAAACTGCTGCTCTCTGGGGAATATGCAATCTTGGACGGGGCATTAGGCCTGGCAATTCCCACAAAACAAGGACAATCCCTGAAGGTTTCTGAATTGGATTCGGAGGTTTTAAAGTGGACGAGTTTTGATACAAAGAAGGAAATTTGGTTTCAAGCGGAATTCGACCTGAAAAGTTTCGGAATACGAACTGCTTCAGATGAGAAAGTAGCCCTAACCTTGATCCAACTTCTGACAGAAGCAAGAAATCAGAATCCTGACTTTCTATCCAACCATGCTGGCTTTAAAGTGGAAACGCATTTGGGATTTCCGCGTTCTTGGGGGCTGGGTACTTCATCGACCTTAATCAACAACATAGCAGAATGGGCCCAAGTGGATGCGTACCAATTGCTTTGGAATGCTTTTGGCGGCAGTGGGTACGACATTGCATGTGCGCAACACAATTCTCCCATCACTTATCAAATCCAAGATGGCATTCCAAAAGTCAATAGGGTTGTGTTTTCACCTTCTTTTAAGGAATCGCTTTATTTTGTGCACCTCAACGAAAAGCAAAGTAGTAGGGAAGCCATAGCTGCCTATAAAGAACAGCAATTTAACAGAGTTAAGCTTATCCATAGCATTTCTCTGTTGACGCGACAGATGATCAACGCCACATCTTTGGATGGATTTGAATTGGTCATTGCACAACATGAGGCCATCATGTCCGAGGTACTTCAAACTCCTACAATAAAATCCAGACTTTTTCCAGATTATTCGGGCAGCATCAAAAGTCTTGGAGCGTGGGGTGGAGATTTTATTTTGGCCACTGGAAATGATCAAACCCCGGATTATTTTAAGTCTAAGGGATATAAAACCGTAATTGCATTTTCAGAAATGCTATTGTAAGAATGAAACATGCCCAAAATATCCAACTTTACATGAAAAAAAATTATGCCCATCTTATATTTCTTGTAGTTCTCTTGAGTTGTAACACCAGAAAATCTCCTGTGAGCTATGAAACAGAGACCTTAAAAATTAACCAACTTACCGAACATACATTTCAACACATTACCTATTTACAAACAGAAAGTTTTGGCAAGGTGCCCTGCAATGGCATGATTGTAATCTCCGATGGCGAAGCTATTATATTTGATACCCCAAATACAGATGCGGAGTCTGAGGAATTGATGCAATGGATTCAAAATGAATTGAAATGCACTATAAAGGCTGTTGTACCCACCCATTTCCACACGGATTGTTTGGGTGGATTGCAAGCTTTCCACAATAGAGATATCCCGTCATATGCCTATAGTAAGACTTTGGAGCTTGCGGCATTGAACAATACTCCCATTCCCCAGCATGGTTTTACAAACCAATTGGAACTATCTGTTGGAAACGAAACGGTCATCTTGGATTACTTGGGAGAAGGACACACCATAGACAACAGCATTGGTTATTTCCCCTTGGATCAAGTTTTATTTGGGGGCTGTTTAATAAAATCGCTAGGTGCTGGAAAAGGATATCTTGGGGATGCCAATATTGCTGAGTGGCCCAAAACCGTATCCAAATTAAAATCCAAGTATCCAGAAATTTCAGTGGTTGTTCCCGGGCATGGAAAAGCCGGAGCAACAGATTTGTTCGACTTTACCATTACCCTTTTTGGAGAGCACTGATAAAAACCGCATCCATGACTCAAAAAATGGGTTTTCAATCAAATAGCTATCCATTTACCTTTATTATCCGTTACTTTTGAAAAAAGCATGTATTCATGAGAACACTACCATTCGTCCTTGCCATTTTTATTTCATTCAGCTTTACAGATAATCAGAAAACAAAAAAAATAATAGGGTATTGGGAAATATATAAAATTGAAAAATCCAACGAAGCTTCACAAACCGAAAGAAACAAATACCTCCATTTTCATGAAAATGGAGTGTTGGAAGGAGGAGGGATCGGGAAAAGCCCTAATAAATCCGGTACATGGAAAATTGATGCAAAATCCAATACCCTCATGCTGCAATCGGAAAGAGACAACAACGACGAACTTGGAGCTTTTACAATTGTACAATTGACCCAAAAAGAATTGGTCATAGAAAAAGATGTAATGCGGGTCTACTTGGAAAAAGTGGAGTCCCCGTAAAGTCTCAATTTCAAGTTTTATATGGTAATGCTAGGGATTTCATAAATCCAAATGAGGGTTTCGTCAATTGCGGGCCAAATTCTTCATGCTCATCTGTTAGATTTGGAAGTGTATCAAAAATACATGAGATATGTCTTCCTTACATGCCAACTTGGCCACTTCATTCTGTTCCCTACTTTTATGTTTCCAAGCATTTACGCAAACCAATGAACAGGCCCAACACCGAATAGAAGCATTCTTGAAAGAAAGTTTTGTCACCACAATAGAACGCATTGATTCTGAAGCCATTGAAAGCATCTTAAAATACAATGTCTATTGCATTAAGCGGAAAACTTTGAACACTTACCGTAATGATAGAACCCATGAAGATAAATTCATCGTTTTGGACACTGGGGAGGAAATCATTCATTTTCAGCATATCAATAACAATACATCCCTGGATTATTTCTTGAGTCTCATAAGGGAAGATTTTATGCTAGACCCAGAAACGGCTCCTGTTTTTGAGGGTGTGTTGGACATTCTCTATCCCGTGGCCGATTGGAAGATTGATAAAAGGGAATATTTTTTCAAAGATGGCAGCTGGTATTTTCTCCGGGATGCCTACTTCCGAACGAAACAAGGTTTTAAGGTTACCACAGATACTGAGGGGAAAATCGTTTCCATATGCTATAAAATGAAATGGGACGAACCAGACAGATTATAACGCAATACCCATAAACTTAGTCACAAAAAAGCGGGCTTTTCTAGAAAAGCCCGCTTTTATATATCACTTTCTCTTCTATTGAGTTCTAATAGAACGTTGCTCTTTTATCCTCAATTTCAGCCTTTTCCTTAAGTGCATTGTACACCGCACCATTTACACGGTTGGCCGCTGAACTTCTTAAGTTGTTGGCGTAGGTGCTAAAGTTTTCAATGCTCGGTGCTTCTTCCTTGTTCGTCACTTTTATCATAAACACCCCTGTTTCGCCTTCAATTAGGTTAGAAGTTTGGTCTTGGTCCAAGGCAAATGCCCTCCCAACTACCAAAGGCTCCCTTCCAGCACCGGGAATGGTAGGAGCTTTTATGGTCAAGGCCGAGGCATTGCTCAAGCTTACATTGTTATCGGAAGCAAAAGCATCCATTGCTTTTCCTTGATTGGCCGCTATAATCTGTTCTGCTTTACGTTTTTTTCTGATTTCTGGCAATGCGGTTGCAGAAGCATCTTCAGGGGTCATGAGACCTTTTTTGTACTTTTTGGTTAATTGTACAATAGCGTATCCGTTGTTTACATTAAAACGTCTGATATCCCCCACATTGGTATCATCATTGAAAGCCCATTGCACAATACTACGCTGTGATCCCAAACCAGGAAGGTTTTCTTCCATCTCTTTGATTTTGTTCACGGGACGTACCGTGTAGCTACTCTCCCTTGCAATGTCACCAAAATTTTCAGGTTCGGCATCCATGGTGGCCATTTCCAATTTAGTGGCATCGGTGAACAAGGTATTGATGGTTTCTTCAGATGGTTCAATTTCTCTTGAAAGTGTAGCTACCTGAATCACGTCTTGCTTATCATCAACCTTAATAATGTGATACCCAAACTGTGTTTCCACCAAGTCAATGGCACCTACTGGGTTATTAAAACAAAAATCGTTGAATTCATCAGCCATGACCCCTTCTTGGAAATAGCCCAAATCCCCTCCACGTGGCGCAGAAGGCCCATCAGAATTTTCACGGGCCAAGGTAGTAAAGACAGTTCCTTCTTTTTTGGCTTCGACCAAAAGCTCTTTTGCCCTTGCCTCGGCTTCTTCCTTGGTTCTTGTAATACTAGGGTTGGCACGTTCTGCACCTTCCCAAGTAATCAAAATATGACTTGCTTTTACGGTTCCATTGGTTTTCTTATCCATAATCTTGGAAACGCGGTAGAAATCACCGTCCTTATATGGACCATAGATTTCACCAACAGACATGCTCATCAAAGTATCGGCTGCTATGGAAGGTAAATCGTTTTTGGCTTTGTATATGGTATCAAACTTGGTATCTGAGTTCCGATCCAAGAAAGCGACCATATCGGTGGTATTCCTAAACCCAGGTATCGTATCTGTAGCGTCCCTTTCCTCCGAGTATTCAACGGTGTCGCTCAACAGGGCAGTGATGGCATCCTTGACCGCTTTATCGTCCTCAGCGGAAGGTTTTTCCTCAAAATAAACGAAACGGATGTCCCGTGCTTTTTCCTGTTGGAATTGATCTTGGTGATTACTGATATAGGCCTGAATCTCACTTTTTGAAACTTGGATGGTGCTATCGGGAATTGAAGAATATGGAACCCGAACGTACTGAATGTCCACTTTTCTATTGGCCAATTGGTAATCGAACTCACCTTCGGCCAAGGTAGCACCAACGCCTCCTTTGATCAAATTAAAGTACATGCGTTCTTTGGCGGCTTGAATGATTGATTTCTCGTCTTGCAGCCAAGCATCATAACGAAGCGGGTCATTGGCCCTCCAATCCGCAATGGCACTTTTAAATACCTCCTCGTTGAAAATTCCATTCTCATCCAAAAAATCTGGAATCTGTGCGTATCCCGAAGTTCTTACAAACTCAATAATCTGATCGCTTTCCACATCAATACCCAAATCCTCAAATTGTTGGTTTAGGATGGCCTTTCGTACTTCTTGGTCGTAAACGGTATTTACCAATTGTGTTGAAGAAAAGTTGGGACCGTACCTTCTCGAGGCGGTTTCCACTTCCCTTCTAAACGCGTCAATGGAAATACTCTCCCCATTAATCTCAGCCACTTCGGAGCCCACTTTGCCCCCAGCAAAATCATTGCTGGTAAAGACCCCTGATATTACAAATGCGAACAAGGCCATACCAATGATCAAGATCAGGATGGTTGTCCGTTTTCTAATATTCTCTAATATTGCCATTTTACTGCTTGTTTACTTTAATTTTAGTGGGCGAAAATACCACTTTCTTTTCAAATAGGAAAGGGTAAAAAACGTTGGAAATTGTTAATCCTCAGTGCGAACACGTACACTGACCAAATCGATTTTGGTGTTGGACACCTCTAAAATATGAAAGCTGAAATTTTCGATCCTCACTTCTGAATCCTGCTCGGGAATTTCGCCGGTCTCGTTCATGATCAGTCCGCCCAAGGTTTCGTATTCCTCACTTTCGGGCAATTCCAATTTATAGGTTTCATTGATGTAGTCCACCTCCAATCGTGCAGAAAACTTAAATACATTTTCACTGACCTGTTCTTCATGTAGGTCCGTACTGTCATGTTCATCCTCAATTTCACCAAAGAGTTCTTCAATAATATCCTCCACGGTCAAGAGTCCGGCCGTACCTCCGTATTCATCCAACACCACCGCCACGCTTTTTCGTTTTTTGGTAAGTACATTCAAAATATCTTGAATGAGCATTGTCTCTGGTACAAACTCTACCGGCAGCAAGATGCTTTTTATGGTTTTCGGCTTTTTGAAAAGTTCGTAGGAATGTACGTAACCAATGATTTCATCAATGCTATCCTTGAATACGAGTATTTTAGAATAGCCTGTTTCGGTAAACAACTTGGTGAGGTTCTTTGGTGTCTCCTCCAACTCAACAGCAGTGATCTCAGTCCTGGGCACCATGACCTCGCGTGCCTTTACCGTGGAAAATTGTAGCGCATTCTGGAAAATCTGTATTTCTGAATCCACCACATCCTCTTCTTCTACGGTTTCCATCTGTTCGGTAATATAATCTCCCAATTCCAATTTGGTGAAGGATAATTGCACCTCGTCTCCATCAATCTTGAAAAAAATCTTCAGAATAAAATCCGAAACCTTAATCACAAACCAAGAGACAATAGAGAACAACACGTAAAAGAAGTAGGCGGGAATGGCAAAGAATTTCAGCAGTGTGTTGGAATAGATCTGAAAGAGCACTTTGGGCAAAAATTCCGCCGTAAACAAAATAATCAGTGTTGAAATTACGGTTTGGGTCAACAGGCTGAAATCCGTAAGCAGAACATTTAAAAAGTCATATTTTGCCGGGAGTAGGCTTTGGAACCATTCCATGAGCACATCTCCCATGAACAACCCATAAATTACCAGGGCTATGTTATTGCCAATGAGCATGGTGGCAATAAACTTTGAGGGTTTGTCGGTGAGCCATGTCAGTAGTTTGGCCAAAAGTCCCTCTTGTTTCTTTTCAATTTCTATGTGAATTCTGTTGGCAGAAATAAATGCAATTTCCATTCCTGAAAAGAAAGCCGAAAACAGTAATGAAAGGACTATGATGATTACCGAGGTATCCAAGGCTATTGTTGATTATCCTTTTTATGTTGCTCAAAGCGTTTGCGGTATCTTCGTCTGAAGATGAACATGGCAATTGAAACCACCGCAAAGAAAATAAAAATATAGGTTTCTTTGGGCTCTACACTCCAAAGCGTAATGATCTTGTAGATTGAAATGACAGCCACGGCCAAGTAAAGGTATTCTGTATATCGTAATATTTTAATCATATCATTCTTCTTCTTTAATGGTCATGAGACCATAGGTTTTGTGGGCCTTGAAAAAACTGAAATCTTTGTTGAAATCCATCCCCTCGCCATCCATTACGGTTCCATCTTCTGGATTGGTATAGGTAAAGGTTTCTTCGGTGAAAATCCAGTTGTTTTTTCTATCAAAGAACAGCTGGGGTGTTTCCAACTTTTTCCCATCATGGCTTTCTATCACAACATTTCCACGTAGGTCTATCAAACTGGTTTGGGAATAGACAATACCGTAGTCGGCCGTAATTATACTTTTTTGGTTCTTATCGTCATAGAAATCAACCTTGAGTCCTTTAGGAAAGGTACGGAATTTAAAGCTTTGATTGTCAAAATCCTCCGATATGGGACTGGTCAGCACAGCTATTACTCGCGTCTTTGACGAATCTTGCGAGCTCAATTCTTCAATGCTTTCGGTATAGGTAAGGGTAAAGTTTTGGGCCACGCCTTGCGGAAAAATGGGTTTTACGGCCTCTTCTCCCACTCTTTTGTAGTTGTCACCACAGGACATAAAAAGGATTGCCACGGTAAAAACCGTGGCAAAACACTTTAAAATATGTTCAGAGGATTGTTTCACCTTATAGATTGGGCACCTTAACGCTACCACCTACCCAGCAACTGAACGATACTGTTTTTCCGGCCATTCCGGAATTAAAGATCATCTCTTTACTAGGAGCTCTTTCTGAATAACTAGCCGCTGTCTGACTGGCAGTGCTTCCCAAAGATGGGTCAACACGTCCTGCTTTTCTGGCCATATCCTCAGCTTTCCAATAGATAGCTCTCTTTTCAAATGGAGTGCTTCCACAATCGTTGGCACTGCTTGCATAAAGATTTGCAATCAACAAATATGCCTTACCGTTGGCGGGGTTGGCATCAATTGCCTTTAGGGCATAGCTTCTGGCCTGTGATTTACTGGTTCTACGTACTGTAGTAGCAATCTTGTATAGGATATCTGATTTTTTATAGGAGTCAGTTTCCAACTCAACAGCCTTGTTGAAATCAGCAATGGCTCCATTGGTGTCTCCGGATTTTTGCTTCAACGCACCTCCATACAGATATGCACTTGCGGAAGGCTCCAAGGCCAACTGGGCTTCGAACAACTTTCTAAACATAGGGTCGTCGGTACATTCTTTGGAGAACATTCTTCCCACGGCTCTTTTTACCCAAGCAACATCGCCTTTTTTCTCTTCATAGCTTTTTTCATAAAGAGGAATAAGATTGTCACAATCGGCCAAAGCTCCCAATTTGGAATCGATACTGGCTCCTACCTTACCGTAGGATTCAGAGTTGGTGCTGGCAACCCGTAGCATTCTTTTTTCTTTTGATGTAATGGTTCCTGTAGAATCTTTTGGAAGCAGTTTTGTGATAACGTCGGTCAACTTTTGGTTTTCCGTCTCAACCTTCTCGGTTACATCATCATAGGTGTCAAATACATCTTGTAGGTCTTTTTTACCAGCAGCGTGCAAATCCACCAAACTTGAGAAATAAAGGTACAGTGCCTTTGGGTTGGTGAAATTTTCTTTGTCTGATTTGAAAGCCTCATCCAACATTTTGAATATCTGCTCATCAGAGGCCATTTTGTTATCATATAATAAAAGGGCCTTGTCTATCCCAACACCTGCCGAAGAATAGTTTTTCGGGAAATATTTGAGACTGTTATCGTACAAAGACAACAATTCTTGTACATAGCCATCCTTATCGGCACCCGTTGAATTTTCAACCTTGTGCTTTAAGATTCTTTCCCCGTAGGAGAAATTGGCCTTATTGATGTCCGGACAACTTTCATACACCATTTTCCATGGTTCGTAGGCGGCATCATAGTTTTTTACTTTTGCGTGTTCTGCGTAAATGGAAAGATTGGTCATGCACTCTGGATTTTGTGCTTGAGCCATACTTAATCCCGTCAACATAATGACCGCTATCATCGTTAAGTAGTGTTTCTTCTTCATCTTACTGATTTTTAAAGTGGTTAAAGTACAAATTTTCATTAAAAAATCCTCTTATAGGGATTCATATGGTTGGTTAATTATGATATTTTTAAAAAAAAGGCGCATCAATCTATCTTTCTTTTTCTAAACCACCTTGCATTTAATGATAATCCCACATTGACTTTAAAATAGCTTTCCTCAATCAGTGCTGCATCCGTGGTTCCTCTTCTTCCAAGCTCAAATCCAATATTTAAGTTTGAGAAGGCTGATTCATAGTTTAATCCGCCCATCGGTAATCCTAGTCCAAAAGTTATGCCAAAATTATTGATCTCCTTATTGTTCACCTCCAAACCACTTAGGTCATACCGCACTCCAGCGCGATAGGTAACTCTTTTAAAATAGCTGGACAATGAGCGGTAATCCGGCACCCAGTACCCACCAAATGCGTAGGTGCTTGCGTCATTATAGGTAACATTCTCCAAACCAAGGAAGGTGTTTTCAAAATCACTGAATTGTTGAAAGCTGTATTCCCCTCCCATAAACCACTTTTTATCTTCACCAAATCCTAATCCTACCGTGGTTCGGGTAGGAATCTTCAATTCGGTGTTTCTTCTGTTGGTAGCGTCCAAATCCACATCAATGACCTCAATGTCGTCCCCTGTTACCAAGGAAAACGAACCCAGTCTTTGCGAGTTTTTGGAAACAAGATTTCCTTGGGTATTTACACGAACCGAAGTAAACAGTGTATACTTGTCTTTTATGGTAGGTGTATAATTCAAGGCGTAATTAAAGTCGTATCCGTTTATTCGCGATTCCCTATTATCCAACGTACCAAATTGAACGTCTTCCACACTTTGAATGCGTTGGTATTCCAATGTCCCAAAATTATAATTTACGGTTGCCCCCAAACTAACATTCTTGAAGGGTTCAAAACCCACTGATATGTAGATTCGGTTCAACCCTCCTTCACCCGAATACACATTGGTGACCATGGAACCTGTACCTGTTGAGGTCTCATCCCTAAGACTGTACCCAACGGATGAGAGTGGCATCAATCCAAAACCTACCCCAACTTTGTTGGCAACGGGAAATGCAATGGCCAAATAATCCAGATTTGTCACGGAAATCCGTTGTTCCTCGGTCCAGTCCTTCAATCTATTTTCGGTGTGCGATATTCCAGCGGTATAGGTGGTAAGTCGTAGTTTTGAGTAAGCTGCTGGATTTTGCAGGTTGATGTGGATACTATCGGCGTACATGGCCATCCCACCCATCATTTGGTTGTCCACTGTTCCAGAAGTTCTAAGATCTCCTATCCCAAAATATGAATATGGCGATATGGTACCGTTTTGTGCAAAAAGGCCTTGTGCGACCATGCAAACAAAAGCAATCAAAAATTTCTTAACCATCTAACGTTTGTTGTATTCCAGCAAGCAATTTAGCCCCTCCAGGAGAAATTTAGAATTCGCAAATATGGTGTTTTTTAGCCTTTTCGCAAAAAATTGGGCGTCGCCGCCTGTTAAAATAACTGTTAAATGTTGAAAACGATTGCGATACTGGTCTATCACCCCATCCACTTCTTGCGTAACCCCATTGATTACCCCACTGTGCATGCTACTTGCGGTGGAATTTCCAATAAAGTCCATAATATCCTCTGGGTCCAATAGCGGAAGTGCCGCCGTTTGGTTATGCATGGCTTTATAGCGCATGCGAATACCAGGAGAAATGGCGCCTCCCACGTACTCCCCAGCGTTGTTGACCATATCATAGGTAATGCATGTGCCGGCATCAATGACCAAAGTGTTGCCCCTTGGATTATGATAAAAAGCCGAGGTGGCCAGAGCAACCCTATCCATCCCCAAGGTCTGGGGTGTGGCATAGCTGTTCTTGAACGGCACTTTGGAATCGTGCGTGAGCACATGAACCTTGCAGAACAGGGCCACAATATCCCGTTCTTTTCGGTCCAGTTTGCCAACGGAGGAAATAAGGGCATGGTTAATTCTAGGGTACTGTTCAAAGAGCTCCTTGACCTTGGAGAGAAATAACCCCGACTCCGAACTCTGGTCATAAAGGAGGTTGCCGTTATCAAAAACGGCGTATTTAATTAAGGTATTGCCAATGTCTATGACCAGATTCATGCTGCAAAGATCGAGAATTGCAAAAAAAGGAATGCCTTTTTTGAGGTTTTTGTTTGTATATCCTAATTTTGAAATTATATTTGCACCCGCTTAACAGGCATGGTACCTTAGCTCAGTTGGTAGAGCAACGGACTGAAAATCCGTGTGTCCCTGGTTCGATTCCTGGAGGTACCACTTTTAAGTTTCATAGAAGCTCTGTAGGTCAACGACTTACGGAGCTTTTCTTTTTTCAGGGGACGAATGAGGGGACTAATAAAGCTTTATAAGCAACAATCTGGGAGTTTATTATTTATTTCGTTGGAAACTTCTTCAATTACATCTGCACAATTTATAACAAACTGATCATCAACTTCAATTAAGGTTGAAATTTCCGAAACATCTCCCTCATCAAAAAAACTTTCGTTTGGCAATTTTAATCTAAACGGCAATTCCTTATGGTTGGACACTAAGAAATCATAACTTCGTCCATTACCATGTTTAAGAACATTAATTGCACTTATAAAAATTTCAAACCTATCACACAAACCATCTTCTCCACATTGACTTAGAACTTCCTTTGCTTTTCGAAAACCATGCTTGCATGAAAGTCGGTCTTGCAAGATTGAATCAAACAATGAAAACATACCTACAGCAAGTATAGCTTTTTGAAGCTGAATCATTTGGAGACTCTTAACTGCAGATGTAGGTGCCCTATCCTCAAGGATTTTTAAAACTTCACTATTTACTTCCTTCAAAGCAGATAATGTAAAAAAAGTGCCACGATGCACCAAATCAGCGTAACTATGCATTTGTTTAATTTTAAAAAATTGTCGAATTAAATAAGGAATCGCCTATTAAAACCAATTCAATTAATTAACCACAAACCCTTTTGGAATTTTAAATACCATATTTGCTTTCCCTTGTCAAAAAGGCTTGTATTCCTCCTTCTAGCTTTAAGAGTTTATCCCTGTTCTCAATATTTTCAATTGTTGTGGATGTAACATGAGTATAAACATCGGTATTAGGAATTTCCAAAACATGAATAAGTGAAGAATCTCCGTTAATTACAAAGTTTGAATTATGACTGGCAAATATAATCTGTCGATCAAATTGTTTTTGCTTTACCAATTCAACCAAATAATCCGCTACAAGTTTATTATCCAGATGAGCTTCTGGCTCATCAATTATTAGAGGTTTAACCCCTGTCATTAACAATGTAACTATAACCGCTGTACATCTTTGCCCAAATGAACATGATTCTAATTCACGATCCCCATAAAACCCCTTAATTTTGATATATTTTGAAAGATTATAGCGATGCTTTCTTACTAAGTTTAAATAAATAATATAATTACCTCCATTGCTGAAAATATCTAGCACAACCTTAACATAATTGTTTTGTTTACGAATATTATTTTCTTCTAGACTATTGTTTAATCTGGAAACAAACTGCTTATAGTTCATCTTAAGTAATTCGAAATTTGGCTCAATCAGAAACAAAGCCTCCTTAACTTTTGCTTCCGAAGTACCAGAAATATGGTAAGAGCTAAATGTTTCATAAAATTCTTTAAAAAGACTACTCTTATAAGTTAAATCGTCGAAGTCATAAGTAAACTTAATACTTAAGACATTTTCATCATCTACCTGAAGCCTTTCATTTATCTTATCTAGGTTCTTCTTAATTAAAGCATTATTCCTTTCATACAGTTTATCTATATTACTTATGATTTCACTATTCTCGTTATAACTTGCTTTTAATCTTGAATCCATGGTTTCAAGATTTCTTATATCAGCCGAAATTTTTGAGAGATTTTCAGATGCTTTTTGAGAATCCTTTATTGTCTCTTCGTTTGTTCCTTTTTCTTGGAAAAAATCGCGCAAATTTTTAGCCTCTATCTCTAAGGCTGCATTGATTTCCTCTATTCTAGAATTAATTGCTTCAAACTCCTTTGGTTTTACATTAATTCCATCCTCAGTTTTAATCAATTCTTCAACCTCGTTGATTTTTGAAACTATCACCTGAATCCTTTCATCTATTTCATTTAATGCTTTTTCATTGCTATAATTAAGGGAGATTTTAGACAATTCATCCAATAACAACTTATAGTTTCTAAAACTGCTATTAATCGTCTCAAGTTCTTCTTTTAGGTCTTTTATGTTTGAGGTAATACGTTTGTATTTTTCGTCATTTATTGAATCAATTATTTTCCTTAAAGTCTCCTGCTCCTTAAGTTTCACCCCTTTTTCTTTTGAGTTTTTAATAAGGTTAAATACAATGAAAATGTTCTCTCCAATCTTTGTAATAATCTCATTATACTTTGTGTCAATCTCTATAAATTCACTTTCTATTCCCCTTATTCGCTCTTCAAAAACCAAATTTGTTAACTCATTACCTTCTGCCAGTTTTTCTATCTTTCCCTGACTAACAAATTCAATTTCATTGGTTCCAGTTATTTCTACATATTCATTTTTATCTTGCTCAATATCATATTCTCCATCATTTACAATTAAATCTGAACGCTTAAAAAATTCGGTACTCTCATTAAGCTTTTCTGCAATAATATTTATGATAGTACTTTTCCCCGTACCACGCCCACCAATTATACAAGTAAAATAATCACTAAAAAATAAATGCCTCTTGATGTTTTTTAAACAAAAATCTTGAGGCGAACCTGATTCTTTTCTTTGTATGTATGTAGCTGATGGGAAATTTAGTTTTACACTTTCAATTCTTCTAACAGGATGCCGTGGCTCATTTTCTGTTATTTTCACCCTGTAAATAGGTTCATAAACAACCTGTTTTAGCCCCTCAAATGTCAAATCAGCTTTAATCCATGTAACATCTTTTATAATTTCGATTTCACCCGTTTTGGGGTTTTCCCTTGAATATCTTTTCCCTAGAAAATCATCCATTTCCGTAAATGAATGTGCATCAGAACCACAAATTACTGGCTTTGCCTTTGCAACCTCTTCTCCTTCATACCTATCAACACTTAAACAATAATCAACATTTTGGATCCCCCCAAAGAACAAATGGCAGATTTTATCAATTTCATCCGTTATTGCCAACTTTCTTGGAGAATTGTTCATTGGTCTTAATCCCGCATTATTAACAGCAGCTAAAATCAGATATGACTTAGTATCGCCAAAAACATCCAAAAGACATCTTTTTAATTCATTATGATTAACTGTTGCACTAACAAATTGATCTTCAGATAAATTTTTACAAGACACTCTAGACCCTCCTGAATTTGTATGATGTGTTTTTAATATTGTAAGAAACTCATCAATATGTTTTCGTCCAACATCATTCGAAAAAATCACATGAATATTAACTTCTTCAGAATTTTTATTTACCGCAACCTCAAGTCTAAACTCAACATTAGGAAAAAATACCTTATTTGATTTGGGATAATATTTGGAGAATTTCTCTAAAAAGGTAAAATAGTTATCACAAGAAAAGTAATCTGTTATTCCAAATGCTGACACATCTGATTGTTCTATTTTATCACAATAAGTTTTCCAGATATCCTCACCATCTATTTGTTGAAAGTTGTTATTTAATTTAGTAAATGGGGTATGAATATGTAAGTCCCATTTTCTCCAAATTGAACCCTTATCAGACGTCAATAATTTATTGCTCATAACTTGATACTTTCTTTATAATTCATAAATGATTTATTTAAATATTATTTCAAATCTTAAGCAATCTGGTTTAAGAACGAAACAATGCTTTTAAATACTAAAAACAATTGCCATACGATTAACAATTGTTTTCGGATATTTCTGACGTTTAAAATAAGTAATTTTAACGGTTAGAGCTATTATGACAGAACATCAGTCTAATATATCAAACTCATTAATCTAAAACCGCCTTATTTTTCTCATCTAACCTCTTATACAAAGGCAATGTTCTTCTATTCAAATCAATACTCTTAACTCTTAAAAAAGTTCTATCTAAAGTATCCTTTACTGTAAACTCTCCTCTTACTGCATTAAGCTTTTCAAAGTTTTCAAGGTACTCCGATGAAGTATAAAAATCTGTATATAACTGAGAAACTCTTTTTGAACAGTTCCAAGGTTGACACTTGAACCTACCATAGTTTTTGGTGATATATTTTGTCACATAAGAACCTGTTGCTTTAATATTCTTAGTATGGATTTGCTTAACATCAAAAGCACTAGAGGGGTTGAAATTCTCATTCCTTGGGAGTACCCCATTTTTCTTTTGTAAGTCAATCCAATATTTCCACCACTTTTCTATTTTCCAGTATTTGTTGGTGATAATGTGAAAATGAACATTCCCTTTGAATTCATCATTCTTCGTCTGTCTTTCTGCTACCCATAAATATTGAAAATCATCAAATCGCTTTTTGGCATTGTCTAAAAACTTTCTGAGCAAATCAACCGCCTGTTCATCCTCCACTTTATTCATGAATGTTAGAGTAACAAAGCTGAAACGCTTATAACATCTGGAAAAGCAGGTTATCTTCTTCCTGATTTTCCTTTTTGAACGTTTTGAGAGGTGTCGCAACTTTGGTTCACCTGTCTTTTTCTTGGCAGGCTTAGACTTTTTCTCTTGAGGATCTTCCTCATCTTCTGGTTTTTTCTTCTTTCGTTGGAGTGATGAACCAGTAAACTCTTCTTCTGGAACTACACCGAACATTCTCGTAGAAAACTCAACGCTCGTTCCATAGGTATTCTTAACTATCATGCTACGCTAAAAAAATCGGAATCGTTGCGCATTTATAAATACCATATAAAGGTAGATACCAAAGGTGCTTATAGAATGCGCAATGATTTCTGAAGGTTAAAAAAAAGAAAACGCTACTCGCTTATGAATGGCGGGATAAAACTGTCCCTGTTAAACCTTCTCATAAAGGTTCCCGCCCTGCGGTTGTATACGTTCATGTATTCCCAATTCGAGTGATGCTTTTTTAGGAACAGAGAAAACCCATTGAGCTTATTTACATAAGTCCATTTTTTAGGTTTAGTTCCATTGTCAAAAAACACGATTACGGTATAATCATTCTTCTTTTTTAGCATGATAAACCTCCTCTCCTATTTGCAGGGTTAATAAGGTTTAGAGCTTGGTCAATATCAGCCTTTTTATAAAGCACTCTATTACCTATTCGATAAGCTCGTATTAAACCCTCTTTTGTCCAATCATGTAACGTTGGAAGTGAAATCCTGAGAAACTTAGCAGTTTCTTTTCTGGAAAACATATCAGAATCATTTGATTTCGGTGGATTTATAAACTCTTTTACTGCCCTTTTTAAGGCTTTCTCAAAAGCTTCCTCCAAAGCAAGATCAAAATCCGATTTTTCAAATGTTCTCAATTCAATTTTTGCCATTCTTAATTCTATTTTATGTATTAATAATGGCACAATGATAGAGTGGGAAACACCCTGAAGTGGGTAGAGTAGTAACTACTACCTATAATATAGTATTATCCTAATTTTATACTAATCACCCACATTGAAGTCCTTTATTTTTAGTTAAATCAGTGATTGCAATCAATATTCCATTGACATTCATGGGATGAATATGTTTATCTACAATTAGTGATGTAACTTGGTTATCATCATCAAATGCAATTTCATTCAAGGAGTCCAAAACTGTTTTAGCCAAATTATCAACATCTACGTCAAAAAATCTTTTTTTTGTGATTGATACAGATATTGATACCTGAACTGGGTTTGGGTGTTTTATTCTTTTTTCATCAGTAAATTTCTCTGAAATTAAATCCTTAATTGCCTGTTTGAATTTTTTTACTGAAGCTGTGTCTGGCTTTCTTAAGAATACGTTTTTTAAAACAGTTTCCTTTCCATCTTCATCTATTCCTATTGCTTCAATAGGCTTGTAACCATCCTGCTTGGTTGGTACAGGCATATTCCCAAAATAACCAAACAAATAATCAACATTTGGGTTTTGCTTGAATGTTACAGGCTTTTCATCCATAATGGAAATTTAATTAATGTTATTTATTGATTTCTTTTAAATCCTTTTCAACAAGTATTAACTCCTGTCCAAATTCCAATCTTTCGAACAAGAACTTTAGTTTTTTCAGTCCTCTTTCAGTCTTAACTTTTTTAATAGTATTTCCACTAAGATTGAAATTGGAAAAATGTTGCCTTGTTGCTTCTTCACTTTCTTCAATAACAAGAGATATGATTTTTGCATACTTAGTATTCTCATAGTTATTAAACCTTAGTCCTAGATAGTGAAGAGCAAGAAGTTTTTCCTTATGTGTTAATGAGAATTCCTTGTTTGATTCTTTTTCGGAGTCATTTTTAAAACTAAGGCTCTTCAACCATGTATAATATTTAGCAAATTCCTCTGCCTGTTTTGCAATCAACAGCCATTCCGCTAGGATATTTTCAGGCACGCTTGGATGGGGCTTTAATTCATAACTGCCCTTTAAAAAGCATCCATTAAATGCTTTTACAAATATATTTCGAGTAGCATTTGAAATGTCAATTTTAAAAACATGATAAGATATGCGCTCAGGAATAGCCCCACTACCTCCAGCCAAAGGATTTGGTGAGGGATAATTTACCCTAGGTTCAAGAAATTTATCTATTTCAGATATTTCATTATCAACTAGATTTTTCTTGTTAGGCGTGTTTTTAAGTTCATTTTGAAAGTTACTCTTGAATTCTTCAAATACGGTTAAACTCATTAATTAAAAAATGGGTGATTCAACAATTTATCTGCGTTCTGCTCTTGAGATATTTTTATATACTGCATAAAAGAACGCTCAGTTTTGTGTCCTGTTATCTTCATTATGGAAATACTTGGAACATCTGCTAAATATAAGTTGGTGGCAAAACTTCTTCTAGCAGTGTGAGTAGTTACCAATTCAAATTTTGGGCAACTATTCTTTTGTACACGACCTCCTTTTGTAATGGTTGTTTGAACCATTTGCTTTAATCCAGAAATACTTGCCACTTCTTTTAGGTATCTATTCATTAACTGATTCACATAAGCTTTTGGAAGCTCATTATTGTACTTTTTAAGAATAAGCTTTACAGTTGGATGAAGTGGAATAGTAACTCTCTGTCCTGTTTTTTGTGTCCTAATCTGTAAAATAGATTTTGAGTAATTTATATTCTCAGGTTTTATTTGAGTGAAATCTGAAAACCGAAGTCCCGTATAACAGCCTACTAAAAATAAATCCCTGACTTTCTCCAATCTGGGGCTTGCTGAAAAATCAATACTCTCCATCTTTTTCAACTCTTCAACGGTTAAGTAAATATTCTCAGACTCTTCTTTACTCGCTTTAAACTTTCTCTTTTTAAAGGTTAAATTTAGGTTGATACCTCTGTCCGTAGCTTCGTTGAGAAAAATCTTTAAAATCTTAATATGCTTACCGATGGTATTTAGAGACAAGTTGCATTGATGAGTGAGATAGCCAGTAAATTGATTGTAAAATTCCAAAGTAATGGAATCAAAGTCCAATGACTTATTATTAGCCTGTGCAAAGCCCTTTAAGTGCCTTAGAGAGGTCTTATAGGCTTTTACAGTAGATTTGGACTTCAATTGCTCACACTCTTCAATATACCCCTCTATAAACTTAATTAGGGTGGTTTTATCAGGCTGCAAAACATTTCCATCCACTTCCTCCAAAAAAGCTTTCTTCAAAATTGGATTTGTTGGCTGAATCCCATCATTGAGTAATTTCCTGAATGCGGTATTAATTCCATTTTCCAATACATCCAATCTAGAATTGAATTCAGGATATTGAGGAAACTTTCTAGTTTCTTTAGCTCTATGATTTTTTTTATTCCAAAATTGAGGGGCAATTTTTTCACCCGTTGAATACTTAAATCTTTTATACTGATAATCATAAACCATATACACCAAAGTTTCTGTTTTGGCATTTGGTTCTTTCAAAATAAATCTTGCGTTTGGCATGCCCCAAATATAGAAAAGAAAAATCCCCTAGGGGACGAGAGAGGGGACGAATAATTCTAATTTCGTCCAATTACACCATATTTCGGTTTATCTGAAAACAAGGCTAAAACCGCTTAAAACCTCAGTAAATACAAGCAAGAACGATAAAATAGAGCAAGAATTAATGGAGTACTGGAGGTACCACGAAGTGGCAACTACAAAAAGCCCATCCAATTTGGATGGGCTTTTGTTTTGGAACAAAACGGAATCGAAGTTTATGCTGAGCAAAAAACAGTGTTTTTGTCGAAGTAATACCCTGGAGGTACTACAAAGAACTCGGCAAATTTGCCGGGTTTTTGTTTAGATCTATTCTGCTAAACCACAAGATGCAATCTTGCGGCGGCGGGGGCACTAACAAACACACTCTACTTACTTCCTTAATAAAAATTTCCTAGCAACAAAGACCATCAATACTGCTAAAATTGCAATTACCAAATACCAATATTTAAGGCAATATGAGAAAAACAGGTTGACATAACTATAGAAGTGGTTGTTTTCAAGTGAAATTGCCTTTTTAAAATCGTTTATTGCATAGTTAACATTTAATGTTTTTAGATATAATACACCTCTACTATTATACGTATTTGCCCAATCTGGATTTAACTCAATTGCCTTATCAAAGTCACTTAGAGCCTTCTTTTGATTTTGTATTTTGAAATAAGCAGAAGCTCTTGAAGAATAGGCACGAAAATTTGATGCATTCAGTTGTATTGCCCTGTCAAAATCTTCTATTGCCTCCCCATATTTTTTTAGCTTGTAAAAAGATCTACCCCTATGATAGTAATTATCATTAATGGAATCATTTAATTCAATGGATTGATTAAAATCTTCAATTGCCGATTCATAATTTTTCAGTTCGAGTTTAGCTATTCCTCTGAAAAAATAGCCATCATAATCCTCTGGGTTTAATTCAGTAGATTTATCAAAATCATTTACCGCCTTTGAATAATTCCCAAGAAGAATATGTAAAAATCCTCTATTAAAATAGGCATAGGTATGTTCCCCATTTGATAGTAATATTGCTTTATTATAATCTTTTAATGCAAGCTGATATTTCCTTTCATTCTTATAATAGATTCCCCTACTATTATATGATGGCGAATATGTAGAATCTAAAGAAAGAGCCATTTCAATATCCTCCATAGCTTTTTTCTTTTGATTTAGGTCCCTGTAGGTGGTTGCTCGATTACCATATGCCAAAGTATCTATAGGGTTCATACTAATTGCAATCGAATAATATTTTATAGCCTTATGATATTCTTTCATTTTATCATATACAAAGCCTAAATAAATAAAATAATCCTCATCTTCAGGATTAAGCTCAATAGCTCTACTAAAGTCTTCAATTGAAGCTTGATAATTTTTACTTCGATCATAGGCTGCTCCTCTATTATAGTATGCTTTATGATAAGTGGGGTTTAAACTTATAGCTTTGGTGTAGTCCTCAATCGCTAATTGAAAGTTCTGTGAATTTTTATAAACAATACCTCTGTAATTATAATACTCAGAATTATCCGAAAACAAATTAATCGCCTTTGAATAAGCTTCGATAGAACAGTCGTACTGTTTTAAAGACTTGCACGTAAGACCAATATTTAAATAAACATTTGCAAGTTCTTCATTTGACAATGTATCGGAATCGATCATTATTCTTTCTAAATCAACAAAAGAAATTTTCTTCTTATTAATTTTTAGTTCAGCGAGCAGCGAAATCCATTTTCTTATGGAAAACTCGTTGATTTCGAAATTTCCACTTTCTATCTGTACAGGAGTAGTAATTACATATTTCGCGTCATGTTTGGTGACTGGAATATTGAACTCAGGATTCTCTCTTGAAACAAAATTTTCATTCACATTAAACCTAAAACAGACTTCTGCGCTATTGCAATCCTCAATATTCCTTGCTAAACCATAAATTATAAGGTCAGCATTATGCTCCTCTTGAAGTTCTTTTGCAAGTGTTTGATTATTAGGAGATAATATGCTATCGGCATAGACCGAAACAATTGGTATAGTAGATTCATTATTTGCATCAATTACACCAATACTTTGCTGAATGGACTTACCTATACATTCAGCATCATTTTGAGTTACATAATCTTCAAAACGAGTGATAAGCACATTAAAATTCAAGCTATCAGAAGATGGAAATATAGAAGATGGATATATTCTATCTGCACTGATTAAAACTTTTTCCTCTGGATATAACCATTCATAAAATAAGACAATACCAACAATACTACCTGGAATGCCGATAATCATTATTAATAGAGGAAAAACAGATGTTCGCCACTTATAGGTATGATCATGACAAAAAAAGAATTTGCATTGATTTTCGCAACGCTTTTTCCGACCAACTGTTCGTGCATAGCACCTCATTGAAAAGTTTTTTCAAAAACTAAAATGACATTGCTTTGTTTCTCAGAATTAACTATCATAATTTCTTTTCAAATGCGAAAAGCTCTTCCAGATTAACTTCCAAAGCCTTGGCAATTTTATGGAGCTGAAGAAGATTGGCTGCCCGTTCACCGCGCTCTATTCGACCAATCATGTTTCCATGAACTTTGGCCTCAAATACTAAATCAGCTTGAGTCATTCCCTTTTCTTTGCGTAAACGTCGTATCTGCTCACCAAATTTCAGGAGATATTGTTCTTCTTCTTTTGTCAAATCTTTCTGCATAGCAGCAAATTGCCCATTCCCAAAACCTAATAAAAACACCAAATGGTGTTATTTTATAATATTTTGCTTACCTTCCATCTATCATATCCCAAAATCTAACAATCCAACGATCCACTATGCCTACACGTCCTATTCTATCCACCCTTACCAACCTCCTCCACCAAAGTTCCCAAACCCAACTACAGATTATTACCTTTGCCTCTCTTGAAATTCGCAATTACCAAAGAGAGCAATTGTTGCACCGCGTGCAACGGCCACAGAGCCGTATCATCCTTCAAAAAATGCCGCAAAAAGGGCTGGCAGAAATCACCGTGCTGGACAATCTGGTCTTTAGCTTTTCCTTTCAATTCCAGATACTCAAAGCAGAAGAATTCTATGATGCAGAAATGCTGGTACTGCCCCGCCCCTTGGATCAAGGCAGAATGTATTTGGATGAAGAAAAATTACAGCTCTCTTTTCTAATAGATGCCCCAGACCCCACCCTACGGGTGCGGGTGACCCATGCGTATCAAGGCATCCTAAAACTGGAACGCCATTGCACACCGCTTTGTGGGCAAACCCAATAAAATGGCGTCTAACCTACAACCCCGGCTTCTTTTTTACTGCTCTTAAATTCACTGGGGCTTATCCCGTATTTCTCCTTGAATATTTTGGAAAAATAGCTCCTGCTGGTAAAGCCAATGGAGTAGACCACTTCAGAGATGTTCATTTCTGTGGTGTTGATCAGGTCCCGGGCCACTTCCAGCCGGGCATGTCTTATGTATTCGGTCACTGTTCTGTTGTAGAGCAGTTTAAAGCCTTCTTGCAGCTTGGCCTGGGTGAGTCCGGTTTCTGCCGCTATTTCTTCCAAAGAGAAGTCCTTGGCAATGTTCGTTTCTATCTTTTTGGCGTAGCTCCGTATAATCTTCAACTCGCGTTTCAACAAGGAGGTTTGCGGTCCTTTTTGGGCCATTTCCTTGTTATGCTGCATCATGTGCATGGACAAAATCTGGTACACAAGTCCTTCAATCTGCATAATACGGATCATGCCTTTCGCCTTCACTTTTTTCAGCGCATTCATTTTGTCGGCCATTTTAAGGTTGTACGAGCCGAAATAAGCGAACACCTTTTCATGATCGGTGTCCAAGAAAACGCGATAGAGTTCTTTGTTCAGCGTTTCCCCTTGATTGAGCCGTTTGCGTAAAAAGGGTTTTCGTTCCACCTGAATGATACTGATGGAGAGTTTTACATCTTTGGGAAAATACCCATGGTTGAAACCGCCATCCCTACTAGTAATGATCACGGATTGAAATTGCTCCAGAATCCGCAGTTCGTTCATGGCCTGATACCCAAATTTGTGTCCGCAATAGCCTTCCAAACAAAAGCAAAAATTAATGGGATTGTACTTTGAGGCGTCCACAATAAGGGTAACCTCATCAAAAAAAGTAATCTCGTACTCCAACAAGCTTACGCCCCAGTCAAAGGAAGTAAACCGAATATGGCCTTCGGCTTTTTTATTGGAAACCGTTAGGGTGTGCTGCCCCCATCGCTCGGTGAGCTCGCCCCCAATGGCTTCCTTTATCTGTTCCACGGTTCCCGCAGTATCCTTGGCATCAACGTTAATGGTAATCATAAATACGGAGTTGATCTTGTCCTTTGTTGCTCTCGGCAATTGCCCGATGATGGATAAAGATAACTTTTGTGCCGCTGTACCACAAGAATCCCAATAGAAACTGCCCGTTAGGTTCCTTGATATTCCCTCAAATGCCTGCCAAAACCAAACATTATCTAGTATTCGCATCACGAATAACTTTTTTTGCGTCAAGCTAATTTTTGATTTAGGCGTTACTTGCACTCAATAGTATTTGATATCATGATTTACAAACTTTCCAACGCAACAGAACGTGAACAGATTGAGGAGGAGTTTGGCGTACATTTCAAATATCCCCATCTGTATACCCCCAGTGCCTTAGTCAATGGTTTTAAAGAAACCAATGTCTGTATTGTTACCATGCAGGACAAGCGTAGAATTTCTTTTGCCATTTGGGGTTTAATGCCACAGGATTTCAAGGAAGATTGGTACATCTTTCAAAACAATGCCAACACCTTGAATGTGCAACTTCAAGATTTGGAAAAAGTGGAATGGATGAAAGAATCCTTTGTAAAGCGACGATGTTTGGTCATCGTTTCTGGCTTTTACACCCACCTTCTCAAAAACGGAAAAACCTATACATACTACGTTACCCTAAAAAATGGAAAACCATTTTATCTGGCAGGGGTCTATAATATCTTGGAGGATGGGTTTCAATGTTGTGCCCTTATCACGGCCAAGACCAATGCATTTGTGTCCAGTTATCATGACATTAGCAACTTGGCTCCCATCATTATTCCCAAAAGCCATGCTGATGCTTGGTTAACGGATGATTTTGACATCAACGCGTTGAAGGAAATCGTGAACAACCCTCCAGAAGTTGAACTCAAAGCCAATCTTATGGCCAATGAATTCTTTAAGGACATTACGCACCAAGACACCATTATACATCCCGACTTTCTGGAACGATAACCCCCTTTTTTACCTCGCAACACATTCTTATTGCACGTAAACCCCTGATTTTTCACATCTTAACGCTTATGGGTCAACATCAAACTTGATAGGAGCAAGGTTTCAGTCAAGAATCCCCCAAATTTGTAGTGTACTGATTAAGAGTTAGTCAGGCAACAACCAAAAACTATATAATATGTTACGTTGGACAGTCACCTTTGTAATTTTGGCCATCATTGCCGGGATATTCGGTTTTGGAGGAATTGCCGCCGGCGCGGCGAGCATAGCCAAAATTCTTTTCTTCATTTTCATAGTGCTATTCATTATTTCACTGATTACCGGAAGAAAAAGACTTTAAAATAAATACTAATTATTAACTAAAAATAGAAACAGATGAAACGATCAATAAGTTTATTAATGCTACTGATTGCCATGGCCATTGGTGCAAGTGTAACCAGTTGCAGGGAAACCAAAGAAAGTAAGGCTGAAGAAGCCGTAGAGGAAATTAAAGACGGAGCGGAAGAAGTTGGAGATGACATTGAAGATGCTGCTGATGATGTTGGGGATGAGATCGAGGATATGACGGATGACCACTAGAATTCGCACGTAGAACACTAAATTGGAACGCTGGACAGAATTGTTCAGCGTTTTTTTGTCCCTAAAGGAAAAAACATTGTGTATTGTTTTTTTGTGCAGTAGCTTAGAATCCAATTAATTACTGAATCCCTCTTTTGAAAACCTTATTCACCATTGTCTATATTGTCCTTTCCCTTTGGTCCATAGGTTCGATCATTTATCATGGAAGGCGCCCTTCCCGCTCCATTGGTTGGGTTCTCGCCATTATTGTCCTGCCCATAATCGGCGTTGTTCTGTATTATCTTTTTGGGGTCAATCGGCGTAAGTTCAAGTTTTTCAAAACCAAGGAATTTGAGCAGCGTAAACGTTTTTCCTACGGAAATGCCCCCAGTTCCGATCATTTTCTTGCTGATTTTGGCACGGACATGCGAAAAAAGCGAATGAACCAACTTATTAAAGCCAACTCCAATACCGTGGCCACCAGCGGCAATGCCATACGGGTGCTTCAAGATGGGGGTGAAACGTTCAACACCTTGTTCAAGGCCATGGAGGAAGCCGAAAAATTCATCCATGTGCAATATTACATTTTGGAAAGAGGTACACTTTTTGACAAAATGCTGGAACTCTTCAAAAAGAAAATTGCCGAGGGGGTGGAAGTACGCATTATCTACGATTCCTTTGGAAGTTACACGCTGAGAGGCCGGCCTAAAAAACGATTCAAGGACGTTGGGGTCAAAATTCACCCCATAATGCCCATCCGCATAAAGAATTTATTGTTCTATCTCAACTTTAGGAACCATCGAAAAATAGTGGTCATCGATAATAAAGTGGCCTTTACGGGCGGGGTGAACGTTTCGGACAAATACATTAAGCATATGGGTGAACTTGGCAAATGGAAAGACACTCATTTAAAGCTTGAAGGACCTATTGTAAACGACCTACACCTTGTTTTTTTAAAGGATTATTTCTTCGCCAGCAAAAAAGAAAAGTTCAAGATTGAGGATTATCTTTTTGAACAGTCAAAATGTGGTGAAGTGGATGCACAGGTGGTGGCCGGTGGGCCAGATTCCAGCCATCCCACCATCATGCAACAGTATATTGGGATGATCAATCAAGCCCAAAGGTCAGTCTGCATTGCAAACCCCTATTTTCTTCCTGGAGAGGCCTTTTTTCAAGCCTTAAAAGTGATTGCACTGCAAGGTGTTGAAATCCGTTTGCTGGTTCCCAAAAAATCTGATTCCATTGCTGCCATGTTTGCCATGTTTTCACAATTTGAAGAACTTTTGGGGGCCGGAATACAAATTTTTCTGCGGGATGATTTCTCCCACAGCAAAATCCTAATCATCGATGATGACCTAGTATCCGTAGGTTCGGGTAATTTTGATATTAGAAGTTTTGAACTCAATTACGAGGCCAATATTTTGATATACGACCAAGACATCAACAAAGAAATGACAGCGGAATTCAACGCCCTGTGTGAAAAGTCCGAGCAACTTAATTTGAAAGAGTTCAAGAACAGGCCTCGCTGGAAAAAATTTATGGAGGGCCTTTCCAAGTTTTTTAAACCACTACTATAGCATTCCTGCAATCTTTTTACGGCAAACATTAATTTTTTTGGGGCAACCCAAAATAGCGAACACCCTAACTTTGCAGCAAAACATTTTAATTATGAGAACTATAGTAACTTTTCTTTTTGTACTGGCAACAGTAGGCCTTAGCGCACAAAGTATTTCTAAAAACGCTTTGGGTGTGCGCCTCGGTGACAATGACGGTTTTGGGGGAGAAATTTCCTATCAAAGATATTTGCATGAGAACAACCGATTGGAATTTGACCTGGGGTGGAGAAACTCAAATGACGTGGACGCCTTTAAATTGGTTGGACTTTACCAATGGGTCATGCCCATAGATGGTGGTTTTCACTGGTATGTAGGTGCCGGTGGTGGAATTGGTTCTTTTGATGCCGGAGATAACGATGGTACTTTTGCACTGGTTGCAGGAGATATCGGTATCGAGTACGACTTCAACATACCACTGCTCATTTCATTGGATATGCGACCAGAGCTTGGATTCAATGATAACTATTCTGATAATCTGGACCTGGATATTGCCTTGGGTCTGAGATATCAATTTTAATAAACACTGACCACATAAAAGGGCAAATTCACATTTGCCCTTTTTTTATCCCTTTTCATTTTGAAAAAGATAATCAAACGAATTGCAATACTGCTGTTGCTCCTATTAATCATTGATATTGTTTTGTCCAAACCAAAAAAAGTTATTCCAAAAAGTATTGAGCTAGAGGTAGAAGTAGCTCTGGAACATTTTCCCGAGCTCAAGGAAGTTCCCATAGAGTTCAAGTTCAAAAAGAACATTAAAAAGTCTGTGATGCAGGCCCAGCCCACCATAAAAGGAATTTTTGGCTCCAAGGAAAACAGAAGCTACAAAATACTCATCAGTGAAAAGTTCAAAATTACGGGTGAAGAATTCAAGACCACCCATGTGCCCAAAGACGTCCTTATCGGTTGGATTGGCCACGAGTTGGGCCATGTGATGGATTACCAAAACCGGAGCGGACTAAATTTGGTGGCCTTTGGATTTAGATATGCTTTTTTAAAGGAGTATGTAAAAAAGGCCGAACGTGCAGCCGATTCTTTTGCCGTTTTACGAGGCATGGCGGATTACATCATAAAGACAAAGCGTTTCATTCTGGACAACGCCAAAATTGACCCACTTTACAAAGAACGAATCAAAGAATATTACCTCTCCCCGGACGAAATCATGGAAATGGTTAAAGAAATAGAAGAAGTTGAACAGAATTAATTAATTGTCTACGCTGTATTTTGGGCTACAAAATCTTCCCATTCTGCGAATTTCTCCTCTCCCATGACCCTTTCCATCTTTACCTGGCCCCCTTTCTTTTTATTGGCACCGCTCCATTCCGCAAAAATGGGCTGAGGCACAAAATACACTTTCACACCTTCCAGCGCTTTACCTCGGGCCACTTTGTAGTTCTTGTTGGCACTTTTAAGGTAATCGTCCAAGACTTCGGCCGTTTTATCTGAATCCACCATACTATCCGAACCTAAATACCATGTATGATAAAAACCATCATCATAACGCTTGGCACAAAGGGTGTATTCTGGAATCTTAATATCGAGCTTGTCTTCCAAGTGCTTCACGGCATCGTTTAATTTATTCACCGAAAGCTGTGAACCAACAGTGTTCAAAAAGAATTTGGTTCTTCCGGTAATCTTTATTTCGGCACGCTTAACATCCGTGAATTTGATGGTATCGCCAATGATATAGCGCCAAGCACCCGACACTGTGGAAATCAGCAATACATAATCCTCGTCTTCCTTTACCTCATCCAAGGTCAAGGATGGGGCATCATCGGTTAGGGAACCATCTTGATTGATATATTCCGGATTAAAGGGCACAAACTCAAAATAGACTCCATTGTCCGTTATCAATTTCATGGCAGACGTGTCCGGTCTATCCTGAAAGGCCAAAAATCCTTCAGAAGCCAGATACGTATCTATAATTTGGATGGGCTTCCCCAGAAGGGCATTGAAACTTTTCTCGTAGGGATCAAATGCCACACCACCTGAAGTATACACCTGCAGATTGGGCCATATCTCGTGGATATGCTCCAAATTATGATATTCAATCACTTTTTTGAGCATAAGTTCCATCCAAGAAGGGATTCCGCTCAAGGCACCGATATCCCAATTTTTAGCTTCTTTTGCTATTTTAAGGACACGGTGGTCCCATTCATCAATCTGGGCAATCTCATCACCAGGTTTGTAATATTTTTTGAACCAAAATGGAATATTGCTTGCGCTTATCCCACTGATTTCACCCTCTTTTCGGCCATTGCGTTCCTGCAAATCGGTGGAGCTGCCCAACATCATGATTTCTTTTTCAAAAAACTCCGCGGGCAAGTCAAAGTTACTCAGGGCATAAATCTGCTTGATTCCTGCATTTTTAATGGATGCCAACATATCTTGGGTTACAGGTATCCTTTTGGATTTCTTGCCTGTTGTTCCAGAACTGAGGGCAAAAAAGTCTGGATTGCCCGGCCAAGTGACATCAGGTTTTCCATCAATCACCTTATTCCACCACTCCTTGGAAATCTTATTGTAATCGTAGTAGGGAACATTTTGTGCAAAGGTCTTGGCCTTATCTTTGGAGGACAATATCTGTTCAAAATCAAAGTGCTGCCCAAATTGGGTGTCTTTCGCTTGGGCCAACAAGTTTTCGAGTACTTTTTTCTGTTCTTCAACAGGATTTTTTTCCAAACTCAACGAGTCCCGTGCCTCTATAAACCCTTTAATGATGTTTCCTATGATTGCCATGTACTTGAACGTTTCTGATTATGCCTTAAAATTACGTCCATTGATCTGCAGTGTTTTACTCAATTCGTTTTTTGATTGACTTGATTCAACAATCATGCATCTTACACCAAAAAAGGTATCTTCATCAATAATTTTTCCTACATTTAAAATCAGCAGCGAACAATCTTCCGCCATATATAAAATCATTGTACATGAAGAAATATGGTGTTCTTTTTATCTTCTTTTTTATATCCCTCCAATGTTTCTATGCCCAAAAAGCACTCACAGGAAAGCTGTTGGACGTGGATACAGGACAACCTGTGGACTATGCGAACATTGGTATTGTGGACCAAGCAAAAGGCACTGTATCAGCAGAAGATGGCACCTTTGAACTACAATTGGAGGATAGCGATATCAATGAAAGCAATATCATACAATTTTCCAGAATAGGGTACGAAACGCTTCGCTTTACCACCAAAGTTCTTTACAATCGGCTTCAAGAAAACCCCAACATCAACCTAAAGGAAGCTCTTTTTGAATTGGAAGGGGTCACCCTCAACGTAAAAAATGCTGAAAAAAATAGGGTGGGCTATATCAGCAATGATAAGGACAATTTTGCCTTTTGGAACGATAGTTTGGCTTTGGGCGGTGAGCACGCATCAAAAATTAGGATAAAGGATGCTCCCTTAAAACTGGAGGACATGTCTTTTAATGTCATTGGGAGTATTTCAGACAGTATTTTGGTGCGAGTAAATATCTATGAAATTGGACAGGGCGGCTTGCCCGGAAAGAATATTTCCAACCATAACATCTTACATACCATTACAACAAGACGAGGCAGGGTAACCATAGACCTTTCGCCTTACAACATTGTGGTAAACGACCATTTTATTGCCAGCTTGGAGCTTCTTAAAATCTATGGCGGAAGGGTGGGCATTCTTATTTCGTCCTCTAGTGATGGTTATAGGTCGTACAGCCGTTTGATAAGCCAAGATCGCTGGAAAAGAATCCGAAAAGGAACCACCATTGCATTCAGCTTAAATACTTCCCAATTGGAAGATTACCAGTTCAATACTGTTGTTGCTTCCCAAAACAAACTGCGGGAAAAACCGGAACGAATTACCCTGTTATGGGACACTTCGTATTCCATGAAGGATAAAAATCCGGAAAAGGAACTGGCCTTTCTGGACCATTATTTTGAATACCTCAATAATGTGGAGGTTGAATTGCAGCTATTCGGATATGCCCTGACCCAAGAACAATTTACGATTGAAAATGGGAATTGGGAGTCACTTAAAAAGCATCTTCAGGAAATCCAATATGATGGTGCAAACCAAGGTAAAATACTACATGCATTGAACCCCGGCGAACACGCTTTGCTGTTCACAGATGGCATAGGTTTTCCAGATAACATTGATGAAACTTGGGCATCAACGATTTTTACTGTTAACAGTCAGACAGATGCCCATCATTCTTTATTGAAGTCCATTGCCGAAGGCTCAGAGGCAAACTACATCAATCTGGATAAAATCAGTGATACCCGCTTGGCCGTTGAATATACCCAAAAGTACATTGTGGACAATCTGGAATATGCCTCTCCCCAATCCAATGTCAATCCACTTAGGGAAATCAAGGGGAAAGTCACAGATTTTGATGACCCCATTCCCTATGTCAATGTTAAAGTAAGAGAAACCGGGCGAAGCACAAACACCGATATTGAGGGGAACTTTACCATTTTTGCCAAGGATGGCGATATCTTGGAATTTACTGCACCTGGACGAGAAAGTGCGGAGTCCGTGGTCAACGCCAATACCAGCAGACTCAACATCACCATGCCCATTGGTGTGAAGGTTTTGGATGAAGTGGTTTTGGAAGAATACCGAAACACCAAATTCATTAAAGGTGCCGACCCGTCAAAAACAGATATATCCACAAATTTTGGCGCCATTGATTTGGAACGAACAGGATTTGCCGTAAGACAGATTCAACAAGACCAAATTGGATATGGGGCGTTGGATATAACAGAAGCCATTAAGGGTAAATTTCCAGGAGTACAAGTTTATGGAAGTGGTACCAATGCCGTTGTAATGCTGAGGGTGGGCTCGCGATTTCCTGCAGCTTGGGAGGTAGATGGAATGCTCTACAAATCAGAAAACCCTCCGGTGCACATAAGCCTCCAAAATATTAAGAGTATTACGGTAATGCCGGGGAGTTGGGCCGCTGCAAGATATGGTTTGATAGCCCGTGGTGGTATTATCATGATCCGAACAATAAGTCAATCTTTTGCAACCGAATCTTCTGAGAATGTTTCCAAATGGGATGCCCTACAATCGCAGGATATGTATGGGAATGATGCCGTACTTTTGGTCAAAACCCAAGGCAATCAGCCCAAATATATCCAATGGATATCTGGCGCAGCTACGCTGAGCGAGGCCTACGAACTTTACTTGGAACAACGAAAACTATACGGACATCTTCCTCATTTTTATGCTGATGTTCACACCTTCATTCTTGAAGAATGGGGCAGCCTTGAACTTGCCACTAAGATCCTTTCCAACTTGGAAGAAGTTTTTCCCGAGGATATCAGTACGTTACGGTTATTGGCCTTCCAACTTGAGGAAAATGGGGCATTTGAGGAAGCCCATTCCATTTATGCCAAAATTCACAATTTGGAACCCGCGCAGGCCCAAAGTCAGCGAGATTTGGCCCACAGCTTTGTTACCTTGGGAAAAATTAAGGAAGGGTGGTCACTTTATAAAAAATACGTTCTGAGCACAAGTGGCGAACTTGACAAGGACGGCATTGATAAAATTATTCGGAATGAGGCCCTTGCCCTGGCCAACCACCATAGCTCGGAGATCGCATTGAATCCTCCCTTTGATTCAATCCAAGATGAAGTGAACGATATGGATATTTTGGTTGAATGGAACAACCCCAACACCGAATTTGAATTGCAATTTGTGGGACCCACTGGTCACTATTTCACTTGGAAACATACCAAAGCGGACAATCCTAGCTTACTTTCAGACGAAATTTTCAAGGGGTATTCCTCAAATAGTTTTCAAATTAACAACCTTGACCAAGGCGAATGGTTGTTGAACGTGAAATACAAGGGAAACCAATCCAACACACCATCCTTTCTAAAAACGACCATCAAGAACAACCTGAATGGCACCGAAACCATTAAAGTGCTCCGGTTACAGCAGAAAAACGTGAACTTTCAGTTCTTAAAATTGACATCGGACAAGATTTCCAATTTCAAATAAGTGCCAAAAACACACTGAAATACAGCTCAAAAACGGGTACTCTCTTAATGTTTTCATAAATATGAAAATCGAATCGTCCTATAGGCAGAAAGTATGGAGCTAACTCTTATATTTAGCCAATCTAGATTAATTTTAAACAAAAATGACTCAAAACTTACTTGCCCAAGCAGAAGAATTCGAGAATAGGTCATTAAGCCATATGTCCACCAGTGACAGGGTAGAGGCATCTAGGGAGGCCAAAAAGCTCATACTTTCCATCAATGAGATCTATAAAAAGACCAAGGATTCGAAATTGATGGATACTATGAAGAAACTTACCGAGAAGAAACGAAAAATTGAAAAGCGTCTCAAAGGGAAGCCCTTGGTATAAGATTGTTTCCTTAAGGAAAAAGAATTAACAAGGCTCTATTCTATTTTCTACAGGATTCTTTTATCATGAATAAAGGCTTGATTAACAATAGAAAAGGACCGTAATCCTATGGCTCTGAAAGTCATAGTATGCTAGAAATGGTTCGTTTTAGCATTTCACTTTTCCATTTACAAAACAATTTCTACCATTTATGTCCTATTTCTTGCCATGGATATAATTGTAAATTGTTGCCCCAGTGTTTTGTGTAATTTCGGAGGGTAGAATTTATTTCAACTCAAAAGAAACACTCAAGTAAAATGAACACTGTAGAAGCAAAATTAGGTTACCTGTTCTGGTATTTTGTAATTGCTATCTCTGTTTACTCTCTCATTAACAGTCTATACCTTTACATAAATTAAAATTACACTAACACTACCCATTATTTTAACCCATTAGTAGTAAACCAGTCTCTTTTAAGGGGCATCTGTAACCCGGATGCCCCTTTTTATGCCTTTTCCTTTCTGAGCTTACCCTCTTTTTGGGTTGGTACGAATTCCCAAGATCAATACTCTGGTCATTGACCAGACAGACATGCTCCATCTTTTTGAATCTTGTTTAATAAATCTTCCCGTAGCTTGAAGTCTTTTTCACCAAACAGATTCCATCTGCTTAATGGACTCAAGATGGATTTCTGAATCGGCACTTCCATTTTTGATAACCAAGGTGGTATACGGTTTTGTAGGAAAGAGTTGTTCCGTCATCACATATGTACCGCCATCAATGAAAATTTCAATGGAGGACCAATCCAATAGGATTTTTAATTCATGGGATTCTTTATCCAGCAATGAAATGGGCATAACATGTTTTTTGTTTCCAAATTCAGAGTGAAAGTCAACCTTTCCCGATTTCATCCGGTTGACTACAAATGAACTGTTTTTGGAATCCATGGTCAGCTCCAAAGTTTCATCCAAATCATTTTTGAAAATTACGGTATAATCCTTTGAGGAAGTCTTCAACTGAATCTGTGATTGATTCAACCCATCGACTTTCAAGGTTTCCGAAGTGTTTGGTCCAACCTGAATATCTTCAGCCAAGATTTCTGTGGCGAGTCCATCCATCTGTTCCACTGGATAATTCTTCAAAAAATAATCTTCCCCAACCTTTTCCAGGGCAAGTTCGCGAGGAACGGTCATGGCACTTCGCCACTTTTTGGTTGGGGTGTTTCGGGCGTAAAACCAATTGCTCATCCAACCAATAAAAATGCGTTTACCGTCTGGAGTGTTGTTGTAGGTGACCCCAGCATAATTATCCGTGCCATAATCCAACCATTTTGGTTCTTGTTGGTTCGATGTGAATTTCTCCCCATCAAAGTCACCAATGAAATATTGGGTACCACTTCCTCCATTGGGAGCCCCAGGATTTATACTGATGATCAACACCCATTTTTGCTCCTCTGTACCTTCAACAGGTAATGGAAAAAGGTCTGGACATTCCCAAACCCCTCCGTGTGCGCCTTGGGTTTTCCCAAAATCACTCAAATGTTCCCATTCCCTTAGGTTATTGGAGGCATAAAATTTGGCATGGTCTCCAGCCACAAGGGTCAATATCCATTGTTGGGAAGTTTCATGCCAGAACACCTTCGGGTCCCTAAAATCCCTTATGCCCTTATTTCCTATTACTGGGTTCCCCTCATATTTGGTCCAAGTTGCCCCATTATCCAAACTATAAGCAATACCCTGGGTTTGAAAATCATCTCTGCCCTCTTTTTCTCCTTCCATGGAATGATAGGTGAAAATGGCCACCAGAGGTGCTTTGCCATTTGTACCAAAACCGGAAGTGTTTTTCTTATCCACCACCGCACTTCCTGAAAAAATAAGTCCATGTTCATCTGGGTATAGTGCAATAGGTTGGTGCTGCCAATGTACCAAGTCCTTACTGGTGGCATGCCCCCAATGCATAGGGCCCCAGACGATATCATCCGGATAATATTGGTAAAAGAGATGGTAGATTCCTTGGTGATAGACCAATCCGTTGGGGTCGTTCATCCATTTTTCGGGAGGTGAAAAATGAAACTGGGGCCGGTATGGCTCTGCATACACCTTTTCAATTGCTGATTCCTTCGGTTTTTCTTTTTGTTTTTCCTTACAGCCCATCAGCATAGCTACCACACTTAAAAAAACGACTCCTATTTTCATGTTTTTCAATGTTTTCCATCACAATTTATTGAATTATCTTTGGATTAGATTCCTAGCAAATGCGAATTTCTCTGCTTCTATTCCTCTTTTTAACATTGGGCATGACTTCATGCGCCCAACAGTCCATCCCAAAGGTTTTACAGCAACTCAACGACGGAACGGTTGACTATATTTTTGCAGAAGACCTATACCAAATGAAGGCACCGATTGTTTTGGACGCCCGTGAAAAAGATGAGTTTGAAGTGAGCCACTTAAAAAATGCCGTTTGGGTAGGGTATGAGGATTTTGACTTGGACAAAGTAATTCAGCAACTACCCAGCAAAGAAAAACCCATTGTGGTTTACTGTGCTATTGGGGTGCGTTCCGAGGATATTGGTGAGCAGTTAAAAAGCAAGGGGTACACCAATATCAAAAACCTATATGGGGGTATCTTTGAATGGAAAAACAAAGGGTTTCCTGTATATGATGAAAATCAACATGAAACCGAAAAAGTACATGCCTTCAACCAGTATTGGAGCCGCTTTTTGACCAATGGGGAAAAGGTATTTTAATCCTAGGTTCCAAAACCCTTAGGAAGATCATCGATTATTGGCATCCCCGTACAATTTTTTCACAAAATAGGTGTTAAGTGTTTACAATGTTGTGGTTTTTTCCTACAATACTTCTTACAAGTTTTAATTTTGGGCGGATTGCAAGTGAATAATTGATCTCTAGCCAGAGAATACATATGTCGTTGATATCATTAAAAAGAGAGTTGATACTTCCCGTTGTGGTCTTTGTTGTTTTTATGACCACAGTTTCTATTCTATGGAACAATTCGCTAAAAACGCAAAAGTCCTCGTTCGTTCAGGAAATTCACAACACAGGTAATCTTCGGGCCCAAGAATTCTTCTCGTCTGTTAAGTACAACATTAAGTCGCTCGAAAACTTAAAGCAGCGTATTGAAATGACGGATGGGTCTTATTTTCAATACTGGGAAAGGGATGCACGTCTTATTCTTGATCAAAACCCATCTTTTAAATTTGTGGAATGGGTAGATAGTTTAATGACCATAAAAATGGTAACGCCATTGAAAGGTAATGAGGCTGCTATTGGTTTAAACATATCGGCACATCCAAGGAACACAGAATGGCTAAGGCACATGACGAACGGTTCAACCAATATTTCGTCATGGACCAAGCTTCATCAAGGTGGAAATGCCTTTTTGGTTGATGTACCCGTCTTCTTTAAGGAAAGATTTCAAGGGTCCATAACCGCTGGGATGGACTTTACCAATCCTTTCAATGAAATGACCTCTAGCTTGGATATGTATGCCATTCAGATAAAAGACGAAAACGGCACCATCTTTTATGCAAAGAACAGTCCCTCATCTGAAGCCATGGCAGACGAATATGTCTTTTCCACCACTTTGCAGATAGATTCATTGGATAAACGGAAATGGACCTTTACGCTTATGCCGGTAGATGCAGATTTTATGTTGGGACGGCAAAAAGACACTTATCTCTTATTGATTTTTGGCACCTTGGTGGCTCTGCTTACCAGCTCGCTCATTTATTTTTATCAGTCCTCCCGAAAAAAGAACATACGCCTCAGTTATGCCAATGACAAGCTCAAGGAACTCAACAAATCTTTGAAAACAGAAAGGTTGAAGGCCGAAAAATCTTCCTTGGCCAAAACCGAGTTTATCTCCAACATGAGTCACGAAATACGGACCCCTTTGAACGCCATTATAGGTTTTATTGAGGTTTTGAAGCTTTCCAAAATACACAGTTCCTTGCAGGAATACCTTTCATTAATGGACATTTCTTCCAAAAAACTCCTCTTGTTAGTAAATGATATTCTTGAAATCGATAAAATTGAATCTGGAAAAATCAGCTTTAGGGACGAAACTTTTTCACCCATTGAAGAACTGGAAAACATCATCAGCATTTACAGACCCTATGCTGAGGAAAAAGGCTTGCAGATTACACTGGAATCGTCGGTTGTCAACGACCAATATGTTAAAGCAGATGTGGGTAAATATGGCCAAATAATCACCAATATCCTCAGGAATTCACTTAAGTTCACAGAAAATGGTAGGATTCAGGTTTTCTATCGCGAAGAACAAATAAAAGATAGGTTGGCCATTCACATAAATTTTAAGGATTCCGGTATCGGGATTCCAAAAAACAAGTTGAAAACCATTTTTGACCGTTTTACCCAAATTGATGCGGGAAAAGCCAAAAGGCACGAAGGTAGCGGACTTGGGCTGTACATTACCCACAGATTGGTGGAATTGTTTGGGGGAAAGATTACCGTAGACAGTGAAGTTAACGTAGGTACGGAATTTTGCTTATTGCTGAAGCTGCCCATTTCTGAAGCAAAACAAGATGCGAGCCTGCCAAGTGCCGAGCAGTTAGACCTTAGTGGATGCAAAGTCCTTATAGTGGATGACAATCGGGTAAATGTCATTGTTCTTAAAATGAGCCTCGAAAAATTAGGCATCCAATCCGATTCGGTATGTAATGGACTCCAAGCTGTTTCAGCAGTAACCAAAAACGACTATGACCTGGTCTTCATGGATGTGCACATGCCCAATATGGATGGTTTTGAAGCTACCAAGGAAATCCGAAAAATCAATAAAGACATCGCCATAATTGGTCTTTCCGCCGATGTGACCAAAGAAGCCATTGATGAAGCCAAAGGCGTGGGGATGAACGACTACCTCACCAAACCCATCTCGTTCGATAAACTCCGAAATATTCTGCCGGTCTATCTCGCCGCTGTATCTTGAATCCAAATTAATTCAAAAAAATAAAAAATGGTTTTGTCAGCTCCTAGGTGCTTTATGGTATCTTTGAATGTATGGACAAAAACCTACTTCTAATCCTTACCCGAAACCCAGAACTGGGCAAATGCAAGACACGATTGGCGGCAAAAGTAGGTGATCAAACCGCCTTGGAAATCTATAAATTCCTGCTGGACCACACCGTTACCTTCACTAAAAACCTAAATGTGGAAAAATGGGTTTTTTATTCAGAATCCATATGGGAAAATGATATTTGGGACCAGAATACCTATCAAAAGAAACTTCAGGCGGGGACTGATTTGGGCGAACGCATGTTAAATGCCTTCAAAGAAGGGTTTCACTCCGGTTTTGAAAAAATCATTATAATTGGCAGTGATATGTACCACCTCTCCCAAGCTGATCTGGAAGAGGCTTTTTTTCGACTGAACCATCATGATTTTGTTGTTGGCCCGGCCGAAGATGGTGGGTATTACCTTTTGGGCATGAAGTCCCTTAAAAAAGAACTGTTCCGTAACAAAAATTGGGGTACTGACACAGTTCTATCAGGCACATTAAAGGATTTAAAAACCAGTAAAGTTTTCATGCTCCCGGTTAAAAATGACGTGGATTACTACGAAGACATAAAAGATATTGAGGCGTTTCAGCCTTTTCTAAAACATATAAAAGAATGACGCAAGCACAACTTGATGAATCTGTTGATTACTTAAAAAAGAGAGGGTTTGATACCCCTGAAATTGGTATTGTTCTTGGCTCCGGTCTCGGTAAATTGGTGGATGACATAGAAACCCCCATCGAAGCACATTACAACCACATCCCTTATTTTCCGCTGGCAACAGTGGAGTTCCATTCGGGAAAACTCATTTATGGCACCATTGCTGGAAAAAAAGCTGTGGTCATGCAAGGTCGATTCCACCTATATGAAGGATACGATTTCTTGGATATCACCTATCCTATTCGTGTAATGCACCAAATGGGCATTCAAAAACTGTTCGTATCCAACGCCGCCGGTGCCATCAATCTAAATTTTAAAAAGGGGGATATTATGCTCATTGAAGACCACATTAATTTGCAAGGAGGTTCTCCATTGGCGTTTAAGGGCGTATCTGAATTTGGAGATCGGTTTGTGGATATGAGTGAGCCCTATGATGTTGATATGCGGAAAAAAATTGAAGCCATTGCCCAAAAGGAGGGAATCTCGCTTCAAAAAGGCGTGTACGCTTCGGTGGTTGGTCCACAATTGGAGACCAAAGCGGAATATCGCATGCTGAAAACCCTTGGTGCTGATGCCGTTGGAATGAGTACGGTGCCCGAAGTAATTGTTGCCAATCATTTACGACTACCCATTGTGGCCGTGTCCGTTTTAACCGATGAATGCGACCCAGATAACTTGGAGCCGGTGAATATTGAAGAAATATTGGCCATTGCCAACAGGACCGAGCCCAAAATGATACAGTTGTTCAAAGAATTAATAAAACAATTATGAGCTATTTAGACGCCACCCAAGATCTTTACAAAGAAGCGGCCCTGACCCCAGATGTTGGCCTGTGCTGCACCACTACCCCCATTTGGCAGTTTCCGGGACTTTCCATTCCAAAAATCATGCAAGAAATGAACTACGGATGTGGAAGTACTGTCTCCGCCCAAGATTTGGTGAACAACCCCAAGATTCTTTACGTAGGTGTTGGGGGTGGAATGGAGTTATTGCAATTTTCTTATTTCTCCAGACAAAAAGGCGGCGTCACAGGAGTGGATTCTGTAGATGAAATGTTGGAGGCCTCTCAAAAAAACTTTAAAGTGGCCGAAGAAGAAAATGATTGGTTCAAAAGTGAGTATGTCAATTTGGTGAAAGGTGACGCGCTCAATCTCCCCGTTGCCGATGAGTCCATTGATGTAGCCGCACAAAACTGCCTCTTCAATATCTTTAAAATTGAAGATTTGAAGAAAGCCGTTTCCGAAATGTATCGCGTATTAAAACCTCATGGACGCTTGGTCATGAGCGACCCCATTTGCGAACAGCCTATGAATGATGCGCTTCGCAATGATGACCGACTCAGGGCGCAATGCCTAAGTGGGAGTATTCCATTGAAAGATTATGTAAAAGTGCTAACCGATGCCGGTTTTGGCACCATTGAAATACGGGGAAGAAAATCGTATCGCGTGCTATCCCCAAACCACTATCCCACCGACGAACTCATTTATATTGAATCTATTGAAATTGCGGCCATAAAAGACCCTATGCCAGAGGACGGTCCGTGTATGTTTACAGGAAAAACAGCTATTTATTATGGTGATGAGGAATATTTTGATGATGGAAAGGGGCATGTAATGTACCAGAACCAACCCTTGGCGGTATGTGACAAAACCGCAGCGGCCTTAGCTAAAGCCTCAGACCAAATTCATGTAAGTGAAAGCACTTGGCATTACAACGGCGGTGGCTGCTGCTAAGTCAACTCGCGTTTAAAAATAGACACATGAACATAGTGCTACATCTGTTTCTTGGTTTGTTCTTACTTTCCTGTGGTGGAAAAAAGGAAAAGACAGGGGTTCAGCATACGTCCACAATTTCCAAACCTTCCCATGCGGTATGGAATGTTCTTGTACAACGACACGTAGATGAAACGGGCCTAGTAAATTACGCAGGCTTTAAGAAAGAGAGTGCTCAATTGAGTGGATATTTGGATTACCTGGCCGAACATCCACCCTCCCAAATGTGGTCGAAGGGAGATTCGTTGGCGTATTACATCAACCTTTACAATGCCAACACAGTTAAATTGATTGTGGATAATTATCCCGTGAACAGCATAAAAGACATCCCGAATCGATGGGGTAAAAAATGGATATCAGTGGGCGGCACAAAGCTTTCTTTAAATGATATAGAACACAAAATATTACGGAATATGGACGAGCCAAGAATCCATTTCGCCATCAATTGTGCATCCTATTCCTGTCCCAATTTATGGAACAAGGCTTTTGTTGCAGAAAAAATAGAACAACAGCTCAACCAAGTGGCCCTCGACTTCGTGAACGACCCTTCAAAAAATAGATTTGAAAACGGTGAGGCGCAACTCTCCGAAATATTTAAATGGTACAAGAAAGATTTTACAAAGGAAGCCTCCCTTTTGGAATACATCAATCAATTTTTGAACAACCCCGTTAGCAAAGATGCCAATATCGACTATTTGGATTACGATTGGAGTTTGAACGATGCCAAATAAGAATTCTTCCATTAGCATAATTATTCCGGTGCTCAATGAAGAATTGTGCCTTGGGAAGTTGCTTAATCACCTTAAATCATCATCCAGTAATATCAAAGAAATTATTTGCGTTGATGGTGGCAGTGTAGATAGAACTGTTGAAATTGCAGAGCAAAACGGTTCCAAAGTCATCCACTCAGAAAGAGGAAGGGCCAAACAAATGAACTTGGGTGCCAAACTTTCGAATGGCGATATCCTCTATTTTTTACATGCCGATACGTTTCCGCCCAAAAACTTTGATCAATCTATTTTGAAAGCAGTGGAAAACGGTTTTATGGCAGGCTGTTTCCGAATGAAATTTGACACCAAAAACGTATTCTTGCGGTTTTTTGCTTGGTTTTCCGGAATAAACCTTCTTCTTTGTCGAGGTGGGGACCAATCCCTATTTGTTCACAAACAGCTGTTTGAAAAAACCACGGGATTCAATGAGAGCTATCACATATATGAGGATACTGAATTTATTGCACGATTGTACAAGAATACCAAGTTCAAAGTGGTGCCGGACTGCGTCATCACCTCAGCAAGAAAATATCGGGAAGTCGGAGTCCTGAAGCTTCAGTTCCATTTCGCCGTAATTCACCTAAAAAACTTTTTGGGCGCTGATGCCGAGGAACTGTATCGCTACTACAAGAAAAATATTTCTTAGGAAAGGTTTATTCTTCAATCTCCAAATCAGCAAAATCGTTCATGATGCCATTTGTCAGCAAATTGGCCAGTAATTTTTTGTCCGGACGCACCGCAATTTTATCTCCAACAGATTTTGGGGACGCATTTTCCATGGTGAGCAAACTGATTGCAGGAAGAACATTCCGTGCCAAATATAGGCTGGCTTTGTCTTCAAAAATCATATTGATGTCTTGGTAAGAATGGTTTGAAACACTGTTCTTTTTAAACACATTCTGAATGTTTGCCGCCAATCTCTGGCCTTCTTCACTCTTATTGTAATGATATACCGCCACATTCATATTTCCTTTTCCAGTGAGCTCGTTGGCCCTTATGACCAATACCCTTTGATACTTGCCAGAATTTTGAATGTAACGCTTGTTGATAGCTTCAACATAATTGCCCATTTTCTTCGTCTGCGTCAAAACGGAATCATCATTGGCAGTCGAAAATTCTGGATTTTTATTGTCTAGAATGTAGACCTTTGCACCATGAACCATTAATTCCGCGGCCAGATTTTGAGTGATTTCGGGCAGAAAATCATTATCCTGTTGTATTTCGCTGTCCACAACCAAATAATACACAGCGTCCTTTAATTTTTCACTTTTCAAGGACATGCTGCCCAACTCTTTGTCAAAAATTGGTTCCTCGATTCCATTTTGGGCCAATATGTGTACGCCGGTTTTCTTGAATGAGTCTGTTGCTTCAGGAATTTGGTACTCCACCCCGACCTGTAAAAAACTTCCGTTCTTTATTTTTCCTTCATTGAGAAGTAGAAATTCCTCATAATGTTTCACAGGGTCCAATCCTTGCTTTCGGAGCAAGGAAAAGATACCGTCCCCCTGCTTTGCAACAACAATATTTGGGTTATTTTGGGCCAATACAAGTGAGCAAGTACATACCCAAAATAACAGGGATGACAAGATTTTCATAATTCTATTTTAGCAAAGAGGGGTGTACTACAAATATGGTAAAAAATACCTTCGGGCAACACTTGGAAGCCTTAAAACTTTGAACAATTCGTATTGATAACCTTAAAGTTTTGATTTCTTAACCTGGGCGTAGTGCTCGCGAATTACAGATTCAGCCGGTTTGTTTTGGGGTGTAAATCTATTGTCGGCATATCCACCGGCCCTATCATGATGTATAAACCACTTCCAAACAAATCCCCCAGCAAACCAATCTTCGCTCCAAAACTCATCAAAAATTACTTGGGTTGCATCTGCTTGTGCTTTAAGATTCACATTCTCTTTGTTTCTGTCCACCAGCCAAGGCTTCTTTCCAGTATAATCCATGCTTCGGTAACCAAACTCGGTGAACAAAATGGGCTTGGACATATCCTTAGAAAGTTCTTTCAATTTAACCTTCCAAGGTTGCCATCCGGCTGTTAAGGTTTCAACTGTAGGATTTTGATTTTCGCACAACGGAAAATAGGCGTTCACGCCCACAAAATCCAACTGGTCCCAAAAAGGTGTTCGGCCATATTCATCCCAATTGGCAGCATAGGTGAGCTTTCCATGGTAGACTTGCCGTACTTTTTCAATAAGGTTGTTCCAAAACTCAGGGCGGTGTTTTACAAATTCATCCAACTCCGTACCAATACAATACACACTGCATTTGGTCTCTTCGGCCAACTTGGCATACATCAAAATGAAATCTTCATACGATTTTTCAAGAGTGCTCCAATCTTCATTCGATGGCATGATCATATCCCCGGTGAATGCCCCTTGCCAAATCCATATTTGGGGTTTTAACATCACTTGTACCCCATTTTTGTGCAACAAATCAATGTACTGTTTGGCACCACGTCTGGTCTCTCCATACCACTGACGATCCGTATTAAAAGTAAGCTCTGGGGAGTTTGGGTCAGGCATAAAACCAAACGGCATCACTGCGGCATAATTGGCGTGGATTTTTAACAAAGGATCCACATGTGCTTGGGTCACCTCTTCACGTGACCCCACAAAACTAACTCCGTTGATTTTCTCAAAAGATTGACCACTACATGAAATTAAAATCAAACACCAAACAAAACTTACTAATTTCATAACGAAACTCATTTACCCTAAAAATAACCCTTTAAAGGTTAAGGAATTCTGAAAAATGAAACCGTTATTAAATTATATTCTTTCTAAATTAACCCATTGGGTTAAGTTCATTGAATTTTGTTCGACACATTAGCAACAATCAATCTGACCAAATGGAGCACATTGTCATCATTGGAAATGGTATTGCCGGAGTCACTGCAGCAAGACATATCCGAAAACTTTCGGACAAACGGATTACCATAATATCCACAGAAACCGATTATTTTTTTTCCCGTACCGCATTGATGTATGTGTACATGGGGCATATGAAATTTGAGCATACCCAACCCTACGAAAAAGGATTTTGGAAGAAAAATCGTATTGAGTTGGTCAAAGGATACGTCTCGCAAGTACTGCCCAAAGAAAAAAAGCTATTGTTGAGGGATGGAGAGGGTATGTCCTATGACAAATTGGTTATTGCCACGGGATCCAAACCCAATAAATTTGATTGGCCTGGCCAAGATTTGGATGGGGTACAAGGACTGTATTCCAAACAAGATTTAGATCAACTGGAGGTAAACGCTCCGAACAAACAGGTATGCAAACGTGCGGTGATTGTAGGTGGTGGATTAATTGGCATTGAATTGGCCGAAATGCTGCGAACCCGGGATATCCCCGTAACATTTTTGGTCCGGGAAGACAGCTTTTGGAACGGAGTTCTACCTTCTGGGGAGTCACAAATGATCAATGAGCATATTTTGGAGCACCATATCGACCTAAGATTGGGGGCTTCACTGAAAGAAATCGTTTCCGATGAAAATGGGCGGGTAAAATCTGTGGTTGTAGAAGAAACTGGAGAGGAAATCCCTTGTGATTTGGTGGGACTCACCGCTGGCGTCACTCCCAATATTGGTTTCTTAAAAGATTCGGGAATTGAATTGGGCCGTGGAGTTAAAGTGAACCGATTTTTGGAGACCAACATAAAAGATATCTATGCCATTGGGGATTGCGCCGAGCAGCATGAAGCTATAGGAAACAGACGCCCCATTGAAGCGGTTTGGTACACAGGCCGTATGATGGGCGAGACCGTGGCACAGACCCTATGTGGGAATAAAATGCCCTACAATCCCGGACATTGGTTCAATTCAGCTAAGTTTTTGGACATTGAATACCAAACATACGGTTGGGTATTCTCCGAACGAAGAAAAAAGGCCGAAGAAGTTCATTTTCACTGGAGACATCCCAAGGAGAAACTCTGTATCACTATCGCCTTTCACAGAGATTCAGAAGAATTTTTGGGCATCAATACCTTCGGGATTCGATTACGCCATGAAGTTTTTGACCGCTGGCTTACCGAAAAAAGAAATATCGAATATGTTGTGGAACATCTGGTTGATGCCAACTTCGACCCAGAATTCTACCGGACGTATGAAAAGGACATCGTGAACCAATTCAATTCCGATTTTGGAAAATCCATTATCCTGAAAAAGAAAAGTTTAAAACGCATATTTCAAATGAGTTGAATGGTTTAGGGTTTCTGGGTTTCTTAAAGTAGCTCTAGAGGACTGACTCATGGAATCTATAAAATAAATACAATACGCCTTAAAAATCAAAATAGAACAATGAACTATCAAACGCACAGCCGAAGCATGGCCCTTACCGGGGAACCACCAAAAAGCTTGAGTACCCATCAAAAAGTTGCCACAGTATTAGGGTTTTTGGGGCTCGGGATTTTAGTGTTGGCAATTTTTAATGCCAGCTTTCCAAACAAAACATTGTGGTTGACCCTATCGCTTTCAGCCATTTTCTTGGGCACCATTTGGTTCTCGTGGGATGCTTATTCCCAGAAGATTCCGGGAATCAAAAATGACGGGGTTTGGTTCAAATCCGTGTCCAGTCGCGGTTTCTGGGCATGGGTAGCAGGGATTGCTTTGACCGGGTTTTATATCGTCCTTTATTTCTATCCCGAATATTTGGGATTGGTGAGCGATGGAGACAATAAAGGGGTAATCGCCCTTTTTGACCCATTGAGCAAGGCGTTGAGCGGTAATCCCGCCAGTCAGTGGTTTGTGTATGGCACATTGTATACTGTGGCGATTTTAGCCTTCGGGATTAAGTTTCTATGGAAATATCGTCATAATCGGTATGAACGATTGCGCACCTTTAGCGTAATGTTTTTTCAAACTGCTTTTGCGTTCATCATTCCTGAGTTGATGGCTCGCCTGAATGGTGATAAAATTTTGAACGGAGGCAGTTTGCCCTATTACGATCTGAAGAATATTTGGCCACTCAACTACTACAATTTTGAAAGCTACCGCATTAAGGGATTCCTGAGTGCTGGAGATATCGGACTGGCCCTTTTGATTTTTGGCATTCTCTCCATTTTTGTGATTACCCCCATCCTCACCTACAAATATGGAAAGCGCTGGTATTGTTCTTGGGTCTGCGGTTGTGGTGGACTGGCGGAAACCGCCGGGGACTCGTTTCGGCAACTAAGTGATAAATCAACCTTCGCTTGGAAAGTGGAACGTTGGGTGGTGCACAGTGTAGTGGTTTTTGTCGTTCTAATGACCACCGCGGTGGTGTATTCCTATTTGGGAACGGATACCAGCAAATACTGGCTTACCAAAAGCTCTTTTTTAATTGGCGTGGCCGTTTTATTGACTTTGGTTTTTGGGTGGGTGATGCTTTTTAAACGAGACCAACTTCAAAAAGATGCGCAATACGGGGCTATCGGTTATTTTGTGATCATTATGGCACTCATTGGCATGCACTTTTTTAGTGGTGATGGAAATATATTCCTTTTTAAGTCCGAAACCCTGCGCAAATCCTATTCCTTTTTGATTGGAAGCATATTCTCTGGTGTCATCGGAACAGGGTTTTATCCCATTTTTGGAAATAGGGTCTGGTGCCGGTTTGGATGTCCCATGGCGGCCATCCTCGGTTTTCAGCAGCGATTGTTCTCCAGATTCAGAATTACCACCAACGGCGGGCAGTGTATTTCCTGCGGAAACTGTTCCGTGTACTGTGAGATGGGTATCGATGTACGGGCCTATGCCCAAAAGGGTGAAAATATTGTGCGTTCCAGTTGTGTGGGATGTGGTATCTGCTCCGCAGTATGCCCAAGAGGGGTGTTGAAACTGGAAAATGGCCCGCTGGAAGGAAGAATTGACAGCAACCAAGTTTTATTGGGCAATGATGTTGATTTAATGGCGTTGGTGAACCAGAAACAATCGAACTAAAAGATAGACCTCAAAAAACAAATGGAATAGTGTAGTTTTGGCAACCTCAAACCAAAAATAAATATCACAGGTAGTCCATGGCGGATATAAAGGTCATCATTCCCGCAATAAACGAAGGAGATTCTATAGGAAAAGTGGTCTCTGAAATTCCCAAGCACGTTTCCGAAATTATTGTAGTGGATAACGGTTCTACCGACAATACCAAGGAAAATGCCAAAAAAGCCGGAGCCACCGTACTCACCGAAACCCGCACCGGATATGGGTCCGCTTGTTTGCGCGGAATTAATTATGTAGAGCAACAATCCAAAGAGCCGGACATTATCGTATTTATCGACGGAGACTACTCGGATTATCCAGAGGAACTGGATAAGGTAGTCGCCCCAATCTTGGAAAATGACATAGATTTTGTGGTCGGCGCTCGAAAAAAGTCGCTGAGGGAACCCGGTTCCATGACGCCACAACAGGTTTTTGGCAACAAATTGGCCACATTTTTAATGAAAATCCTGTTTGGCGCAAGATTTACGGATTTAGGACCTTTTAGGGCCATAAAGTATGAAAAACTCAAAAAATTGGAGATGCAGGACCAAACTTACGGGTGGACGGTGGAAATGCAGCTCAAAGTTCTGAGAAAAAACATGTCATATACCGAAATACCAGTGCGTTATAAACGAAGAATTGGTGTTTCAAAAGTGTCAGGTACGCTAAAAGGTACTATATTTGCTGGCATAAAAATTTTGGGTTGGATTTTTAAATACAGTTTAAAATAATATGGGACTCACAATTGCTCTTATCATTGTTGCTATTTATAGTACAGCCTTAATTTTGATTTTCTTCTACAGTTTGTCACAGTTAAACTTGCTGATCAATTACTTAGGCTATAAAAAGCGAAATGAAGAAGCGCCCAAGTTCAACCTTCTAGATCCCAAGGAAATACCGTTTGTTACCATTCAGCTTCCCATTTACAATGAGGAGTATGTGATGGAGCGTTTGTTGGACAACATTGCCAAAATAGAATACCCAAAAAGTAAGTTGGAAATTCAGGTATTGGATGACTCCACTGATGACTCTGTCATTGAAACGGCCAAGCGAATCGAAGAGCTCCAAAAAGACGGACTCGATATACAACATATCCGTAGGGAAAACCGAAAAGGATTTAAAGCCGGTGCCCTCAAAGAAGGCTTGGCTATTGCCAAAGGTGAGTTTATCGCCATTTTTGATGCTGATTTCCTTCCTGAAAGTGATTGGTTAAAAAAGACAGTTCCATATTTCAAAGATGAGGAAATCGGTGTGGTGCAGACCCGTTGGGGGCACATCAACCGCGATTATTCCACCCTTACCCGTATTCAAGCGTTTGCCTTGGATGCCCACTTTACGTTGGAGCAGGTAGGAAGAAACTCAAAAGGACACTTTATCAACTTTAACGGTACGGCCGGTATTTGGAGAAAAGAATGTATTCTGGACGCCGGAAACTGGGAAGGGGACACCTTGACCGAAGATTTGGATTTGAGCTACCGCGCCCAATTGAAAAACTGGAAGTTTAAATATTTGGAAGATGTGGAAACTCCTGCTGAATTGCCCGTGGTGATCAGCGCGGCACGTTCACAGCAATTCCGATGGAATAAAGGCGGTGCCGAAAACTTCAGAAAAACCGTTTGGAGTGTAATTACATCCAAGAATATATCCCTAAAAACCAAGTTTCATGGGGTAATGCACCTATTGAACAGCTCCATGTTCCTTTGCGTATTCATTGTAGCCTTGTTGAGCATTCCCATGCTCTACATCAAAAACACCTATGGCCATTTGGGTTGGATTTTTGAGGTGACCAGCTTCTTCATCATCAGTACCATTATCCTCTTCATTTGCTATTGGTTTACGTACAAAAGCATTCAGGGAAGCAGTTTTGACAACTTTGTGGACTACATCAAACTCTTTTTCACCTTCTTTTCTGTTGCCCTTGGATTCTCTTTGCACAACACCGTGGCTGTTTTGGAAGGCCATTTGGGCAAGCGAAGTGAATTCGTAAGAACCCCTAAGTTCAATATCAACAGCATAAAAGACACTTGGAAAGGTAACAAATATTTGGCAAAGAAATTATCGCCCAATATGATTTTGGAATTTGCTTTGATGATCTACTTCCTATTTGGAATGTACAGTGCTGTTCCTTTGAATGACTACGGATTGTTCCCATTCCATTTGATGTTGTTCTTAGGTTTCGGCTTTGTTTTCTTTAAGTCGCTGACCTCCAAGGCCTAAAACCCATGCTATCTTACTGGCGCTTGCACAAATACCCGATACTCTTTGTCATCGGGAGTCTGTTGTTCTATGCAAGTTTTGGTTATGATTTGGTCCGCACCGATTTCATAAAACTGCTCACGCTTTTTGCTGGGCTGTTCTTTTTTATGGTCAAACTCATGCAGTTTGAAAAATGGAACTTTAAGTTCCTTTTGGTAGCAGGAATTCTATTTCGACTGATTTTTTTGTTTGCCGAGCCTAACCTTTCCCAAGATTTTTATCGATTTATTTGGGATGGGGAACTCATCAAAAATGGGCTTAACCCCTATCTCCATACCCCAAATGACCTGATTGGTCAATCTGGTTTGGCAATCGCGAATGCACATGAACTGCACACATATATGGGGGAACTCCATGCCAAAAACTTTAGCAACTACCCGCCTATCAATCAGTTACTGTTTGCTTTGGCAGCTATTTTGGGTGGAGGTAGCATTTTGGGTTCAATCATAGTTATGCGATTGACCTTGATTTTGGCTGATATCGGTGTCCTATACTTCGGAAGAAAATTGTTCCAAAACCTCAACCAATCCACACATGTGTCCTTTTGGTATTTCTTGAACCCTTTGGTCATTATTGAATTAACAGGTAACCTCCATTATGAAGGGGTTATGTTGTTTTTTCTGGTTTGGGCCTTGTACCTCATTTCAAAAAAGAAATGGATTCTTGCCACGCCGATGTATTCTCTCTCAATCATGGTTAAGCTCATGCCCTTGCTATTCTTGCCCATCTTTCTAAAATACTTTGGAGTTAAAAAAAGTGTCCTGTTCTACGGACTTGTGGGAGTGGGATGTGTTTTGTTACTTCTACCTTTTTATGCACCATCCTTTATCGAGAACTACTCCGAAACCCTACAACTTTGGTTCTCCAACTTTGAGTTCAATGCGAGTATTTACAACATCATCAAAAAAATTGCAGTGGTCAATTATGAATCTAAACCTTGGGAATTAATTGAGTCTTATGGAAAAATCATCACCAAAGTAATTCTGGGCATCACCTTGCTCATCACCTTCCTTCGGAAAAACAACACGCTGGAAAGTGTGATCACCGCAATGGTTTTGGTATTATCCTTCTATTATTTTCTGTCCAGCACTGTGCATCCCTGGTATGTTGTTTTTCTGATGGGCCTCTCGCTGTTTACAAAATATCGGTTTCCGTTGGTCTGGTCTTTGGCCATTGTGCTCAGTTATCAGGCGTATTCCAACCCCGATTTCAAGGAGAATCTCTGGCTATTGGCCATTGAATACATTTTGGTCTTTGGCTTCTTTATTTATGAAATAATAGGTAGAGGTTCAAAAAAGTTATATTTCTTCAAAAAATAAATCAATCTTTAGGTCAGTTGGAATTAATTTGTACTTTTATCCCGCAATGAAAGGACAAGAATACATATTTACAGCTTTGAGCAACCCTGCTCCAGTCCGTCCATTTTCTCCACGTCGTCGCCCGTAAGGGTGCACTAATGTCTATGGAAATAGGTGAGTCCATTTCCGCAAAACCATCAAAACATCAATTTTTAATTTTATCTGTTTAATCGCTTGCAATGGATATTGTAATTGCTAACGAATCACATTTTAAATACGCCCAGATTATCTGCGACACTATTGCAGATTCTGCCAAGGTGCGTGGTACTGGAATTGCCAAACGTACCCCTGAGTATATCATGAAACGTCTCCAAAATGGCAATGCCGTTATTGCTTTGGACGGTGATACATTTGCCGGGTTTTGTTATATCGAGGTTTGGGGCAACAAAGATTTTGTCGCCAACTCTGGGCTTATTGTACACCCAGATTATAGAAACCAAGGCTTGGCCAAAAAAATTAAGAAAGCCATTTTTGAGCTTTCCCGGAAGAAATTCCCTGATGCCAAAATTTTTGGGATTACTACTGGGCTGGCCGTCATGAAGATGAATTATGAGCTAGGGTATAGGCCCGTAACCTTTTCGGAACTTACCGATGACCCTGACTTTTGGAAAGGCTGCCAAACCTGTAAAAACTTCGACATTCTTACTCGTACCGAACAAAAAATGTGCCTGTGCACCGGAATGCTTTACGATGCCAATGAAAAAAAGAGTGAAAAAGATACAGAATCCAAAAAATTGAATGGGAAGGCCTTTCAACGATTAAAAGAGATTAAAGAAACTCTTTTCTTAAAAAAGAAACAAAAACCATAATGTCAGTTCGAGCGCAGTCGAGAACGACATAACATCTCGACTGCGCTCGATGCGACACCCAAATTTGAACAAGCAGAATGAAAAAATTAGTTTTAGCCTATAGCGGTGGACTCGACACCTCCTATTGTGCCAAATATTTATCCAAAGAAGAAGGATTTGAAGTACACGCCGTAAGCGTTAATACCGGTGGATTCAGCAAAGCTGAAATTAAGGAGATTGAGGAAAAAGCGCTTGCTTTGGGGGCAACTACCTATACCTCCATCAATGCCATTTCCAATTTTTATGAAAAAGTGGTGAAATACCTCATTTTTGGAAATGTCCTCAGAAACAACACCTATCCCCTTTCCGTAAGTGCGGAACGAATTGTTCAGGCCATTGAAATTGTAAATCATGCTAAAAAATTAGGCGCACAATATATTGCCCACGGGAGCACTGGGGCTGGAAATGACCAAGTACGGTTTGACATGATTTTCCAAATATTGGCCCCAGAAATTAAAATCATCACCCCAATCCGGGATAAACGATTGGCCCGGGAAGAAGAAATCAATTACCTGCAACAAAACGGAATCGATTATTCGTGGGAAAAGGCCAAATATTCTGTCAACAGAGGTTTGTGGGGCACATCGGTTGGGGGCGAAGAAACTTTGACTTCGCATCTTGCATTGCCGGAAACGGCATACCCAAGTCAATTGGAAAAAGAACTACCCAAAGAATTAAAACTGACTTTTAAAAAGGGAGAACTTGTAGCCTTGGATGGCGAACAGGACACGCCTGTAGCCAATATTGAAAAATTGGAGGCCATTGCATCCAAATATGCCATCGGCAGGGATATTCATGTAGGTGATACCATTATCGGAATCAAAGGTCGGGTCGGTTTTGAAGCGGCTGCCCCGTTGATTATCATCAAGGCCCATCATCTGCTAGAAAAACACACTTTGAGTAAATGGCAACAGTATCAAAAAGAGCAAATGGCCAATTTTTATGGCATGCTGTTGCACGAAGGGAATTATTTGGATGAAGTGATGCGAAATATTGAAGCCTTTTTAACCGATACCCAAAAGAACGTTTCGGGGGATGTTTTTGTAACGCTTCATCCTTACCGATTTGAATTGAATGGAATCGCTTCAGACCATGATTTGATGAATGCTTCCTTTGGAAGTTATGGGGAAATGAACAAAGGTTGGACTGCGGATGATGCCAAAGGCTTCATCAAAATCTTATCCAACTCAGGGAAAATTGCGAACCACGTAAACACTAAAATATAGGAGCCGTCACCCTGAACTTGATTCAGGGTCTCACTAGAATGAGATGCTGAAATAAATTCAGCATGACACTAAATAACTCTCCATTGATATGAGAAGAAAAAATATAAAAGTAGGAATAATAGGAGGTTCTGGGTATACAGGTGGGGAACTCATTAGATTGTTGTTGAACCATCCTGAAACCGAAATCGATTTTGTCTATAGCACCACACGAGCAGGGAAACCCATCACCTCTGCCCATCAAGATTTGTTGGGATTGACTGATTTGGAGTTTTCCGGAGAGATAAATCCTGATGTGGATGTAGTCTTTCTTTGTCTGGGACATGGTAATTCAACTTCCTTTTTGAAGGAGAACAAGTTTTCAGTATCCACAAAAATTATAGACCTCAGTAACGATTTCAGATTACAGGCTGATTCAAATTTTAACGGCCAGCGATTTATTTATGGGCTTCCCGAATTGAACAAGTCTGCCATACAAGCTGCGGAGGCCATTGCCAATCCTGGCTGTTTTGCCACCACAATTCAATTGGCATTATTGCCTTTGGCTAAAGCTGGATTGCTGAAAAGCGATGTTCACATTAACGCAGTTACGGGAAGTACCGGAGCCGGCGTTGGATTGTCGGCCACTTCGCATTTTAGCTGGCGGAACAATAACATTTCGTGGTACAAGCCTTTTACCCATCAACATCTGGGAGAAATAGGCGAAAGTTTGGCTTCCTACGGAAATTCGGTTGGAAAACTATTGTTCTTGCCCACACGAGGGAATTTCACCAGAGGAATTTTGGCCACGGCCTATACCCCTTTTGAAGGTTCGTTGGAAGAAGCGAAAAATCTCTACAAGAACTTTTACAAGGATGCTGCCTTTACCCATGTTTCAGATGATGAAATCCATCTAAAGCAAGTAGTGAATACGAACCAATGCCATATTCATTTGTATAAACATGAGGATTTAATCTTGGTGACCTCGGCAACAGACAATTTACTGAAGGGCGCCTCTGGGCAAGCCGTACAAAATATGAACCTGATGTTCGGTTTTTCTGAAACTGAGGGTCTATTGTTAAAAGCAGGAGTTTTTTAAAACATAATGTCAGGTCGAGCCGTCACATCGAGTGCAGTCGAGATGCGAGACCTTTACAAAAAACATCTCTCGACTGCACTCGAGATGACAAAACAAACAAACCATGAAAATAGCAATCATAGGAGCGGGAAACTTGGGATTGGCCATTGCAAAAGGGATTTTGCATACCAACGGTGCCACAACCATGTACCTCACCAAACGAAATACCAAATCCATCCAAGATTTTGAAAAATATGGGAATGTTACGGTTACTTCAGACAATGAAGAGGCCGTAAAAAACTCGGACATTCTCATTTTTGCGGTACAACCGGGCCATTTCACCTCTATTTTGGAGAAAACCAAGGACCTACTCACCGAAAAGCATGTCATCATTAGTACCATAACGGGTTTTAGCATTCCCAAAATTGAGGGCATCATCGGTTCGGATAAATTCATCATACGCAGTATGCCTAATACGGCAATTTCCGTAGGGCAATCCATGACCTGTATCTGTAGCAATGAACTCGGTAAAAAACGAATCGATTTGGCCAAGGCCATTTTTAACCGGATGGGACACACTATGGAAATTCCAGAGGAACAAATGCAAGCCGCTACGGTTATATGCGCAAGTGGAATCGCATTTTGGATGCGCTTGATTCGCGCTACCACACAAGGTGCCATCCAACTCGGCTTTGATGCCAAGGAAGCCCAAGAATTGGCCATGCACACCTGTAATGGAGCGGCCAGTCTTCTCATTGAATCCGGAAGCCACCCCGAAGAGGAAATTGATAGGGTTACCACACCCAAAGGCTGTACCATTGAGGGATTGAATGAAATGGAACACCAAGGGTTGAGTTCCTCGCTTATTCGAGGCATTGTGAGCTCCTTTGAAAAAATCAGTCAAATTAAAAAAGGATAAACCTAAAATGTCTCTTTCAGAGTCTGCACTGAGCGAAGTCGAAGTGGCACTTTAGGGATGTAAAAACAAAAAAATGAAGTTATTTGACGTATATCCGTTATATGATGTGACCCCGGTGTCTGCCAAAGGCATTGAGGTCTGGGATGATAAAGGACAAAAATATTGGGATTTTTACGGCGGCCACGCCGTTATTTCAATTGGGCATACCCATCCACATTATGTAAAACGAATCAAAGACCAATTGGATAAGATTGCTTTTTATAGCAATTCCATCCAAAATCCGATTCAGGAAGAATTAGCGGAAAAGTTAGGTCAATTATCAGGTTGTGGGGAGTATGACCTGTTTATGTGCAATTCTGGGGCGGAAGCCAATGAAAATGCATTGAAAATGGCTTCGTTCCACACAGGAAAATCCAAAGTCATTGCGTTTAACAACAGTTTTCACGGAAGAACCTCGGCAGCTGTTGCCGCTACGGACAACCCTAGCATCAATGCGCCTATCAACAAGCAGCAGGCGGTTACTTTTCTACCACTGAATGATTTTGAGGCCTTTGAAAACACCATTGCTTCGGATGAATATTGTGCGGTAATTTTGGAAGCCATTCAAGGTGTGGGCGGATTGGATGAACCTACCACGGATTTCTATCAATTCATTGCCGAAAAATGTAAGGAGCATCATGTTGTTCTGATTGCAGATGAAGTCCAATCTGGGTATGGAAGAAGCGGTAAATTTTTTGCTTTTCAGCACCATTTGGACACTTCGACTACGCTCAGTGTCCAACCAGATATCATTTCCATCGCAAAAGGAATGGGTAACGGCTTTCCTGTGGGCGGTGTGTTGATTCATGAGACTTTTAAACCTTCCTACGGGCTTTTAGGAACCACTTTTGGTGGAAATCATTTGGCTTGCGCCGCGAGTTTGGCTGTTTTGGAAGTATTGGAAAGCGAAGGCCTCACCGAAAATGCAGATGAATTGGGAGCCTATTTTAGCGAAAAGGCACAAGATATTCCAGAAATTAAGAACGTAAAAGGTCGAGGATTGATGATTGGCCTTGAGTTCGATTTTGAAGTGGCCGACCTCAGAAAAAAACTGATCTATGACCAGCATATTTTTATTGGCAGTGCCAAAAACAAGAAGTTATTGCGGTTTTTACCTGCATTGAACATCACCAAAGAACATGTAGACCTATTTTTTGAAGCCCTGCAAAACGCATTAAAATGAGACATTTTTTATCAGTCAACGATATTGAGTCACTCCCCGATTGGGTGGACGAAGCGATTACCTTAAAACAAAATCCCTATCAATTTGAAGATTTAGGGAAACACAAAACGGTGTGCCTGTTGTTTTTCAACAATAGTCTACGGACACGGTTGAGCACTCAAAAAGCGGCCATGAACCTCGGAATGGAAGTCATGATCATGAATTTTGGCAGTGAAAGTTGGGTCTTGGAGTACCAAGATGGGTCTGTAATGGACAAAGGCACTTCGGAGCACATCAAGGAGGCCGCCCAAGTGGTTTCGCAATATTGTGACATTGTTGCCATTCGTGCCTTTCCCGATTTAAAGGATCGAGAAAAGGACGAAGCTGAGGAAGTACTCAATGGTTTTGCCAAATATGCTACGGTTCCTGTGGTAAATATGGAAAGTTCTACAGGTCATCCTTTGCAGGCTTTGGCAGATGCCATAACTTTAGCAGAGCACACCCAAAAATCAAGACCAAAAGTTGTTTTGTCTTGGGCGCCCCATCCAAAGGCTTTGCCTCATGCCGTAGCCAATTCATTTACCCAAATGATGAAGTTGCAGGATGCGGAATTCATCATCACCCACCCCAAAGGGTATGAACTCAACCCTAAAATCACCCAAGGGTGCCAAATTGAGTACAATCAAGAAAAAGCACTCAAGGATGCCGATTTTGTCTATGTGAAAAATTGGAGCAGCTATACCAATTATGGCAAAGTACTGCACCAAGACCTAAACTGGACCATGACGCAACAAAAATTGGGACAAGCTAGATTTATGCACTGCCTTCCTGTGAGAAGAAATGTTGTTGTGGAAGATGCGGTTTTGGATGGCAAAAACTCGTTGGTAATCAACCAAGCATTGAATAGAACCTTTTCGGCACAGATTGTACTGAAAAAAATATTGGAAGCCTTATGAAACAAACACTATCCATCGTAAAAGTAGGGAGCAACCTCATTGAAGATGATAAGGGGTTCGTCCGAATTTTAGATCTTTTTTCGAAAATGCCGGGGAACAAAATCATGGTGCATGGAGGAGGAAAAAAAGCCACACAGATTGGCAACAAACTGGGTATTGAGGCCAAAATGATCAACGGCCGAAGAATAACCGATGAAAAGAGTTTGGAAATTGCCATTATGGTCTACGGTGGATTGGTAAGTAAGCAAATTGTGGCCCAATTGCAGGCTTTCGGCACCAATGCCATAGGTATGAGCGGAGCGGATGCAAATGCCATTCTAGCCCATAAAAGACCGGTTACCAAGGTGGATTTTGGCTTCGTGGGCGATGTAGACAAAGTAAACGCCTATGGCATTTTTAAACTGCTGCAGGCTGGTTTTACCCCAATTTTTTGTGCTTTGACACACGATGGAAAAGGACAGTTGTTCAACACCAACGCCGATACCATTGCTGCCGAAGTGGCCATTGCCATGTCGGACCAGTTTGATACCACACTTTACTACTGTTTTGAAAAGAAAGGTGTATTGGAGGATGTGGAGAATGAAAACTCGGTCATTACCCATATCAATTCCAAAACGTATGAAGAACTTTTGGCCTACGGCATTATATCGAATGGGATGTTGCCCAAAATGCACAATTGCTTCTACGCCCTCAAAAATCAAGTAAAGAAAGTATGTATCGGAGATATTGACATGCTGGAAAAAGGCAACCCAAATTTTACTACCGTTACCTTATGAAAATCAACCAAAACATATTGACCGAAAAAGCTATTGAGCTGCTAAAGCAACTCATTTCAATTCCATCCTTCTCGGGTGAAGAGGATAAAACCGGCGATGCCATTGAAACCTTTTTACATGGATTTGGGGTGAAAACCGAGCGACAGTACAACAATATATACGCCTTCAACAAATATTTTGATGCGTCCAAACCCACCTTGCTTTTGAACTCGCACCACGATACCGTAAAACCCAACAGTGCCTATACCAAAGACCCTTTCCACCCCCATATTGAGGATGGTAAATTGTATGGTCTCGGCAGCAATGATGCCGGTGGTTGTTTGGTATCGCTTTTGGCCACTTTTGTCCATTTTTATGAAATGGAGGGGTTGAGCCATAATATTATTATGGCAGCCACTGGAGAGGAAGAAGATGCAGGAGAAAAAAGTATTCGGGCGTTGTTACCCATCCTTCCCGAAATAAACGTTGCGGTTGTGGGCGAGCCCACTTTGATGGATTTGGCCATTGCCGAAAAAGGCCTTGTGGTCTTTGATGCTGTTGTGGAAGGAACCCCCTCACATGCGGCACATCCTAACGACAACAATGCCATTTACAATACCATTAACGTGCTACAGTGGTTCAAGGACTATACGTTTGATAAAGTTTCCGATGCTTTGGGCGAAGTAAAACTGACCGTTACACAAATCAATGCCGGAAAGCAGCACAATGTGGTACCCGCGCAAGTGGATTTGGTGGTGGATGTTCGGGTGAATGATTGCTATTCCAATCAGGAGATTTCAGGTATGTTGCAAAAGGAAGCACCTTGCAAAATGACGCCCCGCTCCTTGCGATTGAATTCATCCTGTATTAGCCCCGACCATGATTTGGTAAAAAGTGGTCTGGACCTGGGGAGAAAAACGTATGGTTCCCCAACACTTTCAGATCAGGCGGCGTTGAGTTGCCAATCCGTGAAATTGGGGCCTGGAGACAGTACACGTTCGCATTCGGCGAATGAATTTATTTACGTAAACGAAATTGAGGAAGGCATCGACCTTTATATCAAAATCCTTTCTGGATTTTTACAATAAACACATACAATAATCAATTAACAATTTACAATCATCAATTGTTAATTGACAACTGATAATTGAACTATGAAACTCTGGGACAAAGGTTTTAGTACCGATAAAAAAATAGACCATTTTACCGTAGGAAATGACCGAGAACTGGATTTGGTCTTGGCGAAATATGACGTTATTGCCTCCACCGCTCACGCCAAAATGCTGGCCCAAGTGGGGTTGATTTCCAAAGAAGAATCCGAAGACTTGGTCAAGGCTTTGGGAAGCATTGGCAATGATATTGACAAAGGCAAATTTACCATTGAGGATGATTTTGAGGATATGCACTCCAAAATTGAATTTCTCCTCACTGAAAAATTGGGCGATACTGGCAAGAAAATCCATTCGGCCCGTTCCCGAAACGATCAGGTTTTGGTGGCCATGCAACTCTACCTAAAAGATGAATTGACAGAAATCACTACGCAAGTAAAATCTTTATTTGATTTATTGCTGGATTTGGCCGAAAAACACAAAAATGTGTTGCTGCCCGGCTATACTCACTTACAGATTGCCATGCCCTCCTCATTCGGGCTTTGGTTTTCTGCCTATGCTGAAAGTTTGGTGGATGACTTGTACTTTGTACAGGCAGCGCATAAAGTGGCCGACCAAAATCCATTGGGAAGTGCGGCTGGTTATGGCAGCTCCTTCCCCATCGACCGAAGTTTTACTACCACTGAAATGGGTTTTAATACTCTCAAATACAATGTGGTGGCCGCCCAAATGGGTCGTGGCAAAGTGGAAAAAGCAGCCGCATTCGGAATTTCCAGCGTTGCTGCTACGCTATCTAAAATGGCCATGGACATTTGCCTGTACATGAGCCAAAATTTTGATTTTATTTCCTTTCCCAACGAACTGACTACAGGGAGCAGCATCATGCCCCACAAGAAGAATCCAGATGTTTTTGAACTCATCCGGGCCAAGTGCAATAAAATCCAGTCGGTGCCCAATCAGCTGACCCTAATTATGAACAACCTACCCAGCGGCTATCACCGGGATTTGCAATTGGTGAAAGAGGTTATCGTTCCTGCGCTACAGGACATGCAGGCGTGTTTGGAGTTGATGACCTTTAGTTTAAAGGAAGTTAAAGTGAACCCAACTATTCTGGAAGACTCCAAATACGATTACCTCTTTAGTGTGGACACCTTGAACGAATTGGTAAAAAGCGGGATGCCATTCAGGGATGCCTACAAAACCATGGGCAAGGCCATAGAAAATGGCAATTTTAAACCGAAACGAGACATTGAACACACCCACGAGGGCAGTTTGGGGAATTTATGTTTGGAGGAAATCAAACAGAAGATGGAAAAAGCTTTGGGTTCGTAAAAGTTAGGCTTTCTTTTTTAGGATAGTTGTCAATTCATATTGAGTGCCTGTCAATTTAGGCTGGACTTTGAGCTTGAAAAATCCTAACTTCACGCCTGCCTGCCGGTAGGCAGGTACCTGTGCTGAACTTGTTTCAGTATCGTTGGATATAAATCACTTAGTACTGAGCGCAGCCGAAGTATTTAAAAAAGAATGATATCTTATAACGTTACCACACATTAAAAATTCAATGAAAAGATTAAAACTAAAAAAGAGACATCTAATTTTATTATTTATAAGCTGCTTTAGTATTTCATGTGGTGTCTACGATTTATCCAGATGGCATCAATCAGAAACAAATACTTATCCAGTTTCTGAAGGGTATCAGGATTTGGAATATGTGAAAAGTATAACGAAATCTAAAGAGTATATAAAAACCATTCCAAGTAAATTAAATGTTCCGTCTTTTTCTGTAGCAGTAGGCATCAATGGAAAGCTGATATGGTCTGAAGCTGTTGGCTATTCAGATTTAGAAAAAAAAACGCCGGCTACCACTGAAACTCTCTATAGAATTGGCAGCACTTCTAAGGCGGTTACCTCTACATTGGTAGCAAGACTATATGAAGAAAATAAGTTTGACCTTGACAAAAATTTAAATGGGTTTATTTCTAACTACCCAACAAAAAAATGGGATTTTAATGCCAGACACTTGTTAAGTCATACCGCAGGTTTTCCTGATTATAAAGATTTAAAACTGGGTGGATTATACAGAACAATATGTAATTGCAAATCTTTTAAAAATGTGACAGAAGCATTAAAGGTATTTAATAAGGTTGAACTGCTATATGAACCAGGAACGAAATACAGTTATAATTCTTTTGACATAGTGTTGGTAAGTGCATACATAGAAAAAATAACAGGTGAAAATTTTTTAGATGTATTAAATAATCAAATCTTGTCACCACTCACTATGAAAAATACTCAGGGTGATCATGTTGAGGATAAAAGCCAGCCTAATACAGTCTTTTACGAGAGTAAAAGTCGTAATAGATTTAGAGAATGGAAAACATTTAGTTTCCTTTTTAAAGACATTGATTTAAGCTATAAGTGGGCTGGTGGCGGACTCCTTTCTACTCCTACTGATTTGGTTAAAATGGGAAATGCAATTTTGACTGATTCCACATTTATTTCTGATGAAACCAAAGCCATATTTTTTGAACAACAAAAATTATCTAATGGAGAGCTTAATACAGACAATTACGCTTTAGGTTGGAGAACTGATAAAGAATATGACGACAAGAAGTTTAATAACAAAATTTGGATTGTACATCATGGAGGAGTTAGTAAAGGCTCTATGAACTTTCTTTTACTACTTCCTGAATATGATTTCGTCATAGATGCTTCAATAAATTCAAGAACTGAAAATTTTGGATATTTATGGGGAGAAGTGATGCAGATAGCTAGCTTTTTTATAAATGAGTATGAAAATGAGGAAGAACAAAAGTAGTTATTTTGAATTAATATAAACGTGTGGTAACAATGTATAAAAATAATAGCGGTTTAATAGCTAAAACGAAAGTGACATATATAAATTAAATGACAATAACAAACCGAAAAGTAGGTGCGTAAAAATTCGCTACTATTCTTATACTAGACCGATACGTGCCATTTTAAAATCCCTCCTTTTTTCAAATCATTTGGTTGCATTAAAAACGCAAAAGGCTCTGAATTTTTAAAAACTGATTTTTCTTTTTAGCCAGTAATCAACTCATATGGCGCATCTGTCAATTTGGGCTACTTTTTATAGGTTAAAAATGGTAGCTTCACTCTTGACCTGCATATGGAGTAAAATTTTCAACAAAACTTGAAAACACAAAAAATCGTAATCGTATTTGGGGTCATACTACTGATAGTCTTAGTAGGTTTCTTAGTTTATCTTTTTGCGCTTTCTTCTGCCTACACGCTCAACAAGCCTGATAAAAGACCTTTTTTTATAACAACTAAACCAATCGTTGTCAAAGGAATTTTGGTGCCAAAAGGGACTAAAATCATTTATAAAAAACAATACTTCTGGGAAAAACAGGAACAAAAAAAACCACTCCAAGAAAAAAATATTATACAGATCGCTTTTGCGGAGGGAGCCACAATACTCTGGGGAGGGGTGCCCATTACTTCCATTGTAAAGTTTTATAATTCAGAAATGAACGGTTTTACGGTGTATGCTGATTTCAGTTCACTGCATAAAGAAACCCGATTCTCTACCCTTTGGCAAAATTGTAATGATGGTTTGGGAATAACTGTTGAGGATAACGATGATTGGTCATTCAACACAAAAAACATTTTGGATGTTGAATCATGCGGTGTGAATTACCGAAGGTATTATAAGGACGATGAAAACCAACAAAAACACCTTGATGATTTGTACCATGCCTTGATGATCATCGAAGATTAAAACTAACTTTTTTAATCTTTTTAGTTCCCAATAAAAAATCCCTAAAGCTTATGCCCAAAATTGTATATTGAAACATCAACTAAGTAATCTCTTTATGCAACAGCGAATTGTAACCTTCCTTCTGGCTTTTATTTTGGTTTGTTTTCTTGGAAACGCCCAAGATCAATATCCCAAAAATGAAAACGTAGATGTGCAACACTATGTGTTTGGACTTTCCTTAAACGATGCTTCAAACGAAATTCAGGGTGAAACCCAAGTAACAATTTCCTATAAAGAAAAAGCAACCCCATTTGCCTTGGATTTGGTTTCAAAATCAGGGGAATTCGGCATGGAAGTTACGGAGGTTTTGGAGGACAGCCTTCAAGCGGACTACACCTACATCGAGAACAAAATCAATATTGTTCCAAAAACAGATGCCAAAACGCAAACGTTTAGCATAAAATATCACGGTATCCCCGAAAGAGGCCTTGTCATTTCTACGACCAAATTTGGAAATCGCTCGTTCTTTGGTGACAACTGGCCCAACTTGGCACGGCATTGGCTTGCGTCGGTAGACCATCCGCATGATAAGGCGAGTGTGGAATTTCAAATTACCGCTCCTGACCATTACGATGTGGTGGCCACAGGTGAAAAAATCGAGGAGAGCAACCTTGAAAACGGCTATAAACTCACCATTTACAATGAACCTGCTCCCGTGGCCACCAAGGTCATGACCATTGGTGTAACAGAGTTTGCCAGTCGGATAGTGGGCGAGGTACAGGGCATTCCCGTTTCGGCTTGGGTGTATCCACAAAATCGCTTGGAGGGTTTTCACGATTACACCGTGGCAGGGAAAGTGCTGGACTACTTCATCAATGCCATTGGTCCCTACTCCTATGCCAAACTAGCCAATATGCAGGCCAAAACGCAGTGGGGCGGATTGGAAAATGCAGGCACCATTGCCTATTTTGAAAATTCAGTCACCGGAAATAACACCGTTGAACCCTTGATTGCCCATGAAATTGCACACCAATGGTTTGGCAATTCGGCCACAGAAAAAAGTTGGAACCACGTGTGGCTCAGTGAAGGTTTTGCCACATATTTCAGCATCCTGTATTTGGAAAATGTGTATGGTGATGACCGCAGAAAAGAAGAATTGGCCACGGATCGCAGGGAAATTATTGCCTATTACAAAACCAACCCTTCCCCAATTGTGGACCTCACCATTACCGACCCTATGCGGGTACTCAGCACCAATACCTACCAAAAAGGGGGCTGGGTATTAAATATGCTTCGACATAAGCTGGGTGACGCTACCTTCTGGAAAGGGATTCGGCAATACTATGCCACCTATCGCAACAGTAATGTCCTAACCGATGACTTTCAGCAGGTGATGGAAGCTGTTTCGGGTGAAAGGCTGGAGGACTTTTTTCAGCAATGGTTGTTTACCGAAGGCCATCCACAACTCAATTGGAATTGGGAATACGAAAAGGGAAAAGTCGTTCTACATCTGGAACAAATGCAATCCCATTATGTGTTCCAGTTTCCGTTGGAAATTGGGTTAGTAAAAGATGGAAAAACGGTTATTGAAACGATTCAAGTGGATGGGCGATCCAAAAACTTTGAAATACAATCAAAATTCCGTCCAGACAGCATCGTACTGGACCCGAACCAATGGACATTGTTTGAGACTGTCAGTGGCCCGAAAAAATGACATTGTTGATTGTGACATACTGACATCCAGTCTGTTAATTTTTATTGAAGGATATCATCTGTATTCTTAAAAATTTTTAAAGTCAAGCCTGTCACGTTCTCCATCAAATGGTTTGGCATTTTTTTTGTCTATACACTATTGAACATTTGAATTATTGTCTAACTAAAATTTAGCAGTTATGAGTAATTTAGTTGCAACAAAAAATGGAAGTGTGGCAAAATCAAATTCAAATAGCCTAACCTTCCCCATGTGGTCTTCCTGGATTGATGAATTGTTCAACAGGGAGCTCCCATCAGTTTTTACATCAAATTTTAATTCGGGCCTTACCCTTCCCAAAGTCAATATTAGGGAGACCAAGGACTCCTATTACGTTGATATGGCGGTTCCTGGGTTAAAAAAATCAGATTTTACTGTAGACTTGGACAATCAAGTACTTTCAATTTCTGCGGAAACCCATGAAAATGATCTTAATAATGAGGATAACCATATCCGAAGAGAGTTTGGGTATGCCTCATTTAAACGCTCTTTCTCGTTACCAGAGACCGTAAACGAGGACAAGATCAAGGCAGAATATAGAGACGGTATTTTGAGCATTAATCTGCCCAAAAAAGAAGAGGCTATCCAAAAGCCTGCCCGCAGCATTAAAATAGCGTAATTACGGTAATTCTGGAGAGGCCTCGTTCAGGCCTCTCCCATTATTTGTTTAACCTTAAAATGTATTCCAATGAAAAAGTTGATACTTATTTCCTTGCTTTCATTGGCGTGCTTTGGTTGCAAGGGCCAAGAAAGAAAGACCGATGAAGCCAAGGAAAACACAAATCTTGCAGAACAGCCCAAAGGCAACTGGAAAGTGAACCGGGAATTTGATGAAAATGGAAACCTCATCCAATACGACTCCATCTATTCATGGTCTTCTTCAGACTATGTTGACGATTTGGCCCAAATGGACCGTGATAGTTTGTTTACGTCCTTTAGATCCAGATTTTCAAGAAGTTTTTCCCAATTTGATAATGATGGTTTTCCCAATTTCTTTGCAGAAGATTCCCTTTTTAGCAAACATTTCTTTAAAGATGATTTTTTTGAAAGTCCGATAGGACGGGACTTTATGGATTTAGACAAAATCCATAAAAAAATGGAAGAGATGCAAAGGCAGTTCTTGGAACATTACGCTCCAAAACCAAAAGAAGAAGAAAACGAGCAGATTTAATTAGAATTGTAATTTCTAGAATGGCATTCCCCTCACTTAAAGTGCAGGGGATTTGTTTTGGAGAAAATCCCGCCATAAAGCTAATGGCGCTTTTACTTTATCATCTTCAAATTGATCACCTCATGTTCAGTGAGGTGGCGCCAATGACCACGGGGAAGGTCTTTTGGTCAATTCAAATAACATATCCGTCAATTCAGTAGTGCATTCTAAATTCATTTTCAACATATTTACTCTTTTCCCTAAAAGTCTTTTAGAAAATTACTCTCAGGAAAACCACTTATATAAATTTATATATCGACATGAAAAGATTCCTTATTATTTTAATCACACCATGTTATTTTTCTTACTCCCAGACTAACCATGAGAATCTAGAAAAGCAACTTGAAGAAATGAATGAGTGTTTTCTTCAAAAAGACATGAAATGTTATGTGAGTTATTTACACCCTTTTATAGTTGAAGTAATGGGAGGAAAAGAAACTGCAGTGAAGACTTTTACTAATAAAATAGCAAGCCATGAAGAAAATGGCAAAACATTTATCAGTTTAGAGCACAAAGAACATTCCGAAATTATTGAATACAACGGGGAATTACAATGCAGCCTAACCCAGGTTTCATTAATAGAGCTTGAAAATAAAGGCAAAATGATTAGAGACTACAATGGAAAAATTTTATATGAATACACCATCATAGCAGTTACCGCAGACAATGGCGAAAACTGGAAGTTCATTGAGACAACAGGGAAAGAAGATATGATTTCACATGTCCCAAATATTAGCCCAAAACTACCTGTAAAAAAGACAACCAGAATCCGGCTGGATTGATGGCTTTTTATCTATGATAGAAAAGCCTATTTAATCATCTTCAAATTAATCACCTCCTGCTCGGTAAGGTGGCGCCAATGGCCTCGGGGCAAGTCTTTTTTGGTCAATCCGGCAAAGATGACGCGGTCAAGTTTGCTCACTTCGTAGCCCAAATGTTCAAAAATGCGGCGTACGATTCGGTTGCGGCCACTGTGAATTTCCACACCCACTTCACGCTTGGGTGCTCCTTGGATAAAACTGATGCTGTCCACTTCAATGGGGCCATCTTCGAGTTCCAGACCGGCCTCAATTTTATGCAGGTCGGCCAAGCTTAAACTTTTGTCCAAATGCACGTGGTAAATCTTGCGAACCCCATGTTTGGGATGCGTCAATTTTTTGGTCAAATCTCCATCATTGGTAAAGAGCAAAAGACCGGTAGTGTTTCGGTCCAAACGACCTACGGGCAACAAGCGGGCTTTGGTGGCACTGGAAATCAGTTCCATAACCGTGCGTCTTCCCTTCTCATCACTAGTGGTGGTGATAAAGTTCTTAGGTTTGTTGAGGAGGATGTATTCTTTTTTCTCGGGATTAAGGCGTTTTCCATCAAAACGGACGTCATCGGAACGTTTTACCTTAAAGCCCATTTCGGTAATCACCTTTCCATTGACCGAGACATTCCCTGCAGCAATGTAGGTGTCCGCTTCCCTTCGGGAGCAAATGCCCGCATTGGCGATATAACGGTTCAACCGAATCTCATCCGGATTCGATTTTTTTACCGGGGCATTTCGTTTGTCTTGGGGTTTGTAATTTTTGGAATAGGGCTTTCGCTGATTGCCTCCATCCCCTTTGGTGTTGCGGGAAGGTTTCCGGTTGCGGTTATTGTCTGATTTCGCCATCAGTCATAAAATTTTGGCGAAGGTATATATTATTTTCAGGCCAAATACGATGATCTCACGTTTAATTTTGATAATCTGCAAGGTCGAGAAAGGCCATCAAAGACTCTGAAAACCAAAACCATCAATTGGTGGAACCAATCCATCAATTTTGTAAAGGTTATTTTAAATAGATTTTAGAACTTCACGTAGTGCACATTAACAGACTATTCACCAAACTCCTATTTTTCTATGACCATTTCTGAATTTATATCCCAACTGTTCCTACCCTTGTCCCTCGCCATTATTATGTTAGGTATGGGAATGAGCCTGGTACCGGCCGATTTCTCCAGAATCTTAAAATCTCCAAAAGCCATACTGATCGGATTGACTAATCAACTTGTTCTGTTGCCCATTGTGGGTTTTCTACTAGCCACATCTTTTGATTTGAGCCCTACAATGGCCGTTGGGTTGATGATTTTGGCCTCCTGTCCCGGAGGTCCTACCAGCAACTTGATTACCCAGGTCTCCAAGGGCAACATTGCCTTGTCCGTTACATTGACTGCTTTTTCCAGCACGGTAACGGTCTTTACCATACCATTTATTCTATCGTATGTGTTGGCCTATTTTGGTACAGGTGCCGATGTTACCATTGAGCTTCCCATTGTGGATACCATCATTCAAATTATGGTGATCACTGTCATTCCCATTGTAGTGGGGATGATCATCCGAAGGTTTAGAACCGCATTTGCCCTACGTATGGAAAAACCCATGCGTATCGCTTCCACTGTACTTTTTATTTTAGTTTTTATCGCCGTGATCGTGTCAAATATTGAGATCATTGGTAGAGGAATACGAGAAGTTGGGTTGGTAACCTTATTACTGAACGTTTTAACCATGGGATTGGGCTATGTTGCCTATAAACTGTTCAAGTTGGACTTTAAAAGTGCCATCTCCATAACGGTGGAGAGTGGCATACAGAACGGAACATTGGCTTTTGTCATTGCTACCACCATATTGAAGAATGTTGAAATGGCCATTCCCACAGGAGCCTATGCCATATGGATGTTCATAACAGGTGGGATCTTGATGTGGCGACTTGGGAAAAGACCAGATTAACCCTTATAACGCAATAATTATGAAACTACCGGACAATCTTAAAAACGGTTTCATCGTTTGGTTAACGAGCTACACTTTTATAAGGGTATGAGGTTTACATTCATTAAAAAGCGAAAATTCTGGTGGCGATCAATTGCAATTGCGATTCTTTTCCCAATTGTGCTGCTGGGCAGTTTGTTGCTATATATTCATACTGCTCAGGATGATATTATCCAGAGTGAGATAGATGTGCTCAATCAACAGCACGAGGGTCTGATCACCATAGATAAGTCCAAATTATCCCTCTTTGGCAATTTCCCCCACATTTCCATAAAGCTGTATGACCTACGCATTTATGAAACCAAAGCGGATAATGCTCCCAAGATTTTGGATGTGGAAAATCTCTACATCGGATTCAATTTGTGGGATATGGTCAGTGGGAACTATGATATTCAGTCACTACTGATAAGGGAAGGCGAATTCAATATTGTCATTCACCCAGATGGGTCAAACAATCTTCAAAATGCGCTTAAAAACCAAGATGATTCCGAAGAAGAACCTATGACAGTGCACCTCAAAAAAATTAAATTGCAAAATCTGGATATCCATAAGGTTGACGAAGCTACCAATACCGATATTGAAACGTTCATTTATGAGGCGATTGGAGGCATTAGTCTTGGCAACGAATCCATCGCAGCCCATGTTGATACTGAATTCCAATTGAATGTGTTCCAAAATGGGGAACAAACCTATTTCCACCACAAACATTTTGAACTGCACACCGACCTTACTTTTGATGAACAAACAGGAATACTTCAAATAAAACCCTCTGGCATCACCATGGAACATGGTGATTTTGATCTTGAAGGGTCGCTGGACACCAAAAACAATATGGACATTGACCTAAAGGTCAAGGGAACTAAGCCTAATTTTGATATGTTCATTGCATTTGCACCGGAAGATTTGATCCCAGTTCTTGAACGTTACAAAAATGAAGGGAATATATACTTCAACGGTGTGGTCCAAGGACCTATGGCCGATGGCAAAATGCCCTTTATTGAAGCCTCTTTCGGCGCCAGCGAGGCCTTTTTGGAGAATACGGAGGAAAGAAAACGCATCAACGAAATGGGATTCAAAGGCTACTTTACCAACGGAGAGGCCCGGAACCTGAAAACCATGAAATTTTCTTTGACCAATATGAGTGCAAAATTGGAGTCGGGGAATTTTTCCGGAGCGTTGGTCGTAAACAATTTTGAAGCACCGGAAGTAGATATGCAACTGGATGCCGATTTCAATTTGGCCTTTATGACTAAATTCTTGAACATTGATGATATTGAAGACGTTTCCGGAAATGTATCCCTAAAGATGAACTTTCATGACATTATCGACCTAGACCAGCCAGAACAGGCCATCAGTGATTTAAACCAAGCCTATTTCAGCGAATTAAGGGTGTCCAATCTTAGTTTTTCAACATCAAAGCTTCCGGTGCCATTGGAACAGCTTAACATGCACCTCATCATGCAAGGCAAGCAGGCCACCCTTGATACTTTTAACCTAGTGATGGGCAATTCCAACCTTTCCATTACAGGCTATCTCTCTGACCTTCCGGCCATAGTGCATCATACAGAGGAACCCGTTGAAGTTCACTTAAATATATGGTCAGATGTTCTCGACATTGCTGAACTAACACGCTACTCGGAAACAGAAAAAAAAGGTGTTGATGAACGTGTGGAAAATTTGAGAACAGGATTTTCCTTCAAAGCATCTGCCAAGGACTTTACAGAGTCCGAATATTTACCAAAGGGCGAGTTTTTCGTGGACAGCCTGTATGCAAAACTTCAGCACTACCCGCATGAACTGCATGATTTTCATGCCGACTTCCTTATTGATGATGAAGATTTGAAAATCGTGGATTTTACGGGCCATATCGATGATTCTGACTTTCATTTGAACGGTATGGCACACAACTACAAATTTTGGACGCAAAAAACGCTTAACGGAGACGTAGACTTGGATATCACCTTGACTTCAGACTTGCTTCGTCTGGAAGATATCTTTTCCTATGGAGGTGAAAACTACGTTCCAGAACAGTACCGCCATGAAGAGTTCGAGAAACTTACGCTACATGTCAACTCCAGCATGCACTACATAGATTCATCCTTGCATTCCATTGATGTGGATTTGGATAGATTGGACACCAAAATGCACCTGCACCCCTTACGATTTCAAGACTTCAACGGTAGAATTCATTATGAAGATGAGCATCTAGTGGTTGAAAACCTGCATGGTAAAATCGGCAGAACTGTTTTTGATGTAAACTTGGACTATTATCTTGGAAAAGACCAAAGCATTAAAAAGAGAGACAATTATTTTGCCTTGAACGCTGATTATATTGACTACGACCAGCTTTTTAATTTCAATCCAAAAACCTCAACCACTGCTACAACCACTGAAGATGTAGAGGAACACGCAACGGCTTTCAACATCTACGAACTGCCCTTTACCGATATGCGGTTTGATGTTAATATTGGCCATTTCATTCGCAATCGCATCGACCTAAAAAATATAGATGCCAGTTTACGCACCACGCAAGATCATTATGTATATGTGGATACCCTGTCCATGGATGCTGCGGGTGGACATTTGAATATGTCGGGGTATTTTAATGGAAGTGATCCAAATCACATTTATTTGAGCCCCAATCTTTCCTTGGACAATGTTGATATAGACCAGATTTTGTTCAAGTTTGAAAACTTTGGACAGGACCACTTAATTTCTGAAAACCTGCATGGAAAAGTATCTTCAAAAATCAATGGAAAGATTAGAGTATATCCCGATTTGGTTCCCGATTTAGATCAATCTGAAGTGCATATGGATGTCCAAGTATTGAACGGAAGCTTGGTCAATTATGAACCCATGTCCATGCTATCCGATTATATGGGCGATAAAAACCTGAAAAACGTTCGGTTTGACACACTCCAAAACCGTTTGGACATTACCAAAGGGCGTATCACCATACCCGACATGACCATTGAATCCACACTGGGGCATATGGAAGTATCGGGTACCCATGATATGGAGCAAAACATTGAATACTACCTTAAAATTCCGTGGAAAACCGTAAAAAGAGCTGCAGTATACAAACTGTTCGGCAACAAAAAGGACAAAGACTCCATTCCTACGGATGACAAAATCATTGAAGTGGACCCAACCAAAAAAGTGCGTTACCTGAACTTAAAAATACACGGAAACATTGATGATTATGATATTTCGTTAGGGAAGGATAAATAACAAATTGGTAAGGACCTATAATTACAGTATCCGGTTCAATACTAAATCCACATCAATCAACAAAATACTGAAAACCCCGACTACAATAATCAACTTCAATATGTTGTGAAGCCATACGTAGTGTTTTTTGTCCTTGGACTTCCATAGGAGCACCAAAAACAAAATCAAAAGGGCAATGCAGGCGATAAAATAGAAGTACATATAACCCACATCAAAGGTTTTGATGAGCAACAGAGCAGGAACCAAGGTCAGTACAATCAACAGTGCAATGCTAAATTTTGACACTTTTGGACCGTAAATAATGGGTATGGTACGGTAGTTTTGGGCTAAATCGCCCGCCATGTTTTCCAAGTCTTTGATCATTTCCCGCGCCAAAATCAATAAAAACAAGAAAACGGCATGCACAAATATGACTGTTTCAAAATTTCCATAGTACACAAATACTACAAAAAATGGGGTTATGGCCAAGGTGGCCGACACCAAATTTCCAATAAAGGGTATCCGTTTGAGCTTGTGGGAATAAAACCAAATCCCAAAAATGTAGGCCGAAAAAAACAAAACTGCCCGAAACGAAATGTAACTGGCCGCCAAGACCGCCATAAAATTGAGAATAAAGTAAGTGGTCAATTTAAAACGTTGGCTCACCAACCGATCCAGCATGCTTTTGGTAGGCTTATTGATCAAATCCTTTTCAGCATCATAAAAATTATTGATGATGTACCCACTGGCAATCACGAGCGCCGAAGCAGTAACGATCAAAAAAAGATTAAGGTCAAAAACCACCTGCCGCAATGGAATATTTGGTGAAAGAATATAGATAGATGCCAAGTACTGTGCCAAGGTAATCACCAGAATATTGTATCCTCTGACCACAGAAAATAGACTCAATAGCTTAAAAAGCAAGAGTTTGTTTTTTCTACTAAGCATGGGATTGCTTTTAGAAGTTGTAGACCACCTCCAAATTGTAGCCTTTGAGTGCTTTTTTGGCCTTTTCCAAATCTTCGGTAAAGCCTAAAATATAGCCCCCCCCGCCAGAACCGCAGAGTTTCAGGTAATAATCATTGGTTTCGATGCCTTGCTGCCACAACTGGTGGAACTTCGCCGGAATCATGGGTTTAAAATGGTCTAAAACCACATGGGAAAGCTGTTTTAGATTTCCAAAAAGGGATTTCACATTACCATTTAAAAAGTCTTCCACACACGCATCGGTATGCTTCACAAATTGGTTCTTGATCATCTTTCGGAACCCTTCCTGCTTCATTTTTTCCATAAAAATCTGCACCATGGGAGCGGTTTCGCCAGTAATTCCACTATCCAACAAAAACACAGCACCTTTACCGTTGGTATTTTGGGTTGGGATACTGGTTGACTCAATATTGTCTTGGGAATTGATAAGGATAGGTAAACTTAGGTAACTGTTCAAAGGATCTAAACCAGAGGATTTTCCATGGAAAAAGGATTCCATTTTCCCGAAGATTTTCTTCAGTTTTAGAAGTTTGTCTCTGGTGAGATTTTCCAAAACGGTGATTTTATCCTTGGCATATTTGTCATAAATGGCGGCTACCAGGGCCCCACTGCTACCAATACCATACCCTTGTGGAATGGAACTGTCAAAATACATTCCGTTGGTAATGTCCTTTTCCAAAGACTCCATGTCAAAAGAGACCAACCCCTTTTCTTGCTTCTCAATGGTTTTTAGGTACTCCGCAAAAGCCTTTAGGCTATTGTTGGATTTTTGGGCCAACTCGGACAGGTTCTTTTCCTGTTTTAAGGCTCCCTTAAAAAAATTGTATGGAATGGAAAGACCTTTGGAATCTTTGATGATACCATACTCTCCAAACAGCAGAATCTTAGAATAAAATAATGGACCCTTCATAAACTTCTACCAAGATACAAACTATTTTGTTTAATTTTCAAAACAATCCGATAAACAAAACAATTTTCTCCCTGAATTTGTTGTTTCCTATTAGAACTCGGGACAAATAACGCAAAAAAACCGCTTTGCTGTTACTGATCAGCGATTATTTTAGCCCCTATCCCAATTCGGTCGCAAATATAGTGCCCTTTCTCGCAGTGCACAACTAATTCATCCTGAATAAATTGAATGGCCTTTTCCTTGACTGATTCTGGATATAGGACATGCACATTGGCCCCGGCATCCAACGTGAAACAAATGGGAACTTTGGTGTCTGTTCGGTACTTCCAAATTTTGTTGATGATTTCCAAGGTATCGGGTTTCATCAAAATAAAATAAGGCATACTGGTCATCATCATGGCATGGAGGGTTAGGGCTTCGCTTTCCACAATTTTGATGAACTCCTCTAAATCCCCGCCTGCAAAAATAGATTTGAATTTATCCAAATTACCAAAGGCTTGTTGAAAACGGTTTTGGGCATATGGGTGACCATGCATTAAATCATGACCCACGGTACTGCTTACTTGCTTTTGACCTTTATGCACCAACAATATGGTGTCGTGATAATTTTTGAACACCGGATTCACCTCAAACGGATACTTGATTCCGTATAGATTTGAACTGTTGGGAATTTGGGGGTGTTCTCCCCATTGGATTAAATCGCCTTCGATGCTCCTACAGGCACTTCCTGAGCCCAATCTTGCCAAAAAAGAAGCCTTTTTCTTAAAGAATTCCTCATTCATTCCCGGGTTCAATTGCTTTTCAACATCCAATAAACAAAGTGAAAGAGCAGCCATTCCACTGGCGGAGGATGCAATGCCACTGCTGTGCGGAAAAGAATTTGAGGTTTCAATGGTAAAATGATAGTCTTTCAAAAAAGGCACATAAAACTCAATCCGCTTAAAAAAAGTTTCAATCTTGGGTTTGAAGTCTTCCTTTGGCTTCCCCTCAAATAACAAATCAAAAGAAAAACCTTCCTTACCATCTTCCTTTTTTTGGTAGGCAACCGAAGTTGAAGTGGCACAGGCATCCAACGTAAAGCTAATGGATGGGTTTGCTGGGATTTGATTCGCCAACTTGCCCCAATATTTTACCAAAGCAATATTGCTGGGCGCTTTCCATGTTACTTTTCCACTATCTGAAAAATATTGGTATGGTTCTGCCTTAAAATCTTTTTCGGTCATGGAAAAGCTATTTGGGCAAATATACACTTGCAACCCAGTTCTTGGAAAACGGATTGAAATAAATTCTTATTTTAGACGCAGTTGCACCTACCATGAAGAAAAGCATCATTTACATTGCTATAAGCATTGCCGTTTGCCTATTGATAGGATTTTTGGCAGGAATTGCTACGCAAAGTTCCGTAAACGATTGGTACGCAACGCTGAACAAACCAGAATTCACCCCTCCCAATGCAATTTTTGCTCCTGTCTGGACGGTTCTTTACATACTTATGGGTGTGGCAGCTGGAATGGTATGGTCTAAAGGGTACCACCATATTTGGGTGAAAACGGCTTTGTACCACTTCTTTTTTCAGCTTTTGGTGAATGCGTTGTGGAGTATTGTTTTTTTTGGTTTGAAAAATCCCTTTGCGGCCCTTTTTGTCATTCTAGCACTACTGACCTTAATCATACTTACCATTAAATGGTTCAATGTAGTGAGCAAGCCTGCAGCTATTTTAATGATTCCTTATTTACTTTGGGTGGGCTTTGCTGCAGTCCTTAACTATAGAGTTTGGGAGCTGAATTCCTAATAAAGTTCAGGTTCAAGAATCAAGTTCAAGTTCAATAATATTGGTAATTGGCTAATCTATTGGGTCAACTCCAGTAACTTTTGCATGGTTTTGTGGTTCCGTGTAGTGGCCTCGACCTTTAACTTTTGTTCAATTAGGTTGTTGTTAAGTTTGGCATTACCGTATCCCTTTTTACACATCAAGTACACGCACTTTTCAGTACTATGAAAGTCTTCATTGGGGTAGTTTAATTCTTCGAACTGGGCCACCAAATCCTTCGCTGGGGCTTTTTTGAGCAGAACGTAATATAACTTATTCTCTTCCACTTTGTCAGCAAACGGATTGGCTTTCAATATTTCTTTTATGTCATTGCCACTGATAACAAGAGTGGGCACTTCAAAGCCAAAGTTCTTTAAAATTGCTTCCCGGACACTATTTTCCAAGCTCTTCAAATTTCCTTCTGAACTTTCAAAAATAACATTGCCGCTCTGTATATAGGTCTGCACATTTTCCAGTCCGGTTCGGGTCAATGTTTCCCGCAATTCCGCCATTTTAATTTTCTTTTGGCCACCTACGTTGATTCCCCGTAAAAGTGCTATAAATGTCTTCTTCATGTTGCCTTAAAATACTCGGATAAATTTTAGTAAATTCCAATGCATTAAATTAACTAAAAATGAATCAATACATCCTTGCATTAGATCAAGGCACCACAAGTTCCCGAGCTGTGGTCTTTGATCAAAAAGGAAGCATAATCTCCGTGGCACAGAAAGAATTCACCCAAATTTTCCCCAAACCAGGATGGGTAGAGCACGATCCCAGCGAGATTTGGGCTACCCAAGCAGGAATGGCCGCAGAAGCCGTCAGTAAAAAAGGCCTAAAAGGTGAACAAATGGCTGCCATAGGCATTACCAACCAAAGGGAGACCGTGGTGGTTTGGGACAGAAAAACAGGCGAACCCATCTACAATGCGATTGTATGGCAAGATAAACGTACTGCGGACTATTGTGATGAATTGAAAAAACAAGGAAAATCGCAGATGATTCGTGAAAAGACCGGATTGGTCATCGATTCCTATTTTTCAGGGACAAAGGTCAAATGGATTTTGGACAACGTAGAGGGAGCCCGGAAAAAAGCAGAGGCTGGAGATTTGGTCCTGGGCACCATAGATACGTGGCTTATTTGGAAAATGACGGAGGGCAAACTCCACATTACTGATGTGACCAATGCCTGTCGCACCATGCTGTTCAACATCAATACCATGGATTGGGACGATGAACTTTTGGATTTATTGACCATTCCCAAGAGCATGCTTCCCGAAGTAAAACAATCCAGCGAGGTCTACGGGCATACCAGTCCCAATTTTTTTGCATCCAAAATACCGATTGCCGGGATTGCAGGAGATCAACAAGCCGCTTTGTTCGGACAGATGTGCACCAAAAAGGGGATGGTGAAAAATACCTACGGCACGGGCTGTTTTATGCTCATGAATATTGGTGAAAAACCCATAGTTTCCCAAAATAAACTCTTGACCACCGTAGCATGGAAAATCAATGGAAAGACCCAATATGCTTTGGAGGGCAGTATTTTTATTGCTGGAGCTGTGGTGCAATGGCTGCGGGACAGTCTTGGCATCATCAAGAAATCATCTGATGTGGAAAAACTGGCCAGTTCTGTGGATAGTTCCGAAGGAGTTTATTTTGTGCCTGCCTTTGCCGGGTTGGGCGCTCCCCACTGGAACCAACATGCCCAAGGCACCCTGTTTGGGTTAACCCGTGGTAGTACTGATGCCCATATTGCGAGAGCTGCACTGGAATCCATTGCCTACCAGACCATGGATATTTTAAAGGCTATGGAAGCCGATTCTAGAATTGCCATCAAAGAACTTCGTGTAGATGGTGGGGCCACGGTGAATGATATGCTTATGCAGTTTCAGGCCGATGTGTTGAATACCGTAACGGTACGGCCAAAAATTGTGGAAACCACTGTAATGGGTGCTGCTTATTTGGCAGGATTAGCGGTAGGCTATTGGAAGGATACCGGTGAAATTCAGGATATTTGGCAAGCTGATGTGAATTTCAATCCTTCAAAAGACAGAGAAACCATTGAAAATGGTATCGAAGGGTGGTACAGGGCCATAAAAGCATTGGAATATTGGACAGAAAACCAGAATTAATATCAAGACCTTATAACCAAACCATTAACTTTTATCATCAAATTGTATGACTCCTTTTATTGCAGAGATTGTTGGCACCTTTTTGCTCATACTCTTGGGGTGCGGCGTAAATGCCAATGTATCCTTACAGAAAACCTACGGTTCCGGTTCTGGTTGGATCGTGATCACCACTGGATGGGCCTTTGCTGTATACACCGGTGTGGTGGTGGCCGGCCCCTATAGTGGAGCCCATATTAATCCGGCTGTGACCATTGGCTTGGCTGTCGCTGGTGAATTCCCAGTAAATGATATTGCTCCTTATATCATTGCTCAATTTATTGGAGCCATGTTGGGTGCCTTTTCCGTGTGGCTGATGAACAAAGACCATTTTGACGTCACCCTGGATGGCGATACCAAAAGAGCTGTTTTTTGTAATGCTCCAGCCATTCCCAATACGCCTTTAAATCTCCTCACAGAAATTTTGGGAACCTTTGTGCTCGTTTTTGCTGTGCTTTATTTTACCGATGCCACCATTTCTTCGGACAATACCATTATTGGTTTGGGGTCTTTGGGAGCGCTTCCCGTAGCCTTGATCGTTTGGGGCATTGGACTTTCTTTGGGAGGTACAACAGGATATGCCATTAATCCAGCAAGGGACTTGGGCCCTCGCATTGTGCATGCGCTGGTCCCAATAAAAGAAAAGGGAAGCAATGGGTGGGGTTATTCATGGATTCCCGTAGTTGGCCCTATTTTAGGGGGTGTGCTCGCAGCCGGAATGGCAATGCTGTTGGGTTGATTTAAGCTTGTGAAGCAATGGCCTTAGCGGCTAAAAAGGCACCAGTCCATGCATTTTGAAAGTTGAAGCCTCCGGTAATGGCATCCACATTGATGATTTCTCCGGCAAAATAAAGGTTGGGGTGCAATTTGCTCTCAAATGTCTTGAAGTTGATTTCCTTTAGGTCTACGCCACCTGCGGTGACAAATTCATCTTTATAGGTACTTTTACCTTCCACCCGAAAAGAACAGCGTGTAAGTTGTTTCGCCAGTTCACTCAATTTCTGTTTGGTGATGTCGGCCCATTTTTCATCTTTTTCAATGTCGGCCGCCTCCACTAATTTTGTCCACAAACGTCTGGGAAGTTGTACAGCTTGGGTGCGCATCACTGTTTTTTTGGCTTCCACTTCCTTCACTTTTTTGAGAAAACCTTCCATAGATCCTGTGGTATACTCTGGGGTCCAATTGATGTTCACCCGAAACACATAGTTGTACTCATGAAGTATGTTGGCCCCCCACGCAGAAAGTTTTAGGATTGCTGGGCCGCTAAATCCCCAATGCGTAATCAAAATAGGGCCTTCGGAAAGTAATACCGGTTGATCTTTGATCATACTTTTTAGCCCTAAGTCTTTTTTATCATTTGCAAAAATGCGCTTTTGCGGAACTTCCACAGAAACATCGGCACTTATGCCCTGAATTCCTTGTATGCGTTCATCTTTAACATTGAATGTGAACAGTGATGGGACTGGTGATACAATGGTATGCCCCATTGCATCCAATTGACTCCATATTTTGCCATTGCTACCAGTGGCGAGCAGTAGTTTTTTAGCTTGGTAATGCTTGTTCATGGTAGTAACCTGCCACCCATCATCCTGTATTTGAAACTGTTTTACGGAGCTGTTCTTCAAAACTTTTATGCCCAATTTCTTGGCTTCGCCCTCAAAACAATCGATAATGCTTTGGGAAGAATCACTTTGGGGGAAAACGCGACCATCTTCCTCAATTTTGAGCGGAACGCCACGTTTTTCAAAAAAAGCCATGACATCCATAGGGGCGTGCGCATGGAACGGCCCCAAAAGTTCCTTTTCGCCCCTTGGGTAATTGGTAATCAGTTCTCTGGGATCAAATTCTCCGTGGGTAACATTGCATCGTCCACCGCCTGACACCTTTACTTTGGAAAGTACGGTTTTACCGCGTTCAAAAATGGCCACTTTAAGTTGCGGCGCCTGTTCCCCAATATGAATCGCCGCATAGAATCCGGCCGCACCACCACCAACAATGATTACATCGAACATTAATGGGCCCGCTCAGGATAGTTTGTGATGATACCATCTACCCCAAAATCCTTCATTCTTTGGATATCCTCGGGTTTATTTACCGTCCAAGTGTACACTTTAAGGCCTTCATCCTGAATCTTAGCCGTGTTCTCAGCGGTCAAGGTTGTGTAATTTGGGTTAATGGCAACGGCATTGAGCTCTTTGGCCACTTCAATGGCCTGCAATGGGTCTTCTTCGGTAAGGACTGCGATCTTAATATCTGGATTGATTTTCCGCATTTCCCTTAATTCGTCCCAAATAAAACTGGAAATAATGATGTTATCAGCAGACCAACCTCTATTAGAAATATAGTAGTTTATAACTTGGTTGACCTTCTCTGCCGTTTTGTATCCCTTTAATTCAATGTTAAGCGCCACTTGGTTATTGATTAACTTTAAAACATCCTGAAGGATTGGGATTCTGTGCCCGCCTTCAACAACCAGTTGCCTCATGGCGAACATATTGTAATCCTCAATCATACCACTGCCATTGGTAAGTCTATCCACAGTTCTATCATGAAAAACTGCAATTTCACCACTATCAATTCGAAACACATCAATTTCGATCATATCCACTCCTAAGTCCATTGCCTTTTTTATGGACACCAATGTATTTTCAGTCTCATGACCCATGGCTCCTCTATGGCCAATGACCAAGGGTTTTGAATCTTTCATACCACAACTGTTTAAAATTAAAACGGCCAGTACAGCCAAGAATAACCTTTTTTCCATGTTGTTCGTGTTTGAGAACGCTAAAAATACAATTTGAAAACGAAACAATGAACCCTTTTCTTGAATTAGGATTTGATAGGTCAATCAAGTTTAAAAAATGATATTCATTATTTTATAAGGCATATTTTATGATATTGATAATTTTTATTTAATATATTTATCACATTAACAACCAATTAAATAAACCAATATGTTTTCAAAATCTAATTTGTTGGCCACCTTGGTCGGCGCAATTGTTATGTTTTTCTTGGGATACCTTATTTGGGGTATTGCCACCGTAGATTTTTTTGAACAGCACACCGTTGTCAATGTTATGAAAGAGGTTCCTAACATGAGCCTCATTGCATTGGCAAACTTGATTGCCGTGTTTGCATTGAGCACCCTTTATAGCAAATGGGCAAGAGGCCACCATTCAGCGGGGCAAGGATTTCAATTTGGGGTTTGGATCGGTATTTTTATAGGACTTGGCATGGGCTTGCTAAACTACGCAACCGCCAACTTTATGGATATGACCGGCCATATTGTAGAAGCCATAATTGATATTGTTTTCTTTGGTATTATTGGAGCCGTAATCTCGTTGGTCTATCAAAAAACAGCCACAAAGGAATAAAATCACTAACCACCTTGAACTTGGGCGGATTGCGTTGCAATCCGCTTTTTTATTGCTCCAAACTAAAAATATAGGATTGCAAAGGTTCCAACGCCAACTGTACTTCTCCCCTTCCCTCTTTCATCAAAAGTCTTTTGTGGACCTTTCCGTACAATTTATCCTGAAGTTGGTATGTATTTTGGTTCAATTGCCATTTGGCAATGATATCTTCGGGTATTTTTAGATTGATATCGTAACTGTTGTGGGCGTCAAAATTGGAGACAATCATCAGTTTTTCTTCAGAAGACCATCGCACAAAGGAAAACACCCTATGATCATATCCTTCAGTGTTGTCTTTGTTATAGTAATGGATTTCCTGATAGTCTCCCATTAAGGCATCACTTTCAATAGTGAAATTTAACAATCGCTGATAGAAATCCCGCAACTGCTTTTCCTCTTCTGAAAGCTGACCACCATCAAATTTTTTATCGTTCATCCAGCGTTGGTGGTGTGGTACGCCGATATAATCAAAAATGGAAGTCCGGGTCGGTTTCCCAAAGCCCGCATCCTCCGCACCGGGTTCCCCAACTTCCTGTCCGAAATAAATCATGGTGGGCGAAGTGCTTATCGTGGCTGAAACCACCATCGCCGGTTTAGCCAACTTTGCATCACCTACAAAATCTGGGCTGGCGATGCGCTGTTCATCATGATTTTCCAAAAAATGGAGCATATGATGCTCTATATCGGCCACTTTTTGCTGAACTACAGGAATATGGTCTGTCCAACCGTAGCCCTTCATAATATGTTTTATGCTATCGTAAAGGTCGACCTTATCATAGAGATAGTCCATTTTCCCCAGATGGATATATGCCCGGTACAAATCAGGATTATACACCTCGGCGAGCAAAAAAGCATCGGGATTTTTCATTTTGATATTGGAATTCAGGTAACTCCAAAATTCCACCGGAACCATTTCAGCCATATCAAACCGGAAACCATCCACACCAAAATCCAACCAATACATAGCAATGTCCTTGAACTTGTACCACGAATCGGGCAAGGTTTTGTCCTTCCAGAATTCATAATGGGCCTTGTAGTCCTTTGTCCAGAAATCCTCGGGCAGTTCGTCGAAATCCTTACTGCCATCTGGGCGAATACCATAGTTGACTTTTACGGTTTCATACCAATCGTTGAAATGGGGCTGGGCCAATCGCGAACCATTGCCCGTCCACTTGGCCGGAATTTCCTCAAATTTGGAATCAGCCAACGTATTTTCTTCACCTCCAAGGGGCAAATAACCATTTTCCCACTTGGGCACTTTAAAAGCTTCACCGGGAATATAGTAGAAGTTGTTATTGACATCGTATGCCTTACTGGTATCATCACTAGCCCCAAAATCTTCAACCCCCTGTGGATTTGTCCTTCCTTCATACTTTCGGGCCACATGGTTGGGTACAATATCTATTATGACCTTCAGCCCCACGTTGTGGGTTCGCTCAATAAGCGCTTTGAACTCCTCCAATCGTTTTGCAGGGTCGATAGCCAAATCTGGATTCACATTGTAATAATCCTTCACGGCATAAGGGGAACCGGCACGTCCCTTGACCACATCGGGGTCATCATTGGAAATTCCATACGGTGTATAATCGTTGATCAAGGCATGATGGGGGATTCCGGTATACCAAATGTGTGTTACCCCCAAGTCTTTGATTTCTTCCAGTGCCTTATCAGTAAAATCGGCAAACTTGCCCACACCATTTTCCTCGATTTTGCCCCAAGGTTTGTTGGTAGTATTGGTATTTCCAAAAAGTCGTGTAAAAACCTGATAGACTACCTCTTTTTTCTTCATTGGTGGCTCAATGGGCATTTGGTTGCTGCTCTCTTTGCTTGAATATAACACCCCCAATGCAATCAAAAAAGCAATTGGGCGATTAGTTTTCATGCTTTGACGGTTTCTTCCGGGATCAGTTTTACCTGTTTGCCATTTAGCTGAATGGTCAATGGTTCATTTCCAGTGATTTCAAAAGAATTTCCATCGGCAGAAATATGTGCCGTGATAATTTGGTTCCTAAAATTGATTTTAAAGGAATAGGATTTCCATTGGTCTGGAATCTTGGGTGCAAAGCACAACTGGTCATTCAATACCCGCATACCACCAAAACCTTCCACAATGCTCATCCA
>NZ_JBFCVT010000003.1:0-58876 GCF_040705235.1 Allomuricauda sp. ANG21 | reverse complement strand
GCGCAACAATGCGCCGTCCCATATTATGTCATGCTTCGGCTGCGCTCAGCAACCGACAATAAAATATTGAAGACCTAGGTGGCCATGGCGACGGGGCCCACCCCTTTCCATTCCGAACAGGGAAGTTAAGCCCGTTTGCGCCGATGGTACTGCCACACCAGGTGGGAGAGTAGGTAGCCGCCTTCCTCAAGGCCCTTCACTTTATAGTGAAGGGCCTTTTTTGTTTTTATACATTATCTTTAATCAAAAACATAACCAGCCATGCGAAAACTTCGATTGACCTCCTGTTTCCTACTCTTTTCATTCATATTATTTTCCCAAGAAAGCCAAGTAAAGGCTCTGGTTGGGGGCACATTGATTGATGGATATGGCTCAGACCCCATTAAAAATAGTGTTATCCTTATTGAAGGAGAACGCATCAAAGCTGTGGGTACTGTAGAAACCCTTGCTGTTCCTGCAAACGCCGAAGTTATTTCTACGGAAGGGATGAGCGTGTTGCCCGGTCTTTGGGATATGCACGTGCACACTATGATTAATGGCCATGCCGATTATGCCTATTGGGACAAAACCTATCCTCCTTTGTTTAAGGATGTTATTATGCCCGCCTCGGCACATCAGCTTTTAATGGCCGGGGTTACAAGTGCTAGAGATTTGGGGGCTCCCTTGGAGGAAAGCATTGCGGTACGCGATGCTATCAATTCTGGAGAAATACCAGGGGCCACATTATATGTTTCAGGGCCTTTTATTCAGCATAAACCGTATCCAGGGACTGAGGATTTTCGGTGGGGAGTCAATGGAGCCGAAGATGGCCGGAAAAAGATTCGGAAATTGGCCAATGCTGGGGTGGATGTCATTAAATTGATTGACCATGACCAAATGACCATGGAAGAGCTCAGTGCAGTTGTGGACGAAGCCCATAAACATAATCTAAAGGTTGTTGCCCATGGGCATCGACCTGAAGAAATCCGAAGAGGATTGGAAGTGGGCGTGGATTGTTTTGAACACACGGGTTTGTCATCTGCTCCCCGTTATCCGGATGATATCATAAAACTAATTGAAGAGCGCACCGCTCAAATGAACAAGGGGCCACTATTTTGGTGCCCCACTGTGGAAGGACTCTACAATTATGAGTATTTGAGAGATCATCAAGAAGTATTGGATAACGATTCATGGCATTTAGGATTGCCGGATACCGTGATTACTGACATCAAAAACAGCTTTAAACACCCAGATAGGCTTCCTTATTTTCAGTTGACACCCTCACGAAGACCAACGTTACAAACCAAAGTACAGCAACTATTGGATGCCGGTGTGGTACTATTGATTGGAACGGATAGTGGAATCCCAATGAAATTTCATAGCCAATCCACATGGAACGAGCTTGATGTTTGGGTGAATGAGTTTGGCATTGACCCGATGTACGCCATACGTTCGGCTACCTACTGGCCCGCCCTTTGGATGGGGGTTGCTGATGAAGTGGGCACTGTAACTCCCGGAAAGTATGCAGATATCATCGCCGTGAAGGGTGATGTGTTGCGATATATAGACCTGCTTCAAGATGTGGATTTAGTGGTGAAACACGGTAAACGCTATAAATAAATCGATTGACACCTAAATCTGACCCTGTTTTATTGGAGGAAAAGTGGAATGTGTATTCCCATGCCTTCGGAATAGTATTGGCCATTATAGGCACTATATTTCTATTTCAAAATGATTTGAGCCAAACGCCTTATTTGTATGGAAGTGTTTGGATTTATTGTTTTTCTCTTGTCCTATTATTCACGGCTTCAACGGTTTATCATTCCGTTCAGAACCCAAAATTGAAAAAGAAATTGCGCGTTTGGGATCATATCAGTATCTATTATTTAATTGCTGGTACGTATACGCCGGTATGCCTTACCGTGCTCTTGCCCTCCAAAGGGTGGTTGTTATTTTATTTGGTTTGGGGAATCGCTTTGTTCGGAACTATACTTAAACTTTTTTTCACTGGAAAGTTTGAAGTCTTTTCCCTTGTTCTTTATGGGGTAATGGGCTGGATCATTGTGATTGATTTGCCATATTTGATTCAAAACATGTCTACCAAAGGTTTGCTCTACCTTTCATTGGGCGGAGCCTTTTACACTTTGGGCATAGTTTTTTATGCTGTCAAAAGAATTCCGTTTAACCATCTCATATGGCATTTTTTTGTGCTGGGCGGGGCAATTAGTCATTGGTTTTTAGTTCATGGAATTATATTGGATTCAATTTAAGGTAATACATGAGAGATTTTAGCGTATAATAGCCAAAAAACTAAATACCGCTACACCAAATAAGCAATCCCAATCCCAAGGATGATCACCAGCAATTTTCTTAAATTAAAAGCATGCCCCTGTGAACTTTCAAAAAGTATAACGGTGGATATGTGCAAAAACACGCCAATGGCCAATGCGGTTAAATACTGGCCGTAATGCCCCACCCATTCCGATTGTGCGGCCATATATGTACCGATTGGGGTCATTAATGAGAACATCGTAACAAAAAGCAGGGCCCAAACAAGTTCTATCTTGGAATTGATCAGGAAAATGCTCAAGATGATGGCCACAGGGATTTTATGAATGATGATACCATATAAAATGGGCTCATTGCCGTGTATGGGAACCCCTTCTACAAAAGCGTGAATGCACAGACTCAAAAATAGCAATAGTGGAAATTTATTTTCCTCCAAATTAAAATGCATGTGCCCATGTTCAGCACCTTTAGAAAAGAATTCCAAGAATACTTGAAGTAAGATTCCACCCAAAATGAACAAGGCTATGGTTTTTGGGTCATGTTCCTCGTAAACCTCGGGAAGGAGCTCAAAAAAAGTAAGGGCCAATAAAAATGCACCACTAAACGCCAATAACAGTTTTATGTTACCAGTATTTTTGGGTTTTGCCACCCACACAAAGGTAAAGCTACCCCAAACAGCAATAATCGGGATTAGGAATACAATTAAAAAAGGAAAATCCATAGGCTGGGTTGAAGGGTTAAAAATAGCCTATTTTTGTGGAAAGACTTTAAGAAAAGATGGCAGGAAATTTTAAGATGTTGGCCAAAACCTTGTTTGGATTTGAACCAATTCTGGCGCAAGAATTACGGAATTTGGGAGCTGGTCACGTGGAGGAGGGTGTACGAAATGTAACCTTTGAAGGGGATACTGGATTTCTTTACAAGGCCAATCTTTGCTTACGTACTGCCCTAAAAGTGCTAAAGCCCATTGCCACATTTAAGGTCCACAATGAAAAGGACCTGTATAAAAATGTCTATGAAGTGGATTGGCCCAGCATTTTTCATCAAGAAAAGACTTTTGCCATTGACTCCACGGTGAACTCGGACAATTTCAATAATTCCATGTTTGTGTCACTTAAGGCAAAAGATGCTATCGTGGACAAGTTCAGAGCTGTGGTTAGGCAGCGTCCCGATGTAAATTCGCAGGATGCTGATGTACGCATCAATATCCACATCTTTAAAAATCAATGTACGGTTTCACTGGATAGTTCCGGTGCCTCCCTTCACCAAAGAGGCTATCGGATTTTGACCAATATTGCACCCATTAATGAAGTCTTGGCTGCAGGACTGCTTTTACAGAGTGGTTGGGATGGTCAAACCGATTTCTTGGACCCCATGTGCGGTAGTGGAACATTTTTGATAGAAGCGGGTATGATAGCTTGCAATATTCCAGCAAACATTAATAGGGAGTCCTATGCTTTTATGAATTGGGCGGATTATGAACCCGAATTGCACCAAAAAATAGTCGATGCCAGTTTGAACAAAACAAGGGAGTTTCATCACAAGATCGTTGGGTATGACAAAGCCCCTTCCGCTGTCAGAAAATCGCAGGAAAATGTTGATAATGCGAATCTTTCGGAATACATGACCATAGAACGCAAGGATTTTTTCAAAACTGAAAAGCCTGTGGAAGGAAAACTACATATGGTGTTCAATCCACCATACGGAGAGCGCCTACCTATTGAGATAGAAGAGTTTTACACTAAAATAGGGGATACGTTAAAACAGAATTATCCAGGAACGGATGCTTGGTTGATTACCTCCAATTTAGAAGCTTTAAAGTATGTTGGACTTAAGACGTCTAGAAAAATTAAAGTTTTTAATGGGAAATTGGAGGCTAGATTGGTTCATTATGAGATGTACGAGGGCAGCAAAAAGGCAAAATTCAACGCAAATTGATGGGATTTACACGAAAAAAGTGCTCCATGTTAAATTAAAATTTACTTAAGTTTACCAAAATGTTTATTTTTGAAGCCTTTAAGATTCAAACTAACTAACTCAAGAATTTAAGATTACTTAACTAACTCAAATTAATTACTGACGAAAAAAGCCTGCGGAAGCAGGCTTTTTATTTATCAAACAATTACTTGTCGGACCAAATGGCCAGTTCATTACCGGATGGGTCTTTAAAATGGAACCGACGTCCGCCCGGAAAGGAAAAAATGTTTTTGGCAATTGTTCCGCCTGCTTGTTCTACCTTTTGTTGGATAGCTTCCAAATCCTGATGATACAGTACAATAAGTGCTCCATTGACAATGTCGTTTTCCGTTTTTTCAAAGCCACCCTCAAGTCCGCTTTCCGAAAAAGCGGTGTAATCTGGGCCGTAGTCTGTAAAGGTCCAGCCGAACACCCCAGAATAGAATGCTTTTACTTTCTGTAGGTCCTTCGCTTTAAATTCAACATAGTTGATGTGGATATTCTTCATTAGGGCTCTTGATTGGTCTCCTTGGTCTTTTTTGATTTCTTATACAATGGAATAAAGTAGGTGAGGGTATAGTTGTAGCCCACCCCAAAATTACTTCCGCCCGTAACCTTGTTAAACCCGGGAATCCAAAGATTGGGGAAATTTTCATCTTCTTTGTTGGTAACTAAAAACCCCAGACGGGCGCTCATGCCTATATAAATATTGGCAAACAATTCCGCTTTAATGCCCATGACAAACTCCAGCCATGACGCACTTAGTCCACTGTACTCGACATTGGGGTTGTTACCTGGCACAAAATCAGGATTAAAGAATTGATTACTTTCATAAATATTGTAGTCCTGCAACGTTTGGCTAAAACTGGCAACGGCATAACGGCCACCAATGGTAATGGCATTGTTCATACCGAACCAATTTTCATAGGTATTGACTTCCGCTCCAATCTTAATATAGCTTCCCGATGTTTCATAGCGATACAACAAGGTACTGCCTAGGCTTTCATCCTGCAGCTTTTTTTCATTTCCAATTTCAGCGGCCAGATACAGTTTTCGGGTGAGTCGGTAATCGCCGACAAGTTCCAGTCCGGTATAATCTTCATCGATAAATGAGAAAGTTAATCGACTCAGGTCAGCCCCGACCCGCAGTCCATATTCATCTTTATATTCCACGGTATCCTTGGCCTGAAGGTCTATGGGCTCACTTTGTGCCCTTGTGAGTAAAGGCAACAGAAAGAGTAAAAAAAGACTAATGAAATATTTTGACATGGATAGCATTGGAGTTTTCTACTGTTTGTTGGACCACTTGAATATCTTGAATCCAGTTATCGGCGCCCTCTGTGAGTGTTACGGACAAATCATTGAAATTGGCAACAAAACCACAAGCCCTAGAAATAAAAGCTTCACCGTTGGTATACGCAATGCTCAGTGTGTCCAGATTACCAGTTTCCAATTCTGTTTCCGCATCGTCCGCAGAATCCATAATGAACACATAAGACGTGTTTGTGGTGGTAATCCGTAGGGGAATTGATAAGGAATCGGGTGAGTTGGCCCTATCATTAAAGGAGTCGTTGTCCAAAACGGTGTTGTTGTCAATGGCCCTAATGCGAAGGGAAGGTACTTCTTTGGCAAGAGTGGTATCCTCAATATCAAAGAAACCAACTACCAAAAGTGGCGTGTCGCCTTCCACACAGATGTCGTCTTTTTCACAGGAGGAAAAATAGATAAGGAAACAAGCGATAAGTAAGATGGGGAGAATTTTTTTCATTCCGGTTCAGCAGGTTTAAAGTCAAAAATTATACCCGTTTTTCCAAAAGTACAACATTTTCAACGTGGTGGGTTTGCGGGAACATATCCACGGGCTGAACTTTGGTGACCTTGTACAAATCTTTCATAAGGGCAAGGTCCCTGGCTTGTGTAGCACTATTGCAACTTACATAGACGATTTTTAACGGGGCAACTTGTAGCAACTGCTCCACCACATCTTTGTGCATCCCATCTCTTGGTGGGTCTGTGATAATAACATCAGGTTTGCCGTGGAGGCCAATAAAGGATTGGTTGAACACATTTTTCATATCACCCACAAAAAATTCAACATTCTCAATAGTATTGTGCACGGCATTGGCGATGGCGTCTTCAATTGCTTCTGGAACAGATTCCACACCAATAACTTTTTTGGCCTTTTTGGCCACAAATTGGGCAATGGTTCCTGTTCCAGTATATAAATCGTAGACCACTTCATTTCCAGAGAGATTGGCAAAATCGCGGGTCACTTTATACAGCTCGTATGCTTGCTCCGAATTGGTCTGGTAAAACGATTTTGCATTGATTTTGAACTGTAGCCCTTCCATTTCCTCAAAAATATGGTCACGCCCCGAAAAGCAGATGACCTCTTGGTCGTAAATGGTATCGTTTTGCTTGGAGTTGATGACATATAGCAACGCGGTGATTTCAGGGAATTTTGTTTGAAGATGGTTCAAAAGAAGCTCACGATGCTCTAAATTATCCTCGTAGAATTGGACCAAAACCATAATCTCCCCGGTTGAAGCTGTTCGGATCATCAATGTGCGCAAAAGACCTGCTTGCTTTTTGGGGTCAAAAAATGAAAGTCCATTTTTTTGGGCGAAGTTTTTTGTTTCCAACCGAATGGCATTGGATGGGTCTTGTTGCAAATGACATTTTTTAATATCCAAAATCTTGTCCCACATGCCCGGAATATGAAAACCTAATGCATTCCTATCTTCAATATCTTTTTCAGAGTTGATTTCCTTTTGGGTAAGCCATCGACTGTTGGAAAAGGAAAATTCCATTTTATTTCTATAGAAATATTGCTTTTTGGAGCCTAAAATGGGAGTTGTCTCCGGCAATTCCAAATGTCCAATACGCTTAAGGTTGTTCTCTACCTCGCGCTGTTTAAAAGACAGTTGATGCTCATAGGCCATATTCTGCCATTTGCATCCACCGCAAACCCCAAAATGCTCGCAAACAGGGGCAGTTCTTTTTGGGGACAGGGTGTGGTAATGGGTCGCAACACCTTCAAAATACGCTTTTCGCTTTTTGGTGGTCATAACATCCACCACATCACCAGGTACGGCATTGGATAGGAAAATTACCCGTCCATCCGGAGCTTTCCCCACTGACTTTCCCTTTGCTCCGGCATCAATGACCTCTACTTGTTCAAATGTCTGTCTCCTGTTCTTTTTCCGCATGGGGCAAAAGTAACTTCTTTTTGGTATTTGACATTGTGCAGCTTCTTAAATTGACCCTAAACTTTGTTGGGGTTAAATTTTCGGAATACACATCTGTAACACTTGGATTTAAGCAATAATTTGTAATTTGCAGGCACTTCTAGGGATGATTTCTCTCCCACGCTGCTTTTTCGAGACTTCGAAAGAATAAAGGTATTGTAGGAATGGTTATTTTATTGATTTAAAACTATTTAAAATGGCTGTTTTAGAGCATTTAACATCGCAGCAAGCGATTGATTTGGAAAACAAGTATGGAGCCCACAACTATCACCCACTTCCTGTAGTATTGAGCCGGGGAGAAGGTGTCTATGTTTGGGATGTAGAAGGGAATAGGTATTATGATTTTTTATCGGCCTATTCCGCGGTAAACCAAGGACATTGTCACCCAAAAATTGTGGGGGCCATGATGGAACAGGCGAAAACCTTGACCCTGACCTCACGGGCATTTTACAATGACATGCTAGGTAGATTTGAGGAATACGCCACCTCCACTTTTGGGTTCGATAAGCTTTTACCCATGAATACGGGCGCAGAAGCGGTTGAAACTGCATTGAAAATTTGTAGAAGATGGGCGTATCAAAAGAAAGGAATCCCAGAGAATCAAGCGCAGATCATTGTTTGCGAAAATAATTTTCATGGACGCACCACAACAATCATTTCTTTTTCAAATGACCCTGTGGCCAGAGAAGATTATGGTCCGTACACACAGGGGTTCATTAAAATAGAATACGATAATTTGGTGGCTTTGGAAAAAGCTTTGGAGAGCAATCCTCATGCTGCCGGATTCTTGGTGGAACCTATTCAAGGGGAAGCTGGAGTTTATGTTCCGTCCGAAGGCTATCTGAAAAAGGCGAAAGCACTTTGTGTGAAGTATAATGCACTTTTTATTGCTGATGAGGTTCAAACTGGAATTGGTAGAACCGGAAAGATGCTTGCTGTAGACCATGAAGACGTAAAACCAGATATTTTAATATTGGGCAAGGCCCTTTCGGGTGGTGCTTACCCTGTATCGGCGGTATTGGCCAATGACAATATTATGCAAGTTATTACTCCTGGTAGTCATGGAAGTACTTTTGGAGGTAATCCTGTGGCAGCTGCTGTGGGTATGGCTGCCCTAGAAGTTATCAAAGAGGAAGAGCTCGCCCAAAATGCAGATGAATTGGGTAAGGTTTTTAGGGATGAGTTGAACAAGTTCATTCCAACTTGTGATTTGGTTGTAAAGGTGCGTGGCAAAGGATTGCTCAATGCTATTGTTATAAACGATTCCGAAGACAGTTCCACAGCGTGGGATATTTGTATGGCCTTAAAGGAAAATGGATTGTTGGCGAAACCTACCCATGGCAACATAATCCGTTTTGCACCACCTTTGGTCATGAACCGTGAGCAATTACTGGATTGTGTTTCTATAATTATTAGAACGCTTGAGAATTTTTCTAAATAGAATTCTTTAGAGGTAGTATTGAAAATAAAAAAGGGCCGTGAAATCACGGCCCTTATATTTTGAGGTAACTAAAAATTATAAAAACTTATAACCGACTCCTACGGATAAATAGTTGCCCCTAACTTTGATGTCCTCACTGCCCGTATACGAGTTGTTTATTTGAAATGTGTACCGTGCTTCAATAAAGAAATCCTCATCAATGTCATAGCCAATACCTCCAGCTACATCAAACTCCACACTACTAAAATCCTCTGGAGTATCTTCAAGGGAAAACACAAGTTGTGGCCCAAATTGAAGATTAAATTTCTCTGAAATGGCAAATTTACCAAGAATAGGAAGTATCAATCCATTTGATTCATCTACAACCGCAAATAAAAGCTCAGGTTGAATATTGAAGTTTTCAGCGACGTTAAAATCAGCTACTGCACCAATATAAAATCCAGATTCTGATGCGGATATAGTAATATCTTCAGCCTTAACACTACCCCGGGCATTCAAATATCCCGCAGTTGCTCCAAATCTTGCTTCCTGTGCATGGGAGGATAGAACAATTCCAAACACTGCAACGACTACTAAAACTAGTTTTTTCATAGTTAAATAAAATTTATGTTTAGCCGCCAAAGATAGAAATATTAGTAATCGGTGAGAGAAATTTTTGCAAGTAAATAGAAGTATAAAAGAACGTAGTTTCTTAACAAAAAGAAGCTCTTTATCTTTATAAAACAGCAGCTTCCAATAGACGGAGTTGTTTTTTTGTGGCATTAAAATGGGCATTTATACCAATAGGAAGGGTTAGGTTATTGGGCACATGACCAAAGCTCATACCGTACATCGCTGGAATTCCCAAAGGTGCCAATCTATCGGTAATGACTTCTTTAAGGGTAAAGTTGTCACTCATTTTTAGTCGGTCACAGCCCTTGAATACTCCTAATATTATTCCTTTGGCATTAGGGAGCGTAGCACTTTCTGAAAATTGTGTGAGCATACGGTCAATACGGTATGGAGGTTCTTCCACTTCTTCCAAAAAAACCAGTTTATCCGTAAAATCAATTTCATAAGGCGTGCCCATCATGGCGGTTACCAAGGACAGGTTGCCGCCCACAAGTTTTCCCTGGCCCTCACCATAGGTTATGGTGTACCTGTGATATTCACTGTCCATATAATCTTCAGGGTCCGTTAAAATAACATTTTTCATGGGCAGGATTTCCGGCCCCTCCATAAGTATACGCTTAAAATAAGCTTGACTGTACTCGTTATCAATTGTGATTCCAACTGGACCGTGAAAACCCACTAATCCCGTTTTTTGGTAAATAGTATTGATTAATGCCGTAACGTCACTGAAACCAATGAGCGGCTTTGGGTTTTGTTGAATAAGTTCATAATCCAATAGAGGTAATAGTCTAGTGCAGCCATATCCACCTCTAACACACAGGATTGCATTAACTTGAGGATTGGTAAACATCTCCATTACATCCTTGGCTCGTTCTTCATCCGTATTGCTGAAATACCCACGGTTATCCAGAATACGATCTGTATGATGGGTCTTAAATCCCATTTTTTGCAAGGTTTCTACTACTAGGTAAAGTTTCTCTTGATCAATGGAGTATCCTGGGGCCACCAGACCGATGGTAGCTCCCTTTTTCAATTTTGGAGGCTTGATACGAGATTCCACTTGAGATAGTGGAGAACTACTCCAACCAGTTTGGTGCAATAGTGTTGTAGTCCCTAAAGCAGCGACTGATTTTAAAAAGTTTCTTCTTTTAGACATGAAGTAGAGGTTGCATGATTAAACCCAAAGCTGAATCCCTTGGTAAAAATGCAAAAAAAATATGAACTATCCTGCTTAGAATTATTTGCTATTACGCTGAGAGCGTCGCAATTGCCGTTGAATTTTGCGGATAGCGGACTCGATTGACTTTTCGGGTTCTATAATGTTATACTCGCCCCAAAAATCTGGATCGGAAAAACCAACAGCTTCATCACTTAGGATAATGGATTTTTTAACCCGCTCCCTATTTCTGGGGAGTTGACCTGTTTCGTTCTTTTCCCAATCGGTTATAGCCATTTCAGCGGTCATACTGTAGACCGAGTTGAACAATTTATCAGCCCAGTCAACTTTAAATTCCATCATTACACTGCTATACCCATAGTACCACTTACCACCCTTTTCGCGGTAATCCACACGATAGGCCACTTCGGTGGGCCAAACATCCACTCCAACGGGTTTTCTTCGGACAAAAAGACGAGCCGCGGCATCCTTATCGGTGATATTGAGATTGTAGATGGCACTGGTCAACGTTTTGTTTTCTACATCAATAAAAAGTTCGCCACCATATAAGGGCTCCATAATGGTTTCCAATTGATTGAACTTAATCACGTATATGAGCCGGTCGTTGATTCGCGTGGAGCGGTCAAAAGAAAACGTGTAGTCATCTATGGAGCCGTCTGCAAAAATGTATTCGGGATATTTCATGATATCCACATACAATGTATTGAATGGTCCACCTTGTAGTTTTAAAGCAACGGTGTCCAACTTGCTGTAATCGGTACTTTTTCGTGCTTTATATAATTCCAATGCATCATTACGCGTGGAATTATAGGGGGTTTTATAAACACTGACCACAGCCTCAGAAAGGGACACATTTCTTCTTCGTTTTTTTATGGTTTCCCGATAAAAGGCGGTCATCAATGTAAGGTCATTAAAATAGTTTTCGCCTTTTCTGGCAAAAGTTTCCTTTACCAAAGCCTTGGCATCCTTAGGGGCATTGATATTGATTTCCGAAAGTTGCGTAACTGATACTAAAAGTGCAATGGTATTGCCCTCTGGCTGAAACTGAAGTAATGGAATGGTCTTGCTTTTATAGCCCAAGAAGGAAACGATAACGTTGCCGGCAGCAATGTCAATATCTTTAGGAACCTTCAGCAAGAAATCTCCTTCGGTATTTGTGATGGTACTGATATTGGTACCCTCCACAGAAATTGTGGCAAAAACCAGAGGTTTATTGGTAGATTCGTCGACGACCTCACCTCTATATTGATTAAAGTCATTGGTGCCTTCTTCTTGGAAAGCCCAGGAATGGGTTGGGCAAAAGATTATCCCAGCCACCAAAAAAACAAGGGATGTTATTTTTTGCAAAAAATGGGTTCTAGCGTGCATATCCTAAAAACTTATACCTGTTGAATCTATTAAAGATACAAAAATTAAGACATCAAAATTGCTTCAATTTTCTTAAAATTTAACCGGTAACGGGTTTAAAATCAATAAAAAAGAACACTAATCCACCATAAAGAGTGCATTGGCAAAAAACAGTTTTCCGTTTTCCCAAAAACCACGGAAAAGTGGGTTGTCTACCATATAAACCACCTGACCATTTCCAAAATTTTCTACACCAAAAACAAGGGATTCCTTCACTTTCTTCTGTGCTTCACTTCCAGCAAATCCAGAAAATGGCTTGGTGTTTTCCTCCAAATACACGGCGTTACCACTATTCATATAGCTGTAACTGGCATTGCCCAATTTTAAAGTGAAATAGTCCTTACCATACCCGTATGCCAACGGATGGGTGTTGTCTACCTTGGTCTTAAAAATAGCACCGGTTATGGCATCCTTGATTCGTTCCCGCTCCGAATTTTTGTGGGGGCTTGGTGTGTTGGCGGCTGAATCGTTCTCCATTTTCTTTTTCGCTATTCCAAAACCGTTCTCACCCTCCAAGGCTTCAATGGCACCGCCCATAGCAATTATTTTGCCCCCTTTTCGGACCCATTGCTGTAATTTCTGGAGTTGTTTTTCATTAAAGTGATTTCCATACCTTCCTCCGGGAAGAATTAAGGTATTGTATTCGTCCAAATCCACTTGGTCTGCATAATCATCATCGATTACGGTTAGGGGGTAGTACAATTGTTGTTCAAAAAAGTGCCATATTTCTCCAAAACGAAGGGTAGAGGAGGGACCACCTGAAAGCACTGCAATCTTAGGCTCGGTAATCATTTTAATGGAGGATGAACCAAAGTCCTTTCCAGAATCCACAAAACCAGTCTTTGAACTTGTGATACCTTTTCCATATTTCTGGGAAGCGGTCGTAAGAACTTCCATAAAATCATTTTTATGCTGGTTGTCACCTTTGGTTATGATTAAGGAGCCTCTTTCAAACGATTGCCCTTCAATAGAAAAAGGATGGTCTGCTTTACGAACACGGATTCCCGCCTTGAGCAAATCCGCAAGAAATTTTGCATCCTTTAAGCTGTTCCAGTCTGTGATATAGGCATAACTATCTGGCGAGATATCACTGCTGGATATCTGTTCTGCTGCTCCATTGGCAGAAACCAAGGATGTAGATGCAATCGCATCCAACCCATAAGCATAAGGAAGCGACCAAGCCGTAATATCATAGGTGAGGGAATCGCTCAATTTGGCATTGGGCTCAAACAATACCTTTACCAAAGTCCCCTTGGTCTGATTGGTGGAAACCACTAAACTGTTGTTGGTCGTGGTCATACTGCCGCTACCTCCCGCAGTGTAGTCAAAACCTTTTACAGTTCCATTAGAAGGACTGCCGTAGTTTATTTTATGTTTGTCCAAGAGCGATTTTAGTGCGTTTATTTTGTCTTTGTCCCCGTTCAACACATAGCTCTTGTATTTAAAATTCTGGTTGTCATAGAATTTTTTGAACTCGGCATTCAAACGCTCGGCATTTTGTGAAGAAACCTCAACGGTGGACATTCCCGTGGTGAAGTGATGCTCAATTCTGTCTTTTAAGGTCAATGTATCTCCAATAGCTGTAATAACGCCCAATCCTCCTTGTCCACCGCCACCTTGTTCATAGGTCATTCCAATAGCTCCATTGTACGTTGGATAGGTATCGCCATAGCTTGGATAAAAAAGGTCAAAAACCTCTTTTGTGAAGTAAAACCAACCGTTGGCATCAAAATACCTGGCATGGTTCTTTCCCAGGGTAATCTGGAAATCACGCTGAAAATCGGTTATCACTTCGTGATAAGGTTCGGCTGCAGGTGCAAAATAATAGGGGTTGTTCATGCCTTGCTCATGAAAATCCACATGCACGTGCGGCAGCCATTCGTTATAAACTTTTAGACGTTGTTGGCTCTCAACCTGGGTCAACCATGCCCAATCACGGTTCAGGTCGAACATATAGTGATTGCTTCGCCCGTTCCACCAACCTTCATGGTGTTCCTTGCTATTGTAATCTACTTGATACGGTGTGTTCTTATATTGATTGTACCAATTGCTGTATCTATCTCGGCCATCAGGATTGATACAAGGGTCCATGATGACCACTGTATTTTCCAGATATTGGCTTTTGGAAGTCAAAAGCTCATAAATGGTCTTCATGGAAGCCTCGGTGCTCACACTTTCATTTCCGTGTACGTTGTAACTCAACCAAACAATGGCCTTGGAGGTATTTCCACCCGCTTCCGTATCTTTTAAATGCTCTTGACGGATACTTTCTAAATTGGAAATGTTTTCAGCGGAGGACACATAGGCCAAAAGCAGGGGCCTACGTTCATTAGTCTTTCCATAGACGGTCAATTTTACCCTATCTGGGGCCTCTTCGGCCAAATATTCGTAGTAATCGACCACTTCATGGTGGCGGGTAAATTGGGTGCCTAATTCATACCCCAAAAACTCCGAAGGGGACTTTAATTGTGCTGTTGCGGATATAAAAAAAGCAAAAGTTGTAATGAAAGAGAGGAATAGTTTTGTCATGTATGAGGTGATTAGTCAGAACCAAATCTAACAATAAATTGAACTATTGTCATAATTTTTGTTCAAGATGGGCCATTTGTAATTAACGTATTTTTAGGATGAGAAAAAAACAAGAGGTTTATCTTTGACCACCTCATTGCAGTGTTAATGGAAGTAGATTGTATACCCTTTAAAGAAACCGGTTATTTTTCCAAGCTTATTTGCGACTATTTGGATCAGCAGGAAAGTCTAAAACCATTTTATAACCGATTTCCCTCAGCTGAAAATTTTAAGGAACAGATTAAAGAGAAAAGGGGTAATTATCCTGCTGCGCACCGAAAGGTCTTGGTTGAGGCATTGAAGGGACAATACAAGGGATTTGAGGTTTCCGAATCCACACAGGCGAACATTGCAGCCTTGGAAAAGGAGAATTCTTTTACTATTGTTACGGGGCATCAATTGAATTTATTCACGGGTCCTTTGTACTTTTTATATAAAATTGTATCCACCCTTAACTTGGCTAAACAACTCAATGATTTATACCCGGACAACCATTTTGTGCCGGTGTATTGGATGGCCACGGAGGACCATGATTTTGATGAAATCAACTATTTCAACCTTCACGGAAAAAAAATTCAATGGAATCGTTCAGCGTCGGGAGCGGTTGGTGCGTTGAGTACTGAAGGACTTGATGCCGTTTTTGAATTGCTGTCCCCTGAACTGGGCAATACAGGAAATGCGGAAGAACTCAAAAAGTTGTTTAAAAAAGCGTATTTGGAGCATTCTACCTTGACCGATGCCACACGCTATTTGGCCAATGCTTTATTTGGCGAAGAAGGTTTGGTCATTGTTGATGGTGACGATAAGGCTTTAAAAAAAATGCTGATTCCTTATGCAGAAAAAGACATTCTTGAGCATATTCCTTACAAGGCTGTCTCAGAATCCATTACAAAGTTGTCTGAAGTATCATCAGATTATTCGATTCAGGTGAATCCACGGGAAATCAATTATTTTTATTTGAAAGATGAGATTCGCGAACGCATTGTTAAAAAGAATGGGAAGTTTCATGTCCTCAATACCGAAATAAGTTTTTCAGCCGAAGAACTCAAGGATGAACTGCATAAGTATCCAGAGCGATTTTCACCAAATGTAATAGCACGACCATTGTATCAAGAGGTGATTCTGCCTAATCTCTGCTATATTGGAGGAGGTGGGGAGTTGGCGTATTGGTTGGAATTGAAATCATATTTCGGGGAGATGGGGGTTACCTTTCCCATGCTGCTGTTGCGAAACTCCGTATTGGTCATTACTAAGAAGCAGTCTGAAAAGTTGGAAAAATTGAATCTGAAAATTTCCCACCTCTTTTTAAAACAACACAGTTTCATCAATAAAAAGATTCGGGATATTTCCAATATCGATATTGATTTTTCACCCCAGAAAAAATTGTTGGAAGAACAATTCAAAGATCTTTATGAATTGGCGCAGCAAACCGATAAGAGTTTTTTGGGAGCTGTAAAGGCCCAAGAAGTTAAACAGAAGAAAGGTTTGGATGCATTGGAAAAGCGTCTGCTGAAAGCCCAAAAAAGAAAGCTCAAAGATCATGTCGTCCGTATGATCGATATCCAAAATGAGCTTTTTCCCAATAAGTCACTACAGGAGCGGCAGCTTAATTTTTCAGAACTCTATCTGGAAATGGGAGATGCGCTAATCCCAACACTTCTAGACTCTTTGAATCCATTGAGCGGTGATTTTACTATATTAAAGTATTGATAAACAGTTGTTTATTTTATTTAAAACAATTTTTTTTAAAAAAGTTTAGAATTGAGGTAGGGTATTTCTTCTTACAACTGTTTTAGTATTGAAAATTGCTATGAAAATTAATATTTGAGTTGGTAAACTCATATGTTTAGGTTGGTTTTGATTTTATTTAAAAGCCCTGGAGTGGTTCCCGGGGCTTTTGCTTTTATTTTTAAGAAGATAATTTAATTAATCACCCAAGGTCCCTCAAAACGATCCTGACCGACAGTTGCCGAGGAAAACCATTCATTTATCTCATCTCCCTCCTTATTTACAAAAATAAACCTTCTACTGGAACCTCCGATGGTAAAGCTTGTGGCCGCCCCAACTTCATCAAACAGTGCTCCATTGTTTTCTATACTTTGAGGGTCCCCAAACCATTCATTGGATGGCTTTGTAGAGGTCCAACTTCCACCGCTGGCAGAGTTGTACACTTGGTATTCGTCACCATCTAGTCCGAAAAATGCCATGGAGGTTGCTCCAACGCTTACTCCAGCTCCTATTCCTTGGGTGCCCAAGGCAAAATTGTTGCTGTCCCCAAAGGTTTCATTGACCAATATGGTAGAGCCTGCTGTCCCAATGGGCCCTTCTGGCAACTGATTGTTATCTACATAATTGGTAAGTTGGAATATTTGTAAGCTGAATCCGTTCCCATCAAAGATGTAAAGTCTAGACTGTAGGTTGTCCGCAAATTTCACAGCTGCTCCAACACTTTCCAATTCCAGTTCTCCTAGAGGGGCATCAGGATCTTTAATGTCAAAGATTTTTCTGTCGCCATCACTTAAAATACCTGGGGTATTTCCATTGAACCATGCATATTTTGTTCCTGTCTTATTAAAAACAAGGACATCACTGTTACCTAAATTGGCCATGGCTCCGATTCCATCCTCAAAAAGGTCTAAAAGATCGCTATATATTCCTGGGGGAAGAATACCTTTTAATTCACAATTTTTAACGGAGTATTTGGTCGCCAAATTCGTGCTAACAACTTGGCTGGGATCTTCCAAGCTGTTCACCACGTATGATAGAGGTAGACCACCAGAGATATCACTGGACGCAGCGAGTCGATCTACAATATCTTTGAGATTATCAACGGCATCCTCTCCGCCAAATGTTGCACCTACGGCGTTTAAAGTGCCTTCGGAATCCCCTCCATAAGCTATTACTTTTACACTTAAATTATTGTATTCCCGTAAGGACTCAATATCTACATTGCCACTTACTTTTCCAGCAACTGCGTTGTACGAACCTTTCAAGGCAAATTCCATATCCTGGGCCGATGCGGTGGATTCATACAGCATATAAAAAATGCGACCGTAAGTCACTGAGGAAATAAAAGTTGCTGGGTTGTTCGGTTGAATAAATTTTGCCAGTTGTTCTGCCGTTACATCTTCATGAAAAACTTCATCAAGATCTGTAGGTTTTACATAACTCATAGTATAATAGGCCTGAGTCAATTTTACCAAAACACTGCTGTATTCCGAGTTAGTGTTCAATGAAAAGTTGGAGCTAACTTTTGTAGTCAGAGAGGATGCCTTTAAACCCATTTCCAATGCCAATTGCTCCCTGGAATTTATAGCTACAACATCTAAGGTAAAATTTGCTGGGGTGATCTCCCCGTTTTGTGCTATGACATCATTCATGGCCTGTTGCACTGTTCCTTGGTCTATGACATCCACCTCTACCGTGGCCTTTGGATTTCCGGTGACCAGATTATAAGTGATTTTTCCACCGGCACGCTTTACCACAATGTCGGATGGTGTGGCATTGTCCAAGGTTTTACCTTGTAACAGATTACCGGGCCAAATCACTGAAGCATTGGTATTGTATAGTGGAAAAGTATGGGTTCCTCCGGTGATGTCCACTTCTTTTTTGGTACAGACCCAGCGTTGTTCAATGGTTTCACCTTCGTCTTTTCTGTCATAATCTTCATCTGCTGTTTGTTCGGTACCCGCAACTTCTGTTTCTGTAGTATTCGGCGGATAGTTTTCAAATTCATCTCCGCTGGCCACAATTTCTGCAACGGTGGCTGTTGAAGGGTCAATTGGGTCTGTTGGGTCTGTTGTGTCATCACCATCTCCACTTTTGCTACAGGCTATTATTGTAAATATCAGTGCTAGTGTCCAAAATCTACTGAATAATTTCTTGATTGCTTTCATCACTTCTTTTTGTTTTGTGGTTAAACTTTGAGATTCTGTTTTGTGTGACCCGCCCGGTAACGGTCTGCAGCCCTTAGCCGAGCAAGACCACAAAACTGGTGTCAAATACATGACAACACAAACCTAAATCGCTGATTTTGAACAATGAAATAATGAGGGTGGACAAAAGGTGGACACTCTTAGAAAAGAGAAAGGACAATTGGTGGAGAGGGTAACGGGCCCATTAAAGACTCAATACCAAATCCTGTAGGGAGTCTTCAGTTGTGATATTCAATTTTTTACGTAATCTGTAACGGGCTTTTTTAATACCCTCCTGCGAAATGTTGAGAATGTTGGCTATTTCTTTGGAGGAGAGGTTCATCTTTAAAAGTGCTAAAAGCCGAAGCTCGTTAGAGGTAATTTCCGGGAATTTGGCTTTTACATTGCTGTTGAAATCCTTGTGGACCTCCTCAAAATAGCGAGAAAAGTTTTTCCAATTGTCATCATCCTGCAAATCAAAATTGATTGTGCGGATAAGTTGTTGGTATCCATTTTTGGAGGTTTCTCCCTCTTTTAGCTCCTTGGCTTTTTGTTTGAGTCCCTCTAAAACTTCGTTCTTTTTGGCCAAATGTAGTGCATGGGTGGTCAATTCCTTCTTTTTGAAGGCGAGCTCCACATCAAGTTTTTCCCTTTCCGCTTTGTTACGCTTTAATTTCTGCCTAATCCCATAAAATCCAAATCCAAATACCAATACAGATAATCCCAATCCACTTCCCAAAAGCATTTTTTGAAGATGGCTTACTTTGGCCTCTTGCTCAAGAAGAACAATTTGCTGTTCTTTTTTTTCGGTTTCATAAATGGTTCGAAGCTCCTCTATTTGCTGGGATTTAGTTGTATTGAAAATAGAATCGTTAAGGTTTATGAAGTGCTTTTTATCTTCTAATGCTTCTTTAAATTGACCATTTTTTTCATAGGCAAGTGACCTACCCTCGTAACCATCCTTGAGTTCGGCAAGGCTTTGAATGGAATCAGCCAAATGAATGGCCCTTGTATGATTTTTTATAGCATCAGCCATTTGATTTTTCTCTAGAAACAAACTGCCCAATTCGTTGTAGGAACTCACATTGTTATTGGCCGTTGTCTTACCCAGTGCAATGCTTTTGGTTAGAAAGTCTTCCGCTAGAACAAGGTTTCCCTTTTTTCGGTTGGCCAACCCCAAATTGTGGTAGCAGATGGCTTCAAAACCTTTTCTACCCGAAGAAATGGAGATTTCCAGACTTTTCTTGAAATGCTCTATACCTTTGTCAATTTCTTCAAGGCCAAGGTAAGCATAACCAATCTCGGTATGGGTGATGCACTGCCAGAGAGGATTCTGCTGCTCTTCAAAAATTTTAAGCCCTTCTGCGAGATGGGGCAGGGCGGCCTCATCGTTTCCTCGGAGACTTTCAATCCTTCCAACACCTACCAACATGTCAGCACGTTTTTCTAAGTAGGGTTTTTTAAGGGAATCCAATCCACGGAGTCCATTCAACATGTATTTTATACCAATTTCATAACTCGCTTTATCCATGTAAATCGTGGCAATTTCCCTATTGGTTTCAGCAATACGGATTCCACTTTTCATGTTTATGGCGGTCTGCATGACCTTCTCGTATAATTCCAAGGATTTGGTAAAATTACCCTGTAATTGTTCAATCTTGGCTAAGCCGTTAAAGGTTTTAAATTTACCCTCATTGTCATCCAACTCTTCCCAAATGGATGCAGCAAGCTCAAAATAATAATGGGCCGAATCAAAAGCGAAGATGCGGCGGTAGTAGTTGCCATAATTAAAAAGAGCATCGCCTTCTCCCTTTTTATAGTTTAGGGTTTTGGAAAGTTGAAGCTGTTCCTTTACGTAAGGCAGTACATCTTCAGGTTTTCTTAAATGCAAGGTTCCATAATAGAGTTGGTCCAGTGTTTCAATTTTTTCAATCCCGTCCGGTTGATTTTCATATACGTTTAGAAGGCTATCGAGTCTCTCTTCTTTTTGCGCTTGAAGAATAAAGCAAAAGAATAGCAGGTAGATTGAGACAAGGAATTTGGTTTTCATGGAGGCTGAATTACCTCTTAAAAATAGACATTTTGCCCCAACTTTATGAATAAGAGTAGTTTGAGTCGAAGAAAGGGAACTGTAAAGTTTATTAGAACAATTCTTTGAAATGTGACTTCACTTCAAACAAAGTGGCTTCCTTCATGGTATTAAACCGAATATCGGCATGGCCTACACGTTCCTCTGGACCTATTCCAACGCTGTGAAAACCTCCAGCCTTGGCAGCATCAATGCCTTTTTCGGCATCTTCAAACACAATGCAATTGGCAGGGGGAAGTTGCAGTTTTTCGGCCGCATACAGGAAAATATCAGGAGCGGGTTTACTTTTTGCAACGCTGTTTCCATCACCAATAACATCAAAATACCCCGTTGCGTTGAGTTGCTGTAGCACTTTTTCAGCATTCTTGCTGGCACTTCCCAAAGCCACACTAAATCCTTCGGTTCTAAGATGGGTCAATAATTCTCGTGCTCCGGGCAGATAATCTTCGGGCGTTACGTTATCCAAGCTGGCCACATACAGGTCGTTCTTTTTGGTGGCCAATTCAACAATGGTGCTTTCATCTAAGGAGACCTTGTTGTGCTGCATAATGACCTTAATGGAGTCCATTCTTGAGATACCCCTAAGTTTTTCATTGACTTCCCTGTCAAAATTCCAACTCATTTCATCGGCCAATGCCTTCCAAGCTTCATAATGCAGTTCAGCCGTATCGGTAATTACGCCATCCAAATCGAAGATAAACCCCTTGATCATGGTTTAGTGTTTATGAATGGCAAAGAAATAACGAAATGTGTTAAGAAAAAAACTACATAACGTTATATTCGCTAAAATGTAACTTGTTCACTTTGTTAGGGGATTATGAGGTCTTGCTATAAAAAAGATGTTAAAAAACTTTCTATAATCCGCATACAATAAGCTGTTTACAAACTTGTCATAAATATCCCTTAAAAGATACTTTTTCAAAAAAACCAAATCGCTATTTTTGCCCATGCAGAACAACGTACTCATCCTTGATTTTGGTTCCCAGTACACTCAGTTGATCGCAAGACGCGTAAGGGAACTCAATATTTACTCTGAAATAAAACCGTACAACAAGCTACCCGAAGACCTCTCGGAATTTAAAGCTGTAATTCTTTCTGGTTCTCCGTCATCAGTGAGGGGAGACAATGCCCCGCATCCCGATTTGTCCGAAATCAAGGGAAAAAAGCCGTTGTTGGGTATTTGTTATGGGGCACAGTACTTGTCCCACTTTAATGGGGGCAGTGTAGCACCATCGGCAACACGGGAATACGGAAGGGCCAATCTCTCTTTTGTTAAAAGTGGTGAGGAGTTTTTAAAAGGACTGGGTGAAGGCAGCCAGGTATGGATGAGTCATAGTGATACCATTAAAGAATTGCCCGAAGGAGCAATTCGATTGGCCAGCACCGACGATGTTGAAAATGCCGCCTACAAAATTGAAGGGGAGCATACTTACGGAATCCAATTCCACCCTGAAGTGTACCATACCACGGACGGTAAGAAATTGTTGGAAAACTTTTTGGTGAACATCGCGGGGTTAAAACAAGACTGGACCCCTGATGCCTTCGTGGAGACCACTGTGGATGAACTTAAGGCACAGATTGGGGACGACAAAGTAATTTTGGGTCTCTCTGGAGGTGTTGATTCCAGTGTGGCAGCCATGTTGTTGCACAAGGCCATTGGAAAACACTTGCATTGCATTTTTGTAAACAACGGTTTACTTCGTAAAAATGAGTTTGAAAGTGTTCTGGACCAATACAAACACATGGGACTCAATGTGAAGGGTGTTGACGCTTCGGCACGTTTTTTGAACGCTTTGAAAGGTGAATCCGACCCAGAAAAGAAACGTAAAATCATTGGCGGCGTCTTTATTGATGTTTTTGATGATGAGGCCCATAAAGTGGAAAATGCCAAATGGTTGGCGCAAGGGACCATTTATCCCGATCGGATTGAATCCGTTTCGGCCAGTGGAGGTCCATCCGCAGTGATTAAAAGTCACCACAATGTAGGCGGATTGCCAGATTATATGAAATTGAAGATCGTGGAACCCCTAAAAATGTTGTTCAAGGATGAGGTGAGAAGAGTAGGGGCCAGCATGGGTATGGAAGATTTTATTTTGGGGAGACACCCTTTTCCCGGACCTGGTTTGGGAATCCGTATCTTAGGGGATATTACCGCAGAAAAAGTGGCCATTTTACAAGAAGTGGACGCTATTTTTATTGACGGATTAAAAAAATGGGGACTTTATGATAAGGTTTGGCAGGCCGGAGCCATGCTTTTGCCCGTAGATAGTGTAGGGGTCATGGGAGATGAACGAACGTATGAAAAATGCGTGGCCTTAAGAGCGGTTGAAAGTACGGACGGAATGACCGCAGATTGGGTAAATCTGCCATACGAATTCCTACAAAAGACCTCAAATGATATAATAAATAAGGTCAAAGGCGTTAATAGAGTAGTGTATGACATAAGCTCAAAGCCACCAGCAACTATAGAATGGGAATGAAAAAATATATTTTACAACTGGGTTTTGTGGTCTTTTTGTTGGCCTCAATCTCGGTTTCTGCACAAAATAAGTATGAAACACATGCGGTAAAGGAAGGCGAGACCTTACAGAGTATTTCGCAAAAGTATCGCGTTACTCCGTATAGCATACTTCAGGCGAACAAGGAAATAAAGAGTGCCGCCGACGTGAAGGAAAACACTATTTTGATCATTCCTTTGAATGGTGCGGTCAACGTTGAAAAAGAAAAAGCCAAGGAGGAAGTCCAACAAGAGCCAAAACCCATTGGATTTACCCGACACAGAGTGCGAAGGAAAGAAACCTTATTTGGACTAACCCAGAAATATGAGATTACTGAAGAGCAACTGAAACGGTACAACACTCAGTTGTATTCTGAGCCTTTGAAGAAGGGAATGGTGCTGCAGGTCCCCAAATATCCAGAGATTGACCCTGAAGATGAACGTGAGCTGGATTTTGAAACGTATATCGTTCAATCCAAGGAAACCCGATGGAGCATCGCCCACAAATACGGTATTACCGTGGACAGTCTTCTTATCCTCAACCCAGATTTGAGCAAAACAACCAATTATCTTGCCGCTGGCCACGAATTAAAATTACCCCGACCCAAGGGTGACAGTTTAAAAGAACAAAGAGTTGAGATTTTCACTTCGTACACCGTTCCTCCCAAAATGACCTTGTACAGTTTGGGTAGGGAATATGGCATACCTTCAGATTCCATTGTTAAGCTCAACCCTGAAATTATGGCCCTGGGCGGTTTAAAAGAAGGGATGGTCATTCGGCTTCCTAAAAAACAAGACAAAGCCGGGGTTGTAAATACCGACAACTATATTTTTTACGAGGTAAAACCCAAGCAAAATATCTTCAGGTTGACCCAAAACCTAAAAATTACCCGTGAAGAACTATTCCAATTAAATCCTGCGCTTGAGAATGGACTTAAAGCGGGAATGGTCCTAAAATTGCCAAAGGAAAAGGCTGAAGGTCTTGAAGTAAAGAACGCCTTGGTTTTGGATAAAATCAATCTTTTGGACAGTGTCAATGTGGAGAACAAGCCCAAGGTGGTGTTCATGTTGCCGTTTCGATTGGACCGGATTGATGTTAACAACAAGGAAAAAACCGAAAGTCAGATTAAGACCAGACGGGACTTGACCCTAAGTCTTGGTTTTTATTCAGGGGCTATGGTGGCCTTGGATTCCATCAAAAAATTGGGCATTTCGGTGAATGTTAAAACGTATGATACCGAGTTGAGCCAAACCAAAGTGAAAGAAATCCTTTTTCGGGAAAATCTACAGGGCGTCAATGCGATTATTGGTCCAGTGGCCTCCGCGGCTTTAAATGAAGTTGCGGTGCAGGCAGCATCCAAGAATATTCCGGTCATTGCACCGATTGCTTCGGACAGTGAGTTTAGCCATTCCAATGTATTCTTTTCTGTGCCTAGGGATGAGGTCCTCAGAAGCAAGATGCTTTCCTACATGGAAAAAATCTATACGAATCAAAATATAATTATCATCGCTGATTCCACGCATCAGGTGGCGCACGATTCCATTTTAAGCAAGTTTCCTGCGGCGCAGATTGCCAAGGTAATCGATAATAAATCCTTGCACTTAGACAGGTTTTTAGTACGACTCTCAGAAGACAAGGAAAATTGGGTGTTTTTGGAGACTGACCAACCCAATATGGTGGCCAGTGTCACTTCCATATTAAATTCAGCCAATACGGCGAGTCTTCTATCAGAGAAAGAGACCCAAATTAGAGTGCGCATGTTCACTACAAGCTATAACAGCGCCTTTGAGGACGATGCCGTATCCAATACACATCTATCCAACTTAAGGTTTACGTACCCCTCTCTTTACAGGGAAGCGGGCAATGATTCTTTTGTGCAGGCGTACCAGAAAAGATTCAATGGCCTAAGACCTGATCGCTACGCGGTTCGTGGATTTGACGTGACTTTTGATGTGTTGTTGAAGCTTGCACACAAGAACAATCTATTTGAAACCTCCAAGATTATTGGTCTTACTGAATATACCGGAAACAGTTTTGATTATATCAACAACTGGACCTCGGGGTATTTCAATAGGGCTTGCTATATTATGGAGTACAATAATTTAGAAATTAAAGAAGTAAAATTGGATGACCTCAAAAGTAACCTATAACGGGAATTTACGCACCACCTGTGTGCATATACGGTCGGGAAATGAATACATTACCGATGCTCCAATTGATAACAACGGAAAGGGTGAAGCCTTTTCACCCACGGATACCGTTGCTACTGGTTTGGCCAATTGTATGTTGACCACCATGGGCATAAAAGCTGGAAATCTGGAGGTGAATTTAGACGGTTCCACTGCCGAAGTAACCAAACACATGGCCGCTGATCCAAGGCGAATCGTTAAAATTGAAGTGAAATTGGAACTTCCAAAAGAGGTTTCCGAAAAACATCGAAAGATTTTGGAAAATACAGCAAGAACCTGTCCGGTGGACTATAGCTTACACCCAGATATTGAAAGAGTAATCGATTTTCATTGGGTAAGATAATTACCATACAATGTTTATTGTTCCTTGGTTTTTTGGGTTTTGGTCAGGAAATCGAGGAAGGTGTCCTTTGGGACCCTAATTTACGGCTTACTTGGGCCGATTTTAAGGGGAAAGTCCCCCCAGCGGCTGTACCTGCAGCCACCACCGCCAGCGGTATCAGCTACACCTATTCCGCGAATTTGATGCACCATGAGGTGGAACTGGATTATGAGGTGAACGCTTATTTTTACCCCAATGAATCGTGGTACAAACCGCAAGTTTGTGATGAAAATACGCTGAGCCACGAACAACTTCATTTTGATATTGCCGAACTTTTTGCCCGAAAAATGCGGGAACGGTTGGACCAAACCTCTTTTTCAGATAATGTAAAGGCCGAAATCCGAAAAATCTACCAAGAGATTCTACAAGAGCTTCAGGACTATCAAGAGCAATATGATTGGGAGACCAACTTTTCCCGGAACCGTAAAAAACAAATGGAGTGGAACCAAAAAATTGCCAAGGCACTCCAAACAGTTGAATAGTTTCGCAAATGTTTGTTTGAGTCGTGAACTGATAATTCTAGATACGTTTCCTTTGGAAACCACTCGAACCTACGGGCAAGCACTACATTTTATTTCTTGTATGTATCAATAAACTTCTGGTCCAATTCCTCAGAATCCCTATACTTCACCCGCAGGGCCTTTAGTTCTTCTTTTAACTTCTCCCGAATTTCGGCATAGGCAGGATCATCGTACACATTTTGCATTTCATGCGGGTCTTTGGCGAGGTCGTACAGCTCCCATTCATCCACATCATGGTAAAAGTGTATCAATTTATATTGCTTGTTGGCCATGCCATAATGCCTTTTTACAGCATGTTCGGCAGGATATTCGTAATAGTGGTAATATACATTCTCCCTATTCCACTGCTCTAAATTTCCGGTGAAAATGGGCATTAGGTTTTCCCCTTGCATATCATTGGGAACAGCAGCCCCGGCAGCTTCCAAGAAAGTTTGCGCAAAATCCAGGTTTTGAACCATTTCTTCACTTGTAATTCCAGGTTGTATGATATTGGGCCAACGAATCAACAGTGGGGTCCTAAAAGATTCCTGGTACATGAATCGCTTATCGAACCAACCATGCTCGCCCAAATAAAACCCTTGGTCCGAAGTATAGACCACTAAGGTATTCTCGGCCAAATTGGTTTCGTCCAAATAGTCCAGCACCCGACCCACATTGTCGTCCACGGAGGCAATAGTGGCCAGGTAATCCTGCATATAGCGTTGGTATTTCCAGCGGGTCTTTTCGGTATCGTCCATATTTGGCCACTTGGTCTTGAAATCTTCTGCAATGGCATCTAAAATGGGAAGATACTCCGCTTGTTGTTCCTCTGTGAGGCGCGCAACCTCCCCATTACTGAAAAGCGGTGTGTTCCTGGGGTCGGTGTTCATACCCAATTCATCGGCAAGTTCGGGATAGACCTTGCAATCATAGCTGAGCATCATGTGTTTAAAAATATTCATCTCCGCGGTACGGGCCGCAGTACCGCGATTGGAATAGTCATCAAAAAGCGAGCTGGGTTCGGGGATTTCCTTTTCCAGATAGGCTTTGAACTTGTCCGCTTTGGGCCACCATGGACGGTGCGGTGCCTTGTGCAGGTACATCATTAGGAATGGTTTTTCAGGGTCCCGTTTTTGATCCAGCCACTCCAAGGTCATATCAGTAATAATATCCGAGGCGTAGCCCATTTTTTGGATGGTATCGCCCTTGGGCGTAATAAAATCTGGGTTCATGTAGCGCCCCTGTCCGGGCACGATCATAAACTCATCAAACCCCTTGGGACTGTTGCCAAAGTGCAACTTACCGAACATGGCCGTTTGGTAACCCGCCTTTTGCAATAGTTGTGGAAAAGTGACCTGGGTGGTATCAAAAGGGGAGAGGTTGTCTATTTTTCCATTAATGTGGGTATGTTTTCCTGTTAAAATGGTGGCCCGTGAAGGCGCACAGATGGAGTTGGTGACCGAAGCATTGGTGAACAACATCCCTTCCTTGGCCAGCCGGTCTATGTTAGGGGTCTGTATCAAAGTGGTATCATACGCGCTGATGGCTTGGTAGGCATGGTCATCGCTCATGATAAATAGGATGTTGGGCCGGGCCTTTGAGGTTTCGGCTTGTTCTTTTGGGGTATCTTTACATCCGATATGGAAGAAGATAAGGACAAGGGGTAACATTAATGCGGGGTTAGACCTCATGATGTTGGATGGGTTTAGAGGTTGAAAGGTAGCAAAATCAAATGGTACGATATATAAGGCTACTGTTTTCAAAATAATTCGAGAACTTGCGGATAGGAATCAATACAAACCGATATGACATCCAATAATCCATTCATGGAACTATCCAATTTTGTAGAGGACACCTACGGCACGCCCGAAACTTTGGCCAATTGGCTAAATCTGGCTGTGGAAATGTTATTTTATGTGGAAGAGGATACCTTTTCTAGGGTGGAGCTACAGGAAGTGGCGACGGCGATTAAGAAAATAGCAGTGATACTAAGGAATATCGGTCAAAGTAAATAGATACTTTGGTTCAAACCTTCTTCTACAAATTTTAATGCTATGTGCTATGCTTAGGTTCAACCGCCCAGAGATAAACTAGTGTTGTAACTGGTTGTATACAGAAAATCATAAGAATAGTCCATGTCCATTTATCCGAACTAGTTTTGGATGGATCTTTCCACAATTTAATCAATATATATGCTAATGTAATTAGATAGACAACTTGAAGGGCAATCATAAAATTAAAAAGCATATCGTATTCCTTTCCCCCTAGGTTAGAAAAGAAATTATAAAGAACAACAAGGATTGATAAAATTGATGGTATGCTAAGCAAAATTTTAGTAGATTTTTTCACGCTACAATCTTTACACTAAAACAACAATATGATGCTTTAAAAAATCAAACATCACACCTCAAAAACGCATCCTTGAGCGCCCCAATCTTGTCCTCCCAGGTTACAATAAACTCTTGGGCCACATACCCTTTAAAACCGGTATCGTGGATAGCTTTAATTATGGCAGGGTAGTAGAGTTCTTGGGTTTCGTCAATCTCATGGCGGCCGGGAACACCAGCGGTATGGTAGTGCCCAAAATACGGGTGGTAGTTCTGTATACTTCGTATAATGTCCCCCTCCTGAATCTGCATGTGGTAGATATCAAACAACAATTTAAAATTGTCGCTGCCCAAATGTTTGCAGAGCTCCACCCCCCAAAGCGAGTTATCGCACATATAATCAGGGTGGTTCACTTGGTTAAAAAGCTCCATTTGAATGACCACGCCGTGCTTTTCGGCCAAAGGCATAATTTGCGAAAGCCCGTCCACACAGTTTTGCAATCCCACATAATCGTTCATGCCATTGCGGTTGCCACTAAAGCAAATGAGGTTGGTGTAGCCGGCTTCGGCCACTTTTGGAATGATTTCGGTGTAATTTTTAATGAGCTGTTCGTGGTATTTGGGGTTGTTCCATCCCTCGGTCAAACTGATTTCAGCCCCATTGCACATGGAGCAATGGATGTTGTATTTTTTCAAGATGTGCCATCTATCCGGGCCTATTAAATCAATGGCCTTTACACCCAATTCATTCAAGGTCTGTAAAAACTCTTCAAAGGGAATATCGTTAAAGCACCATTCACAAACGCTATGGTTGATGTTGTGCTTCAGTTTAAAATCTTTTTGTGATTGGTTGTCCTTGGCAAAGCCAGATACCGATGCCAAACCGGCGGAACCCGCAGCGGCAGTGGCAATAAAATTTCTTCGTTTCATTATTGGGATAGATTGTTCAGCGAAAGATAGTACATTAGGCCTACAAATGGAAATGCAACCCGACCCGAAACAACTTTTGGAACTAGCCCATTATAAAATGCCTTTTGGCAAATACAAGGGCCGTTATCTGGTGGATTTGCCATTGGCTTATCTGGTGTGGTTCAGGCAAAAAGGATTTCCCGAAGGGAAACTTGGCAACCATCTTAGCGCCATGCTCACCATTAAAGATGAAGGCTTGGAACCGCTCATCAGAAAACTCCAAAAAGATTTTCCAAAGGAATCCTCCTGATTTCTGCCCGGCAATTTGTAACTTTACGCCCCGTAATAGAAAGATTAATATGTCACAGACCAAGTACATTTTCGTTACGGGAGGCGTTACCTCATCATTGGGTAAGGGAATCATCGCCGCATCCTTGGCTAAACTGCTACAGGCCAGGGGTTACCGCACTACCATACAAAAATTAGATCCTTACATCAATGTTGATCCTGGAACGCTGAATCCATACGAACATGGCGAGTGTTACGTGACCGATGATGGCGCCGAAACCGATTTGGACCTGGGCCATTACGAGCGGTTTTTGAACGTTCGTACCTCACAGGCCAATAATGTGACTACGGGTAGGATTTACCAAAGTGTGATTGAAAAGGAGCGTAGAGGTGAGTTTTTGGGGAAAACCGTTCAGGTAGTGCCCCATATTACCAACGAGATCAAGGAGCGCATTCAAAATTTGGGTAAAAGTGGCGAGTATGATATCGTGATTACCGAAATTGGGGGTACCGTGGGTGATATTGAGTCACTACCTTATATTGAAGCAGTACGACAATTGCTTTGGGAATTGGGCGAGCACAATGGCATTGTGGTACACCTTACTTTGGTTCCTTTTTTATCCGCCGCAGGCGAGTTGAAAACCAAACCTACCCAACACTCAGTGAAGACTCTTATGGAAAGTGGTATCAAAGCCGATATTTTGGTCTGCCGTACCGAACATGAGATTTCAGAGGACATCAAAGAAAAGTTGGCTTTGTTCTGTAATGTGAAGAAAGAAGCTGTCATTCAATCCATTGATGCCTCCACCATATATGATGTGCCGATTTTGATGCAGGAGGAAGGTCTCGATACCGTAGCCTTGGAAAAATTGGCCTTGCCCAATGATACTGAACCAAATCTGGACCAATGGAAAGAATTTTTACAACGACATAAGAATCCAAAGAACAAAGTCACTATTGGATTGATTGGAAAATATGTTGAACTGCCGGATTCCTATAAATCCATCCAAGAAGCATTTATTCATGCCGGAGCGACCAATGAAGTTGAGGTTGAGGTGCGTTCCATTCATTCAGAACATCTTGAGGCCAAGAACATCGATAAAAAATTGATGGGCTTGGACGGTCTATTGGTAGCCCCTGGTTTTGGGGAACGTGGTATAGAGGGAAAGGTGAAAGCGGTTCAATATGCACGTGAAAACGATGTTCCCTTTTTGGGAATTTGTTTGGGTATGCAAATGGCTGTAATTGAATTTGCCCGTAATGTTTTGAACTTGGAAGGGGCCAATTCCACCGAAATGGACAAAAGCACTGCGCATCCTGTTATAAGCTTGATGGAAGAACAAAAATCCATTACGGATATGGGTGGTACCATGCGTTTGGGGGCCTGGGATTGTCATTTGTCCGATAACAGTTTGGTACACGAAGTATACGGAACTACTGATATTTCAGAGCGCCACCGCCACCGTTTTGAATTCAATAACGACTACAACCAGCAAATGGAAGAAGCTGGGTTGGTGCCCACGGGTTTCAATCCCAAAACGGGACTGGTGGAAGTGATAGAGATTCCGTCCCATCCTTGGTTTATTGGCGTGCAGTATCACCCAGAGTATCGAAGTACCGTGGCCAGTCCTCACCCTTTATTTGTGGGGTTTGTAAAAGCGGTATTGGCACAGAAACAACAACAAAAGAGTGCCAGTTTGACATAAACTGCGGTTTTGGACATATATTTGCCACCTGAAATACCGATAATAGATTTCTACTAAATAATTTTCATGGAAGAGAAGAAGCTGGATATCAATTCCATTATTGGATTTGTACTGATTTTTGGGATACTCATCTTTATGTTTTACCAAAATCAGCCTACCCCAGAAGAGTTGGAGGCACAGAAAGCAGAACAAGAGCAGGTTGAAGCGGCTGCAAAGGAAGCTGAGAAGAAAGCCGACACCACTCCGATAAACCAACAAGAGCCCATTAACTTGCAGGATTCCACCGCAGTGGCCAATTACAAAAGTGAAGTGGGTGCGTTTGGCTTTACCCAAGCTTCTGACGGAACCACCAAATTGGAAAACGAAGTACTGTATTTGGAAGTATCCAATAAAGGTGGACAGATTGTGGAGGCCAAAATGAAAAATTTTGTCACCTACGATTCAGTTCCGGTGTATTTGGTAAAAGACGGCAATGCCAACTTTGCGCTAAATTTTTCTACCAATGATAATAGGGTGCTCAGTACAGCCGATTTGTATTTTGAGCCATCACTGACTAAAAGTGGAGACAATCAGGTGCTTTCCATGAAGGCCAAAGTGGGCAATAACCAGTTTTTAGAGTATCGCTATGAAATGAAACCGAATGAGTATTTGGTTGATTTTACAGTGCGTTCCCAAGGATTAAACGGAATCATCAACAGCACTAGACCCATCGAATTGAATTGGGACTTAAAAGGTATCCGCCATAACAAAAGTGTGCAGTATGGAAACCGCTATACCCGTTTAACCTATAATCATGATGACGGAAAAATCAGCAAACTTTCCGAAAGCAGTGACTTGGACGAAGAAACCGAAGAGGACGTAAAATGGCTGTCGTACCGTCAGCACTTTTTCAGCTCCATTTTGGCAACAGAGAATCATTTTAAAACAGCTGAACTCAGTTCCAAAAATTTGGTCGAGGAAGAGAGCAAGGACATCTTGTTCACTAAAGAATACAGCACCAAGGCTCCCCTAGAGCTTCAGGGAGGGGAATTGTCCCAGAACATGCACTGGTACTACGGTCCAACCGATGTGAAAATATTGGACGATTACAAAGAATTGGGCTTGGCGGATTCAATCCCATTTGGTTGGGGAATTTTTGGTTGGATCAACCGATACATCTTCACCCCGTTTTTTAGCTTTTTGAGCTCATTCTTACCTTTTGGTATTGCCATTGTTGTGATGACCATTATTGTGCGTTTGGTGCTGTCACCCGTAACCTATAAGTCCTATCTCTCACAGGCCAAGATGAAGGTGTTGAAACCAGAGATCACCGAAATCAACGAGAAGTACAAGGACAACGCCATGAAAAAGCAGCAAGAAACTATGAAGCTGTACAACAAAGCGGGCGTGAGCCCCATGAGCGGATGTATTCCGGCCTTGTTGCAGTTACCCATTTTCTACGCACTGTTCATGTTTTTCCCAACTTCATTCTCTTTGCGACAGAAATCTTTCTTGTGGGCGGAAGATTTGTCTTCTTATGATACCATTTTTGAATTACCATTCACCATTCCATTTTATGGAGATCACGTGAGTCTATTCCCGATTTTGGCATCGGTAGCCATCTTCTTTTATATGATGATGACCACGGGTCAGAGCATGCAGATGCAACAGCAACCTGGCATGCCCAACATGAAGTTCATCATGTACCTGTCGCCCATTATGATGTTGTTTTTCTTCAACAACTATGCGAGTGGGTTGAGTTTGTACTACTTTGTTTCCAACCTGATTACCATTTTCATCATGTTGGCCATAAAGAACTACATTTTGGATGAGGATAAAATCCATGCCCAAATTCAGGAAAACAAGAAAAAGCCGAAGAAGGAAAACAAGTTCCAGCGTAAAATGCGCGAAATGATGGAGCAGGCCGAGGAGCAGAAAAAAGCCGGTAGAAGATAGTTTTGGATTAAAATTTAGAGTCGTGCATTAAACCTTTCAATTTTTTGAAGGTCTTAACCGTATATGATCCTAAATTTTAATAGTATGAAGCATCTACATTTAGTATTGCTCCTTTTTGCTTTTTTATCCGTGGGTTCCGTAGAGTACGTTGAGGCCCAGGTCACCCGGCATGAAAAACGTGTCATTAAGCGTAAGGTGCGTCGTCATAACCGTCGAGTGGTTCGAAGAACGTTACGACGTTTACCAGCCAACACCCGCCCAATTGTTTATCGAAGAATCTCGTACTATCCGGTTGGTGGAATGTACTACGTACAACGAAAGGGTGTTTACGTAAGAACTTTTCCACCAAGAGGTTTCCGTTTAAGGGCATTACCTGTTACCGCAATTGTTTTAACGGTTCGAGGTGTTCCATATCGCTATGCGGATGGCGTGTTTTATCGTGAGGTCAATGGAGAATATGAGGTTTCCGAAACACCTATTGGCGCTGTCGTAAAAGAACTTCCGCAAGATGCCGAGGAAATCAACTTTGACGGTATTTCTGCCTACGAACTTAATGATGCTGTCTATAGGGCCGTGGAAGATGGTTATGAAATCATCGATATCTTGGAAGAGGAAGAAAATTAGGAATAATCACTAAACAAAAAAACTCCCTCAAGTTGTTGGGGGAGTTTTCCATTTGTAGGTATAGTTTGGAAAGATTTGGGACTTCAAAGATGTGGCATTGTGGTTGGTAAAAAAATTAATAGTTGTCAAAACGGGGTTTTTTGTATGGTAAAAGGAACCCTTTTGATGTGTCATCGACGAACGGTAATCTCCATCGATGAAAGGCCACCAAAAATTGGTTTTTCAATGCGCTCTTCTGTGGAACTTCAACCTGCTTTGTAAGGTATGCTCCAAACTATGGACTACATACGGTCACTAAACATATTTTGTATTTTTGTACCCATAATCAAGAACGATGAAAAAGGTTGTTGTAGGACTATCGGGAGGAGTGGATTCCAGTGTCACTGCTTATCTTTTAAAAGAGCAGGGATACGAGGTGATTGGCCTTTTTATGAAGAATTGGGTGGATGATTCCGTCATCATTTCCGAAGAATGCCCTTGGGTGGAGGATAGCAATGATGCCTTGATCGTGGCCGAGAAACTTGGGATTCCTTTTCAAACCGTTGATTTAAGTGCCGAATACAAAGAGCGTATTGTGGACTACATGTTCAGTGAATATGAAAAGGGGAGGACACCCAACCCAGATGTGCTTTGCAATCGCGAAATAAAATTCGATGTCTTCCTGAAAATTGCCCTGCAATTAGGCGCGGATTATGTGGCCACAGGTCATTATTGTAGAAAAGGGACCATCAAAAATGAAGATGGTTCTGAAACCTATCAATTGTTGGCAGGAGTGGACAAGAACAAGGATCAATCCTATTTTCTGTGTCAATTGTCGCAAGAGCAGTTATCCAAAGCCTTGTTTCCTATAGGTGATTTGACCAAACCTGAGGTACGAAAGATTGCCGCTGAAAATGATTTGATCACGGCGGACAAAAAGGATTCCCAAGGACTTTGTTTTGTGGGAAAGGTACATTTGCCGGAATTCTTACAACAAAAGTTGAGTCCCAAAAAAGGCGTTATTGTGGAAGTGCCCACGGATGCTTCACAATTCTTAGTAACGGTTCCTGCTTTTCAAAATAAACGGGAAGAATTGGCTTTCAATGCTGAAAAACCGTTGTATTCCCAAACGGATGGAAAAGTGGTAGGGGAGCACCAAGGAGCTCATTATTTTACTATCGGACAGCGAAAAGGACTCAATGTGGGTGGAACCAAGGAGCCTTTGTTCGTCATTGATACCGATGTGGAGAAAAACATCATCTATACCGGTCAGGGAAAACTACACCCTGGATTGTATCGCCATACCCTTTTTGTTACCGATGATGAACTGCATTGGGTACGCCCCGATTTGGCCTTAAAAGTAGATGAAACCTTGGAGGTAATGGCCCGAATTCGGTACAGACAACCGCTACAACCCGCTACGCTCTATAAAATTGAAAATGGGTTGTATGTGGACTTTAAGGAAAAACAATCCGCCATTACGGAGGGTCAGTTTGTGGCTTGGTATATGGATGATGAATTAGTGGGTTCTGGGGTAATTTCATAGCTTCTTAGTATCTTTCGTTATTCTGAATTTGGGCGACAGGCAAGCTATTTCAGAATCTTTTAGCCTATTATTTTTATTTTGATGTGAAGCTGGAACAAGTTCAGTTTGACAATTATTTACTATTTCATGCAAAACAGAATCACACAACTATTCGGAATACAATATCCCATCATTCAGGCAGGGATGGTCTGGGCCAGTGGTTGGCGTTTGGCCTCCGCCGTTTCCAATGCAGGTGGATTGGGCTTATTGGGCGCGGGCAGCATGTATCCTGAAGTCCTTCAAGAACACATCGAAAAATGCAAAAAAGCCACGGACAACCCTTTTGGGGTGAACGTTCCCATGCTCTACCCAGATATTGACCGTTTGATGCAGATTATTGTGGATTCCGGGGTGAAAATTGTGTTCACTTCCGCTGGAAATCCCAAAGCATGGACCTCCTTTTTGAAAGAAAAGGGTATTACCGTAGTGCATGTGGTGAGCAGCGTAAAATTTGCACTAAAAGCCCAAGAAGCTGGTGTGGATGCAATTGTTGCCGAAGGCTTTGAAGCTGGGGGACACAACGGACGGGATGAGACCACCACCATGGTTTTGATTCCTTCGGTGAAGGAAAAAATCAGTGTTCCGTTGATTGCGGCTGGTGGCATTGCCACGGGTAGGGCCATGTTGGCGGCCATGGTGCTTGGTGCCGATGGCGTTCAGGTAGGGAGCCGATTTGTGGCCAGCCCAGAAGCATCGTCACATCAACTTTTTAAACAACGTGTAGTCGATGCAAAGGAAGGGGATACCCACCTTACGCTGAAGGAATTAGCCCCTGTCCGACTTCTAAAAAACAAATTCTATCAAGATGTTCAAGCAGCGTATGCCAGAGGTGCATCGGTTGAGGAATTAAAAACGTTGTTAGGAAGGGCACGGGCCAAAAAAGGGATGTTTGAGGGTGATATGGAAGAAGGGGAACTGGAAATTGGACAAGTTTCCGGACTGATACATGATATTACCCCAGCCGCCGAAATTGTCCAAAACCTGATGTCGGAGTTCAAGTTGGCCAAAAAAGAAGCGGAAGACCTGTAGACTTTGGGATGTAACTCAGTAACTTTTCATACATTTAGCTCGCGCAATGAGAATGCTAATCCCCACACTGGTACTTTTTATGCTCGCATCCTATTGTCATGGACAATTGGAGCGGGACAAAGCTCTTCACTTTTTGGGTGGAAACCTCTTTGGCCTTGCCGGAGCGGGAATTGCAAAACAGGCTTCGGACGGGAATCGTATCTGGACCTTTGTAGGCTCGGTAGCTGGCAGTGCTTTGATTGGGGTTGCCAAAGAAGCAGTGGACGCAGGACAGCGTGAAAACGGTTGGGATAACGATGATTTGGCCGCTACGGTACTGGGCGGTGTTACGGTTGGTGTTACCATTGACCTCTTCTCAAAGAAAAAGGACAAAAAAAGACTCCGGGGCAATTATACCCAAAATGATAGGCATAATTTTGATTTTCGATTGAAAAAGAACACTGGGAAACTGGTGTTGGAAGCCGCTCCTGTATCGCTGAGTTCCCTTGGGTTTTCGTATCAAATGCTCGAAGATTAGATAAGCCCTCTCGCTTTTATCTCCAAATATTTATTGATGGTGTTGATGGTCAAATTCTCAGGCTTGCTCAAGATGGTTTGTATGCCGTGCTTTCGTAATTCGTTCACAATGAGCTTTTTTTCATAAATGAATTTCTCCGCAATGGTCTGCTCAAAGATTTGATGAACCGTATTCGCTTTTTTATCTGCGAATTCATTGAGTTCGGTATTTTCAAAAAAGATGACTACCAATAAATGCTGCTTGGCCATGGCCACCAAATAGGGGAGTTGGCGATGGAGTGCATCCAAAGTTTCAAAATTGGTGTATAGCAGCAATAAGCTCCGTTGGTTGAGATTGCGTTTCACATCAATATACAATCTACTGAAATCGCTCTCAATAAAATTGGTGTCCAGATTGTAGAGCGTTTCCAAAATCAGGTTCATTTGAGAGCTCCTGCGTTCGGCCACCACCCGATTTTCAATCTTGTTGCTAAAAGAGAACATTCCCGCCTTGTCGTGCTTTTTTAGGGCTATGTTGCTGATGACCAAGGTGGCATTGATGGCATAATCCAATAGGCTCAACCCATTGAACGGCATCTTCATGACCCTTCCCTTATCAATTACGGAGTAAATGGGTTGTGATTTCTCATCTTGGTATTGGTTGACCATGAGTTGCCCCCGTTTGGCCGTGGCCTTCCAGTTGATGTTTCGGATGTCATCACCCAGAACATAATCCTTGATTTGTTCAAATTCCATGGTATGGCCAATCCGACGGATTTTCTTTAGCCCGTATTCATGTAACCGATTGGTAAAGGCAATCAAATCATACTTCTGCAATTGCAGAAAGGAAGGATAAACAGGTACTTCCTGGGCTTGGTCAAACGTATATTTTTTGGCCAAAAAGCCAATTGGGGAAACTGCAAAAACATTCAAACTTCCAAAGGAATAGACACCTCGCTCTGTTGGTCTTAACTGATAATCGTACACTTTGTTCCCACCGCTGGCAATCTTGCTGACCAACCCAAAATCCCGTTTTTGAAATTGAAACGGAATTTCATCAATAAGTTTCACTGTTACTGTAAACAGGTAGGTGTTTGCTACATTTAACTGGATTGGATTGTCATCACCATTGGAAAGTTTGTCCGGTACTACACGTTTACCTTCAATTTTTCCTTTCGAGGCAAAAAGTAGGAGCAAATCAACAATAAAAAGCAGTACAAAAACATAGAACAGCACTTTTAGGGCACCATACAGATTCGGGACCATATAGGAGACCACAAAGCCCACAATGAGGGCCACCAGCACTATAAAGAACCGTTTTTGAAGATATATGGGCTTAAAGAACCGTTTCACTTGCTTACCTAGGAATTTCGATACTGTCCACTATTTGATTCACCACCTGTGCCGAGGTCAATCCTTCCATTTCCCGTTCAGGGGTTAATATGATTCTGTGCCCCAAAACCGGACCTGCCACTTTTTTAATGTCATCCGGGGTGATAAAGTCCCTACCGTTCATGGCGGCTAATGCCTTAGATGCGTCCATTATGGCGATGGATGCCCTTGGCGATGCCCCTAAATACAGATTGGCATTGGTTCGGGTATTGTCCACAATGGATGCAATATATTTGAGCAGGTTTTTTTCCACAATTATTTCCTTTATGGTCTTTTGGTAATCTGCTATCTGTTGTGCAGAAAGTAGGCTGTTCACCAAATCTTCCTCAATCTTGGTTTTCTGCTCATGCTTGCTCTCCAAAATCTGAATTTCCTCTTCCAAGGAGGGATAGTTCACATTGATTTTGAACAAGAAACGGTCCAATTGGGCTTCGGGCAGTCTGTAGGTGCCCTCTTGCTCAATGGGGTTTTGTGTAGCGAATACCAAGAAAGGCGGTTCCATGGCATATTCCGTCCCATCCATGGTGATTTGACGTTCCGCCATGGCCTCAAAAAGAGCGGCCTGGGTCTTGGCCGGGGCGCGATTGATCTCATCAATCAAAATTATGTTGGAAAACAATGGGCCCTTTTTAAACTCAAACTCAGAAGTTTTTACGTTAAAAATTGAGGTACCCAAAATATCGCTGGGCATTAAATCTGGAGTGAACTGGATTCGGCTGAAATCCACACTCATGGTCTTGGCCAATAATTTGGCGGTCACCGTTTTGGCCACTCCGGGCACGCCTTCAATGAGGGAATGCCCATTGGCCAAAATTGAAATGATGAGCAATTCTATCATGTCTTGCTGGCCAATGATTACTTTTGCTAATTCAGATTTAATACCAGAAACGGCCTCCTGCAATTGGGTCAGGTCAATCCGGCTATTGAATTGTAAAGCGTCGTCCTGTTGTTCGTTTTCTTCCATATTTACTGCTTAAATGCGGTTATTCTTTTATTGAGTTCTATGCTGTCTTGTTCGGTATGGGCGGTTTTTTGCTTAAGAGTCACGATATAGTCTATCAACTTTTTGGTTTCCCCCATTTCTTTTCCAGCTCTGGAGGCCAGCACTTGAATGGTCTTTTCATCGAGTTGGGAGGTGTCAATTTGATATCGGTTTCTTAAATAGGCCAAAAAATAGTTCAATTTTTTATGAATGAGGTCTGTATAGTCCTTATTTTGATGGTATAGGGATCCAACGGCCTGGGCAAACTCCACCGAGGAATTCTTTAGAGGTTCTATCACTGGAATGATGCGTTGTTCCCGTTTTCCCCGGAAAAGTACGAACAACAAAATACCCAAAATGGTAAGATAATAGGTCCATTTTAGGGCGGGTTGCGTAAGTACAAAACGCATGGGCGAGTTGATGATGATGCGTCCGGATTTTTTGTAATTGTCCCAATAGAGAAGGCCTTCATTTTGCAGATACGAAAAAGTATGGGTCACATAATCTTGGTTTCCTTTGAGCATGTAGTAGTTGGAATAGGCCTGTGGGGTACTGCTCAGAATAAAATGCCCTTTTCCGAATTTTGTTTTGATGAAGTTGGGCTTGGTGACGGTAACTTCTGGCTGGTTTTCCAAAAAGTTTTCCTTGGTATAGGTGATATGCCCCAGAATGGTGGTGTTGGTGGAGTCCACACTGGTAAAATGCGAATTGAAAACACCTCTGGACAGTTCAAATTCTTCTGTATTGAATTGGTTATGGGTCAAATTTAGGACAGCGGTACCCTCCTTGAGGTTGTAATCCGATTCTATGGAGATATTCAGGGTGTCGAGCAGTGGCCATCCGAATCCGGTAGCTGAAATAAAAACGGAGTTTCCTTGCTCAACATATTTCAAAAGCTGATGGGTTTCCTGTTCATCCAAATCGATGTACTCGTTGATGAAGATATAATTGGAATTCAAAGTGGAATCCCTGCCGACCATAAGATCATACACACTTTTATCCACCGTTTCAATGGTGTCATCAGGAAAAATGGAGGGAAGTTCGTTATAAAGGACGTAGCACCCAAACGGGATTTTATCGGTTGAGGTGTAGGAAGGCCTCCAGTTTATGGGTTTTGGCCTGGCAATTTCGGTGATGATGATGACTACCACGACCAAGGCAAAAAGCGCAATGACTAGTTTCGATTTCCGGTCCATGTCATCGCTGAATTAAATTGTTCAAAGTGGTGAAACGGGAACTTGTTTTGGCATACCCAACCTCGTCAACGGGTTGTTCCCCGTACCAAATATTCTCGTAGAGATAGGAGGCGTTTTTAAACGCCACCTGAAGATTGCCGTGTTTTATTTCCCGTTCGTAATCCACATTGGTTTTTTCAAAATGCCATTCAATGAGGTTCTTTTGGGAAAGCAGTTTCAGGATTTTTAAAAATTGATACCGCACCGCAAGCCGGTAATCTTTGTTTTTTAAAGCATCATTCATCAAGGCATCCAAATCCAAGGATTCAATATGTTGTTCCGATAAATCGATGTCAACAATAGACTTGGCCTTTTTGGTAAATAGGGCATTGAATTTTTCATTGACAAACACCCGAATCAGCAGGAAAATAACCAAGGCTCCCATAAGCCCATACAAACTGAATTCTAAAAATACCAATGTACTTGGTGGAATATCAATTCCAAAAGCTCCAAAAAGTTTTTGAAGAAGTTCCAAAAGCCATTGTATAAAGCGCCATAAAAGGTTTGCTGATTCCCCAGTTTTTGCGTCGTAGTCAAAATCGTCTCCTGTATATTTTTTGCTGAGGTCTTCTTGAATTTCACGCTCAGTCAGGGCGGAGCCTTCATCAATGGGAATTGCAATGGAATCGTTCTGGGCAAACGAGACCGAAACCCAAAGTAAAAAAAGTATGATGAAATTTGATCTGATCACTGTTCGGATTGCCCTATTTGTTCAATTTTACTTCGTGTGTTGATATTATAGGTCTTCTCATGCAGGGTGTAGAAAAGAATTCCATTGATAAACTGTGACAAACATTGGGCATAAACCATTAAAATGAGCAATGCGCACAAACCAAGGGTATAGACAACTGTGGATACAATACCTCCCACATCCACATTATTTTCCACTACGTGGAAGGTGTAAATACCAATCAATATCCCCGGAATTATGAGCACAATAAACATGAGCAACCCATTAAGCAGGCCTAGAATGAAGTTGACCCCAACAGATTTCCAGAAGTTTTTGCTCACCAGATTCCACCCTTCGCCAAAAGCATCGGTTACACCTTTATTTTCGCTCAACATGCTGTAAAAGGAAACCCCAATCCATGCCGTTAGGAAAAATTGAATGATATATTGTGCAAACATCCCCAGCAATGGAATAAAGGCAAAAATTATGGAAGCAATAAAAAATAGAAGGTAAATCGGTATCAAGAGCAAAATAAAGACCACAGTGTTGCCAAGTTTTTCCTTGGTAAGGTTCCAAACTTCGGTTTTAGTGAAACCTATGCCTTTATGCTCATCGTATTTGATCATATAAGAAGAACTGAGACTAAAATTCAGTCCGGCAACCATTAGGAAAATCAAGAAAAAGAGAATTCCTCCGGCAATGATATAAATCCAATAGGTCTCATCATCGGTTTGCCCTGCATCAATACCATATAAAGCTGAATTGGTTGATATCATGCCCACAAATCCACTGACCAATAAATAACTGGTAATCAGTAGGCCAATAAGGAAAATGCCGTTGTAACTGAGAAAAACATTGGTGAACTTTTTGATGTTCTGCTTTAAGAAATCAAAATACGCGGTGAGGATATCACCAAAATCGCGATTGATTCGAAGTTCAATGTATTTATCTTTCATAAGATCGGTTTAGTAAGATTGGATATAGAATGTAATAATAGGCGATAAGAAATAACGACCCTCCGATAATCAAAAAGGCGAGCCAATCGGGCATTGAAGCATAACGGGTTATGAATCCCTCAATAAATCCGGCAATGATGAAAAAGGGAATGGTGCTCACCACCACTTTTAAACCATCTTTGGCCCCTTTCATAAAGGAAACCCGTCTTGAAAAGGTCTTGGGAAATAAAATACTGTTGCCCATGATGAGTCCAGCGCAGCCCGCAATGATGATTACCGAAATTTCGATGGTGCCGTGCAGCCAGATTTGTCGGTTGGCCTCGAAAAAGACCCCTTTTGTATAGAAAAAGGTAATGAATGCCCCTAGCATTACCCCATTGCTAAATAGAATATAAGCTGTTCCAATACTTGTAATCACCCCAAAAGCAAAGGCCAAAAAGGCTACGCGGATATTGTTGATGGTGATTCCCAAAAACGTACCCACTTCGCTTCCACTTTTGTAAATGGCTGTGGGTTCGCCATTGGCAATATTGTTCAAGGTCTCATTTACATAGGCATCTCCCAGAATAAGACGCACGAACGAAGAATCGTTCAAGGCTGAAATGCAACCAATGGCCGAGGCCACGATAAAAATCAAGAAAGCTATAAGCAGTGTCTTGTGATATTGCCTGAAAAAGAGCGGAAATTCCCGTACCCAAAACGAAACGATTCGGTTCCCGGACTCTTTTTTGTTCTTATAAATTTTTTGATGCGCTTGGGAAGCCAATGAGTTCAAGTACAATAAAGTCTTGCTTTCTGCGTAATACGTCTGTGCGTAGGCCAAATCGTTTGTGAGTTGGATGTAGCCATCAACAAGAGCATCTGGATCGGTATGGTTACCAAATGAGATTGCTTTTTCAAAAGCAATCCATTTTTCCTTATTTTGTTTCACAAAGGCAGCTTCGCGCATAAGTGGAAATTCCTAAAGCTAAAATTACGGTTATATGGGTAACCTCCAAATCAATACAACGCAAAATGTCAACTTAGATTATAAGATTGTCAGTATTGGTGAACGTATTGTGGCATTTTTAATAGATGGCTTCATTCTGTACATGTATGCCTTCTTGGTCAATCTTATTGGTGATGCTATCGGGTATGTGTACGAAGATGCGTGGACCCAACGCGGGCTTGTGGCCCTTATTTTTCTGCCTGCCATGTTCTATTCCCTTTTAATGCACAGCCTTTTTAATGGCCAGACCGTGGGCAAGATGTTGATGAAGATGCGGGTAGTCCGTTTGGATGGTACCCCTGTTCATTGGAGCAATCTGTTGGTGCGATGGATGCTTCGCTTGGTGGATATCTGGATTTTTTTGGGTTCTATTGGAATCTTGAGTATTCTATTTTCAGAGAGAAGACAACGGGTGGGTGATGCCGCCGCAGGTACGGTGGTCATTAGTACTAAAAAGAAGACCAAAGTTTCGCACACTATTTTGGAAGAAATCAATGAGGAATACGTACCGCAGTTTACCAATGTGACCTTACTCTCAGACAAAGATGTCCGTTTGATTAAGGAAACCTTTTATATCGCCAAAAAAAGTGGGGATTTTAAAACCCTGACCGCGCTTCGAGTGAAGGTTGAGAGTATTCTCCAGACCAATTCAAAACTCTACGATGTTCCTTATTTGGATACCGTATTGAAGGATTACAATTATTTCACCCAAAAAATGTAGACAATGCTTTATCAAATTATAGATATTTTGGGTACGGTGGCTTTTGCCATTTCAGGGGTTTTGGTGGCCATGGAAAAGAAATTGGATTTGTTCGGGGTGCTTATCATTGCCTTTGTAACAGCCATTGGTGGAGGAACCCTTCGCGATCTTCTCATTGGTAATACGCCAGTGACATGGATGATGGACATCACCTATATGATCACCATATTTATTGCAGTGGTTTTTGCGGTCATTTTTGTGAACCAGTTGAAATATGTAAGACGTTCATTATTTCTATTCGATACAATTGGGATTGGTCTTTATACCATGGTAGGTGTAGAAAAAGGACTTCAGGCCGAATTGTTGCCCGTTGTGTGCATTGCTTTGGGAACCATGACCGCATGTTTTGGGGGCGTAATCAGGGATATGCTTTGCAATGAAATTCCAATTATCTTTCGACGAACAGAAATTTATGCTACTACCTGTATTTTGGGAGGTGCAAGCTATTTTCTGCTTACGTGGCTTTCAGTACCTGAGAAATATGCTTATCTCTCGGCCATTGTTGTGGTTATCGTAATGCGGACTTTGGCCGTTCGGTTTGGGATACGATTGCCCAACATTTATAAACGAGAAGCACAGGGGTAAATAAATTCACTTTAGGTTAATCCATTATTAACCTCATTAATCCTTTGTTAATCTTTTTTACCTCGCCGTTAGTCCACGGGTGTGATTTATAGCTATACTTTGGCCTCCAAGTTTAGCAATCTTCATGAAGTATGTAATATAAAGGCCGCTCTCATGGGTCGGCCTTCTTTTAGAACAACCAATCACATCAAAATGAAATCTCAAAGAACACTTTATCTATTAATTTTTATTGCAGTCATCTTTTTAGGAATCAGCACCTCCAATGCACAAGGTTGTGTGGCCATTCGTCATTTTTCATCTTGCGTAGGGAACACTTTGGAAAGCAATCTTTTGGGTCCGGGGGACATTCAAATAGGCTCCAATTATCGTTATTTTAAATCATTCCGACACTTTAGGGGCACCCATGAAGAACCGGATAGGGTTGCCAATGGGTCTGAGGTCATTAACCATAACCATTCGTGGGATTTCTTCCTGACCTATGGAATAACCGATAGGTTATATACCAGTATCACCATTCCTACGGTGATCAATACGCGGTCTTCGCTTTATGAGCATGGTCGCGAAGAACGAAATGTTACCTATTCACGTGGTTTGGCTGATATCCGAGTTGGAGTGGGCTATTGGCTTTTTGATTTGGAAAAACATCAAAATGGAAACTTGGCCGTTGGCTTGGGTCTAAAACTGCCCACAGGAAACTGGAATGCTTCCGATATTTTTTACAATGTAGGTCCAGAGGGAGGCCCACAAGTAAGACCGGTTGACCAAAGTATCCAGCCAGGGGATGGAGGCTTTGGAATAACCGTTGATTTTCAATTTTACCAAAAAATAGCCGAGAAATTGTTCGCTTACGGGGGTGGATTTTATTTGATCAACCCAAGGGAAACCAACGGAACAAGAACCTTTAGGGAAACCTTGAGTCCAATTCTTCAGAACGAGGCCATCATGGCCGTTCCGGACCAGTTTTCTGTTCGTGCGGGTGTTAGTCAAAGTTTCTCCAATACAATTTCTGGTTCATTGGGCGCGAGATATGAAGGTGTTCCTGTTAAGGACCTTATTGGAGGCAATGAAGGATTTAGAAGACCTGGGAATGTTTTGTCAATAGACCCTGGGATTGCCTTTATAAAGGATAATTTTTCAATCAACTTGAACGTACCTTTTGCTGTTCGAAGAGATCGTCCACAAAGTGTTACGGATAAACAAACGGAAGAAGCCACTGGTAACCCAAGGAACGGGGACGCGGCTTTTGCAGATTATCTCATTAATCTTGGGGTTTCTTTTCGCTTTCCCAATAAAAAAGTAAAAGTGGACCCAGAGCTAATGAACCAATTTAGCAACTAATTCATTACAGGTATGAAACAGCCCGCCAGAAACAGCCTTCTAGCAATTTCCATCGGACTGGTTTATCTATGGTTTGGGGCCTTAAAATTTTTTCCAGATCTAAGTCCAGCCGAAGGTTTGGCCAAGAGTACGGTACATGTTTTAACGTTCGGATTGATCCCAGATGGTGTCGCCCTTATTCTTCTGGCGCTTTGGGAAACATGGATTGGGATTTTTTTGGTGTTCAATGTTGCGCGAAAAACAGTCGTGTTAATGGCTTTGGTGCATATCATTTTCACATTTACCCCGCTTGTATTTTTTCCAGATCAGATGTTCAGCGGTGGAATGCCTTTCTTGACATTGTTAGGGCAGTATATTATCAAGAACTTGATTATTATAGCTGCCCTATTTTCAATGCTCAATGTGGATTTAGAATCCATTAAGTTCAAATTAAAAAGATTTCAACATCCCTTATCTAGTGTAATTCTAAAGCTTGGTTCTAGCCATAAAGAATCCTAAAAAATAGTATTGCACTGTTCTGTAAACTCTATTTTCGATTCTGTTACGACAGAACAGATTTTGGCTTACCCTTAAAATTATTGAAACTTTCCGGAGTGATAAAGAAAGTTTATCACTGAGTTCATATTGCATAATTAAGCTTTTCGAAATCGATTTCGTAAATAATTTTAATATCACAAAAAAGTAGGAATATTATTATCAAATTATTGTTTATAAAATAAAATATTTAGATTTATGGCAATATCAACCAAAAACCAATGCCAGAAAACGACCAAGAGTTGCTCTCTCGTCTTAAAAAAGGCGACGTGCTTGCATATGAGGAAATCTACTCTAAATATGCAGAAAGACTCTTTTTTTATGCGATGAATATTTTTAAACAGCAAGAGCTTTGTGAAGATATTCTTCAAAACGTTTTTATCCATCTGTGGGAAAAAAGAAAAGAGCATAACATTACACACCTTAAAGCCTACTTACATCAAGCGGTAAAATTTCAAATTTTTAAAATGCTTCGCAATCAACGCTTCACCCATGAAGATTTAACACGATTGAATATAGTTGATGCCTCTTTGAATGCTTCCCGAAAAATGGAATTTGATGAATTGGAATCATTGGTAAAAAACTTGGTAAACAATCTTAGTCCTAGGTGTAGGGAGATTTTTATTATGAGCAGATTTGAAGAAAAGTCAAATAAGCAGATTGCAGAAGAACTGGGTTTATCCATACAATCAGTTAAGAATCAAATAAGCAAGGCGCTCAAATTATTAAAAGAACAGATCTCTCCCGAGCAGTTGGCCATATACCAGCTTATACTTTTTATTTTCTTCATTTAACCGCATACTCTCTTTATCGTTTCGTAACATCGTTGGTTGTCAATATGACTTTCTAGGAGCGATAATATTACTATTGCTTTAATTATTTATATAAAAAAATGATAAATAATTAAAAAAGGACGGGTACTTTTTCAAATGTTTTGGTACTAAGGTACTATATGGGCAATCCCAGATAAGTACAACTACATGAAATACCTTAATAAAAAGCAGGCTAAGAGCTTATTTAAAAAGTACCTTAAAGGACAATGTACTCCCGAAGAGGAAGAGCTCTTGGAAAGCTTTTTACAGTCGTATCAAGATGATTCTAATATCTGGTCCGATCTGGATTTTAATGAAGCCATAAAGGAAAGGGTTTGGGAAAAGTTGAAAAACCAAGCTGTTCCAGAGCGTAAATCTACGGTGAGAAAGATATACTCCAGTTCTTGGATCAAATATGCTGCCGTTGTTATTGGGTTGACGGTTGCTCTGATTTCCTACTTCAATTACAATGACATAGATGGGGAACTACTGAAAATTGACGAAGAAATGATTGTTCTGCAAACCGGCAATGGGAAGAATAATCTAAACGAAAATGCAGCTGGAGAAATAACGAATGAATCAGGAAAGGTTATTGCCTCCCAACGTAAGGGGGTTCTTAGCTACAAAAAAGACAGTACACTCAAAGAACTTGTGTATAACGAAATAAAGGTGCCTAGGGGAAAGACCTTTAAGCTAATTCTTTCAGATGGAACTTGGGTCCATCTAAATGCAGGTACAAGTTTGCGATTTCCAGTCAATTTTTTACCTGGTGCAAACAGGGAGGTGTTCTTGCTTGGGGAAGCCTATTTTGAAGTGGCCAGAGATGAACAGTCTCCTTTTATTGTCCAGGCCAATGACATGGAGGTTGAGGTACTGGGCACCCATTTTAATGTGAGCTCTTATGAGGGCTCTAATCATCACACTGTTTTGGTAGAAGGAAGTGTTCAAGTGAACAATAAAACTGCCAAGACCCTCAATTTTGAGCCTCTGGTAATAAAGCCAGGGCAAAAGGCCTCTTTGGTTCCTGAAGGATTAAACATAAACGAGGTGGATGTTAAGGATTATATTGGTTGGACACAGGACCTGCTGATTTTCAATGATGATTCATTTACGGAGATCATACAAAAAATTGAACGGAGATATAATGTTGAGGTAGAAAACAACTATTCAGAGTTGAACGATTCTCGCTTTCATGGCAAGTTTAGTGAAGAGTCTATCATAGACTTAATGAACACGTTTAAGGAAAGTGCAAATTTTGATTACCTGATCAACGATGGAAAAATAATAATAAACAAAAAAGAGAATGCCTATGGTGATATGAACAAAAACTAAAAATCGGGAAGTGGTGCAACACTTCCCGACAAGGATTGATTTTAATAGAAATGTTACTAACTAATCAAAACCATTCAAAATTATGCAAAAAATAGATTGGTTTCCAGACTTTCTGGGAAATATTCTTAATAAGAACCGAACTATGAAGCTCTCATTTCTTCTTTTGGTATGTGCTTTGCTAAATGTACAAGCAAACTCATTCTCCCAAAATACCAAAATAGATTTAGAAGTAGAAAATGAGACCATTCAAAACGTACTTGAGGAAATAGAATCCAAAAGTAATTTTACATTTTTTTACAGAAGCGGAGAAATTAATGAAGGTAGGACTGTTTCCCTCAAGGTAAGGAACAAACCTATTTCTGAAATACTAGACCTTATTTTTAAAGGGCAATACGTAAGCTACTCCGTGGTCAAGAACCAAATTGTGCTAAAAAGAGGAGGCCCACCCATTAAAAAAATTCCAGTTCAAGAAAAGATCTCCAATGATTTGCTGTTGGATGCAAAGATTGTTCAGCAAACTGTTACTGGTACTATTGTGGACAATCAAGGAATTCCTATACCCGGGGCCAACGTTGTTGAAAAGAACACAACAAATGGAACGGCCGCAGATTTCGATGGCAATTACTCCTTGCAAATCTCAGGACCCGAATCAATATTAGTGTTCACTTCCATAGGATACGCCAGTCAAGAGATTCCTGTTGGAGTATCAACCACTATTGATGTTGTAATGCGGGAAGATTCCCAAGCCTTGGATGAAGTTGTGGTTGTGGGGTATGGAACACAAAAACGTAGAGACGTTACTGGTTCGGTTGCTTCTGTAAGCACCGAAGATATAGCCGATATCCCCATGACATCCATTGAAGGAGGGATAGTTGGACGTATACCCGGATTGGATGTAGTGCCCTCTGGGGCAGGACCTGGAGCTTCAACCCAAATACAGTTGAGGGGCCAGCGCTCTTTTACAGCAACCAATGATCCATTGATTATATTGGATGGGTCACCTTATTATGGAACTTTGAATGACATCAACCCTTATGATATTGAGAGCGTGGATGTATTGAAAGATGCTTCATCTACAGCAATTTATGGGGCAAGGGGGGCCAATGGTGTAATTATCATTACAACCAAGCGAGGTGCCACTGGAGCTCCAAGGTTTATTTTTGAAAGTTATGGAGGTCCCATCATGGCCTATGGAACCATTCCCTATGCCAATGGTCCGCAATATGCCGAGATTGCAAGAGAAGCATACAGGGCAATTGGGGATTATCCTGAAGGTGGAACCAGCGCCGAGTTTGATGAAATTATATTCGATGAAATAGAAATAGAGAGTCTTAGACAAGGAGGCAATGGTCTAAACTATCAAGATTTACTATACGAACATGGGTTTCAGCAGAAACACCAGTTAACCGTGAGCGGTGGGTCTGAAAAGGTAAAATATAATTTTTCAGGAAGCTATTTCCAGCAAGATGGAATAATTCCTGGCGAAAACTTTGACCGATACAGCATGCGGACAAATTTGGATTTTACTTTTTCACCTATCTTCAGTGGGGGAGCATCAATTTTACTGAATCACTCCTACAATAAAAGGAAGTCCAGCGCAGCATTGTTCCAAGCATTTCAGTCAAGTCCGCTGGGTAAGTTGTACGAGGATGATGGAACTCCAAGATTTACAGCTACTGCAGATGGTTTATTGTTGAATCCATTGGCAGATTATATATATGACTCCTACCGATGGGACAATAAAAGTTGGGGAGCTATTTTAAACGTATTTGGGGAAGCGAAGATAACTCCAGATTTAACGTATAGGTTAAATCTTGGGACAAACTTCAAATTAAGGACCATAAAAGAATCGGCAGGGTTTTATTCACTTGCTAGAAACCTTGGTACGGCAACGGCTCAGGTAGATAATACTGTAGATAACCTGTTGTTATACGAAAGTATACTTACCTATAATAAGCAGTTCAATGAAAAACACCAATTAACCGTAACTGCAATACAAGGAGTCCAAACCACCAGATTAGAGACTAGTGACGCCGGGGTGAGTGATCTTCCGTATGAGGAATCTAGATACCATAATTTGGGCAGTGCTACCTTGGTGAATTCGGTTGGTTCAAATTTGATAGAAACCAATCTGTTATCCTATGCAGGTAGAATATTTTATGGATATGACAGCAAGTATCTATTGACCTTGTCCCTCCGGGCAGACGGGGCATCCCAATTTTCACCGAACCATAAATGGGGATACTTTCCTTCGGCAGCATTTGCCTATAGGATATCAGATGAGGGTTTTATGAAGAGCACTGAAAATTGGTTGGATGATTTGAAGTTGAGGTTGAGTTATGGTGTTACTGGTAACCAAGGGATTAGCCCTTACCAAACCCAAGGTGGTGCTGATAGGAGTGCTTATTCGTGGAATGAGTCACCAGGCTTTGGGTATTATCCCACAGAATTGGAAAATAGAAACCTAAAATGGGAAACCACGGCTGTTTATAACTTCGGGGTTGATTTCAGGCTCTTCGGGGGCAGGCTCTCAGGAAGTGTTGATATGTACAATACAAACACCTACGACCTCCTTATGTTCCGAAAACTCCCAATTACCTCGGGGTATGATCAAGTACTTCAAAATGTCGGAAAAACAAAGAACAAAGGTTTTGAACTTTCCTTGAATTCTGTGAATATATCAACTGAGGAATTTAGTTGGAGAACGGACTTGACATTCTTCCGAAACAATACCGAAATAGATGAACTTTATAATGGTAAAGTTGATGATATTGGTAATAGATGGTTCATAGGTGAGCCTATAGAAGTTTTTTATGACTTTAAAAAGATTGGTATATGGCAACAAAATGAAAGTGCAGAGGCCGCAAGCTATGGTCAGGAGCCTGGCCAAATAAAAGTTTTGGATGTTGATAATGACGGCGCCATTACCGATGCGGACAGAATGGTATTGGGAAGTCCTCAGCCAGATTTTGTGAGCAACATTACAAATACCTTCAATTACAAGAACTTTGACCTTTCTTTTCAGACCTATATACGTTGGGGGGGTATGTCCTCAATAGGCCCTTTTGCACCTTTTTCCAAGAAGCGTTACAATAAGTTGGTTTTTGATTATTGGACACCTACAAATCCAACCAATAATTACCCGAGACCCAATCAATTGTATGAAGGAAGTGGTTTGTACGGAAGTACGCTAACCTACAGGGACGCGAGCTTGATAAGTCTTAGACAGATTTCTCTAGGATACCGTTTCCCGGCCTCGTTGATTGAGAAAACACCCCTTTCAGGGTTGAGACTCTATTTGTCCGGTGAGAATTTGGCATACTGGACAAAATCCGAAATGCGGGATTTTAACATGAAGCCCGATTTGACCGGAGATGTTGTGGATGGAACAAGGACAATATCCTCTTATCCTGCTACAAGAACAGTTATTCTCGGTCTAAACATTCAATTCTAAAAATATAGTTATGAAAAGACATATAAATATAGTTCTGTTCGTTGTGATTACTGCAATTATAGGTAGTTGTTCTAGTGATTTTCTCGATGAAGAGAAAATTGTATCACCACCCATCAATTCATACTTCACAACCGAGAAGGGATTTAATGACCTTGTCAATTCCAATTATACATTCACACGGACTCTGTTCGCTGGTGGAAACAATTTTGCACCATTGGTGTTTTTCGGAACTGACCTCTGGACCAATGGATCAGATGGAACATTCATTGAGTTTAATGCTTACAACTCTGGAATACAGCCGGCCAATCCAGTGCTTTGGAATTTATGGTCTCCGTTTTATCAAGGGATCGCGGCCTGCAATGCCGCTATTTCAAGAGCGGGAGCTGTGGAGGAAATGCCTGAAAGTGCGGTCAATCAAAAAGTTGCTGAGTCCTATTTTTTAAGGGCCTGGTACTACCATATTTTGGTGATGCACTTTGGTGGATTGCCTTTGGTGACAGAAGAAGTTACTGATGTGGTAACAACGGCTACAAGGGCTTCGGAAGCTGAGGTGTACAATCAGATTGTACAGGATTTATTGTTTGCAGAGCAACATCTACCTGATACACAAGATGAATTTGGTCGAGTCACTAGGCCTGCCGCCCAGGCTTTGCTGGCTAGAGTGTACCTTACTTTGAACCAGAATGATATGGCTGCAGAATATGCGGAAAAAGTAATCAATGATTATGGTTTTTCACTGCTCGATGATTATTCACGCCTGTGGGACGTAGATAATAGAGTGAACTCTGAAGTGATTTGGTCTATTCAATTCTCTCAGGATGAAAGACTTAATGGAAGTGGAAATGCCTATTTCCTATACTTTACACCCAGGTACGATCTTCAGCCCGGAATGACTAGGGCCCTAGAGAATGACCGACCTTGGCCTCGTTTTGTAGCAACCCGATACTATTTTGACCTTTTGGCTTCCAACCGTGAAAACGACTCAAGATTTGCTAAGTCTTGGAAGACAGCTTGGATAGCAAATAATGAGTCCACTCTTGTTGGCAATATGCAAATTGGAGATACTGCTTTTATTTACGTTCCTTGGGATATTCCAGATAGTGAAGAAGCTGAACTGGAGCAGAAATACGGTGTTTTTGATATCAATGATTTATATGATGGTGAAAATCCAACTGGTTCTAGAGAGCTTTTTCCGCATATGCGAAAATACAAAGACCCATTAAGACCATCCATAAATAGTGGAGTTGGAACCAAGAACGTAATAGAAATACGTTTGGCGGAAATGTACTTGATTGCTGCAGAGGCACAGATGAAGGAGGGAAATCTGCCCGAAGCAGTCGACCATATCAATACGATTAGGCACCGAGCTGCATGGCCAGGGAAAGAGGTTGATATGGAGATTACAGAGGCGGATTTGGATATTGACTTTATCCTAGATGAAAGGGCATTGGAATTGGGAGCAGAAAGGTTAAGATGGGCCGATTTAAAGCGGACTGGAAAACTCATTGAGAGAGTTCAATTATATAACACTCTCGGGAGAGACAATGTTGAGCAAAAACACCTGCTCCGGCCTATTCCGAGTAACATGATAGATCGACTTACCAATCGGGAAGAATTTGAACAAAATCCTGGGTACTAACCTTTACAGTAGATCTATTATGATGAATTTAATGGAACCCTTTGCAAAAAGGGTTCCAATACTCATCCTGTTTGTTTTGTGTTCCATAGGAACAAATTCACAGAGTATTGGAACCCCATGCAATAAGGAAAATGTATCTGATTGGTACAAGAGCAAGGTTTGGTTGGGCGGCTTACAGTTAAAGCCCCATAAATCAATTGATAAAGAAGAACTGGCCCGCCAGTATTGTGAAAATTCCAATTGGTGGGACCAAGCATTTGAGTTCTTGAATTCGCACAATCTTGAGGACCTGGAAACAGGGAGGTATATCATTGATGAAGGAAATGTTATGGCTTATGTTTCAGAAGGGCCTACAAAAGATATTGGTGAAATAGAATGGGAGACCCACCAGAATTTTAATGATCTACAGTATGTGGTAAAGGGCAAGGCAGGTATGGGTGTTGCTTCGTTGAACAATGCAGAATACAGCTCAACTGTGGCGTACAATCCAAAAAGGGATGTAGAAAACTACAATGTGGAGAATGGAAAATTTTATGTGGCAAAACCAGGTACGTTCTTCATTTTTTCACCAAGAGATATTCATCGCCCTGCCTTTAGGAAAAAGGGTCATGACACAATAAAGAAGATTTTGATCAAAGTAAGGGTTCCATAAAACCAAGAAATAAACATATTAAGATATTAATTAAAACAAATATTATGAAAAGAGTATTTATATCATGTATTGCTATTGTATGCACTGTATTTGGATTGCAATCACAAAATGTAGTTTGGCAACCAGAAACGATAAAAGCGTTGACTTCTGAATGGGAAGGTGAACGAACATCAGATGGTAGGCCCAAAGTATCAGATGAGTTACTGGAGAGACTTAAGGCGCTGTCCATGGAAGAAGTTTGGGGTACTCTAAGAAGAAATGGGTACAATAATCAATTTGAAAATTTTGCCAGCCCTTTTGAAAATGGCTGGGAAATTTTACATCCAGGTCAGGTCATGACAGGTCGTGTAGTAACTGCTCAGTTCATGCCCCTCCGAAATGATTTTAATACCTATATCCAAGAAAAGGCAAAGAAGGAGGGGACCAAAACCCCGGTAACCAATTATGCGCCAATTCTAAAGTTAATGGATGGTGACGTGTATGTGGCAGATAGTTATGGTAAAATGGTTGATGGAACTTTGATAGGCGACAATTTGGGCAATGCAATCTATAAGGCTGGTAAGCGAGGGGTTATATTCAATGGATCGGTTCGAGATGTTGAAGGTCTTTCCCAAATTAAAGGATTCAATGCGTGGATTCGCGGTTCTGATCCATCTGCTATCAAAGAAATGATGATAGAATCAGTGAATGGTCCAATTCGTATCGGTAGAGTAACCGTCTTACCTGGTGATGTGGTATTGGCTAAGTCCACAGGGGTAAGTTTTATTCCACCACATTTAGTCCAAAAGGTCGTTATTTCTGGTGAATTTACCGCACTTCAAGATGAGTTCAATAGATTTTGCATGCGTACCAATAAATATGAGTATGTCAATGAAAGATTTGTTGTGGACGATGAGGTTTTCGAAAAGGATTTTAAGGAGTGGTTGGATAAATATCCAAATCTACCCATGTCTAAAGCCGAATTGGATACTTTTTTGAAAGAGAGGGAAGAAAGAAGAAATGATGGATAATTGCTCTATGGAAACTGTCAATGGGATAAAATATCAAATAATCATTTGTCTGGTATTTGTTGCTGTATCCTGTAATACAAAACCAGAAAAGCAAGAAACCGTTAATGCGAGCAGTACCAATGTGATCCAAAAATTTTCAGTTTCTGAAGAGGATGTAAAAAAAGTAGTAATTAAGTTCAACAACGCCATGGTAAATGCAGATAGTATCCAATTGGTTGATTTAACCTCAGAGGATTTAACATATGGCCATTCAAGTGGACTTGTACAGAACAAAAGGGAGTTTTTGGATGATGTGGTTAACGGTCCTTTCAATTTTTCCATGATTAACAATCCATTGCAAAGTGTTCACTTGTTTGATGACACGGCAATCGTAAGACATGTTTTTGAAGCAAAGGCAACCAATAATGGAGAGCTTGTTGACATTCGCATTGGTAACATTCAAGTGTACAAGCAAAATGAAGAAGGAAAATGGCAATTACTGGCACGTCAAGCATACAAATTGCAATAATAACTTCTGTGGTGAACTAATTTATAACTATATATTTTGAGTAAAATTAACATACATAGTATTTCATTGGCGCTTGCAGGGCTGATATTGTCTGCATTTATACTTATGGCGTGGACTGGTAACTTAGATAGGGCTGGACTCCTGTTAACTGGGTTTTTTGTATTGCTCGCTATTGGTTTTAATGGTTATAGAGAATTTAAGGGGTACATATTTGCCGCAATGATTTTTGCCGGGGTTGTGCTCGCCTTATACTGGCCACAGTATTTTGTGAAGATCGGTAATTTTAAGCTTACCGTACTGATCATACCCTTGATCCAGATCATTATGTTTGGTATGGGCACCTCAATGAGCATCAAGGATTTTGCGGAGATTATAAAATCTCCAAAAGGTGTCCTTGTGGGAGTTTCGGCCCAGCTGGCCATAATGCCCTTGGTGGGGTTTGCCCTTGCTGATGTAAGTGGACTCCCCCCAGAGATTGCAGCAGGAATCGTGTTGATAGGCTGTTCCCCCAGTGGTGTAGCTTCAAACGTAATGGCATATTTGGCAAAGGCGAACCTGGCCCTTTCCATTACCATAACATCCATAGCTACACTATTGGCACCCTTTGTTACTCCGTTATTGATGAAACTATTGGCTGGGCAGTTCGTGGAAATAGATGTACTCGCCATGATGTGGAGCATCATCAAGATGATCATACTGCCCATTGGGGCCGGTCTCTTGTTCAACCACCTGCTGCATGGCCGTACAAAGTGGCTGGACAAGGTCATGCCCTTGATATCAATGTTGGCCATAGGTTTGATAATAATCGTAATTACGGCCGCTGGCCGTGACAGTCTGTTAGATATTGGAGGATTGTTATTGCTGCTTGTCCTCGCTCATAACCTTTTTGGATACTTTCTAGGATATTGTTTTGCACGTTTGGTGGGGATGGATGAGCGTGATGCCCGCACTATATCCATAGAAGTGGGCATGCAGAACGGCGGACTTGCCTCGGGAATTGCCAATACGTTGGGAAAAATAGCTACCATGGGACTTGCACCTGCGGTTTTTGGACCGCTGATGAATATTACGGGCTCCATACTGGCGTCTTATTGGCATAAAAAAGTTCCAAATGATGATTTAATCAATAAAGAATAAAGAAAATAGTTGTTGTGTTAGTTTAGTTATCCAGTGAAGAACGTACTGCATTTTAGGTGCGTTCTTCTTTTTTACCAACAACGATTAAATATTGATATTTTTACAACCATTAAACAATATAGAAGATGAATAAAGTAGTGACCTTCGGAGAGATCATGCTGCGCTTGGCCCCTCCGGGATTTTTAAGGTTCTCGCAGGCGAACAGTTTTGATGTGGTGTACGGTGGTGGGGAGTCCAATGTGGCGGTGTCCCTGGCCAATTATGGGGTCCCGGTGGACTTTGTGACCCGTCTGCCGAAGAACGATATCGGGGAATGTGCCCTGATGGAGATGCGCAAGCGGGGCGTGGGCACGGACCGGATAGTGTTCGGGGGCGACCGTCTGGGCATCTATTTTCTGGAGACCGGAGCGGTGAGCCGTGGGAGCAAGGTTGTCTACGACAGGGCCCATTCGGCCATGGCGGAGATCGCCCCGGGAATGGTGGACTGGAAGAAGGTCTTTGGGGGGGCGCAGTGGTTCCATTGGACGGGGATCACACCTGCCATCTCACAGGGAGCTGCCGATGCTTGCATAGAGGCCGTTAAGGTGGCCCGAAAGATGGGCGTGACCATATCAACGGACCTGAACTACAGGGCCAAGCTCTGGAAGTACTGCGATGATGCCAAACGGGAGGAGATCATGAGCGAGCTGACCTCACATTGCGATATTGTCCTAGGGAACGAGGAGGACGCGGAGAAGCACTTTGGCATCAAGCCGGAGGGGCTCGACATCACCACCCAGGGCGAGCATGTGAAGGCCGAGGCCTTCCTGTCCGTCTGTAAACAGATGATGGAGAGGTTCCCCAATGCCAAGAAAGTGATAACCACCCTTAGAGGGTCACTTTCGGCCTCGCACAACACCTGGGCGGGGGTGCTCTATGATGGAAAGGAACTCTATAAATCAAGGGAGTACCAGATCACCCACATTGTGGACCGAGTTGGTGGTGGGGACTCCTTTATGGGGGGATTGATCTATGGACTGATCAAGTACCCGGGGGACGACCAGAACGCACTGGACTTTGCGGTGGCCGCTTCCTGTCTGAAGCACACCATAAAGGGCGATGTCAACCTGGTGGGCGTGGACGAAGTGGAAAAATTGATGGGGGGCGACGCCTCTGGAAGGGTATCACGGTAAAAACGGAAGAAAATGGCAAGATATACACGGATTGAAGTAATTAACGCAATGTTCGAAACAGGAATGGTGCCCTTGTTCTACCACCCCGATGTCGGGGTGGGAAAGAAGGTGCTGAGGGCCTGTTACGATGGCGGTGCCCGACTGATGGAGTTCACCTCCCGGGGCGACTTCGCCCATGAGGTGTTCACGGAGCTCAACAGATATGCGCTAAAGGAACTCCCTGGGATGATGATGGGGGTGGGTTCGGTGACCGATGCAGCTTCGGCCTCGCTCTACATGCAGTTGGGTGCTAACTTTGTGGTGACGGCCTCGCTGAGGGAGGACGTGGCGGTTGTCTGCAACCGCAGGAAGGTTCCCTATAGCCCGGGCTGTGGCTCGTTGACGGAAATAGCAAGGGCGGAGGAACTGGGCTGTGAGATCGTGAAGCTTTTCCCCGGCTCAACGTACGGGCCGGGATTCGTGAAGGCCATAAAGGGCCCACAGCCATGGACGAGCATCATGCCCACTGGGGGTGTGAGCACCGATGGGGACAAACTGAAGGGCTGGATCGATGCGGGGGTGGCCTGCGTTGGACTGGGCTCGCAACTGATCGGC